>NZ_JACSQF010000004.1:222013-253363 GCF_014836755.1 Oerskovia merdavium
CCCCGGCCCCCGCCCCCCCCCCCCCACCACCGTTCGACAGCTCTCCTGACCGGCACCCCTGACGGGCTGCTCCTGACGGGCACGGACGGCCGCCCCGACGCGGCGGACCGCCCGGCTACCCTCGGTCGGAACCCACGAAAGCAGGCACGACCATGGCGACCCAGCACCTCTCCCCCCAGGCCGCGCGCGACGGCGCGAGCCAGGCCGTGCAGGCCACGCAGGACCTGCACTCCGCGCAGCGCAACGTGCGTGCTCATCAGCGGGAGAACGGCCACAGCCACGCCCTGTGGCTCCTCGCCGTGCTGGCGGTCACGCTGGTCGTGGGCCTGCTCGTCTCGCTGGTCGCCCCCGGAGCGTCAGCCGTCGCATCGCCCGCCGCCGCACGGACCGTCGCGCTCCCGCACGTGGTGAGCGCCGCCGTCGGGCAGGTGGACCCTGCCGCGCCCGCGCCGGACGCACCTGCTGAGCCCGACGCTCCCGCCGTGACGACACCCGTCACCTGGGGCGTGCGCCCCGCCGACACCGTGCACGGCACCGACCGCCCCAACTACGCCTACGGCCTGGAGCCCGGGACGAGCCTCGACGACGCGATCATCGTCTCCAACTACACCGAGGGGCCGCTGACGTTCCGCGTCTACGCGGCCGACGGGTACATGACCGAGGCCGGCGAGCTCGACCTGCTGCCCGCGGGCGAGGAGTCCAAGGCGCTCGGCTCGTGGGTGACCTTCGAGGCCGACGACGTCACGATCGAGGGCGGCGGTACCGCGGTCGTGCCCTTCACCGTGACCGTCCCCGCCGACGCGACGCCGGGCGACTACGCGGCGGGCGTGGTGTCCTCGCTGCTCGTCGAGAACGCCGAGGGAGTGAGCGTCGACCGCCGCCTCGGCTCGCGCATGCACCTGCGCGTCGCGGGCGACCTGGTACCGGCCGTCGTGGTCGACGACGTGTCGGTCACCTACGACGGCACCCTCAACCCGTTCGCCGCGGGCGACGCCGTCGTCACCTTCACGGTCACGAACGACGGCAACACGCGCCTGGCCCCCGGTCGGTCCGTGCGCGTCGCCGGGCCGTGGGGCGCGGGCGCGCAGAGCGCGCCGCGCGTCGAGCTCCCCGAGATGCTCCCCGGCACGTCGCTGACGCGGACCGTGACGGTCGAGGGCGTCTGGCCGCTGGGCCGGGTCAAGGGCTCGGTCACGGTCTCGGCGGAGGTGGTGACCGCGATCGGTGCGGCCGACGCCGCGCCCCTGCCGGTCGCGCCCGCCACGGGCTCGGCCTCGACGTTCGCCGTGCCGTGGTCGGCCCTCGCGCTGCTCGTCCTGGTGGTCGGGGGCGTCGTCCTGCAGCGTCGCGGTGCCCGACGGCGGCGCGCGAGCGACGAGCGCAAGGTCGCCGAGGCCGTGGCCCAGGCGCTCAAGGAACGCGACGAGCAGCCTGTCGCCTGAGGAGGGCTGCGACGGTCAGGAGAAGAGCGGGCCGAGCCTGTTGTCGACCGTCGAGAGCGCGGCCGCGATCGCCATGTGCATGTCGAGGTACTGATAGGTTCCCAGGCGTCCCCCGAAGAAGACCCCCGGTTCCTCGTCGACGAGGCGGCGGTAGGCGGCGAGGCGCTCCCGGTCCGTCGCGGTGTTCACCGGGTAGTAGGGCTCGTCGGTGCGCCCGGCGAAGCGGGAGAACTCGCGCATGATGACGGTCCGGTCGTCCGGGTAGTCGCGCTCGGGGTGGAAGTGCCGGAACTCGTGGATCCGTGTGTACGGGACGTCGGCGTCGGGGTAGTTCATGACCGACGTCCCCTGGAAGTCGCCCACGTCGAGCACCTCCTGCTCGAAGTCGAGCGTGCGCCAGGAGAGCTCGCCTTCGGAGTGGTCGAAGTACCGGTCGACGGGGCCCGTGTACACGACCGGGACCTGCCCCACGACCGCCTGCTTGCTGACCGGCTGGGAGGGGTCGAAGAAGTCGGTGGCGAGCCGGACCGTGATCTTGGGGTGATCGGCCATGCGCTCGAGCCACGCCGTGTACCCGTCGACGGGAAGGCCCTCGTACGTGTCGGAGAAGTAGCGGTTGTCGTAGGTGTACCGGACCGGGAGCCGCGAGATGATCGACGCCGGCAGCTCTCGAGGATCCGTCTGCCACTGCTTGGCCGTGTAGTCGCGCACGAACGCCTCGTAGAGCGGACGTCCGATGAGGTTGACCCCCTGCTCGTCGAGGTTCCGGGGGGTCCTTCCTCCGAGCTCGGCCGCCTGCTCCCTGATGAGCGCGCGGGCGGCCTCGGGTCCCAGGGCGCTGCGGAAGAACTGGTTGATCGTGCCCAGGTTGATCGGCAACGGGTAGACCTCGCCGCGGTGCGTGCTGTAGACCCGGTGCACGTACGAGGTGAACTGCGTGAACCGGTTGACGTACTCCCACACGCGCTCGTTCGAGGTGTGGAACAGGTGGGCGCCGTACTGGTGCACCTCGATGCCGGTCTCGGGCTCGACGGCGCTGTAGGCGTTCCCTCCGACGTGGGGTCGCCGGTCGATCACGAGCACCTCGACGCCGTGCAGCCTCGCCATCCGCTCAGCCACGGTCAGACCGAAGAGGCCTGCTCCCACCACCACGAGATCCGTCATCATGCTCCCAGCTGCACGGGTCGTCGCGTCGCTCGGCGCACCTGCGCCGAGGGGCGCCCGTGGGCCCGGGTGCTCCACCTCAGGCTCAGGATCGAGGTCACGGGCGCCGACGAGCTCGAATGGACTGCAGCATATAGCGCGTGGCCGGGCATCCTTCCGGGACGAACCTCGGACGGCAGACGGGGCGGCCGCACGCGCCGGTTCCCGGGGTTGCTGGGCGACAGATCATGCGTCCCGATCGACAGGTTGTGCACAGGCCCCGGAGGGGCTGGTGATCCGGTGCTTGACTGCCGACGACGCCCTGTCCCCGCGGACGGGTGTCGCCGTCGTCCCACGACGAGGGGTTGACCGCAGCAGTCGCGGCCCTCGTGTCCGGATCAGGCGCACGGACTTCACGTCCTCGAGCGTCCTGTCAGCAAGGAGCACAACGCAGTGAGCACTCCCACGGCACCATCGCCGACCCCGAGCCCGAGCCGTCGTCCTGGGGGGCGGTCGTCGTTGTTGGGTCGGTTGCGTGGGTGGTGGTCGGGGTTCGTGGAGCGTCGGCCGGGGTTGGCTCAGTTCTTGGTGTTCTTCGTGCTGAGCAATGGTGTGACGGTGCTGCAGCTGGCGTTGATGCCGTTGTTCAAGGCGGGGTTCGGGTTGACGTCGTTGGTGGACACGAGCTTTCAGGTGTTGGCGGTGGGGTCGAATCCGGACGGGTCGCCGTTCTACCTGTTCGACTATGCCGCGGGTGGGTTGCCTGAGGGTGGGGGTGGGTTGGCGTACTTCTTGGCGGTGCAGGTGACGTTGTTGATCGCGCAGGTGATCAACTTCTTCGCGCAGCGCAACGTGACGTTCAAGTCGAACACGAACATCTGGCGGGCGGCGTTCTGGTACACGGTGGCGTACGTGGTGATCACGTTCGCGGCGGCGGCGTTGCAGGGCTGGTACAAGGCGCCGGTGTACGAGCTGTTGATCGATACGTGGGGGATGGGCAAGACGGGGGAGACGGTGGCCGACATGGTCACGATGATGATCAACGCCGTCCTATCCTTCTGGGTGTTCTTCCCGATCTTCAAGATCATCTTCAAGCGCGAGCCCGAGCCCGTCGAGCCTGCTGACGTGGGTGGGTCGGGTGGGGTGGACGTGTCGTCGGCCCGTGCGGGCCAGGAAGTGTGAAGAGTGTTGTCCTGATGAGCAAGCTGTTGACGATCGTGGTGCCGTGCTACAACTCGGCGGCGTACATGGACCGGTGCATCGAGTCGTTGCTGCCCGGTGGTGACCTGGTCGAGATCTTGATCGTGAACGACGGGTCCTTCGATGCCACGGGCGCGGTCGCGGACCGGTATGCGGCGGCGTATCCGGGGGTGGTGACCGCGATCCATCAGGTCAACGGGGGGCACGGGGCGGCGATCAACACCGGGCTCAGGCACGCGCGTGGGGCGTTCATCAAGATCGTGGACTCCGACGACTGGCTCGAGGTGGACGCCTACCGGCGGGTGCTGGAGACGTTGGGCGGGTTCGTGGGGTCCGGGACGGTGGTGGACGTGCTGGTGTCGAACTTCGTCTACGAGAAGGTCGACAAGCGCAAGAAGACCGCGGTGCGGTACACCAACGCCCTGCCCCGGGACCGGGTCATCGGGTGGGAGCAGGTGGGGCGGTTTCGTCCGTCGCAGTACATCTTGATGCACTCGTTGATCTACCGGACCGCTTTGTTGCGTGAGGTGGGGCTGGTCCTGCCCGAGCACTCGTTCTACGTCGACAACCTCTACGCGTACGCGCCGTTGCCCGCGGTGCGGACGTTGTACTACCTGGACGTGGACCTGTACCGGTACTACATCGGGCGTGCGGACCAGTCCGTGAACGAGGACGTGATGATCTCGCGGGTCGATCAGCAGCTGCGCATCAACCGGGCCATGATGGAGCACCTGCGCGCGGTGCGCGCCGACCCCGGTGCCCCGCGCGCCCTGGCGCGGTACATGCTGCACTACATCAACATCGTCTCGGTCGTCTCCTCGATGCTGTTGATCCGTTCGGGGACCCGCCAGTCCCTGGCCAAGAAGGACACCTTCTGGGCCGAGGTCCGCACCCAGGACCCGGCCCTGTACCGGCGCCTGCGCCGTACGACCTTGCACCAGATCTCCAACCTGCCCGGACGCCCCGGGCGCACCATCTCCGTCCTGGCGTACAAGACCGCCCAACGCGTCATCGGCTTCAACTAGCACCCACCCCGGCGCACCGGCTAGCGGCCCGGCTTCACCACCGACCCGGCCCGGCCCGGCTTCACCACCGAACCCAGCCCGCGTCGAGCCCCCGCCCGCATGGTTCACACCGAGGCCTCGCTCGGCGAACACGCCAGGAGAACCCCCGGTGATGTTTCTGCGCAGCCACCACAAATGTGGTGGCTGCGCGAACAACACCACCCACCCCCGGGGGAGACCCTGGTCGGGGCTGCGGGGCTGCGGGGCTGCGGGGCTGCGGGGCTGCGGGGCTGCGGGGCTGCGGGGCTGCGGGGCCGTCCGGCTCGAGCCCCCTCAGCGCTCCGGGACCGGGATCAGAGCCCGCACCACGAACCACCCGGACTCGGTGTGCACCGTGAGAGAGCCGCCGTAGCTCTCGACGACCTGGCGCATGTTCCGCAGGCCGTACCCGTGGTTGAGCGCGTCGCCCTTGGTGGTGCGCGGGATCCCGTCGTCGAACTCCAGGTCGCCCAGGTGGTAGTTCTCGAAGCGCACCAGGACGAGCGAGTTCTGGGTGTAGACCGCGACGCGGACGAGCCGGTTCTCCGGGTCCGGCAGGGTCGCGGTGCTCTCGATCGCGTTGTCGAGCGCGTTGCCGAACAGCGCGCTGAGTCCCATGGGATCCATGAAGGACAGGGCTGCGCCGTCGACCACGCACGTCAGGGTGATCCCGAGCTCGGTGCACTGGGACGTCTTCGACGTCAGGATCGTGTCGAGCACGGGGTTCCCCGTCTCGACCTGCGCCCCGTATCCCTGGATGCTCTCCTCGAGCTGGTCGAGGTACGACGCCTTCGCGTCCGGGTCCTCCTCCGCACGGATCGCCGTGACGAAGTGCTTGAGGTCGTGATACTTGCGGTGGACGATGTCGATGTTCCGCTTGGAGTGCAGGTAGTGGTCGTGCTGGGAGTGCAGCATCCGGTTCATCGCCTCGACCTCGACCGCGCGCTGGAGCTCGAGCCGCTGCCCCTGCTGCGCATAGAGAGCGACGTATCCCGCGAGGTCGACGAGCGTGCGGATGTAGAAGATCTCGGGACCGAACTGCGCGCTGAAAGGGGTGTTCGAGCTCACGAAGCTCACGTTGCTCATGAGGAACGTGACAGCGGCGATCGACGACGCGCTCAGCAGGCCACGGCGGTCGACGTCGAGCCGTTGGTCGGGTGGAAAATGTCGCCGCTCGATGAAGTAGGCCGCGGTGAACGCCGCGCCGTACACCAGGACCAGCAACCCCACCTGGATGCCGACCCCCGTGAAGCCCTGGTCGACGGCATAGCTGTAGAGCTGCCAGTGGAGGGACGCGACGAGCTCGGCGAGCACGAACGCGCGCGCCGTGAAGTACCCGGCCTCGCGCGTCGAGACGTCGGCACAGACCACGACCACGGCGAACATCGCGGCGACGGCCATCGCCATGCCGAGGGTCCACAGGGCGATCGGCAGCCCGCCCGCGAACGTCTGGACGGCCCACAGGAGGCCCAGGCCCAGGCCCAGCGCGAGGGCCAGGACCGGCGGGGTGAACCGCTTGCGCAGGAGCAGGATGTAGACGAGGCACGCGGACCACTCGGCGAAGGCCGTGAAACCGCGGGGGATGTCGGTCGGGAGATCCCCGATCACGCGACGTGCCCTCCGACGTGGTCGGCGAGCGCGTCGAGGAACGCGCGCTTGCGCGGGCGGCTGATCTGGAGCTCGTCCCCGCCGAGCATGACGCACGTGCTCTGCTTGACGGCCGTCACGTGGCGCATGTTCACCAGGTAGCAGCTGTTGCTCCGGAAGAACCCCTTGTCGCCGAGGTCTGCCTCGAACGCCTTGAGAGTGCCCGTGAACGAGTACGTCCGGTCGACCGCGTGCACGACGACCCGGTGCTTGATGCTCTCGACGTAGACGACGTCGAGCAGGTCGACACGGGCCAGCTCGCCGTTCACGGTCAGCATGACCGAGTCCGTCCCGCTCCGCCGGACCCGCTCGATGCTGCGACGCAGCTCCTGGGAGAACGCGAACCAGGGGACGGGCTTGACGAGGTAGCTCAGGGCGTCGACCTCGTAGCCGTGGATCGCGTACTGGGCCATGTTGGTGACGAACACGATGACGACCCGCGTGTCGAGCGTGCGGAGGTGCCGGGCCGTGTCCAGGCCGTCGAGGTCGTTCATCTGGACGTCGAGGAACAGGATGTCGAACTCGGGTCGGTACCCCGTGACGAGCTCGCGCCCGTCCGCGAACGTGCGGACGTCGAACGTCACGTCGTTCTCCGCCTGATAGCGATCGAGGTGATCGAGCACGATCTGCCTGCTCGCCGACTCGTCGTCGACCACGCCGATGCGGATCATAGGACTGCTCGACCTCCTCTGGGATGACCCCCCAAGATACCAAGCGTGGACGGCCTGGAATCCGTGCGAACAGGCGGATTCGGGCATGTCATGACGTGATGTCCGAGGCTACGCGCGCTCGGGCACGAGGGTCCTTGCCTCGCGAGGCAGCGGCTTGACCTGGCCGGCCAGCGCGAGGCTCAGCACCATGGCCGCGCAGATGGTCAGGAGCGCGTAGCGGCCCCCGATCTCGTCGGCGAGCAGACCCAGGACCGGGGGAGCGGTGAGCTGGGCGAACGAGCTGAAAGACGTCACGACGGACACACGCGCGGGCGAGCGGAGCGGGTCGTCGGACGCGGCGGCGATCGCGATCGGGTTGGCCAGCGCCGCGCCGCAGCCCCACAGCACGATCCCGAACCACGCGAGCCAGATCTGCGGGGCCAGGCCGAACAGCAGGAGGCCCACGAGGGCCGAGACGCCCGAGGCGCGCAGCACCGTGACACGTCCGAACCGGTCGATGAGGCCCGTCCCGGCGAAGCGGAAGACCGTCATGGCGCCCACGAACGTCCCGTAGGCCATGGCGCCCACGGCCTCGCGCACCTCGAAGCCGTCGACCATCGCGATCGAGAGCCAGTTGCCCGCCGACCCCTCGGACAGCGACGAGGCCAGCAGGACCAGACCGATGAGGATGGTCCGCGGCTCGCGCCACGCCGACAGGGCCGAGCGCATGCCCGCGCCACGCCTGGGCGGCTTCTGCGCCGCGTCCCGGGCGACGTGGGCACCCCGGGCGGTGCTGTCACCGTCGGAGCTGCCGGTCGCGCGGGCCGGGCCGGCACCTGCGGCGACTGGCGGTGCCTCTGCGCCAGCCGCACCGTCCGCCTCGTCGACGACGGCCCCCGACACCGCGGGCTCGGTCGCGGCGCCCGCGGGGGACTCGGCGAGGTCGTGCTCGAGCTCGGCCGGGCTCACGCCCGACGCGGCTTCGGCACCGGCGCGGCGCTCGGGCGCGAACACCGTCGCGGGTCCGATCGTCACGCCCCGGGCGACCGCGACCGCGACCGTGACGATCACGAGCTGCACCGAGATGTGGATATGGGCCGCGGAGAACGCGGCGCCCACGAGAGCACCGGCGCCCGCGCCGATCGAGAAGGCCGCGTGGAAGTGCGGCAGGATCGCGCGCCCCACCTGCTGCTCGACGAGCGCGCCGTTGAGGTTGATGGGTACGTTCATCAGTGCGCCGCTCACGCCGTTGAGGAACGCCCCGACCGCGAAGATCCCGACGCTGCCCACCGCGGTGCCCCATGCGACGAGCAGCAGGGCGACGAGGTTGAGGGCCGTGGCCGCCACGAGGGTGCTGCGGCTGCCGAACCGGGACACGATCGCGCCCGTCGAGACCACGGCGAACAGCGCGCCGACCGCGCCCACGATGAGGATCAGACCGAGCTGGGCCGAGGAGACCCCGAGCGCGTCGCGGATCGAGGGCAGCCGCGTCATCCAGCTCGTGCCCACGATGCCGAAGAGCGCGAAGAGCGCCATCAACGACCAGCGCGCGCGAACGACTGTGAGGTTCCCTGACATTGGATGAACTCTATGCCGCCTGGGATCGCGCTCTCACACTGTTTCCCTGGGCGGGACGACGACGTCCGGCCCAACCCGGCGTGCTGCTCACCGGAGCCCCGCCGGCCCCGGCCGGCGCCTGGCTCAGAGCAGAACGGTCCCCTCGATGCACGTCACGGCGTCGCCGCCGACCCACACGGCCCCGGAACCGTCGCGCGTCACGTGCACGCGCCCGGCCCGCCCGAGCGCCGTGCCCTGGCTCGCGACGTACGCCTGCGGGAGCAGCCCGTCGGGCATGAGCCACTGCCCGACGACCGCGTTGAGGCTGCCCGTGACCGGGTCCTCGGGGATGCCCATGTCGAGCGCGTAGCCGCGCACCTCGACCGCTGCCCCGTCCGGGCCGTCGTACCGGCCGTCGCCGAGCGCCCCGTACGGCCCCACGACGCCGATCGCCAGGTCGCCCAGGCCCGTGAAGTCGGGGTCGAGCGCGAGGACCTTCTCGGCCGAGCCGAGCAGCAGCACGCGCCACCCGGGCCCGTTGTCGAGGAACCGGTGGTCGACGACGTCGCGCGCCTCCAGGCCGAGCGCGCGCGTGATCGCGGCGAGGGTCGAGGGGACGAGCGGTTCGTCCGCGAGGAGACCGGGCGCCGCGAAGGCGAGCCGACCACCCGGGGCGGCTCCGCCGTCGGGCGGGGTGGACGACGCGTCGCGGCGCAGCGGCACCAGACCGATCCCGCACTCCTGGACCACGACCCCCTGCTCGCGCGGCGTGCCGCCCGCCGCGAGCCACGCGTGGCACGAGCCGAGCGTCGGGTGCCCCGCGAACGGCAGCTCGCCCGCGGGCGTGAAGATGCGCAGGCGGTAGTCCGCTCCGGCGGCCGCACCCTCGGGTGAGGGGGGCAGCAGGAACGTGGTCTCGGAGAGGTTGGTCCAGCGGGCGAACGCGGCCATCTGGTCGTCCTCCAGCCCGACGGCGTCACGCACCACCGCGACCGGGTTGCCCCGGTAGGGGGTCGTCGTGAAGACGTCGACCTGCGAGAACGGGCGGTTCCGGGGCGGAGGGGTCATGCGTCCGACGCTACCGCCCGGCTCGCGTCGGCGCGCCGGGGCGGGAGCCGCCGACCCGGCGCGGGCGTCGCGTGCCTCAGCGCTCGACGTCCTGGCCGCTGTACGCGATCTCGGCGACGTCGACGACGCCCTCGCGGGCGTACGGGCCCACGACCCGACCGGTGAACGACTCGCAGAAGTCCGACGAGAGGAACGCGCCGTCGACCCCGCCGACCTCGACCCACCCGCCGTCCTCCCAGACCTCGCCGCGCAGGCGGTCGCACGAGGCGCCCAGCACGGCCTTCCCGACGAGGGGCGGGTCCGCGACGATGCGCAGGCGAGCGGGCTCGTCGGCGTTCTTGCGCTCGCGGCACCAGGACTGGGCGAGGCCGCGCGCGGTCATGGTCAGGGTCACGACGTCGCTCGTCGCCTCGAGGTCGAGGTGCGAGCTCTCGTCGTAGCGCATCGACAGGCCGCCCGCGCCCTCGGAGACGTCGAGGGTCGTGGTGACGGTGCAGGCCTCGGTGGTCTGCCTGATCCCGAGGAACGTCGGCCTGGTCGCCTCCATGCCCTCGCCCGTGCCGCGCAGGCGGGCCCACCCCGGGCGGGCCTCCAGGTCGGCGACGTCCCGGGGGAAGGCGCGCACGGCGACGACCTCGCCGTCAAACCCGTCGAGCGACGAGGGGGCGTCGGACGGGAAGGTGACGGTGTGCTCGACCGGTTCGTGCCGCTCGTCGAGCACCACGGGTTCGGCGTGCGGCCAGCCGTCGTCGTCCCAGGTCACGGGCGTGATGAAGGTTTCGCGCCCCATGGGCGCGAACGCGCGCGTCATGGAACGCGGGCGCGTGCCCAGCAGGATCATGGCCCACGAACCGTCGGGGAGCTGGACCAGGTCGCCGTGGCCCGTGTTCTGCACGGGGCGGTCGGAACCGCGCGCGGTGACGAGCGGGTTGTGCGGGCACCCCTCGAACGGGCCCTCGGGTGACGGTCCGCGGGCGATCGTCACGGCGTGCCCGCGCTCGGTGCCGCCCTCGGCGATCATGAGGTACCAGTGGTCGCCCACCTGGTAGAGGTGGGGCGCCTCGGGGAACATGCCGCCCGTGCCCGACCACAGCGGGCGCGGCTCGCTCAGCGCGGCCCCCGTCTCGGTGTCGAGCCGGACCTGGGTGATGCCGAGGTGGACCGCGGTGCCGTCCTCCTCGAACCCGAGACCAGACATGGTGATGTAGCAGGTGCCCTCGTCGTCCCAGGCGATGTCCGGGTCGATGCCGAACACGTCCATGACGACACCGTCGGACCACGGGCCGGCCGGGTCGTCGGCCGTGAAGAGGACGTTGCCTCGCCCCGTGCCCATCATGTCGGGCACCACGAGGTAGAACCTGCCGTCGTGGTGCCGGATCGTGGGGGCCCAGGTGCCTCCGCCCGTCGGCACGCCGGTCGTGCCGAGCTGACCGTCGCGCACCGCGACGTGGGTCAGGAGCTCGACGTGCTCGAGGTCGGTCGACCGGAAGATCGGGATCCCCGGGAGGTACTCGAACGTGGACGTCGCGATGAAGTACTCGTCGCCCACGCGGCACACGCTGGGGTCGGGGTGGAAGCCAGGGATCAGGGGATTGCGCACGGAGCGGTCCTTCGGTGGTGGGGAGCAGGCGCAGGCGTGAGCCCGACCGTCGTCGGCGACGTGCCACGGTCGACCTCGACCTGAATTCCTACCGAGTGGTTACTCGGTAGCGTACCCCGAATGCCTACCGACCGGTAATGCCCGGTGCTCGGCGCCTCAGCGGTAGTCGTCCCACACGGGCGAGGGGAACAGGACCTGCTCGAACCGGGCCCACTGGTCCTCGAGCTCGATGGGCGGGTCGCGGAAGAGCCGGACCTGGACCCCGTCCATGGCCTCGATGCACATCTCGACCAGCGTCCGCTGGTCCTCCCACGGCCCGACCTCGGGGGGCAGGCGCCAGGTGGTCTGGGAGTAGAGCCACCACACGCCGTCGGGGCGCTGCGAGAAGTACTCGTGGGCCGGGTGCTCGGGCGACGCCGCCTCGGCGCCGAGCACCATGTAGAGGCGGATGAGCTCCGGTGTGCGCGCGTTGTTGCGGACCAGGTAGCGCAGGTACGCGGGGAGCGAGACGCCGTCGGGGTGGGTCGCGGCGGGGTCTCCCGTCGCGATGAAGTCGTCCGGGTCGAAGCGGCGGTCGTACCGCTGCTCGACGAGCAGCTGGAGCAGGCCCTCCTTGTTGCGCACGTAGTGCAGCAGGCCCGGCTGGGAGAGCCCGACGGCGTCGCACACGTCCTGGAGCGAGAGGCCGTAGAAGCCCTTCTCGGCGACGATCCGCGCGGCGGCCTCGAGGATCTGCGCGCGTCGCTCGTCGGGGGTCAGGCGGACGCGGCGGCGAGGGGTCTCCTGCGTGGTGCTGGGCATTCCCTGACGCTAGCGCACCCGCGGGTCAGGGCCGAAGGGGAGGTGGGAGGCGTCGGTGGTCGGTTCTCCATCCGCCAGCGGGGCCGCGCTCCGACGGGCGTCTCACGCTGTGGATCCGGGGGTTCCAGGGGGCGTCCAGGGATCTCTGGGAAGTTGACAGCGTCGTCGAGCGAGTTCTACGTTCCCTTCTATCTAGTAGGTACTCGGTAGTGGTTCTCGGCCGGGTATCGACGACTCGGCGTGGAGTTGTCCGACCCCGCGCCAACGGCAGAAGGAACTGCCTCGACCAAAGAAGGTTGACATGGATGCACACCCCGTCGTCACGGTGGACGACCCCTCGGCGCAGAGCTCGACCGAGGATCTTGCTCCCGACACCGGGCGTCCCCTGACGCGCGGCCGCGTCCTCCGGTTCGGCGCCGGCTTCCTGGCTTTCGGCCTCCTGTGGATCGTGGGCCTCCAGATCGTCGCGGCCGTCCTCCTGCCTCAGCGCCTGCGGGACATCGGCGTCGAGTCGCCCGAGACGCTCCTCGGGTCGATCAGCGCGATCACGGCGATCGTCTCGCTCGTGTCGAACCTCGTGTTCGGCAACCTCTCGGACCGTACGCGCAGCAGGTTCGGCCGCCGTGCCCCCTGGATCCTGGGCGGCGCGGTCCTGGGCGGCGTCTCGCTGACCCTCGTCGGCTTCCTGCCCAGCGCAGGGCTGATCACGCTGGCCTACTGCGTGAGCATGGTGGGCCTCAACATGATGCTCGCCCCCGCGGTCGCGGTGCTCGCGGACCGCGTGCCCAAGAGCCTGCGCGGCACCATGTCCGCGTTCTACGGCGGTGGCCTCGCGGCCGGCGCCCCGCTCGGCTCGCTCGTCGGAGCGCTGTTCATCACCAACGCCGTGCCCGGGTTCGTGCTCGGTGGCGCCTTCATGATCGGCGGCGCGGTCGTCGCGCTCGTCGTCTGGCCGCGCGAGCGCTCGGCCCAGGACCTGCCCCCTGCGGCCGGCGGCCTCAAGGAGCTGCTGCTCTCGTTCCGTCCGCCGCGCAACGCCCCGGACTTCTACCTGGCCTTCGCGGGCCGCCTCTTCATGCTGGTCAGCTACCAGATGATCATGGCCTACCAGCTCTACATCGTGCAGGATCACGTGGGGCAGACCGTCGCCGAGTCGGCCGTCACGATCGCCACGATGTCCGGCATCCTGCTCGTCGTCTCGCTGCTCGGTGCCGTGGTCGCCGGGCCGATCTCCGACCGCATCGGTCGCCGGAAGCTGCCTGTCGTGGTCTCGAGCGTGCTCTTCGCGGTCGGTATCGCGATGCCGTGGATCTGGCCCTCGCCCATGGGCATGTTCCTGTTCGCCGGCATCGCCGGGTTCGGCTACGGCGTCTACACCTCGGTGGACCAGGCGCTCAACGTCGACGTCCTCCCCAACGACGAGGAGGCCGGCAAGGACCTCGGCATCCTCAACCTGTCGACGACGGCAGGGCAGACGGTCGGACCGCTCGTCACCTCGGCGCTCGTCGTCGCGACGGGGAGCTACTCGGTCGTCTTCCCCGTCTCGATCGTCGCGGCCCTGCTCGGCGCGTTCTTCATCACGCGCATCAAGAGCGTGCGCTGAGCCGTACCGCCCTCCGGTGCGGTGCGCCGCGGACCACCGCCGCGCGCCGCGCCACCCCACCACCGCACCACCCGGCCCCTCGGGCCTGCCGAACCTGCACCGCCCGCCCCGATCCTGAGGAGAACGACGTGACCACCTGGGTGACCTCGACCGACGACGCACGCTGGCAGGACGGAGGTGAGCCCACGCCCGGCGCGACGGCCGACCGCGGCCTGAGCCTGACCGGCACGCGCGGACGACCGATCCGCGGGTTCGGCGGCACGTTCAACGAGCTCGGGTACCGCGCGATCTCCTCGCTCTCGGAGGCGGACCAGGAGCAGGTGTACCGCGAGCTCTTCCACCCCGACGAGCTCAACCTGCGGGTCAACCGGTCGGCGATCGGCGCCAACGACTTCGCGTCGTCCTGGTACAGCTACGACGAGGTGCCCGGCGACCTCGCGCTCGAGCACTTCAGCGTCGAGCGCGACGAGGAGGCGGTGATCCCCTACATCCGCCAGGCGCAGCGCTACCAGGACGACATGGTGCTGCACTGCTCGCCCTGGAGCCCGCCGACGTGGATGAAGAACCCGCCCGCGTACAACTTCGGCACGCTCGTCATGACGCCCGAGAACCTCGACGCCTACGCGCGGTACTTCGTGCGGTTCGTCGAGGAGTACGCGGCGCGAGGCATCCGCGTGGACCAGGTCCACGTCCAGAACGAGGTCTTCGCGGACCAGAAGTTCCCGTCGTGCGTGTGGAGCTCGGAGCAGCTGCGCACGTTCGTGCGCGACCACCTGGGCCCGGTCGTCGAGGCGTCGGGTCTCGACGTCGACATCTACCTGGGTACCCTCAACGGCCCCGAGGACATGGCGTTCACGGCCGCCGGCCAGAAGCTCACGAACTACGCGCGCTTCGTCGACAACATCCTGTTCGACGACGACGCCCGCCGGTACCTCGCGGGCGTGGGCTACCAGTGGGCCGGGCAGCACGCGATCGCCCGCACGCACGAGGCGTGGCCCGAGCTCGACATCATGCAGACCGAGTCCGAGTGCGGGTTCGGGGACAACGCGTGGCAGGACGCGGAGTACGTCTTCCACCTGGTGCGCCACTACCTGCAGCACGGCGCGACGGGCTACACCTACTGGAACATGGCGCTCGAGCCGGGCGGGCTCAGCACGTGGGGCTGGCCCCAGAACTCGCTCGTGACCGTCGACCCGGCCACGCGCACGTTCACGCGCAACCCCGAGTACTACGTGCTCAAGCACTACAGCGCGGGAGTGCGACCGGGGGCCGTGCAGCTGGGCACCACGGGTCGGTTCGCGGCGCAGGGGTCCGCCTACGAGAACCCGGACGGCTCGGTGGCCGTCGTGGTGCAGAACGCGCTCGACCGCGCCGAGCGGTTCTCGTTCACCGACCCCGAGGACGGTTCGCGCTCCTTCACCGCGACGCTCGCGCCGCGCTCGCTCAACACGTTCGTCGTCCCGGCCTGACGGGAAGCGCCCTCCGCCCTCCGTCCCTCGCGGGGCGGGGGGCGAAGCCCTGTCCGGTGGAGGCCGAGCACGACGACGGACGAAACGGGCCGGTCGCCCCTCCCGCAGGAGGAGCGACCGGCCCTCGTCGTGGTGCGTCGTGCGCGGAAGGGTCAGCCTTCGAGGACCACCAGGTCCCACGGCCCGACGGCGAGCACGTCGCCCTCGGTGACCGAGGCGCCGTCGAGCACCGAGGTCGCGGTGACGGGCGAGGGGACCTCGACCGTGGCCGCCGAGTAGTTGAGCAGGTAGGTCAGCTCCCGGCCGCGGCCGTTGGTGCCCCGACGGACCGTGACGCGACCCGCGAGGTCCTGCGGCCACGACCAGAGGTCGGCGTCGCGCAGCAGGGCGCCGAGGACGTCGCGCAGCACCTCGGGCTCGGTCATGGTGGCCAGGTACGTCGCGGTGCCCGCGCCGAAGCGGTTGCGGGTGATCGCGGCGTACTCGCCCCAGGCGGGGTGGTCGTAGGTCGCGAGGACCTCGGCCCCCTCGGGGCGCAGGAGCTCGAGCAGCGCCCGCGCCTCGGGCGTGCCGTCGACCGCGTCGGCGAGCCGGCCCGCGGGGGCCAGGCGGGCGCCGTCGGGCGTCGTGAACTGGTTGTACGTCATGCCGAACACGTCGGTGAGCCCGTGGGGCGCGCGGTCGTGCCAGACCTTGACGTGCTCGTCGGCGACCGCGGTGCGGAACGTCGAGACCAGGTGGCCGCCCTGCTCGACGTACGCGCGCAGCGTCGCGAGGGTCGACTCGGGGGCCGTGTACAGGACGGGCGTGACGACCATCGCGTACTGCGAGAGGTCCTCGACGCTCGGCGGCACGAAGTCCACCTCGACGTTCAGGTCGAACAGGGCGTCGTAGACCCAGCGCAGCACGTCGTTGTAGCCGATCGACGAGCCGAAGACCCCGTCGATGAACCCCGTCTCGAGCGTGAACCAGCGCAGTGCCGTGAGGGCCTCGTTGCTGACCATGATCGCGACGCGGTTCTTCTTGCGCAGGTGCAGCAGCGACTGGCCGTGCTCGGCCCACTCGCGCCCGACGACCCCCGATTCCTCGTACGTGGGGTTGGGCTCGAGGTCGTGCGAGAGCAGGCCCTTCCAGTACGTCTCGAACGAGCTGTGGATCGAGTGCCAGTGCCAGTACATGACGCCGAACGCCCCGGACGCGAGGTGGCTGTAGGCCTGGAGGCGGAGCTGGCCCGGGTAGGGCAGCCAGCCCATCTGGCCCTGCGCCTGGGTCTCGAGGACGAGGTAGCTCGCGCCGTCCTTGATCGAGCGGGTCATGTCGCCGCCGAACGCGATCTCCTTGCCCGTGAGGCGAGACTGCGTGGGGTGGTAGATGTCGACGCCGGCCACGTCGACCGTGCGCGCGGCGCTGAAGTGGTCGACCGCGGGCTGGAGGCCGTAGGACCAGCCGGGCGACCAGTCGAAGTCGAAGTTCTGCGTGAGGAACTGGTCGTCGCGCGCGTACTCGCGCACGATCTGGGCCTGCCAGCCCAGGTACTCGTCGACCAGCCCGCGGCGGTAGCGGTCGAAGGCTGCGCCGAGCGAGCCGTTGACCGTGCCGCGCACGTCGGGGAAGTCCTCCCAGGCGTCGACGCGGTTGGACCAGTAGTCGAGCCCGTACGCCTCGTTGAGAGCGCCGAGGTCGTCGTCGAACAGCGTGCGCAGGTGCTTGACGAACGCGCGCTGCACCGCGGGGGACGCGGTGTCGTAGAACTTGGTCTCGTTGTCGAGCTGGAAGCCGACCACCGAGGGGTGCTGCGCGGTGTGGTCCACGAGCGCCCGGATGATGCGTTCGGCGTGCAGGCGGAACGCGGGGTGCGTGATGTCCATGATCTGGCGTGCGCCGTAGCGCCCGCGGCCCGAGGTCGTCTCGGCGAGGACCTCGGGGTAGGACGCGACGAGCCACGTGGGCACGGCGTAGGTCGGGGTGCCGACGATCACGTCGAGCCCGGCGCGGGCCGCGGCGTCGAGCGCGCGGTCGACGTGCGAGAAGTCCAGGACCCCGGGCTGGGGCTCGAGCGTGCTCCACGTCGACTCGGCGATGCGGATCACGGTGTGCCCGGCCTCGGTCATCATCGTCGTGTCCGTGGCGATGCGGTCGTACGGCAGGTACTCGTCGTAGTAGGCCGTGCCGTAGAAGATCTTGTCCATCTCTCACCCTTCGTCGCGTGGCCGGTGCCCCACGTCGTCGGGGGCCGTGGCATCACGACCGACACTACCGAGTATCTACTCGGTAGTGAAACCGTGGGGCGACCGCGGGCGGCGGCGTCCCACCATGCGGCGGGCGCCCGGCCGCGCGACTCCCGGCGTGAGCAGCGGCGCGCGCGAGAGGGAGGCGCCGGGTCAGGCGCTCGGCGGCTCGATGAGGTCCCACGCCGTGCCGTACAGGTCCTCGAAGATCGCGACCGTCCCGTAGGCCTCGTGGCGGGGCTCCTCACGGAAGCGCACGCCGTGCGCGAGCATCCGGGCGTGCTGGGTCGTGAAGTCGTCGGTCTGGAGGAAGAACGCGACCTCGTCGCCCGCCTGCCGACCCACGCGGGCGCGCGCGTCGTCGGACGTCGCGAGGGCGAGCACCAGTCCCGTGCCCGCCGTGTCCCCTCCGGTGCCCGGGCCGACGACGACACGCCGCCACCCGCCCTCGAAGGTCTGGTCCTGGCGCAGCGTGAAACCGAGCGCGTCCGTGAAGAAGGCGATGGCGTCGTCCAGGTCGTGGACGAGGTACGTGGCGTTCTCGAGGCGGATCATGACGGGAGCCTAGCGGCGGCGCGCGTCCCGGGCGTGGCGGCCGCCGGGCGGTGCGGGGGTCGCCCAGCACCGCCCCGCGGCACGCTCCCGCGCGCGGTCAGACCTCGCGCAGGACCTCGCGCGCGAACTTCACGGACCGTTCGCGCAGCCCTGCGATGCGCCGCTCGACGAGCCCTGCCGGGTCCTGCCCGGCCTCGACGATCGTCGGCTTGCGGCGCACGTTCCTCGAGCAGCCGAACGCGGTGCAGATCAGGGTGCCGATCGTGTCGCCGTTGCGGCCGGCCGCACCGGCCCGACGCACGACGTACAGCGAGACGTCGTCGGTCGCGATGACGTCCTCGCACCAGGCGCACACCGCGCGGCGGCGAGACGCCGTGCCCTCGGGGGCACGCAGCGCGAGACCCACCAGGGCGTCGTCGACGGTCAGGACCACGTAGGCGCGCAGCGGCGCCTTGCGGTCCACCCACCCCAGGTAGTCGAGGCGGTCCCAGCGAAGGTCCGCCAGGTCGGAGGGGAGCGTGAGCTGGGACGCCTCACGGCGCGAGGCGTTCACGAAGGACGCGCGGATCTGCTTCTCGGTCAGGGGGTTCATGGTTCTACCACTCTCGTGCGGAGGGGCCGTCGTGAGCGCGGCGCGCTGCTCGGCCGACGAGGGTCGGCAGGTGCGTGCGTCGAGCGACGGCAGGAGGGGGCCGGTCCGTCCGGCGACACGAGGTCACCGGGGGACGGGACGTCCGCCGAGGTACGCCGATCGGCCGACGTGACCGTGCGGTCCGTCGGGGTGGCGCCGTGGGGCGTCAGGCGTGCTGGGCGGGCGTCCGGCCCGCGCCCGAGCAGGCCAGGACGGCCGCCCCGCTTCCTCGCTGCATCGTGATGCGCTCCAAGATCAGGTGGCCGTGGGCTCGTCCCACGGCACAGCTCTCCGTCGATGGTACGCCCGACGGCGGAGCCGCCCCAGGAGATTTCGGTCACCGCACGTGGGGGCCCGCCGGGCGCCCCGCCGGGCGCCCCGCCGGGCGCCCCGCCGGGCGCCCCGTGCGGACGGGGCGGGCTGGAGGCGTACCCTCGGGGCGCTCGCAGGCCCACCCCGACGTACGGTGGCGTGATGACGGACGCCCCGACGGGGAGCGCGAGCGCCCCGCAGCTCGTGCGACACGCGCTGACCGACGTGTGGCGAACGGTCCGCCGGGCAGACTTCGCGATCGCCTACTGCACCGTGGTCCTCCTGGTCGCGGTCGTGCTGTGGTTCCTGCCCGACGGGACCCGCGACCAGGTCCTGGAGGACACGAGCACCAACCTCGCGAACCTGCGCGACCGCCCCTTCTCGGTGCTCCTCGCGAGCGCGTTCGTCATCTCGAGCGCGGGCGAGGTGCTCCTGGTGCTCCAGCTCCTGGTGGTGCTGGCCTATGCGCAACGGTTCGTCGGCCGGCTCGGGGCGCTCGCGGTCGGGTTCATGGGCCACGTCGGGGCCACGGTCTTCACGGCCATGGTCCTGACGACCGGGATCTTCCACGGGTTCGTCAACCCGGGCGTCGCGAGGGTCGACGACGTCGGGGTCAGCTACGTCATGGCGACCGTGATGGGGTTCCTCACCGTGGTGGTGCCGCGCCGGTGGCGCTGGTGGTGGATCGCGTTCGTGGTCGTCTACTGGGTGGGCCCCGGGTTCCTGGAGCGGAACTTCGCGGCGGTCGGTCACACGACCGCGCTGGTCATCGGGCTCACGGTCGCGTTCGTCGCGGGGCGGACCCGGCAGGCGGCCGGGTGGGCGGGGGATATCCCGGGGCGTTGACCCTGGCGGGGTCGGAGGTGTTCCCGGTGCCGCTCCCGCGGGGTCGCGCGTCCGGGCGGAGCGACGAAATGCACGAAGGGCCCGCCTCCTCAGGACGAGGAGGCGGGCCCTTCGCTCTGCCACCGCGGCCGGACGGGGCGCGACGAGCGCGCGGTGGCGGCCTGGGGGAGCGGGTGGGTCAGGCGGTCCGACCGTTGCGGCCGCGCACCGCCCCGTAGATGCCCAGCACGATGACCGAGCCGACGATCGCCAGCAGCCACGTCTGGATCGAGAAGAAGTTCTCGAGCGGGGCCGAGAACAGGACGCTCCCGAGCCAGCCGCCGAGCAGGGCGCCGACGATGCCGAGGAGGATCGTCATGAGGATCGATCCGGTCTGCTTGCCCGGGAGGATGGCGCGAGCGATAAGTCCGGCGAGCAGTCCCAGAACGATGAATGCGATGAAACCCATGTCATTCTCCTTTTGTCCCGAATGTGCCGTATTGGCCGGTAAGTACATACCTTGACACCCCTCGACGGGACTCGCACCCCGAATGGGGTAGATCGTCGGACACGTCACGTTCCGGCCGATTCGGGTTGCGACGGGTCGCGACGGGTGCCACCACGCGCACCCGTGCGCGCGGCCCGACGACCCGTCGGGCGCGCGCCGCGCCCCGGTCGTACCGTGGGGGAATGACCGAGGACCGAGGGATCCGGCAGTACATCGGCGACCTGGTGGCAGAGGAGCGTCGCCTGCGCGACGAGCTCGCCGGCGGGGAGATCAGCGCGTCAGAGGAGCACGAGCGGCTCCGTGCGATCGAGACCGAGCTCGACCAGTGCTGGGACCTGCTGCGCCAGCGCGACGCCGCACGGGAGTTCGGGAGCGACCCGGATGCCGCGTCGATCCGGGATGCCGGTACGGTGGAGCACTACCTGGACTGACGGCCGATCGCCTCGCGTGCGTGACGTCGTCGGGCAGACGCCTCCCGCTCGCGCGGGGGAACCCCGCGAGACCCCACCGAACGACACGACCAGTACGGAGCGAAGAGCATGAGCAGCCAGACGACGCAGCGCAACGAGGCCACCGAGCGAGCCGGGGCCATCGCCCGCTTCCTCGTGGCCTTCATCCTGTTCGTGGGCGGGATGGTCGCCTTCGGGTGGGCTTTCACGGTCGACTCGGGTCACGCCTGGATCTTCTCCGCGGGCCTCGTGATGGTGACCCTCGGCTGCTTCATCCCGATGGCCGGACGGGACCGCTGACGCCGGACCGCACGCACGACGAGGGGCCCAGCACCGCACGGTGCTGGGCCCCTCGTCGATCTCCGTGACCGTCCGCCGTGCCCTCGGAGCGGCAGCGCGTCCGGCTGGGCCCACGTCAGGCGGTGCCCACGTCAGGCTGGGCCCTCCTCAGGCTGGGCCCTCCTCAGGCTGGGCCCCCTCAGGCGATGCGCGGGAGCTGCGCGAGCGCGGCGACGACCTCGATCGCGTCGGCCTTGCCCAGCTGGACCTTCTGCGCCATGAAGGCTTTGGTGGCCACGCTCTCCTCGGGCAGGCCCGAGCCCGCGAAGACCTCCATGAGGGCGCGCGCGTCGGCCTCGGGCAGACGGAAGCTCACGACCTGCGTGATGTTGCGCAGGATCGCGGTGCGGTCGGTCTCCGAGAACCCGAAGCGCAGCGTGAGCGAGCCCTGCTCGATCCGCGTGTACGCGTAGGTGACGTCGGAGAACGGGCGGGCGGGCCCGTCGCCGATGCGCAGGGTGCGGGCCGCGAGGTCGACCGAGAACGGCGTCGCCTGGCGCACCCAGTAGACGAGGAACGGGACGATGATCGCGAGCACCGCGACGAGCGCGATGACGAGGTACAGCCCGAAGCTCTCCTCGTCGCCGAACCGCAGGAACGCGATGATCGTGAGCAGCGCCGCGGCCAGGAACGGGGAGGCGGCGGCCGTCAGCCGCATCTTCTTGCGGCCCTCGACCCAGAGCGGCTGGTCGGTCGTGGTCGGTACGGGTGCGGCGGCGTGCATGGTTCCCCCATCGGGACGGAAGCCTCGCCCCATGGTGGAGCGATGACGTGCGCGCCGATTCTACTGGTAGCGGCTCCCCGACGGAATGGGGAGAGCTCCCCGGGGAGCTCAGGGCGTCAGCCGAGCTGTGCGCGCACCGCGTTCGTCGCCGAGACGAGGTTCTCGAGCGAGGCCACGGTCTCCTCGTAGCGACGCGTCTTGAGGCCGCAGTCGGGGTTGACCCACACGAGCCGGGAGTCGATCGACTTCACGGCGAGCTCGAGGAGCTCGGTGACCTCCTCGGTCGAGGGGACGCGCGGCGAGTGGATGTCGTACACGCCCGGGCCGATCCCGCGCGCGTAGCCGGCCTCGGCCAGCTCGGGCACGATCTCCATGCGCGAGCGCGCCGCCTCGACCGACGTCACGTCGGCGTCGAGCCCGTCGATCGCGCCGATGACCTCGCCGAACTCCGAGTAGCACAGGTGCGTGTGGATCTGCGTCTCGGCCTCGACGCCCGCGGTCGCGAGGCGGAACGAGCTGACGGACCAGTCGAGGTACGCGGCCTGGTCGTCCTTGCGCAGCGGCAGGAGCTCGCGCAGCGCGGGCTCGTCGACCTGGATGATGCCGATCCCGGCCGCCTCGAGGTCCGCGATCTCGTCGCGCAGCGCCAGGCCCACCTGGTTGGCCGTGTCGCCCAGCGGCTGGTCGTCGCGCACGAACGACCACGCGAGGATCGTGACCGGACCGGTCAGCATGCCCTTGACCGGCTTCTCGGTGAGCGACGCCGTGAACGTCGACCAGTCGACCGTGATGGGGGCCGGACGCGTGACGTCGCCCCACAGGATCGGCGGGCGCACGCAGCGCGAGCCGTAGGACTGGACCCAGCCGTTGGCCGTGACCGCGAACCCGTCGAGGTTCTCCGCGAAGTACTGGACCATGTCGTTGCGCTCGGGCTCGCCGTGCACCAGGACGTCCAGGCCGATCTGCTCCTGGAGCTCGACGACGCGGCGGATCTCGTCCTGCATCGCGGCCGTGTAGTCGGCGTCGGACAGCTCGCCCTTGACGTTGAGCGCGCGTGCCCGGCGGATCTCCGGGGTCTGCGGGAACGAGCCGATGGTCGTGGTCGGCAGCGGCGGGAGGTTCAGCTTGGCCTGCTGGGCTGCCGCGCGCTCGGCGTAGTCGCCGCGCGAGAAGTCGCCCGCGGTCAGGGCTGCGGCGCGCTCGCGCACCGCAGGCACGACGACGCCGCTCGCCACCGCGCGCGAGGCCACCGCGGCGCGGGACGCCTCGATCTGGTCGGCGACCGCGTCCCGACCCTCGGTCAGCGCACGAGCGAGGATCGCGACCTCGCCGACCTTCTGGTCGGCGAACGCGAGCCAGTCGCGCAGGCGGGGGTCGATCGAACCGTTCGTCCAGTCCTCGGCCTCGACGTCGTGCGGGACGTGCAGGAGCGAGGTCGACGTGCCGACCGTGACGGCACCGGCGCCCAGGCCGGACAGGTCGTCGACGAGCGCGAGCTTCGCCGCGAGGTCGGCACGCCACACGTTGTGTCCGTCGATCACACCCGCGACGACCGTCTTGGCCTCGAGGCCCGCGACGCGACCCGTCGGGACGGCGCCCCTGACGAGGTCGAGCGAGATCGCCTCGACATCGGTCGCGGCCAGGAGCGCGAGGCCGTCGAGGCCGTCCTCCCCGGAGGCGACGAGCCCGCCGAACGGCGCTCCCACGAGGATCGCGGGACGCTCGGTGCCCACCGCGAGCTCGGTCGCGAGCACCCGGTACGCCTCGGTGATCGCGGCGCGGACCTCGGCGGCGGGCACGTCGATCGAGTCGGACACGAGCACGGGCTCGTCGAGCTGCACCCACGGTGCCCCCGCTGCGGCCAGGGCGCGCAGCAGCTCGACGTACACGGGCAGGACGTCCGCGAGGCGCGAGAGCGGGCTGAAGCCGGGCGCGCTGTCGTCGGCGGCCTTGGACAGCGCGAGGAACGTGACGGGCCCGACGACGACGGGCCGGGTCACGACGCCCGCGTCCTTCGCCTCGACGAACTGGCGCACGATGCGGTCGTCCGCGAAGCGGAACGGCGTGGTCTCGCTGATCTCGGGGACCAGGTAGTGGTAGTTCGTGTCGAACCACTTGGTCATCTCGAGCGGGGCGTCCTCACCGGCGCCGCGTGCGACCGTGAAGTAGCCCGCGAGGTCCAGCGCGCCCTTCTCGTCGGTGAGCGACGCGAAGCGCGACGGGACCGCCCCGAGGAGAGCGACGACGTCGAGCACCTGGTCGTAGTAGGAGAACGAGCCGGGCACGGCGCCCGACGAGGCCTCGAGCCCCAGGTCGACGAGACGCTGGGCGGCCGCGACGCGCAGTGCCGAGGCCGTGGCCTCGAGCTCGTCGGCGGTGATCTTGCCGGCCCAGAAGGACTCGACGGCCTTCTTGAGCTCGCGGCGCGGGCCGATGCGGGGGTAGCCGAGGACGGAACCGGACGGGAACGTGGGTGCACTCATGGTGATTACCTCTGAACTGGTCAGACCGATGCGCTGCCGAGGGCAGGCTCGGAGGAGGGAAGGGGAGTGCCGGAGACCCACGGCCCGCTGGCCAGGTC
Organism: Oerskovia merdavium; assembly: GCF_014836755.1. Classification (GTDB taxonomy): domain Bacteria; phylum Actinomycetota; class Actinomycetes; order Actinomycetales; family Cellulomonadaceae; genus Oerskovia; species Oerskovia merdavium. The sequence goes on from NZ_JACSQF010000004.1 coordinate 246,389, forward strand.
GGGGGTGCGGGACGAGACGCCGCCGGCGTCCCCCGCTGCCCCACCGCCGAGGTCGACTCCCTCGAGCAGGTCTAGAGCGGCTTGGTGCTTGTTGAAGGTGTAGATGTGGAGGCCGGGCGCGCCGGCCGCGAGGACCTGGCGCGCGAGCTCGACCGAGTGGCGGATGCCCAGGGCGTGGCGCGCGGCGGGGTCCTGCTCGGCCTCGAGGGCCTCGACGACGCGCCGCGGTGCCGGGACGCCCGTGAGCTCCTCGACGCGTGCGAGGCGGGCCGGGTCCGTCATGGGCAGCAGCCCTGCGAGGATCGGGATGGTGACGCCGGCCGCGCGCGCCTCGGCGACGAAGTCGATGTACGACGAGGCCTCGTAGAAGAGCTGTGTGATCGCGAAGTCCGCACCGGCCTGCTGCTTCTGCCACAGGCGGCGCACCTCCTGGGTGCGGCTCGTGCCCGCAGCGAGGTTGCCGTCGGGGAACGTCGCGACCGCGATGGTCAGGGGCCGCGCCGCGCCGCGCAGCGCGACGCTCGGGCTCGCGGCGCAGCGCGCGGCCTCGACCTCGCGCAGCAGGGCCACGAGCTCGGTGCTCGACCGCACGCCGTCCTCGGCGGGGCGCCAGTCGGGCTGGTCGCGCGGGGGGTCCCCGCGCAGGGCGAGGAAGCTGCGCACGCCCGCGTCGAGGAAGTCCGTGATGACGTCCTCGACGTCCTCGCGCGAGGCCCCCACGCAGGTCAGGTGCGCGATGGGCAGCACGGGTGTGCCGTGCAGGAGCTGGCTGATGACGCGGCGCGAGGTCTCGCGGTCCGTGCCGGCCGCGCCGTAGGTGACCGACACGAAGTCGGGGGAGGTCGCGACGAGCCGGCGCGCGGTCTCCCAGAACTTGGGTGCGGCGTCGGGGCGGCGCGGGGGCATGAGCTCGAACGACACCGTGGGTCGCGGTGCCTCGTGCCCGAAGTGCCCCAGGTCGACGATGCTCATCGGGCGACCGCCGGGAGGGCGAGGGGGGCGCCGACGGTGGCCACAGCAACGGTCGCCGTGCGGCTCGTGCGGTGGACGGTGCGCCGGGCCCCGGTGTGCGGGGTTGCGCGGAATGATGCCTCGGTCATGAATCGCTCCATCGAACCTGGCTGTAGCACCCGTACCCGCGGGAGGCTTCCGTTGGGGGGTTGCTGCGGTGTCAACGAGCCAGGACTCTCGACCGCTCTGGATGGTGTTGATGATCGTAGGGGGAATCCATGATCTGAGCCAGTATCTGCTCGAAGGGTGAGACAGAAGGGTCTGACGGTACGTTTCGACCCGTTTCACGGTGCTCGCGTACTCCCGCGCGGTGCTTCGTCGGTCCCGCGGACGCTCTCCCAACGTACGCCCGTCGGCCGTTCCGAGGGAGGTCGGGGCGCCCGCCGGTGACCACTAGGCTCCGACCGTGCCCCGCCGACGCAGCCAGCAGACCGTCACGTTCGTGCTCGACGACTCCCCGGAGGGACACGCCCTCGACGTGCCGGACGGTCATGGCTCGCGAGACCCCGCGGGAGGGCAGGGTGGACCGGCGCGCAAGGCGGGTTCCCCGCAGGCCCGACGACGTCGCGCGGCCCTCGTGGTCGGCGTCGCCGCGCTGGGCGTCGCACTCGCCGTGGTGCTCGTGAACCGCCCGCCGACGCAGGACGACACGCACGAGGCGATCGAGAAGACCGACGCCGGCGTGCTCGACCGGAGCAATGCACCACGCGACCTGTGGAGCGTCCCGACCGACGGGGGGACGCCCTTCGTCGTCGACGACCTGCTGGTGCTGCCGGGTCGCTCGGGTCTCGCCGGGTTCGACGTCGGGACGGGCACCCAGCGCTGGCGGCTCGATGAGCTCGCGGGACAGGTCTGCACCGCGAGCCCCGAGGCCTCGGCCGGTCGCACCGACCCCGCGGGCCCTGCCGCGGGAGACGAGTCGGCGAGGTCCGTCGTGTGCCTCGAGACCGCGGCCGACCGGGTGACCGCGCAGCTCGTGAGCCTCGACGGCTCGGTGGTGGCCGGGGTAGTGCTCGACCCGGCGGCAGGGACCCCGACCGTCGGCGTCGGCGGCGTGATCCTCCAGGCGACCAGGGACGCGGCCGGGGCCGTCGTGCGCGCCACCGACCTGCGCACGGGCGAGGCCGCGTGGGAGCAGCGGCTGACCGTGCGGGAGACGGGGGCGGAGTGGACGTGCGGGACGTCGTACGGTGAAGCCCTGCGTATCGACGTCCGGTCGGGCGTGGCCGGGGTGTACGGGTGCGGTCTCCTGTCGTTCGTGACCGCCGGCGGCCTGGTCCTCGACGAGCCGGTGGCCCTGACGACGGTTGCCGCGCTGGGGGACGGGACGTTCCTCCGGTCGTCGGGCACGGCCTTGGCGGGGCCCGTGGATGCCGTCGCGGCCGACGGCACGGTGCGGTGGACGAGCGAGGGCCTGGTGCTCGAGGGCGGCGTGAGCGACAGGACGGCCTCGGACCTGGTCCTGCTGGACCAGGGTGAGGCGTTGCTCGCGCTGCACCCCGACGGTGCGACCGCCTGGACCGCGCAGGTCGCAGCGCGGCAGGTCCTCGTCCGGACCGCGGACGCCGTGATCGTGCAGACCGTCGACCGGGAGACCGTCGCGCTCGATCCCGCGACGGGCGCCGAGCGGTGGCGGCGCGCCGTGGGCCCGCTGTCCGACGCGGTGCCGCAGCTCGTCGGTGGCACTGCCGCGGACCGAGCCACGGCCGTCCTGGTGGGGCCGGCCGCGTCGGCGGGCTACACCGTGGTCGCGCTGGACCTCGCGAGCGGCGACGTCCGGTGGACCCAGGAGCACGTCGGGGATCCCGATGTGTTCCAGGCGTCGCAGGGGCGGTTGCGGTCCGACCGGTCGGCGGTGACCGGGTTGGGATGAGGTGGTCGCGCGGCGCTCGCGGCCGGGTGAGGTCCCGCACGTCGCCGTCGCCCGGGCCCCGGCGGATGGGCGTTCGACCTGCCCGGGCCATACCCTGGCGGATATGGACACCGAAGAACGTCTGGCCGTCTTCCTCGACTACGACAACCTCGCGCTGGGCGCGCGCGACCACCTGGGCGGGATGACCTTCGACTTCAAGCCGATCGCCGACGCGCTCGCCGCGCGCGGTCGGGTCGTGGTCCGCCGCGCCTACGCCGACTGGTCCTACTTCGACGAGGACCGTCGCTCCCTGACCCGTCACCAGGTCGAGCTCATCGAGATGCCCCAGCGCATGGGGGCCTCTCGCAAGAACGCCGCCGACATCAAGATGGTCGTCGACGCGATCGAGATGGCGTTCGAGCGGGAGTACATCTCGACCTTCGTCATGTGCACGGGGGACAGCGACTTCTCGCCCCTGGTGCACAAGCTGCGTGAGCTCAACAAGCGCGTGATCGGGATCGGCGTCGAGAACTCGACGTCCAAGCTGCTGCCCCCGGCGTGCGACGAGTTCCTCTTCTACGACCGCCTCGAGGGCGTCGAGATCCCCGACGAGCCCGTCGAGCGCAAGCGGTCCTCGAACAGCTCGAACCGCAGCACCGCGCGCAAGTCCTCGGGCCGCTCGTCGGGTTCGTCGAGCACCTCGGGCAAGGCCGCGGCGGCTTCCGCTACCGAGTCCGCGACGCCGCCCGCGTCGACCAGATCGGCCGCGTCGACCGCGGAGGCGGCCACCGAGCCCGTACCTTCGCTGCCCGAGCCGACCCCTGCCCCGCTGGACGTCGAGGCCGAGCTCGAGTCCGCGGTCGGGCACGGGGCCTCCTCCCGGTCGGAGGACGAGGACCTCGCGGTCCTCGTCGCGCAGACCCTCGCGGACCTGTCGAGCTCGTCGAGCGGGGCCGTCGTGGCCTCGACGCTCAAGCGCACGCTGCTGCGCAAGGACCCGACGTTCAGCGAGGCCGACTACGGCTTCCGCAACTTCGGCGAGTTCCTGCGCTACCTCGAGGAGCGCGGCGTGGTGCAGCTCAGCGCGGGCCCCGCGACGGGCGACCCCGAGGTCTCGCTGCCCGAGCGCGGGCACGCGGGCGACGACTTCGCGCTGCTGCGCACGGTCGTGGGGGAGCAGGGGGACTCGGCACCGTTGTCGGGCCTCAAGAACCAGCTCCGCAAGAAGCGCCCCGACTTCAGCGAGAAGGCGCTCGGCTACCGCAGCTTCCTGCAGTTCTGCAAGGCTGCGCAGACCGCGGGCGCGATCGAGCTGCGCTGGGACGACGACGCCGACGACTACCTGGTCACCGTCGCGTCCCGCTGAGCGGACCCGTCACGAGGGCACGCCCGAGAGCTAGGCTCCGGGCGTGCCCTTTCGACGCCGAGAGCAACCTCGCCCGATCACCTTCGAGGCGGTCGACGACCTGGACGACGGTGACGACCTCTTCGCGCCGCGGCCCGGGGGCTGGGGCGCGCCCGGCGGCGCGCCAGGAGGCCGCGGCATGCCCCTGCCCGACGGCGCAGCGCACCCGGGAGCGGACGTCGCCACCGGTTCGGCGGGCGCGGGAGGCGGGACCGGGGCCGTGCTGGACGCGTCTGCGCCGGACGGGGCCGCTCGGGAGGACGCACCGACGGATCCGCGTGCCCGGAGGCGCCGACGCGTGCTCCTCGGCGGGGTCGCGGCCGCGCTCGTCCTGGTCCTCGGCGGCCTGACCCTGGTGGACGTGGTGCGCGCCCGGCAGGCCGAGGCGCTGCTGCGGGCGGTGCCCGGTGGCGTCGTCGGGCTCGAGCGACCACCGCGCGAGCTGTGGACCGTCGACGTCGGTGAGGCCTGGCCGCTCGTGGCGGGCGAGCTCTTCGTCGTCATCGCCGCCGATGGCGCGCTCGTCGCGTACGACCGCGCGACGGGCGCCGAGGCGTGGCGGCACGAAGGTCTGCCGTCCCCGCAGTGCGGCACTTTCGACGGCCCGTCACCGGGGAGCCTCGACGCACGATCGATCACGTGCCTGGGCTGGGCCGAGACGGAGGAGGGCGCCCCGGCCTTCACGCTCCCCCCGAGCTCGGTCACGATCCTCGGGCTGGACGGGAGGACCGTGGCCGAGCGCGCTCTGGACCCCGCCCGAGGTGACGCCGCGGTTCTCTCGACCGGTGAGCTGGCGAGGGTGGCTCGGGACGGACGTGACGTCGTCGTGCTCGTCGAGGACGCCCGCACGGGCGAGGTGCGCTGGACGCAGACCGTGCCCACGCGCACGTCCGACAGCTCGTGCATGGCCTACCAGGAGGACGGCGCGACGGTCGACGGCTGGGACGAGGTGCAGCTCTACGGCATGTACGGAACACTCATGCTCCTCGGGTGCGACGTGAATGCCAGCCTGTCGAGCGACGGGACGGTCCTCTCCACGGACCTGACCCGCATGCAGCCGCTCCGCGACGGGCGGCTCCTCCGGGGCGGGCTCGCGGAGTCCGAGCTCCTGGACGCCGACGGGACGGTGCTCTGGAGCGCCCAGGGCGAGCTCATGGAGCCCCTCGCGACGGACGGCACGGGGCCGCCCCTGCTGTTCTCGAGGAGAGGGCCCGGGTTCGTGGCGCTCGACGAGGCGGGTGACGAGCGGTGGACCTTCTCCGGCTACGCCACCCAGGTGCTCCTCGTCACCCGTGACGTGACCGTCATCTCGTCCTACCCGGGAGCGGTGGCCGTGGACTCGGCCACGGGCGAGGAGGTGTGGGCGTGGAGGGACCCCGCGGTCGGAGGGACGAACGGCCAGGTCGCGGCGGCCTTCGCGAGCCGCGGCGGGCTGACGATCGCCTACGGCGAGGACGACGGCGCGCAGTCCCGCTGGGTGTCGATCGACGTGGCCGACGGGAGCACGCGATGGGAGGAGCAGGTGGCCGTCGACGCGTGGAGCCTCTTCGCGGTCGGTGGCGGCGTGTTCGGCACCAGGAACGGGACGGTCGTCGCGTTCGGTTGACGAGACCCTGAGCCGTCGCGAGGTGCGCGCAGAACCAGACGCCGTGAACATCTGTGCAATCCCGGGAGTTCTCCCCGGTGGTCCGCCGCGCGACCACGGCGCACCACGCCCGGGCGGGCGGTCGTCGTCGGGCACCGCTGCACGTCGGTGCACAATGTACGGATGACTTACCGGGTGCTGAAGCTGATCCTGTCGCTCCTGGCCTACGCGTTCCTGAGGCCACGCGTGACCGGTCTGAACAACATCCCCCGGCGCGGACCCGTCATCCTCGCGAGCAACCATCTGTCGTTCGTGGACTCGCTCCTCATCCCGATCGTCGCCCCGCGCCACGTCACGTTCCTCGCCAAGGCCGAGTACTTCACCGGCACGGGGCTCAAGGGGCGCGTCTCGCGCTGGTTCTTCACGACCCTCGGTCACATCCCTGTGCAGCGCGACGACCCGCGCGCCGGCCAGCGCTCGCTCGAGGACGCGCTCGAGGTGCTCAACAACGGGGGCGCGTTCGGGATCTACCCCGAGGGCACGCGCTCGCGCGACGGCAAGCTCCACAAGGGGCACACCGGCGTCGCCTGGCTAGCGCTCGCGGGCCACGCGCCGATCGTGCCGGTCGCGATCAAGGGCACCGACAAGGTCCAGCCGGTCGGGGCGCGCCTCCCGCGCATCCACCGCGTGACGGTCGAGTTCGGCACGCCCATCGAGCCCGCGCGGCAGATCACCTCGGGGAAGCCCGCGCAGGCGCGTCGCGAGCTCACCGACCAGGTCATGGAGTCGATCCACGCGATGAGCGGCCAGCAGCGCGCGAGCTGAGCCTCGCCGCCCGGCGGGCCGCGGGCCCGCGCCGGGACACGCCCGTTCCTGAGAAGGACGTGCAGGTCGCGCCCCGTCATGATGTGCTCGGGGCAGGGCCACGTGCCTCAGGGATCGTGCCGGGCGGGTCCGTCCGTCGCGGCCGCGACCCAGGGCATCCGACTTGACCTCAACCCTGGTTGAGGTCCTAGCGTGGCCGACACCGAACGAGAGGACTCACCATGGCTGTCTACACCCTTCCCGAGCTGTCGTACGACTACGGCGCACTCGAGCCCCACATCTCCGGCCGCATCATGG
>NZ_JACSQF010000005.1:0-28006 GCF_014836755.1 Oerskovia merdavium
TTGCTCGAACGTGACTTCACGGCGAGCGAGCCGAACACCCGCTACGTCGGGGACATCACCTACCTGCCCTGCGCAGATGGCGGCTTCCTCTACCTGGCCACCGTCATCGACTGCTTCTCGCGCAGGCTGGTCGGGTGGTCCATCGCCGACCACATGCGCACCGACCTGGTAGCCGACGCCCTGCTGTCCGCCGCCCGTGAGCGTGGGAGTCTCGCCGGCGCGGTCTTCCACAGCGACCACGGCGCCCAGTACACGTCCAAGGACTATGCGGCCCTGTGTAAGACCCTGGGCGTGAAGCGCTCGATGGGCAAGGTCGGCACGAGCGCGGACAACCGATGGCCGAGTCGTTCAACGCCTCGCTCAAGCGCGAAACGCTCGCCGGCGCCCACGGCTGGCCCGACGCCCTCCAGGCTCGCCGCGACGTCTTCGCGTGGATCACCCGCTACAACACCCGAAGGCGCCACTCCACCTGCGGCTACCGCAGCCCCGTCGACTACGAGAACGCCCACCACAAAGCTACGCTGGCACTCGCCGCGTGAAACCACCCGCGTGTCCACGATCAGGGGTCAAGCCCCGGGATGGCGTCTGGGCGCGGTCAACATCCTTCCAGCAGCACCCTCAGATACCACAGGTCAGGTATCACCCATTCGTGCAACATACCCGGTCGACAATCCTGGTCAGCATGGCGGGACAACGACTTTGCCGGGGCTCTGGCCGGGGTCCCGCTGTAGTACTAGATACTGACATGCTCTCGGGGCGATCCTGTCATGACGAAGCGACCCGACGCAAAGAGCTCGTCGTCACCGACTGTCCACGTGTGCGCACCGGGCGCCGCATTACGATTGATCACGAAGTTGAACCGATCCGCTGCATAAATTCGCCCGCCTGCCAAACTGACTGCGCGCAGGAAGGTCGAGTCTTCAGATGACCGTCGATCTTCAAAACCGATCTCGCGGAATACTGCTCGGGATCCTGTTAATGTCGCTCCCCGAACAAAGTCGGTGTAGCGATGCTCGTGCGACTCATAGTTGATTACAGTAGCGTTCCTGGATTGGAAGTAGATGTACGACGCCGCCTTCCCCACGATCTCCGCATCCGCGAAGTAGTGCGCGTGGCGCAGATCCTCCAGATAATGAGGACCGTAGTAGTCGTCATCGTCCATCTTTGAGACCAGATCGCCGGATGCCGCGTCCACCATTCGATTTAGGACGGCGCCGAGCGACTGCGAACGTTCCGCGCTCAACAGAACGAGGTTCTCGACTCCACTCTGCCGAGCAAGCCTTGCAGCATCTCCAGCGTCAATCTCGAACCCGTGCGTGAGGAGTACGAGCTCAGGATTCACTGCTGACTGGCGTGCAACATTCCGGAATATCTCCTCGACGTTAGCGGGACGGACGGTCGGCACAAGGATGGACACCGATGGTGTCCTGTAGCTGTCCGGGATGCTCGCCGATTCCAGCACCTTCGCAACACGGTGGGTGTATGTATGCGCACTCCAAATCCGACGCTGAGCAATGTGCACCTGTCGCTGCCGGTACTCCTCGGAGCGCAAAAGCCCGCGAAAAGCATGCTTGGCGCTCTTCTGATCACCCGCGGTCGCAATTTCCCCCGTTGGGAAGAACGTATCGATCGCAGGGGAAGGCGGAGAGACAATCGATGCACCCGATGCCGTCACCTCGAAGATGCGTCGCGCACACATGCTCGGAGAATCTACGACTGAGTTGACGTTTATGAACACCTTGTAGCGATGGTACGCCATGAGCATCTCGGGGTATGCGAGACTCCCACGCACGCTTTCGTCGAAAGGCGCTGGAAAGCGATAGTCTTCATTCTTGCCCAAATGTCGCGAATAGATGTCAAGTTTGTGGTTCTTTGCAGCTGGCAGCAAGTAGTCGAGCTGTTCTCTGCGCTCAGGGTACTTGTGTCGGAAGTACATCCCGCCAAAAGCGACCTCGAGATCACGGTGGACCTTTCCTGGTCTCGCCGGGTTGTGGTAGCGGGCCTGTGCAGCAAATGGGAGGACGCCGACCCTCTGATGCCCTAGCCTTTTCTTGTACTCGTCGACACAGTTGACGTCCGTGGTGAAAACGTGATCAAAGAGCTGCGCGGTCTCGAGGAAGTCCTCAAAATGAGGAGGATCCTCCTTGTTCCAGAATACTGTTGGGATTCCACGTCGGCCACATTCCTGGATCAGGTCTACCAAAGCAGGCCTGGGCGCCGACGTGCCGACGACATGATAGAGCCATGCCCCGTCATTCCCATTCCAGGCTGATTCCACAAATAGAAGGTCTATCGCGGTCGTATCGAGCGTTACGCGCCACCCTTCGGGCGTGACGGCGTGCTGATTCCACTCCGGCGCAAACGCGGCGGCTGAGAATTCATCGAGAATCACGGCGACATTCAGACCGGGTCTCCGTGGAGCGCCAGCGTTCATTTGAAATGGCGGAAATGCGAGGCCGTTTGCCGTCGGAATGTTCAGATGAGTCTTGGGCTGAGGCTTGGAGGCGCCAGGACCACGCTGAGCACTGTCGCCGAGCCGATCAAGCTCGGATGCCACCTGGCGCACTATTGGCGCCGTCCGGCCGGTAGTACCCGCAATGTTCGCAAGTACTGCCGTGTCTCGCCTCTGACGCGCCTGGATCTCCTTGAGGATTTCCAAACGCGTCTGCATCTGTCGGCGCACCGTACGTATGGTCGACGCACAGGCAAGCAGAACGGTCAAGACGATCAAGGCAGCTGCAAGAGATCCCCACCAAGGCAGTCCCAGTGATACGCAGAGGACTCCAAGGAGGGCGGATAGTGCGACGACCGCCGTGAGGACTGCCAACTTGAGGCCACGACGACCCATCACTTCACGCCAACGTTGACACGGCGAACGATCCCGCGTGTGTCGATGAGACGCGACGCGTCCGCAAGTCCCGCTCCAGCCGCGACAAACTGCTCGTGGTCCACGAGCAGAACCGAGACGTCGGCCCGACTCAACGCGCCCTCGAGTGACACCAGCTCGACGTTTCGGCGGTTCGCCAATTCCTTGGGGAGCTCCTCGATGTGCGGCTCGACGACGAGGATCGTCGCATCGGCCATCTCGTCTGCGAGTTGCCCGACGATCTTGCGCGCCGGCGACTCACGGAGGTCGTCGATGTTCGCCTTGAAGGCGAGGCCCAGTGCGGCCACGGTCGGGTTCGAGACGCCCTCGGCTGCTGTGCGTACCTTGTCGATGACCCACTGCGGCTTCGCGTCATTGACCTCGCGGGCAGTGCGGATCAGTTGTGCATCCTCAGGGGCTGCGTCGACGATGAACCAGGGGTCGACGGCGATGCAGTGTCCACCCACGCCCGGGCCCGGCTGGAGGATGTTCACGCGTGGGTGGTGGTTCGCGAGGCGGATCAGTTCCCAGACGTCGATGCCCAGGTTGTCGCTGATGACCGAAAGCTCGTTCGCGAACGCGATGTTCACATCGCGGAACGAGTTCTCGACGAGCTTTGCCATCTCCGCCGTCACGGCGTCCGTCAGGAGGATCTCGCCCTGGCAGAACACCTGATAGAGATCGCGAGCCCGCTCAGCAGCCTCGGCCGTGAGGCCACCGACGATACGGTCGTTCGTGACGAGCTCGATCATGACGCGCCCAGGGAGCACTCGCTCCGGGCAGTGCGCGACGTGGATGACCGGGCGGTCTCCCGAGCCGTCCAGGCTCAGATCCGGACGGGCCTCGAGGATCCAGTCAGCCATGCGCTGCGTCGCCCCGGGAGGGGACGTCGACTCGAGGATCAAGAGCTCGCCCCCCTGCAGCTGGGGCGCGATCGCCTGGGCAGCAGCCCGGATGTACGACAGGTCCGGCTTCATACCGTCGGTGAAGGGTGTGGGCACGGCCACGATGAAGGCGTCCGCCGGTGACGGCGTGAGCGCTGCGCTCAACTTCCCCTGCGTCACGGCCCCCGCGACGTACGTCGCCAGGTCAGGCTCGACGAACGGGACATCGCCGCGGTTCACCGCGTCGACAGTCCGCTGGCTGATGTCGACCCCCAGGACCGTGAGGTCCTGCGACGCCAAGATCGCGGCCGTCGGAAGCCCGATGTACCCCAGTCCGATCACCGCGACAGAGCTGATGCCCATGGTGTTTCCGTTCTCCCTGCTCAGACGAGGACGTGCGAGTCCGCACGCCCGTAGAACTCGACGCGGCCGCTCGCAAGCAGCTCGGCGTCAGTGACCGACCAGGTGTGCGCCCCGGAACCGGAGCGCACCTGGACAAAGCTGAAGCGGTCCGCCGAATACACGCGCGCCCCCGCATCCACAGCATCCCGGAGGAATCCCGAGTCCTCGCCGCGGCCCACATCGTGGAAGGGTGTGCCCGCCGCCAGGTCTCGCCGGGCGACGATGGTCGGTCCCATCACGAAGTCCGTGAAGCGGCGCTCACGGTCTGCGAAACGCAGCAGCGTGGCGTCCATGCCCTCGACGTACATGTAGTGCGCCTGCTTGCCGACGACATCCGCACCGCTGTAAACCATGGCGTACAGCTGGTCGGAGAGGTACTGCGCGCCGTAGAGGTCGTCGTCGTCCATCTTGGCCACGACGTCTCCGTCCGCGGCGGCGACCAGGCGGTTGAGGCAGCTTCCGAGCGACACATCAGAGCCAGCAGTCAGGAGCACCAGGTCCTCGACGCCTGCCTCTTTGGCACGCAGACGCAGGTCCGCCTCGTCGACCTCGAAACCGTGGGTCAGCAGCGCCAGCTGCAGCGTGACCTCCTGCTGGCTGCCGACGGTCCGCAGGACGTGGTCGAGCTGGAGCGGCCGGTTGGTCGAGACCAGGGCAGTGACCGACGCGCGCGGCACCGCGGGCGAGTCCGCCAGGCCGACGCCGTGCAGCACGCTCTGAACGCGGGCCCCGTACGTGTGCTCGCGCCAGATCCTGCGCTGCCCCAGGTGCGTCGCGCGGTCGCGCAGCTCCTCGGAACGGACGAGCGCCCTGATCGTGTTCCCTGCCTCGGCGCGGTCGGAGACCACGAACACCTCGTCCGCGGGAAAGAACTCCCCGATCGCGCGGCTCGGGGTCGTCACGACAGGTGTGCCGCAGGCCGTGATCTCGAAGACCCGGCGAGCGCACATGCTCGGGGAGCCCACGATCGAGTTCACGTTGAGGAACACCTTGTACTCGCGGTAGGCCGTGAGCATCCGCTCGTAGTCCAAAGAGCCCACCACGCGGTCGGCCAACGGCTCCGGGAACTGGTAGTTCTTGTCGCCGCCCTGGAAGCGAGAGAAGATCTCCAGCCCGTGCTCCATGCGCGACGAGACGTCGAACGCCCCACCCAGGAGCAGGTCCATCTGCTCACGACGTTCGGGGTACTTGTGGGCGAAGTACATACCGCCGAACGCGACGTCCCGCTCCGGGCCGCGCCCGTGCGGCCGGACCGGGTTGTGGATCGCGGGCTGCGCGGCGAAGGGGAGAACGCTCACACGGTCGTGGCCGAGCCGCGCGACGTAGTCAGGTACCCGGTCGACGTCGGTCGTGCAGACGTGGTCGAAGAGCGCCGCCGCATCGAGGAAGTCCTCGAAGTGGACCGGGTCCTCCTTGTTCCAGAAGACCGTCGGGATGCCCCGCTCACGGCAGTACGCGACCAGCTCGACGAACGCCGGCCGGGGGGCCGACGTCCCGGTGAGGTGGTACTGCCAGGCCCCGCCATTGCCGTTCCATGCCGACTCGACGAAGAGCAGTTCGATCGGTTCGTCAGCCAGCACCTGACGCCATGACGAGGGCTTGAGCAGCACCTGGTCCCACTCGAACGCGAACGCGAGCCGGGAGAAGTCGTCGAGGATGACGCCCACACGCAAGCCAGGCCGAGCAGGGAGACGGCCAGAGAAGTCCCACGGGTCGAACGTCAGTTCGTCATGACTGGTGCGGTACCCACCTTGCCCGCTCCCCGGGGAGGGAACGCGCTGCCGACGCAGGAAGGACTGCAGCTGGGAGACCCCGCCATGCCGAAGATGCCAGAGGGCCCGGCGCGCCGCGCCCAGACCCCCGCCCCTGCGAGTAGTCACATCTGCCATCCTGCTCGTTGCCTTGGAGCACCCGTATCCAGCGCGGACGCGGGAAGTGCTCGGACGAGCAGGCCTCGGAGTGCGGCACTATAGTACCGCTCCCAGGTGGCTCACAGTGGCATGTGCCTCACGGCACGTACGCGACGACCGTCCGCCCTGATCCGCGCAGCGCCAACGTTCCTGCAGCGTGCGGGACGAAGACCGACTCGCCCGCGCGCACCACTGCCTGCAGAGATTCACCCGGTGTGCCACTACCGGCAGCAGGACACTCCACCTCGATCTGCCCGTCGAGGACCAGCACGATCCGGGGCCCGTCGGCCGGCACTGCCACGGACCCGTCGCCGACGGTCACCTCTCCCATGACGAGCGCGAACTCCGGGATCGCCGCCCGGTACTCCTGCAGCCTGCCGCCGGCCGCGAGCGTGCCCCGACGTCCGGGCGCGGTCCCCGCCCCGAGCCGCCGGACCCGCGGGCGGGCCGCAGGCCCTGGTGCGTACGCGACGCACGCCAGCAGGGCCTCGACGTCCACCCGCTTGGTGGTCAGCCCGGCACGCAGCACGTTGTCCGAGCTCGACATGACCTCGACCGCGCACCCCGAGAGGTAGGCGTGCACGTGCCCGGCCGGGACGAACATCGACTCCCCCGGCTCGAGCGTGACGCGGTTGAGCATCATCGACACGATCGCCCCGGGATCCCCCGGGTGCTGCTCCGCAAGAGACACCACGGTGGCGTCTGCGCGAGGCGACGTCGTGCCCGCACCCAGCCGAGCAGCGACGTCGGCGACCGTCACGGCCAGGTCCGCTGCGACGTCGGGCAGGGTCCTCGCGTGCAGCGCGAGCGTGAACGCCTCCTGCAACCCGGCTGCAGAAGGGCGCGCCGCGAGCGCGGCCCGCATCCGGGCGACCAGGTCCCCCCGGAGCCCGTCGAGCAGCTCCAGGACCCGCGCCGGACGCCGGAACCCCGAGAGTCCCTCGAACCTGCTGATCGCGACGACCATCTCCGGCTTGTGCTGGTCGTCGTGGAAGCTGCGCTCGGCCGACCCTCGTGGGATGCCCGCCCGGTTCTCGCGGTTGAACCCCGCCCGCGCCCGGTGCGGCTGCGGGTGGACCTGCAACGACAGCGCGCGATCCGCCGCGAGCACCTTGAGCAGGTACGGCAGACGAGGTCCGTACTCGTCCAGCACACGCTGCCCGAGCATCGCGACCGGGTCGGCGTGGATCAGGTCCGCCAAGGACGCCGAAGGCCCGCCGTCGGCCGAAGCCGACGACGGGCCCTTCGGGTGTGCCCCCATCCACATCTCGGCGAGGGGACCTCCGTCCTGCTCCAGCCCCAGCAGGGAGTGCAGGGCGCTCCTCGAACCCCAGTCGTAGGACTGGAGCGTGGGCGTCAGGTGCAGGATCGGCGAGGTCATCGCCAGCGAGCGTACGTCAGACGCCCAGGGCGTCGCTGATCGGGTCGAGGGTGAAGTAGATGACGAACGCGGCCGCGGCCACCCACATGAGCGGGTGGATCGCCTTGATCTTGCCCAGCGCCAGCTTGATGACCACGAACGCCAGGAAGCCCGCACCGATCCCGGCCGTGATCGAGTACGTGAAGGGCATGAGCGCGATCGTGAGGAATGCCGGGATGGCCACCTCGACGTTGTTCCACTTGATGCCCGTGATCTGGGTCATCATGAGGAAGCCGACGAGGACCAGGGCGGGCGCTGCGGCCTCGCTCGGGACCAGGGCGACGAGCGGCGAGAGGAACGTCGCCAGCAGGAACGCGATGCCGGTCACGACAGCCGAGAGCCCCGTGCGAGCCCCCTCGCCCACGCCGGTCGTCGACTCCACGTAGCTCGTGTTGGACGAGACGCTCGCAGCGCCGCCGGCGGCGGCCGCGATCGAGTCGACGACCAGGATCGCGCGCGACTTGGGCGGGTTGCCCGTCTCGTCGAGCAGGCCGCCCTCCGAGCCCACGGCGACCATGGTGCCCATGGTGTCGAAGAAGTCCGCGAGGAGCAGCGAGAAGACGAGCAGCACGACCGTGACGACGCCGACCTTCTCGATCGAGCCCAGCAGCGAGAACTGGCCGAGCAGGCCGAAGTCCGGCACGGAGACCGGGCTGCCGTCGAGGGCCGGGGCGTTCAGGCTCCAGCCGTTCGCCGCACCGGCGCCCTTGGTGCCGACGCCCGCGATCGCCTGGATGACCACCGCGAGAACCGTCGCAGCGAGGATCGAGATGAGGATCGCGCCCCGGACCTTGCGGACCCACAGGACGATCATGAGGACCAGGCCCACCACGAAGACGAGGATGGGCCAGCCCGCGAGCGACCCGGTCGCACCGAGCTGGAGCGGCGTCCCGCCGCCCGAGGCGACGAAGCCCGCGTTGACCAGGCCGACGAGCGCGATGAACAGGCCGATACCGACGCTGATCGCGGTCTTGAGCTCGACCGGGACGGCGCGGAACACGGCCTCCCGGAAGCCCGTGAGGACGAGCACGAGGATGATGAGGCCCTCGATGACAACGATGCCCATCGCGTCGGCCCACGTGACGTCGGGGATCGTGGCGATCGTGAACGCGACGACCGCGTTGAGGCCGAGGCCTGCGGCCAGAGCCATGGGGTAGTTCGCGAAGACGCCCATCGCGATGGTCATGATCCCGGCGACGAGCGCCGTGGTGGCCGCGATCATGGCCATGTTCGGCCCGTCGGTGCCGCCGCCCAGGAAGCGGCCCGTGCCGTCCGCACCCGAGAGGATGATCGGGTTCAGGATGATGATGTAGGACATCGCGAAGAACGTGACGAGACCGCCACGGATCTCCGCGCCGATGGTCGAGCCGCGCTCGGTGATCTTGAAGAAGCGGTCGATGCCGCTGGAACGCGGGGGTGCTTCGCGCTCGTCAGTCGTGGTGGTCATGGGGAGAATGGTGCCAGATGTCGTGTCGCGCCCCCGAATCGGTGGCGTTACGTGCTAGTGAACGACGCTCAGTACGCCCCGTGCCCCGACACCACGGCGCGCGCCGTGCGGGCCAGGATCAGGAAGTCGCCGAACATGGTCCAGTTCTCCACGTAGTACACGTCGAGGCGCACGCTCTCCTCCCAGGAGAGGTCCGAGCGGCCACCCACCTGCCACAGGCCCGTGAGGCCCGGCTTGACCAGGAGGCGGCGACGCACCTTCTTCTCGTACTGGCTGACCTCGCGCGGCAGGGGCGGGCGCGGGCCCACGAGGCTCATGTCCCCGCGCAGCACGTTGAAGATCTGGGGCAGCTCGTCGAGCGAGTACCGGCGGATGAAACGACCCACCGGGGTCACGCGCGGGTCGTCGCGGATCTTGAACAGCAGCCCGGACCCCTCGTTCGCCTGCGCGAGCGCCGTGAGGTCGAGCTCCGCGTCCACGCGCATCGAGCGGAACTTGAGCATCGAGAAGGTCTCGCCGTTGCGGCCCACACGCCGCTGCGAGTAGAAGACGGGGCCCTTGCTCGTGAGCCACACCGCGAGACCCACCGTGATCAGCACGGGCAGGAGCAGCACCGTGAGGATCGCCGCGCCGAACCAGTCCGAGATCGACTTGAACACGAACTTGGGGCCCGTGAACCGCGGGGCGTCGACGTGGAGGAGCGACACCGACTCCGCGGGGGTGATGGTGATGCGCGGACCGGCCACGTCGACCAGCTCGGTCGTGAGCATGAGGTCGACCCCGACGGGCTCGAGCTCCCAGCTCAGGTGCCGCACGACGTCCGCGGTCACGGCGTCCGAGCCGCTCACCGCGACGCACCCGGCCTCGACCCGTGCGGCGATCTGGCCCGCGGACCGCAGGTCCCCGAGGATCGGGACGCCCAGGATCGAGTCGCCGTCACGCACAGGGCCGCTGGGGATGCACACCGCCACGACGCGGTAGCCCGAGCTGTCGCGCTCGTTGAGGTCGCGGATCAGCCGCTCGGCCTGGTCGCGGTGGCCGATCGCCAGGACAGCGGTCCGGTGCGAACCGGCGGCACGCTTGCGGTGGAGCCACTGGCGCCAGAGGTAGCGCCCCAGGAGGAGACCCCCGAGCCCCAGGGGGAACGCGACGACGAGGTAGCCGCGCCCCTCCGGGAAGCGGAAGAGGAAGGCGAGGATCGCCAGGACGGCGAACAACCGCCACGAGGAGTCGAAGACCCGCTGGTACTCGGTGGGCCCGCTGCCGACGATCCGCACGTCCCGCGTCTTGGAGAACGCGAGCGAACCTGCCCAGGCGACGCCGATCAGCACGCTCAGGACCAGGTACGGGACGCCGACGTCCTCACGGACCGGCTGGCTGATGAACTTGTCCCAGCGCAGGAAGTAGGCGGCGACGACCCCGACCATGATGGCGAGCGTGTCGGTCGCCACGAGGCGGATCCGGTACGACCTGTCCCAGGAGACCTCGGCGAACGACGCACGGGCCGCCCGGAGAGGAGCAGCAGGCGATGCGGTGAAGATGTGGCGGAGTCCACGACGCGTGTCGTGGATGACGCTTCCGGCCATGGCCCGGCTACCTCTCGATAAAGTCCTGCAGCCGACTTCTTGACTGCGCGGAACGACTCATACTAGGAGCCGCCCTCAGGTAATAAGAATGCTGCGAACGCCTTTTCACCCGGGTGAGAAGGTTGCAGACGCCCGGGTCTCAGCCTTGTGATTCAGCGCTTCCGGGCAGGGAGCACCCGTGGGGGCTGAAGCAAGAATGGGAGTCGGACGACCGTCCAAATAAAGGTCCCGACGAAGTGATCTCCTGGGGGACGCTGCGGTGCGCCACCCCGAAACCTGGACGTGCGTCCAGATCCGAGCGTTCATCGAGCCTTCGGATACTAGCGGCTGTCGAGGCGCCGACGGAACCCTCGTCCATCGTTCGTCTCACACAGGAGAGATGGGCGAGCCCTGGGGTTGTGACGCCGATCACCGGGTGAAAGGGGCATCGTGCCGGAATGAGGGCATTCAGCGGGCCCGGAGCCGCCTCAGCACGCACCGGGGCGCCCCCGCACGGCCGGCACGTCCACTCCGGCCTGCTCGTCGCGCTCGGTCTTTTCACCCGCTCCCCCCTGCACGCGACCGGCACTAGACTCGTCGCGTGCCCTCGATGATCTCCCTCCTGATCCACCCGGAGCGGCGCCGCCCCAACCCGCCGGCGCTCCGCGTCGACCTGCGCCACGTGGCTCTCGTCGGGATGTCCCTCTGGGCGATCGCCCTCGCCGTCTCCCTCGTCCTGCTCGTGCTCGGCCACGCGACGTACGAGGCACCCGCGACGTGCGGCGCCGGCCTCCTGCTCGGGGTCGTCGGGCTCGCGTGGGAGCGCAGGAACCGCGCGGAGTACCGCTCGTCCGAGTGAGCAGCACTCGCCGGGGGCCTTCGTCGGCCCGCTTCCCGCGCCGCCCTCCCGATAGGGGGGACAGCCCCATAGTTCTTCACCTGCCCCGTTCGTAGAGTCGATCACGCGGCGTCTTGTTCTGCGTCCGCCCCCCGATCCACGAGCGGACGATGATGACGGCTAGCAGCGCGGTACTGGACCTCGACCCTCCTCAGTCGAAGGCCCCGTCGGCTCGGCAGCGACAGGTCAGCGACTTCTCCGAGCTGACCCGCATGGTCCAGGAGACCGGGCTCATGCGCCGCCGCTACGCCTACTACTGGGCGCGGTTCGCGGGCATCGTGGCGCTGCTCGCCGCGTGCGGCGTGGGCATGGTCCTCCTGGGCGACTCGTGGTGGCAGCTCGCGATCGCGGGCGCGCTGGGCGTGCTGTTCACGCAGATGGCGTTCCTCGGCCACGACGCGGCGCACCGCCAGATCTTCCGCTCGGGCCAGTGGAACGACTGGGCGAGCCTGGTCATCGCGAACCTCTTCGGCGGGCTCAGCTACGGCTGGTGGCTGCACAAGCACTCCAAGCACCACCAGAAGCCCAACGTCCTGGGTACCGACCCGGACATGATCAACGGCGTCCTCGTGTGGGAGACCGAGACCCTCGAGAAGCCCAAGACCGGGATCCGAGGGTGGCTCGCGTCGCACCAGGGCTACTGGTTCTTCCCGCTCCTGCTCCTCGAGGGCCTCAACCTGCACGTCAACGGCCTCAAGACGATCTTCGGCAAGGAGCCGGTCAAGCGTCGCGCGGTCGAGATCACGTTCGTCACGATCCGGCTCGTCGGGTTCGTCGCAGCGGTCTTCCTGCTCATGCCCGTGGGCATCGCGTTCGCGTTCATCGGCGTCGAGCTCGCCGTGTTCGGCTTTCTCATGGGCGCCTCGTTCGCGCCCAACCACAAGGGCATGCCGGTCATCGCGCCCGACGTCAAGATCGACTTCCTGCGCCGCCAGGTCCTGATGAGCCGCAACATCCGCGGCGGCCGCGCCGTGGACGTCTTCATGGGCGGCCTCAACTTCCAGGTCGAGCACCACCTCTTCCCCAGCATGCCGAGCCCCGCGCTGCGCAAGGTCCGCCCCATGGTCATCGAGTTCTGCCAGGCCAAGGGCATCAAGTACACCGAGACGACGCTGATCGACTCCTACCGGATCGTCATCGCGTACCTCAACCGGGTGGGCATCGCCTCGCGCGACCCGTTCCAGTGCCCCCTGACGGCGCAGTACCGCTCGGCACGCTGAGCACACCGCCGGACGCACCGCCACGGGCCGGTGATCGGGACTAGGTCTCGATCCCGGCCCGACGGCGTGTGGTCCGGTTCGCGTGCACGGACCATCGCGGCACCCACCTCGCGAGCGCGACCGCGCCGAGCAGCCCGATCGACCCGGACGCGACGATCCCGCCCGCGAGGCTGCCGAGCGCAGCCCCTGCCGAGACGACGAGCGGGCCCAGCGCGGCCCCCGAGTCCTGGAAGAGGCGCCAGATCCCGAGGAACTGGGCGCGGACGTCCGGCGGGGCGACGTCGGCCCCGAGCGTCATGAGGATCCCCGAACCGATCCCGTTGCCGAACCCCATGACCATCGCGACGACGGCCACCCCGGCGACCGTGCTCGTGAGCGGCAGCACGACGATCGCCCCGCCCAGGACCACCATGCAGGGGATCGCGACCCACAGCCGACCCATCCGGTCCATGACCTTGCCGGCCGGGTAGAAGAGCAGCATGTCGACCGCACCGGACAGCCCGAAGATCACGCTCGTCGTCGCCGGGCTGAACCCCAGCTGGTCCGACCACAGGGGCAGCACGACCTGGCGCGCCGCACGCGTCGCGCCGACCATGACGACCGCGAGCCCGAGCGTCGCGAACACCCGCCGATTCTGGACCAGGACGGTCCGGAAGCTCACCGGTGCCACGGTCCTGCGGTGCTCGGTGGACCCGGCCGCGACGTCGGGCACCACGAGCGTCACGAGCCCCGCGAGCAGGCTCGTCCCCACGGCCAGCCAGTACGCAGCCTGCAGGTCCCACACCGCGAGCACGGCCGCCGCCGCGAACGGGCCGACGAACGCCCCGATCCGGTGGGTGCCCGCGAGCGTCGAGAGCGCGCGGGCACGCTTGAGCACGGGCGTGACCTCGGTCAGGTAGGCCTGCCGAGCGAGCATGAAGACCGCGTTAGTCACGCCGACGCAGAACACCCCGGCGCCCAGGACCCACAGGTTGGGCGCGAGCGCGCACGCGACCAGACCCACGACCGACGCCGCGGCGGCCGTCATCATGGCCCGCCGGTCGCCGAACCTCGCCGCGAACGCGCCCGCGGGCACGTCCCCGGCGATCTGCCCGATCCCCAGGAGCGCCACGACGAACCCCGCGAGCGCGATCCCCGCGCCCATCGAGAGAGCGGTCAGCGCGATCACGGGCACGATCGCGCTGACCCCGGCCTCGAACACGAACGTGGGGACGTACACACCGCCCACGAGCCGGCGGTCGAAGATGCCCGAGGGCCCGTCGGTCGAGGGCGCCGCGCGGCTCGCGGGGGCGTCGTCCGACGGCGTCGCGCGGCTCATGCGGCACTGTCCGTGGTGCTGCGGCTCATCGCGGAGGGTCGGCCCCGTCCCACGCCGACTCGGCGCGCAGCTCGTCGGCCCCGTCGGGGTCCAGGAGCGCGACCTCGAGGAGGTACCGCGCGTCCGCACGCCCGGCTGCAGCGGCGAGACCGCGTGCGAGGGCCGACGTCGTCGCGGCGTGCACCTCCGGGCCACCACCTCCCGCGCACACCCACCAGTCGACCTCGACACCGTCCACGGTCAGGACGTCGTGCTCGAACCAGTGCCCAGGCACTCCCTCGACGAGCCCCACGACGCGGGCGTCGACCACCTGGCGCGAGCCCTCGCCGTCGGGCACGGGGACGTCCGCGCTTCCCGGGGGCGCGAGCAGCGGGAGGTCGAGCAGGTCCGCGAGGGCCTCGCCCGCGCGCACGGCGTCACCCGCGCCGTCCGGCGCGACGGGCAGCACGGTCCGCACCTGCGCCCACATGGCGCTCGTCGCGACCGCCAGGTCCTCGGCGACGACGCACGTCGCGCGCCCCCCGCGCAGGCCGGGCAGCCGCTCGGGCAGCTCGTCGAGCACCTCCGCGGCGGGGACGCGCCGCGCGAGCGCACCCAGCCCGCGCCACACCGCGAGCGAGGCGGTCAGCGGGAGGGGCGTGCCGACGTCGGGCAGCGCGGCGAGGTACCCCGACCAGTCCGCCGGGTCCAGGTCCTCGAGCCGGACGACCCCGCCCAGCGCACGCACCATCTCGGCGTCCAGACCGCGCGCCTCCGGGGGCGGGTCGGCGAGGAAGGGGACGGTGCCCGGCTGCGCCGCGAAGGGCGCGCCGAGGTGCCTGCGCAGCCACCACGCGGTGTACGACGGCGCGTCCCCCGCCCGCGCGCTCCCCTGTCCCCGGACGGGGTCGAGGAGGGCCGCACGGGCGTCGGGGTCGTGCGCGAGGCGCGCGAGGAAGGCGGGCCAGGCGTCGTCGGCCACGGCGTCGAGGTCCGCGACCCCGACGAGGTCGCCCACGTACGCCCCGCCACCGTGCAGTCCCGCGAGGAAGTCCAGGTAGTCGGTCCAGCCTGCGAGCCAGGACTGGGGGTCGGCCGGGTCGGCTGCGTCGTCGGCCAGGTCGGTCCCCCTGGCCCACGGGGTCAGGACGTCCGCGACCCGGTAGACCGACACGTCGGCCTGGACGCCCACCGCGCGCAGCACGTCCTCGCTCCACGCGCCCGACGGCTCGGCCTCCGCCGCGAGCGGCACCAGCCCGTCGAGGTGCTCGGCAGCCCACGACCCGGGCAGCACGCACTCGCGCGCCGGGGACAGATCGCCGTCGGCCGTGGGCAGGGGGAGCTCACCGAGCCAGAAGGGCAGCTCGGCGGGCAGCGCGCCCTCGTCGAGCGCGGCCCGCACCAGGGCGAGCACCTGCCCGACGGCGGAGGGCACCTGGGCGGGTACGTCGCCCTGGGCGCCGGAAACGGGGGCGGGCGCGTCGGCCTCGGTGTCCGGCGCGGGCAGCCTGTTCGTCCACAGCGCCGGCCCGTCGTCGCCGACGTCCTCGAGGTCGCCCAGGAGAGGGTCGCCGTCCGCGGCCTCGTCCGCGAGGTGCAGGACGTGGTCCCTGACCGCGGGCTCCTCGAGGAGCGTGCGCGCCGAGGACACCGTGGCCCCCAGGCGTTCGAGGAGCGGGTGCGCGGCCTCCGGGTGGACGAGCCGCAGGCCGAGCGAGCGCGCGAGCGCGAGGAACGGCGAGGAACCAGCGGCGCCGGACGCGCCGTCCGCGCCCGGGACCTCGTCGCCCGGGCTCAGCAGGAGCGTGCCGCGCGCCCCCCGCACCGTGCGGCCGTCCGCGAGCGGCACCGTGACCGCCCCGAGCGCGTCGAGCCCCCCCGGCTGCCCCCGGTGCGGCGCGAGGACCGCGTAGACCTCGCGCCAGCTGCTGGGCCCCATGCCCGCGGGGAGCTCGTCGAGCACGTCGGCCAGGTCATGGGACTGCACGCCCAACGAGCGCGCGACCGCGAGGAACGGCGACGGGACGTCCACGAGCCCGGGCACCCAGCGCCCGAGGACCCGGAGCACGTCCGGGTCGCGGCCCACCTCGCCCGCGAGGACCTGGGCGTCGCGCGGCGCGACGAGGTACCGAGCGGCGTCAGGCTCGTCCTGGTCGTCCCTGTGCGCCGTCGCCGCTCTGTCCTCCCTGACCGGGGCGAGCAGCCGTGTGCCCCGCAGGGCGTCGAGGGCCACCTCACGGATCCGCGCATCGACCTCGCCCGTGGGCAGGCCCGTCGGGACGAGCCCGAGGACGTGGCCGGGGACGTGGCTGCGGCCGGTGCCGGGAAGGTGACCGGTCTGGACGTCCGACACCGAGGCCGCGATGCTCGCGCCGCCCGCGTCCCACGCCGCCAGTCGGGCGAGGAGACGCGCATAGGCCTCGCCCGCCCGCGCCGCGAGATCCTCCGTCACGGGGCCGGGCAGGACGTGACGCCTGCTCGGGTCGAGCGGGAAGGACGCGATGAGGAGCGCGGGGAAGGTCAGCCGCTCGTCCGTCGGGGTGGGCGCGTGCAGCAGGCCGGAGACCGCGGTCGGCTCGTGCGGCAAGGCCCACAGGAGCGACCACCCCGCGTGCTGTTGCTCGACCGGGAGCGACGCGAGCAGGTCGGCGGAGCTCTCCCCTGCCTCACGCAGCACGGTCCACCGTGCATCGGCGTCCTGGAGGTGGCGCACCTCGCCGGTGTCCGCGACGACCACGACGACCTCGTCGAGCGCGGGCAGAGCGAGGAGCAGCGCGTCGTCGAGCTCGTCGAGCTGGTGACGCACTGCCAGGACCGCCTGCTCGTCCCGCAGACGCAGCGACACGACGGTGTCCGGCGCCCACGGTCCGCCCGGTTCGCGAGCGCCCTCCGCACGGTCGGGACCCGCGAGGTCCCGGCCCTGCGACGGCTCGAGCCCGGCGAGCGTCGGACCCGCGGGCGACGCCGGCAGCGGGTCCGTGGGGAACGGGAGCCGCAGCACCGGGAGCGCGGCTCCCCGTTCGAGGACCGCTGCCGCGAGCCGGTCTGCGTCCGCCTGCTCCGCACGCTCCCCCCCGGGCGCTCCCGTGAGCCCGTCCAGGGCGTCACGCGTGCGGTCGAGCGAGAACACGACGCCGCCCAGCGTCGACCGGACCACGATCTCGTCGGCCACCGACCGCACGGCCGCGAAGCCCACGCCGAACCGGCCCACGCGCCCGGGCCCCTCGCCCACGGGCTGGAGCTCCGCCGTCGGGTCTGAACCGGACGACGTGGCGGGGAAGGCCCGCCGTGCCCCGTCCGATGCGCGCTTCGTGGGGACGACCTTCGCCGAGGCGCGCATCGACGCCAACGACGCGACACCGCGCGCGTCCAGGGGCGCGCCCGAGTTCTCGGCCGTGAGCCACCAGGAACCCGAAGCGTCCGGCGCGAGGCGCAGGACCAGACGGCCCGGGGCGCCCCCGTGCGCCGCGGCGTCGGCCGCGTTCTGCGCCAGCTCGACGACCACGCGGTCGCGGTAGTAGCCGCGCGCCTGGTCCTCCTCGGTGTTCGCGTCCTCGCGGAAGCGAGTCGGCGACGCGAGCCACGCCTCCGTGACAGCCCGGCGCAGGGCCGCTGTCCCGAAGGCGTCCTCGGTCACCGTGTGGGCTCGTCCGGTGCCGCGCCCTCGCCCAGGTCGGAGGGCTCGTCGCCCGGCCCGTCACCCGAGGATCCGGCCGACGAGGTCCCCGGCTCGGGCAGCGTGATGCGCGACAGCGCGAGCTGGATGCTCGCCTCGACCTCGGCCGAACGCTCCACGGCGGCAGCCTCGGCAGGGACCTCGACGTCGACCGGGACGTCGAGACGCACCGCGCCGCCGTCCGCCGCCGGCTCGGCCGTCTCGCTCGACGCCTGCGCGGCGTCGAGGAGCTGCACGATCTCGACGTCCATCTCGTCGATCAACGGGTCCGGCGCGGGCCAGTCCGTCGGGTGCGGCTCGACGTCCGTCTCGGAGTGCGCCCCGCACCCGTGGTCGAGGCTCACGACCTTGCCGTCGTCAGGAGACCACGGGTTGGCGCAGACCGCGAAGAGCTGCCCGAGCGCCCCCTGGAGCGGGACCAGGAAGCCGCACGACCCGCACTCGGCGCTCGACGCGACCGCGCCCGGCGCCGTGGGGCCCCGCGTGCCGCGGTACCAGCGCTCGGCGGCCTCGTCCCGACCCTGCGGCGAGAGGACACGGACGCGAGCGAGCGCGAGCTCCTCGATCGCGACCTCGTCCTGCTCCTCGTCGCCCGTCGGCACGTAGCCCGGCTCGAGGCGCGGGTCGTCCGCCTGGAAGGGCAGGACGTCGCCCGCACCGATGTCGCCGGGGCGAAGACGCTCCGACCACGGCAGCCACTCGGGAGCCAGGATCGCGCCGTCGCCCGGCAGGAGCTCGACCTCGCACACCGTCGCGACCCGACCGCGCGGCACGCGCGCGAGCGTCACCGTCCAGCGCCACCCCCGGTACCCGAGCATGGTGCAGGCGAACAGGTGGGAGATCAGGCGGTCCTCGACGGCGAGGGTCCCCAGGTGCTCCCCGACGTCCCCGGGGTGCTCGGCGACCTGCTCCGCCGCGGCGCGCGCCAGGTCCACCGCACCCGTGAGCACGGCGTCCTTGGCGGCGCGCGCGCTCACGCGACGAACGGTCGGTCCTTCAGCGGCGGCCACGGCAGCCATGTCATGCCTCCAGGTCGTCGGCGACAGCGCGCAGGACCCGGGCGATCTGGGCTCCCTTGGCGGCGTCCGGGTAGCGGCCACGGCGCAGCGAACCGCCCACCTGGTCCATCACCTTGATGAGGTCCTCGATCGCGACCCCGAGCTCCTCGGCGGGGCGACGCTGCGCCTTGGCGACCGAGGGCGCCGGGTCGAGCAGCTTGATCGCGAGCGCCTGCGGGCCCCGGCGGCCGTCGGCCACACCGAACTCCACCCGGGCACCGGGCTTGGGCGCAGCAGCGCCGTCGGGCAGCGCGGAAGCGTGCAGGAAGACCTCGTCTCCCTCATCGCTGGCGATGAAGCCGAACCCTCGTTCGGTGTCGAACCACTTGACCTTGCCGGTGGGCACGTGAACCTCGTTTGTGCTCGTGGGAATCAGAACTCTCAGGTTACCGGGCGCGCGCCCTGACCGTCGCATCCGCCCGGCCGCGTCCGGGAGCGGGCTCCGGGTGAGAAACGCGCGACGCGACGGCCCGCGATCCGCACGGCCCCGCGGGCACCCTCCGCAGAGGGGAGAACTCCCCATGGGAGGGGGCGGCGCCGCGCCGTCCGGCTCCACTAGCCTTCAGGCGACCGCCGGCCCCGCAGCGCCGGACGCGCCGCCCCCGACACACGAGGTTCTTCATGACCACGCCGCCCACCTTCCCGCCCGCCGACCCCTCCGGGGCGTGGCAGCAGCCTGCCGGCTCCCCTCCTCCCGTCCCGGGAACCGTCAGGCCCTCGCGCCTGCGCACGGGCCTGGTCCTGGGTGGCGCGGCGACCGCCGCGCTCGTCCTGGTGGGCGGCGGGGTCTTCGCCTACACGACCCTCGACGGCGGCGGTGCGCAGCCCGAGGCCGCGCTCCCGGACACTGCGATCGCCTACGTGCGTGTCGACCTGGACCCGTCGGCCACCCAGAAGGTCAACCTCCTGCGCCTCGCGAACCGCTTCCCGGACCTTGCGAAGGACCTCGACGTCGACCTCAGCGAGACCGCGGACCTGCGTGAGCTCCTGGTCGACGCGATCGCCGGGAGCAGCGGGTGCACGGTCGACTTCGCGGCCGACGTCGAGCCGTGGCTGGGCCAGCGTGCGGGGCTCGCGTCCCTCCCGGCCGCTGAGGACGGCGCCGAGCCCGAGCCCGTCGTGGTCCTCCAGGTGACCGACGAGGGGGCGGCCCGCACGGCCATCGAGTCCGCGCTGGGCTGCGGGGACGGCGTCGAGCCCGCACAGGTCGCGTTCACCGACGGGTACGCGCTCATCACGTCCGAGACGCTCGCCGCCGCAGACGTCGCGGCCGCCGCGAACAAGGCCTCGCTCGCGGACGACCCGCTCTTCGTGGCGGACACGAAGGCCCTGGGCGACGCCGGGCTGGTCTCGTTCTGGGTCGACGTCCAGGGCACCAAGGGCCTGCTGGAGGACTCTCTCGCCGGTCAGGGGGGCGCCGAGGAGACGACGGCGGCGCTCGCCGAGCTCGACGGCGTCACCTCGGTCTCGGGGGCGCTGCGCGCCGGCTCCGACCACCTCGAGCTCGCGTTCGCGGTCGGGGCCGACGACGCGACCCTCACGCCCCTCGAGGGTGCGGGGACCTCTCTCCTGACCGGGCTCCCCGACACCACGCTGTTCGCGTCGGCGGGCACGGTCGACCCGGCGTCGATCGACGAGGCGTGGGAGCAGCTGAGCACGCTCGCCGACACGTTCGGGTCCAGCGGCCTGGGCGGCCTGGAGGACCTCGGCGGCCTGGGCGGCGGCGACCTGCTCGACGACGACTGGTCGCTGTCCTCGAACCCGGTCGGCACGACCGTGCTGCCCACGGTGACCGAGGCCGAGTGCGCCGCGCTGCTCGCGCAGCCCGAGTACGCCGCCGACTTCTCCGGGCTCGGCCTCACGGCCGAGGAGGAGGCCGAGTACAAGAGGACCTACGACGAGGCCTTCATGTCGTCGTGCACCGGGACCGACGTGGGCCTGGGTGCCGACGACCTGGGGACCGTCCTCGGCACCGACGACCTCTACGGCGACGACTACCTGACGGACGACCTGTTCGGGGACGACTACTCGGAGACGTCCGACGACGACCTCCTGCCCAGCGGTCTCGGCTTCCAGGAGACGGTCGACGAGCTCGAGAAGTCGTTCGACATCAGGCTGCCCGAGGACCTCAAGACGCTCCTGGGCGAGCAGATCGTCGTCGCGCTCGACTCCGCGGGGCTCGACGACGTCTCGTCGGTGACGGGTCCGGGAGACGTGAGCTTCGGGGCACGCACGATCGGTGACAAGGCGGCCCTCGAGGACCTCCTGGGTCGGATCGACGCGATCCTCGTGGACGCGGGGGCCGACAAGCTCTCGAGCGCCACGACCGAGGACGGCCTCGTGATCGCGTCGAACGACGACTACGCGGCCCAGCTCGCCGCCGACGGCAAGCTGGGCTCGAAGCCCGCGTTCACGACCGTCGTGCCCGACGCGAGGTCGGCAGGCTCGGCGGTGTTCGTCGACATCGACGCGATCGAGAAGATCGCCCGCGCCAACCTCGACGCGCTGGGTGGCGACGACTCGTGGATCGCCTACGTCGAGCCCCTGCAGGCCTTCGGCGTGTCGACCCGGGTCGACGGCGGGCACGCCCTGTCGAGCGTGCGCCTCAGCTTCGACTGACCGCAGCGCGCCGGGCCGGCGGCCCGTGATGTCGCCGCCCGCCAGCGCGACAGCGCGACAGCGCGCCGCGCAGGTCGACGGCCGGTCACGGGATCCTCGTGGCCGGCCGCCGGTGCTCCCGGATCGAGGGGCACGGCGATCCCTGGGAGCGCGGGCGGCAGTGGCTGTTTCGTCGGACCAGCCGACCACCGGGCACCGGGCACCGGGCACCGGGCACCGTTGCCGAGCGCGGGACAGGGGATGTCTGCGCAGCGCTTTCCGGTGGGCGGGACTGGCGTTCGCTGAGCAGGACGGGGATTCGCTCGGCGAACGCCCCTCGACAAGGCCCCGGGTTGGCGGGCTCACAGCCAGGCTCAACCCGCTGGGTCGATCGGCGTCGACGAGCGCGAGCGCGCCAGGCCCGCCCCACGATCAGCCAGGCTCAACCCGCTGGGTCGATCGGCGTCGACGAGCGCGAGCGCGCCAGGCCCGCCCCACGATCAGCCGGCTCGTCGCGAGGCTCAGTCCGCGAGATCCAGCACGCCGAGCAGCTCGGGGTCCGCCCCGGCGACGAGCAGCCGGGCGCGCATCGCGGCCGCAGCGAGCGCGTAGGGGCGGTCGTCCCCCAGCAGCAGGGACCGCGAGTTGGCGGCCTCGTCGAGGGCCAGCAGCTCGAACGCGAGGACCTCGGCCTCAGCCTGGTCGATCGCGAGCTCGCCCGCTGCCACCGCCGCCCTCGTCTGCGCCTCGACGTAGCCGTACCAGTCCGCGAGCGCCGACCGCACAGCGGCGTTCACGGGACCCGGCTTGGAGTCGACGTCGGCCGCGGTCGCGGCGAAGAAGCAGCCGCCCGTGAAGACCCTGTCCCTCGAGTACACGAGAGCGTTCCGCAGCAGCACGACCAGGCGACGCAGGCCCCTCGGCTCGGTGCGCGCCGGCTCGACGATGGTCGCGACGAAGATCTCCCGTGCCGCGACGACGGTCGCGAGCTGCAAACCCTCCTTGCCGTGGAAGAGCGTGGCGATGCTGCTCTTGCTGCGGCCCGACGCCTCGGCCAGGCGGCCGATCGTCAGTCCGTCGAGCCCCTCGACCGATGCGAGGTCCGTCGCGCGTGCGAGCACGTCCCGCCGTGACGCGTCACCACGGGCTCGTCGACCGTCCAGGGCTGCGAGTTCTGCCATCCCCCTAGTGTACGAACGATCGTTCGCGTAATCTACAGAACGAACGATCGTACGCATTCATGGAGGAGACATGCCCGTCCTGAACAGCGCGGTCGGCCGCGGCGTGCGCGCCGTCGCCACCGTCTCCCCGGGGCTCGCCGGCCGCTTCGCGCTGCGAGCCTTCTTCGTCACCGCTCCCCGCATCCCCGTGCGCGATGCCGACACGTCCACGCACCACACCGCGCGGCGAGCAACGCTCGTCGTCCGCGGCCGGGCGCTCACGAGCTACGGGTGGGGGTCCGGGGAGCGCACGGTGCTGCTGGTCCACGGGTGGCGCGGGCGCGCGTCCCAGCTCTCTCCCCTGGTTCGCGAGCTCGTCGCCGAGGGCTTCCACGTCGTGTCGTTCGACGCCCCGGCGCACGGCACGTCTCCGGGCGGTCCGGCCGACATCCGCGACTGGGTCGCGGCGACCGAGGCCCTGCAGCGCGTCCACGGCCCGTTCCACGCACTCGTCGGGCACTCGTTGGGCGCCCTGGCCGCACTCACCGCGGCCCGCTCGACCGTCCCGACGCGACGCGTCGCGGTCGTCTCGGGCGTGGGCAGCCCCGATCCGTATCTCACCCAGTTCGGGCGCGACCTGGGCCTGGACGCCCGCACGCTGACCCACGTCGAGGCCCGTTTCCTCGCCCGGCTCGGCGAGGACCGGGCCTCCGCCTCAGCCCGCTACGACGCCGTGACCCACCTGTTGCCGGCGACGACCGAGCTCCTCGTGGTGCACGACCGCGGCGACCGACGGATGCCGGACCTGGACGCGCGGCGGCTGCACGCTGCCCACGGCGACAGGTCTCGCCTGGTCCTCACGTCCGGGTTCGGCCACACCAAGGTCCTCTCGTCCGACATCGCCCTCGACGCCCTCACCGCGTTCGTCACGGGCGGGCTCGACGCGGTCGACTCCCTCGACGTCGCCGAGGTCGGGGCGCGGGCGCTCGATCCGCACGCCCCGCGGACACCGGTCGACGCGCGACGCTCCGCACGGCCCCAGGTCGGCGCGTGACCGCCGCGGCACAGCACCGCCGCGACCATCCGCGCCTCGAGGACCCGGGTGAGGCGCACCCCCGACCCGCGTAGCATCGGACGAATGGCCTCAACGCCTCCGGCTCCGCGCCGGACCTTCCCCGAGGCTCTTCGCTCCCGCAGCGACGAGCAACTCGTCGCGCTGCTGATGCAGCGCCCTGACCTGGCCACTCCTTCGCCGTCGACCCTGCGTTCGCTCGCAGCACGCGCCACCAGCCGTACCAGCCTGGACCGGGCCGTCGCCCGCCTCGACGCCCTCGAGCTGCAGGTGCTCGACTCCGTCCTGGTCCTCGGGGACCAGCCCTCCGCCCCGGCCGCTCCTCGCGCGCCCGTCACGATCGACCGTCTTCTCACGGCCCTGGCCACGGAGCCCGCCGACGCCCCGCTCGTCCGCGCCGCTGTCGCGCACCTGCTCGAGGGGGCCCTGCTGTGGGACCGGGGCACCTCCGACTCCTCGGACCCCTCGGCCGCGACCGACCTGGCCGTCGCCCCGGGCCTGTCCGAGGTCCTGGGCCCCTACCCGGCCGGGCTCGGCCCCGCCGACCCGTCCTCGCCGCTCGACCACGCGCCGTCGGGCCCGTCGCCGGTCGACGCGGCCACCGCCCTCGAGGCCCTCCTCACCGACGCTCCCCCCGGGGCCCGGAGCATCCTCGACGCCCTGACCTGGGGGCCGCCCGTCGGGGTCGCGCCGCGCGCCGACCCCGTGGGCCGCGAGGCCGCGACGTGGCTCCTGCGCCACCGTCTGCTCCTCGCCTCCGACGAGCGCCACGTCGTCCTGCCCCGTGAGGTCGCCCTGGCGCTGCGCGGCGGGCGGACGCACGCGAGCACGGCCGCGCACCCGCCCCAGCCCGACGCCCCGCACTTCGCCGAGGACACCATCACGGCCGAGGCGGCCCGCGCGGCCCAGGACGCGGTCCGGCTCGTCGCGCACCTCCTCGCCCTCTGGCAGGCCTCGCCCCCGAGCGTGCTGCGCGCCGGCGGGCTGGGCGTGCGGGACCTGCGTCGTCTCGCGACGACGCTCGAGGTCGACGAACCGACCGCGGCGTTCGTGGCCGAGCTCGCGCTCGCGACCGGCCTGGTCGTCGACGACGGCGAGGACCCGCCCTCGTTCACCGTGACGCTCGCGGGCGAGGACTGGCTCGACCTGCCGCTCGCGAGCCGCTGGGCCGCGCTCGCCGCAGCCTGGGCCGCGTCCGGGCGCACGCCGTGGACCATCGGCAGCCGCGACGAGCGCGGCACGCTCCGCGCGGCCCTCGAACCCGACCTGAGCCGCCCGTGGGTCCCGCGCCTGCGGTTCGACCTCCTCTCGGCCCTCGCCGACCGTCCCGGGCAGGCGCTCGGCCCGGCGGACCTGCTCGAGGTCCTGCGCTGGGGCTCGCCGCGAGCCACTCCCCCGGCCCAAGCCGTCGAGGGCCTGGTCCGCGAGGCCGCGCTCCTGGGCGTCACGGGGGTGGGCGCGCTCGCCCCGACAGGTCGCGCGCTCCTGCTCCCCGTGCCCGACGGCGCCGTGAGCGCGCCGGAGACTGCGCTCGTGCACGCCCTCGAGTCGGTCCTGCCGCCCGAGGTCGACGAGCTGCTCGTCCAGGGCGACCTCACCGGGATCGTGCCGGGGCGCCCGAGCGGGGCCCTCGAGCGGCTCCTCGAGGACGCCGCGGACGTCGAGTCGCGCGGGGCCGCGATCACGGTCCGGTTCACGCCCGAGTCGCTGACCCGGGCGTTCGACGCCGGCCGCAGCGCCGAGGACCTGCTCACCGAGCTCGCCGCGCACTCGCGCACGCCCCTCCCGCAGCCGCTCGACTACCTCGTGCGCGACACCGCCCGGCGGCACGGCAGGCTGCGCGTCGGGACGGCGTCGAGCTACGTCCGTGCCGAGGACCCTGCGCTCCTCACGGGTCTCGTCGAGGACCCGGCGCTGCGCCACCTCGCGCTGTTCCGTGTCGCCCCCACGGTCCTGGCCGCGCTCGTGCCGGCCGCGACGCTCCAGGCCGCCCTCCGCGACCGCGGCCTCGCGTCCATGGTCGAGGGGCCCGACGGGCGGGTCGTGCGCACCGAGCGCGTCCGGTCGACGGTCCGTTCTCGCGTGGGCGGGCGACGCCCGCTGGACACGGCCACCCGGGGGCGCTCCGCCGTCGTGCCGGGAACGGCCGCGCGGGACGTAGCCGCCCTGGACACCACGGCCCGGCGTGAGCGGTACGCCGAGCTCGTCCCGCGCCTGCGCGCGGCCGACGACGCCGCGCTCGCCGCGCCACCCGCGTCGGCGAGCCGCGAGGCCGCTCCGCCCGTGCCGCGCGGAACAACCGAACCCCCTGCCGCGTTGGGACTCCTGCGCGACGCGATCGACGCGGGAGACCACGTGGTCCTCGAGACGATCGACCCGACAGGTCAGCCGACCCGCCGCCGCGTGAAGCCCCTGGTCCTCGAAGGGGGGCGCCTGCGCGCCCTCGACCCGGCGCGCGACGCCGAGCTGACCGTCGCGGTCCACCGCATCGCGGGCGTCTTCACCGACGTCCCCGCGCCCACCGTCGTCCAGGACGACACGAGCGACGTCGCCTCCACGGACGCCTCCGCGGGGGCGCCGAACGACTAGCCCGCACCACCCGCGCCACGACACGACGCACCACCCGGAAGGACGCACATGGCCGACGGCCCCCTGATCGTGCAGAGCGACAAGTCGCTGCTGCTCGAGGTCGATCACCCGCTCTCCGGCGACGCCCGCCGGGCCATCGCCCCGTTCGCCGAGCTCGAACGAGCTCCCGAGCACGTCCACACCTACCGGCTCACCCCGCTGGGTCTGTGGAACGCACGGGCCGCGGGCCACGACGCGGAGCAGGTCGTCAACGTCCTGCTCCAGTACAGCCGCTACCCCGTGCCGCACGCGCTGCTCGTCGACGTCGCGGAGACCATGTCGCGCTACGGGCGGCTCCAGCTCGTCGCGCACCCCACGCACGGCCTGGTGCTCCAGGCGACCGACAAGGCCGTGCTCGCCGAGGTCCTCAAGTCCAAGCGGACGGCGGGGCTCGTGGGCGAGCGCCTGGGCGACGACTCCGTGGTGGTGCACCCGTCCGAGCGCGGGCACCTCAAGCAGGTGCTGCTCAAGCTCGGCTGGCCCGCCGAGGACCTCGCGGGCTACGTCGACGGCGAGAAGCACCCGATCGACCTGTCGCCGACCGACCCTGCGCACGAGGACAAGCCCTGGGCCATGCGCCCCTACCAGCAGCAGGCCGTCGACGGGTTCTGGCACGGCGGCAGCGGCGTCGTCGTGCTCCCCTGCGGTGCGGGCAAGACGATCGTCGGGGCCGGGGCCATGGCGAAGTCCGGGACCACGACGCTGATCCTCGTCACCAACACCGTGAGCGCGCGCCAGTGGCGTGACGAGCTGGTGCGGCGCACGACGTTGACCGAGGACGAGATCGGCGAGTACTCGGGCGCCCGCAAGGAGATCAAGCCCGTCACGATCGCGACGTACCAGGTGCTCACGACCAAGCGGAAGGGCGTCTACACGCACCTCGAGCTGCTCGACGCACGCGACTGGGGCCTCGTGGTCTACGACGAGGTCCACCTGCTGCCGGCCCCCATCTTCCGCATGACGGCGGACCTCCAGGCGCGCCGCCGCCTGGGCCTGACCGCGACGCTCGTGCGCGAGGACGGTCGGGAGGACGAGGTCTTCAGCCTGATCGGACCCAAGCGGTACGACGCGCCCTGGAAGGACATCGAGGCCCAGGGCTACATCGCGCCCGCGGACTGCGTCGAGGTGCGGCTCACGCTCCCCGACCGTGACCGCATGGCGTACGCGACGGCGGAGCCCGAGGACAAGTACCGGCTCGCCGCGACGGCGCCGGGCAAGAACCGGGTCGTCGAGCAGATCGCGGCCGCGCACCCGGACGACCAGGTCCTCGTGATCGGCCAGTACCTCGACCAGCTCGAGGAGCTCGGCGAGCACCTCGACGCGCCCGTCATCACGGGCGCCACGACGGTGCGCGAGCGTCAGCGCCTGTTCGAGGCGTTCCGCTCCGGGGAGATCAACCGGCTCGTCGTGTCGAAGGTCGCGAACTTCTCGATCGACCTGCCCGAGGCATCGGTCGCGATCCAGGTGTCGGGGTCGTTCGGTTCACGTCAGGAGGAGGCGCAGCGCCTGGGACGCATCATGCGACCCAAGCAGGACGGTCGTACCGCGCACTTCTACGCCGTGGTCTCGCGCGACACCGTGGACCAGGACTTCGCGGCGCACCGGCAGCGCTTCCTGGCGGAGCAGGGGTATGCGTACCGCATCGTCGACGCGGAGGACCTGGACGTCGTGCAGTAGAGGGCGGGGGGTCCGCGACGCAGGAGCGCGGCACCCGCCCGGCACGGAACGACGACCAGTCCGACCGCAGGTTGAGAGGACCTGGACGTCGTGCAGTAGAGGGTGGGGGGTCCGCGACGCAGGAGCGCGGCACCTGCCCGGCGTGGCGCTCGGTTCGCCGGCGCGAGTCTCCGGGGAGGGTCTCCGGGGAGGGGTGTGTTGTTCGTGGAGCCACCACAATGGTGGTGG
>NZ_JACSQF010000005.1:28016-129084 GCF_014836755.1 Oerskovia merdavium
AACCCCCCCCCCCCACCCCCGGCCCCGCCTCCGATGCCCGAGACCCACCGGGGGCCGCTCCTGGTCGACGGGCAGGCTCCGCCGTCGGGCGGCGGGCCCGCCGCAGCTCAGAGCTCTCGGTAGTAGTGCACGAGGGGCAGGGCCGTGAATCCGCTCGCCTCGTACAAGGCTCGCGCCGGGCCGTGCCCGTCGTCGCCGCCGGTCCAGACGCTCGCGTACGCGCACCCTGCTTCTCTCATCAGGTCCAAGCAGGCGTCGGTGAGGGCGCGTCCCACTCCCGCCCGGTGTGCCGACGGGTCGACGGCGATGAGCTCGAGGTCACCGCTCCGCGGGCCGTCCGCGTCGTGCGCACCCAGGACCACGGAGGCGAACCCGACGACCTGTCCGTCGACCTCCGCGACGAGCGTCGTCGCGGCGTGCTGGGCGCACGTCGTGCGCACCGTCGCGGCCTGGATCCGGCGCCAGTCCGGATAGGCGAGCGCGTAGATCGCCTCACCGAGGAGGGCGCGCCACGCGTCGTACACCGGCTCCCAGGCGCGGAGCGAGAGATCCGTCAGATGCTCGGTGTCGGCGGGCTGGAAGGGCCTGATCGTCGTGGTCACGGCGCGAGCGTGGCACCCCCCGACGCACGGTCGCCAGCCATTTCCTCGGGCGGGTCGGCCGGCAGCGAGGTTCAGCGCCCCTCGGTACCCACGCGACGCGCGCCCGACGCGAACCCGAGCCACGTGTGACGGTTGCCCGCCCAGCACCAGCCGACCTTGGGCGCTCCGCGGCGTTCCTTGCCGTCGCGCCCCGTGCCGTTGGAGATCCACACTGCGGGCGTGCGGGAGTCGAGGCGCCCCTTGTCCTTGCGGAGCCGCGACCCGATCGTCATGAAGCAGTGGTTGCGCGCCACGACGTCGGGCGCCTGCAGGGCCCAGTGGATCCCCTCGCTGAGGACGAGGGGCGTGCGCCCCCGCCGGACGATCTCCGGCAGCGCCTCGTCGGGGGACCAGTTCGCCATGTCGTCCCCACGCTCGACGTCCGTCACCACGTAGAGCGCCTCCTCGGGCAGCTCGAGCCCTTCGAGGGGCTCGAACCGGTCCACGTCGTCCATGTCGACCACGACGAAACCTTCCTTGTCCCCCAGCCGGAGCAGCGGCGCGAGGACGGACGGTGCGGCGAGACGCGGGTGGACGGCGAGCAATCCGCCGTCGGGCACGCTCGCCGCAAGGCGCCCGACGGCGTCACGCACCTCGCGCCCGGACAGCCCGGCGAGGTCGTGGACGCCGAGCGCGATCAAGCGCTCCGCCTGGTGGGCCAGGGACGGCAGGGGCAGGAGCGCGGACGGGGTCGCGCCCGGGGTGCCGGACGACAGCGTCGTGGGGTCGGGCGACCGGACGGAAGGGGCTGCGGCGGGCGAGGACGTCGTCGTGCGGGGTGTCATGAGGACCTCTCGTCGGGGCGTGACGCTCGGAGAACACTGTACGCCGTACGAATATTCCCCTCCGGTGCCGACCGGCACCCGACGACGAGCACCCACCACCCGAGGTGGCTGCAACGCCTGAAAGGTCCGGATCACCCCGATCCGACCTCCGACGAAGGCCGGGTGAAATGCCCACCGGTGTCCGGAATCGCGATTGCGGGTCTGCTCGCCCTGGGAAAGGATCACGAGGTGACCTCGTCGTCCGATACCGCCGCGCCCTCTCGCCCTGCCCGCACGCCCCGGTCCGCGGTGCGCACCTGGCTCTCCCTGGTCGCCCTCGGCGCACTGGGACTCGCGACGTTCGCCTCACCCGCCGTCGCCGCCGGACCGACCTGGCAGGGCCAGGCAGATGCCTCGGCGCCGGTCACGACGACCGTGCCCGTCACCACCACGAGCCGCCTGCCCGCCGCGCAACCCCTCGACCTCCCAGGCCGCATCACCGACCCCGAGGGGGTCCTGGGGAGCCAGACCGACGAGGTCGAGGCCGCGATGGACCGCCTCGAGGCCGACACCCCGTACCAGCTCTACGTCGTGTACGTCGACACGTTCGACGGCCAGGACGCCCAGACCTGGGCCACCGCGACCGCCAACCTGTCAGGGCTGGGCCGGGACGACGTCCTGCTCGCCGTCGCGACCGAAGACCGTCGCTACGACCTCTCGGCCGACAACAACATCGGGCTCTCGGACGCCTCTCTCGACAAGGTCCAGGCCGCGGTCGAGGACGAGCTCAGCCAGGAGGAGTGGGCGCAGTCCGCGATCGTCGCCGCGAACACGCTGCGCACCGAGGCGACCGGTTCGTCGTCGTCGGGCGGGTCCGGCTGGCTGATCGCCCTCGTGGTGGGGCTGCTCGTCATCGCGGGCTTCTTCGTCGTCCGCTCGCTCCTGCGCAGGCGCCGCGGCACGGCCGCCCAGCCGGGCGGTCCCGACGAGGCCGACGAGCTCTCGCAGCTCCCGACCGACGAGCTCAACCGCCGCTCCAGCTCGGCCCTCGTCGCGATCGACGACGCCATCAAGACCTCCGAGCAGGAGCTCGGCTTCGCCCAGGCACAGTTCGGCCTCGAGGCGACCAAGGAGTTCCAGGCGGCGCTCGAGACGGGCAAGCAGAAGGTCTCGCAGGCGTTCGCGCTGCGCCAGCAGCTCGACGACCAGACCCCCGAGACGGAGCCCGTCTCGCGCTCCCTCATGGCCCAGATCATCACGTTGTGCGGCGAGGTCGCGGCCTCGCTCGACGCCGAGTCCGCCCAGTTCGACGAGCTGCGCGACCTCCAGTCCCGCGCCCCCGAGGTGCTCGACACCGTCGAGCGTCGCGCCGGAGAGGTCGAGGCCCGCATCGCCCCTGCCCGCAGCACGCTCGTAGGACTCTTCGCGACCTACCCCGAGGCCGCGCTCGCGTCGGTCGCGGCCAACCCCGACCAGGCCGCACAGCTCCTCACGGGCGCCCGCGAGGCCGTCGCCGCAGGACGCGAGGCCCTCGAGGGCAAGGACCGAGCGTCGGCCGTCGCGCACGCCCGCGCCGCCGAGAACGCCGTGGGGCAGGCCGTCGTGCTCCTCGACGCGGTCGACTCCGCGGGCGGCGACCTGGCCCAGGCCGGCAAGCGCCTCGACGTGGCCGTCGCCTCGATCACCGCGGACATCGCCGACGCTGCGCGCCTCGCCCCGGGCGACCCGGCCGTGACCGCCCGGTCCACCGAGGCCCAGGCCGCCGTGGCCGACGCCCAGGCCGCACGCAACGGCGGCGACCCGCTCGCGGCACTGCGTCGGCTCACCGACGCCGAGGCAGCGATCGACGCGGCCCTCGCTCCGTTCCGCGAGAGCGCCGAGCAGGCCGCGCGCGCGGCCGCGCTGCTGCGCGACACCCTCGGCCGGGTCGACTCGCAGATCCGCGCGACCAACTCGTTCATCGAGACCCGGCGCGGCGCCGTCGGGCCCGAGGCACGGACCCGGCTCTCCGAGGCCATCCGCTACCTCGGCGAGGCACGGGCCCTGCAGCCCACCGATCCCGTCCGCGCCCTCGCCACGGCCCAGCAGGCCGACTCCCTCGCCCAGTCCGCAGCCCAGCTGGCCCAGCGCGACGCGGCCGCGTGGGAGCAGCAGCAGAACGGTCCCGGCATGTTCGGCGGCGGCGGCTCGGGAGGCGGGAGCAACGTCGGCGGCATGGTTCTCGGCGGCATCCTCCTCGACCAGATCCTGCGCGGCGGAGGCGGCGGAGGCCGTCGCTCGAGCGGGGGGTTCGGCGGAGGCTTCGGCGGCGGCGGGTTCGGCGGAGGCGGTTCGTCCGGCCGGTCCTCGCGCGGTTCGTCCGGCGGCCGTTCGTCGGGCGGACGCTCCAGCAGAGGAGGACGGTTCTAGGGGGCGGCCCCGCAGGTC
This sequence comes from Oerskovia merdavium, assembly GCF_014836755.1. Taxonomy (GTDB): domain Bacteria; phylum Actinomycetota; class Actinomycetes; order Actinomycetales; family Cellulomonadaceae; genus Oerskovia; species Oerskovia merdavium. Next base: position 31,849 of record NZ_JACSQF010000005.1, read on the forward strand.
GCACCCCGCGCACCACGTCGTCACGACAGCACCGCGTACACGCACCCACGAGCAGGAAGGCACGACCGATGGCAGAGAAGCAGAGCATCTTCGGACGCATCACCCAGCTGGCCAAGGCGAACATCAACGCGCTCCTCGACGGCGCCGAGGACCCGCAGAAGATGCTGGACCAGCTCGTCCGCGACTACACGAACAGCATCGCCGACGCCGAGCAGGCCGTCGCGCAGACCATCGGGAACCTCCGCCTCGCCGAGCAGGACTACAACGAGGACGTCGCCGCCGTGCGCGAGTGGGGCGACAAGGCCGCGGCCGCGTCCGCGCGCGCGGACCAGTACCGGTCCGCGGGCGACTCGGCCAACGCCGACAAGTTCGACAACCTCGCCAAGGTCGCCCTCCAGAAGCAGATCTCCGCGGAGGGCGAGGTCCGCCAGGCCGAGCCCCTCATCTCCTCGCAGCGCGAGACGGTCGAGAAGCTCAAGACCGGGCTCGCGCAGATGAAGAACAAGCTGGGCGAGCTCAAGTCCAAGCGCGACTCGCTGGTCGCGCGGCAGAAGTCCGCCGAGGCGCAGCAGACCGTCCAGGGGGCGATCAGCTCGATCAACGTCCTCGACCCCACGAGCGAGGTCTCGCGCTTCGAGGAGAAGGTGCGCCGCGAGGAGGCCAAGGCGCTCGGCCAGGCCGAGGTCGCCGCGTCCTCGCTCGACGCGCAGTTCGAGGAGCTCGAGACCTCGGGGGCCAACATCGAGATCGAGGCGCGGCTCGCGGCGCTCAAGAGCGGCGGCTCGTCCCCCGCGCCGCAGATCTCTCCCACGACGGTGACCTCGATCGAGGCCGGCACGCAGGACGCGCCCAGCGAGTGGTAGGCGCCTGACGGCTCGCACGGGGCAGGGCACCCCACGCTCGGCGACGGCCGGCGACCACGAGGTCACCGGCCGTCGCCGTGTCGTCGGAAGGGCGGTCGCAGGGGCCGGTCCAGTGTCCGCGCGCCTTCTCAGTGGTGCCCGCCGGAGAGCCCTCGGTCTCGGCGGGTCAGGCCGCAGGCAGCGGCTCGTAGTCGATCTCCAGGAAGTCCTCGACCTCGGGGACCCAGCGGTCGGCGACGAACGCCCGGTGGTCGGGGTGCTGGTCGTAGGCCGCGTACGCCGCAGCGTCCGCGAACTCCATGGAGAAGCCGAACGTGAAGTCGTTCTTGGCGCTGGTCTGACGGAGCTGCTCGAACCGCTCGACCCCCGGGATCGCCGCGAGGACGCGGGCGTCGGTCAGGAAGGCGGTCTCGGCGGCGGACCCCTCGGGGTGGCGCAGGCGGAAGGCGACGGTGTGACGGATCATCCCGACACCCTGCCACCGACCACCCGGTCAACCCGGGCGGACACGCACACCCCGCCCCGTCGTCGCCGGGGCGAGCCCGCGCGGCCTACGCCCGCACGCCTCGGCGAGCGACGTCGTCGTGCACGGCGGCGAGGAACGACTCCGCAAGGAGGCGGCCCGTCTCGAGGACCTCGCCCTCGAACGGTGCGGCGTCGGCCAGGATGTTGGTCGTGTCGACGTCGTCGTGCTGGTCGGCCCAGCCGCGGATCGTGGCGAGCGTCGCCTCGGGGTGGAACTGGACCCCCAGGGCCGAGCCGTGGCGGAACGCCTGGTAGGGGTACATGTCCGACATGCCGAGCCACGACGCGCCCTCGGGCAGGTCGATGATCGCGTCGGCGTGCATGCTGACCGTCAGCGAGCGTGCACGCTTGCCCGTGCCCGCCGCGGCACGTGCGATCGGCCCCAGGACGGGGTCGCCCTCGGCGCCCGCCTTCCAGAAGACGCGGGTCAGGCCCGCCTCGCGACCGGGAGGGGCCGCGACCTGCACGCTCCCGCCGCCCGCGACCGCGAGCAGCTGGGCACCGAGGCAGATCCCGAGCGTCGGGACGTCCGAGTACACGGCAGCGGCCAGCAGGTCGCGCAGCGCGGGGAGCCACGGGGCGACGTCGTCGGCGTAGGCCGACATCTGCCCGCCCAGGACGACGAGACCGTCCCCCAGGTCGGTCGCGTCCGGCAGGGCATCCCCGTCGAAGGGACGCACGAGGCGGACGTCGGGCCCGAGCCGGTCGGCGAAGGCGTCCAGGGTGACGTCCGGGGAGTTCTGGACGACCGTGATCCGGACCGGGTCGAGAAGCTGCTGGTTCACCGCTGAAAGGTACTCGCCCCCAGGGGGTCCGGTGCAAACCGTGCTCACGCCTCGACCCGATCCGTGTCGGGGACGGGGCAGGGGCGGGCGTGCGACCCCGGCCGTCGAGCACGAGGTTGCGGTCGTCCGGCGCCCGTCCGACTCCTCGCGCCCCGCCGGATAGGCTGAGCCCATGTCGGACTTCAGCACGTCGAACGGCCTCGTCAGCACCCAGGGTGAGGCGCCGCGCCGCACCTACCTGATCGTCGACGGGGAGAACATCGACGCGACGCTCGGCATGAGCGTCCTGGGGCACCGCCCCAACCCCGAGGAGCGACCGCGCTGGGACCGCATCGTCGACTTCGCGGCCAACCTGTGGGCCCAGGACGTCACGCCGCTGTTCTTCCTGAACGCGTCGTCGGGTCAGATGCCCATGGCGTTCGTCCAGGCGCTGCTCGCGATGGGCTTCCGGCCCATCCCGCTGGCCGGGTCCAGCTCCGAGAAGGTCGTGGACATCGGTATCCAGCGCACGCTCGAGGCGCTCAAGGACCGCCAGGGTGACGTGCTCCTGGCGAGCCACGACGGCGACTTCATCCCGCAGGTCGAGGACCTGCTCGAGGACAGCGACCGCCGCGTCGGGCTCCTCTGCTTCCGTGAGTTCGTCAACTCGCGCTTCTCCGAGCTGGCCTCGCGCGGTCTGAGCTTCTACGACCTCGAGGACAACGTGGGGGCGTTCACGACGATCCTGCCGCGCGTCCGGATCATCCCGCTCGAGGAGTTCGACCCGCTGCGCTACCTCTGAGTCCACCGAGGGGCGGGGCCGCGCAGCACGCGCGACCCCGCCCTTCGTGCTCTGCGCAGCCCGCCCGATCACGCCGCCCCGGGGCAGCGCGTGCGGGCTCAGCCCCGCAGCTCGCGGTACAGGGGTGTGGGGAACGACGCGGTCACGCCTCCCCCGCCCAGCAGCGACCCGATCCGCGCGGCCTCGGCCTCGACGGCTGCGGCACCGTCGGTCCCGATGTCCTCGAGCAGCCGGGACACGACCTCCCCGTCGGGCCGCACGGCCCACGCCCCCACGATGCGCCCTTCCCACCAGACGGTCGCGCCGATGTTGCCCGCCGAGTCGAAGAGCTGCTCGCGGTGCGGACCGAGGTACCAGTCGCGGTGCTTCCAGCCCATCGCGGTGGGGTCGAGCGAGGGCAGCAGGGCGACGTGCCCGGCAGCGGACCCGAGCCCCGGAGCCGACGGCAGCACGGTCGAGCCGAGCACCACCCCCGCACCGAGCCCCTCGAGCTCGACCTCCCGGACGTCGAGCGCCGCGACCGCTGCCCGCGTCTGCCCCAGGTTCCACCCGGTCCACCACTGGAGGTCGGCCAGGGTCGCGGGCCCGAACGCCTCGAGCCAGGCCTGCGCGAGCCGCACGCGCGCCTCGGCCTCGTCGAGCTCCGGGATACCGCCGGGCAACCAGTCCTCGACGGGCCGCCACAGGAAACGGTTGGACGCCCAGCCACCGGTCGGCTCGCCCCGCACGATCCGTCCCTCGGCCGACAGCAGCGACAGCAGCGGCGAGGTGAGCGAGCGCCGCACGTCCCAGGACTTGGTCGTGGTGGGCAGGAACGCGGTCCGCAGCACGGGGGCCCGCGCCGAGAGCTGTGCCCCGGTCAGCGGCCCGTGCTGGGCCAGCGCGTCGTGGACCTGCTCCTCGGCGGCCGCGAGGAAGGTCTCGGCGTCCTCGACGGGCGGGTCCGTGGGGAGGGTCGCGAGCTCCTTCAGGAGGCGGGCTCGCAGCCGGCGCCCGACGGCGGCGCTCGCCCCCGCGTGGACGACCGGCACCATGTCGCGCGCCACGACGAACAGGGTGCGGCGCATGGCCAGGACGCGCACGAGGGTGCGCCGGTCGTACATCGCGGCCGCCACGTCCTCGATGCGCAGCTCGGGCACGCGCGCGAGGACCGAGAGGTAGACGCTGGGCGCGTCGGTCGCGTGGAGGGCGACGAGCCGGTCGACGACGCCCTCGACCGTGCTCTCCGGGGCGGGACCGCCCGCCCCGAGGTCGAGCTGGTGCGCGACGAGCCGCGCCCTCCTCTGGTCGTCGCTGATCCGCATGCCTGCATCCTTCCGTCTCGACCGGCTGCTGTCAGTGCCAGGGCGGCTCCGGCCCCCATGCTCCGGCACACCACCCACAGCCCCTCGGCGCACCGTTCGCGCCCAGGCGACTCCCAGGGTTCGGTCGCACACTGGAACCATGAGCGAACCCGAGGCGCGGCTGGTCGTCGTCGACGACGAGCCCAACATCCGTGAGCTGCTGTCCACTTCCTTGCGTTTCGCGGGGTTCGAGGTGTTCGCCGCGGCGGACGGCACGAGCGCGCTCAAGCTCGTGCGCGAGGTCGAGCCGGACCTCGTGGTCCTGGACGTCATGCTCCCCGACATGGACGGCTTCACCGTGACCCGGCGCATGCGCGCCACGGGTCAGCACACACCCGTGCTGTTCCTCACGGCGCGCGACGACACGCAGGACAAGGTCACGGGCCTCACGGTCGGTGGCGACGACTACGTGACCAAGCCCTTCAGCCTCGAAGAGGTCGTGGCCCGCATCCGTGCGGTGCTGCGCCGCACGCACGCCGAGCCCGAGGACACCGCGGTGCTGCGCTTCGCGGACCTCGAGCTCGACGAGGACTCGCACGAGGTGCGCCGCGCGGGTCAGGTCGTGGACCTGTCCCCGACCGAGTTCAAGCTGCTGCGCTACCTCATGCTCAACGCCGGCCGCGTGCTCTCGAAGTCGCAGATCCTCGACCACGTCTGGCAGTACGACTGGGGCGGCGACGCGAACATCGTCGAGTCCTACATCTCGTACCTGCGTCGCAAGATCGACAACCTCACGGTGACCGGTCCCGACGGCACCGAGGAGCCCGTGCAGCCGCTCATCCACACCAAGCGTGGCGTGGGCTATCTGCTGCGCACGCCCCCGGAGTCCGGGAGCACCCGCAGGTCATGAGCACGCCTTCGTCCGGCCGCCCGGCCGGGGCATCCGGGGGCGCGCTGCCCCCGGTCCCGCCGCCTCCGCCGTCCCGGTCGTCCGGCCCGACGACGTCACGCCCCTCCTCGACGCCCCGCACCCAGGGTGCGGCGCGTCCTGGGAGGAAGGCGGCGCCGTCGGGCGGCGATCCCGGCTCCGGCAGCGGCGGCTCCGGCGGTGCCGACCGCGCGAGCGGTCCCCCCAGCGCCGGTGGCCACGGCCCCGACGCGCCACCCGTCCCCTCGCCCGACGAGCCCCGCCCCTACGGTCGCCCCGTCCCCACCGAGAACTGGGGCTGGTTCGCCCGGGTGCCCCTGCGGGCACGTCTCGTCGCGATCATCGCGCTGCTGCTCGCCGCGGGCCTGGGCATCACGGCCCTCGCGACGACGACCGTGGTCGCGCAGTACCTCGTGGGGCAGGTCGACCAGCAGCTCGACCTCACCGCCTCCGCGGTCGCCGACGAGACGTTCCGAGGCAACGAGTCGAGGTCCACGCTGCCCAGCGAGTACTACGTCCTGATCCGCTGGAACAACGGCGCCGAGACGCCCAACTACTGGGACCCGGTCGTCGAGCGCTCGGGCACGCCGCAGATCCCGACGTTCATGGCCCAGGAGGTGGCGACGCGCACGGGCACGCCGTTCACGGTCTCGTCGGTCGGCGGGACCAAGCCGGCCGAGTGGCGCGTCGTGCCCTACCCGGTCATCAGCAAGCTCACGGGCGAGACCGTCGGCACCGCCTACGTCGCGCTCCCGCTCAGCGGCATCCACGAGACCGTCAAGGTGCTCGGCAGGACGCTCGCGGTCAGCGCCCTGGGGATCGCGCTGATCGGTGGCGCGGTCGCCTACCTCGCGGTCCAGCGGGCGCTGCGCCCGCTGCGCGAGATCGAGGAGACCGCAGCCGACATCGCGGGCGGCGACCTGACCCGGCGCATCCGCCCCGCCCCGCCGAGCACCGAGGTCGGCTCGCTCGCGGCCTCGCTCAACACCATGCTCAACCACATCGAACGGGCGTTCGCAGCCTCGGAGGCGTCCGAGGCCCGCATGCGACGCTTCGTCTCGGACGCGAGCCACGAGCTGCGCACACCGCTCGCGACCGTGCGCGGCTACGGCGAGCTGTACCGGATGGGGGCGTTGACGACTCCTGAGCAGATGGACGACACCATGCGGCGGATCGAGGACTCCGCGACGCGCATGGGCACGCTCGTCAACGACCTGCTCGCGCTCGCCCGCCTCGACGAGGGACGTCCCATCCGCCACGAGCCCGTGAACCTCGCGGCCCTCGCCCGGGACTCGGCGGGCGACCTGCACGCCCTGGACCCGACCCGTCCGGTGCGTGTCGTCGGCCTGGGCGGGGGCGCGGCCGACGCGCCGTCCGAGCTCACCGTGATCGGGGACGAGGACCGGCTGCGGCAGGTGCTCGCCAACCTCATCGGCAACGTCTCCCAGCACACCCCCGCAGGTACCCCGGTCGAGATCGCGCTCGGGACCGGCGCGCCCCAGGAGGGCGGCGGGGCGGACGTCGCGGTGCTCGAGGTCCGCGACCACGGGCCGGGCATCACGCCCGAGCAGGCGGCCCACGTGTTCGAGCGGTTCTACCGCGCCGACTCGTCGCGCAACCGCGCCTCGGGAGGCTCGGGACTCGGGATGGCGATCGTCGCCGCGATCGTCGGGGCGCACCAGGGACACATCTCGGTGGCCCCCACGCAGGGCGGTGGCCTCACGGTTCATGTGGAACTCCCGACACGACGCTACGATGACGGGTCGTCGCCCGATCGGACGTAGGCTCGAGATGAACCTGTGGACCGACGGCGCACCCCGTTCCCGCATCGAAGAAGGCTGATCTCATGGGCGTCACCACCTCTGACGCACCGCAGTGGTTGCTCACCTCCTGGACCCGTAGCTGCCGAGGCGCCGGGGCGACCGCCCCCGACGACGAGATCCGCGCCGTGGGCGACGGTCTCCTCGAGCGCTGGAGCCAGCCGGACCGTCACTTCCACAACGTGCGGCACCTCGCCGACGTCCTCGGCCGGGTCGACGAGCTCGCGCAGGAGACGCACGACGCCGACGTGGTCCGCCTCGCTGCCTGGTACCACGGCGCGATCTTCGACGCGGCCCGCAAGGCCGCGTACGCCAACAAGGGCGGAGAGGACGAGACCGCGAGCGCCGCGCTCGCGTTCGACCAGCTCTCCTCGCTGGGCGTGCCGGAGAAGGCGTGCCGGCGGGTCGCGTTCCTCGTGAACGCGCTCGTGCGACATGCCCCCGACCCCGCGGACTTCGACTGCGCGGTGCTGTGCGACGCGGACCTCGCGATGCTCGCGGGCGAGCCGCAGCGGTACAAGGAGTACCTCAAGGACGTGCGCGACGAGTACGCGCACATCCCGCTCCCGGACTACCTGCGGGCGCGCATCGCGATCATCACCAAGCTGCTCGACCGGCGCACCCTCTTCTCGAGCCCCATGGGCGCCGCGTGGGAGGAGCCGGCACGGCAGAACCTGGATGCCGAGCTCCAGCGCCTGCGCAAGGAGCAGGCCAAGCTGCAGGCGTCGGCGCCGCCGGCGCTCGTCGCACCGTCTCCCTCCTGAGCAGCTCCTCCTCGCGCGCCGCCACCCCGCGGTGCCGTCCCCGTGGGACGGGCCGTGCACGGCCTCGCCTCGTGAGGCCCTGTCCACAGGCGCCGGGTCGCTCCCTGCCCGACGACGTCGCTCCCCTCTAGCGTCCTGCTCACCCGGTCGCGCACTCCGCGCCGGGTCGGGGCGCCGACCGGTGCCCCCGCGGACGCTGGAGAGGCAGGACGTCATGAGCAGGTACGAGGTCGACAGTGCACGGGTCGCGCAGGCGAGCACCGCGGTCGGAGGCTCCGTCACGGCCATCCGCACCGAGGTCGGAGCGATGCTGCGTCATCTCCAGGACCTCCAGGCGAGCTGGCAGGGCGGCGCGGCGACCGCGTTCGCCGGGGTCATGACCGAGTGGCAGGGGGCTCAGGTGCACGTCGAGACAGCGCTGGACTCGATCACCGCAGCCTTGGGATCGGCCGCTCAGACGTACGCCGACGCGGAGGCCCAGGCGTCGAGGCTGTTCCTGCGCTGACCCCGCAGGACCGGGCTCGCGGAGGCCGCTAGGCTCCCCTCCATGCCGCGCCGCCGCCAGTCCGCCGCCTCCCGTGCCGTGCCGTTCGAGGTCGTCGAGGACCTGGACGACGAGCTCGTGCCCCCGGGAGCCTCGGCGGAGGCAGCGGCGGCCGACGGCTCCCCTCCGGCCGGGGACCTCGGCAGCGGTGCTGGTGAGGGTGCTGACGTCGCCCCGAGGCGCCTCGGTGAGCCGGCCTCCGGGGTCGGGGACGCGCCGTCGGGCGGGCGGGCGATCCGCTGGAAGCCGTGGACGGCCGCCGCCGGCGTCCTGGCCCTCGTGGTCGGCGGGCTCGCGATCGGCGGGGAGATCGAGGAGCGACGCACCGCGTCGCGGCTCGTCGCGAGCGAGGGCGGCGTGCTTCCCTTCACCGGACCACCGCGCGAGCTGTGGTCGCTCGACCTGAGCGACCGCGTCTGGATGCCGTCCGGGGGCCTGCTCCTGGGCCAGGTCGGCGTCGAGGGCCTCACGGCCGTCGACGTCCTGTCCGGGAACGAGGTGTGGCAGGCGGTGGTCGGACCGGACGCGATCTGCGGCCGGTCCGGCACGTGGCAAACCTTCGTCCAGGAGGCCGGTCCTCTGCTGTGCCTGTCGGGCACCGCGGACGCCATGGTCGTCTCGGTCCTGGGTCCGGAGGGTCAGGTCACGGCGAGCCGGGACCTCGGGCCGGTCGACGAGGGGTCGAGCTACGCCGTCGGGCCGGGAGCCACGGTCGTCCACGTGCGTCGTGACGGGCCCGTCGGGCCGCCTGTCGGGCCGCGCGAGATCTACGACGAGAACGGAGAAAGTTCGCGCGCCCGAAACGGGGCGTCCAAGGAACGGACAGATCATGACGATCTGCCATCTCGTACGCTCTGGGGACCTGTCCGGTCCTTCGTCTCCGCCCCCGGCGTCGCCGGGAACACCGGCGGGCCGCCCGGCCAGGTCTCCCCGGCCGGACGGCCCGCCCCTTCTCGCGAGGGTCAGTCGAGCGCGAGCACCTCCTTCCCCGAGGCGCTCACCTCCAGGTACGCCCGCCACGACCGCAGGTGCGTGATGTCGGCCCCCTGCTCCGCGGCACGGTGCGAGCACCCGAACCCGACGACCGACCCTCCGTCCTCCAGCTCGACCTGACCCAGGGTCATGGGTGCGGGCAGGTCGGCCAGGAAGCGTCCGAGGGCCCCGTCGGTGACCTCCCAGACCTCGCCCTCGACGGGCGCCCCCTCGCCCGGCGCCACGCGGACGAGCCCGGGCTTCGGCGGCGTCGTCGGCAGGGCCACGAGCCGGTACGCGTCGCTCGTCCGCGTGGGACCCACGTAGCGTGCCCCGAGGTCCTGGAGCTGTCCGTTGAGCGGCTGGCCCCGCAGGTGGGCCCCGAACACCGCGAGGCGCCGGACCGGCGGCCCGAACCGTGGCCCGCCGTCCCCCCGCCCCCCGGGCGCGAGCCCGACCTCTCCCCCGGCGACGAACCGCTCGGCGAGGTCGAGCGCCGACGCGTCGTCGAACGCCCGGGAGATGACGCTGATCCCGAACGGCCCGCCGTCGGCCTCGCCCGCGGGGACCGCGACCGCCGCAAGGTCCAGGAGGTTCACGAAGTTGGTGAACGTCCCCATGCGACGGTTGATCTCGACCGGCTCCGCCGCGACCGCCGCGAGCGTGGGGTGCTCGGTCGTGGTGGGCAGGACCAGGAGGTCGACCCCCGCCATCGCGGCGAGGGTCGCGACCCGTGCACGCTCGAGCGTCTCGCGGTCCTGGACGTACCGCGCGGCGGGGATGTCCTTGCCTCCCAGGATGATCGCCGCGACCGTCGGGTCGAGCCCCGGCCCCCCGGCCTCGATGTGCGCACCGACCGCGGCGAACCGCTCCGCGACGATCGCGCCGTCGTAGAGGAGCCTCGCGGCGTCGAGCATCGGACGGATGTCGACCTCGACGACCTCGGCACCGATCGCCGCGAGCCGCCCGCGCACGCTCTCGAACGCACCCCGCCATGCGGGCTGGAGCGCCGCGAGGCCCTCGCTCGTGGGCAGCCCCACGACAGGTCGCTCGCGCAGCGCGGCCCGGGCGTCCACGGGCCACGTCCGGGCGGTCGGGTCCGTGCCGTCCGGCCCGGCCATGACCGCGGTCGCGGTCACGCCGAGCCGGACGTCGCGCGTGAACGTGGTGACGACGTCGTAGCTCCGGCACGCGGGGACGACCCCCGTGACGGGCACGAGCCCGATCGTCGACTTGATGCCCACGATCCCGTGGAGGGCAGCCGGGACGCGCCCGGAGCCGGCCGTGTCGGTGCCCAGCGCGACGTCGACGATCCCCAGCGCGACGGCGACGGCCGAGCCCGAGCTCGAACCGCCCGAGACGCGGTCGGGCAGCGACGCGTGCCGGACCGCGCCGTACGGGCTCCTCGTCCCGACGAGCCCCGTCGCGAACTGGTCGAGGTTCGTCTTGCCGATCACGACGCACCCGGCGTCCACGAGCCGCTGCACCGCGGTCGCGCTCGCTCCCGGCACCGAGGCGAACGACGGGCACGCGGCGGTCGTCGGGAGCCCCCGGACGTCGATGTTGTCCTTGACCGCGAGCGCCGTGCCGTGGAGCGGCAGGTCCTCGCCCGCTGCTGCCCGGCGGTCGACCTCGCGCGCGGCGGCGAGCGCCGCGGCCTCGTCCACGACCGTGATCCACACCTCCGGCCGGTCGACCTCGCGCAGGCGTGCATAGGCCGCGGCGACCCTCGTCACGGCAGGACCCGCCTCCCGGCCGTCCGGGTGACCGGCTGCCCGGTCGGCGGCCGACCCCTCGGGGCCGTCCGGTCCGTCAGGGGTGAGCGCTCGCCCGTCGGTCGTCGCGTGGTCGTGCGTGGTCGTCATTCGGCTCTCCGTCGTTCGTGCGGGACTGGGCTGGGTAGGCGCCCCGGACCTGCTGGCCGGCAGGTAGGGGGCGCGGCGCGTTCACGCGTCGGCGACGAGCACCAGCGGCGTCCCGGGTCCGACGAGCCGCCCGGGCTCGACCAGGAGGCGGGCGACGCGACCGGCACCCGTCGCGGTCACCCGCAGCTCGAGCTTCATGGCCTCGAGCACGAGCAGCGGGTCCCCCTGCTCGACCACCTGGTCGACCTCGACCTCGAGCCGCCAGACGCTCGCGACCATGGGGGCGTGCACCACGTGGTGGCCGTCGGGGACGTCGACGTCGAGCGTGCCGTCGGCCGCGCCGGTCCCCGTCGACGGTCTGGGAGCCTCGCCCTCGCTCCCCCGGTCGAGCTCGCCCGAGGCCGCCCAGGCCGCGCGCTCGGCGGCGAAGGCGACGTCCTGGCGAGCGGTGAACGCCTCGATCGACCCCGCGTTCTCCGCGAGGAAGTCGAGGTGCTCGCGGAGGCCGAACGTCTCGTCGTCGACCTCGACGTCGAGCCGCCCGGCCGCGAAGTCGGCGCGCTGCTCGAGCAGCTCCTCGGGGCTCACGGGGTGCCACACGACCCGGTCGAAGAAGCGCAGGAGCCAGGGCTTGCCCTGCTCGAACACGCCGCGCTGACGGTGCCCGCTCCAGATGGGCACGGTCCGGCCGACGAGCTGGTACCCGCCGGGGCTCTCCATCCCGTACACGCACAGGTACTTGCCCCCGAGGCCGACCGCGTCCGACGGGGTCCACGTGCGGGCCGGGTTGTACTTGGTCGTCACGAGCCGGTGGCGCGGGTCGAGCGGCACCGCGAGGGGCGCACCCAGGTAGACGTCGCCGAGGCCCAGCACCAGGTACTCGGCGTCGAACACCGCCTGTCGCACGTCCTCGACCGTGTCCAGGCCGTTGATGCGCCGGATGAACTCGATGTTGGACGGGAGCCACGGGGCCTCGGGGCGGACGCCCGCGGCGTACCGGGAGACGGCCTCCTGGATCGAGGGGTCGTCCCAGCTCAGCGGCAGGTGGATGCGGCGGCTGGGCACGCGCAGGTCCACGGTCGCGGGCAGGTCCTCCTCGAGGTCCTGCAGGATCCCGACGAGCCGCCCGACGGGCAGGACGTCCGGATCGACGTGCAGGTGCAGGCTCCGGACCCCCGGCGTCACGTCGACCAGACCCGCGAGCCCCAGCGCGAGCAGCGCCTCGGACAGCGCGTGGACGCGCATCCGCAGGCCCAGGTCGAGCGTCCGCTCGCCGTACTCCACGAGCACGTTGTCGTCGCCTCCGCGCAGGTACACGACCTCGGGCCGGTCTCCCGACGGCGTCCCTCGCCGCACGCCCGACGTCGCCAGGACGCCGTCGTCGCCCGTCGTCCGGACGGACCCGGGCGAGACGGTGGGCTGCGCACGCAGCCGGTCGGAGCCACGGAGCTCGTCCGCGGCGGCCGGGGTCACCGGCACGAACCGGACGGTGTCCCCCGGCCGGATCTGACCGAGCTTCCAGCGGGCGGCCGCCACGACCGTGACCGGGCACGCGAAGCCGCCGAGGCTGGGTCCGTCGGGGCCGAGCAGGATGGGCGTGTCGCCGCTGACGTTGAGCGCGCCGACCGAGTAGGGGTTGTCGTGCAGGTTCGACGGGTGCAGGCCCGCGTCCCCGCCGTCGGGGCGCGCCCAGGTCGGCGCGGGCCCGGTGAGCCGGATCCCGGTGCGGTTCGCGTGGGACTGGACGCCCCAGGTGGTGCCGTAGATCAGCTCCATGTCGCCCCGCGTGAAGTAGGTGGGCGCCGGCTGGGGTCCCTCCTGGACCGCGATCTCCCACGCGTGCCCCAGGACGGGGCGGTCGGCCACGGGCACGGCGCGAGCCGCAGCCCCGGTCGACGCCTCGGCCTCGCCCGGGACCAGCACGTCACCGAGGACGAGGGCCCGACCGGTGTACCCGCCGAACCCGCCGAGCGTGAACGTCGAGGCCGAGCCCAGGTAGTCGGGGACGTCGAGGCCTCCGGCAATCAAGACGTAGGTGCGCAGCCCCGCGTCGAGCGGGGCCCCGACCTCGAGCACGGAGCCTGCGGCGAGGACCACGGGCTCCCACTGGGGCACGGGCTCCCCGTCGACCGTGACGACCGCGTCGGCCCCCGTCACGCACACGGTCGCGCCGTGCGAGAAGCGCAGCCGCGGCCCCGTGAGGGTGCACTCGAGCCCGGGCGCTCCCTCACCGTTCCCCAGCACCAGGTTGCCGAGCCGGAACGACAGGTCGTCCATGGGGCCCGAGGGCGAGATCCCGACGTCCCAGTGCCCCACGCGCCCGGGCCAGTCCTGGACGGTCGTCATGACGCCGGGGGCCAGGACCTCGATCCACGGCTCGTCGTCGACGACCGACGCGAGGGTCCCGGTCGTGTGCTCGCCCGCGCGCACCACGGCGTCGTCGAGCGCGCTGCGCAGGAGCGGCAGGTTGGTCTGCAGGCCCACGAGCCGCGAGCCCGCGAGCGCCGCGGCCAGGGCGTCGAGCGCCGCCTCGCGGTCCGCCCCGTGCCCGATCACCTTGGCGAGCAGCGGGTCGTAGTGCGAGGTGACCTCCTGGCCGGCCTCGACCCAGGTGTCGACCCGGATGCCCGGCTCGTCCTCGGGGAGAGTGACGTGCGTGAGCAGACCTGCGCTCGGCCGGTAGCCCCGGCGCGGGTCCTCGGCGTAGACGCGCGCCTCGACCGCGTGCCCCGTGCGGGTCGGGCCCTCGTCGGGCACGCCGTCGAGGAGGTCGTCCTCGCCGCCCGCGAGGCGGAGCATCCAGGCGACGAGGTCGACCCCGGTGACGGCCTCGGTCACCGGGTGCTCGACCTGGAGACGGGTGTTGACCTCGAGGAACGAGAGCTCCTCGCGCTCGACGTCGTAGACGTACTCGACCGTGCCCGCCGAGCGGTAACCCACCGAGGCCGCGAGGCGGCGCGCCGAGGAGTGCAGCCGCTCGCGCAGCGCGTCGTCGAGCCCTGGCGCGGGGGCCTCCTCGACGACCTTCTGGTGGCGGCGCTGGAGCGAGCAGTCGCGGTCGCCGAGGGACACGACCCTGCCCCTCCCGTCACCGAAGAGCTGGACCTCGAGGTGCCGGGCCCGCGTGACGAACCGTTCGAGGAACAGTCCCGCCGACCCGAAGCTCGACGCCGCGAGCCGCTCGACGCGCAGGTAGGCGTCGGTCAGGTCGGCGGGCCCGTGGCACGCGTGCATCCCGATCCCGCCGCCCCCGCCGACGGCCTTGAGCATCACGGGGTACCCGATGCGCCCGGCCTGCGCCAGGGCGTCCTCGACGCCGTCGAGCACTCCGCTGCCGGCGACGAGCGGGACCCCGCTGCGCGCGGCGGCCTCCCGGGCCGAGGCCTTGTCGCCGAACACCCGCAGGTGCTCGGGGGTCGGACCGACGAAAGCCATCCCGCGCGCCTCGACCGCGGCCGCGAACGCCGCGTTCTCGGACAGGAAGCCGTAGCCGGGGTGCACCGCACCGGCACCGGACTCCGCGGCCGCGCCCAGCACGCGCTCGACGTCGAGGTAGCTCTGCGCGGCGGGAGCGGGCCCCAGGTGGACCGCGGCGTCGGCGAGCCGGACGTGCGGTGCGTCGCGGTCGGCGTCGGAGTAGACGGCCACGGTCTTCAGACCGAGGCCCTGCGCCCCCCGGATGATCCGGACGGCGATCTCGCCCCGGTTGGCGACCAGCAGCGTGTCGAACATGAGGACCCCCGTGAGGACGGTCTCCGGTCGGTCCGGAGCACAGGTGGACCGGGGTGTATACACCTCGGTATCCAGTGCTCACACGCTAGGAAGCGGCTGTTTCGCAGGGTCGGTCACGCCGTTAAGCGCGTGTTACGAGACGGCCGGTCCGGTCGGGCAGGACCCGTCCGGACCGGCCGCGGCCGCTCAGCCCGCGAGCGCCATGCGGGACATGGCACCGCTGGCCCGCTCCATGACGACCTCGAGCGACTCGCCCACGTGCTTGTGCAGCGCCGTCCTGGCCGCGAGCAGGTCGTCGGCCAGGACGAGCTCCATGATCTCGATGTGCTCGTCGACCGTGACCTGGATGCGCTCGTGCTCGATGAAGTCGTACATGCGCACGGCACGCACCTTCTCGTTGACCACCACGAGGGCGTCGGTCAGCCGTTGGTTGCCCGCCGCACGGGACAGCGCGGTGTGGAACTGCTCGTCGAGCATCACGAAGCCCGGGTCCGGTGGCGGGACGTCCTCGCGGATCTCGTACCACCGGTCGAGCTCGGCGCGCACGGCCGGGAGGTCGTACGCGAGGTCGGCGTTCTCGATGATCCTCGACACCCCGCGCAGCTCGAGCGTGACCCGCAGCTCGTAGAGGTCGCGCAGGTCCTGGAGGCTCGGCAGCACCACGGCGTAGCCGAAGTCCGTCCGCTCGACCAGGCCGTCGGACAGCAACCGGCTCAGTGCCTCGCGCACGGGCGTGCGCGAGACCTCGAACCGCTTGCTGAGCTTGGGCTCGGTGAGCCGCTCGCGCGGCCCGACGCGCCCGTTGAGGATCTCGGTCCGCAGGGCCGCGTAGACCGCTTCTCGCAGGGAGGTCGGCGCGACCTCCGCCGCCTCGGTCGTCCCACTCATCTGGCCCACTTCCCTCCGCCGTCGGGTCGTGCAGGCAGCGCCCGACCCGTCATCACACTGCCATCATCGCGCGCACGTCGGCCTCGGCGCTCGCGCCGCCCTCGCCCTCGGCGCTCACCCGGCCGGACTCGAGGACCACGAAGCGTTCCGCGGCCCCGAGCGCGAAGCCCACGTGCTGCTCGACGAGCAGCACCGAGAGCCCGCCGGCCTCGGTGAGCGAGAGGATCGCGTCCTCGATCTCGGTCACGACCGAGGGCTGGATCCCCTCGGTCGGCTCGTCGAGGATCAGCAGCCGCGGCGCGGTCACCAGGGCGCGCGCGATCGCGAGCTGCTGCCGCTGACCGCCGGACAGCAGCCCGGCCCGGCGGTCGAGCAGTCCCCGCAGCGCGGGGAAGAGGTCGAGCGCCTCGTCGGTGCGCCGGGCCCCGTCTCGCCGGGTGTCGGCGACGAGCTGGAGGTTCTCCTTGGCCGTGAGGTCGCCGAAAGCCTGCTGCCCCTGGGGCACGTAGGCGAGCCCGCGCCGGACCCGCTCGAACGTGGGCAGGCGCGTGATGTCCGTCCCGTCGAAGGACACGGTCCCCGTGCGCACCTTCAGCAGCCCGACGACGGCACGCAGCAGCGTGGTCTTCCCCGCCCCGTTGTGCCCCAGGACCGCGGCCACCCCGTCCGGGGGCACGCTCAGGTCCACCCCGTGCAGCACCTCGGTGCGTCCGTAGCCGACGTGCAGGTCGGTGATCTCGAGCATCAGCTCTCCTTCGTCGTCGGTGCGACGGCCGTGCGGTCGGCCCCAGCAGAGGGGTCCTGGACGGCTGCCGTGCCCGGAGCCACGGGGGCCTCGTTCGGCGACGGCTCGTCGGGGTTGGCGGGCATCGGGTCGGCAGGCGCCCGGAGAGGCGCGGCCGCCTCGCCCGAGAGAGCCGGCCCGCCCGAGGGGACCTCCGCACCGGGCGAGGTCCCGGCCCCGGGCGAGCGGCGCCGTCGGGCACCGCGCGCGGCCCCCGCCGCACCGAGGTAGACCTCCTGCACGCGCGGGTCCGCCTGGACCTGCGCGTACGTCCCCTCCGAGAGCACCGACCCCATGTGGAGCACCGTGACCGACGACGCGAAGCTCCGCAGGAACTCCATGTCGTGCTCCACGACGACGACCGTGCGCTGCTCGCCGACCCGCTGGAGCAGCAGCCCCGTCTGCTCGCGCTCGGCCTGGCTCATGCCCGCGACCGGCTCGTCGAGCAGCAGGAGGCGCGCGTCCTGGACCAGGAGCATCCCGATCTCGAGCCACTGCTTCTGCCCGTGCGCGAGGATGCCCGCGCGGGTGTCGCGCAGGTGCGCGAGGCCGATCGTCTCGAGGGCCTGCTCGACCGGCTCGGGCACGCCCCGGCGCTGCCGCAGCAGCGTGAGCGGCCCCCGGCCGGCCCCCGCGGCGATGTCGAGGTTCTGCAGGACCGTGAGCTCCTCGAACACGCTCGCGGTCTGGAACGTGCGCCCCACGCCGGCGCGCGCGATCTTGTGCGTCTTGCGCCCGAGCAGCTCGGTCCCGCCGAAACGCACCGACCCGCTCGCGCGCGTGAGCCCCGTGATCGCGTCGACGATCGTCGTCTTGCCCGCACCGTTGGGACCGATGAGGAAGCGCAGCTCGCCCTGGACGACCGTGAGGTCGACGCTCTGGACCGCGACGAACCCGTCGAACTCGACGTGCAGGCCCCGGACCTCGAGGTAGTCGTGACGGAAGCGCTCGTCGTCGGCCCCCAGGACCGCGTCGGCCGCAGCCAGGTCGATGCCCACCGGGGCCGGACCCTCGGTCGTCTCCATGTTCTCCTCCTGCGTCATGCCGACCTCCCGACGACGGGCGCTTCTTCCGGGGCGAGCCCCGCGGCTGGCGCACCGGGCGCGGGCGGCGCGCTCCGGCGTCGGGCCCACCGCGAGACGAGCGACGCGAGACCGCCCGGCAGGAACGCGACGACCAGGACGAACAGCGCGCCCTGGAAGTAGATCCAGCCCGACGGGAACTGCTCGGAGAGCGAGGTCTGCGCCCAGCTCACCGCCACCGCGCCCAGGACCGGGCCCAGGAGCGTGGCCCGACCGCCGATCGCGACGCCGATGAGGAACCCGATCGAGGGCACCACACCCACGTCGGCGGGCGAGACGATCCCGACGACCGGCACGAACAGCGCCCCGCCGATCCCCGCCATGGCCGCGGCGGCCGCGTACGCGACGACCTTGATCGTCGCGGGGTCGTACCCCAGGAAGCGCACCCGGTTCTCCTGGTCGCGCACCGCCACGAGGAGCTCGCCGAACCGCGAGAGCATGAGCTGACGGACCACGGCCACCATCACGAGCAGCGTGCCCGCGGCGATGAAGAAGAGCATGCGCTTGTTGACCGGGTCCGTCAGGTCGAACCCGAAGAACGACCGGAAGCCGTTGAGACCGTTGGTCCCGCCCGTCGTCGCCTGCTGCCCCACCAGGAGGATCGCGAACGCGGCTGCGAGCGCCTGGCTGAGGATCGCGAAGTACGCCCCCCGCACGCGCCGACGGAACATCGCGAGCCCCAGCACCACCGCGAGAGCCGTGGGGACGAGCACGACCAGGAGCACCGCGAGCACGGGGTTGCGCAGCGGCTCCCACCAGGCCGGGACGACGCCCGACCCGTAGAGCATCATGAAGTCGGGCACCCCGCCCGGGCCCGCGTCGGCCAGCTTGAGGTGCATGGCCATGATGTACGCGCCGAGACCGAAGAAGACGCCCTGGCCGAGCGTCAGCATCCCGCCCCGGCCCCAGGCGAGACCGATCCCGACCGCGACCATCGCGAGGCACAGGAACTTGGCGAGCAGGTTGAGCCGGAACGTGGACATGGTCGCCGGGGCGACCGCGAACAGCAGGACCGCGGCGAGCGCGAAGCCCAGGAGGACCCGGCTGCGGGGGTTGGTGAGGAGACGCTGGAGGAAGGTCATGCGAGGCTCCTCGTCCGGACGGTGACCAGTCCTTGGGGGCGGACCTGGAGGAAGAGGACGATCACGACGAACACGAGGACCTTGGCGACGCTCGCCGTGGTCGAGTACTCGAAGGTCGCCTGGAGGATCCCGAGGCCGAACGCGGCGATCACGGTGCCCTTGATCTGGCCGATCCCGCCCGCGACGACCACGAGGAACGCGTCGACGATGTAGTTGGTGCCGAGCGTCGGGCCGATCGAGCCGAGCAGCGTGAGCGCGACGCCCGCGACCCCCGCGACGCCCGAGCCGATGAAGAACGTCAGGCGGTCGGTGCGGCGCGTCGAGATGCCCGAGGCCTCGGCGAGGTCGCGGTTCTGCACCACGGCGCGGATGCGGCGCCCCAGGGGCGTCGTCCGCAGGACCAGCGCCAGGACGCCCACGCAGACGAGCGCGAGCACGAGGATGAACACGCGCGTCCTGGGCATCCCGACGCCGAAGATCTCGACGGCGCCGCTCAGCCAGGACGGGGCGCGGACGTCCACGTTGGGCGCCCCGAACACGTCGCGCGCGACCTGCTGCAGCACGAGCGCGACCCCCCACGTCACGAGGAGGGTGTCGAGCGGGCGCCGGTACATGCGCGAGATCAGGGTCACCTCGAGGAGGAGTCCCAGGAGCCCGCCGACCAGGAAGCCGACCGGCAGCGACACGAGGAGCGAGAGTCCCGCGTCCGAGACGACGCCCTGGACGACGAACGCGGTGTAGGCGCCGGCCATCATGAGCTCGCCGTGGGCCATGTTGATGACGCCCATCTGGCCGAACGTCAGGGCGAGGCCGAGGGCGGCCAGGAGCAGGACCGAGCCGAGGCTCAGCCCGGCGAAGAGCTGTGAGAACAGCACGTCCATGGGCGGTCAGCCTTCCGGTGGGGTGCGTGCGGGACGGGGGCGCCGCGCCCCCGGTGGGCCCGACGGCGGAGCGTGCGTTCCGCCGTCGGGCCCCACCGGGGTGCGGGGTCAGGTCAGGACAGGCCTTCGGCCCAGTCGTAGCCCGTGAGGAACGGGTCGGGCTCGATGGGCTCGCCCGAGCTCCACTCGGTGTGGATCAGCCCGTCGGGGCCGATCTTGCCGATGAGCGCCGTCTTGGCGATGTGGTGGTTCTCGCCGTCGACCGTGACGGTCCCCTCGGGGGCGTCGAAGGTCACGCCGCCGGCGGCCTCCTGGATGTCGCCGACCGCGAAGGACTTCGCCTTCTCGACCATGCCCTTCCAGAGGTAGACCGAGGCGTACGCGGCCTCCATGGGGTCGGACGTGACCCGGTCGTCGCCGTACTCGGCCTTGAAGGCCTCGACGAACGTGGTGTTCTCGGGGCTGTCGATGGTCTGGTAGTAGTTCCAGGCCGTGAGCTGGCCCTCGACGTTCTCGATGCCGATGCCCCCGACCTCCTCCTCGGCGATCGAGACCGACACGACCGGCATGGCGTCCGGGCCCAGGCCCGCGTTCTTGTACTCCTTGAAGAACGCCACGTTGGAGTCGCCGTTGAGCGTGTTGAACACGGCGTCCGCACCGGCGGCCTTGACCTTGTTGACGATCGTGGAGAAGTCGGTGTGGCCCAGCGGCGCGTACTCCTCGCCGAGGACCTCGATGCCGTTGGCCTCCGCGTAGGCGTTGATGATCTTGTTCGCCGTGCGCGGGAAGACGTAGTCGGATCCCACGAGGAAGATCGAGGTCGCCCCCTGCTCCTTGAGGTAGTCGAGGGCCGGCACGATCTGCTGGTTGGTCGTGGCGCCCGTGTAGAAGATGTTCGGGGAGGACTCCAGGCCCTCGTACTGCACGGGGTAGAAGAGCAGCGCGTCGTTGTTCTCGAAGACCGGGAGCATGGCCTTGCGCGAGGCCGAGGTCCAGCCGCCGAAGACCGCCGCGGTGCAGTCGTCCGTGATGAGCTTCTCGGCCTTCTCCGCGAAGGTCGTGGGCTCGGACGCGCCGTCCTCGGCCACGACCTCGAGCTGCTTGCCGAGCACGCCGCCGTCGGCGTTGATCTCCGCGACCGCGAGCCGGAGCGAGTCGTGGACCGTCTGCTCGGAGATCGCCATGGTCCCGGAGAGCGAGTTGAGGAGTCCGATCTTGACGCTGTCGCCCGAGACGTCGACGCAGCTGGCCGCCGCGGACGAGGCGCTCCCCCCGCTCGCGTCGGTCCGGGCGCCGCACCCGGAGAGGACGAGCGCGAGGACGAGGGTTGCAGCGGGCAGAGCGCGTGCGGTTGCTCGTGAGGTGGCCACCGAGGTTCCTTTCACCGAAGGTCGACAGGACCGGAGCGCTCGGTGCCGAGCGGTCCGTCGTGCGGTCGGTGGGCGCCCTCTGGCGACCTCTCCCGGCCGTCCACGAGGGGCGTATACAACGCTGTGCCCACTGGTGTAGACGCTAGGGAGACGGTGTTTCGCCGGCGCTGCCCGCGGTGTTAACGCTCCGTTTCCCGGGTCACGATCGGGTCACGGGCTGAGGCGCCGTGCCGGCCGGGACCGGGAACGGCGAAGGGCCGCCCGGCCAGGTCTCCCTGGTCGGACGGCCCTTCGTGTCGGCTGCGCGGGCTCTACGAGCCCCGCGGCGCGGACGGACTGATCAGAAGTCCATGCCGCCCATGCCGCCGTCGCCACCCGGCATCGGCTGGTTCTTCTCCGGCTTGTCCGCGACGACCGCCTCGGTCGTGAGGAAGAGCGCTGCGATGGACGCAGCGTTCTGCAGCGCGGAGCGCGTGACCTTGACCGGGTCGTTGACGCCTGCGGCGAGCAGGTCCTCGTAGACGCCGGTCGCGGCGTTCAGGCCGTGGCCCGAGGGGAGGTTGCGGACCTTCTCGGCCACGACGCCACCCTCGAGACCGGCGTTGATCGCGATCTGCTTGAGCGGGGCGTCGATCGCGGCGCGCACGATCTGCGCACCGGTCGCCTCGTCGCCGACCAGGTCGGTGATCGCGGCGGTCTCGAACGCGACGGCACCGGCCTGGATGAGGGCCACGCCACCACCGGCGACGATGCCCTCCTCGACGGCAGCCTTCGCGTTGCGGACGGCGTCCTCGATGCGGTGCTTGCGCTCCTTGAGCTCCACCTCCGTCGCGGCGCCGGCCTTGATGACCGCGACACCACCGGCGAGCTTGGCGAGGCGCTCCTGGAGCTTCTCGCGGTCGTAGTCGGAGTCCGACTTCTCGATCTCGGAACGGATCTGGTTCACGCGACCCGCGATGAGGTCGGCGTCGCCGGCACCCTCGACGATCGTGGTCTCGTCCTTGGTGACGACGACCTTGCGAGCCTGGCCGAGCAGGTCGAGGGTCGCGGTCTCCAGCTTGAGGCCGACCGTCTCGGAGATGACCTGGCCACCGGTGAGGATCGCGATGTCCTGCAGCATGGCCTTGCGGCGGTCGCCGAAGCCCGGAGCCTTGACGGCGACGGACTTGAACGTGCCACGGATCTTGTTCAGCACGAGGGTGGCCAGGGCCTCGCCCTCGACGTCCTCGGCGATGATGAGGAGGCTGCGGCCGGCCTTCATGACCTGGTCGAGCAGCGGCAGCAGGTCCTTGACGTTCGAGATCTTCGACTCGACGATCAGGACGTACGGGTCCTCGAGGACCGCTTCCTGACGCTCGGGGTCGGTCTCGAAGTAGCGGGCCAGGAAGCCCTTGTCGAAGCGCATGCCCTCGGTGAGCTCGAGCTCGAGGCCGAACGTGTTCGACTCCTCGACGGTGATGACGCCTTCCTTGCCCACCTTGTCGAGGGCCTCGGCGATGAGCTCGCCGATCGCGGGGTCACCGGCCGAGATCGCGGCCGTGGCAGCGATCTCTTCCTTGGTCTCGATGTCCTTGGCGGCGACGAGCAGCTGGGCCGTCACGGCCTCGACAGCCTTCTCGATACCGCGCTTGAGGGCGATCGGGTTGGACCCGGCCGCGACGTTGCGCAGGCCCTCGCGCACGAGCGCCTGGGCGAGCACGGTCGCGGTGGTGGTGCCGTCACCCGCGACGTCGTCGGTCTTCTTGGCGACCTCCTTGACGAGCTCCGCACCGATCTTCTCGTACGGGTCGTCGAGCTCGATCTCCTTGGCGATGCTCACACCATCGTTGGTGATGGTGGGCGCGCCCCACTTCTTGTCGAGGACGACGTTGCGGCCCTTGGGGCCGAGCGTGACCTTCACGGTGTCGGCGAGGACGTTGAGCCCGCGCTCCATCCCGCGACGTGCCTCCTCGTTGAAGGCGATGATCTTTGCCATGGGGATTGATCCTCCGCTGGTGGCGTGTGACGGTCGGTCGGCGCCCGCGACGGACGGCTCGCGCACGACGACGTTCCTGTCACGCCGACTCGCGGGCCTCACCTGACGACCAGAGAAAACTGTCACTCTCATGACGAGAGTGCTAACGCCATTATTGGCACTCTGCCGGTGCGAGTGCAAGGCCGTACGACCCCTATCGCCCCCAGCGGAACGACGCACGTCCGGCTCGCCCTAGGATGCCCAGTGTGAGATTCGCGACAAAGAGGTGGCGACTGGCGGTGCTCGGAGCGGCGATCGCCCCCGTCGTGGTGCTCGTGACGGCCGGGGCCACCCCGACCCCGCAGCCGACCGACGTCCAGATCGACCTGTACCAGGACGGCGTCGCGACCGCAGGCCCAGGCGTCCTCCTGCGGCTCCCCGCGGGCATGGGCGCCACCTACCTCGACGGCAGCAGGGTCCTCGACCCGGCAGCCCTCGACCCCGCCTGGCTCACGGACGGGATCGACGCGGCCGACGGCGAGGTGGACCGGCTCAGCCAGGTCGCGGGCTCCCCCGTGACCGCCGGGTCCCTGCTCGACGTCGCGGGCGCCGAGCGCGCGGAGCCGCGTCCCGGGCCTGGCTCGCCGCCGGCCGGGTCCCGGGCGCAGGCACCCGCTTCGAGGAGCTCGGCGAGGACGCCCTGCTCGACCTGCACACCCTGACGCTCGAGAACGGCGCCTCGCTCGCCGCGGCGTCCCCGCGCTGGCGCTACGTGTGGCCGCGCGACTCGTCGTTCACGGCGGCCGCGTACGCGCGGACCGGTCACGTCGACGACGCGCTGCGCGTGCTCGACTTCCTGCGCTCGGTCCAGGAGCCCGACGGCTCGTTCCACGCCCGATACCTCCCCGACGCCTCAGGGGTCCCTGACGACCGCGGGATCCAGTCGGACGGCAACGGGTGGGCCCTGTGGGCGGCATGGACCGTGCTCGACGAGATCGACGCCCCGGGCGCCCGGGACGACGCCCGTGAGCGCCTCGCGCCCCTCGTCGACGCCTCGACCGAGCACGTGCTCGCGCTGCTCGACGACGACACGGACCTGCCGCCGCCGTCGAGCGACTACTGGGAGGTGCACCCGACCGACCTGACCCTCGGGACCGCAGCCCCCCTGCTCGCCGGGCTCGAGGGCGCCATGGCCTTCTACCGCGACGGCGAGCGGTGGGACCGTGCGGCGGGCGCGGCGAGCGCCGCGATGCGCCTGCGGTCCGCGATCGAGGACCGGTTCGGCTCGCAGGGCTACCCGCGGGCCGTGTCGGGCGGGGCGCAGGACGCTGCGACGACCTTCGCGCTCCCGCCGTTCCAGCCCACGGCGCTCAGCGGGGCGGAGGACGCCTGGCGGTCCTCGGTCATGTCGATGCTCCGTCCGGCCGGTGGGGTGGCCCCGGGAGCGGGCTGGCGGACGGACGGCGTGTCTTGGACGCCGCAGACCGCGCTGTTCGCCCTCGCGGGCGCCTCGATCGGCGAGGAGGAGGCCGCCGAGAGCTGGCTCGACTGGCTCGGCACGCACCGGACGGCGTCCGGCGCGATCCCCGAGAAGGTCCTCGCGGACGGCTCGCCCGCGGCGGTCGCACCGCTCACGTGGAGCTCGTCGCTCGTGGTGCTGACGCTGGTCGAGCTCGAGGACCGGCGTATCGAGGCGGCGGCCGAGGCGGCGGCCCCGGCCCCCTGAGCCTGGGCCTGGGCCTGGGCCTGGGCCTAAACCACCCGAGACCCGGCTCCCTGCGGGTCCGGACGCAGGAGCTCCCTCGTGGGGCCCTCGTGCTTTCCTCGCGCGGTCCGAGGTCGGGCAGCCGTCAGGGAGCCAGCGCGGGCAGGTGCGGGACGTCGAACTCCCGCCGCAGCACGCGCTGGGCCGCGTACCACCCGCCGAGCCCGTGGACACCGGGTCCCGGTGGGGTCGACGCCGAGCAGAGGTAGACCCCGTCGAGGCCGGTCGCGTACGGGTCGAGGCGCGCGCTCGGGCGTGCCAGGACGCGCCACATGCTGACGGCCCCCGCCGCGATGTCCCCGCCCACGTAGTTGGCGTTGTGCTCGCTCATGCGCGCGGCGGGCACGCACCGCGAGGTCACGACGACGTCGCGGAAGCCCGGTGCGAAGCGCTCGATCTGGGCGGTGATCGCCTCGGTGACGTCGAGCGTGGAGCCGGCCGGGACGTGCGCGTACGACCACAGGGGTCGCAGGTCACCGACCCGACGCGTCTCGTCGACGAGGCTCGGGTCGCTCACGAGGACCATGGGCCGCTCGGCGTGCTGCCCCTGCGCGACCGCGGCCTCCGCGGCGGCCATCTCGGCCCGTGCGCCACCCACGTGGACCGTCCCGGCACGCCCGACCTCGGCGTTCTGCCACGGCACGGGGCCTCGCAGCACGAAGTCGACCTTGGCGGCCGCGTTGCCGTAGGGGAACGCCGTGAGCGCTCTGGCCGCGCGTCCCGTGAGACGGGAACCGAACACCTCGACCACGGTGCGGGGAGTCGTGTCGAAGATGACGGCCCGGGCGGGCGGGAGGTCCGACTCCGAGCGCACCGGGTGGTCCGTCACGACCTCACCCCCGTGCGCCTCGAGGTCCGCGACCAGCGCGGTCACGATCGCCCCCGAGCCGCCGCGCGGGACGGGCCAGCCGCCCTCGGTGTGCGCGAGCGACGCGAGCAGCATCGCCACCCCGGCCGAGGCCAGCGAGGGCATGGGCGCGATCCCGTGCGCTGCGACGCCCGTGAAGAGTGCGGGGGCGACGTCCCCGACGAAGCGTCGGTCCCAGGCCCGGGTGCCCTGCTCGAGGACGCCGAGCCCGAACCGGGCCGCGGTCGGTACCCCGCGCGGGAGGAGCCCCGCCGGGATGCTCCGCTTGTCGCCCAGAGCGGTCGCGACCGCATGGCCCGTGTTGCGTGACAGCGAGCCGACGAGCGAACGCCACGCGGCGCCGTCGACCCCCAGCCCGTCGACCGTCCGGTCGAGGTCGCGGTAGGCGATCCCCGCGCGGCCCCCCGGGAGCGGCTGGGCGTACGAGACCTCCGGGACGAGCAGCTCGACGCCGCGCGAGGGAAGGTCGAACGCCTGGAAGAACGGCGACGCCCACGCCATGGGGTGCACCGCGGAGCAGATGTCGTGGACCAAGCCCTCGGCCAGCCCCAGGTCCAGGGTCCGCGACCCGCCCCCGATCGTGGGTTGTGCCTCGAGGACCCGCACGGACAGCCCGGCCCTGGCGCACGTCACCGCCGCGGCGAGGCCGTTGGGCCCGGATCCGACGACGACGACGTCCACCTCGGTCAGGTGACGCGCCGGGGTCACGGCGTTCAGAGCGGGCGCACCTGTTCTGCCTGGGGGCCCTTCTGGCCCTGTCCTGGCTCGTACTCGACGGCCTGCCCCTCGTCGAGGGTGCGGTAGCCGTCGTTCTGGATCGCGCTGAAGTGGACGAAGAGGTCCTGGCCGCCCGAGTCGGGGGTGATGAAGCCGAAGCCCTTCTCGGCGTTGAACCACTTGACGGTGCCCTGGGCCATGGACGTCTCCTCGTGTGCCGGCGCGGACCTGCCGCGGTCGCCCGAGGACGACCACCGCCCTCGGTGCCTCCGAGCCTAGCCCGCGGGGTGCGCGCCGTCACCGGTACGCGCGACGCCGTGCACGCCGAGGACGTTCAGGACGGGGGCGGCGACGGACGGGACCCTGAGCGCTGCGGTCCGTCAGCCGACGAGAAGCCGCCGCAGACCCGCACGCGGCAGGTCAGGGGGCGACGGTCAGCGCGGACTTCACGATCACCAGGACGTCGCCCTCGCGGACGTCCACCTGCTTGACCTGCTCGGCCGGGACACCCAGGACAGCGGCGACGGCCATCGCCGTCTCCTTGCGGTCCGCGGCGTACCAGATCGAGTTGACCGTGACGCCCGAGTCACCGGGGTAGGCCGCGAACTCGACCTTGGTGAACCCCTTGGCGTCCAGGGCTGCCTTGCCGACACGAGACTCCCCTTCGGGGCCCTTGTCGTTGAGGACGCGGACGAACGCTCCCTTGTCGGCTGCTGCCAGCAGGGCGGTGATGTCGGTCGCGGGGTCCGCGGGCGACTCCTCCTCGACCGGCGTCTCCTCGGTCGAGGGCTCCTCCTCGACCGGGGTCTCCTCGGTCGCGGGCTCCTCGGCGGGAGCCGACGCTGCCGGGGGCTTGGCCTCGGCCTCGGGCGTCGTTCCGCCGAAACCTCCGGAGACCGCGTAGACGCCGCCGATCCCGACGACAGCGAAGATCCCGGCGACGAGCAGGAACGGCCAGGTCTTGCTCCACCTGCTGCGCGGAGCGCGGTACACCCCGACGGGCGCGCCCTCGGGCGCGGGGACGTCGAACTCGTCGGGCGCGTAGGGGTAATCGCTCTTGCTCACGCCGACAGGGTAGCCCGTCTCGCCCGGCAGATTAAACGTCGCCGAGCCGGCGAGCTGAGCGGGCGCGCTGACGCGTGGACCGCATCCGGCGCAGACGCTTCACGAGCATGGGGTCGTGGGCCAGTGCCTCAGGGGAGTCGATCAGGGCGTTGAGCGCCTGGTAGTAGCGGGTCGCCGTCATGTCGAAGAGCTCGCGGACAGCCTGCTCCTTGGCGCCCGCGTACTTCCACCACTGACGCTCGAAAGCGAGGATCTGCTGGTCGCGTTCCGAGAGTCCAGAACCCTGCTGCTCGTCCGGCCCCGTGCTGTCCAGGGACGGTGCGACGAGGTGCTCGGTCTCGGCGAACGCTTCGCTCATGGGCAGTTCCTCACTCGTCGGGACGTCCTGCACCGACGAACGGTGGGGACCTGGGCGTCTTCAGCCTACGCGCGAACGACAAAGGTGTCATTCAACGGCTCGCGTACTCTCGCCGCGTGAACAGCTCCGCGACGCCCGCCTCCGCCGACTCCCTCGACCGTTCCTCGGCCACCGTCTCGCAACGACCGCTCGACGAGATCATGGCCCCCGACTGGGCGGCCGCCCTCGCTCCCGTCGAGCCGCAGCTGCGCGCCGTGGGCGACTTCCTCCGCGCGGAGACCGCGGCCGGACGCCCGTACCAGCCTGCGCCGTCGGACATCCTGCGGGCCTTCCAGCGCCCGCTCGCCGACGTACGCGTCCTGATCGTGGGCCAGGACCCCTACCCCACACCCGGCCACGCCATGGGCCTGTCGTTCTCCGTCCAGCCGCACGTGCGCCCCGTGCCACGCTCGCTCCAGAACATCTACGCCGAGATGGCGACCGACCTCGGGACCCCGACGCCCGTGCACGGCGACCTGTCCGCGTGGAGCGACCAGGGCGTCATGCTGCTCAACAGGGTCCTGACGGTCGGCGACGGCGACGCCGGGTCGCACCGCCGCAAGGGCTGGGAGGCCATCACCGAGGCCGCGATCCGCGCGCTCGTGGCCCGCGACCGCCCGCTCGTCGCGATCCTCTGGGGACGCGACGCCGCGACGCTCAAGCCGCTCCTGGGCAGCACGCCCGTGGTCGAGAGCGCGCACCCCAGCCCGCTGTCCGCCCGGCGGGGGTTCTTCGGGTCCCGGCCGTTCTCGCGCGTCGACGAGCTGCTCGTCGCCCAGGGTGCGGCCCCCGTCGACTGGACGCTGCCAGCGGCCTGAGGCACGGCGTCGGGCCGGGCCGGGTCGTGCCGTCGGGCCGGGAGGTCACGCGACGCACGGCCCCCGTTGTCACACAATGGACCGGTGACCACCTCGCACCCGGACGATGAGAACACGCCCCGATGGGCCAGCTACGTCGCGATCGGCGACTCGTTCACGGAAGGACTCTGGGACCCCTACCCGAACGACCCGGACCGCCAGCGCGGCTGGGCCGACCTCCTCGCAGGGCACCTGTCGACGCGACGCAGCGCCGCAGGCCGGGCCCCGCTCCAGTACGCCAACCTCGCGATCCGCGGCCGGCTCCTGCGCTCGATCCTGACCGAGCAGGTGCCGGCCGCGATCGCGCTCAAGCCGGACCTGGTGAGCCTCATCGGCGGTGGCAACGACATCCTGCGTCCCGCGGCCGACGTCGACCGCCTGGCCCGCAACCTCGAGCACGCGGTCGCCCGGCTGCGCGCCGAGGGCATCGACGTCCTCCTGGGCACGGGCTTCGACACGTCGGGGTCGCCCCTCGTGGGCCTCACGCGCGGCCGCGTGGGCGTCTACAACACCCACATCTGGTCGATCGCGCGCCGTCACGGCGCGCACGTCCTGGACCTGTGGGGCATGGCGTCGCTCCACGACTGGCGCATGTGGTCCGAGGACCGCATCCA
The DNA here is from genome assembly GCF_014836755.1 of Oerskovia merdavium. Lineage (GTDB taxonomy): Bacteria > Actinomycetota > Actinomycetes > Actinomycetales > Cellulomonadaceae > Oerskovia > Oerskovia merdavium. Next base: position 61,035 of record NZ_JACSQF010000005.1, read on the forward strand.
CCTGACCCCGGACGGGCACCGGCGCGTCGCGCAGGCCGCGCTCGTGGGCCTGGGCCAGGCGCCCGACGACGCCGCGTGGGACGACCCGCTGTCGCCACTGCCGCCCGTCCCGCTCCTCGACCGCGCCCGGCAGAACGCCGAGTGGGTGCGGGTGCACGTGTACCCGTGGGCGACGCGGCGGCTCCGCGGGCAGTCCTCGGGCGACCTGCGAGAGCCCAAGGTGCCCGTGCTGACGCCCGTGCAGTCGCAGTAGCGAGCCGGGCACAAGGCCCGGGCGCCTGCAGGGTGTCGGCGTCCCTGAGGCACGAGCACCCCCTGGTGCTGCGACGACGAAGGCCGGTGTCCCGCGAGCTCGAGCTGCGGGACACCGGCCTTCGTCGTTCCTGACGGAGCCGCCTGTCGGGTTCGAACCGACGACCTTTCGCTTACAAGGCGAGTGCTCTACCAGCTGAGCTAAGGCGGCACGCCACCCGAGGGCAGCGGCACCCTGAGGTGCGCGAACAGCCTACCGGGTGCCGGGCGTGCCGTGGACGTCCGGTGCATCCGATGGACGTCCCTCGACCGGGCATCGCCGGGGGCCGCCGCGGCACGAGCATGCGGTCGGCGTGCGCCGAGCATGCGGTCGGCGTCCGTTCCCAGCCCGGGAACGACGGCAACCGCATGCTCGGCACCGGAAGGGGATCAGCCCTTGGCCGCCTCGACCGCAGCGGAGAGCGCGGTCGGGTCGCTCCAGTTCCCGTCCCAGCGCTCACCGTTGATCGTGATGGTCGGCGTGCCGAACCCACCGCTCTGCGGGTTGGCGAGGTCCGGGTTCTGGGTCGCCAGGTTCGTCGCGCCCTCGACCCAGTCGCCGAACTGGTCGACCGCGTCGCCCGCGGCGATCTTGTCGGCCACGTCGGCCGGGACGCCCACGCTCTTGGCGATCTCGGCGATCTGCTGGTCGGTCAGCGTCTCCTTGTTCTCCTCGGGCTGGTTGACGAACATCGCCGAGTTGAACGCGTTGAGCTGCTCGGGAGCGTGCTCGGCGATGTAGGCGGCGGCAGCGGCCGAGCGCGTCGAGAACTGCTGGGCGTTCGCCATGCGGTCGAGGATCGCCACGGGGTGCAGCACGACGTTCACGTCGCCGGCCTCGCGCAGCTGGTCGAGCGAGGCGCCGTTGATCTCCTCGAACTGCCCGCAGATGGGGCACATGTAGTCGAAGTACACGCCGACGTCGACCGCGCCGTCGGTGCTGGTGCCGGCCACACCGTCCGCCCCGATGGAGATGCCGGCCGTGTCGCTCGCCGTGCCGGGCGCGGTGACTCCGGTGAGCGGCTCGGTGACGCGAGCCTCCTTCTGGTTCATCGCTGGGATGAACACCCAGAGGAAGGCGCCGATGAGGACCGCGAGGCCGCCCACGAGGGCGCCGATCGTGATCGCTCGGTTGCGCTTGTCGCGCTTGGCCTGTGCCTCGCGCAGCGCGAGGGCCTCGGCTCGGGCCGCGTCGCGGCGGTCGGCCTTGGTCTGACGGGATTCGTTCGTCGACATGAGAGTCCTTGGAAGTCGTTCGGGGCGCGGTGTCCCGGAAGGGGCCGCGCAGGTCGCGTGAAGGCGGCCGTGCCGCGCGCGCCGGGGTGCGGGTGGCACCGGTCGCGCGGCGGTGACGAGTCGGGTGGCGAGTCGTCAGGCGGCCGCGAGAGCCACCGGTGGCCCCCGCAGCGACCGCACCGCGGCGAGCGCCAGATGGTGCAGGACCTTGGTGGCCGAGCGGACGACCTGGCGGCACGCGTCGGCGACAGGGGCGAGCGGGCGGTGCAGCAGCACAGCGAGGTTCCGGGGGCGCAGGACGCCTACGAGCCGGTCACGGACGCGCAGCGCGACGGCGGCGAGGCCGCAGCCCGCGACCAGGAGCGCGAGGTGCGCGAGCAGCACGGGCAGGGCCAGCACCCCGACGACCGTGACGACCCGCGTGGGGTCTCCCCCCAGGGCGGCGGTCCCGGCCGGGCACTCGGCGGTCTCTCGCAGGAGGGCCAGGTGGATACCGGCGACGCCCCAGCCTCCCGGGGCGGGCAGGCACTGGTGGACGACGCTGAAGCCGCGGTCCGCGAGGAGGGACAGGGTCCCGACGACGAGCAGGAACCCGGCGACGACGAGCGAGGTCACGGTCGAGAACCGGCGGACCGAGGCTTCTGCGGAGCCCGCGCGGACGGACTGCGCGCGCACGACCGTACGGACCGCAGCGCGTGGCGCGGTCTCGTTCGGGGGCGTTCCGGGCGACGCACCGTGTGGTGCGCCCGGTGCGGACGTCCTGGTCACGGGGTCAGCGTACTCGGACAGCCTGGGAGTTTTCGGTGAGGCTGCGGGATCAGATGCTCGGGGGTGGACCCGGGAACGGCGCCCACTCGACGGGAGCCCCGTTCCCGAGCGAGAAGAGCACGATGGCCGCGAGCGCGAGCCCCACCACGACGAGGACGATCGCCCCCACCCGTCCCGGTGCGACGTGCACGAGGGTCGTGCGCGCCCCGAACCGCGTCAGCGCGGAGAGCGGGCCGAACCAGGCGAGGAGCACCGCCACCGCCATCGCGAGGCACAGCACCACGGTGAAGACCCAGTCCTCGTTCATGCCTCCTGCCGACCGCGCCTCGACCGTCTGCTGGGGCGCGAGGACGACCATCCCGGGCGCGAGCAGCCACCACGCCCCGACCGCGACGAGCAGCCCGCCGCACAGCGCGACGAGGAGCGACGGCAGTGCTCCGACGGCCGCCCGCAGCGCGTACCAGGGCACCGAGACCGCGACCCGGACGCCGTCGCTGCGCTGGACGCCCTTGCGCTCGCGGTGCGCGTGGAACGAGTCGGCGGCGACGCCCACGACGCGCGCGGCGACCACGAGCAGGCACAGGAGCACGAACGCGACCCCGGGGTGGCTGCCCGCGAGCAGCACGAGCGGGAGGCCGAGCGCGAGCAGGGTCCCGCTCCGGTGCCGGTGGGACGGGCGGGCGTACGCATCGGCGGGGGCTGCCACGACGGGCTGACCGAACGCGTCGAACAACGGGTCCCGCCCGGGCGGCGCCGCGACCGGTCCCCCGGGCTGCGCCACGGTGCCCGACGGCGCGGCACCGGCGGGTCGGCCCGGCTGCGGCGGGTAGGGGGTCGTGGCGGACGGGGGCACGGCGTACCCGGGCGGAGGGACCGGGGCCCGCCCTGGCGCTGCAGCGGGGACGGGGCCCTGGAGCTGGACCGGGGAGACGCGCGGGACCACCGAGGGCGGCGGCTGCGGCGCCGGCACCGGTGCCCCCGGCGGGACCGCAGGCATCGCGACGGTCCGCCCGTCGTTGGCGAGGACCTGGGTTGCCGCGAGCGGCGGGATCGAGGGAGCGCCGGGGACCGGGACCGCCGAACGGGTCGCGGACACGACGCTCGTCGGCATGACGTCGACGGCCGACGCGGGGAGCACCACGGTGGCCGCAGCACCGGCACCAGCGCCCGCGAGCCGCGTCGCGGCGGGGACCGTCGGGGTGGTGGCCGCCGCGCTGCCCGCGGCCGCGAGCGTCGCGGCGAGGGCCCCGGCCGCCGCTGCGCCGACCCCCTGCCCGCTGAAGGTGGGCGGGACGATCGCGGTCGCTCCCGTGGCGGGTGGCGCCGTCGGGCCGTCCCCCTCGTCCGCGGCACGCCGCAGGACCTCCGCGACCTCCGACGGCCCCAGGCGCTGCGCCGGATCTGCCCGGAGCGCCGCCGCGAGCGCGGCCGCAGTGCGGGGCCCCAGTCCCGCGAGGTCCGCCTCGCCCGTCCGTGCGCGCGCCAGGACCGCCTCGACCGGACGCATGCCGAACGGCGGGCGGCCCGTTGCGGCGAAGGCGAGCACGGCCGACCATCCCCACCAGTCGCTGTTCGCGCTCGGCGCCGCCCCTTCGAGCAGCTCGGGGGCGAGGTACCCGGGCGTGCCCATGACCAGGCCGGTCGAGGTCGCGCGGGCCTCGTCGAGCCCGTGCGCGATCCCGAAGTCGATGAGGACCGGGCCGTTCTGGGTCACCAGGACGTTGCTCGGCTTGAGGTCGCGGTGCACCACGCCCGCGCTGTGGACCGCCTCGAGGGCCTCGGCGAGCTGGTCCGCGAGCTCGAACAGGTCGCGTGCGTCGAGCGGGCCGCCCGTCGCGATCTCCTCCTCGAGGTTGGGGCCGTCGACGAGCTCGGTCACGATGAAGGCGTCCGAGCCGTCGAGCTCGACGTCGAGGATCTGCGCGACGGCGGGGTGCCGCAGCCGCTGGAGCGCGACGGCCTCGCGGCGCAGGCGGTCGCGGCCCTGGGCGTCGACGTCGAGGTGCGCGTGCAGGAACTTCATCGCGACGAGGTTCCCGCCGCCGTCCTCGGCCTCGTAGACCGCCCCCATCGCGCCGGCGCCGAGCCGCGCGAGGATGCGGTAGCCCCCGACCTCGCTGCCCGCCGGCAGCCCGCCACGGCGCGCGGTGCCGCTGCTCCGCGCCGGGTCGACAGATCTGCTGCTGGGCTCCTCCATGGTGTCAAGGTATCGACAATTCGCGTCCGCGCCCTGCTCTCCCGTGAGCAGGTGAGACGCGGCACGGATAACCTGGGTGGAGATTCACGGACGTTCAACCGAATATCAAGGAGATCTCCATTGACTGGCAAAGACGGCTACGACCTCGTCGTGGTGTCCAACCGGCTCCCGGTCGACTTCACGGTCGACCACGAGGGACGCGTCGACTGGAAGCGCTCTCCGGGAGGACTCGTCACGGCTCTCGAGCCGGTCATGCAGAAGTCGGACGGCGCCTGGGTGGGCTGGTCCGGCGCGCCTGACCTCGAGGTCGAGCCCTTCGACGCGGACGACATGCGCCTGGTGCCCGTGACGCTGTCGGCCACCGAGATCGAGCGCTACTACGAGGGCTTCTCGAACGACACGCTGTGGCCGCTCTACCACGACGTGATCGCTCCCCCCGCGTTCCACCGGCAGTGGTGGGACGCCTACCGGCGCGTCAACCAGCGCTTCGCCGACGCCGCCGCGGCCCAGGCCGAGCAGGGCGCGACCGTCTGGGTGCACGACTACCAGCTCCAGCTCGTGCCCCGCATGCTGCGCGAGCAGCGACCGGACCTGCGCATCGGCTTCTTCAACCACATCCCCTTCCCGCCGCTCGAGCTGTTCCAGCAGCTCCCGTGGCGCCGCCAGGTCATCGACGGGCTCCTGGGCGCGGACCTCATCGGCTTCCAGCGCGCGGGCGACGCCTCGAACTTCATCCGGGCGGTGCGTCGCCTGACCGGCTACACGACCCGCGGGCCCATCGTCACGACCCCGGCGACCGAGGACAGCCCCGCCCGCCACGTGCGCGCCGCGGCCTTCCCCATCTCGATCGACTCGCACACGTTCGACGAGCTCGCCCGGACCCCTGAGGTCCAGGCCCGCTCGCGCGAGATCCGGGCCGACCTCGGAGATCCCGAGGTCATGATGCTCGGGGTCGACCGGCTCGACTACACCAAGGGCATCCGGCACCGGATCAAGGCCTACGGCGAGATCCTCCAGGACGGGCGGATCGACGTCGAGCACGTCACGCTCGTCCAGGTCGCGAGCCCCAGCCGCGAGAACGTGGGCGCTTACCAGGAGCTGCGCGAGCAGGTCGAGGCCCTCGTGGGACGCATCAACGGCGAGTACGCCGAGATCGGCCACGCCGCGATCCACTACCTCCACCACTCGTACCCGCCCGAGGAGATGGCCGCGCTCTACCTCGCGGCCGACGTCATGCTCGTCACCTCGCTGCGCGACGGCATGAACCTCGTCGCCAAGGAGTACATCGCGGCCCGTTCGGACGACCAGGGCGTGCTCGTGCTGTCGGAGTTCACGGGCGCGGCCGACGAGCTCGCGAGCGGTGCTCTGCTCGTCAACCCGCACGACATCGACGGCATGAAGGACATCATCGTCGCGGCGGCCCACATGGACCCGCGCGAGCAGCGCAAGCGGATGCGCCGCCTGCGTCGACGCGTCCTCGCGGACGACGTCTCGAAGTGGTCCGAGTCCTTCCTGGGCGTGCTGCAGGCCATGCCGTCGCGCGACACGCCCCGACGCCAGGAGCCGGTCGAGGGAGAGGGCGCGTGACGGCGTCGGGCCCCGTGACCTCGCTCGACGACGGGCTCGGACGCGACCTCGCCGCGCTCGCGGCGCTCGTCCCCCGCACGCCCGACGGCGGCGCGCCGGCGGGCGGCCCCCTGCTCGTGGCGAGCGACTTCGACGGGGTGCTCGCCCCCCTGGGCGACGACCCTCTCGCGTCGCGCCCCACCGCGGCCGCGGCCGCGGCGCTCGCGCGGCTCGCGGCGCTCGGCCCGGACCGCGTGCGGGTCGCGCTCGTGTCGGGTCGACGGATCGAGGACCTCGCGCGCCTGGCCTCGCCGCCCGTGGGGGCGCTGCTCGTCGGGAGCCACGGCGCCGAGACGGGCGAGGTCCTCGCTCCTGCCCCCGAGGGCGGTCCGGCCGGTGGTCCTGGTGCTGCCGGCGATGCCGGCGGGGAGGACCGCACCGGCGTCGCGCCCGGCGCGCGGAGCCAGGTCCGCGCGGACGGGACCACGGCCCGCGTCCGCCTCGTGCCCGTCGCGCTCGACGACGCCCAGACGGCCCTCCTGGCCCACGTCACGCAGGGCCTCGAGGAGATCGCGGACCCCGTCGAGGGAGCGTGGGTCGAGCACAAGCCCTCGGCGGCCGTGCTGCACACCCGCCTGTCTCCCCACCCCGCGGCCGACAAGGCCTCGGCCGCCGCGGCTCGGCTCGGCGACGAGCTGGGCGCGCACGCCATGACGGGGAAGAACGTCGTGGAGATCGCGGTCACGAGCACCTCGAAGGGCATCGCGCTCGACGCGCTGCGCACGAGGCTGGGGTCGCCGGCGGTGCTCTACCTGGGCGACGACGTGACCGACGAGAGGGCGTTCGCCGTGCTCGGCGCGGCCGACCTCGGGATCAAGGTCGGCCCGGGCGAGACGCTCGCACGCCGACGCGTCGCCGACCCCGCCGAGGCAGCCCGGGCCCTCACGGCGCTCGCCGACCTGCTGGGCGCCTGAGGACCGTTACCCGGACGTGACCGGGGTGTGACGGAGAACTCAGCGGGCAGGGGTAGGATGCCGAGCAACGATGACGTCGGACCCCCAGGTCCCCGGGCGACCGGAAACCCTGGAGGTTCGACTTCTTCTGTGTCACAGCAGACACGCACCACGTGAAAGCGCGGCACGTCACTACACAACGGATCGTCCGGCACGTACCTGCCGGTGGAGGGATGTACCCATCATGGCTACGGTCACTTTCGACCACGCAACGCGGCTCTACCCGGGGACCGAGCGCCCCGCGGTGGACCAGCTCAACCTGCACATCGAGGACGGCGAGTTCCTCGTCCTCGTCGGCCCCTCGGGTTGTGGCAAGTCGACCTCGCTCCGCATGCTCGCGGGCCTCGAGGACGTCAACGGCGGGCACATCTTCATCGGTGACCGCGACGTCACCGACGTGCAGCCCAAGGACCGCGACATCGCGATGGTGTTCCAGAACTACGCGCTGTACCCGCACATGTCCGTCGCGGACAACATGGGCTTCGCGCTGAAGATCGCCGGCACGCCCAAGGCGGACATCCGCCAGCGCGTCGAGGAGGCTGCGAAGATCCTCGACCTGTCCGAGTACCTGGACCGCAAGCCCAAGGCCCTCTCGGGTGGTCAGCGCCAGCGTGTGGCCATGGGCCGCGCGATCGTCCGCCAGCCGCAGGTCTTCCTCATGGACGAGCCGCTGTCGAACCTCGACGCCAAGCTCCGTGTCCAGACCCGTACGCAGATCGCGTCGCTCCAGCGCCGTCTCGGCGTCACGACCGTCTACGTCACGCACGACCAGACCGAGGCCCTCACCATGGGTGACCGCATCGCGGTCCTCAAGGACGGCCTCCTGCAGCAGGTCGGCACGCCGCGCGACATGTACGACACCCCGGCCAACGTCTTCGTCGCCGGCTTCATCGGTTCGCCGGCCATGAACCTCGCGACCTTCACCGTGAACAACGGTGCTGCCGAGGTCGGCGCGGCGCGCATCCCGCTCGACCGCGAGGTCGTCGCCAAGATCACCGAGGCGGACAAGGGCAAGGTCACGGTCGGCTTCCGCCCCGAGTCCCTCGAGGTCACCACGCAGGCGAACGAGAACGCGTTCGCCGTCGAGGTCAACATCGTCGAGGAGCTCGGCTCCGACGCGTTCGTCTACGGCACCCTCAAGGGTGACCTGGCCAGCGCCGACGTCCACTCGGGTGCTGGTGACAACCAGATCATCGTCCGCGTCGACCCGCGCAACGTGCCCGCCAAGGGCGAGCGCATCCACGTGGCGATCCGCCCGGGCAACACGCACATCTTCTCGACCGCGACGGGCCTGCGTCTCAGCTGACCCACAGCGACACGGGGGCGGGCTCGGCTGTGTGCCGGGTCCGCCCCTTTCGCATATCCTTCCCCGTGGCTGCGGAACGTCCGCAGTCGTGACCGACGTCGGGTGCGGACCCGCGGCGACCTGCCGCACGGCGCGCACCGCAGTCCGTCGAGCCACCCCGCGCGACCGGCCACCGCGGAGAAAGGACCTGTCATGGTGCAGAACCTGCAGATCACCGCGTCAGCCCCCGACCCAGCCCTGCTCGACCTCCCCTGGGACATCCCGCTCGAGCAGTGGCCGGACGAGGTGCTCGCAGCCCTCCCCCGCGGTATCTCCCGCCACATCGTGCGCTTCGTGCGCATGTCCGGGCGCGTCATCGCGATCAAGGAGATCGGGGAGTCCGTCGCGTACCGCGAGTACGAGCTCCTGCGCCAGCTCAGCCGCATGGACGTGCCGAGCGTCGTGCCCGTGGGGGTCATCACGGGCCGCTCGGACGCGAACGGCGAGCGCCTCGAGGCCGTGCTCATCACCGAGCACCTGCAGTTCTCGCTGCCCTACCGCGCGCTCTTCAGCCAGGCCCTCCAGCCGGACACCGCGACGCGGCTCATCGACGCCCTCGCCGTGCTGCTCGTGCGCCTGCACCTCATCGGCTTCTACTGGGGCGACGTGTCGCTGTCCAACACGCTCTTCCGACGCGACGCCGAGACCTTCGCGGCCTACCTCGTCGACGCGGAGACGGGTGACCTGCACCGCGAGCTGAGCCCGGGCCAGCGCAGCTACGACGTGGACCTCGCCCGGACCAACATCATCGGCGAGCTCATGGACCTCTCCGCGGGTGAGCTGCTCGACGAGGACATCGACGAGATCCTCGTGGGCGACGCGCTCGTCGCCCGGTACAACGAGCTCTGGGACGCCCTGACGAACGCCGAGTCGTTCGCGTCCGACGAGCGGTGGCGCGTCGCGGCCCGCATCGAACGCCTCAACAACCTGGGGTTCGACGTCGGCGAGCTCGACATCACGACCGACATCGACGGGACCACGGTCCAGATCCAGCCCAAGGTCGTCGACGCCGGGCACCACTCGCGCCGCCTCATCCGGCTCACGGGGCTCGACGTCCAGGAGAACCAGGCGCGCCGGCTCCTCAACGACCTCGACTCCTACCGGGCGGCGGCCGAGCGGCAGAACGACGACGAGGAGTTCGTCGCGCACGACTGGCTCAGCGGCGTGTTCGAGCCCACGATCCAGGCCGTGCCGCGCGACCTGCGGCGCAAGCTGCAGCCTGCGCAGCTCTTCCACGAGATCCTCGACCACCGCTGGTTCATCTCCGAGAAGGCCGGGCGTGACATCCCCATGCCCGAGGCCACGGCGTCGTACGTGGAGAACGTGCTGCGGCACCGGCCCGACGAGAAGGCGATCCTGGGCCTGGCGCCGGGCGAGGTCGACCAGCAGGAGTGAGGTTCCCTGGGTAGGGACCGGCGCGCCGGGCTCCGGGGTCCAGGGCCGCGACGGTCAGGACCCCGACGGCAAGGGGCGGGCTGCTCGTGCTGCCCCGACGTCCTGGCGCCGGTAGCGCTCGCCCACGAGGGCTGCACCGAGCGCGATGACCCCCGGCACCACGAGGGCCACCTCGAGCCCTGCGCGCAGCACGAGCGCCCCGGTCGCGGCCCCCGCGCCGAGCGCCAGGACGGCCGAGACGCGCCGGACCCACGCCTCGCGGCCGTGGCTGTCCTGGAAGTAGTCGGCGGCCAGCCCCGTCAGGGTCGAGGTGACCACGGTCGTCGTGAGGTCCTTGACGGACAGGTGCCGCGCCGTCGCGGCCTGCACCCCCATCGACACGCCGAGCACCGCCACGACCAGGAGCAGGCGCCACCCCCGGGGTTCGCCCACCACGTACACCACGACCGAGGCGGCGAGCACCCCCACGCCGACGCCCGCGAACAACCCGGTGGTCGTCCGGTGCCAGCCGGCCGGATGGTTGCGGAACGCGTAGCCGGCGACCGCAGCCCCCGCGACGTAGGCCAGGAGCGCGACGAGCGGGCCGGCGGTGGGGACGTCCTGCCCGCCGGCCAGCCCCATCCCGAGGATGAGCACGTTGCCGGTCATGTTGGCCGTGAAGACCTGGTCGAGCGCCAGGTAGCAGATGCCGTCGATGATGCCCGTCGAGAACGTCAGGACGAGGAGCAGCACCCGGTAGTGCCGATGCACGGGGCGAGGGTCCATGTCGCGAGCATGCCCCGGGAGTCCACGGGGCGCACCCGCGGAGCCCGGACCCGCGCCGCGCTTCGGGGCCCAGGCCCGGCGTCCTGAGCCCCCAAGAGCCCCGGAAGCGCGCAGGGCGCCCCGCGCGCCGCCTGGTGGCGGTCTGCGGGGCGCCCTGGGGCGGCGTGGTGCGGAGGCTCAGTCCTCGGCGGCGCGCAGGCGCGCGACCTCGTAGAGCGAGATGCCGGCCGCGACGCCCGCGTTGAGCGACTCGACGTCCGAGAGGATCGGGATCGAGGCGACGACGTCGCACGTCTCGCGCACGAGGCGTGAGAGGCCCTTGCCCTCGGAGCCGACGACGAGCACGAGCGGGTCCTTGCCGAACGCGAGCTCGCCCACGGCGACCGGGCCGCCGCCGTCGAGCCCGACGATGAAGCAGCCTGCGGCCTTGTACTCGGTGAGCGTGCGCACGAGGTTGGTCGCACGGGCCACGGGCACGCGCGCCGCGGCACCGGCGGACACCTTCCAGGCCGAGGCCGTGACGCCGGCCGCCCGGCGCTCGGGCACCAGGACGCCGTGCGCACCGAACGCGCCCGCGGACCGCAGGACGGCGCCGAGGTTGCGCGGGTCGGTCACGCCGTCGAGCGCGACGATGAGCGGCGGCTCGCCCGCCTCGTGCGCACGGTCGAGGAGGTCCTCGGGGTCGGCGTAGTCGTAGGGCGGGACCTGGATCGCGACGCCCTGGTGGACCGAGCCGTCGGTCATGCGGTCGAGCTCGGCCTTGGTGACCTCGAGGAGGTTGTACCCGCGCCCGGAGGCGATGTTCAGGATCTCCTTGGTGCGGTCGTCGGCCTCGAGGCGCGTCGCGATGTAGACCGCGGAGACCGGGATGTAGGCACGCAGGGCCTCGAGCACCGCGTTCCGGCCGTTGACGACCTCGTTGGCGCTGCTCGAACGGGTCGTGCGCGAGGGCGTGCGACCGCTCGGACGCCCGCCACGGGCTGCGCTCTTGGCGTCGTGCGCGCGAGGCCCCGTCGAGGTGGCCTGGCGGCGCTCGGCAGCGACCTTGGCCTTGTGCGCCTTGTGGTAGGTGCGGTCCTCGGCCTTGGGCGTCGGGCCGCGACCCTCGAGCGAGCGACGGTTCTTGCCGCCCGTGCCGGCGACGGCGCCCTTCTTGTTGCTGCTGCGGGTCGCGCCGCGTCGTTGTGAGTTTCCAGCCATGGGTCTGCCCCGTCGGTCGATGTGAGTGAGTGAAGTTGTCGGTGGCGGACCCTGCGCCCCGGTGGGCGCCGTCCGGCCGTCGGGCCAGGGCCCCTGGTCAGGTGCCCTGGCGTGCAGCGAGGGACCAGCGGGCCCCGTCGCTGGAGTCCTCCACGACGACCCCGGCGGCCGCGAGGCGGTCCCGGATCGCGTCGGAGGTGGCGAAGTCGCGTGCCGCCCGTGCCTGGGCGCGGGCGTCGAGCTCGGCGGTCACGACCGCGTCGAGCGCGTGCCGATACCGGGTGTCCCCGGCGTCGGCCCACTGCTCGCCCGCGGGGTCCAGCCCCAGCACGTCGAGCATCGCGCGGAGCGAGACGAGGTGGTGACGGGCGACCGCGTCGGCGGCCGGCGAGCGGTCCGCGAGCGCGGAGTTGCCCGCCCGCAGGTGCTCGTGGACCACGGCGAGCGCGGCCGGCACGTTGAGGTCGTCGTCCATGGCCGTCACGAACGCGGTCGGGAGCTCGGCCTCGCGCACGTCGGCGACGTCCACCTCGCCCACGCGCTCGCTCGCACGCTGGACGAACCCGCTGAGCCGCTCCCACGTGGCCTCGGCCTCGGTCACGGTGTCCTGGGTCCACTCGAGCATCGAGCGGTACTGGACCGCGGCGAGCGCGTAGCGCAGCACGGCCGGGCTGGTCGTGGAGAGCACCTCGCGGACGAGCAGCCCGTTGCCGAGCGACTTGCTCATCTTGGCGCCGCCCTGGGTGACCCAGGCCGAGTGCAGCCAGTACTGGGCGAACCCGTCGCCGGCCGCGCGGGACTGCGCCTGCTCGTTCTCGTGGTGCGGGAACCGTAGGTCCAGGCCGCCGCCGTGGATGTCGAACGTGCTCCCCAGGTACCGGTGGGCCATGGCCGAGCACTCGAGGTGCCAGCCGGGCCGTCCGCGCCCGAACGGGGTGTCCCACGAGGCCGTGGCGGGTTCGCCGGGCTTGGGGGCCTTCCAGAGCGCGAAGTCGCGGGGGTCGCGCTTGAGGGAGTCCTCGGCCGGGTCCGCAGGGGCGGGGGCGAGGTCCTCGAGGCGCTGGTTGGTGAGCGAGCCGTAGTCCGCCCAGGAGCGGACGTCGAACCACACGTCGCCGGGGCCGGTCGTGTAGGCGTGCCCCGAGTCGACGAGGCGCTGCATGAGCTCGACCATGTCCGGGACGTGCCCCGTGGCGCGGGGCTCGTAGGTGGGCGGGGTCACGCCCAGCGCGTCGTAGGCCGCGGTGAAGGCGCGCTCGTTGATCGCGGCCCACGCCCACCAGGGCTCGCCCGCGTCGACGGACTTGGCGAGGATCTTGTCGTCGATGTCCGTGACGTTGCGGATGAGGGTCACGCGCGAGCCCGTGCGGCGCAGCCAGCGCACCAGGACGTCGAACGCGACGGCCGAGCGCATGTGCCCGATGTGCGGCGCCGACTGGACCGTCGCCCCACACAGGTAGATGCCGACCTCACCCTGGTTCTGGGGGATGAAGTCGCGCACGTCCCGCGTCGCGGTGTCGAACAGTCGAAGGCTCACGCCCGCAAGGTTACCGGGGTGCACCCCTCCCGGCAGAACCCGCCCCGTCGGGGGCGGGGTACCGGTGCGCGTCTTCACCCGCGCGGGCGGGTCTCTCGGGACGGTCGTCGCCCGGAGGTCGTCGTCCCGGGGGGCCGTCGTCGCGGCAGCCGCGGAACGGCGCAGCGGTACGGGGCAGTGGTCAGTCGCGCCAGTGGACCTTGGTCGGGGTCACGCGCACGACCACGCGACGGTTGTCCGTGCCGTCGTCACCCGTGTAGCGCTCGGCACCCGTGTACTTCTGGGCGAGCGCGTGGATGAGCGAGGCCGAGGGGTCCTCCTCGATCGCGGCCTCGCCGCGCACCTCGAGGTACTGGTACGGGGCGTCGCGCGGGTAGACGAGCACGCTCAGGCGGGGGTCGCGGCGCAGGTTGTCGGTCTTGCGGCGTCCGTGGATCGTCGAGAACACGACGTCCTCGCCGTCGCGCGCGATCCACACGACCGAGGTCTGCGGGCTGCCGTCCGCCTCGAGCGTGGCGACGGTGGCGAACTCGGGGGCGTCGAGGAGCGCCTTGGCGGCGTCGGGAAGGCTCGTCATGCCGTGCTCAATCGCGCGGCGCGCGCGTGTATTCCCGCAGGTCGCCACCTTCTCAGCAGGTGGGACGCGGGCCCGACGGCGGCGCTACCCGAAGTTCTTGCCCTCGCCCCGGTAGGTGGGGACCTCCTCGACGACCTGGTCGCCGCGCACGAGCTGCACGCGGTCGAAGCGCTCCATGAGCTCGCCCGCCTTGGCGTGCCGGAACCAGACGCGGTCGCCCACAGCGAGCTCACGCGCGTCGCGGTGCCCTCGGGCGACGTGCAGGGGGGTCTGGACCTCCCCGACGCCCTCGGACGACGTGAGCCGCCACCCGGGCTCGACGACGCGTGGCACGCGCGCGGCACCGGCAGGCCCCGAGGCCACGTACCCGCCCGCGAACGCGGTCGCGTAGCCGGGCGCGGGGACGCGCACGACGTCGAGCCCGAAGTACGCCGAGGGGTGCGGCACGAACGAGCGGTACCCGTCGAACAGGCCGGGCACGAACAGGCCCGAGCCGGACGTCACCTCGGTCACGACGGGGTCTGCGGCGGACGTCTCGAGCGAGCCGGTCCCCCCGGAGTTCACGAGCTCGAGCTCGTGCCCGACGGCGTCGCGCACGGCTGCGATGACCTCGCCCCGGCGTGTGGACAGGTCGGCGACCGAGGCCTTCTTGACGAGCCGCACCGCGGGGCTCGTGTCGGGCAGCCCCGCGACCTGCGCCTCGTAGAACATCAGGCCGCGCACGCGCAGCCCGGGCAGGGTCGCGATCGCGCGCGCGAGCGCCGCGGCCTCCGCGGGGGTGTGGACGGGCGAGCGGCGGGTCCCGAGGTGGACCGTGAAGGGTCCGACCCCCAACCGCAGCGAGGCGTCGATGTCGAGGCACAGCAGGACGGGCGGGGTGTCCACCTCGCCCGCGTCACCGGCCGCGCGCTCCGCCGCGTCCGCTCCCCGGTGCCCCGCGAGCGCGGTCGCCACGAGCGCGACCTGCGCGACGTCGTCGACCATGAGGGTGATCTCCCGCCGTGCGGCCGGGTCCGCGGCGAGCTCCCCGAGCGCCTGGCGGTCGACCGTCGGGTACGCGACCAGCACGTCGCGCGCGCCCTGCTCGACGAGCCAGAGCGCCTCGGCCAGCGAGTACGCCATGATCCCCGCGAAGCCGAGCCGGCCGGCGCGCTCGACGAGCGAGCGCACGCGAACCGACTTGGACGCGAGGCGCACGGGCACTCCCCCGGCCCGGGCCAGGAGCTCGCGCGCGTTGGCGTCGAACACGTCGAGGTCGACGACGGCGACCGGGCCCGGGACGCGCTCGGTCGCGGCCGACAGCCGCTCGCCCAGGGTGCGCGGCTCCGCGGACGGAGCGGATGGTCGGGACCTACCGGTCACACCGTCCCCGAGGGACCGGGCGGACGGGTCCTGCGTGCTGCTCTGCACGGGCGTCGACGTCATGGTAGGAAACCTACCCCTCGTGAGATAGTGCCGGGTGTGACGAGCCAGCAGGCTCCCGGTTCATGGACGAACTGGGCGCGAAACCAGACCGCTGATCCCCTGCGCCGCGCTGCCCCGCGGGACACCGACGAGCTCGCGCGGACCGTGCGCAGAGCGGCCGACGACGGCCTGCACGTCCGTGCGGTCGGCGCCGGGCACTCGTTCACGGGAGCCGCGGTCACCGACGGTCTCCTGCTGAGCCTCGACCACCTGCAGACGGTCGAGGACGTGACGCGCACGGAGACCGGCGCGCGCGTGACCGTGGGGGCAGGCATCCGCCTGCACCGGCTCAACCAGGTCCTGGCGTCGGCGGGGCTCGCGATGCGCAACCTCGGCGACATCGACCGCCAGTCGATCGCGGGCGCGATCTCGACGGGCACGCACGGCACGGGGGCCTCGCTCGGCGGGCTCGCGACCCAGGTCCGCGGGGTGCGCGTGGTCGGGGCCGACGGCTCGGTCACCGAGGCCACGCCCGAGCAGAACCCGGACCTGTTCGAGGCGAGCCGTCTGGGCCTCGGCTCGACGGGTGTGCTCGCTGCCGTGACGCTCGACGTCGTCCCGGCGTTCCACCTGCGCGCCCAGGAGGAGCCCTGGCCGCTCGACCGGGTCCTCGAGGAGCTCAGCACGGCCTCGGGCGGCCGCGGGGGCGGCACGGACGCCGAGGGTCTCGAGAACGCGCACGACCACTTCGAGTTCTACTGGTTCCCGCACACGCGCCGCGCGCTCACCAAGCGCAACGACCGCCTGGCGCCCGACGACGAGGCCGCGGCCTCCCTGCACGCGGCCCGCGGCGAGCGGCCGGACGCCGTGACCCGGGCGCGCGCCTGGGTCGACGAGGAGCTGCTGTCCAACGGCGCGTTCGAGGTCGTCAACCGGCTCGCGACGGCGCTGCCGCGCGCGACGCCCCGCATCAACGCGCTCTCCGCCCGCGCCCTC
The DNA here is from genome assembly GCF_014836755.1 of Oerskovia merdavium. Lineage (GTDB taxonomy): Bacteria > Actinomycetota > Actinomycetes > Actinomycetales > Cellulomonadaceae > Oerskovia > Oerskovia merdavium. Next base: position 77,325 of record NZ_JACSQF010000005.1, read on the forward strand.
GCTCCCCGTACCTACGTCGCTCCCTCGCACGAGGTGTTCGTCTCGCCGCGGCGCGTGCGCTTCCGCGAGATGGAGTACGCGGTGCCGCGCGCCGCCCTCGTGGACGTGCTCGAGGACATCGACGCCTGGGTCAGGGCCTCGGGCGAGAACGTCCCGTTCCCCGTCGAGGTCCGGTTCGCCGCGGCCGACGACGTGTGGCTCTCCACAGCCCACGGACGCGAGAGCGCCTACGTCGCGGTCCACCAGTACCTCCGGCTCCCGCACGAACGCTACTTCGAGGGCGTCGAGAAGATCGTCGCGAGCGTGGGCGGACGACCGCACTGGGGCAAGCTCCACACCCTGGGCGCCGAGGACCTCGCCGAGCGCTACCCGCGCTTCGAGGACTTCCGTCGGGTCCGCGCCCAGGCCGACCCGGGCGGGGTGTTCGCGAACCCGTACACGGACCAGGTGTTCGGGCCGCGCTGACGGCGCCCCGCGCGGGTGAGCGGACCACCCGGGGTGAGCGGCGCCGTCGGGCCTGCTGCGGACCGACAGCGACCTGCGGACCGGACGGCGGCCGCCGAGGCTGCTGGGCCCGCTAGGACGCCTCGGCGGGGCCCGCAGCGTCCGCCGCCCCGTCAGGGTGCACCACGAGCGACAGGACGTAGTCCGCGAGCGCGTGGAAGCTGCGGATCGTCGCCTCGTCGTCCTGCTGGACGAGCCACGCGATCTCGATCCCGTCGATGTACCCCGCGACGATGCGCGCCAGGAACGGCGTGTCCATCGAGTAGGTGATGCCCGCGATCTCCGAGAGCTGGTCCAGGATTCCCTGCGTCATGGCCCACGTCTGCTCGAGGTGCGCCCGCGCGACCGGGCGCAGCGCACCGTTGCGCGACCCGGCGGTCGCGAACTCGAACGTCAGCAGCCGCATGTGGCGGCGCGGGGTGAGTCCCTGCCACAGCCCGTCGGCGGCCGCGTGCGCGATCGTGTACAGGTCCTGGGTGGGGTCCAGCGCCATGCGGACCGGGTCCGAGGCGACGAGCGCGACGCTGTGGCCCATGGCCCGGAGCATCGCGTCCTTGTCCTCGAAGCAGTAGTGGACCGTCCCGAGCGAGATCCCGGCCTCGGCCGCGACCCCGCGCACCGTGACGGCCTCCACACCCTCACGGATGGCGATCGACATCGCCGCGTCGACGATCTGTGCGCGGCGCTCCTCGATGGACATGCGGCTCATCGTCGAACTCCTTCGTGACCGACCTCGGTGGTGCGCACGAACGTCGCCCGCTGCTGTCCACCATGCCTTCAATGTCGCATATTCGCATGTGGGAGCCGCGAGGACAGGACGGGCCACGACCTGGACGTGGCAGGCTGGGAGGATCGGTTCCCGTCGGGAACGTCTCGGCCGAAAGGACACCAGTGGCCCGCTCGCACCGCCCGCTCTTCCTCGTCACCGCCTGCGCGCTGCTCGTGCCCCTGTTCGCGGGGTGCGGCGGCACCACGCAGGAAGCGGCGCCGCCCACCGCGACCGCGCACGCGGCCGAGATCACGGACGACGGGGTCTCGGTCACGCTGACCGTCCCCGCGGGCTGGGACCGTGCCGGGCAGGACGCGCCCCTCGTCGTCCGGACGGAGAAGCCGTTCGGCGACCCGGGGTTCACGGCCAACGTGGTCGTCACGACCGAGGCCCCCGGCACCTCGACGCTCGCCGAGCAGACCGCCGCAGCCGCCGACTACCTGGCGCAGACGGACGACTGGACCGTCGACCCGACGCAGCCAGGGCCGATCGAGCTCGCAGGGTTCCCCGCCCACCGGTTCGGCGGCACGCGCTCGGTCGACGGCGTCGAGGTCTCCCAGGTCGAGACGATCGTCGAGGTCGCGACCGGGACGGGGACCGCGTTCGTGTTCGTCACGGAGTCGTACGCGACGCAGGACACCGACGGCGCAGCACAGGCCCGCGCCGTGACCGACAGCCTGGTCGTGACGCCCGCCGGGTGACGGGCTGCCGCGCCTAGGCCCCGAGCGCGCCGACGGGCGAGGTCGATCCGCGCGGCACGAGGCGGCACGGGAGCTTCTCGACGCCCGACGCCCGCTGCCCGTCGATCGCGGCGAACAGTCGTTGTGCGGCGTAGCGTCCCAGGACCTCGAGGTTGTTGTCGACGCTCGTGAGCTCGGGCCTCGCACCGAGCGCGAACTGCTCCCAGTTGTCGAAGCCGATGACCGAGACGTCGCCCGGCACGTCGCGGCCGAGCTCACGGAGGGTGTCGAGCACGCCTCGGGCGATCTGGTCGCTCGCCGCGAAGATCGCGTCGATCGACGGGTCCTTGGCCAGGAGCATGGCCGTGGCGCTCCGCCCCCATCGCTCCGACCACTCCCCGAACAGCACGCCGTCACCCGCGAGCTCGAGGCCCGCGGCCGAGAGCGCCGCTGCCGTGCCGGCCGCCCGGTCCTGGGCTGCGGCGTACGTGGGGTCGCCCGAGACGTGGGCGATGCGGCGACGCCCGCACGCGATCAGGTGCTCGACGGCGACCCGGCCGCCCGCGACGTTGTCGGGGACGATCGAGAGGTCCGCGTCGTCCTGGGACGGCGCGTAGGCGTAGACCACCGGCACGGGGAGCCGCTGCCCCAGGGACTGACGCGGGTCGGTCTGGCGCCCGACGACGATCAGCCCGTCGACACGACGCGAGAGCAGGGCCTGGAGGTGGTACTGCTCGCGGATCGAGTCGCCTCGCGCGTCGCACAGGAAGACCGAGACGCGACCGGCGCCGAACGCGTCCTCGGCTCCCATGAGGATGGGGATGACGAAGCGCCCTTCGAGGTCGCTCGTCAGCAGGCCGACCGTCCCCGTCCTGCCCGCGAGGAGGCCGCGGGCGAGCGCGTTGGGCTGGAACGAGAGCCGCTCGGCGGCCTCCATGACCCGCGTCCTGGTCTCGGCCTTGACCTGGTCGCGCCCGTTGAGCGCCTTGGAGGCCGTCGCCACCGAGACCCCTGCGAGCCGTGCGACGTCGGTCAGCGTGACAGAACGCTTGGCCCTGTCGACCGGCGGGGATCCCCCTTCGTCCTCGCGCACCATCGTCCTGCTCCCTCGAGATGTCCCGGTCCCTGATGGATCCGGAGGTCGTGACGAAACTGTAACCCCCTGAGCGGGTTGACGGCTCCCCGACTCCGCAATAGTCTCAGAAAACCTTTTCGGCATCTTTCGCAAGAGGCGATGTGAGCGCTAACCTGCTCCTAGCGGCCTCATTCAGCGAAAGGATCTCGCCGTAGAGGCCGGTGCATCTCGATCGCCAGATGATCGTGACGCGCTTCCGAAACGGTTTCGTCGCCGTGTGCAGGACCCCTGGACGTGCAGAGCAGCACCCGAACACCCCGCACCACCCTCAACGAAGAGAGCTTGGAGGCTCGAATGAGCACCACACGGAAGTCGATCCGCGCAGTCCGCCCGCTGGCGGCCCTCCTCACGGCCGGCATGCTGGTCACGAGCCTGGCGGCGTGCTCGCCCGCCGAGGACAGCGACAGCGGGGCGGGCGGCGACACGGCCGCGACTCGCCCGAGGGGGTCGACGACGGTACCCAGCTCACGCTGTGGACCCGCGCCCCGATGGAGAAGCAGGCCACCCTCCTGGTCGACGCGTACAACGCGAGCCACGAGAACCAGGTCTCCCTGACCATCACGCCCAACGACGACTACGTCGCCAAGGTGGGCGCGGCGGCAGGCAGCAGCAGCCTCCCCGACCTCTTCGCCGCGGACATCGTCTACGTCCCGAACTGGACCTCCCAGGGCCTGTTCACCGACATCACCGACCGGATCGACGGGCTCCCTTACGCCGACGAGCTCGCGCAGGGCCACATCGACGCCGGGACGTACGAGGACCAGGAGTACGTCCTGCCGTTCGTCCTCGACCTCTCGGTCATGTTCTACAACAAGGACCTCTACCGCGAGGCCGGGCTCGACCCCGAGAAGCCACCGACGACGCTCAAGGAGTACGGCGAGCACGCCAAGGCCATCAGCGCGCTGGGCAAGGACGGCGTGTCCGGCACGTACTTCGGCGGCAACTGCGGCGGGTGCACGCTCTTCACGTGGTTCCCGTCGGTCTGGGCCGGCGGCGACCAGGTCCTGAGCGCGGACGGCACCGAGTCGCTGCTCGCGAGCGACACCGCCAAGGACGTCTACGCGGTCTACAAGGACATGGTCGACTCCGGCGCGATCGGCAACGGCACCAAGGACGAGACCGGCGCGACGTGGACCGGTCCCTTCCAGGAGGGCAAGGTCGGCGTGATGCCGTACCCCGCGACCCTGCTGTCGACCGCGGCCGAGACCGTCGACGTCGGCGTCGCCCCGATCCCCGGACCCGACGGCGGGGAGTCCACGTTCGTGGGCGGTGACGGGATCGGCATCTCCAAGGACTCGAAGAACGAGGCCGCAGCCTGGAACTTCCTCTCGTGGCTCACGAGCGAGGACGCGCAGGTCGAGGTCCTGGCCAAGAACAACGACGTCGTGTCGCGCGCGGACCTGGCCGACAACAAGTACGCGGCCGTCGACCCGCGCCTCGTGACCATCAACGAGGTCGCGGCCAAGGGCAGCACGCCCGTCGCGATCAACTTCCAGCAGGCGTTCAACGCTCCCGACAGCCCGTGGCTGACGCTCGTGCGCGGAGCGGTGTTCGGCGACGCGAAGAGCATCGACGCCGACAACGACGAGATCACGGCCGTCCTCGACCAGTAGCCAGCTCCGTCCACCCAGGACGAGCACCGTGGTGGGTGCGGACCGTCGCCCCCACCACGGTCCACCCGAGTCAGAGAGGACTCCCGTGACCACGCACACCACGGCCCCCGTGAGCACCCCGAGGCCCGCGGCGCGCCCCGCCGGGCGCCGCAGTCGACGCAGCGCCCTGCGAGGCCGGGGAGCCCAGGGCTGGCTCTACGCGATGCCCACCGCCGTCTTCGTCGGCCTCTTCTTCATCGTCCCGATCCTCCTGGTCGTGCAGATGTCGGTCTCCGACTGGCCCCTCCTGGCGGGCAACCGCGGGCCCAACTTCCCCGAGAACTTCCAGGACGTCGTCGCCAACAAGTACTTCTGGCCCTCGATCGTCTTCACGCTGAAGTACACCGTGATCGCGACGGTCCTCCTCCTTGGCCTCGGGCTCGGGATGGCGCTGCTGGTCCAGGAGAGCACCCGGTGGAAGGGGTTCCTGCGCACGGCGTTCCTCGTCCCGAGCGCGCTCGGGCTGGCCTCGGCCTCGCTCCTCTTCTACGCGCTCTACTCCCCGCAGTCCGGCCCGATCAGCCCCTTCCTCGAGAAGCTCGGCCTGGTCGACGAGCCGATCTCGTTCCTCGGCACCCCCACGGCCGCCCTCTGGTCGACCGTCTTCCTCATCGTGTGGCGCTTCGCGGGCTTCTACATGCTCCTGCTCCTCGTGGGCCTGCAGAACATCCCTGGTGAGGTCTACGAGGCGGCGCGCATCGACGGTGCCAAGCCGTTCCAGATCTTCCGGAGCATCACCCTGCCGCTCCTGCGCCCCTCGCTCATGCTCTGCACGATCATGTGCGTCACGGGGTCGCTGCTCGCGTTCGACCAGTTCTACATCCTGACCAAGGGCGGCCCGGACAACAGCACCATCACGGTCGTCCAGCTCATCTACAACATGGCGTTCCAGGGACAGAACGACCTGGGCCGTGCTGCCGCTCTGTCGATCCTCGTGCTCCTGGCCCTGATCGTCATCAACGCCCTGCAGTTCCGCGGCATGCGCCAGACGGACGAGAAGTGAGGACCCCGGACATGCCCACCACGACCGAGACCCCGTCCGCTCCCGTCCCGTCGCCCGCCCCGGCCGCACCCCCTGCGGCTCGGCGCCGTCGGCGGATGGTGGGACGCGCGGCCCCGACCACGACGCTCGGGGGGCTCGCCCTGCGGACCCCGTACTACGTGTTCACGGGCGGCCTCGCCCTGATCTTCCTCTTCCCGCTCATCTGGGCCGGGGTCGCCTCGGTCTCGCCCCAGGCGGGCAGCGCCCAGACCGACGGCTGGGGGTTCGGCAACTACGTGACCCTCGCGGGCTACCAGGCCGGGATCGGGCAGTACCTCCTGAACTCGGTCGTCGTCTCCGGCCTGACGGTCCTGTTCACCCTCGTGACCTCGCTCCTCGGCGGGTACGCGTTCGCCCGCTTCGCGTTCCCCGGCAAGAACATCCTGTTCATGCTGACGCTCGGGATCCTGATGGTGCCCTACGCGACCCTGCTGATCCCGCTGTACGTCCTCCTGAACGCCCTGCACCTGCAGAACTCGCTCCTGGGCCTCGCGCTGGTCCTGACCATGTTCCAGCTCCCGTTCGCGACCTTCATGATGCGGATCTCGTTCGAGTCCGTCCCCACCGAGATGGAGGAGGCCGCCCTGGTCGACGGGTGCACGTCGTTCGGAGCCCTGCGCCGGGTCCTGCTGCCCGCGGTCAAGCCCGGGCTCATCACGGTCGGCCTCTTCGCGTTCCTCGCGGCCTGGAACGACTTCATCGCGCCGCTGATCCTCATCTCCGACTCGTCGAAGCTCCCGCTGCCGCTGGCCGTGGCCAACATGCGTCAGCAGATCATGGGCATCGTCGACTACGGGGCCACCGAGGCGGGCGTGGTCGTCCTGGCACTGCCGTGCGTCGTCCTCTTCCTGCTGCTGCAGCGCCACTACGTCCAGGGCTTCATGTCGGGCGCCCTCAAGGGCTGACCTCCGGTCGTCCCGCGCCGTCCCGCCCCACCCATCACCTCGCCCATCCTCGTGGGCATCGACCTCACCGGAGGAAATCCGTGACCACCACCACCAGCCGGTCGACCGGCGGCCGACCGGTCGTCCCCGTCTCGTCGGTCCTGCGCCCGCTCGGGCTCGACGAAGTCCGGATCACGGGCGGCTTCTGGGCCGACCGTCAGGAGACGAACCGCGTCGCGACCCTGACCCACATCGAGCACTGGCTCGAGAAGGAGGGCTGGCTGGGCAACTTCGACGCCGCGGTCGAGGGTCGCCTTCCCGCAGCCCGCCGGGGCCGCGAGTTCTCCGACTCCGAGGTGTACAAGCTCCTCGAGGCCATGGCCTGGGAGCTGGGCAGGAGGCCCGACGACGAGCTAGACGCCCGGTTCGACGCGATCGTCCGGCGTGTGGCCGCCGTGCAGGAGCCCGACGGCTACCTGTCGACGATGTTCGGACGTCCCGGCCAGGGGGCGCGCTACTCGGACCTCGAGTGGGGGCACGAGCTCTACTGCTACGGCCACCTGATCCAGGCCGCGGTGGCCCGGGCCCGCACGGGAGGCGACCAGCTCCTGGTCGAGGTGGCCCGGCGTGCCGCCGACCACGTGTGCGCGACCTTCGGGCACCAGGGCAACCAGGGGATCTGCGGGCACGCCGAGATCGAGGTCGCGCTCGCCGAGCTGTCCCGCGTCACGGGTGAGCGACGCTACCTCGACCAGGCGGCGCTGTTCGTCGAGCGGCACGGGAACGGCACGCTGCGCGACATCGAGTTCGGTCGCTCCTACTTCCAGGACGACCAGCCCGTCCGGGAGGCGACCGTCTTCCGGGGGCACGCCGTGCGCGCCAACTACCTCGCGGCGGGTGCGCTCGACGTCGCCGCCGACGCGGGTGACCACGACCTCCTGCGCGCGGTCGCGACCCAGTGGGAGAACACCGTCGCTCGGCGCACCTACATCACGGGCGGCCAGGGCTCCCACCACCAGGACGAGGCGTTCGGCGAGGACTTCGTCCTGCCGCCCGACCGTGCGTACGCCGAGACCTGTGCCGGGATCGGCTCGATCATGACGAGCTGGCGCCTCCTGCTCGCCACGGGCGAGGCGCGCTACGCCGACCTGGTCGAGCGCACGCTCTTCAACGTCGTCGCGACGTCACCGGCCCACGACGGCACGTCGTTCTACTACACGAACACCCTGCACCAGCGGGTGCCGGGCGTCGTACCACCGGTCGACGTCGCGAGCGCGCGCGCCTCCTCCTCGCTCCGGGCCCCCTGGTTCGAGGTCTCATGCTGCCCGCCCAACGTCGCACGCACGTTCGCGAGCCTCGCCACGTACTTCGCGACCGTCGACGAGGACGGCCTCCAGGTGCACCAGTACGCCGACGCCGAGATCCGCACGGCTCTGCCGGACGGGACGCCCGTCGAGGTCGACGTGCACACCGACTTCCCCGACTCGGGGGCCGTGACCTTCCGCGTGCTGCGGGACACCGGCCGCGAGCTGTCCCTGCGGGTCCGGGTCCCGGCGTGGTCGGCCTCGGCCAGGCTGTCCTCGGGTGGTGAGACCTGGAGCGTCGAGCCTGGCACGGCCGAGGTCCGGCGGGCCTTCCGGGCGGGCGACGAGGTGCTCCTCGAGCTCGACGTGTCGCCCCGCGTCGTGACGGCCGACGACAGGATCGACGCCGTGCGCGGCTGCGTCGCGGTCGAGCGGGGTCCCGAGGTGCTGTGCGCCGAGTCGCTCGACCAGGCCGTCGACGACGTCGCCGCTCTCGTGGTCGACCCGTCCTCCCCCCTGCGCGAGCAGGGCGGGCACGTGGTCGCGACCGGCTGGAGGTCTGCACCGGTGGACGCCGCGTGGCCCTACCCGGAGAGCCCGGGGGCGGCTCCGGGCGGCACGGGCGACGGCCCCGGCCGAGCGGACGATCCGTTCGACGTCGTCCTGACGCCGTACCACGACTGGGCGAACCGTGGCCCGTCGACCATGCGCATCTGGCTCCCGACAGCCTGACCCGACCCGTCCTGGGCCGTGCGTGCGGGCACCGGGGGTCCTGGCCCCGGACCCGCCCGCACGGCCCAGGACGCACCTCCCTGCGTCCCCGACGACGCAGGCGTCCGCCGCGTCGCGCGTCAGTCCGAGGTCGGGACGACCAGCGCCGTGGCGATCGCGGCCACACCCTCGCCGCGCCCCGTGAGCCCCAGACCGTCGGTCGTGGTCGCCGTGACGGTCACGGGAGCGCCGGCGGCCGCGCTCAGCACGGCCTCCCCCTCGGCACGGCGCGGCCCGAGGCGGGGACGGTTGCCGATCACCTGGACCGCGACGTTCCCGATCTCGAACCCCGCGGCGCGGACACGCCGCGCGGCCTCGGCGAGCAACGACGCCCCGCTCGCCCCGGCCCACTCGGGCGCGCTCGTCCCGAAGTTCGAGCCGAGGTCGCCCAGGCCGGACGCCGAGAAGAGCGCATCGGCGGCCGCGTGCGCCGCGACGTCGGCGTCGGAGTGCCCGGCGAGGCCGCGCTCGCCCGGCCAGTGCAGCCCCGCGAGCCACAGGTCGCGGTCCTGCCCCTCGGGCGCGAACGCGTGCACGTCGGCCCCGATCCCGGTACGCGGCAGGTTCATCGGACCTCCTCCGTGAGGAGCTTCTCGATGTAGTAGAAGTCGCGCGCCGTCGTGACCTTCATCGCGAGCTCGTGTCCCGGCACCACGAAGACCTCCTCGCCGAGCGCCTCGACCAGGCTCGCGTCGTCGGTCGCCGCGGTGGCCTCGGTGCGTGCTCGTGCCGCTCCCGCGGCGTGCGCGCGCACCAGCAGGGCGCGGTCGAACGCCTGAGGAGTCTGGACCGCGCGCAGCAGGGTGCGCTCGGGGGTCGAGGCGACCCGGTCCACCCCGTCCGGGAGAGCTCTCTGAGGGTCCCGGGGTGCGACGAGCTTGATCGTGTCGACGACCGGGAGGCCCGGGATGACCGCCTGGTGCCCCTCGCGCACGGTCTCGACGATGCGTCGGATCATGGCTGCCGGGGCGAGCGGGCGCGCGGCGTCGTGCACGACGACCACGTCGACGTCCGCGCGTGCACGGGACAACCCGGCCGCCACGGAGGACTGGCGCGTGGCGCCACCCGCGACGACCACGACGGGCACGCTCACGTGCGGGTCGTGCTCGAGCACGTCCGACATGGCGGACACGAGCCCGTTCGGTGCCGTGACGACCAGCGCGTCGACCACGCCCGACGCGGTGAGGCGGCGCGCGGCGTGCAGCACGAGGGGCAGTCCACGGAGCGGGACCAGGGCTTTGGGGAGATCGAAACCGAGGCGCGTGCCGGAGCCGGCGGCGGTCAGGATGGCAAGGGTCGTCACAACGTCACGGTAGACGATCTCGGCTTGTGGACCGTCGTCGGCCCGCGGTCGAGACGACCGGTCGGCGCCGAGAGCCCTGAGCGCCCTGTCGAGGAGCTCGTCGCGCCCGCGCGGCCGACCGCCCACAGACGACGACGCACGGGCTGCCAGCAGCCCGTGCGTCGTCGGTGGTACGTGGTGAGTTCGTGGCTCAGGAAGCCAGGACCTCGTCGAGGATGGCCTCAGCCTTGTCCTCCTCGGTGTGCTCGGCCAGGGCCAGCTCCGAGACCAGGATCTGTCGAGCCTTCGCGAGCATGCGCTTCTCCCCGGCCGACAGGCCGCGGTCTGCGTCACGACGCGACAGGTCGCGGACGACCTCTGCCACCTTGATCACGTCACCCGAGGCCAGCTTCTCGAGGTTGGCCTTGTAGCGGCGCGACCAGTTGGTCGGCTCTTCCGTGTATGGTGCGCGAAGAACCTCGAAGACCTTGTCGAGACCTTCCTGGCCGACGACGTCGCGGACGCCCACCAGGTCGACGTTGTCCGCCGGGACCTCGATCGTCAGATCGCCCTGAGCCACCTTCAGCTTCAGGTAGATCTTGTCCTCCCCGCGGATGGTGCGGGTCTTGATCTCTTCGATCTTTGCGGCACCGTGATGTGGGTAGACAACGGTCTCGCCTACTGTGAACGTCATCTGCAGATGTCCCCTTTCGCGGAGGTCGATCTTACCACGGGGGCCCCTGCGATTCCGAGCCCTCGCCTCGCCCGTGGCCCGCGAGAGCCCCGTGATTCCGCTGATCACGCCCGCAGTCCCCTGACGTCCGAGGCCGTTCACGGGCGGTTCACCCGTCCCGTGGGGCCCGGGGCGCACGGATCGCGGCCGACGGGATCGCCTGCCATGGCGCCCCGGGCTGCGACCAGGCCGCTCTGCTCGGGGCGCGCACGTCGTCGCCACGCCGCCCGAGCGGCGCATCCGTCGGAGCGACTAGGCTGTGGTCATGTGCGCCCGGGCGCCGAGCACCGGCCCCACCCGTCGCACACCGAGACTGCCCGCAGCACATTGGAGCGCACGTGACCAGCACCCCGTCCCGCTTGACCACGACTCGGCGATCGCTCGTGCTCGCGATCCCCGCGATCGTGGCCGGCGTCCTCGCCGTGTCGGCCTGCTCGCCCATCACGACGGACATCGCCTACTCGCCGTCCGACGGCGTGCGCATCAACCTCACCGACGAGGTGCGCGGGCTCAACCTGCTCATCATCTCGGCCGCCGAGGGCGAGCCCGGCACGCTGCTGGGCGGCATGGCCAACGACTCCGACGAGCCCGTCGAGATCACGGTCGCCCCTGAGGGCACCGACCCGATCGACATCCCGCTCGAGGCCGGCGAGACCGTCTACCTGAGCGTCGACAACGGCTTCGAGGCCCAGTTCGGCAACATCGACGTGCCGCCGGGCGGCACCATCTCGGTGACCCTCACGTCGAGCACGGGCGAGACCCAGACCGCCGAGGTCCCGGTGCTCAACGGCCTGCTGCCGGAGTACGAGGACTACCTGCCCTGATCCGCGGCTGACGGCCCGGCCTCCGCACGACGGAAGGGTCGGTGCCCGTCCGCGCGACGAGCGGTGCACGACGGCGAGGCGCCCCCAGGAGGGGTGCCTCGCCGTCGTGCTTCCCCCGGGGACGGACCGGAGAAATCACCCTGACGCGTGTCGGCGGCGACCGATAGCATCCCGCCATCGGGATCGGCCGTCGTGGCCTCCCCCTCGTAGAAACGGCACGCCCGTGGCTCTTGCCCGCCTCCGCCCCACGCGATCTCTCGCGGTCGGCGCAGTTCTCCTCACGTCGGTGCTCCTCGTCTCCGGCTGCAGCGCGATCCTCGGCCCGCAAGAGGCCCAGCGCGACGAGCCGAACGGCGAGGTCACCGCGGCCTCCGACGCCGACGTGTTCTCGCTCCAGATCGGCGACTGCGTCAACCAGGTGGCTGCCGACGCGGAGCAGCCGACCGACAGCGACGACTACGAAGAAGTCAGCTCCATGCCCGTCGTCCCGTGCGGCGACCCGCACACCGACGAGCTCTACGCCGAGAAGGAGCTCGAGGCCGGGGACTACCCGGGAGACGAGGCGATCGCCTCGCTGACCGAGGAGTTCTGCCTCGCCGAGTTCGAGGGCTTCGTCGGCCTGAGCTACGAGGAGTCGTCGCTCGACATCTGGCCCATGCTCCCGGTCCAGGTCGGGTGGGAGACTGACGACGACCGCGTGGTCCAGTGCTTCATCACCGCGGGCACCGAGCCGACGACCGGATCCCTCAAGGGCTCCGCGATCTGACCGCTGCCCCACGCACGACGGCGGGGCTCCCCTCCTGGGGGAGCCTCGCCGTCGTGCATCTCGCCCGGGGTGCCGCCCGCGGGCCTCAGGAGGCTGCGCCCCCGACTCCGCGCGCCGGCACCGCACCGATCACCCGAAGCGGCCCGAGATGTAGTCCTCGGTCGCCTGCACCGTCGGCGAGGAGAACATCGTCGCGGTGTCCCCCATCTCGACGAGCTTGCCCGGCTTGCCCGTGCCCGCGATGTTGAAGAACGCCGTGCGGTCGCTCACGCGGGCCGCCTGCTGCATGTTGTGCGTGACGATCACGATCGTGTAGTCGTCCTTGAGCTCGGACATGAGGTCCTCGATCGCGAGGGTCGAGATCGGGTCGAGCGCGGAGCACGGCTCGTCCATGAGGAGCACCTGCGGGCGCACCGCGATCGCACGGGCGATGCACAGGCGCTGCTGCTGACCGCCGGACAGTCCGGAACCCGGACGGTCGAGGCGGTCCTTGACCTCGTTCCAGAGGTTCGCACCCTGCAACGAGGACTCGACCAGGTCGTTCGCGTCCGACTTGGAGATGCGCTTGTTGTTGAGCTTGACCCCCGCGAGGACGTTCTCCTTGATCGACATCGTCGGGAACGGGTTCGGACGCTGGAAGACCATCCCGACCTGGCGACGGACCGCGACCGGGTCGACGTCGGGCGCGTAGAGGTCCTGGCCGTCCATGACGGCCTTGCCCTCGACGTGGGCGCCCGGGATGACCTCGTGCATGCGGTTCAGCGTCCGCAGGAACGTCGACTTCCCGCAGCCCGAGGGGCCGATCAGGGCCGTGACCGAGCGTGGCTCGATCGCCATGGTCACGCCCTCCACGGCGAGGAAGTCCCCGTAGTAGACGTTGAGGTCCGAGACGTCGATTCGCTTGGACATGATGTGCTTCCTTCCGGTGGCCGGTCGCGCGGGGTGCGCGGTCCGGCTCGACTGGTGGGCTCGGCTCAGCGAGCGGTCTTGGGCGAGAACAGGCGGCTGATGAGCCGGGCGATCAGGTTGAGCAGCATGACGATCAGGATCAGGGTCAGGGCCGCGGCCCAGGCCCGGTCGATCCCCACGCCGCCCTGCTCGTACTGGCGGTAGGCGAAGACCGGGAGGGTCGCCATGCGACCGTCGAAGAGGTCCCAGTTGACCTGCGTGATGAGACCGACCGTGAGGAGCAGGGGTGCCGTCTCCCCGATGACGCGGGCGATCGAGAGCATGACGCCCGTGACGATGCCCGCGATCGAGGTCCGCAGGACGACCTTGACGATCGTGAGCCACTTGGGCACGCCCAGGGCGAGCGACGCCTCGCGCAGCTCGTTGGGGACCAGGCGCAGCATCTCCTCGACCGAACGGATCACGACGGGGGTCATGAGCAGCGACAGCGCGACCGCGCCCATGATCCCGGCGCGGTACGCCGGGCCGAAGATCAGCGTGAAGAGCGAGAACGCGAACAGCCCCGCGACGATCGACGGGATGCCCGTCATGACGTCCACGAGGAACGTGATCCAGCGGGCCAGGGCGCCGCGCCCGTACTCGACGAGGTAGATCGCGGTGAGCAGGCCGATCGGGACCGAGATGATCGTCGCGGCCCCCGTGATGAGGAGCGTTCCGACGATCGCGTGCCAGATCCCGCCGCTCGTCATGTCGCCGTAGACGCCGACCATGTCGGTCGACAGGAACGTCGCCCCGAAGAGCTTCGCGCCGCGCGTGACCACGATCCACAGGAGCGAGACCAGCGGGATGAGCGCGAGCAGGAACGCGAACGTGACGAGCGTGGTCGCGAGGCGGTCGGTGGCCCAGCGGGCGCCCTCGACGACGCGCGAGGTGATGGTGAGGCCCAGGGCGTAGAGCACGGCTCCCAGCCCCAGGACGCCCGCGATCGTCGGGGTGCCCGTGACCGCGAGGATGCCGAACGCGACGAGCACGCCGCCCGCGGCGAAGGCCCACGGCGCCCAGCGCGGCAGTCGCTTCTGCGTCGCGACGAGCTGGACGGTGCCCGAGCCGTCCGGGACGCCGGGCGTGGCGGGGGTGAGGTCGGTGACCGTCATCAGTTCGCTCCCGAGAATTCCTTGCGGCGCGCGATGATCCAGCGCGCGATCATGTTGACGACGAACGTGATGACGAACAGCGCGAGGCCCGTCGCGATGAGGGTGCTCACCGCGAGGCCGCTCGCCTCAGGGAACTTCGAGGCGATGTTCGCGGCGATCGTCTGCTGCTGCCCCGGCTTGAGGAGGAACAGCGAGTAGAGGAACCCGGGCGAGATGACCATGAGCACGGCCATGGTCTCGCCGAGCGCGCGGCCGAGGCCCAGCATCGAGGCGCTGATCACGCCCGAGCGGCCGAACGGCAGGACCGCCATGCGGACCATCTCCCAGCGCGTCGCACCGAGGGCCAGGGAGGCCTCCTCGTGGAGCACCGGGGTCTGGAGGAACACCTCGCGCGAGACCGCCGTGATGATCGGCAGGATCATGACCGCGAGGACGATCGAGGCCGACATGATGTTCTTGGCCGGGGCCTGGTAGCCCGCGAACAGCGGGATGAAGCCCAGCGTCCCGCTCAGCCACGTGAAGAACGGGTTGAGGATCGGGAGCAGCCACAGGGCGCCCCACAGGCCGTACACGACGCTCGGGATGGCCGCGAGGAGGTCGATCAGGTAGCCGAGCCCCTGCGCCAGGCGCCGTGGCGCGTAGTGCGAGATGAAGAGCGCGATGCCCACCGAGACCGGGACCGCGATCGCGAGCGCCAGGATCGAGGCGAGCAGCGTCCCGAACACGAGCGGGCCGACGTACGCGAGCAGCGAGTCCGCCTTGAACCAGGAGATCTCCTGGAGCTCCTCGGGGCTGGCCGTCAGCGCGGGCCACGCCTCGATGACGAGGAACACGGCCACCGCGGCGAGGACCACGAGGATGAGGATCCCGGCACCGGTCGACAGGCCGGCGAAGACCCGGCCGGCCAGGCCGCCCTTGGTCGCGGGGACCTGGGGCTCGGACCCGAGCCCGGCTCGGGTGGAGGGAGGAGAGGTGACGGCCACTGATGCTCCGATGACTGAGGTGCGGCGGTGGTAGGACGACGATCCGGGAGTCACGCGCCCGTGGCGGGCCGCATCAGGCTGACAGCCTCGACGCGACCCGCCCCTGGGTGTGTGACCGTGTGCAGTTCTGCGATCAGCTCTTGACGGTGATCGAGTCGAGCGCTGCCTGGACCTCGGTGCGCAGGGCGTCCGAGATCGGGGCGGAGCCGGCGACGGAGGCCTCGGCAGCGCGTGCCTGGCCCTCCTCGCTGGCGACGTAGGTCAGGTACGCCTTGACGTTCGCGGCGTCCTCGGCCTTGTCGTAGGTGTCGCAGGCGATCGAGTAGGAGATGAGGACCAGCGGGTAGGCGCCGGCCTCGGTCGTGGTGCGGTCGATCTCGACGACGAGGCGCTTGTCGGTCGCGTCCTCCGCACGAGGCGAGGCGTCGACGACCTTGGCCGCGGCCTCGGGCGAGAACGGCACGTACTCCTCGCCGACCTTGATCGCGACCGTGCCCAGGTCACCGGCGCGCGAGGCGTCGGCGTACCCGATGGCGCCCTCGGCACCCGTGACGGTGTCGACGACACCCTGGGTGCCCTGACCCGACTGACCGCCGGACAGGGGCCAGTCGCCGCTGGCCTCGTGCGGCCAGGCGCCGTTCGAGGCGGCCGCGAGGTACTCGGTGAAGTTCTCCGTGGTGCCGGACTCGTCCGAGCGGTTCACGGGGATGATCGCGGTCGCGGGGAGCTCGACGCCCTCGTTCTCCGCGGCGATCGCCGGGTCGTTCCAGGTCGTGATCTCGCGGTTGAAGATCTTCGCGAGCGTCTCGGCCGAGAGCTGGAGGTGCTCGGTGTCGACACCGGGCAGGTTGTAGATCACGGCGATGGGGCTGATGTAGAGCGGGACCTCGATCGCCTCGCCGCCGAAGCAGCGGTCGGTCGCGGTCGCGAGCTCGTCCTCCTTGAGGGCGGCGTCGGAGCCGGCGAACTGCGTGGCGCCGGACAGGAACTGCTCGCGGCCTCCGCCGGAGCCGACCGCGTCGTAGCTGACGGTCACGCCGGGGGCGATGTCGCCGAAGCCGGCGATCCAGCCGGCCACGGCCTTCTCCTGGGACGAGGCGCCGGCACCGGCGAGCGTGCCCGTGAGGTCCTCGGTCGAGCCGCTCGCTGCGCCATCAGTGGTGGCGTCGCCACCGGAGTCGGTGCTGTTCGAGCCGCACGCTGCCAACGTCAACGCGAGCATGCCGACGGCTGCTGCGGAACCTGCGCGGGTGAATCGGCTGAGCTTCACTCTCTTCTTCCATCCTGTTCAACGCGGGGGCGGCACCAGCGAGCGCCGGTGACAACAACGACGCTAAGCAGCCCGGGTGACGCGCTCCGGTTGTCCGGGTGAACGACAGATGAACAGTGCACAGACTCTTGCGGCCTGTGGATAAACCACTGTGACGGGGTCGCCGCGGCCCCCTCCCGGGGGCCAGCGGTTGCCTCATCCAGGCAGGTCGGGAACGCTGGCAGGAACAGGTCGTCGAGCAGACCGAGCCGGACCTGCACGTCGTCGGCCCCTCGCTCACGGGCACCGCACGACCCGCACGGACGAACGTCAGGAGACCTCGCGTGAGCGACGACGGCACGAGCGACCACCCCACCAGCGATGCGAGCGAGGACGGGACCGCGCCGGCGGGCGACAGCGCCGCCTCCCCCGCTCCCGCCCCGGCGTCGGGCACCGAGGCCGGGGCCGGGGCCGCCGCGGCCCTCCCCGTGCCGCCCGGGCGCATGTACCCCCGCGTCTTCTACCCTGCGGCCGGCCTGATCCTGCTGTTCGTCCTGCTCGCGATGGTGTTCACGGACGGGACCACGGCGGTCCTGGGCACGCTCCAGGCCGACGTGATCGGAGCGTTCGGCTGGTACTACGTGCTGATCGTGGCCGGGTTCGTCATCTTCGCGCTGTGGATGGGCCTGAGCCGCTTCGGCGACATCGTCCTCGGCAAGGACGACGAGACCCCGCTGTTCCGGCTGCCCGTGTGGTTCGCGATGCTGTTCGCGACCGGCATGGGGATCGGGCTCGTCTACTGGGGAGCGGCCGAGCCGCTGACGCACTACGCGTCGCCCAAGCCGGGCGTCACGGGCGACCCGGCGGCCCTCGCGCAGGCCGCGATGGGGCAGAGCTACCTTCACTGGGGCGTGCACGCCTGGGCGATCTACGTCGTCGCGGGCCTCGCGCTCGCCTACGCGATCCACCGCAAGGGGCGGCCCGTCTCGATCCGGTGGGCCCTCGAACCCCTGCTCGGCGACCGGGTCAAGGGCCGCCTCGGCGACGTGGTCGACGTCGTCGCGGTGCTGGGCACGGTGTTCGGTGTCGCGACCTCGCTGGGCTTCGGTGTGCTGCAGATCGGGGCCGGGCTCGGCTTCCTGAACGTCGCCGAGCCGGGCCTGGCGCTCCAGATCGGCCTGATCATCGGGATCACGGCCGTCGCGACCCTCTCGGTCGCCTCGGGCCTGGGGCGCGGCATGAAATGGCTCTCCAACGGGAACATGGTCCTGGCCGGCGTCCTGGCCCTCACGGTGCTCGTGGTGGGCCCCACGCTGTTCCTCCTGCGCGACTACGTGCAGTCCATGGGGTACTACCTCCAGAACGTCATCCGCCTGACGTTCGACACCACGGCCTTCCAGGGCGACGCCGGGCTCGAGTGGCAGTCGTCGTGGACCATCTTCTACTGGGGCTGGTGGATCTCGTGGGCCCCGTTCGTGGGCGTCTTCATCGCGCGCATCTCGCGCGGGCGCACCATCCGCGAGTTCGTCATGGGCACGCTCCTGGTCCCCACGCTCGTGACGTTCCTGTGGTTCTCGATCTTCGGCGGCTCGGCGCTCTACCGGCAGATCTTCGGCGACGGCGGGCTCATAGGCGCCGACGGGAGCGTCGACACCGACACCGTGCTGTTCCAGCTCCTGGGCGACCTGCCGGGCGGCCCGGTCCTCACGGTGCTCGCGATCGTGCTCATCGGGGTGTTCTTCGTGACGTCGGCCGACTCGGGCTCGTTCGTCGTCGGGATGCTGACCTCGGGTGGCGACCCGCACCCCGCGGTCTGGAACCGCATCCTGTGGGCCGTGCTGTCGGGCCTCCTCGCGATGGCCCTCCTGATCTCGGGTGGGCTCACCGCTCTGCAGACGGCCGCGATCCTCATCGCCCTGCCGTTCTCGGTCGTCATGATCGGCATGGCCCTGTCGACCGTGATCGCGCTGCGTGAGGAGCACAGCGCGATCCTGCGCGCCGAACGGGCCCAGGCCCGCCTGGTCCTCACCCAGCACGTCACGCGCCGCGTGACCGAGACCATCTCCGAGCAGTGGGACGAGCTCTACGGCAGCGACGTCCCCCAGGCGCCCAGGCCTGCCGCGGAGCGGCGAGGACCCGAACGACGCGGTGCCCTGCGCGGGCGCCCGAGGCGCCGCCCCGGCGGCGACCAGCCGAGCGGCCCCGGCACGTCCGGTAGCCCCGTCACGTCCGGTAGCCCCGGCGGAACCGGTGACCCCGGCGGGACCAGCGGCGGCTGAGCGGCGTGTCCGAGCTCTCCGGCCCGGACACGCCGGTGCCCGCCCCGACGGGTCGGCACCGCACCTGAGCTACGCGTCGCCGTCGGCCACCTTGTAGCCCAGCCCACGCACCGTCAGCAGGTAGCGCGGGGTCGCCGGGTCGGGCTCGATCTTCGAGCGGATGCGCTTGACGTGCACGTCGAGGGTCTTGGTGTCACCCACGTAGTCGGCCCCCCACACGCGGTCGATGAGCTGCCCGCGCGTCAGGACCCGGCCCGCGTTGCGCAGCAGCAGCTCGAGCAGGTCGAACTCCTTGAGCGGGAACGAGACGAGCTCGCCGTGCACCGAGACCGTGTGCCGCTCGACGTCCATCTTGACCGGACCGACCTCGAGCGCCCCGTCGTCCTCGGGCTCCCCCGCGGCGGCCTCCGGCCCGCCCTGGCGCCGCAGCACGGCGCGCACGCGCGCGAGGAGCTCCCGGAACGAGTAGGGCTTGGTCACGTAGTCGTCCGCACCGAGCTCGAGCCCCACGACCTTGTCGATCTCGGAGTCCTTGGCCGTGAGCATGATGACGGGCACGTTGCCGCGCTGGCGCAGCTCGCGGCAGACCTCGGTGCCGCTCAGGCCGGGGAGCATGAGGTCGAGCAGCACGAGGTCCGCACCGCCCGCGTCGTAGGCGGCCAGAGCCTCGGGCCCGGTCGCCGCCTCGACGACGTCGAAGCCCTCGCGGGCCAGCTGATAGGTCAGAGGGTCGCGGTACGACTCCTCGTCCTCGACGACCAGGATGCGCGTCACGCACCCACCTCCTTGGTTCTGGGGGACGTGCCGGGGTAGGGATCGGTCTGTGGGTCGCCCGCCCGGGAGGGGGCGGCGACGTCGGTCGGGGCCTGGGCCTCGGTGAGGGGCGGGGTCACGGGAACGTCCGCCGCGCCGTCGGTGTTCTCTGCGCCGCCTGCGTCCTCAGCACCCTCGGTGCCCGACGGCGAAGCCTCCACCGCGGTCGGGTCCGCCGCCGGGATGCGCAGCGTGAACGTGGAACCACGGCCGGGCTCGGACCACATGGTCACCTCGCCGCCGTGGTCGGCAGCGATGTGCTTGACGATGCTGAGGCCGAGGCCCGTGCCGCCCGTGTCGCGCGAGCGCGCGGGATCGACCCGGTAGAACCGCTCGAACACGCGCTGCTGCTCGCCTGCGGAGATCCCGATGCCCTGGTCGACGACAGCGATCTCGACAAGGTCTCCGACGACGCTCACGCCCACCCCGACGCGCGTGTTCTCGCCCGAGTAGGCGACCGCGTTGTCGAGCAGGTTGCGGACCGCGGTCACGAGCAGCGCGTGGTCGCCGTAGACGACCGCGTCGAGGTCGCCTCCGACCGTCAGGACGATGCCCTTGCCCTGGGCGTTGGTGCGCGCCCGGTCGACGGACTCCTCGACCACGCCCCGCACAGGGACGGTCGTGACGGCCTGGAGCGCGCCGGCGACCTGGAGGCGGGAGAGCTCGATGATCTCCTGGACCAGCGCGGACAGGCGCGTGGCCTCCTGCTGCATGCGTCCGGTGAACCGGCGGACCGCGACGGGGTCGTCCGCGGCGTCCTGGACCGTCTCGGCGAGCAGCGCGAGCGCGCCCACCGGGGTCTTGAGCTCGTGCGAGACGTTGACGACGAAGTCACGGCGGATCGCGTCGATGCGTCGCGCCTCGGTCCGGTCCTCGGCGAGCACGAGGATGTGGTGCGGGCCGACCTGCGCGACGCGGACCTGGAGCATGACCATGCCGCGGCCGACCGGGCCGCGCGGGAGCTCGAGCTCCTCGTCGCGGATCACCCCGTCGCGCTGGACCTCGGCGATCATGTCGAGGATCGCGGCATGCACGACCGCGTCACCCCGCACCACGCCCAAGGCATAGGCCGGTGGGCTGGCCCGCACCACCTCGCCCTCGCCGTCGAGGACCACGGCGGCCGAGCGCAGCACCGCGAGCACGCGCACCAGCCCCTCGTCGAGCTCGGGGGCCTCCCCGTCGGGCATGCGGTGGGCGCTGCGTTCGCTGAACCGGAACGCGAGCGTCGCGAACACGCCCACGAGCAGCCCGATGACCCCGGCGACGAGCAGCCCGACGCCCTCCTGGATTCCTTCCACGGTTCCAGCGTACGGTCGGAGAGGACCCCGCCGGACCGTCCGCGCCCGTTCCGGGACGGTTCCGGTGCGGCGCGCCCAAGAGTTCACCTGGCGGCGTCCTGTCGTTCACCTGACCGTTCACCTCCCGGTTCACCTGGCCTGACATGGTGGGGGTTGCTGGTCACCATGAAAGGGATGCGATGCGGGAAATCTTCGAGGCCGAGCTCAAGCAGGTCGGTGACGACCTTGCCGAGATGAGTCGCTTGGTCGAGTCTGCCATCAGTCGGGCGGGGACGGCGCTGCTCACTGCCGACCTC
The DNA here is from genome assembly GCF_014836755.1 of Oerskovia merdavium. Lineage (GTDB taxonomy): Bacteria > Actinomycetota > Actinomycetes > Actinomycetales > Cellulomonadaceae > Oerskovia > Oerskovia merdavium. Next base: position 98,652 of record NZ_JACSQF010000005.1, read on the forward strand.
CAGCTCGCACAGTCCGTCATCGCGTCCGACCACGCGATCGACGCCCTCGAGCGCGAGCTCGACGAACGCTGCGTCCTGCTGCTCGCGCAGCAGCAGCCGGTCGCGACCGACCTCCGCGTCGTCGTGAGCGCGCTGCGCATGAGCGCGACGCTCGAGCGCATGGGCGACCTCGCCCGGCACGTCGCCCAGGTCGCACGCGGCCGCTACCCGGCGCACGCGATCCACCCTCTGCTGGAGGGGACGTTCGCCCAGATGCACGACGCCGCGACGCGGGTCGCGCGCCGCACCACGACGCTCCTGACGACGCGTGACCTGACGGTCGCAGCGAACGTCGAGCGCGACGACGACCTGCTGGACCACCTGCACCAGGACACGTTCGCGGCGGTCCTGGGCCCGGACTGGACGGGGACCCCGCAGGAGACGGTCGACGTGACGCTCGTGGGCCGCTACTACGAGCGGTTCGGCGACCACGGCGTCTCGATCGCCAAGCGCGTGACGTTCCTCGTCACGGGCGACTTCGCGGACGACCGCGGGCAGGCCGCGCGCGCCTAACGGGTTCCCGGGGGCCCCTCCTCCCGGTGTGCCGGGCCGAGCGTCACGGTGCACGTCTCCCGCTCCACGAACGCCCCCCCGCCCCCCCCCCCCCCCCCCGGGGGGTGCGGCGCCGTCGGGCGTTCGTGGCTGTGCGTCGAGGTCAGCGACCCTGGTTCGCGACCGCGGCCACGGCGGCTGCCGCGGCGTCGGGGTCCAGGTACGTGCCACCCTTGACGATCGGCTTGAAGTTCTCGTCGAGCTCGTAGACGACCGGGATGCCCGTGGGGATGTTCAGGCCCGCGATGTCCTCGTCCGAGATCTCGTCGAGGTACTTCTCGATCGCACGGATCGAGTTGCCGTGAGCGGCGACCAGGACGGTCTTGCCGGCCTTGAGGTCGGGGATGATGTCCGACTCCCAGTAGGGCATCTCGCGCTCGAGGACGTCCTTGAGGCACTCGGTGAGGACCTCGGGCTCGCCGGCGTAGCGCGGGTCGGCGTCCTGCGAGAACTCCGAGCCCTTCTCGATCGCGGGCGGCGGCACGTCGTAGGAACGACGCCACAGCATGAACTGCTCCTCGCCGAACTCCTCGAGCGTCTGCTTCTTGTCCTTGCCCTGGAGCGCACCGTAGTGGCGCTCGTTGAGGCGCCACGAGCGCTTCACGGGGATCCAGTGACGGTCAGCAGCGTCCAGGGCGAGGTTCGCCGTGGTGATCGCGCGACGCAGGAGGGAGGTGTGGACGACGTCCGGCAGGATGCCGGCCTCCTTGAGGAGCTCGCCGCCGCGCTTCGCCTCCTCGACGCCCTTCTCCGAGAGTGCGACGTCCACCCAGCCGGTGAACAGGTTCTTGGCATTCCATTCGCTCTCGCCGTGGCGGAGCAGCACGAGGGTGTAGGTCATGGTCAACATCATCCCGTACCCCGGCGACCGTGGCAGCGCTGTCCCGGGAAATGGTCACCGAACATCTACGGAACGGGAAGTTCCCCCCGAAGAAGGTGGAACACGTCGGGCGTCGGGGGAGCTCGGGCGGGAGCTCACGGGAGCACGACGGAACTCCTGGTGGAACTTCCGGCGGCGAACCGGGAGCTCGCGCCGCGGGAATGGTGACGCGCGCCACGCGTTGGAACAGACATGCCCATCACCGGAGAGTACGCACCGAGCCCCGACGACCGAGCACGCAAGCAGACCGAGCTCTACGAGAGCTCGGGCGGCACCAAGGGCACGACCATGAACGGGATGCCCGTCGTCATCCTGTGGACCCTGGGCGCCAAGAGCGGGAAGATCCGCAAGACCCCGCTCATGCGCGTCGAGCACGACGGCGACTACGCCGTCGTCGCCTCGCTCGGCGGAGCGCCCCAGCACCCCGTCTGGTACTACAACCTCGTGGCGGACCCGCACGTCGAGCTCCAGGACGGCCCCGAGCGCCACGACTACACGGCGCGCGAGGTCACGGGCGAGGAGAAGGCCCTGTGGTGGAAGCGCGCGGTCGAGGCCTACCCGCCGTACGCCGACTACCAGGAGCGCACCGACCGCGAGATCCCGGTCTTCGTGCTCGAACGCCAGGACTGACCCGAGCGGTCCGCAGCGGTGCCCGGCGAGCACGGGCACCGCTCGTCGCGGACGACGGCGGGCGCCGCGCCTCCGCGGGCTGCACCGAGTCGTCGACCGGTCTCTCAGCGGGGGCGCGCGGCCCGCACCTCGGCCGCCTGCGCGTACACCGACAGCATGGCTTCGGCCGTCGCGTCCCAGCCGTAGCGCTCGCTCACGCGCCGGGCGCCTGAGGCGAGCTCGGCGCGACGCGCGTCGTCGGCCAGGAGGTCGCTCAGCGTGCGCGACCACGTCCACGGGTTGTGGTCGGGGACGAGGATGCCCGACACCCCGTCCTCGACGACCGTCCGCAACCCGCCGACGGCCGCGGCGACCACGGGCGTGCCCGACGCCTGCGCCTCGGCCGCGACCAGCCCGAACGACTCGTTGTGGGACGGCACCGCGACGACGTCCGCGGCCCGGTAGTAACGCACGAGCTGCTCGCGCGGCACGGGCGGGCGCACGATCACGTGGTCGGCGACGCCCATCTGGAACGCGAGCGCCTCGAGCTCGCGCACGGCCGTCAGACGACCGCTCGCGCCGCCAAGGACCACGAGGGTCGGCAGCGGCTCGTCGTGGTCCGCGAGGACGCCGAGCGCCCTGACCAGGACGTCGGGCGCCTTGAGCGGCTGGACGCGCCCGGCGAAGAGCACGAGCCTGCCCGCCGTCGGGAGCCCGAGCGCCGCACGCAGCGCCTCCTTGGACTCCCCCGGCGCGGGGGGCGAGAACAGCTCGAGGTCCACGCCCGGCGGCACGACGTGGACCTTCGCGGGGTCGGCCCCGTACTGGTCGACGAGGTCCTTGAACTCCTCGGGCGTGCTCGCCACGAGCGCGTCGGCCTCGGCGACGACCTGTTCCTCGCCGATGATCCGACCGAGCGGCTCCGGGGCGTCACCCGGCGCCAGCGCGGCGTTCTTCACGCGGGCCATGGTGTGCATCGAGTTCACGAGCGGGACGTCCCAGCGGTCGGCCGCGAGCCAGCCCGCCTGTCCCGAGAGCCAGTAGTGCGTGTGGACCACGTCGTACCAGCCGGCGTCCCGCCGGGCCTCGGCCCGCAGGACCCCGGCCGTGAAGGCGCAGAGCTGGCCCGGCAGGTCGTTCTTGTCGAGCCCCTCGAACGGACCGGCCACGACGTGGCGGACCAGGACACCGTCCTCGACCTCGACCACGGGAGGCTGGGCCGACGACGTCGCGCGCGTGAAGATCTCGACCTTCGCCCCGCGTCGCGCGAGCGCCCGCGACAGCTCGGTGATGTACACGTTCATGCCGCCCGCGTCGCCCGTCCCGGGCTGGTCGAGCGGCGAGGTGTGCACCGAGAGCATCGCGATGCGCGGGGACTCCTTCACGGCGCTCAGGCCTCCACGACGCACGCGGGCACGGGGACCGCCAGCTCGTCGACGAGCACGCCCGACCCGTCCTCCCGGTCGATCCGCAGGACCGTGAGGTTGGAGGAGTTCTGGTTCGCGACGACCACCAGGTCGCCCGCAGGAGTGCCGTCGCCCACGGGGGCCAGCACCGCGAAGTGCCGCGGCCACGCCCCGCCCAGCGGGGAGTCGGCGAGGTGCTCGAGGACGGGAGCGGCGCCGTCGGGCCCTGCGGCGTCCCGCGTGACGGCGAACGTCGAGAGCACGTCCGCCCCCCGGATCGCGACGAACAGGCACGAGCCGTCCGCGCTCAGCGCGACGTGCGAGGGGTAGCTGCGGCCCCCCGCGGGCAGCGGGGCCGCGGTCGCCGGGACCGAGCTCGCCACCTCGAACGAGCCGTCCGCGGCCGGGACCAGGACGTAGACGCGCGAGTCGAGCTCGGTCGCGACGAGCAGGGCCGCGGGGGCTCCCTGCGCCCCGGCCTCGCCGGGCAGGACCGCGAAGTGACGCGGCCCCGCACCGCCGGGGAACGTCGCGAGGACTCGCGCGGGGACCCCGCCGTCCGCCTGGGCCCGCAGCGCGTCGAGCGCGCGCGGGTAGGCGCGCAGCTCGTCCGTCCCCAGGTCCGCCACGACCGGCGCGCCCCCGACCTCGCCGACGAAGTGGGCGTGCGGTCCTTCCTGGCGCTCGGCGTCGGGTCCCGTGCCCTGGTGCCCGAGCCGCAGCGCCTCGGTCGGGGCTCCCTCGGCGTCGAGCGGCAGCACCGCGAACGTGCCGTCACCGTAGTTGGCCACCCACAGGGCGTCGTCGACCGCCACGACGTGGCAGGGGTAGGAGCCACCGCTGGGCACGACGCCCAGCGGGGCGAGCCCACCGTCCGCCGTGAGCGCGAACCCGCTCACCGCACCGTGCTCGGTCTCCGTGACCGCGTACAGCCGGGAGCCGTCCGGGTCGAGCGCGAGGAAGGACGGCGAGGGCGTGACCGCGACCAGTGCCGCCTCGCCCAGCTCACCCGTGGCCGCGTCGACCTCGAGACGCCAGATCCCCTCGCCGCTCCCGGCGTCCGCCCCGTCCGGGTACGTACCGAGCCACAGGGTCCGAGAGGTCGCGGCGGCCACGGGCGCCGACGAGGTAGAAGTCATGCACAGAGCCTAGTAGCACCCGGACATGCGTCAGGGGCGTCCTGACCAGGCCTCCGCGCTGCGGAGAACCGGTCAGGACGCCCCTGACGGAAGACGTCGGCGAATTCAGTTCGCCGCGTCGAATGCCTGCTGGATGTCGGCCGAGATACGACCGCGCTCGCTCACCGTGTAGCCGTTGTTCCGGGCCCATTCACGGATCTCCGTCGCACGCGACGGGCCGGCTGCGGAAGAACGCGCCTTCTTGGCCGCCGGACGCGCAGCGCCACGCGTGACCTTGCGCGCGTGACCGACCCACTTCGAGAATGCTTCACGCAATTCCTCGGCGTGCGCCGAGCTGAGGTCGATCTCGTAGGAGACGCCGTCGAGGGCGAACGTCACGGACTCGTCGGCAGACCCACCGTCGACGTCGTCGACGAGAATTACCTGAACCTTCTGTGCCACAGTGCTACCTCGCGTCTTCGAGAATTGATGCTGGTATCTCGAAGTGTGCCATTCTCATGGAATCACGTCAAAGCGAAAGCAGCGTGCCGGGCTACCGAGAAGTCGTCGAGGATTCCTGTGCCGCCCGTTCCTGACGCTCTGCCGCGTCCGCCTGGGCGTCGAGCTCTGCCATGGCAAGGCGTTCCGTGCGGTCCGAACGGATGATGGCGCGCATCGCGAAAAAGAAGAGGATACCGACCCCGACCGACGGGATCAGCGCATAGACGGCCGGCCAGAAATCAGTCATGCCCGCCAGTCTACGACCGGCTCACGGGTGCTGGGTACGTCTCCCGCGACGCACCCAGCCCCCGCACCGTCACCTGGACGTCACTGAGCAGGCTTGACCAGCGGGAAGAGGATGGTCTCGCGGATCCCGTGGCCGGTCAGGGCCATGAGCAGGCGGTCCAGCCCCATGCCCATGCCGCCCGACGGGGGCATCGCGTACTCCATGGCTGTGAGGAAGTCCTCGTCGAGGCGCATGGCCTCGTCGTCACCCGCTGCGGCCAGGAGCGCCTGCGCCTCGAAACGCTGACGCTGGATGACCGGGTCGACGAGCTCCGAATAGGCCGTGGCCAGCTCGAATCCGCGGACGTAGAGGTCCCACTTCTCGACCTGCCCCTTGACGGTGCGGTGGTCGCGGGTCAAGGGGGAGGTCTCGACCGGGAAGTCGCGGACGAACGTCGGTGCGTACAGGTGGTCGCCCACGAGGTGCTCCCAGATCGCCTCGACGAGCTTGCCGTGCCCGGCACGCTTGGTGTCGTAGGAGATCTCGAGGCGGTCCGCGATCTTGGACAGGTGTTCCACCGACGTTTCCGGGGTGATCTCCTCTCCCAGCGCCTCGGAGAGCGAGTCGTACATCTTGAGCTGCGCCCATTCACCGCCGAGGTCGTATTCCTCACCGCCCGGAAGCTCGACCACCGTGGTTCCCAAGGTGTCCAGCGCGGCACGCTGCACGAGGTTCTGGGTCAGCTCGGCCATGGTGTTGTAGTCGCCGTAGGCCTCGTACGCCTCGAGCATCGCGAATTCCGGCGAGTGCGTCGAGTCGGCGCCCTCGTTACGGAAGTTGCGGTTGATCTCGAACACGCGCTCGACACCTCCGACGACCGCACGCTTGAGGAAGAGCTCGGGAGCGATCCGCAGATACAGCTCCATGTCGAACGCATTCATGTGCGTCGTGAACGGACGCGCCGCCGCACCACCGTGAATGGTCTGCAGCATGGGCGTCTCGACCTCGAGATAGCCGCGCTCGTGGAAGTTCTCGCGCAACGACCGCACCACGCCCGCGCGCAGGCGGACCATGTCGCGCGCGGCAGGGCGGGCGATCAGGTCGACGTAGCGCTGGCGGACCCGGCTCTCCTCCGAGAGCTCCTTGTGCAGCACGGGCAGCGGACGCAGCGACTTCGCGGCGATCTTCCACTCGTCCGCGAAGATGCTCAGCTCACCGCGGCGCGAGCTGATGACGCGCCCGTGGGCGAACAGGTGGTCCCCCAGGTCGACGTCGGCCTTGAACGCGGCGAGCGACTCCTCGCCCACGACGGCCTGGCTCAGCATGACCTGGAGACGGTTGCCCTCACCGTCCTGGAGCGTGACGAAGCAGAGCTTGCCCGTGTTGCGCAGGAACACGACACGACCGGCCACGCCCACGACGTCGTCGGTCTCCTGGCCGCTCTCCAGGTGCTCGTACGCCGCACGGACCTGGGCGATCGTGTGCGTGCGCGGCACCGAGACCGGGTACGCCTCCTCGCCCTGCGCCAGCAGGCGCTCGCGCTTCTCGCGCCGGACCCGCAGCTGCTCGGGGAGGTCGTCGGACTCGTCGACCGGCACCGGGGCGGTGGGCACGACGGGCGTCTCGTCGGAAGCGGGCACGGCAGCGGCAGCGGGATCGGGGGAGGTCACGCGTCGATTCTACCGGGGAGCGCCGGAAGGGTCTCCGGCGCTCCCCCGCGGTGCTCGTCCCGTCCCGTCCGCAGGGCGGGGCGGCTCAGCCGATCAGGTCGAGGGCCAGGTCGAGGATGGGCGCCGAGTGCGTGAGGGCACCGACCGACAGGTAGTCGACCCCGGTCCCGGCGACCTCGCGCGCCCGGTCGAGGGTCAGGTTGCCCGTGGCCTCGAGCTCGATCTTCGCGGGACCGCCCGGGACGCCCTCGCGCTCGCGCACCCGGCGGACGGTGTCCGCGAGCACGGGCGTGGGCATGTTGTCGAGGAGCAGGAAGTCGGCGCCCGCGTCGAGGGCCTCCATGGCCTGGTCGGTCGTGTCGGCCTCGACCTGGATCAGGACGTCGGGGAACATCGCACGGACGGCCTCGATCGCTCCCGCCACCGAGCCCGCGGCGACGACGTGGTTGTCCTTGACCATCGCGACGTCGTAGAGCCCCATGCGCTTGTTCGTGCCACCGCCGGCGCGCACCGCGTACTTCTCGAGGGCGCGCAGGCCCGGGGTGGTCTTGCGCGTGTCAAGCACCTGGGCGCCCGTGCCGTCGAGCTCGCGGGCCCACGCGCGGGTCGCGGTCGCGACGCCGCTCGCCCGGCTCGCGAGGTTGAGGAGCGTGCGCTCGGCCGTGAGGATCACCTGGACCGGGCCCGTGAGGGCCGCGAGGACACGGCCGCGGGTCACGGCGTCGCCGTCCTGCGCGGTGAAGGTGACCGTGACGGGCGCGAGCCCGAAGCGCTCGGCGACCTGCCGGGTGACCTCCTCCACGACCACGAGGCCGGCCACGACGCCGTCGGCGCGCGCCACGAGGTGGGCCGTCCCCGTGCCCGACGGCGGCACGGTCGCCTGGGTGGTCACGTCCCGGCCGGGCGTGGGGCCGAGGTCCTCGTCGAGGGCACGCGTGACGATGTCGGCGACCCACCGGGGGTCGAGACCGGGCTCGATGAGAGAGGGAGAGTTCACGCGCTCACGCTACCCCCGGTCGGCCGCGCCCCCCGGTCCGCTCCGTACCTCAGACGAGCCGCAGCTCCCCGTCGGCACCGAGCGTGACCTCGATCCGCCGGGCCCACGCGGGGCGAACCTCCGGGAAGTCGGTGCGGAAGTGCCCGCCCCGGCTCTCCTCGCGCAGCAGCGCCGCCTCGGTCAGCGCGGTCGCCACCTGGTGGACGTTCGTCGTCTCCCACTCGGCGGTCTGCGGCGCCGCGACCACGTCGGTCGCCCGGTGGGCGTCCGTGCGGACCGCCGCGAGCTTGTCGGCCGCGGTGCGCAGCCCCTCGCCGTCGCGGATCACGCCCGGCCCTGCCGACGAGATCGACTGGACGCGCGACCGGGCCGCCGCGGGCACGAGCGCGGCCTCGCCGGCCCGTTCCACGGGCTCGCCGAGCGGCAGCTCGCCGGCCGCGACGCGCGCGGTGATCTCCCGCGCGGCACGGTAGGCGAAGACCAGGCCCTCCAGGAGGGAGTTCGACGCGAGCCGGTTCGCGCCGTGCACCCCGGTGCACGCGACCTCGCCCACGGCGTAGAGGCCGTCGAGCGTCGAGCGCCCGTGCAGGTCCGTGACGATCCCGCCCGAGTGGTAGTGCTGGGCGGGCGCGACCGGGATCGGCTCCTCGGTCAGGTCGATGCCCTGGTCGAGCAGGCGCTCGGTGATCGTCGGGAACCGCTTGCGCAGGAAGTCGGCGCCGAGGTGCCGGGCGTCGAGCAGGACGTGGTCGGAGCCCGTGGCCGCCATCTGGCGCACGATCGCGTGCGCCACGACGTCCCGCGGAGCGAGCTCCGCCATCGGGTGGACCGCGGGCATGAACCGGTGGCCGTCGGTGTCGAGGAGGATCGCGCCCTCACCGCGCACGGCCTCCGAGATCAGCGGGAGCTGCCCCTTGGCGCCGAGACCGAGCCACAGCACGGTCGGGTGGAACTGCACGAACTCGACGTCGCCGAGCGTCGCGCCGGCCCGCAGCGCGGCTGCCATGCCGTCGCCCGTGGCCTGGGGCGGGTTGGTCGAGGAGCGGAAGACCTGGCCGATCCCGCCCGTCGCGAGCACGACCGCCCGGCCGAGGGCCGCGCCCACGCCGTCGCGCGACCCCTCGCCGCGCACGTGGAGCGTGACGCCGCACGCCCGCTCGCCGCCCGGGGCGTCGGGCGAGGTGGTCAGGACGTCGAGCACGAGCGCGTTCTCGATGACCTCGATGCCCGGGTCGGCGAGCACGGCCTCGAGCTGGGCCACGAGCGCCCGGGAGATCTCCGCGCCCGTGGCGTCGCCGCCTGCGTGCGCGATGCGGTCCGCGTGGTGGCCGCCCTCGCGCGTGAGCGCGATGTCGCCGCCGGGCGCGAGGTCGAAGTTCGCCCCGCGTCCCACGAGCTCGCGCACGCGCTCCGGCCCCTCGGTCACGAGGACCTCGACCGCTGCCGGGTCGCACAGGCCCCCGCCCGCTGCGAGCGTGTCCTCGAGGTGGGCTGCCGGGGAGTCCGACGGGTCGAGCGCCGCGGCGATGCCGCCCTGCGCCCAGACGGTCGACCCGGACGACAGCTCGCCCTTGGTCACCAGCAGGACGCGCGGGACGTGCGTGCGCAGCTCGAGCGCCGCGGTGAGCCCCGCGATGCCGGATCCGACGACGATCGCGTCGGCCGTCGTCGTCCACCCCGGGGCGGGGGCCGCCAGGCGGCGGGCGAGACGGCGGGGAACCCGGCCGTCCACGCCCGGCAGGTAGCCCTGCGCGGACTCGACGAGCGGCGCCTGCGCGGCCTGGGTCACTCGACCGAGGCGGACTGGAAGGGGGCGATGGGCAGCCCGCTCGGCTCGAGGTCGTACCCCTCGGGCACGAGGCCCGGCTCGTCGCTGACCTCGACGATGCGGTTCTCCTCGTCGACGAACACGACGTTCGGCAAGAAGTGGCGCGCCTCGTGGTCGGCGATCATGCCGTAGGCGATGAGGATGACGGTGTCCCCGGGGTGCACCAGGTGCGCGGCCGCACCGTTGATGCAGACCTTGCCCGAGCCGCGCTCGCCCGGGATCGCGTACGTCGTCAGGCGTGAGCCGTTGGTGACGTCGACGATGTCGACCTGCTGGCCGGAGATGATGTCCGCGGCCTCGAGGAGGTCCACGTCCACGGTCACGGACCCGACGTAGTGGAGGTCCGCCTGCGTCACGGTGGCGCGGTGGATCTTCCCGATCATCATGGGTCGCTGCAAGGAAGCGGGGCGGCGCGTGCCGTCCTGCGGTCCCGTCTGGGTCACTGCGTGCCTCCTGGGCGGGCCGTGCTCGTGACGGGGGGCGCCACGTCCACGGCCAGGTTGTCGATCAGTCGGGTGGAGCCCACACGTGCCGCCACGAGCAGCAGCGCGGGTCCCACGTACTCCGGTTCCAGGTCGTCCACGGTAGTCGGGTCGACCAGCGCGAGGTAATCGACCACAACGCCGGGGTGCTCGTTGAGCATTCCCGAGGCCACCTCGATGGCCCCCGCACCGCCCTGTCCCGCCGCGGCGGCCTCGGCTCCGGCACGCAGAGCCCGGCTCAGCGTCAGCGCGTCGGCGCGCTCCTGCGCGGACAGGTACGCGTTCCGCGAGGACAGCGCGAGCCCGTCGTCGTCGCGCACGATCGGCACACCGACGACCTCGACGTCGACGTTCAGGTCGGCGACCATGCGGCGGATCGCGAGGAGCTGCTGCGCGTCCTTCTCGCCGTAGAACGCGACGTCGGGCCGCGTCAGGTGCAGGAGCTTGAGCACCACGGTCAGCACGCCGTCGAAGTGGCCGGGGCGGAACGCCCCCTCGAGGACCGTGCCGATGCGCCCCGACGTGACGCGCACGATCGGGTCCCCCCCGGGGTACATCTCCTCGACCGAGGGCGCGAACACGAGGTCCACGGCCGGGCGGCCGGGCGCGGGCTCGGGGAGCCCTGCGAGGAGCGCCACGTCGGCGTCGAGGTCGCGCGGGTAGCGGTCGAGGTCTTCGTCGGGCCCGAACTGCAAGGGGTTCACGAAGACCGTGACGACGACCTGCCCCGTGGGGCCGACGCGCTCGCGCGCCGCGCGCACGAGCTGCAGGTGCCCGTCGTGGAGCGCACCCATGGTCATGACGACGGCCCGCGTCGCGCGGTCCGCGTCGCCGTGCCCGTCGGGTCCGGCAGGGCCGGTGCCCTGGGTGCCCGACGGCGCAGCGCCCGCAGGCGCGCGGGCGGCGGTCCGGGCAGGGGCCTCCAGGGCCGTGCGCAGCGCGGAGCGGGTCCGCACGACGAGCGGCTGCGCACCGGTGGTGGGCGTGGGGACAGACATCACTGACCTTCCTCGAGGACGTCGAGCAGCTCCTGGGCCTGGCGGGCGTCGATGCGCCCCGCGGCCAGGGCCCGGCTGGTGGCTCCGCGGCTGAGCTCGCGGTAGGACGCGGGCACGTCGGTCGCGGCGACGTGCGGAGCGGACTCCTGGGCCGAGGTCACGGCCAGCGCGCGCAGGACCTCGAGGTGCTCGGCGACCGTGCCCACGTCCCCGCGCGACACCGGACCCGTCAGGGCCGAGATGGCCCCCGGGCCCGCTCCCCCGCCCGCGTCGGCGGACCGCGTCGCGCCGTCGAGCGCGGCCGACAGCAACGGGGCCAGCACGCGCCCCGGCTGCTCGACGCCCGCGGCCTCGAGGGCCTGCGCGGCCTGCGCGACGAGGACCACGAGGTGGTTCGCGCCGTGCGCGAGCGCGGCGTGGTAGAGCCCGCGCGCCCCCTCCTCGAGGATCACCGGCTCGCCACCGAGCTCGACCACGAGCGCCTGCCCGATGGGCTGGACCGGTGCCGGTCCCGTGACCGCGAACGTCGTGCCCTCGAGGCGCGACAGGTCGAGCGAGGTACCGGAGAACGTCATGGCAGGGTGGATCGCGAGCGGGATCGCGCCGAGCGCGCGCGCCGGGTCGAGCACCCCCGCGCCGTACCGTCCGGACGTGTGCACGACGATCTGCCCGCCCTGCCACGCCCCGACCTCGGCGAGGCCCGAGACCAGGCCCGGGAGCGCGTCGTCGGGCACCGCGAGCAGGACGAGCTCCGCACGCCGCACGACCTCCTCGACCTCGAGCACGGGGACCCCGGGGAGGAGCATCTCGATGCGCTCGCGCGACGCCTCGGAGATGCCGCTCGCCCCCACCACCGCATGGCCCGTCGCGCGCAGCGCGCTGCCCAGGACCGCGCCCACGCGGCCCGCGCCCACGACCCCCACGCCCAGCCGCCCGGGGCGCCTGCGCTCGGGCGTTCCTTGGTCGGTCATCCCTCAGTCACCTGTTCCTTCACCGCTCTCGATCCGTTCGACCGCTGCCGCGACCTCGTCGCGCCGCATCCACAGCTCGGGCCCCGCGTGCGCACGCGCCTCGCGGGCACGCCGTGCCTGCTCGTCCATGAGCGCTCCCGCGACGTGCTCGTCCAGGTGGGGCACCGACGGCGTGACGGGGCCGGGCACCGAGTGGACCGCGAACGTCGCGACCCGCAGGCGCCGCTGCCACGGTCCCTGCTCGAGGCCGAGCGACTGCGTGCGCTCGTGCGGCACGATCTCCACCCTGCGCACCAGGCGTCCGCGACGCAGGACCAGGGCCCGGCCCGTGACCGCGAAGCCGTTGCGGCGCCAGGACAACGGGTCGAGGATCCGCGCGCGCCGCGGGGCCGTCGTGAAGTGCGCCCCGGCGTCGATCCCGGACAGGGCCTCGTCGAGCAGCGCGCGCGGGTCGGCCGTGCCGAGGTCCGGCAGGACGAGCCACACCGCGCCCAGGGCCTCGTCGCGCGTGCCGACCGGCAGCAGGACGCTGTTGTTGGTCGTCCCGTCCGAGCTCTGACCGTAGCCCGCCACGTTGACCTCGACGCGCCACCAGTCGGCGCTGCGCCACAGGAGCCCCTGCGTGAGACGGATCGCCTGCACCCGACCGGGCGGGATGGTCTGCGAGCGGGTCTCGAGCAGGCCGTGGCGCAGCCGGATGCCGTCGGGCGAGATCGCGCTGCGGAAGTTGAACTCGCGCGTGAACCGTCCGAACAGGTAGCCGCCGACGCCCAGGACCAGCGGGAGCGCCGTGAACAGCGTCCCGATCTCGCGCGTGCCGACTGCGACCCCGATCAGGCCGAGCACGGCCACGACGAGGACGATCATGGCGACCGTGCGGATCAGCGACCAGATGAGGCGGCCCGGCGGGACCTCCATGACGGGCTGCTCGGGTGCCTCGGGCGCGTCCAGGTGCACGTGCCCGACGACGTCCCCCACCCCGGGGGCACCGGCGCCGTCGACGGGAGCCCCCGCGACGAGCTCCCCACGGGGAGCGTCGCCGACGGCGGGGCTACCGACGGCGCCCCCTGCCGGGGTCCCCGGAGCGACCGCGCGCCGTGCGGGCACCGCGCCGAGACGCAGGCCTGCCGCCCGCGCGAGCAGCTCGGCCCGCAGGTGGTTCGCCTCGTCGAGCTTGAGGAAGCCGAGCTTGATGCCCGAGTCCGAGCCACCTGCGACCTCGAGCTTGAGCTCGGCGAGCCCGAACAGGCGCGCGACGAGCGGCTGGACGATGTCCACCGCCTGGAGGCGGTCCAGGCGCGCCTTGCGCTGCTGCCTGAACAGGACCCCCGTGTGCAGGCGGACGGACTCGTCGTCGATCGCGTAGGTCGTCATGCGCCACGCCAGGGCCGAGTAGCCCAGGCCGATCAGGCCGACCACGAGGATCGCACCCAGGATCTGCCACCAGCCGTTGCCGGCCAGCATGTTCTGCCCCTCGGGGAGCCCCTCGAGGGTCCGGTTGCCGACGATGACGAGCAGGACCGCGATCACGGACCAGCCCCGGACCACCGGGGTCACAGGATGGACGCGATGCCAGGTCAGGTCGGTCGGCGGAGACTCGGGCGGAGTGCTGCGCTCGGTCATAGCCCGGCCAACCGTGCCTCTCCGCGCGATGCGAGACGGTCGCGCAGGCGCTCGGCCTCGGCGGGCTCGAGCCCTTCGATCGACGCGTCCGTCGCGGGCGACGCGGTGTGCAGCTGGACCTGCGCGATCCGGAGCCTGCGCGCCAGCGGGCCGGCCTGCACGTCGACGTACTGCATGCGGCCGTAGGGCACCACCACGAGCGAGCGGAACATCACGCCCTTGCGGATCAGGAGGTCCTCGTCGCGCTCGGCGTAGCCGATCGCACGGACCTGCCGAGGCACGACCACGACGCACCAGACGCCGATCACGACGGCGACGGCCGGGATGATCCACAACCAGACGAGGCTGAAGACCAGCGCGAAGACAGCCCCCAGGACGAACGGCACGAGGAGCGAGATCGCCACCGTGACGAGCCGTGCGGTGACGAGCCGGCTCGAGACACCCTGCCAGGTCACCCCGGGCGGGTCGAAGGGTCCGCTGGGTGCCGTCGCCGGGACCCGGTCGACGGGATGGTCGGAGGCGTGGTCGGTCATGGCCCCATCTTCCCATCCAGGGCGCACGCACCGCGTCCTCCGAAGTGCTGACGCGCGTCAGCCCGCGGCGTCGGCCTCGGGCTCGTGATCGCCGGGCGCCCGCGACCGACCGCCGTTCCCCGGCTCCGTGTCCTCGGGCGGGAGCTGGCAGAACTTCTCCACCACGAGCCCGACGACGGCGAGCACGAGCGCGCACGCCGCCGCGATCCCTGCGGCGATCGCCCGGTCGCGGCGTGCCTCGATCGCCAGGTCGCCGAGCACCGCGACGACCTGTGCCAGGTACCACCCGGCGAGGAGCGAGCCGGTGAGGGCAGCCGCCTTGGCCAGCACCAGGGTGCGTGCCGCGCGCAGCGGGTCGAGCGACGGCCGACGTCCCTTGAGGTACGAGCGGACCGCCCACCCCGCCCAGAACACGGCCGCGGCCAGCCCGACCAGTGCCACGTCCACGATCCAGGGCACCGCGGGCAGGTAGGTCGCGCGGCGCTCGAGCCCGACGACGACGAGCCACCCGAGCAGCGTCGTGGCGACCGTGACGAGCAGGAGCGTCGTGACCTTGGTGCGCTGCATCAGCTCGACGGACCGCGCAGGTCAGCCGGGAAGGACATGGGCACACCCGTGATCGGTTCCTGCTTGACCGGCTGGGCAGGGGGGACGGGCTGTGCCGGGTGCACGGGCTGGAAGGCGCTGGCGGGCGACTCATGGACCGGGCGGAACGCCGGTGCGGCAGGCTCGGGGGCCGGGGCAGGGCGGTCGACGGGCTCGGGGGCGATTGCCGTCTGCGGCGGGAGCTGCGGTCCGGGTGCAGCCTGCTGCGCCGGAGCCGTCAGCGCGGACCAGCTCGGGAGGGCCGGGGCCTCGTCGTCCGAGGAGCCCGTCGGCGGGGTGGCGCCCAGGTGGTCCGCGGCGCCCTGCGCCGACACGTCGGACCACAGCGGCGGGACCTGCGGGTGCGGCGGCTCCTGACCGTCCTGGGGGTGCACGGGGTGGAAGGCCGGGACGAACGGCGCGGGCTCCGCCGGAGCAGCCGGCCGCTCCTGGACGACGGGTGCAGGTGCCGGTGCAGGTGCGGGTGCAGGTGCAGGTGCGAACGCGGGCTGCTCGAGCGCTGCCTGAGGAGCCTCGGGCTCGTCCGGCCTCTCGGGGACCGCCGGCTCGGAGACTGCGGGCTCGGCCGGAGCGAGCTGGTCGGGGGTGGCCTGCGCCGGGGCGGCAGCCGGCTCGTCGACGGGCACCGCCGGCGGGGTCGCGGCCGGGGCGGGCTCGGGCTCTGCGTCCGTCAACCAGTCCAGCGCGAGCCAACGGATGCCCCCACGGTCGGGAGCCGTCGCGGCGAGCGTCGCGACCGGCCCACCGCCGAGCCCGGGCAGGAACGCCTCGGGGGCGACCTGCGCCCAGGGCTCCAGGACGAACGCCCGCTCGTGCGCGCGGGGGTGCGGCAGCTCGAGGTCCTCGGTGATCTCCGCGACCGTGCCGTAGACGATCAGGTCGACGTCCAGCGTGCGCGGGCCGTTGCGCTCCGCACGCACTCGTCCGTGGGCGTTCTCGACGCCCTGGCAGGCCCTGAGCAGGGCTCGCGGCGACAGGGTGGTGCGGGCGAGCAGGATCGCGTTGAGGTAGTCGGGCTGGTCCGGCCCGCCGACTGCTGCGGTCCGGGCGAGCGGCGAGACCTCGGTGATCTCCAGGCCGGAGATCCGGTCGAGGTCCGTGACCGCGTCACGGAGCGTCTGCTGGGCGTCTCCCAGGTTCGCCCCCAGGGCGAGGACGACCGGCACGAAGCCCGCAGGAGCCTCGTCGAGACGATCGGTCACCGGCACGGGCTCGGGCTCGGGTGCCGGCTGTACGGTCGGCTCGGGAGCCGGGGCCGCCGCCGGAGGGAGCGCGGGCTCAGGCGTCGGCTCGGCCGCGGCCGGCGCCTCGGCCGCGAGCTGGGCGGCCTCCAGCGCGGGGACCGTCTCAGCGGTCTCGGCGAGCTCGCCGATGACGGGCGGCTCGGTGTGCGCGACGTGCACGATCTCGACGGGCTGCTCCGGCACGGGGACCGGGTCGACCGGGGCCACCGGGGCGACCGGGGCGACCGGGTCGACCGGGGCGACCGGCGCCAAGGACTCGATCGGCGCCGGCTGAGCCTGCTCGACCGGCTGGTCAGACGCTGCCGGGGCCTCCGGCGCAGTGGGCTCCGAGGGGATCGAGGCGACGGCGGGCTCGACGGACGCCGCGGGCGCGCTCGGCTCGACGAGGGCTGCGGGCACGGGTGCCGCTGCGGGGTGCTCGGCAGGGGTGTCCAGCTCCTCGTCTGCGACCGGCTCGGCCGCAGCGACGGGCACGACCGGCACGAACGACTCAGCAGGAACGGGCTCGTACGCCGCGGCTCCGTGCACCACGGGCGGCTCGGCGCTCTGCGCCTCGGGCGCGACGACCTCGTCGACCGCGACCGGCCCGTCCACGACGGCCGGCGCCGGCGCGGGCGAGACGTCCTCGACGACCACGGGAGCGAAGTCGGGAGCCGGCTCCGGCGCCACGGCCTCGGGGAGAGCCGGGGCCTCGAGGGAGACCGGTGCGACGTCGTCGGGCACGGCCGGAGCTGCCTCCGGGGCAGAGACCTCCTGGACGGCCGCGGGCTCGACCACGACCTCCTCGACGAACGGGGCGGGAGCAGGCGCGCTCAGGGCGTCCTCGGGTGCGCTGTAGAACGAGTCGAGCGCCTCGACGAACTCAGCGTCCGAGACGCTGCTCGTCACGGACTCCGCCGCAGGAGCGCCGAGGTCCTCGGGAACCGCGAGGAAGCCCTGGTCGGTCGAACGGTCGGGGGCCGCGACGGGGGCCGCGGGCGGGATCGACGGAGGCATCACGGCGGGTGCCTCGACGGACGCCCCAGCGGCGGGGCCGGGCTCCCCTACAGAGACGTTCCCGAGCACCGCGGGGGTGATCGACCCGACCGGGAGGGGAACCACGCGAGCGGACTCGACCGCGACCACGGGCACCTTCACGCGGTCGCGACGGATGACGACCTCGACGTCGTCGAACGGCACCGTGATGGGCGCCTGCGGCTTGTGGATCGCGACGTCGACCGCCTCGATCGTCGGGTGACGCAGCGCGACCGCCGCGACCCGCTCGGCGACGGTCTCGATGAGGTCGGCGGGCGAACCGGCCAGGACCTCGACGACGTCCTCCGCGACGACCGCGTAGCTCACGGTGTCCTCGAGGTCGTCGCCGGACGCCGCGCGCCGCGTGTCGAGGTGCAGCACCACGTCGGCACGGAACAGCTGACCGTCGATCCGCTCGTGCTCGAAGACTCCGTGGTGCCCCGTCGCGCTGAGCCCCGTGAGCCGGATCTGGTCGAGGGGGCGACCGTCGGTCCCGTGCACCGCTCCCTGGAACGCTGTGCTCACGTCGTACTCCTGTCGTCGCTGTCGTTCGTTCCGCTGCCGTGCGCCCGCTGCTCCGCCCGGTCGGGCAGGTCCTCGGGACCAGCGGTCCTTCCCGCCGGTGTGCCGGAGGCGACCGCCTCGGCGACCGTTCCCCCGGAGGCATCTTCCCCCGTCGCCCCGGCCCGAGTCCACGCCGCGGCGACCCGCACCGCGTCTGCCGAGGACCGGACCGCGTGCACCCGCACGCACCAGGCACCCGCTGCCGCCGCGAGAGCCGTGATGGCCGCGGTCGCCCCGTCGCGTGCGAGCGGGGGCACGGGCTCGCCGTCCGGACCCGCGAGGAGGTGCCCCAGGAACCGCTTGCGCGAGGCACCGACGAGGATCGGGAAGCCCAGCCCGCGCAGGACGTCGAGGTGCGTCAGGAGAGGCCAGTTCGTGGAGCCCGCCTTGGAGAACCCCAGGCCCGGGTCCAGGACGATCTGCTCGTCCCGCACGCCCGCCGACCGCAGCGCCTCGACGCGTGCGGCGAGCTCGTCGCGCACGTCCGTCACGACGTCGTCGTACTGCTCCAGGTCGTCCATGACGTCCGCGTGCCCGCGCCAGTGCATGACGACGAACACGGCTCCGGTCCTCGCGACCACCCCGGCCATGTCCGGGTCCGCGAGGCCCCCCGAGACGTCGTTGATGATGCGCGCGCCCGCCGCGACGGCCTGCTCGGCGACGAGCGCCCGCGTCGTGTCGACGCTCACGACCGCACCCTGGGCCGAGAGCGCGGAGATCACGGGCAGGACCCGGGCCAGCTCGTCCTCGACCGGGACGCGCCCCGCACCGGGTCGCGTGGACTCGCCCCCGACGTCGAGGACGTCCGCGCCCTCGGCGAGGAGCTCGAGGCCGTGCTCGATCGCCGCGCGCGGCTCGAACCACTCGCCGCCGTCCGAGAAGGAGTCGGGCGTGACGTTGACGACGCCCATGACGAGCGTCCGGTCGAGCTCCCCCAGCTCGGGCAGGAGAGCGGGGGCCGTGCTGTGCTGCGTGTACCGCACCGCGTCGTGCCTACCGTCCCAGGATCAGGCTCATGGCCTCGGCGCGGGTCGCGCCGTCGCGCATCTGGCCGCGCACGGCCGAGGTCACGGTCCGCGAACCGGGCTTGCGCACGCCCCGCATGGACATGCACAGGTGCTCGCACTCGACCACGACGATCACGCCACGGGGCGCGAGGTTCTCGACGAGCGCGTCGGCGATCTGCGACGTCAGGCGCTCCTGGACCTGGGGACGGCGCGCGAACACGTCGACCAGCCGGGCCAGCTTGGACAGCCCTGTGATGCGTCCGTCCGCGTTGGGGATGTACCCGACGTGCGCGACGCCGTGGAACGGCACCAGGTGGTGCTCGCACGTCGAGTAGACCTCGATGTCCTTGACCAGCACCATCTCCTCGTGACCGAGGTCGAACATGGTGGTCAGGACGTCGGAGGGTTCCTGGCGCAGACCCGCGAAGATCTCGCGGTAGGCGCGGGCGACGCGGGACGGGGTCTCCCGGAGGCCCTCGCGGTCCGGGTCCTCCCCCACGGCGAGCAGGAGCTCGCGCACCGCGGCGCGGGCCCGCTCCTCGTCGTACTCGGGGACGTCCGCCGGGGCGCGCAGCCCCTGGTCGGGCACCTGGGCCACGTCAGGCCTGCCCGTCGTCGACCACACGGTCCGCAGGGAGCTCGCCGATACGCTCGGGCGGGAGCTCGTCGGCGGCAGCCGCGGCCTCGTCCTGCGGGACCACGATGGGGTGCCCCTGGGGGTCCTTGGGCATGGTGGCCTTCTCGGCCTCGGTCAGGACCGGGGGCCGCTGCGAGACCGACCGCTGCTCGCTCGAGAGCCAGACCTCGCGCGCGTCGCGCTTGACGACGGGAGCGAAGATCTCGGCGAGCTCGGCCTGGTTGAGCGTCTCCTTCTCGAGCAGCTCGAGGACCAGGTGGTCGAGCACGTCGCGGTACTGGACGAGCACCTCCCAGGCCTCGTCGTGGGCCGACTCGACCAGGCGTCGGACCTCGTGGTCGACCGTGCCCGCGACCGACTCGGAGTAGTCGCGCGTGTGGCCCATGTCGCGGCCCATGAAGGGCTCACCCGCACCCGTCCCGAGCTTGATCGCGCCGACGCGCTCGCTCATGCCGTACTCGGTGACCATCTTCTTGGCGATCGCGGTCGCCTTCTCGATGTCGTTCGAGGCGCCCGTCGTGGGGTCGTGGAACACGAGCTCCTCGGCCACGCGGCCGCCCATGGCGTAGGCGAGCTGGTCGAGCAGCTCGTTGCGCGTCGTGGAGTACTTGTCCTCGAGCGGCATGACCATGGTGTACCCGAGCGCACGGCCGCGCGGCAGGATCGTCACCTTGGTGACGGGGTCCGTGTAGCGCATGGCCGCGGCGACCAGGGCGTGTCCGCCCTCGTGGTACGCCGTGATCTTCTGCTCCTTGACGTTCATCACGCGGGTCCGCTTCTGCGGGCCGGCGATCACACGGTCGATCGCCTCGTCGAGCGCGCGGTCGTCGATGAGCTGGGCTCCCGAGCGCGCGGTGAGCAGCGCGGCCTCGTTGAGCACGTTCGCGAGGTCCGCACCCGTGAAGCCGGGGGTGCGACGTGCGACGGCCGCCAGGTCGATCTCGGGGACGATCGGCTTGCCCTGGGCGTGCACGGCCAGGATCGCCTCGCGGCCCTTGAGGTCGGGGGCCTCGACCGCGATCTGACGGTCGAAACGGCCCGGGCGCAGGAGTGCGGGGTCGAGGATGTCGGGGCGGTTGGTCGCCGCGATGAGGATGACGTTCGTCTTGACGTCGAACCCGTCCATCTCGACGAGGAGCTGGTTCAGCGTCTGCTCGCGCTCGTCGTGCCCGCCGCCCATGCCGGCGCCGCGGTGACGGCCGACCGCGTCGATCTCGTCGACGAAGATGATGGCCGGCGAGTTCTCCTTGGCCTGCTGGAACAGGTCACGGACACGGCTCGCGCCGACGCCCACGAACATCTCGACGAAGTCCGAGCCGGAGATCGTGTAGAACGGCACGCCCGCCTCGCCGGCGACGGCGCGCGCGAGGAGGGTCTTGCCGGTCCCGGGAGGCCCGTAGAGGAGCACGCCCTTGGGGATCTTGGCGCCCACGGCCTGGAACTTGTCCGGCTCCGCGAGGAACTCCTTGATCTCGTAGAGCTCCTCGACGGCCTCGTCCGCGCCCGCGACGTCCGCGAACGTGACCTGCGGGGTGTCCTTCGAGGCGAGCTTGGCCTTGGACTTGCCGAAGCCCATGACCTTGGAGCCGCCGCCCTGCATGCGGGACAGCAGGAACCAGAACACGAGCCCGATGATGAGGAAGGGCAGGATGAGCGAGAGCGCCGACGCGAGGAACGAGGGACGCGCGATCTCCGAGTTGTAGCCCTTGGGAGGGTTCGCCTCGGTCACGGCGTTCACCACGGCCTCACCCTGGGGCGCGACGTAGAAGAACTCCACGCTCTTGCCCTGGGACTTGCCGTCGACCTCGTAGTTCTCGGTGAGGGTGAGCTGGACGCGCTGGTCCCCGTCGACCAGGAGGGCCTGCTCGACCTTCCCGTCCTTGAGGAGCTCGAGCCCGGTCGAGGTGTCGACGCGGTGGACGCTGGGTCCGGACAGGGCCATGAAGGCGATCCCGAGGATCGCCAGACCCACCACGATCCAGACGATCGGCCCGCTGAGAATCTTCTTGATGTTCATCGGCGACGGGGACGAGCCCCCGCATCCCTCCACTCGCGCAATGGTTCCGCCAGTGAAGTTACACGCACAACCTGGCAGTTGGCTGGTCTGTTCGCCCAGGGCGTGGCTTCGAGGAGCGGCGTCCCGCGCGGGTCGCGGCGTGGGCCGCGGCTCGCCCCGCGGTGGCGGGCGGCGGAGGCGGGACCGAGGTCGTCGCCCCCGCCGCCGTCACCGGTCGGGGCTGGTGTGAGGCGTCAGGACGAGTAGACGTGCGGGGCGAGCGTGCCCACGAACGGCAGGTTGCGGTACTTCTCCGCGTAGTCCAGGCCGTAGCCCACGACGAACTCGTTGGGGATGTCGAAGCCGATGTAGCGCACGTCGACCTCGGTCTTCGCGGCGTCGGGCTTGCGGAGCATCGCCGCGACCTCGACCGAGGCGGGGCCGCGGCTGCGCAGGTTCGACAGCAGCCACGAGAGCGTCAGGCCCGAGTCGATGATGTCCTCGACGATGAGCACGTGGCGCCCCGTGAGGTCGGCGTCGAGGTCCTTGAGGATCCGCACGACACCCGAGGACTTGGTGCCCGAGCCGTAGGACGAGACGGCCATCCAGTCCATCTCGACGTCGTGGTGCAGGCGGCGGGCGAGGTCGGCCATGACCATGACCGCTCCCTTGAGGACGCCCACGAGGAGCAGGTCCTTGCCCGCGTAGTCGCGGTCGATCTGCTCGGCGAGCTCGTCCAGCCTCCCGCGGAGCTGCTCCTCGGTGAGGAGGATGTTCTCGAGGTCGTTGCCGACGTCGGATGAGTCCACGGGTTTCACTCCTGTGCTGGTTCTGCTGATGGGGTTCGCGCGAGCGAGGGGGGCCGTGCAGGCCGTAGGAAGAGTCTCCCACGGGTGCGCGAGGCGCGAAGGTCGCCCGGGAGGTGGGCGGGGCCCTGGCCTCGCCACGCGGTGACCAGGGCGTCGAGCGTCGCCACGTGGCTCGCGAAGAGCGAACCGGCGGGACTCCCGGCCTCCTGGGCCGCGGCGCGCAGTGCCCGACGGCGCAGCGCGGCCGGGGCGGCCGCCAGCACCTGGGTGTCGAGCACCACAGCGACGTCCGCTCGGGTCGCCGGCTCCACGGCACGGGTCGCGGTAGGCGACCCGCCCGGAGCCGCCCGGTCGCCGGCGCTCGCTCCCGCCGGTGCGGGGGGTTCGTCGGGCTCGTCGACCCGTGCCTGGTCGAGCAGCCGGGCCGCGAGGTCGTCGAGCAGGTCGGCGTCCTCACGGAGCTGGTCGGCGGTCCGGGCCAGCGTGAGCGCGACACCCGGGCCGAGCACGTCCTCGAGCACCGGGAGCACCCGGGTGCGCACCTGCGAGCGCAGCGGCAGGTCACCACCGGCCCGGTCCGGGGTCGCGGCGTCGAGCGGGGCCGGACCCCCGTTGGTGGGATCCGTCCACCACGTCAGCCCGTTCGCGGCGCACACGGCCTCGGTGTCGGACCGGCGCAGGCTCAGCAGGGGGCGCCGGTAGATCCCCCGACGCGCGGCCATGCCCGCGAGAGAGCGGGCGCCCGACCCGCGCGCGAGACCCAGCAGCACGGTCTCGGCCTGGTCGTCGAGCGTGTGCCCCAGCAGGACCGCGGCCGCCCCCGTGCGGTGAGCGACGTCGTCGAGCAGGGCGTAGCGCGCGTGCCGCGCGGCCGCCTCGAGCCCGCCCCGCTCCACCACCCGGACGCTGCGCACCTCGACCGGGTCGAGGCCCAGGGCACGGCACTGCTCGCCCGCCCGCGCCGCGACGTCGCCGCTCCCCTCCTGGAGACCGTGGTCCACCACGACCGCGCCCGCCCGCACGCCGTCGCGCGAGGCGACGAACGCGGTCGCGGCCGCGAGCGCGAGCGAGTCCGCACCGCCCGAGCAGGCCACGAGCACGAGCGAGCCGGGCGCGAGGTCGCGCAGCGCGGCGCGCACGGCACGCCGTGCCGCGGCGTCGGCGGGGTGAGGTCCGACCACGGCGCGGCCCGTCAGCCGTGGACCCGACGCACCCAGGCGCCGGGCTCCGCGATCTCGAGCGCCGAGGGCAGGGTCTCGGGGCCCGACCAGACCGCGTTGAGCCCGTCGCGCCCCACCTGCTTCTCCACGGCACGGACGAACGCCGCACCGTCGCGGTACTGCGCGAGCTTCGCGTCCATCCCGAGGAAGCGGCGCAGCACCGTGTCGAGCGTGCTGCTGCCCTGCCCGTCGCGGCGCGCCTCGAACTGGGCCCGGATCCGACGCACCGTGGGGACCGTCCGGCGACCGACGGCGTCCATCATGACGTCGGCGTGCCCCTCGAGGAGCGCCATGACCCCCGACACCTCCTCGAGCACAGCCTTCTGGTCCGCCGTGAGCAGCCCGTCGGCCACGCCGCCCTCGCCACGGACCGCCCGCACGACGACGCGGCCCGCGGTCGCGACCTTCTCCCGCCACCGGGCGTCGGCCATCTGGCGCGACGACTCCGAGAGCCCCACGAGCAGGTCGTGCGCACGAGCCCGCAGGTGGTTGGCGAGCCACGGTGCCGCCGCGAACTGCAGCGCGTGCGTCTGCTCGTGCAGGCACACCCAGAGCCGGAAGTCGGCCGGGACCAGGTCGAGGTCCCGCTCGAGCTGGAGGACGTTGGGCGCGACCAGAAGAAGGCGGCCGGGGTTTCCGGCACCGTGAGCACCACCGCCTGCGGCGCTGTCAGCACTACCGCCTGCGGCGCTGTCAGCACTACCGCCTGCGGCGCTGTATGGATCGAACTGCCCCAGCACCCTGCTCGACAGCGCTGCGAGCACCGCCCCCACCTGCGCCGCGCCCACCAGGGCCGTCGTCGCCGAGACCGGCTTGTCGTCCTTCCCGGTCAGCGCGTCCGCGACCCCGTCGGTCAGGCTCGCCATGACCTCGGTGTTCGCCCGCGCCCAGCGCGAGCGGTCGACCACGAACACCTGCGACAGCTCGGTGGGACCCTCGCTCGCGACGGCCCCCGGCGCAGCACCGCTGGGCAGCACGGCCGGCACCATGCGCGTGACGCGCAGCACGTGCGGGACCGCGTCCGACGCCGCGGTCCGCAGACCCGCGACGAGCTCCGCGAGCTCGTCCCGCGAGGCCAGGGGGCCCGGCCGGGCCACCCGGCCCGCGATCTGCGCGGCTGCGGACCAGTC
Organism: Oerskovia merdavium; assembly: GCF_014836755.1. Classification (GTDB taxonomy): domain Bacteria; phylum Actinomycetota; class Actinomycetes; order Actinomycetales; family Cellulomonadaceae; genus Oerskovia; species Oerskovia merdavium. The sequence goes on from NZ_JACSQF010000005.1 coordinate 123,312, forward strand.
GACGAGCGGCGCACCGACCGCGGGAGACGTCATCGCCCCACCGTAGCCGCTGCTCCCAGCCCGCCGACGACAGCGCGCTCAGTCCGCGAGGCCCCCGACGAACCCGTCCATGAGCAGCCGGGCACCGTAGGACCCGCCCTCGGGCAGCGCGTCCGCGAGGAGGACGAACACGAGCTGACGCTCCTGCGCGGTGACGACCGTCCCGGCGAGCGAGGTCACGCCCGGCAGGCTGCCCGTCTTGGCGCGGACCAGGCCGCGCCCGGGAGACGCCAGGAAACGGTCGTCGAGCGTCCCCGACAGGCCCGCGATCGGCAGGCCCACGGCACCGGCGCGCAGGCCGGGCTGCTCCGGGTCCGTCAGGAGCATGAGCGTCTCGGCGAGCTGGTCCGCCGTCACGGCCGACCCGTCGCCCAGCCCGGAGCAGTCGGCGAGCACCGCGCCCTGCATGTCGACCCCGAGGCGTCCCATGCTCGCGCGGACCGCCTCGGTCGCACCGTCGAACGTCGCGGGCAGGCCCGCGTCGATCGCGACGAGGCGACCGACGACCTCGGTGATGGTGTTGTCGGAGTGCTGGAGGAAGTAGCCCACGATCTCCTCGAGCGTCGCGGACTCGACCGACCCGAGGACCTTGGCGTCGGCCGGGGCCTCGCCTCGCTCCGGGGCGCCCGTGACCGTGATGCCCACGTCGGCGAGCCGCTGCGCGAAGATCTCGCCCGCGGCGAGCGAGGGGTCGGGGCTCCGCTTGGCGTACTCCGCGTCGCTGAGCCGGGCCACGTCGACCCCGAGGGCCGTGACGGGCGCGATGTAGCCCGCGGTCACGTTCCCCTCGAAGACCGCCGGGCTGACGGTGGGACCCGAGAAGTACCGGTCGTCGACCACGAGCCGCACGGTCGTCGCACCCGTGAGCTGGAGCTTCCCGGCCACCTGGGCCGCCAGGTCGGCGAGCCCGGCCCGGCCGTTGACCGCGAGGGGGTCCCCCGCACCGGCCGCGAGCATCATGTCGCCGCCGCCCACGAGGGCGATCGTCCCCGACCCGAGGTCGACCACCTTCGTGGTGAGCGTCACCTCAGGTCCGGGCGACGCGAGAGCAGCGGCGGCCGTGAAGATCTTCTGCGTCGAGGCCGGGACCAGGGGGGTCCCCGCGTTGCTCTGCGCGAGCACCTCGCCCGTGATCCGGTCGAGCACGACGCCACCGACCTGGCTGCCCATCCGAGGGTCCTTGACCAGCGCGTCGAGCGAGGAGGCGATCTCCGCGGCGTCCGGCACGGGCGCGCTCTCGTCGAGGACCGGGAGCGTCTGCGCAGGTGACGCGGCGTCCACGGCGCCCGGGGGCGCCGGGAAGGGGGCAGCGGGCGCGACCGCGGGCGCGGTCGTGAGGATCCCGGGGACGACGTCGTACGCGTCGGCCGTCAGGTAGCCGCCTGCGAGCACCACCACGATCCCCGCAGTGATGGCCGACCGTGCTGCCCAACCCATCTGATCCTCTTCCCTCCTGCGGCGGCGCCCTCGGGTGGGGCCGCTCTCCGTGCGCATTATCACTCAGGAACCGCAACGTTCCCGGGGACGGGCCACTGCTGTCCCAGGTCGTTCGTGTCACACTAGAGGGCGCATGATGGCCCGGTCTCCCTCGATGGTCCGCGCCGCCCTTCGGGTCGGCCCACGGACCACCTGGCAGAGAACCACCGGAGCCGTGTGCGCACGACAGCCGATTTCATGACCGCCACACCGCGACAGAGCGGGTGCGCCGGTTCAACTGGAGGAGAACAGTGGAGTTCGACGTCACGATCGAGATCCCGAAGGGCCAGCGCAACAAGTACGAGGTCGACCACGCGACAGGTCGCATCCGTCTTGACCGCATGCTGTTCACCTCGACGCGCTACCCGGACGACTACGGGTTCATCGAGGGCACCCTCGGCGAGGACGGCGACCCGCTGGACGCCCTGGTCCTGCTCGAGGAGCCCACGTTCCCCGGCTGCCTGATCCGCTGCCGCGCGCTCGGCATGTTCCGCATGCGCGACGAGGCCGGGGGCGACGACAAGGTCCTGTGCGTGCCGACAGGCGACCAGCGTGCCGCGTGGCGCCAGGACATCGACGACGTGTCGGACTTCCACCGTCTCGAGATCCAGCACTTCTTCGAGGTCTACAAGGACCTCGAGCCGGGCAAGTCCGTCGAGGGCGCCCACTGGACCGGTCGCACCGAGGCCGAGGCCGAGATCGAGCGCTCCATCCAGCGCGCGATCGACAGCGGCTACCACACGCCCGGTCACTGACCCTCGCGCACTCTGCAGGGCCGGCCGACGAACGGCCACGAACCACCACGAGGACCCGGTCTTCACCAGGAGGCCGGGTCCTCGTGCGTCGGGTCGTACGCGCCTGCGTCCCCTCGCCGCCGCCCTCGTCGGGCACCGTCCCGATCACGGACGTCGAGCCCGGCCGGCACCGTCATGTCCGGCCGGCACGGTCATGTCCGGCCGGCACCGTCGAGACGGTCCCTGGGAGAGGCCTACGGCCGCCCTGCGTACGGCATCGAGTCCTTGTAGCGGACGGCGCTGATCTTCACGGGAACGCCCGCGTAGATGGCCTCGATCATCTGGCCGTTCCCGACGTACATCGCGACGTGCCAGATCGAGCTCGGGTCCTGCGGGTCGGCGCCGTAGAAGATGAGGTCGCCGGGTCGGAGCTGGTCGTAGCCGATCTTGGCGACCTTCGCGTACTGCGAGCGCGAGGTCCGCGAGATGCTCACGCCCACGCTGGCCCAGGCCTGCGACGTGAGGCCCGAGCAGTCGTACGCGGGCCCGTTGCCGCCCCACAGGTACGGCGCGCCGATCTTGGTGCGCGCCCAGTCGACGGCGGCCTGCCCCTTGGCGGCGCCCGACCCGGGCGAGGTCACGGGAGGTGTCACCGGCGGAGTGACCGGGGGCGTCACGGGCGGCGTGACGGGAGGCGCCACCGGTGGGGCGACCGGGGGGTCGGGAGTCGTCACGGGAGGCGTGACGGGCGGGGTCACCGGAGCGCTCCCCCCGCCCGACGGCGGAACGACCGGGGGGTCGGGAGTCGTCACGGGAGGCGTGGGCACGGCCAGGGCGTCGCGCTCGGCCTGCGCCTGGCGCTCGGCAGCGAGCTCGCGCTCGGCGTCGAGCGCGTCCTGGCGCGCCCGCTCGACCTCGACGGTCGTGGCACGCGCGGCCGCGAGGTCGGCGATGAGCTCGTCGCGCCGAGCGGCTGCGGTCCGGATCGAGCCCTCGATCGCCTGCTGCGCCTCCTGCGCCGCGGCGAACGTCTCCTCGGCACGCTCCGAGGCCGCGACACGCGCCTCCTCGGCGGCGGTCGCCCGTGCCCTGGCGGCGTCCGCGAGCGCCCGGGCGGTGCGGTGCCCGTCGGCGACGGTCTGGACCTTGCGGCCCGTGAGCTTCTGGGCGCGCTCGGACTCGACGATCTGGTCGAGCCCGTCCGACTCCACGACGACCTGCAGCGCGTCGAGCGACCCGCCCGACTGCCGGGAGGCACGGTAGACGGCGCCCATGGCCGAGCGGGACTCGGCCTCGCCGGCCTCGGCCGTCGTGAGGGCGGTCTGCGCTGCCTCGACCTCGATGCGTGCCGCGTCGAGCGCAGCCTGCGCGTCGGCGTAGTCCTCGGCTGCGAGGCCGGCCCGGACCCAGGCGTCGTCCCGCTGCTCGGCGAGCCTGGCGAGGTCGGCCTCGATCTCGGCCACCCGCGACCCTGCGGCCTGCTCGTCCTGCTGGGCAGAACGGACGTCGTCGTCGGTCGGCGGTTCGGCATGGACGGACGGGGCGATCCCGCCGCCGAGCGTCACGACCAGGGCCCCGACGAGCACGGCACGGCCCGCTCGCCGTGGTGACGTGCCCTCGAGGGGCGCGCTGCGCCGTCGGGCAGGGGGGAACGGGTGCACCAGGGTTCCCCGATCGATCGACGACACACCCCTGCCGCGACGGGCGGACGGGCGCCGCCGCGGGCGCGGCGGACGTCCAGTCTCCCCGGTCGCGCGACCGCGCGCGAGCCGACCCTGGCACGCAACAGGGTCGGACAGTGCCGCGCGACCCGGCAGATCTCACATCGCAAGACGCGGGTTTCGCCGGATGAGATACCGACCTACTCTCGACAGCATGACCTGCCGCCGAATGTGTAGCTGACCCCCAGCGCACGTTCGCCTGCCTGCGGACCCCCTCCGGGACGAGCTGCACCCGCCGACCACGACGTCGGCAGGAGCCGGCCAGCCTCGTCCGGAAGGCCCGCACCCCCGCGTGCGCACCAGTCCACCCACTGCCCCGCCGCGGACCCCGGCCAGGAACGGCCCCTCCTGCGGCTCCCCTCCCCCTTCCAGGAGTCATCATGAGCACCGAGCCCCGCTGGTCCTTCGAGACCCGACAGATCCACGCCGGCCAGACGCCCGACCCCACCACCGGGGCCCGCGCGCTGCCCATCTACCAGACCACGTCGTTCGTCTTCCCCGACGCGGGCGTCGCGGCCGACCGGTTCGCCCTCAAGGACCTCGGCCCCATCTACACGCGCATCGGCAACCCGACCGCCGAGGTCGTCGAGAACCGCATCGCCAACCTCGAGGGCGGCGTGGGCGCGCTCCTCCTCGCGTCGGGCCAGGCCGCGACGACGTTCGCGATCCTCAACGTCGCCGAGGCGGGCGACCACGTCGTGGCCAGCCCGTCGCTGTACGGGGGCACGTACAACCTGCTCCAGTACTCGCTCGCCAAGCTCGGCATCGAGACCACGTGGGTCACCGACCCCCACGACCCGCAGGCGTGGCGCGACGCGGCCCGCCCGAACACCAAGGCGTTCTTCGCCGAGACCATCCCCAACCCGAAGGCAGACATCCTCGACATCGAGGCCGTGGCCGCCGCCGCGCACGAGGTCGGGGTCCCGCTCATCGTCGACAACACGGTCGCGACGCCCTACCTCCTGCGCCCCATCGAGTTCGGCGCGGACATCGTCATCCACTCCGCGACCAAGTACCTCGGCGGGCACGGCTCGGCGATCGGCGGCGTGATCGTCGACTCCGGCAGCTTCGACTTCTCGAAGGACCCCGAGCGCTTCGCGAGCTTCAACACGCCGGACCCCAGCTACAACGGGATCGTGTACGCCCGCGACCTGGGCGTGGACGGCATCCTCGGCGCGAACCTCGCGTACATCCTCAAGGCGCGCGTGCAGCTCCTGCGCGACCTGGGGTCGGCCATCTCGCCGTTCAACGCGTTCCTCATCGCCCAGGGGATCGAGACGCTGTCGCTGCGCGTCGAGCGTCACGTCGAGAACGCCAAGACCGTCGCGGCCTGGCTCGAGTCGCGCGACGACGTCCTGTCCGTGGGCTACGCGGGACTCCCGTCGAGCCCCTGGTACGCCAACGCGCAGAAGTACACGCCGCGCGGTGCGGGCGCGATCGTCGCGTTCGAGCTCGACGGCGGGGCCGAGGCCGGCCAGGCGTTCGTCTCGGCGCTCGCGCTCCACTCGAACGTCGCCAACATCGGCGACGTCCGCTCGCTCGTCATCCACCCGGCGTCCACGACGCACGCCCAGCTCACCCCCGAGGAGCAGGTCAAGGCGGGCGTCACGCCCGGCCTCGTCCGCCTGTCCGTCGGGATCGAGCACGTCGACGACATCCTCGCGGACCTCGAGGCGGGCTTCATCGCCGCCAAGTCCGCGCAGGGAGCCGACGCCGCGGCCGCTGCCTCGGTCGTGGCGGAGTAGGGCACCGGGTCCCACGATGACGATTCTGGACGGCCCGGGGGGCCCCCCCCCCCCCCCC
>NZ_JACSQF010000005.1:129094-162093 GCF_014836755.1 Oerskovia merdavium
GGCGGGGGCGCCCCGGGCGCCCCGGCCGTACAGTGGTCGGCAATGACTCCCCCGCCCCCTTCCGCGTCCTCCCACCCGCCCGCGCGGCGCGGGTCGGACTCGCGTGCGAGGGCCAAGGCGCCCGTGCCGGCCACGGCCGCGTGGCGCGCAGGGGACCCTGTCGGGGCCCGGCTCTTCGCGGACGTCGGCACGTTCGACCTCGAGGCCGGGGGACGACTTCCGGACGTCCGCGTCGCGTACGAGACCTGGGGCACGCTCGCGCCCGACGGGTCGAACGCGGTGCTCGTCCTGCACGCCCTGACGGGCGACTCGCACGTCGTCGGCCCTGCCGGCCCGGGCCACCTGTCGGCCGGCTGGTGGGAGGCCATGGTCGGGCCCGGTGCTCCGATCGACACCGACCGCTACTTCGTGGTCGCCCCCAACGTCCTGGGCGGCTGCCAGGGCACCACGGGCCCCGCCTCGGCCGCCCCCGACGGTCGTCCCTGGGGCGGGCGCTTCCCGCGTATCACGACGCGCGACCAGGTCGCCGTGGAGATCGAGCTCACGCGGGCGCTCGGCATCTCGTCGTGGGCGCTCGTGATCGGCGCGTCCATGGGCGGGCTGCGCGTGCTCGAGTGGGCGATCCTCGGCCCCGAGTCCGGCATCTCGGTCGAGTCCGTCGCGGTCATCGCGTCGGCCGCGCAGACCTCGGGAGACCAGATCGCCTGGGCGCACCCGCAGATCGGCGCCATCCGTGCGGACCCGCAGTACCGCGGCGGCGACTACTACGACGTGCCCGACGACCAGGGACCCCACGTGGGCCTGGGCATCGCGCGGCAGATCGCGCACGCGACCTACCGCAGCGCACGCGAGCTCGACGAGCGCTTCGGCCGGCTGCCCCAGGGCGGCGAGGACCCGTTCACGGACGGGCGCTACGCCGTCCAGTCCTACCTCGACCACCACGGCGACAAGCTCTCGCGCCGCTTCGACGCGAACTCCTACGTCGTGCTCACCGAGTCCATGCTGACGCACGACCTGGGCCGTGACCGGGGCGGCGTCGACGAGGCACTGGGCCAGATCACGGCCCGCACGCTCGTCGTGGCCGTCGACACCGACCGTCTGTTCCTCCCCGCGGACTCGGCACGCATCGCGCAGAAGGTCCCCGGGGCGCAGCCTCTGCGGCTGCTGCACTCGGAGTTCGGGCACGACGGCTTCCTCATCGAGTTCGACCAGCTCGGGCCCATCGTCACGCAGTTCCTCGCGGAGCGCGCCCAGGTCTGAGGCCGTCGCGCGTCGTGTGCGGCGGCGCCCCGGTTCGTCGACCGTGTCGCGGCCGCTGCCAGCCCGCCCGCGTCCCGCCCCGCGCACCGCGCGTGACGCCGCGCCCCCGACCAGGCACGATGTCCCCATGACCGCAGACCTGACCGAGGCCACCGCCGCCCTCCACGCCCAGTGGGACCGCCTGGAGAGGTGGCTCGGCTCGCTCGACGACACCCTGGACGACGCGGTCGACCAGCCCAGCGTCCTGACGGGCTGGACCGTGGGCGAGCTCGTGTCGCACCTGGGGCGCGCCATGGACGCGCTCGTCGCCGCGACGCCCGTCGCACCCGGCACCAACCCGCTCACGCTCGCCGAGTACCTCGGTACGTACCCCGAGCGCGCCGAGCAGATCGCCCAGGTGACCCGCGCGCTCGACGAGGAGATCGCGGCCGACCGCCTCACAGCGGTCTCGGGCTACGCACGCCGGGCGTTCGCGCGCCTCGACGAGCTCGCCCCGACCGAGACCGTGATCCAGGCCCGCCGCGGCCCCATCACGCTGCGCGACATGGTCGTCTCCCGGCTCATCGAGCTCGTCGTGCACGCCGACGACCTCGAGCGCAGCCTGCCGGGGGTCGCGGAGAAGGCCGTCGACCGCGCTGCCCTGGACCTGGTCGCGGCCGAGCTGCTGCGTATCGTCGTGACGCGCGGCGGGTGGAGCCTCGAGGTCGTCGACCCGCGCCTGTGGGTCCGGCTCGCGACGGGCCGCACCCCGTACGACACCGACGACCTGGCCCGCGCGCTCGCCCCGCTCCACACCTCGGACTCAGTCCCGGACCTGGGACGCATGCTGCCGCTGCTCTGAGCTCGCCCCCTCGGAGGGGCGGCCAGGGACCGACCGTCCCAGACCGCCCCACTATGCTCGTCCGGTGGTGAACGACGCGCGGGTGACGGTCCTGGCAGGCGGTGTGGGTGGGGCGAAGCTCGCCCACGGCATGGAGCTCGCGGGGGCCGACCTCACGGTCGTGGTCAACACGGCCGACGACGTCGAGCTCCACGGTCTCGCGATCAGCCCCGACCTCGACACCGTGACCTACACGCTCGCAGGGCTCGCCGACGACGTGCGCGGCTGGGGCCTGGCCGGGGAGACCTACGCGACGCTCGACGCCATGCGGCGCCTGGGCGAGGACACGTGGTTCACGCTGGGCGACCAGGACCTCGCGACCCACGTGGTGCGCACGGCCCGCCTGCGCGCCGGGGACACGCTGTCCGAGGTCACGGCCCAGATCACGGCCTCGCTCGGGGTGCGCTCGCACCTCCTGCCGATGACCGACGACCTGGTCGCGACCGTGGTCGAGACGGCCGACGGGTCGCTCGGCTTCCAGGAGTACTTCGTCGCCCGCCAGCACCGGGACGAGGTCCTGGGGCTGACGTTCGTGGGCGCCGAGCAGGCGGCTCCCGCCCCGGGCGTGCTCGACGCCGTCTCGGGAGCGGACCTGCTCGTCGTCGCCCCGTCGAACCCGTTCCTGTCGATCGCACCCGTCCTGGCCGTGCCGGGGGTCCGCGACGCCCTCGCCTCGTCGACCGCGCGCCGTGTCGCGGTGAGCCCGATCATCGGTGGCCGCGCGCTCAAGGGGCCCGCGGCGTCGGTGCTCGCGAGCCTGGGGCACGACGTCTCGGCCCTGGGCGTCGCGCGCCTGTACGTGGGACTGGTCGACGTCATGTGCATCGACGAGACGGACCGGGACCTCGCGCCCGCGATCGAGGCCCTGGGGCTCGAGGTGCTCGTGACGGACACGGTCATGGGTGGCGCGGAGGGACGCGAGCGGCTGGCACGCGAGCTCCTCGCCACGGCATCGGCATGATGCCCGACGGCGCCACGCCGGCCTCGCCCGACGCGTCACCCGCGCGGGGCGACCTGCCCGACGGCGCCCCGCGCCCAGGGAGCGCCCGTGCGGCGAGCGCCGTCCCGGCCGAGCAGCGCGTCGTCGCGGTCGTGCCGCTGCGCGACGGGTCCTCAGGGAAGTCGCGGCTCGCGGCGGTGCTCGACCCCGCGGAGCGCAGCCGCCTGATCGCGGTGCTCGCGCGGCACGTCGTCGGGACGCTGCTCGCGAGCGAGGCCGTGGGACGGGTGCTGGTCGTGACGTCGGACCCGCGGTTCGCGTGGCGCGCGCTGGGGAGCCTGGTGCCGCCCGTGCCGCCACCCCTGGACGACGACCCCGGTGCGGCGGCGGTGACCGGCACGCCCGCGGAGGGCGACGAGGCCGGCGCCGAGGGCGACGGTCCCGGCCGGCTCCAGATCGTCCTGCAGCCCGCGAGCCGCCCCGGCCTGAACGCCGCGCTCGACGTCGGTCGAGAGCTCGTGGTCGACACCTCGGGGCCCGGTGAGGGGGCCGCACGGCCCGCCCGCCTCCTGGTCGCCCACGCGGACCTCCCCGCCCTCACGGTCGAGGACGTCGAGGCCCTGCTCGCCGAGGAGGCGCCGGTCGTCGTCGCGACCGACCGGGCGCGCTCGGGCACCAACCTCCTGGTGCTCGCGGCCGACGCGCCGTTCACGTTCCGGTTCGGCGCCGGGAGCCTCGAGGCCCACCTGGCCGAGGCGGCCCGGCAGGGCGTGCGCGCCGCCGTCGTGCAGCGGACCGGGACCGCGGTGGACCTCGACACGCTCGACGACTGGGCCGAGCTGCCCGCGGACGTGCGGGCGCGCGACGAGCTCGCGGAGCTGCACCGGGCCATGGACCGGGCGGGCTCGGGCGCCTGAGGCGCCGGCCCCTCAGGACGACCAGCCGATTGCCGGTCCCGCATGCCGGTGGCATCGTGACCGCATGGCGATCGACGTGCGGCCCGCGACGGTGTTCGGCGACGTGCGGACCATGGTCGGGCCCAAGCGGCCCGACGCCAACGTGTGCTGGTGCCTGAGCTACCGCATCGGCTCGAAGGAGAACGTCGCGCTCGTGGGCCCCGAGCGCGGGGCCCTCGTCGAGGAGCTCTGCCGCCAGGACCCGCCGCCGGGCGTGCTCGCCTACGACGAGGACGAGGTCGTGGGCTGGGCCGCGGTCCACCCGCGCGCCGACACGGCCTTCGCGCGCAACCGCAAGATCCCGCACGTCGACGACCTCGACGTGTGGTCGGTGTGGTGCCTGCGCGTGCGCCCCGGGCACCGAGGCGCGGGCATCTCGCACCGGCTGCTCGAGGGCGCGGTCGCGTTCGCGCGCGAGCACGGCGCGCCCGCGATCGAGGGGTACCCGCTCGACAACGAGGGCCGGAAGATCGACCTGACCATGGCGTACGCGGGCACCAAGAAGCTCTTCGAGGACGCGGGCTTCACCCAGGCCGCGACGACCGGCTCGGTGCTCAACGGCTTCCCGCGCGTGCTCATGCGGCTCGACCTGCGCTGACGCCGGGCGTCCCGCGCCAGGGCGGCAGCGGGTTGCCCCGGGTTCACCACCCGCCGCGGTGCACCACGTCCTCGAGCGGTCGCCGGGGGCGCCGCGAGGGCGAACCGCCCGACGGCGCAGCACCGGTCCCGGCTCCCACCGCGCCCTCCCGAGGAAGGGGCTCCGCGGAGTGCCCCACCGCGACCACCCCGGTGACCAGGAGCTCGGGCGGCACCCCGAGCTCGGCGCGCAACGCCTCGACCTGCCCGGGCGGCACCCCGAAGAAGCACGCCCCGAGCCCCTCGTCGACCGCCGTCTGGAGCATGAGCAGCGACGCCATGCCCGCGTCGACGTGCCAGTACGGCACGTCCCACGGCGACTCGTCCTCGCCCGCGGCCTGCGCCGCAGCACGGGCCTTGTCGTCCTCGGCGTACCGCGCGAGGTAGGCGTCGCGCGAGGTCAGGACCACCACGAGCACGGGGGCGGTGCGCATCCCGGCGAGCCACCGGCTCTCCTTCGCGGGGGGCGCAGGGACCTCGTCGTCGGCCCCGCCCGCAGCGGACCTCGCTGCGCCGTCACCACCCCTGCCCGGCTCCCCCGCCACCACGGGTGAGGTCGCGGACCAGAAGCGCGCGACGTCGTCGGGCCGGTCGAGGACCACGAACGCCCAGCCCTGCGTGAAGCCCGCGTTGGGCGCGCGCACCGCGTTGTGCAGCATGCGCTCGACCGCGCGCGGCGCGACCGGCTCCCCCGTGAAGCGACGGACCATGCGGCGGCGACGGACGACGTCCTGGAACTCCATGCCGACCATGCTGCCAGCCCGCGCCCGCGTCGCGGGACGCCCGACGCCCGCTGCGCTCACCCACGCCCGGCACAGCGGGGTCCCGCCACGCGCCCTCCGCGCGCGCCACCGCCCCACCGGTGCCACGATGCGTGAGTCGCGCCGTCGGCCCCGACCCAGCACCAGCCCGTCGCAGGAAGGCCCAGCCCGTGAGCCAAGAACGCACGAGACCCGGCGCGGGGACCATCACGGTCGCCGGCCTCGCCGTCATGAACATCGTCGCGGTCGTGAGCCTGCGCGGTCTGCCCGCCGAGGCCGAGTACGGGCTCGCCTCGACGTTCTACTACCTGTTCGCCGCCCTGTTCTTCCTGGCCCCCGTGGGGCTCGTGGCCGCCGAGCTCGCGACCGGCTGGCCCGAGGAGGGCGGCATGTTCCGCTGGGTCGGTGAGGCGTTCGGGAGCCGGTGGGGATTCCTCGCGATCCTCATGGTCTTCATCGAGGGCTGCATCTGGTTCCCGACGATCCTCACGTTCGCCGCGGTCACGCTCGCCTACACGGGCGACGCCGCGGCGGCCCAGCAGATCTCGGGCGACAAGCTGTTCGTGCTCGCGGTCGTGCTCGGGGTGTTCTGGCTCGCGACGCTCGTCGCGCTGCGCGGCGTGCGGTCGTTCTCGCAGGTCGCGAAGTGGGGTGGGATCGTGGGGACGCTCGTACCCGCCACGATCCTCATCGGCCTGGCGATCGCCTACCTCGCGGCGGGCAACACCTCGCAGGTCGAGCTCTCGTGGGGTGCGTTCGTGCCGGACCTGTCGAAGTTCTCGAACATCGTGCTCGCCGCGGGCATCTTCCTGTTCTACGCGGGCATGGAGATGAACGCGGTCCACGTGCGGTCGATCAGGAACCCGATCCGCAACTACCCGATCGCGATCCTCGTGGCCGCGCTCGGGGCCGTCGTCGTGCTCGTCCTGGGGACGCTCGCGATCGCGGTGGTCGTGCCGAAGGGGCAGATCAGCCTCACGCAGAGCCTGCTGACCGCGTTCGACACGCTGCTCGGCTGGGCGGGCGTCGGCTGGGCCGGACCCGTCCTGGCCGCGATGCTGGCCGTGGGCGTCCTCGCGGGCGTCGTGACCTGGGTCGCAGGCCCCGCGACGGGGCTGCTCTCGGTCGCGCGCGCGGGCTACCTGCCCCGGTGGTTCCACCGGACCAACCGCGCGGGCATGCCGTCGCGCATCCTGCTCGTGCAGGCCGCGATCGTCACGGCCCTGTCCGTGATGTTCGTGATCCTGCCGTCGGTCCAGGCGGCCTATCAGCTCCTGAGTCAGCTCACCGTGATCCTGTACCTGGTCGCGTACGTCCTGATGTTCGCGGCCGTGATCGCGCTGCGGTACTCGCAGCCCGACCGGCCGCGCCGCTACCACGTGCCAGGCGGCATGGTGGGTGTGTGGGTCATCGGCGGGTGCGGGCTGCTCGCGGCCACGCTCGCGCTCGTCGTGAGCTTCGTGCCACCCGCTCAGGTCGAGGTCGGCAGCCCGACGACGTACGTGGGCCTGCTCGTCGGCCTCAGCGTGGTCTTCGTCGCGCTGCCGTTCTGGGCGTACAGCGCCCGCAGGCCGTCGTGGCGCGACGAGACGCTCGACTTCGCGCCCTTCACGTGGCAGGTCGGAGCAACGGCGGGCGAGCCCCTCCCGGACGTCCGGGCACCGCGCCCCTAGAGGCGCTCCGCGAGCAGCTCGACGAGCGCCTTGCCCTGCACTCCCCCGAGCTGGTCTGCCTGGGTGCGGCACGAGAAACCGTCGGCCAGGAAGATGTCGTTCGGCCCGGCGGCCCGCAGCGCGGGCAGGAGCGCGTTCTCCGCGACCTGCACCGACACGTCGTAGTGGCCCTTCTCCATGCCGAAGTTCCCGGCGAGGCCGCAGCACCCGGCGAGCGTGTCGATCGTGGCGCCGGCACCGCGCAGCAGCTTCTCGTCGGCCTGGAAGCCCATGACGGAGTGCTGGTGGCAGTGCGGCTGGACCACGGCCGTGACGTCGGACAGGTCGGGGACCTTCCACCCGGACTCGGGTGCGGGCCGCGTCTCGGGGCTCGTGAGCAGCTCGGCGACGGTGTTGGTCGCTGCCGCGACGGCCTTCGCGCGCGGGTCGTCGGGGAAGAGGTCGAGCAGGTCGGAGCGCAGCACCGCGGTGCACGAGGGCTCGAGCCCGACGATCGGGATCCCGTTGACCGCGAACGGCCCCAGGACCTGGAGCAGGTTCTCGAGGCGCTTGCGGGCGCCGTCGAGCTGGCCCGTGCTGATCCAGGTCAGCCCGCAGCAGGCCTGCTGGTCGGGCACGATCACGTCGTAGCCCGCGGCGTCGAGCACCGCGACCGCGGACTGCGGCACCGAGGGCGCGAGCGCGTCGCTGAACGAGTCGGTCCACAGCACCACCTTGGGCCGCGTGTGGTTCGCGGGATGCCCGGGCGTCTGCCCGACGGCGAGCCCGGGCACCCCGTTCGTCGCGCCTCCCCGCTTCCACCAGGTGCGGAAGGGGACCTCGGCGAAGCGGGGCACCTCGCGGCGCGAGTCCATGCCGCCGAGGCTGAGCACGAGCTTCGCGATCGGCCGGATGCCGAGCACCGCGTTGATGACGCGCGGCATCATGCCCGCGAGGCGCGCCCAGCGCGGCAGCCAGCCCAGGGCGTAGTGGTTCATGGGGCGCAGCTTGCCCTGGTAGGTCCGGTGCAGGACCTCGGCCTTGTACTGGGCCATGTCGACACCTGCGGGGCAGTCGGCCGAGCACGCCTTGCATGACAGGCACAGGTCGAGCGAGTCGCGGACCTCGGGAGAGGTGAGCCCGCCCACGAGCGTGCCGTTGATCGCGTCCTGGAGCACGCGGGCGCGGCCGCGCGTGACGTCCTTCTCGTCCTTGGTCGCCTGGTACGAGGGGCACATGAACCCGCCCGACGCCGAGGAGTCCGCGCGGCACTTGCCCACACCGACGCAGCGGTGGACGGCCTGGGTCATGTCGCCGTGGTCGTGGCTGAACGAGAAGCCGCCCTTGGTCGGCAGCACGGGCAGCGCCCTGGGCCGGCGCAGGTCCGCGTCGACCGCGTTGGGGCGCACGATCACGCCCGGGTTGAGCACGTCCTGCGGGTCGAACAGGGCCTTGATCTGCTCGAACAGCGAGATGGCTTCGGGTGAGTACATGACGGGCAACAGCTCCGAGCGGGCGCGCCCGTCACCGTGCTCACCCGACAGCGAGCCGCCGTACTTGGCCACGAGCTGCGCGGCCTCGGTCATGAAGGTGCGCAGCACCGACCCGGACGTCTCGAGCGGGATGTCGATGCGCAGGTGCACGCACCCGTCGCCGAAGTGCCCGTACGGCAGGCCGTCGACGCCGTAGCGCGCCATGAGCGCGTCGAGGTCGCGCAGGTAGGCGCCCAGCTTCTCCGGGGGGACCGCGGAGTCCTCCCAGCCCGGCCACGCCTGCTCGCCCGCGGGGGTGCGCCCGGCCAGCCCGGCGCCGTCGGCCCGGATCTGCCACATGGCCGTGGCGTCAGGACCTGCGGGCAGGATGCGCGTGGACGTCGACGCGGAGGCCGCGACGATCGCCTCGGCGTTCGCGTACGCCTCCTCGGGGGTCGCGCCCCCGACCTCGACCATCATCCAGCCGCCGCCCGGCGGCAGCTCGGGGACCGAGTCCGCGCCCTTGGCGCGGCGCACCACGTCCACGAGGCGCGCGTCGAGGCCCTCGACCGCGAGCGGGCTCAGCGAGAGGAGGGCGGGGACGTCGTCGGCCGCGGTGGGCATGTCCTCGTAGGCGAGGACGACGAGCGTGGGTGCGCTCGGCATCGGCACCAGGGCGACCGTGGCCTCGAGGATCGTCACGAGCGTGCCCTCGGTGCCCACGAGCATCTTGGCGAGGTCGGAGCCGTTCTCCGGCAGCAGGTGCTCGACCGAGTAGCCCGAGACCTGGCGGCCGAACCGACCGAACTCGGTGCGGATGAGCGCCAGGTTGTCCTGGACGATCCTCGCGAGGCCCGGGACGGCCGCGAACGTCGGGTCGCCCTTGCCCGCGGTGAAGCGCCGGCCCGTGCCGTCGACCACGTCGAGCTCGACCACGTTGTCCGCGGTGCGCCCGTAGGCGACCGCGTGCGGGCCGCACGCGTTGTTGCCGATCATGCCGCCGAGCGTCGCGCGGTTCTGCGTCGAGGGGTCCGGGCCGAACCGCAGGCCGTGCGGGGCCGCGGCCTTCTGGAGCGTCGACATGACCACGCCCGGCTCGATGCGCGCCGTGCGGGCCTGCGGGTCGACCGACAGGACCCGGTTGACGTGCCGCGAGAAGTCGATCACGACGCCCGGGCCGATCGAGTTGCCCGCGACCGACGTGCCCGCGCCGCGCGCCGTGAGCGGGACGCCCAGCTCACGCGTCACGTCGAGCGTCGCGACGACGTCGTCGGTCGAGATCGGGAAGACCACCATCTCGGGGACGACGCGGTAGTTCGAGGCGTCGGTCGAGTACTCGGCCCGGCGGCGCGTCGAGGTGTCGACGATGCCGCGCGTCGTGGTCCGCACCGCGGTAGCGACGGCCTCGCGGGCCGCGTCCGCCGCGTGCTCGGCCTCGCGCAGGGCCGCGGACCGCGCGGACTCCTCGGCGGCGGCCGCCCTCGCGGCGTGCTGGGCGTCTGCCTCCGTGGTGCGCTCTGGCGGGACGGGGGCTCCTGCGGCGTCGAGTTCAGCAGTCACGTCGGCGATTCTCCCACCACTCCCTCGAGGGGGTGACGCCCGTCCGGGGAGTGTCCGGGATCCGTGTCAGGTGTGGGACGGGTGCCGAGCGTACGGAGCGGACGGAAGGCCCCGGACCCACCCTCGCCACGTGCGGGTCAGCACTCGGTGGTGCGCTGTGCCGGGTGCGCGGTGCACGTGTGCGCCGTGCTGGGCTGCGATGTGCCAGGGAGACCCTGTCCAAGCCTGCCCACCGGCTCCTGGAGTTGCCCTGCCCGGGCCGGGTCGTGCTCGCTCCCGCTCGTGGCTACCGACTTCCGTCCGCTCCGGTCGCCACGGTACTGCGGGACGAGGGATCGGGCGCTCCGACCACCCGTCCCCCGAGAACTGCGGGAGGGCCGTGCGAGGCGGTTCACTCCTCGACGTCGTCCTCGACGTCCGCCGTCCAGTTGACCTGCTGGATGCGCGTGTCGAGCTCGCGCAGCGTCCGAGCCAGGTCGTCGGCCTGTGCCCGGGTCGCGGGCACGTCGACGCCCGACACGTACCGCAGCTCGGTGCGTGTGAACCGGTCCTGCGAGGCCGACGCGGCGTCGGCGAGGTCGGTCCGCAGACGGTGCCGCAGGCGCAGCACGTCCCGGCGGGCGAGCGCCGCGGTCATGGTCAGGCCGGGCTCCACCTCGGTCGCGAGGTTGGCCGCGTTGATCCGGGCGATGAGCGACTCGAGCCGGGCCGCGAGCCGCTCGTGCTCGGCGAGCAGCGCCACAGGGTCCTCGGCGGGCAGGTCACCCTCCTGGTGCCGTGCATTGGCGACCGCACGGCTCGCCACCTGGGCGAGCCTGCGCTGGAGGTCGGCGCGCAGCGCGAGGGCCTCGGCGAGCTTCATGGTGGATCGACTCCTGGTTCTCGGGCGGGACGGGGTGCAGGTCCGAACCTATCCCGGGTGGTCCGGCCCGGCACGGTGCACGTCACTCCGCCCGGCCCGACGGCGGCAGCCGGGTCCCCCCGCGACATGCGGCCGCCGGGGTCGTGTCGGCGCCCCCCCCCCCCCCGCCTCTCGATCCGCTCCGGGCCAGGTCGCTAGAGCACCAGCTCGGGCTGCAGCCTCGACGGGCTCCAGACCCGTTGCTTGTACGCCGCGTACGTCGTCGCGAGCAGGGCGACCGCGAGCACGACGAGCAGGACCCCGACGTCGCGTGCGACCGTCGCGAGGTCTCCGCCGTACAGAAGCTGCCGCAGCCCCTCGACCGTGTAGGACATGGGCAGGAACCTGTGCAGCGAGCGCAGCGGTTCCGGGATCGTCTGCCACGGGAACGTCCCGCCGGCCGTGACGAGCTGGACCAGCATGAGCACGAGCCCCAGGAACTGCCCCACTGCCCCCAGGTAGACGTTGAGCGCCTGGAGGATCGCGACGAACGTCGCGGACGCGAGCACCAGCAGCACCGCGGTCCCCACGGCGTAGACGGGGTCGATGTCGAGCGCGAACTTCACGACCGTGAACATGAGGGCGACCTGCGCGATCCCGATCACGGCCGGGGGGATCCACCCGCCCAGCGCGGTCTGCCACGCGGGCCGTCCGGCCGCGAGCGACCTGGTCGACAGAGGCCGTACGAGCAGGAAGAGCACGTAGGCCCCGATCCACGCCGCGAGCGACATGAAGAAGGGGGCGAGCCCGGCCCCGTACGTGCCGGCGTTGGCGATCGTGTCCTTCTTGACCCCGACGGGGTTGCCGATCGTCTTCGCGGTGTCCTCCTGCGTCTGCTCGTCGACGTCGGGGATCTTGCCCAGCCCTGCCACGAGCCCGTCCCGCAGCTCGGTCATGCCGGACAGCAGCTCGCCCGTCCCGTCGCGCAGGGTCACGCTCGAGGACGCCAGCTCCGTGGCGCCGTCGGACACCTGGGCCGTGCCCGAGGCGAGCGTGCCCGCCCCGCTCGCGAGCGTGTCCGCGCCCGCGTCGAGCTGCGCCGCGCCCGAGGCGAGCTGGTCGCCTCCTGACGCCGCGGTCGCGATGCCCTGCGTGAGCGCGGGCGTCGCGCCCGCGAGGGTCGCGGCCCCCGCCGCGACCTGCGCCGAGCCCGAGCTGAGCTCGTCGAGCTTCTGCGACGCGCCTTCGACCTGGGTCGCGGCAGCCTCCACGCGCGGGGTGACGTCGTCGATCACCTGGGTCACCACGGGCAGGATCCGGTCCGCCTGCTCCTGGGTGAGGTCTCCCGAGGCGACGAGCTGGGCGAGCAGGGCCGCGACGTCCGTCTGGGCGTTCCCCAGCTGCCCGACGACGTCCCTCGCCGCCGCGGCCGCCTCCTGCCCGTAGCCCGCGACCTGGGCGTTGCCGTCCGCGACCTGCTGCGCGCCGTCGGCCAGCTCCTGCGTCTGGGACGGGAGGTTCGCGGTCTTGCTGCGCAGCGTGTCGAGACCGTCCGACAGCGTGGCCGCGCCCGAGGAGAGCTTGCCGCTCGCGGTCGCGAGCTCGTCGGCCCCCGTCGCGAGCTTCGAGGCGCCGGCCGCCGTCTCCCCCGCCCCCGAGGCGAGCCGCGCGGTGCCGTCGACGAGCTGCACGGTCCCGTCGGAGAGCTGCGTGGCACCGTCGACCAGCTTCTGCGCGCCGTCGACCCCGCTCGCGAGGTTGGTGTGGATCGACGCGAAGCCCTTGAGGAACGTGTCCGCGGCCTCGGTGCCGACCTGCTCGGCGATCGAGTCGCGGACCTTGCCGACGATCGTGTCGGCGATGGTCGCGGCCAGGTAGTTGTTGGCGTCGTTGGTGATGAGGATCAGGCTCGCCTGCTGGGGCTCGAACTTGCCCGAGGACGCGAGGTCCTCGGAGAACGTCGGCCCGATGATGAGCGCCGCGTCGAAGCGCCCCGAGCGCACGCCCACCTCGGCGTCGGCCTGGCTCGTCTCGACCCAGCCGAACCCGCCGTCGCCGCTGAGCAGCTGCTTGGCCACCTCGTCGCCGAAGTTGGTCTGGGTCGACGTGCCGTCGGCCGCGTCCTCGACCGTCGCGCCGCGGTCCTGGACCACGAAGGCTGCGGGGATCTCCTGGAGCTTGTCGTACGGGTTCTCGTTGGCGAACAGGTAGAGGCCCGAGTAGAGCGTCGGGATGACGATCATGGCGAGGATCGCGAGCTTCGGCAGCGTGCCCGCGCTGATGCGCCGCAGCTCCGAGATGCCCAGGCGGATGGCGGTCATCGGTCGGTCTCCTTCCCGGGGGCGGGAGCGTCGGGATCGACGGGCCCCGGGGGCGCGACGGGCACAGCAGGATCCACGGGCACCGGGGGCGCGACGGGCACAGCGGGATCCGCCGCGGCCGGGAGCCCCGGCGGCTCGGCACCACCGGGGGCCTCGCCGACGGCCTGGTGCCTGCCGGGGGCCTCGCGGTCGAAGAGCAGGGTCGGGTCGGTCAGCTCGGCGCCCTCCTCCTCGAGACCACCGCCCTCCGGTGCGAGCACCGCGGGCTCGGGCCGGGTCCGCAACGCCTCGACGGGCGCGGCCCGCAGGGCGTCCGCACCGCGAGCGGGGGGCAGGTCCGCCCCGAGGTCACGGGCCGAGGACCGCGTGCACTCGACCAGGACCCCGTACCCGAGCGAGGCGAGGGACTCCGCGACCGACCACCAGCCCGACGGCTCGCCGCTGTGCCGGTCGGGGAGCGTCAGCACGACGAACCGGACGTCCTTGCGCTCGGACGCGAGCGAGGACAGGAGCGCGGTCCGCACCGCGCCGTGCAGCGCGTCGATGCGCTCGCCCCGACGGTCGAGCAGGTCGTGGTCGGCGAGCCACCGCGTGGCGTCGCCGGGCAGCGACCGCCGGCCCGCGAGCGAGAGCTCCTCCGCGACGACGTCGCCGACCGTGAGCGCCTCGTCGGGCTCGGAGATGCCCGGCACGTCGACCACGGCCGTGACACGACGCAGCTCGGCCGTGGACGTGGTGGTCGAGCCGTCGTCCTCCACGAGCGTGACCGTCCCCGTGTACGGCGCGAGCCGCCCGGTCGCGACGAGCGCGAGCGCGGTGTGCCCGTGCCCGGGCTCGCCCGCGAGGAGCACGCACTCGCCCGACGAGACGCTGAGGGTGGTGGCCTCGAGCATCGGCGAGCGCCGACCCTCGACCTGGACGTCGTCCAACGTGATCTGCACCTTCGGGTCCTCTCGTGGCGAGGCCCACCGGGATACGCCGCGGCGGCCTCCCGTCGATCTTCCGTTGGACCGCCGGGGAGCGCACCTTGTCCCCTGCCGGCCGGGTGAAGGTCGTACGTCCCCCGGCCGAGGCGGCGCATCGTCGGTAGCCTGGGAAAACGGGCGACGAGAGGAGACTTCATGCGCGCCGTGATCGTGGGTGCGAGCGGCAACGTCGGGTCGGCCCTCCTGCGCAGGCTCGCGGACGAACCGGTCGTGACCTCGGTCGTGGGCGTCGCGAGCCGTGTGCCGCGCGCGGACGGCTCGAGCACGGTCGTCGCGCCGTTCGACTCCGCCGAGTGGGTGCGGTGCGACCTGAGGGACCCGGAGGACGTCGTGACCTCGCGGCTCGAGGGGGCGTTCGTGGGCGCGGACGCCGTGGTGCATCTCGCGTGGGCGATCGAGCCCGCGCACGACCGGGACGAGCTGGCCCGCGTCAACGTCGAGGGCACGCGACGGGTCGCCGCGGCCGCGGCACGCGCGGGGGTGGGGCACCTGGTCGTCGCGTCGTGCGCGAGCGCGTGCTCGCCCGCGTTCGACGACGTCCCGCGTGACGAGTACTGGCCCACCGCGGGCATCGCGGGGTCGGTCAGCAGCGCCCAGAAGGTCGAGGTCGAGGAGCTCCTCGACCGGTTCGCGGCCGCTCACCCGAACGTCGTGGTGACGCGCGTGCGTGCCCCGTTCACGTTCCAGCGCGACGCCGCGAGCGAGGTGTCACGGTTGTTCTTCGGTCGGCTCCTGCCCGTGCCGCTTCGCCGCAGGGGATTCCTGCCGACGCTCGTGTGGCCGCGCGGGATGCGGCTCCAGGTCGTCCACGCGGACGACCTGGCAGAGGCTTATCGCGCGATCCTCGTGGGGCGCCACGCGGGCACGTTCAACGTCGCCGCTCCGGAGGTCCTCTCGGGGCCCGACGTCGCCGCGATCGTCTCGCAGGGAAAGCTCCGTGAGGTCTCGCCCACGTCGCTGCGGCGCCTGGTCGCCCTGGCCTGGGCGGCGCGGGCCGTCCCGCTCGACCCGGGGTGGTTCGACGTCGCGCTCGCGGTGCCGGTCCTCGACGCGTCGCGGGCGCGCAGGCTGCTGCGCTGGGCGCCGTCGCACGACGCCCGGTCGACGGTCGCCGAGGTCGTCGACGGACTGGTCGAGGGCGCGGGCACGCAGAGCCCGCCGCTGCTGCCGCACTGACGCCGACGTGAGGGTTCCGGACCCGAGGCCGGTCGGCAGCTCGCGCAGCCTGCCTGACCGGCCTCGGGTTCCGCGCCCGGAACCGTCAGGACTCGTAGGTCGCGTCGAGCGTGATCGTCGTGCCCGTGAGCGCCTTGGAGACCGGGCAGGTGGCCTTGGCCGTCTCCGCCGCCTCGAGGAAGCCGGCCTCGTCGAGGCCCTCGACCTCGCCACGGACCGTGAGGGCGATCGCGGAGATCCGCAGGCCGCCCGCCGGGTCCGGCGTCAGCGTGACGTCGGCCGAGACGTCGAGCGCGACGGGCGTGCCGCCCGCGGCGCCGATCACTCCGGAGAGCTGCATCGCGTAGCAGGAGGTGTGCGCGGCCGCGATGAGCTCCTCGGGGCTCGTGACTCCCCCGGCCTCGTCGGCCGTGCGACGCGGGAAGCTGACGTCGAACGTCCCGACGCCGGAGCTCGTGAGCTCGACCTGTCCGGTTCCCTCCTGGAGGGTGCCGTTCCATGCGGTGCGTGCGGTGCGGACTGCCATGATGTGGCTCCTTCGAACGTGGTCAGGGGTGCAGGATCGTGCGTACCGACGGTAACCCCGGAGGCGGGCCGCTCGCAGAAGGGTCCGTCGCCCGCCCCGCCCCCCGGGTGCCCCTAGGGTGTCCCGGTGAGCATCGAGGAGATCATCGGCTTCGTGACAGGCGCCCTGTGCGTCTGGCTGGCCGTCCGGCAGAACGTGTGGACCTTCCCGATCGGGCTCGCGAACAACGCGGTGTACGTGATCCTGTTCGCCTCGACCGGGCTCTACGCCGGCGCGGGGCTCCAGGTCGTGTACCTCGTCCTGGGCGCGCTCGGCTGGTACTGGTGGGTGCGCGGCGGGGAGGCGCACCGTGCGTTGACCGTGCGACGGACTCCCGCATGGGTCTGGCCCGCCGCTGCGGTGGGCGCCGCCGCGGCGACCGCGCTGCTGGTCTGGGTCCTGTCGACGTGGACGGACTCGACCGTGCCGTTCTGGGACGCCCTGACGACCTCGACCAGCCTGGTCGCCCAGCTCATGCTGGGGCGCAAGTGGGTCGGGAGCTGGTGGGTGTGGATCGTGACCGACGTGATGCTCGTCGGCCTCTACGCGAGCCAGGGGCTGTGGCTGACGGCCGTCCTCTACGTGGGCTTCATCGGCCTGTGCGCGCTGGGGCTCCGCGACTGGTCGGCGGAGCTGCGCACGGGCACGGGCACGGGCAGCGGCACGGCCACGGAGCCCGACGGTACCGAGCCCGCAGCCCGGCAGGACGCCCGATGACCCGGTTCGCGCACGGCCTCGTGATCGGCAAGTTCTACCCCGTGCACGCGGGCCACGTGAACCTCGTGCGCACGGCCTTGTCGCGGTGCGAGCGCGTGACCGTCCAGGTGCTCACGGCCTCCCAGGAGTCGATCCCGGGCGAGGTCCGCGCCGGGTGGCTGCGGGCCGAGGCGCCGGGCGCGCACGTCGTCACGGGGCTCGACGACGCCCCGGTCGACTACGCGAGCCCCGACGCGTGGGCCGAGCACGTCAAGGTCATGGAGTCGCTCCTCGACCCGGCCGACGCCCCCGTGGACGCCGTGTTCACGTCGGACCGGTACGGCGTCGAGCTGGCCCGCCGGTTCGACGCCGCGTGGGTCCAGGTCGACCCGGGCCGCGCGGTGGTCTCGGTGTCCGGGACCGCGGTCCGCGCCGACCCCGGGGCGCACTGGTGGGCCCTGCCCGCCTCGGTGCGGGCATGGTTCGCGCGCCGCGTCGTGGTGCTCGGCGCCGAGTCGACCGGTTCGACGACCCTGGCCACCGACCTCGCCGAGCACTACCGCCTGGAACCCGTGCTCGAGTTCGGCCGCGAGTGGTCGGAGGTCCGGCCGGGCGGGCTCGAGGCACCGTGGCACACCGCGGAGTTCGACCTCGTCGCCCGGGAGCAGGCTCGGCGCGAGGACGAGGCCGCGACCCTGACGCCGATCCCGCTGGTCGTGTGCGACACCGACGTGCTCGCGACGACCCTGTGGCACGAGCGCTACGTCGGCTCACGGTCGGCGAGCGTCGAAGCCCTCGCCGCGACGCGCCGCCCCGACCTCTACCTCCTCACGGGCGACGAGATCCCGTTCGTCCAGGACGGGCTGCGCGACGGCGAGCACATCCGCCACGCCATGCAGGACCGCTTCCGGGAGGTCCTGGCCGGGCAGGACGTGCCGTGGCTCGAGCTGCGCGGCGACCGGGCGAGCAGGCTCGCCCGGGCGATCGACGCCGTCGGGCCGCTGCTCGCCACGCCCCGCGCCGTGGCCCCGCCCATGACGCAGGCCGGGACCGACGCCTACTGAACCAGGCCGCGAGCGCCCTCAGCGGACTCCGCCGTCAGGGCGCGAGCACCACGGCCGTCCCGTACGCCACGATCTCCTGGTAGCCGTTGCCGACCTCGTCGCTGTCGTAGCGCATCGCGAGGATCGCGTTGGCGCCCTGCGCCGAGGCCTCCTCGACCATGCGGGCCACGGCCTCGTCGCGCGACTGCTGGAGCTGCTTGGTCAAGCCCTTGAGCTCGCCGCCGACGATCGACTTGAGCCCCGCCCCGATCTGCGCGCCGACGTTGCGGGACCGGACGGTCAGACCAGTGACCTCGCCGACGACCTGCTGCACGGTCCGGCCCGGGACATCGTTCATGGTGGAGACCAGCACGGTACGTCCTCCTCACGGTCGCGCGACGTGCGCGACGTCTCCTTCACCGTAGGAGGTCGCCGGGCGCCGCGCCCGGCGGGGACGGGCGCGCGACGGGACAGCGCCCGGCGGGGCCGAGGGCCGTGGAACGCTTCGTCCCACCCCGACGGCTCACCGCGTGGTCCGCGGCCTGCGGGGTTTGAATGGACGCATGACCGCCTCGGACTCCCCCCTCGCCACCGCGACCGACGAGCCGACGCCCTGGGCGCTCCCGCCCCAGGCCGTGCTGGCCGAGGTCGGGTCGAGCGACGCCGGCCTCACGGCCGACCAGGCCCGGGCGCGGCTCGCCGAGGTGGGGCCCAACCGGCTGGCCCCGCCCGCGCGCACGCCCTGGTGGCGCCGGGTGCTGTCGCAGTTCGACGACGTCCTCATCTACATCCTGCTCGTGTCGGCCGTGCTCAAGGCGATCGTGGGCGACTGGATCGACTTCACGGTCATCCTCGCGGTCGCGGTCATCAACGCCGCGATCGGGCTGATCCAGGAGGGCCGGGCCGAGAAGGCTCTCGACGGCATCCGCAGCATGCTCTCGGTCCACGCGCAGGTCCGGCGCGACGGCGCCTGGACGCAGATCGACGCCGACGACCTGGTCCCGGGCGACGTCGTACGGGTCCGCTCGGGCGACCGTGTCCCGGCCGACCTGCGACTGCTCGAGGGCGTCAACCTCCGGGTCGACGAGTCGGCGCTCACGGGCGAGTCGGTGCCCGCGTCCAAGTCGAGCGACCCCGTCCCCGCCGGGGCCGGGGTGGGCGACCGGTCGAGCATGCTGTTCTCGGGCACCCTGGTCTCGGCGGGGACGGGCACGGGTGTGGTCGTCGAGACGGGCGAGACGACCGAGATCGGCCGCATCCAGACCCTGATCTCCGAGGTGGACTCGCTCGAGACGCCCCTGTCGCGGACGCTCGACGCGTTCGGCAAGAAGCTCGCGGTCCTGATCCTCGTCATGGCCGTGGTCATGGTCGTGATCGGGCGCGTGGTCCACGGTTTCGACACGCCCGAGCTGATCTCGGCCGCGATCGGGTTCGCCGTCGCGGCCGTGCCCGAGGGCCTGCCGGCCCTCGTGACGATCACGCTCGCGCTGGGCGTGCAGCAGATGGCCCGACGACGGGCGATCACGCGTCGCCTCCCTGCCGTCGAGACGCTCGGCTCGGTGACCACGATCTGCTCGGACAAGACCGGGACGCTGACCAAGAACGAGATGACGGCCCGCACCGTGCGGACCGCGGCGCACCAGTACGCCGTGACGGGGATCGGCTACGCGCCCGACGGCGAGGTCGACCTTGCCGGCTCCCCCGCCTCGCTCGCCGAGCACCCCGACCTGCGGCGCCTGGTCGAGGTCATGATGCTGTGCAACGACGCCCGGATCGTCCGGTCCACCGGGGAGGGTGGTTCAGGGACCGACGGACCGGACGCCGGCGACGCACCCGGCTGGCGGCTCGTGGGCGAGCCGACCGAGGGCGCGCTGCGGACGCTGGGCCTCAAGGCGGGCTTCGACCCGACCGGGTGGCGGCGCGTCGCGCTCGTCCCGTTCGAGTCCGAGAACAAGTACATGGCCACGCTGACGCAGGACCCCGACGGCGGACTCCACGTCCTCGTGAAGGGCGCCCCGGACCGCGTTCTCGACCGCTGCGCGACCCAGACCGGCGCGGACGGGGAGCCAGAGCCGCTCGACCGCGACCTCTGGTACGAGCAGATCGACGCGATCGGTGCGCAGGGTCTGCGAGTCCTGGCCGCTGCGCGTACCGGCGCGGCACCCGGCCGCACCACGCTCGCCCCCGAGGACGTCGACGAGGGCCTCGAGCTCGTGGGGCTGGTCGGGATCGTCGACCCACCGCGACCCGAGGCGGTCGAGGCCATCGCCCAGTGCCAGGACGCCGGGATCACGGTCAAGATGATCACGGGCGACCACTCGGGAACGGCCCTCGCGATCGCCCGGGAGATGGGGATCGTGCCCGCGGCCGGGGCCGAGGACGGAGCACCCGCACCCCAGGTCCTGACGGGGGCCGAGCTCGAGGCTATGAGCGCCGACGAGCTCCGCGCGGTCGTCGAGGACGTCGACGTCTACGCACGCACGAGCCCCGAGCACAAGATCCGTATCGTCTCGGCGCTCCAGTCGCGCGGGCAGGTCGTGGCCATGACGGGGGACGGCGTCAACGACGCCCCCGCGCTGACCCAGGCCGACGTCGGCGTCGCGATGGGCATCAAGGGGACCGAGGCGACCAAGGAGGCCGCCGAGGTGGTCCTCGCGGACGACAACTTCGCGACGATCGAGCGGGCCGTCGAGGAGGGGCGCCGGATCTACGACAACCTGCGCAAGTCGGTCCTCTTCCTGCTGCCGACCAACGGCGCGCAGTCGCTCGTGATCCTCGTCGCGGTCCTGCTCGGGTGGGCGCTGCCGCTCCAGCCGGTCCAGGTGCTGTGGATCAACATGGTCACCGCCGTCACGCTCTCGCTCGCGCTGGCCAACGAGCGCGCCGAGCCCGACATCATGTCCCGCGCACCGCGCGACGCCAAGGCCTCGATCCTCACCGCGGCCTACCTGCGGCGGGTCCTGCTGGTCTCGGTCCTCATCGGCGGCGCGACCATGGCTGTGTACTTCATCGAGCGCGACCAGGGCATGAGCGTCCCCGAGGCGCAGACCACGGCCGTGACGATGCTCGCGCTCGGCCAGCTCGCCTACCTGTTCAACTGCCGCTTCCTGGACCGGTCGTCCATCACGTTCGCGGTCCTGCGGGGCAACCGGGCGGTCTGGTACTCGGCGGGTGCGCTCGTCGCGCTGCAGGCCGTGTTCGTCTACGCGCCCTTCATGCACTCGTGGTTCGGCTCGGCGCCGATCGGGCTGCGCGAGTGGGGCATCACGCTCGGTCTCTCGGTCGTGGTGTTCCTGCTGGTCGAGGCCGCCAAGGCGTTCGGGAGGAGAAAGGCCTCCGCCGCGCGGTCGAGGTAGATCGACGAGAACTCTCTACGTCACGACCGAGGCCCCCTCGCTCTCCTGGCAGAATCGCTCCGTGACCCCCGCCGAGCAGGACCTCGACCACGTCTCCTCCGCGCCCACCCGACCCGGCCCAGGGGCCACGAACCCGTTCGACCTGGACGTCGCAGACCTGTTTCGCACGCCCGTGACGGGCGTCCCCGGAGACCACGGCGCCGTCCCCGCCGCACCGCTCGACGAGAAGCTCCGCCAGGCCTACTTCTGGGTCGTCAACCACGCGATCATCAGCCCGCACTACGACGTCGAGTTCTCGGCCGGCCCCACGGCCCCGGACGTCTCGTTCCGCCTCGGAGACTCCCGGGCCCGCCTGAACCTGCCGAGCGACCAGTCGTACTCGAGCTTCGTGCTGCTGCCGCTCCTGACGTTCGCGGTGCGGGGGCGCTGCCTCATGGTCGGCGGACCAGGGCGCGGCAAGACCGCGAGCGCCGTCCTCATGGGCGTCCTCGCGGGCTACCCGGTCCGGGACGTGCGGCGGGCGATGCAGCACGGGCACCCGCAGCTCACGGTCTCGGACCTGTTCGGCACGCCGCTGCCCAAGGACCTGGTGCAGGCCGACTCGCTCGCGGACGTCGACGTCGCGTGGCGCACGTGGCTGGGCATGCGCGTCAAGATCGTCGACGAGTACAACCGCATCCCGACGCGCACGCAGTCGGCGCTCCTGACGGTCCTGGCCGACGGCTACGTCGAGGTGTACGACCAGGTCTACGAGACCGGGGCCGCCGCCTGGTACCTCACGGCCAACGACGACGCGGGCGGCGGCACCTACCAGGTCGTCGACGCGCTGCGGGACCGGATCGACGTCGTCGTGCACGCGCTGCCCTTCAACAACCGCTTCCTGGGCGACCTGGTCGCGCGCGCCGAGCGCGGGGTGCGCCCCGAGGAGAACGTGCCTCCCGAGATCGTGTTCGACGCCGAGGAGCACGACCGCCTGCACCGCGACGTGCTCGCGGTGCGCATCCCGGTCCCGGTGCGGCGACGGCTCGAGTTCTTCGCGAGCCAGCTCGAGGTCCTGGAGCGGGCCGCCTGGCAGTTCGAGTACCGCACCAAGGACACCGCGAAGCTCGCGGGGATCGACCCGCACCTCCTGGCCGCGGCCGACACGGGCCGTGACCGGTTGGGGGACATCGGGGCGCAGACCCTCAACGGGTTGTCGGTGCGGGCCCTGCAGTCGCTCGTCTCGTACGCCAAGGCCATGGCGTTCTTCCGCGGCAACGCCGAGGTGGACCTCGCGGACCTGCGCGCGGTGCTCCCGTTCGTGCTGCACGACAAGCTGGTCCCCGACCTGCAGTCCGCGCCGTTCGACGACGAGGAGCGCGAGCCCCTGCGCGCCGACCGCGTCTCGTGGATCCGCGACCTGTTCGACACGGCCTGCCAGCAGTACGACGCCGCCGGGCTCGACCAGGACGACCCCGTGGCCGAGGTCCTCGCGGCCGTCGAGGCCGGTCTCGAGGGCCTGGGCGAGGCCGAGGTCCTGCGGCGCACCGCGCAGATCGAGGGCCTGCTGTCCCTGTGGCAGGACGCGGTCAAGCTGCACGGGAACGTCTACGAGGACGCCCTGGTCCTGAAGTACGCGCACCAGCGCTACACGAACTACCTCGCGTGGCTGCGCTGGAGCGGTCGGTGAACGCCCGTCACCCGGGCGACAGCACCAGCGCGGACCCCCTTGCGGGCTCGCCGTTCGCGGAGCAGCTGACGCGCGAGCGCGACCACTTCAACGCGGTGCTCGCGCGCGCGGTCGCGCTCGGCGCGGACCGCGACGACGTGGCCGCGGCGGTGCGCGAGCTGCGCCCGGTCGTCGACGGCCTCGCCCCTGCGCTCGACGGGGAAGAGCTCGCGGGAGTCGTGGACGCCCTCGTGTCCACGGCGGCGCGGTGCGTGGCGGCCCGCCGGTGGCGGTCCGGCTCGGTCGAGCGGTGGGCGGTCCTCGCTCTCACCCCGCAGGTCCTGCCGTGGTTGCGGGCCGCCCCCGCCGTCACCGTCGCGGCTCTCGCGGACGCGGCACGCCAGGTCGCCGTGCGCGGAGATCTCACCGGATGGGGCCGTCGCGTGTCGGCCGCGGCCGAGGCCACGGGTGTCCTGTCGTCCGGGCCTCGCACGGCGCCGGGTGCGACCAGCATCCGCGACACCGTCCTGGTCGCCGCCTGGCGCAGCGGCCTGGTCCGCTACCGGCAGGCCGCGCTGCGCGCCGCGGCGTCGCTCCCCTCCCCCGTGGCGGCGGCAGCGCTCGACCTGGCCCCGGGGACCGACGTCGACGCGGTCCTCGAGCGGCACGCGAGCGACCCGTGGTGGTGGCCCGGGCAGGCCGCGGCCGCCTCGCACGGCCCGGCTCCCGCGGTCAGCCGGTTCGGGGGCTTCCGCGGGTTCGGCGGTCCGTGGCTCACGCTGCCGCTCGTCGTCGGGCCGCTGCCCGGTGAGCCCGGCCTGCTGTGGGCCGTCCGCACGGCCCGGCCCCAGGCCGAGGACTGGACGCTCGTGTGCGACGTGCACGGGTGGGCCGTGCTGCGCGCTGCCCCGGGGGCCGACGAGCGGCCTGCCCCGGGGGCGACCGACCGCACCCCGCCCGCCGGCGTCCCCTGGCTCGACGACGTGACCGGGCAGGCCTCGACGCTCACGCCCTCGACCCACCTGACGCTCGTCAGCCGCGAGCACTCGTACTCGCTCGACCTCGTGCGGGTGCCACGATGACGGGTGCCCCGCCCCCCGGCCCGACGGCGGCGGACGGCTCCGCGTCGCTCCCCCCGGCGCCCGGCGCCGGCACGCGGCACGCACCGTCGCCCACCGGGCTCCGCGACCGCTGGCTCGCGGCCTGGCCCGAGGCCCTGGCCGCCTGGGGCACGCAGACCCGCCTGCACGCACCGGTGCTGCACCACGGCGACGACCGGCCCCAGGACGTCGGTTCGTTCGCGTGGTTCTCGACCGTGGACGTCGAGGTGCACATCGACCTCGACGACATCGCCGAGCGCGGGCTCGAGGACCACGCGGTCGCGGTGCTCGCGCACGAGATCGGGCACCACCTGCTGTCCCCGGGCGACCTGACGACGAGCGCCCGGATCCTCTCGCGGGTCCGCGACGGCCTGGTCGACCTGGACCCGCTCGCGGGGGCCATGGCGAACCTGTGGTCCGACCTCCTGGTCAACGACCGCCTGCAGCGGCGCGCGGGCCTCGACATGGCGGCGATCTTCGCAGCCCTCGGCGCAGGACGGGCACCGCTCGCCCAGATGGTCATGCGGACCGACGAGATCCTCTGGGGCCTGACCCGCGGGACGCTGACCCATCCCGACCACCCGGTGCCCGAGCGCGAGGCGAGCCTGTGCGCGCGCCTCGTGCGGGCCTACGCCAACGACCCCGTGGGAGGTGCGGGCGGGTTCGCCGCCCTGATCCGCCCCCTGCTCGCGCCCGCGTCGTCCGACGGTGCAGGTACCGCCGCGGACCGTGCGAGCGGCGCCGCCCCCTCCGGGGGTCAGCACGGCATCCTGTGCTCGCAGTCGGAGCCCGCGGGAGCCGTGCCCGCGGGCCTCGCGACCGACCCCACGCTCGGGCGACCCGTGCTGCACCCTGCGGTCGATCCGCGCGTGACGGGAGCGGCGCCGTCGGGCCCGGACGAGGAGGATCCCCTCCACGTCCCGGCGAGCGACGCGACCGGCGCCGCCGACGCCCTGGGCCAGGCCATCTCGCCCGCGCACTACGACGCGGTCCTGCGGCTGCTCGGCCTCACGACGTCGAGCGCGCAGTCCGCCGCGCGCTGGTACCGCGAGCACGCCGTGCGCTTCCTCGTCCCCTTCCCCGTCCGGACGGACTCCCCGGTCGACGAGGAGCTGCTCGGCGGGCACGAGCAGTGGGACCTGGGCGAGGACCTGGCCGACGTCGACTGGGCCGCGACCGTGCTGCGCTCCCCCGTGATCGTCCCGGGAGTCACGACCGTGCGCCGCGTGCACGAGCAGCAGGACGGGCACGACCCCGCGCCGCGACCGTACGACCTGGACCTGTACCTCGACTCGTCGGGGTCCATGCCGAACCCGCAGCAGCGGCTCGCACCCATCGCCCTGGCCGGGGCTGTCCTGGCCCTGTCCGCGCTGCGTGCCGGGGCGCGCGTCCAGGCCACGACGTGGAGCGGCCCCGGGCAGGTCGCGGGCACCGACGGCTTCACGCGCGACGCCGACGCGATCCTCGCGGCGATCGTCGCGCACTTCGGCGGCGGCACCTCGTTCCCGGTCCCCCTGCTCGAACGCACCCACCTGGGCGACCCCGTCACGGGCGCCCCGGCCGTGCGCACCCGACCCGCGCACGTGTCGGTCATCTCCGACGACGGGATCAGCTCGATGTTCCTCGACCACCTGGGCGGTTGGCCGCGCGACCCTTCCGCAGCGCGAGCCGCGCCCGACGACACGCTCGCGGCGCGCGCCGTCCGGGCCGCGGGGGGCGGCGGGAGCCTGGTCCTGCAGGGCAGCGACGAGCTCGCCCGACGCGTCGCCGGCTGGGCACCCGGCTACCGGACGTTCGCGGTGAGCTCGACCGACGACCTCGTGCGCTTCTCGCGCGACTTCTCCCGCACGCTGTGGACCACGAAGGGAGCGGACCGTGCCCGCTGACTCCATGCCCTCCGGACCCGCTGGGACGACCGGGCCCACCGGGCGCGGCGGGTCCCCGTCCTCCCGACCCACGGTCGAGGGCCCCGCCCTCGCGGTCCTCGTGCAGCGCCTGACGCTCACGCCGCCCGACGTGCTCGACCCCGGGGTGCACGTACCTGCCCTGGTGGGGGACGCCGTCGACCTCCTGGCGCTGAGCGTGCCCGGCTGGTGGCAGCTCGACGCGCACGCCCGCACCGCGCTCGACCGGACGTGCGGCGCCGGGGCGCCCGCGGCCTCGCGCGCCGGGGCCGGGATCGCGTGCTGGCTCGTGCGGACGCCCGAGCTCACGCGCCTGCCCCACCTGCGGGAGGCCGCCCCCGACGGCCCCGCTGCCTGGTTCCTCGCTGTGGTCGAGGCGCTCGCGCACGACCTCGCGCCCGTGCGCGACCCGCAGACCTGGATCTCGTCCCCCGAGGGGCGCGAGGAGGCCGCCCGCGCTTTCCTGCGCGCGGCAGGGCTGCGCCCCGCGGGCGAGAGCGACGCGGTCGCCGAGGACCGGTGGTCCGCGGTCAGCACGGTCGAGCAGCGTCGCGTCGACCGGGAGATGGCCGAGGAGGTCCGGCGCTCGGAGGAGCTCGCCAAGGCCCTTGCGGCCAAGCGCGCGGCCGAGGCCGCCGCGCAGTACGCGAACTACTGAGGCGTCCCGCGCGTGCCCGCGTCGTGGGCATACCTGCTCCTCGGTCCGGAAGAGGGGGCACGCCGGCCGGAGGGTGGGGTGTGTCGTTCGTGCAGCCACCACAATGGTGGTGGTTGCACGAACGACACACCCCACGCCCACGCCCCCGGCCACCCGGCGCCGCCCGCACGGCCCTGCGGGAGCCCGACCGTACAGTGCGTCGACCAGCGACGACCTGTCCCTCACCCGTCGAGGAGTCCCGTGACCCCCGCCCCCGACTCGCCCCGGTCCCCCGACCTCCCGCACGGCGTCCCGGACGCGCTGCTCGGCGAGTACGCACCGTTCGGCAACGTCGCGCTCGACGACACCGAGCGCTGGCCCACGCTCACGCCCGACGGCGCCGCTCGCCTCGACGCGCTGCGACACCACCCGGCGGCACCGGTCTGGGTGCACGCGACGGGCGACCGGCTCACGGCCGACGACCTACCCGTGCTCGCCGCGACCGCGCGCCGGTTCGCCGAGCGCGCCGCCGAACGAGAGCGCGACGGCACCGGAGATGCCGGCGGTACGGACGACGACCGCACAGGCCCAGGCGCCGAGGCCGGACACCCGGCGACCGCCCACCCCGTCCCCGCGTGGGTCACGGACCTCGTCGAGCGCGCGCACGCGGTCGTCCCGCGCTACCGGCGCGCCCGGGACCAGCGCCGGAGCCACGCACGTTCGCCGCTCGACGCACTGCCCCCCGTGACCCGCGACGACCTGCGGGCCGACCTCGCGTCGTTCGTCCCCGTCGACGTGGACCTGTCGCGCATCATCGAGGGCACGAGCTCGGGCAGCACCGGGGCGGCCGTGGTCGTCCCGCTCCACCCCGTCGCGGTCGCGGCCGACCTCGCGCTCCTCCACCTCCTCGTCCGGGACGCCGGCGCGACCTGGACGCCGCACGAGGACCGGTTGGGCCTCGTGAACCTCGTCGACCAGCGGGCCGCGTTCACGTACGCGTCGGCCATGACGGGCTTCGACGCAGCCTCGGGTCGGGCCACGAGCGACCTCTCCGCACCGCTCATGGCGCGCGTGAACCTCGACCCCGGCGCATGGCGCGACCCGGCCGACCGCTCGACGTTCCTGCGCGGGACCGACCCGCAGGTCCTCAGCAGCTCGCCCCTCCCGCTGCTGGCGCTGGCCGACCTCGACGCGCGCGAAGGGCTCGGGCTGCACCCGGTCGCGGTCGTGAGCGGGGCCGCTCACCTCACCCCGCCCGCGCGGGCCCGCCTGCGGGCCGCCTGGGACGTCCCGGTGATCGACCTGTACGGCCTGCGCGAGACGGGTGCGGTGGCCTCGCGTGCGGACGACGGCCCGTTCGTCGTCGCGCCGCGCCGTGTGTGGGTCGAGATCCTGTCCGACGACGGCACGCCCGTCCCCGACGGGTCGCCAGGTGAGGTCGTGGTCACCACGGACGAGAACCCCTACCTGCCGCTCCTTCGCTACCGCACGGGAGACCGGGCACGGATCGTCCGTCCGCGCGGGCCGGGTGGGCGGGTCGAGCTGCACGACCTCGAGGGACGCTCGCCCGTGCGCTACCGGCACGCCGACGGGCGCTGGCTCGGTTCGGTCGACGCGACCCAGGTCCTCCAGGCGGCCGGGATCGCGGCCTGGCAGCTCCACCAGCGCGCCGACGGGACGATCGAGCTGACCGTGGTGCCGGACGCACCTGCGGGCGGGGCGCCGTCGGGCCGCGGTCCGGGACGGGCAGGCGCGCCCGGCACGGGAGCGGCCCCCGCGACGGACTCGGCAGCGCGCGCACTGCGGCAGTGGATCGGCCGCGACGTCGTCGTGACGGTCACGACGCCGGCGCGCCTGGGACACGGCCGGGTACGTCGCTACTCGAGCGACGTGCCCGGCGGTCAGGCGTGAGTCCCGGTCAGGCGATGTTGCCCTCCGGGCGGAAGACGATCGACGAGGTGCGGTCGTTCATGGACCCGAGGCTCGTGCACAGCGGGACGCAGTTGGTCGTGGTGCCCGTGTAGCTCTCGCCGTCGTAGAGCGTCGACCAGCACCGGGCGTAGGTCGCCATGGAGCTGATGTTGTTGTTCATCAGGTAGGTCGACATCTTGGGGAACCCGTAGGTGTTGCCCGTCATGCACCCGTAGCCGCTGCTGCCGTAGAAGACCTTGGCGCCACCGGTCTGGTTGGTGTTCTTGTACGCGATGCCCAGCATCATGGAGCTCGCGGCGGCGGTCGTGACCGCGCCCGCCCTCGCCGTCTGGGGCGCGGCCGCCGCCTTGGCCGCCTGCTCGTTCGCGTAGCCGCGCAGGGCCGTGATGTCTCCCGCGAGGACGCGCGGGTCCGTCACGGGCTCCCCCGAGACCGACTCGAGCGCCTCGCCGAGCGTGTCGAAGCACGCGGTCGTGGGCGCGGGGGTCAGGGCGATGTCCTGCCCGGCCGGGGTCGGCTGCGCGATGACCGTGCAGACCTGGTCGTCGGTGGGGAATCCCTGCGACGTCAGATCGGGGCCGCTCGCGAGGGCAGGTGCCCCGCCGATCCCCCCGAGAACCAGGACGACCGCCGAGACGGCGGCCAAGCGCGTGATGCGTCGTGACATGTGGTGCTCCTTCACAGCGTGGGCCGGGAGCCTTCGCGACCTCGCGAAGGACCGACACGTGGGTGAGGACCGACAGCGGGACAACCTCGTCCCACGCCCCCGCACCGATCCTAGGGGTACGTCAGAGCAGTGTCCCGTTTGTCCCCGGTGATCACCTGCGGCCCCCGGATCGGTTGCCCGGGGCCCGTGCGACGCGCGGTCGCCCGGCTTCCCCTATAGCGTGCAGGCACGGTCGTCTGCACACAGCCGTCGGCGACCGCAACGGGGGAACCACCAAGCACCTTCAACGCCACCGGTCCGCACCGGGGAAATGAGTGTCGATGAAGCACCGTTCGTTGTTAGCTGCAGTCTCAGGACTGGCGGTGGTCGCGGCGTCGACGCTGCCCGCCGCGTCCGCACCGTCCGACCCGGCCGGCTCGTCCGGCCCCACCCTCACCTCGCAGTCCGCGGAGTCGCTCGCGCTCGACCCGGGCAAGGTCGCCCCGTCGCTCGCCGAGTCCTCCGGGACCGTGACCGCGTTCGTCCAGCTCGACACCCCCTCGGGGGTCGAGCTGACGGAGCAGGGCGCGAGCGCCGCGCAGGTCGAGGACAACCAGGCAGTCGTCGAGCAGCTCGCGGACAGCGTCGTCCCCGCGCAGACGAACGCCCGCAGCGCCCGTGCCGCTGGCGCGCCCCAGCAGGTGTCGGTCACGAGCAGGCTGGTCCCCGGCGTCGTCGTGACGGGCGACGCCGAGCAGGTGCGTGCCCTGGCAGGTGACGACAAGGTCGTCACCGTCTACCGCATCATCCCCAAGTCGCCGTCGAACAAGGGCACCGACGCGTTCACGCGCGCGCTCGAGGCGTGGCAGAGCACGGGGTACACCGGCAAGGGCGTCCGGATCGGCATCATCGACACGGGCATCGACTACACCCACGCCGGGTTCGGCGGTCCGGGCACGCAGGCCGCGTACGACGAGGCGTACGGCGACAAGGGGCAGGACCCCGTCCCCGCCGGGACGTTCGACGACGCCAAGTACCTGGGCGGGTACGACTTCGCCGGGTACGACTACGACGCGTCCGGCCGGGTGCCGGGCACGTCGCTGGTCCCCACCCCCGACGAGAACCCCATCGACTCGCTCGACACGATCGGCTCGGGCCACGGCTCGCACGTCGCGGGCACCACGGGCGGCTACGGCGTCACGGCGGACGGCGAGACGTTCGACGGGGACTACACGACCCTCACGGACATCTCCGACTGGACGGTCGGCCCGGGCTCCGCGCCGGAGTCCGGCCTGTACGCGCTCAAGGTCTTCGGTGACCTGGGCGGCTCGACCAACGTCGTGATCGACGCGCTCGAGTACGCGGCCGACCCGGACGGCGACGGCGACCTGTCGGACCGTCTCGACATCGTCAACCTGTCGCTCGGCTCGGACAACACCCCGGCCGACGACCCCGAGAACCTGTTCATCGACCAGCTCTCGCGCCTGGGCACCCTCGCAGTCGTCGCGTCGGGCAACGCCGGTGACATGACCGACGTGGGCGGGTCGCCCGGCAACTCGCGGACCTCGCTCACGGTCGCGAACTCGGTGGGCGACACCCAGACGTTCGACGGCGTCGAGGTCACGGCTCCCGCAGGCGTCGCGGGCTCCTACCCCGCGCAGAACTCGCAGAGCTACGCGGGCGGCGTGGACGTGACCGCCGAGGTCGCGTTCCTGGGCGCCACGGTCAGCGGCTGCACGCCCCTGACGCCTGCGCAGGCCGCTGCCACGGCGGGCAAGATCGCGTTCCTCTTCTGGGACGACGACGACTCCTCGCGCGAGTGCGGGAGCGCGGCGCGCTTCAACAACGCCCAGGCCGCGGGCGCCGTGGGCGTGCTGCTGTCCTCCGAGCTCGACGTGTTCGCGGCGGGCATCGCGGGCAACGCGGGCATCCCGGGGGCGCAGCTCACGGGCCCCAGCCACGACGCGCTGCGTCCGGCGATCGAGGCGGGCGGCGTCGTCCTGACGCTCGGCCCGTCGTTCGCGAACTCGTCGTTCGTCGAGATCCCGGGCATCGGCGACACGCTCAACGCGGGGTCCTCGCGCGGTGTGCACGGCTCGCTGGGCATCGTGAAGCCCGACGTCGCCGCCCCGGGCACGGGGATCGCGTCGGTGGCCTCGGGTCGCCTCACGCAGCCCGGCATCAAGTCCGGCACCTCGATGTCGACGCCGCACGTCGCGGGCATCGCCGCTCTGGTCAAGGAGGCCCACCCCGGCTTCAGCGCCCAGCAGGTCAAGACAGCCGTCATGAACACGGCCTCGCACGACGTGTGGACGGGCCAGGACGGCACGGGCGTCGCCTACGGCCCCGAGCGCGTGGGGTCGGGCCGGGTGGACGCGGTCGACGCGGTGAAGAACTCGACGCTCGCGTACGCGGCGCAGGACCGCGAGCTCGTCTCGGTGTCCTACGGGATCGTGCCCGTGGCCGACAAGACGGTCACGGTGCGCAAGACGGTCGACGTGCAGAACACGGGCTCGGCGTCCGTGGCGTACGCCGCCGCGTTCACGACGTCCAGCACCGCGGGCGGCGCGAAGATCACGGTCTCCCCGGCGAACCTCACGGTCCCCGCCGGTCAGACCCGCACGGTCACGCTGACCCTCACGGCCGACCCGGCGACGCTCGCCAAGCAGCTCGACCCGACGTCCGACGAGGCGATCGCGGGTGTTCCGCGTGACTTCGTCGGGATGCTCACGGGGCGCCTGGTCCTGACCCCCGCGACGGGCAGCGAGCTGCGTGTCCCGGTCCAGGCGGCACCCAAGCTCGTGAGCGACCTGACGGGCAAGGACGTCACGTTCGTCGGCCAGGACACGGCCGCCGAGCTCGACCTCGACGGCCGGGGCGTGGACGCGGGCGGCTGGACGTCGCTCGTGGCGCCGTTCGAGCTCAAGGCGACCAGCCCGCGGCTCGAGGCCGACGCAGCGGAGGGCGCCTCGGCGTCGGCCGTCGCGGCCGGCGACATCCGTGCCGTCGGCTTCTCGTCGAGCGCGCCGCAGTTCGCGGCGGCCGGGAGGAACCCGGCCGAAGGCCGGATCGGGATCGGCATCGCCGTGGACGGCGACTGGGCCACGCTCGGGACCAACGTGATCCCTGCGGTCGAGACCGATGTCGACGGCGACGGGTCGCCCGAGTTCGAGACGACGATCGAGAAGTACAACGACTCGGACCTGACGGTCGCGATCACCTACACGCTCAAGCCGTGGACGTCCCCCGGCGGACGCCAGTACGCGGCGGGGGCCTCGGTCCAGATCGACCCGGTCAACTCGGTCTGGGCGGACATCGACACCTCGGTGTTCGACAACAACGTCATGATCGTCCCGATCGGGATCGGCAGCCTGGGGATCGCCCCGGGAGCCACGCCGACGTTCAGCGTCGCGACGTACTCGTACTACGCCTCGTCGCCGGACCAGGTCGTCGACCGGGTCGGACCGTTCACGGGCGACCCCTACGACCCGGCGTACTGGTTCAGCGGCGGCGGACAGCTCCTGTTCGTGGGCGCTGACGATGCACCGGTCACGGTCAACCGGTCGGCCGCGGCCACCGAGGCGGGCACGGGCGAGCTGCTCCTGCTGCACCTGCACAACGCCACGGCGGCCAAGCGCTGGCAGACGGTCGGGATCTCCACCCTGGACGCGTCGGTCGAGCTCTCGGTCACGGCGCAGTCGCGCTGCGTGTCGGGCAAGGCGCAGGTCTCGGTGCGTGCGGTCAACGACGGCGACGTCAAGGCCGACGTCGTGGTCGAGACGCCGTTCGGGACCAAGACCTTCAAGAACGTCGCGCCGGGCAAGTCCGCGTCGCAGTCGTTCAACTCGCGCGAGGTCTCGATCGACGCCGGCTCGGCGACGGTCACGGGCACCGCGATCATCGAGGGCGTCAAGGTCACGACACCGTTCGAGGCCGGCTACGAGGCGATCAGCTGCGGCTGAGGCCTCGACCGCTCACGAGTGGGCTCAGGGTCGGCGTGACCTCGCGGACACGCCGACCCCGCCACTCGG
>NZ_JACSQF010000005.1:162103-169282 GCF_014836755.1 Oerskovia merdavium
CCCGCCCCCCCCCCTTCTGGCGTCCCCGGGTCCGGTGGACACCGAGGAACCGTTCAGGACGAGCGTGGCCCCCTGTTCACGCTCGTCCTGACAGCTCTGTGCCCACCAGGGGGCGACGGGCCCCTACACCTTGACGCCCAGGTTCTGCATCTCGAGCACGAGTCCCTTGATCGCCGCAGCGGGCACCTGTCCCCCGCGCTCGACGAGTGCCGCGACCGACGCCGGGATCTCGGTCTCCGAGCACAGGATGAGCGGGGTGTCGGCCGCCGAGTCGGGCAGCCGCCCGTGGGTGCCGCGCACGTAGGACGCATCGAGCGGGACGGTGCTCATGGCGTAGCGCAGCCCGGCCTTCTTCTTGACGAGGTTGAGCCCGGCCTTGGCCTTGGCCAGCGGGTCGGCGGGGTCGAAGAACAGCTCGGCCGGGTCGTAGCCCGGCTTGCGGTGGATGTCGACGCCGCGCGCGTACTCGGGGGCGCGGGCGTCGTCGAGCCAGAAGTAGTAGGTGAACCAGGCGCCCGGCTCGGCGACGACCACGAGGTCTCCCGAGCGGGCGTGGTCGAGCCCGTAGCGGGCCTGCGCCTCGCGGTCGAGGACCTCGTCGACTCCCGGCACGCCCCGCAGGAGGTCGGCGACGCGCGCGAGTCGCGAGGGGTCGTCGACGTAGACGTGCGCGACCTGGTGGTCGGCGACCGCGAACGCCTTGGACGTCCACGGGTCGAGCTGCTCCTTGCCGTCCTGGACGTAGACCTCGAGCAGGCCCTCGCGGCGCAGGATGCGGTTGAGGTGCACGGGCCGGTTCGCCTCGGCGATGCCGTACTCGGAGACGACGACGACCGCGATCCCGTTGTTGGCCGCGTCGTCGAGCAACGGGGCCAGGACCGTGTCGAGCTCGGCGGCCGCGGCGTCGGCCTCGGGAGAGTCGGGGCCGAACCGCTGCAGGTCGTAGTCGAGGTGCGGCACGTAGGCCATGGTCAGCTCGGGTGAGTGCGTGCGCAGGACGTGGCGGGTCGCGTCGACGATCCAGGCCGAGGACGCGATCGCGGCGGTCGGGCCCCAGTAGGTGAACAGGGGGAACTCGCCGAACCGCCCCGTGAGCTCGTCGTGCAGCGCGGGCGGACGGATGTACGCGTCGGGCGACTTGCGCCCGTCGGCGTGGTAGATCGGCCGCGGGGTCACAGTCACGTCGGTCGTGGCGCCCATGGCGTACCACCAGCAGACGTTGGCGGTCCGGTGGTCGGGGTTCGAGCGGCGCGCAGCCTCCCAGATCTTCTCGCCCTCGACGAGCTTGTTGTGCTGGCGCCACAGGAACACCTCGCCGAGCTCGCGGAAGTACCAGCCGTTGCCCACGGCCCCGTGCTGGGCGGGCGCGAGGCCCGTCATCATGGTCGCCTGGACGCTGCACGTGACCGCGGGCAGCACGGTCGCGAGCTGGGTCTGCCAGCCGCCCGCGGCCATCTGGCGCAGGCGGGGCATGTGGGCGAGGGCCTTCTCGGTGAGCCCGACGACGTCGAGCAGCAGCACGGGCTTCATGCGGGGACTCCTGAGGGTGCGGGGACGTTCACGGGGGCCACCGGGCCGGGAGCAGCGCCGGGGGTGAGGAGGTGGTCGGTGGCCCAGCGCAGCTCGGCGGCGATGCCGGCGACGAGCGGCTCACCGGGCTCGTCGGACGCGAACGCCGGCGAGTCGGGCGGCAGCACGGCCCACGTGTAGGTCTCGACGTCGAGGTGCGCCTCGTCGCCGTGGGGCGCCGCGCGCACGGCCTCGACGGCCACGCGGAGCACGTCGGTCGTCGCGCTCAGCGGCGCAGCGGGCTCGTGGTGCAGCGGCACGTGGAAGTGCACGCGCCACGGCCCCTCCCCCGGCAGCCCGGGCCGCGCGTCACCGTCGCCCAGCGCGTCGGGCAGGTCGTCGACGGGCAGCACGTCACCGCTCGGCGCGAGCTCGCGCACCTGGTGGATGTAGCGCTTCTCGACGAACTGCCCGACGGCGTCACGCGCCTCGGGTGCCGACGGCTCGGCCACGTGGAGCGCGGCCGAGGCCTGCACCTTGACCACGCGCAGCCCGGCCCCCGTGATCCGCGCGACGGCCGCGGCCGGGTCGGCGAACGAGACCGCGAGGTGGCACGTGTCGAGGCAGACCCCCACGTACGCGGGGTCTATCCCCCCGGCACGGGCCTCGAGCCACGTCACGACGTCCTCGACCGTGTCGAGCACGCAGCCGGGCTCGGGCTCGACCGCGACGCGCACGACCTTGCCCGTGCGGGCAGCGAGGTCCCGCAGCCCGTCCGAGAGGTCCTCGAACGCCCGGGTCGCGATCGCGTCCTGCGCGGGCGACCAAGGCTCTCCGCCCGGCTCGCGCCACGCGAGCGGGAGCGTCGAGATCGACCCGTCCACGCCGTCGGGCAGGAGGGCCGCGAGGACCTCGGCGCACTCGAGCGTGTAGGCGAGCCGCTCGGCGTCGGCCCACGTGGGCGAGTAGACCGCGAGCTTGACGACGTCGTCGTGGAACCCGCCGTAGGGGAACGCGTTGAGCGTGTGCACCTGCAGCCCGTGCTCGTCGAGCGCGGCCCGCAGCCGGGCCATGTCGTCGGCCGCGCGCGGCGAGGCCGAGAGCCGGTGCGCGAGCGAGGCGGGCAGCCACAGCCCGACCCCGAGCACGTCGAGCCCTGCGGCCTCGCGCACGGGACCGGCGTACCGGGCGAGCTGCTCGACCACCCCGTCGAGGTCCTCGGCGGGGTGGACGTTGGTGCAGTAGGACAGCAGCATCAGACCCGTGCCCCGCGCAGCACCGAGCTGCCCTCGAAGCTCGCGCCCGGTGCGGGCGCCTCGCCCTCGACGAACCCGGGCACGGGGTCGAGCAGCAGGTTGCCGGACTGCCCGTAGAACTCGACGGGGTTGCGCCACAGGACCTTGTCGACCTCGTCGTCGGTGAACCCGGCCGCGAGCATGGCGCGCCCGGTCTTGAGCGTCTTGAGGGGGTCGGAGCGGCCCCAGTCCGCGGCCGAGTTCACCAGGACGCGCTCCGTGCCGTGCTCGAGCAGGATCGAGACCATGCGGTGCTCGTCCATCTTGGTGTCGGGGTAGACCGAGAAGCCCATCCACGCGCCGGCGTCCTTGACGAGCGCGACGTTGGTCTCGTTGAGGTGGTCGACCACGACCATCCCGGGTGTGATCCCCGACTCGCGCACCACGTCGAGCGTGCGGTGGGTCCCGACGAGCTTGTCGCGGTGCGGGGTGTGGACCATGACCGGCAGGGCCGCGTCGATCGCCATGGCGAGCTGGCGCGTGAACGCCTCGTCCTCGGCGGGGGTCATCGAGTCGTAGCCGACCTCGCCGACCGCGACCACGCCGTCCTTGTCGAGGTAGCGCGGGATCTCGTCGAGCACCTCGGTGCAGCGCGGGTCGTTCGCCTCCTTGGGGTTGAGCGCGATCGTCGCGTGGTGGCGGATCCCGAACTGCGTGGC
Source organism: Oerskovia merdavium (assembly GCF_014836755.1). Classification (GTDB taxonomy): domain Bacteria; phylum Actinomycetota; class Actinomycetes; order Actinomycetales; family Cellulomonadaceae; genus Oerskovia; species Oerskovia merdavium. The sequence continues at coordinate 165,567 of NZ_JACSQF010000005.1, forward strand.
CCGGAACCGCTCCCAGCCGAGCAGCGCGTCGAAGTAGTCGACGAACGACCCGACGGTCGTGCGGGGCTGGCCGAGCCAGAACGCGGGCTCGACGACGGCGCGCACGCCCGCGGCGTACATGACCTCGTAGTCGTCGGTCGTGCGCGAGGTCATGTGGATGTGGGGGTCGAAGATGCGCATCAGGCGTCCTTGCTGTGGTTCGCGTGAGAGGTCGTGGGTCCTGCGGGGGCGTCGGGCGTGCCAGGGCTGCCGGGGGCCTCGGGGGCGATGCGCGCGACGTCGTCGGGCACGACGCGCCCTGCGGCCCGGCGCTCGGCCGCGAAGTCGCGGGCCATGCGCGCGAGCTCGTCGTCCGCGCGCTCGTCGAGCGCGGCGACCGCGTCGAGGCTCACGCCCATGAAGACGAGCTTGAGGACCGCGTGGCGCCACGCGTGGTCGTCGAGGTGGGCTGCGGCGAACGGCCCCACGGCCGCCGCCACGAGGCTCTGGTCGTTGGCGCGCAGGGCGTCGGCCGCGAGCGCCGTCCCGGCGCACGCCACGGCCGGCGCCAGCCGTTCGCCGGGCTGCCCCGCCAGCGTGAGGGCGTCGAGCCCGCGCAGCACGCCGCGCCGCTCGGGCGTGTCGCCGCGCTGGTAGGTCTCGGTCAGGCGCGTCGCGAGGGACTCGCCGTCGGCGGGCAGGACGCTCGCGAGCGCGACGACGAGCCGGGCACGCGCGGCGTCGTCGAGCGTCCCGTGCAGGACCCCGGCAGGGTCCAGGTCGGGGTCGAGGGACGTGCGCCCCACGGCTCGCCCGGCGCGTGCCAGGTGCCCGACGGCGGCGTCCGGGTCCTCGGCGATCTCGCCGCAGGCCGTGGCCAGCCAGGCGGTCTGCTCGTCGGTGAGCAGGCCTGCGAGGGCGTCGGGACGGCCGGGACCGGGGTTCGTGACACCCGGTGCGTCGGTCAGGTCGGGGGTGGTCATCGGAGTGCCTCCTGGGGTGCGGATGCGGTGGTCGTCGGAGAGGTCGGGTCGGTCGCGCTCCACGCCTCCCAGGCCTCGGTCATCGCGGTCATGCTGCGGTGCGCGAGCCCGGGGGCGTCGTACGAGTGGCGGGGCAGCTCGACGGCCGCGACACCCGTGTAGCCGATCTCGCCGAGCGTGCCGAGGGCGAGCGACAGGTCGAGCTCGCCGTCCCCGAACGGCAGGTGCTCGTGCGCGGTGTGCCGCATGTCGTCGACCTGCACGTTGAGCAGGTGGGGCGCCGCGGCGAGCAGCGCGCCGCGCACGCCGTCGGGCTCGACGACCACGCAGTGCCCGAGGTCGACCGTGACCCCCAGCTCGGCGGGCGACCCGACGTCCTCGCGCAGCCGCAGGGCGTCTCCCACGGTCTCGACGAGCATCCCGGGCTCGGGCTCGAGCGCCACCCGGACCCCGTGCTCGCGGGCGTGGGCCACGACGCGCGGCACCCGGGCGAGCAGGCGCTCCCAGCCGGCCTCCGCCGTCGTGCCCGCGGGCAGGACTCCCGAGAAGAACGACACGCACTCGGCGCGCAGGCCCGCCGCGACCTCGACCGCGCGGCACAGGAAGCGGACGCGGACGTCCGCGAGGTCCTCGTCGGGGTCCAGGAACGTCGGGTGGTGCTTGCGGAACGGGTCGAGCAGGAAGCGGGTGCCGGTCTCGACGACCACACGCATGCCCAGGTCGTCGAGGCGCTCGCGCAACCGGGCGACCTGCGCGTCGGCGTCGTCCGCGAACGGGTCGAGGTGCGGGTGCCCGAGCGTGAGCGCCACGGCGCCGTAGCCCTCGTGCGCGAGCACGTCGAGCGTGACGTCGAGCGGGTGGTCGGTGAAGCCGTTGGTGCCGTAGCCGAAGGTGAAGGGCGGTGCGCCGGGGCTGGTGGAGTGGCTGGTCGACGGGCTCATGACTCGCTCAGTCCCGGGTTCGGGCTCGTGCTGCGCCGGTTCCTGGCACGCAGCGCGCGACCCACGACCTCGACCGCCGCGAGGACCGCGACCGAGCCCAGGCTCCCGCCGCGTGCGGCGAGCGCGGCCTGGAGCGGCACCATCGAACGGATGCCGGCCTTGGTCGCCGCGAACGCGTTCGCGGCGTCGGGCGCACCGACCGCCCGCGCCTGCTGCGGCAGGCACGAGGCCGCGTAGACCCCGGCCGATGCGAGCGCGGCGAGCACCGGGACGACGGCGCGTGCGCGCCGCCCCGCACCGGACCGCCCGAGGGCGGGCTCCGCCGTCGGGCTGGAGCGCAGCGAGCGCAGCGCGCCGACCGCCACGGCTCCCGCGACCCCGACCGTCCCCGCCGCCACCGCGGCCGCGACGGGTGGGGTCGTGCCGTGGACCTCGCCGCGCGAGAGGACCGTCACGCCCGCGGTGTGCACCGTGAGCGCAGCGGCCGCAGGAAGGGCAGACCTCACCCTCCCTGCGCCCGCGCCCATGAGGACGTCGAGACCACGGCAGGCCGCCATGACGACCGGACCGACCGCGTGGTTCTTCGCGACCAGGTCGTACGTCCACACGCTCGCGGCCAACGGGACCGCGAGGACGAACGATCGTCGCCCTCCCCCGGCCGCCGCGAGCGTCAGCCCCGCAGCCGTGAGGCCCGTCGCGACACCGAGCGCCTGCGTGGGCGAGACGCGCCCCGAGGGCAGCGGACGCTCGGGACGCTCGACCGCGTCGAGCTCCCTGTCCGCGTAGTCGTTGAGCGCCATGCCGCCCGCGTACAGGCAGGCCGAGGACAGGGGCAGCAGCGCGAGCCGCCACGCCCGCACGTCCCCGGCACGCGGCGTGCGCGCCGGGCCGAGCCGTCCACCCGCAGCCGCTCCCGCCAGGGTGTCCCCCACCACGGACAGGACCGCAGGAGCACGGACCAGGTCGAGGTAGTCGCGCAGCGTCACGGCTCGTCGACCCCAGCCTGTGCGGCGTCGGCCTGCGCGCTCGTCCGGTGCGCCCACACGCCCAGCACGCGGGACTGCTCGGCGAACGAGTGCACGTCCGAGCCCCACGGGTCCTTGAAGAAGAAACCCATCTCCGGCACGGGACCGGACAGGCCCGCGGCGTCAGCGAGCGCCAGGAGACGCGCCAGGTCCAGGACGAGGGGAGCCGCGAGCATCGAGTCGTACGCGCTCCACGTCGTCTGGAGCGTCAGCCGCGAGCCCAGGAAGCCCTCGACGTGGATGTGGTCCCACGCGACCTTGATGTCGCCGAGGTCCGGGACGTTGTCGATGTGCAGCGGCGTGACCGTGCTGCCGGTCAGGTCCTGCAGGCCGCGGTTCTTCGACACGAGCTTGCTCTGGACCGCGTGCGGGTCCGCGAGCGTCGCGCCGTCGCCGCCGCCCAGCAGGTTCGAGCCCGCCCAGGACAGGACCCGCAGACCGCGGGCCGTGATGGCCGGCGCCAGGACCGAGCGCAGCCACGTCTGCCCGGTCTTGCCGTCCTGGCCCGCGAACGGCACGCCACGCTCGGCCGCGAGCGCATGGAGCGCCGGGAGGTTCATGCTCGCCGAGGGGGTGAAGCCCGCGTAGGGAGCCCCTGCGAGGAGCGCCGCGTACGCGTTGACCGAGCTCGCGGGCAGGACCTCTCGCTCGGGGTCCTCGAGGGCCGCGCGCAGGAGGTCCAGGTCCTCGAGCTCGGGGGCCGGCGCAGGCAGCGGCTCGGTCGAGGCGAGGTCGACGACCACGACGCGGGCCAGGCCGTGGGGGGGGGGGGGGGGGGGGGGGGGGGG
>NZ_JACSQF010000005.1:169292-227401 GCF_014836755.1 Oerskovia merdavium
GGAAGTCGACGATGTCGGCCGCGAGCGCCTCGGCCGCGGCGGCCTGGGAGCCCGTGCGGTGGGCCGCGTCGTAGCCGGGGCGGATGTCCGCGTCGACCGCGTCGAGCTGGGGGCGCACGGCCTCGAGGAGGCGGTAGGGGATCATGCCGGCCTCGACGAGCTGCTCTGCCTTCTTGCCCAGGGGCGTGTCGCTGATGTCGTGGCCGCCCACGACGAGGTCCGCGAAGGCCGGCAGGGCGACGTCGTCGAGCGGGGCCTGCGCGGTGACGCAGCCGGTGGGGGCGGAGAGTCCCGAGGCGATGGCTGCCAGGCCGAGGGTCGCGGTCGTGGCGACCGACCCGCGGGCCCCGACGAACCAGATGCCGGTGCGGCCGTGGTTCCACGTCGACTGGTGGGCTGAAAGGTGCATCGTCGCTCCTGGTCCCGTCGACCCCGGGGACCGGGGCCGATGTGGCGAGCCGAGGGCCTCGTCGCCCTCGACGGGCCTGCGAGCCCGGGGCGGGCGCACTCTCGCTGCTGCGGGGCGTGCTCCTGCTGTCCGGGCCGAGGCCGTGGCCTGACCCTAACCCCCCTTTTGTCGATGGTCAATCAAAAGCCGGAGGGTTCTGCCGTGGAGTCCTGGAAACGGCAACAAAAGAAAGGGTGCCGGGAGCAACGCTCGTCGCGTCACCCCCGGCACCCCCTTCGCCTCAACCGGCGGGCGGGGACGTCGCTGTCGGCCGTCAGCCCACGGACGCGAAGTCCAGCTCGTCGTCGGCGACCGCGACGACCGACCACGCGTTGCCCTCGGCGTCGCTCAGCTCGTACGACGGCACCAGCACCGCGCCGCCGTCGTTCTGGTAGTGCACGGCCCAGCCCAGGCGGGCCTCGGTGATCGTCACGTCGCTGACAGGCCAGGAGATCGCGGCGCCCTCACCGGCCGTCGGTGGCACCGTCGGCTCGGTCGGCTCGACGGGAGCCACCGCCGAGTCCTCCATGATGCCGACCTGCCCGTCCCGGGCGTAGGCGATCATCCCGGAGCCCGCGAACCGCGGGTCGCCCAGGCGCTCGACCGCCACGGTCGGGCTGACGACCGGGTAGTCACCGATCGACACCGTGGGGGCGAGCGACCCGTAGAGCGACGAGAGCCCCGCGCCCGAGTACGTGAAGTTCCACGCGAGGCCCGTGCGCTGGCCCTCGACGACCTGCGCCGCGGTGACCGACACGGCCCTGCCCTCCTCCTCGAACCGGTCGGTGACGAGCTCGTACCCCGCCGGGTCGACCCCGAGCGAGGTCAGGACGTCCCGCGCCGCGGCGATCGCCGCGTCGGCCGTGGGCGCCTCGCCCAGGTCCGCCTGGCCGCACCCCACCTGCGGGTCGACCTGCATCTCCTCGGTGCTCGGCGAGCCCGACCCCACGCCCGGGTCCACGAGCACGCAACCCCAGGGGTCCTTGGTCGGGTCGTTGAACGACACGCTCGCCTGGCCGTCGGGCTGGAGGTTGACCCCGGGGCCCGTGCCGTCGTTCGCCCCGACGACCCACGCCCCGTACTCCTGCCGCGGCTCGCCCGCGACGCCCAGCGCGGCCGCGACGCGCGCCGCGGACTCGGCCGAGAACACGCCCGCCGCGTCGAGGGCCCACGCCGGAGCCGAGCCCTCCTCGGTCCCCAGCCCCGACGCGGTGAAGACCGTGCGACCCCCGAACCCGCCGAACCCGAGGCCGCTCATCCTGCTGTCGGCCGCCGCCGTGCTCGACGCCTCGCCCTGCTCGGTCCCGGGCGCCTGCAGGGTGATGGGTGCGTCCGCGGTCGAGGCGATCGACCCGGAGCCCCCGCCGCTCGCGCTCCCCAGCGCGTACCCGCCCACGCCGAACGCGAGCACGCCCGCGACCGCGGCAGCGGCCGTGAGCGGGAAGCGGCGACGACGCCGCGCGCGGTGCACGGCCAGCTCGTCGGGCAGGTCGGCGTCTGCCGCCTCGACCTCCGGGGGCAGCGCGCTGCCGCCCGACGACGGAAGGACCGTCCGCGGTGCGGGCTCGCTCGGGGCCGGCGCGCCGGACAGGTGCGCACGGACCGTCTCGTCCTTGGCCGCGATGGCCCCCAGGTCGGGGGTCGCCGTAGCGGCCGGGTCGGCGTCGCGCACGCGCTCGTACGCCTCGTCGCGGGGCTCGGGGGCCGGTCCAGGGGTGCGGTCGTCGGTGCTCATCGGGAGCCTCCAGCTCGTCGATCCGGGGGCCCGGATCCTCTACCTCGTCTGTGTCGTCAGCTCTCCGGGTCTTGCACCGGGCGAAGCGTCGGCGTCGCCGTCCGGGCACGGACCTGCACGACCGGCACCTCGCCCGTGTCGCCCGCCCTGGCCTGGGCGGCCCAGGCCTCGCGCAGGCGCGACCTGGCCCGCGACAGCGCCGCGTCGGCGCCACCTCGGCTCACCCCGAGGATCTCGGCGAGCTCGTCCCCGGAGACACCGTCCCAGGCGTTGAGGAGCAGGATGCGGCGGTCGCGGGACGAGAGCGCCGCGAGCACCCGGCGGACGTGGTCGTCACCGAGCGCGAGGGACATCGGGTCGACGTCGTCGGGCTCCTCCGGGACGTCGGCCACCAGGACCGGGCGCAGCTTGCGCCGGTGGTTCGCGAGGACGAAGCCCGCCGTGCGGTAGAGCCACGGGAGCTCGGCCGCCTCGGGGACGTCCGCGCGGCGCCGCCACGCGGTCGCGAAGACCTCGGCCGTCAGGTCCTCGGCGTCCGGGCCCGCCCCACCGACCTGGGCGGGCAGGCGACGGCGGAAGTACCGGTACACCGCCGTCGTGTGCGCGGTGAACAAGGCCTCGAACCAGGCGTCGTCGCGGGGCGGGGGCGTCACAGGGGCTCCAGGTGGGATCGCCGGCATCATCACCCTCCCTGTGTCGTGGCCGGGCGACTCCTTGCACCACGACGCGGTCCGAGTGCCCTTCCAGCCACGATCATGCCTCTACCCTGGGCACATGAGCGCCCCCGACGCCGCCGTCCCGACGCCGCAGCCCGCCACCCGTCCGACGAAGCGCAAGGGGCGCACGGCAGGGTGGGTGATCCTCTCCCTGTTCCTCCTGCTCGTCGCGCTCCTCGTGTGCGGCGCGCTCCTGGCGCGCGACGCGCTCGCGGCCCGCTCCTCGCTCACCGAGGCGATCGAGAAGGTCCCGGCGGTCGAGGAAGCGCTACGCTCGGGGGACGGGGGCGCTGCCGAGGCTGCGCTGGCCGAGGTCCAGCCCCTCACCGCGGACGCGCGCGCCAGCACCGACGGCCCGCTGTGGTGGCTCGCAGGTCGCGCACCGTTCTTCGGCGCCGACGTCCGCGCCTTCTCGACCGCGGCCTGGGCGCTCGACGAGATCACCCAGGAGGTGCTCCCGCCGCTCGCAGCCGCCGCGGCCACGGTGTCGGAGGGCGGGGTCCAGGTGCACGACGGCACGGTCGACCTCGCGCCGCTCACCGCCGCGGCCCCGCAGATCGAGTCCGCGGCGGGCACCATGACCGCGGTCGTGGACCGTGTCGACGCGCTCGACGTCGCGGACCTGCACGACGAGCTCGCCGGGCCGGTGGTCGACCTCCAGGACAAGGTCGACACGCTCGACGGGCTCGTCACGACCGCGCACCGGACCACGACCCTCCTGCCCGCGATGCTCGGTGCCGAGGGACCACGGACCTATGTCGTCATGGCCCTCAACAGTGCCGAGCTCCGCGCGCCGGGCGGCATCCCCGGCGCGTTCGCCGCGATCGGCACCGACGACGGGACGATCACGCTCACCGGGCAGGCCTCGACCAGTGCCGTGGGTCCGTTCCCCGGAGGGATCCGGCCCCTGAACCCCGCCGAGGAGAACCTGTTCGGTCCGAACCTGGCGACGTACGTCCAGGACACCGTCCTCACCCCCGACTTCCCCACGGCCGCCCGTCTGAGCGCCGACATGTGGACGGCGTCGCAGGGGCAGGAGGTCGACGGCGTCCTCACGCTCGACCCCGTCGCGCTGTCCTACCTGCTCGAGGCGACCGGGCCGGTCGACGTCGCAGGGACCACCATCGACGCGGGCAACGCCGTCTCGACCCTCCTCTCGGACGCCTACGAAGAGCTCGATCCCGGCGAGGAGACCGACGCGTTCTTCGCGGCCGTCGCGTCGTCGGTCCTGTCGGTGGCCCTGTCGGGGAGCACCGATCCGGCGAGCCTGCTCAGCGCTCTTCAACGAGCATCGAGCGAGCACCGCATGCTCGTGTGGTCGGCGCACGAGGACGAGCAGGAGCTGCTCACGGACACGGTCGTCTCGGGTGACATCGACTCCTCCGAGCGGGCCGCGGACACCGTCGGCGTCTTCTTCAACGACGCGACCGCAGGAAAGATGGACTACTACCTCGACTCGAGCGTCCAGCACGTGTCGAGCGAGTGCACCGCGTCCGGGCGCTCCGACACCTTCCGCGTGGACCTCACGTCCGACGCCCCCGCCGACGCCGCGACCGACCTGCCCTGGTACGTGACCGGTGGCGGGATCTCCGGGACACCGCCGGGAAACATCCGGACCGACCTCTTCCTCTACCCACCGCGCGGTGGACGCATCGTGAACACGACCGCCGACGGGACGTTGACCGGCAGCAAGGTCGTGGAGAATCACGGCCGCGCCGTCGCGATGCTCCAGCGCGAGCTCTCCCCGGGACAGAGCACGAGCGTCACGTTCACGGTCACGAGCGGCGGGACAGGTGGGACGAGCACCTCGTCGAGCACCGGGCAGATCGACGTCTGGTCGACTCCGACCATCCGTCAGGGAGGCCTTGCCACCATCGAGGTGCCGGTCTGCGGGTGACGGAGAAGATCACGGCGGAGCAACAATTCTCCGCCGACAGGTTTTCACCCCGGACACCCGTCCATCTGGCACCTGATAGTCGATACCCTGACAAGCCAGGGTCCATTGACGGTACCGACGCGCACCAGAGCTTTGACCCTCCCATTCATCGACCGCCACGAACAAGACTGGTGATGACGCCATGAGCACATCAAGGACCACACTCTGGGCGCGAGGACTCGTCGTCGCAGGGCTCGTGGGTGCGACGGCTCTCGTCGGCCCCGCGGCGAACGCTTCCAGCGAGACCCCCGCCCCGACCCCGACCACCGGCGACTACGTCGAGACGACGCCGCCCCCGACGATCGACCTCACGGTTCTCCAGCCCGTGTGCGACGGCGACGTGCCCTATCTCGTGTACGACGTCGACGTGACGGGCACGCCGAACGAGACCGTCACCATCACCTGGCTCAACCCGTCGGGCGAGAACGTCGTCCAGGCCGGGCTGCCCCTCTCCGGGCGCGTCCTGTGGCCCGGGGCCACCGTGAACGCCGCTGGCGAGCCCACGGGCTGGCCGGGCTGGGTGTTCGAGGACGGTGAATGGGTCGAGGGAGGCAGCTTCGGCTGGGTCCGCCCCACGGTCGACGTCCTGTTCCAGGTCAACCCTGAGACCACGGTCTCCGTGGCCTACCCGCCGTCCAGCCCGAACTGCAACACGAACCCGCCGGGCAAGACGACGCCTCCCCCGGGGACGACCGTCGACGGGAAGGTCACGACCGTGGCCAACGTCTCGGACTCCCAGGGCGGCCTTGCGGAGACCGGTGCCACCGTCGGCAAGTTCGTCGGTATCGGCGCGGCCCTCCTGCTCGTCGGTGGCGGCCTCGTGCTCGTCGCCCGTCGCGGTCGCAAGGGCAACGCCTGACGAACCCCGCAGAGCACGAAGGCCTCCGGTGTTCATCACCGGGGGCCTTCGTGCGTGCGACGACCAGGTCTCGCGTCGGCTACGCCGACGCGGTCGCCCAGGTGCCCGCGTAGAGGCGGGACTCGAGCCCCTCGAAGGCCCAGCGGTCCGCGATCAGCGTGGGGCCGTTGGGCGACTCCGGGATGAACCACTGGAGCTGCTCGACCGTCATCTGCTCGGCGCCGTTCGCGTCGACGCAGCTGAGGTCGAAGCGGGTCAGGGTGCCCTTGGCGCCGTCGATCTCGACGTCCAGCGTGCTGGTCTCCTTCGACGCCCCCACCTCGAGCCTGCCTGGGCCCGGGCAGAACGCCCCCTCGGGGACGTAGGCCTGCGCCGTGTCGACCTCACCGACCGCATCACCGCTCAGGACGTCGAAGCTCGGGCACGACTCACCCTCGGGGCAGCCTCCGGCCCGCACCTGGGTCAGGCCCTCCGAGGGCTGCACGATCGACCAGTAGTCGGCGGCGAAGAGAGCGAGCGGGCCCACGTCCACGGTGTTGGTGTGCTGGCCCTCGTGCTCGTCGTGACTCTCGGCAGCAGCCGGCCCGGAACCCGAGGGGTCCGTGTCCGCCGTGGCCTTGTCCGTCGCGCCCCCGGTGCAGGCCGACGCGAGGAGCCCTACCCCCAGGACGACCCCCGCGATCGGGACGAGGCGCGCGCGGCCGGTGCGGCGTCGTCGGGCGGGCTGGGGAGCGGCCGCGACCGCAGCCTCTGATGCGGCCGGAAGAAGGATCGACTGGTGCTTGTCCACAGGGGTACTGCCTCACTCATGTAGGTCGGCCCCGGCGCGACTCACTGGGGAGAGTCGCGCCGGGGCCTCGGACGATTTCACGCTACTGATGCCGGGCCGGGACGGAGATGAGGGGATCCCACATCCTTGCTCGCGGGGTAAGGGAAAACCCGTACCCCGGGTACCGAGCCCGGGCCGGGTCCGGCGACGGTCTCAGGTCGTCAGCACGCGCCGCTGTCGGCCCAGGCGCCCCACTGCTGGGAGCCCGGGGCCTCGCCCTGGGTCCAGTACTTCGCCGTCCACGTGCGGCCGGCGTGGCTGACCACCTTGCCGCCCGTGTAGGTCTCGGTCGCGGACCAGGCGGCCGCGAGGCACGTCCCCGTCCCACCGGTCGAGCCCCCGGTGGTGCCACCTGTACCGCCCGTGCTGCCACCCGTCGTGCCGCCCGTGGGCTCGACGACCGTGACGCCCCGCGGGTGGTCGTAGGTCGTCGAGTACGACACGCCGCCGATCGTGACGATCACGTTCGAGAACTGCGCGATCGGCATGGTCCACTTCAGCTGGTTCGTGATGCTGCCGCCCGCGGGGATCCCCCCGAGGGGCACCGTGAACTGCGCGGTGTGGAAGTCACCCTTGAGCCCACCGACGTTCGGGTCCGTGTGCCCCTTCGTGACCGTCGCGGTCTTCATGCCGGACCAGTCGCTCATCTCGCCCGCGTCGGTCGTCCCGTACTGGAAAGAGATGGTCGCCCCCGCCGGGATGTCGGTCTTCGACCGGTTGGTGAAGACGACCTTCGGGTTGATCGGGTAGTTGCTGTCCCCGAGCGCGAACTGGGTGTAGTCGATGCTCATGTCGATCGCCTGCTGGGGCATGACCCGGTCGGCGTTGGCCTTGGTGGCCCCGTAGGCGGTCGTGGCGCTCAGCTTCGAGTGCATGAGGTCGACCATGGTCTGGCCGATCTCGTACTGCCCCTTGGTCGAGTTGTAGCCGTAGTCGCCCGCGAGCTCCCAGATCATGATGCCGCCGAGTCCCGTGTCCGCGACGTAGTCGGCCTTGGCTCCGATGGCCTGCGTCGTGTCCCCCGAAAGGAAGACCTTCTTGCTCGCGTTCCACCACCACTCGTTCTTGGTCACGGGATCGAAGTGGTGCTCGTACGAGCCCGTGACCGCCGTCGGGACCTTGTAGGAGGCCGCGTAGTCGCCCGCGATGCCCTTCTGGAGGTTGAGCGCGTGCCAGATCGGGTTCACACCCGCCGGGACCGCGTTGCCCTGGGGATCGGAGTCGAACCAGAGGTTGTCGACGCCCTCGGCCCCGTAACCGCACTTGCCGTTGGTGCCCGCCGGGCACGCGAAGCCCGACGGCGGGACCGCCTTGCCCCCCATGCCGTCGACGCCGCCCTGGACGCCCTGGAACCCCCGCGTGTAGAAACCGACACCGAGATTGACCCGCCCGGCCGGCATGGCGCCGCGGAAGTAGTGCGCGGCCCAGTCGCCGTTGAGGTAGCCCATGCCCTGGTACGCCGTGTAGACGCCCGCGGCCGTGAGCTCGGGGTCCTTGCCGTCGTCGAACAACGGCGAGTTGCCGCCGACGTGCTCGTTCCACGCACCGTGCAGGTCGTAGGACATGAGGTTGACGTAGTCGAGGTACTGGACGACCTGGAAGGCCTCCATCCCCCGCAGCAGCCATCCCGACGACGGCGTCGCGGTCGTCAGCATGTAGTACTCGCCGTCCTCGGCCCCCGCCCTGTCGAGCTTCTCGCGAAGAGTCTTGAGCAGGTTCACGTACCCCTGGAAGTGCTTGTCGCGCTTGGCGTCCGAGAACGCGAAGTCGTCCGGGTTGCCCGCGCCCTTGTTGGACGTGGGGTACTCGTAGTCGATGTCGATGCCGTCGAACCCGTACTGACGGATGAACGCGACCGTCGAGTCCGCGAACGTGTCGATCTTCGCCTGGGACTCCGTCATGGTGTAGAAACCGCCGGACGCGACGCGCTTGCCGTCCGCGTCGAAGTACCCACCCGTCTCGGCCCAGCCGCCGACGGCGGGGATCACCTTGACGCCCGGGTTCGCCTTCTTGTACTTCGCGAGCAGGTTGAAGTGCCCCTGGTACGGCAGGCTCGGGTCCATCTCCGCACCGGCGACGCCAGGCCACGTCATGCCCGTCGACGCGTTGCCGGCCGCCTGCGCGTTGACCGAGATCTTGTTGTCCGCACCCACGTGGGCGAACGCGTAGTTGATGTGCGAGAGCTTGTCCCACGGGATGTCGCTCGCGAGGTAGCGAGGCTGCCCGTTGGCACCCGTGCGCCAGCTCGAGAAGTACCCGATCACGCGGCGGTCGAGCCCGTTGGGGAGCTTCTCCCGGCCGTCGGCGTCGTAGACGTCGCAGTAGGGCACGTCGACGCCGGGGGTCTTGTACATGCCGTCGGGACGGCACGCCTCGTGGCCCGTCGCCGGGGTCACGGGCGTCGTGGGCGTCCCCGTGGGGTCGGGGGTGCCGGTCGGGTCGGGGGTACCGGTCGGGTCGGCCGTCCCCGTGGGGTCAGGCGTGGCCGTCCCCGTGGGGTCGGGCGTCCCTGTCGGGTCGGGGGTGCCGCACACCCCCTGGGACTCCCAGGGGCTCGTCGTCTCGGTTCCCGGGACGTTGCCCTGCGTCCACCACTTCGCGCGGTAGTTCACGCCGCCGTACGAGGCTGTCGCGGACCCGGTGTAGGTGGCCGTCGAGGACCACGCAGGCGCGCAGGCCGTGGCTGCGGTCGAGGACGTGGCGGTGGCCGTGACGACCATCGTCGCGAGCAACGCTGCCGTCGTCGCGAGGGCCGCGCCGACCCGAGCGCGGTGCCCGGTGAGTTTCACGTGCATGAATCTGCCTTCGTTGTGCGGAGCGCGGCACACGGTGTGCATGCAGCGCAGAGGACCGCAGGGCGTCACCCTGCGGGAGGAGGGGCTGGACCCGGGGTCGGTCGGGCACGAGGCGATGCCCCTGCGCGACCGACCCCGGTCCGGCGGCGGAGAGCCGCTCCGTGGGTCCCGCCGACGACCGAGCCTCGTGGGGCGTCGGTCCTCGGCGGGGGCCGGGGGTGCGAGCGGGGGGGGGGGCGGGGTAGCCCGCCCCCGGCTCGGCTGTCAGCAGGCGCCGAGCGCCTGCCACGGGCCGTACTGCTCGGCTCCGGGCACGTTGTTCTGCGTCCACCACTTGGCCGTGTACTTCTGACCCTGGTGAGAGACGGTCGCGCCGCCCGAGTAGGTCGCGGAAGCGGACCAGGCCGGTGCGGTGCACGTCCCCGTGCCCGTCGTGCCACCGGTGGAACCGGTCGTGCCGCCCGTCGTCCCACCGGTCGTGCCGCCCGTCGGGTCGGTCGTGCCGCACGCGGCGACGAGCTCCCAGGGGCTCCCAGCCGTGCCGGGGGTCTCGTTCAGGGTCCACCACTTGGCCTTGTAGTTCTTGCCGCCGTGGGACACCGTCGCGCCACCGTTGTAGGGGCTGCTCGCAGACCAGGCCGGCGCGCACGTCGTCCCCGTCCCGCCCGTCGGGTCCGTCCCGGTCGGGTCAGTACCCGTCGGGTCGGCGCCCGTCGGGTCCGTCCCGGTCGGGTCAGTACCCGTCGGGTCGGTGCCCGTCGGATCCGTCCCGGTCGGGTCACCACCGGTCGAGCCGCCCTCGACCGGCCCGGTCGCAGCGGCGCGGAACTTCGTCGCGAGCCCCTTGAGCAGCGAGCCGTCCTGGTTGCCCGTGAGGTCCCACCACATGGCCCCGCCGAGCTTCTTGCCGGCGATGTAGTCGCCCTTCACACCGACGGACCTCGGGTCGTCGAAGCTCCACCACTGGTTGCCGTCGTAGCGCCAGGAGGCCACGGATACCGGGTCGAAGTAGCCCGTGCCGAGGTTCTTCAGCTTGTCGTAGTCCTCGTTGCCGGCTTCCCAGGTGCCGGGCCCGGCGTCGGTCGCGACGCCCCACGGCGCCGATCCCGTTGCGCCCTTCCAGCCGCGTCCGTACATCGCGAGGCCCAGGGTCAGCTGCTTCGCGGGGACTCCCGCGTCGAGGTACGCCTTGACCGCCTTGTCCGCGCTGTACTGACGGTTCGCGGGCCGCGTGTCGGTCGGGTCGTCGTACAGGTTGCCCTGGTGGCCCGTGAGGGTCTTGTTCCAGGCACCGTGCAGGTCGTAGCCCTGGATGTTCCCGAAGTCGAGGTACTTGTAGTTCTCCGGGTCGTTCCAGCCGCCCGACGCGATGTCGTCGGGGTTCGCCGGGAGGAAGGCGCTGAGCTGGTACTTCTTGCCCGTGGTCGCGCCGTAGGCGTCGAGCTGGGTGCGGAACTCCTTGAGGAGCGCCTTGAAGTTCGCCTTGTCGTTGGCGACGTCGACGAAGTTGCCGACCTCACCGTTGTTCGAGCCGGGCCACTCCCAGTCGATGTCGAAGCCGTCGAACACGCCGGCTGCCGAGCCGGGGCCGCCGCGGCCGTCGATGACGGGGAGGTTGCCCTTGAGGTACAGGTCGATGCACGAGGAGACGAGCTTCTTACGGCTGGCGTCGGTCGCTGCGGCCTTGGAGAAGTTCTTGGACCAGGTCCAGCCGCCGATCGACAGCAGGGCCTTGACCTGGGGGTTCTTGGCCTTGAGCTGCTTGATCTGGTTGAACGAGCCGGCGAGCGGCTGGTCCCAGGCGTCGGCCACGCCGGAGACGGAGTTGGCGGCGGTGTAGCCCATGCCGTAGTCGGCCCAGGCGTCGCCCGCACCGTCCGACCCGTTGACGCCGGGGCTCTGAGCCTTGTTCGCCTCGAAGCAGGTGAGCGTCTGGTGGTGGATGTTGCCGAACGCGTAGTTGAGGTGCGTCAGGTCGGCGGCCGCGCCGGAGTCCTGGAGCTCCTTCATCTTGAAGTCACGCCCGTACACACCCCACTGGGTGAAGTACGCGACGTTGCGGTATCCGTTGATCGCGCTGTCGCCGGTGAGGGCGGTCGCGGTGGCTGCCGGGAGGGGGGTTGCGGTCGCGGCGACGGTGCCGGCGACCAGGGACGTGGCGAGCATGGCTGCTGCGGTCAGTCCCGCGGCGACGCGCCTCGCGCGCCCTCGTGGAGTTCTCAGTCGCATGTGTCTGCCTCACTTGGCTGGGGGCTCTGTGCCCAGTGACCCGGACGTCGTTGCCCAGGAACACTTCGAGACTAGGGAGCCGCGAGCCTGTCGTGAATCCGCGTTTCCCACATTGTTCACCTCGCGTACATACAGCGGGAGCGTAGGTGTTCCCCCGTACGTGTTCCTCGGTCTCGTACGTACGCTCAGCGTCCGACGCGGTGTGCGAGCACTGCGAGCTCGACCCTCGAACGGACCCCGAGCTTGCGGAAGACCCGCCCCAGGTGCACCTCGACGGTGCGCACCGACAGGTACAGCTGGTCCGCCGCCTCCCGGTTGGAGCCGCCCTGGACGACGAGGAGCGCGACGTCGAGCTCACGTTCGGTGAGCTCGTCGGCCCACCGTGCGCGCAGCTCGTCGAGAGCGTCGTCGGAGACGTCGCTCTCGCGGGCGGCGAGTCGTGGCCGCCCCAGGCCCGACGACGTCGCGGAGGTCCCCGAGGACGTCCCCCCGGGAGCGGCGTGCGTCGGGGCGCCGTGCCCAGGCCGCTCGGGTGGGGCGAGCGCCCCGAGATGGGCGAGGACCGCGGCGAGCTCCTCCTGGGCCTGGCGCACCCAGGCCCATGCGCCGGACTGGGTCAGGAGCTCGACCGCCGACAGCAGGTGCTCGTGGGCCGCAGGAAGGTCCCCCCAGCGGATGAGCGCACGTCCCAGGCACAGCTCGGTGCGTCCGTGCTCGAAGGGCGACGCGATTCCCCGGCCCGCCGAGGCGACCGCGTCACGCAGGGCGATGGCGTCCTCCGGTCGGGCCAGCGCGATCTCTGCCCGCGCCAGGGTGGCGACCCGGTTGGCCGGCGAGAGGTCCTTGGCCTCGACGCGCCGTCGGGCCAGTGCGCGTTCTGCAGCGTCCGGCCTGCCCGCGAGCACCCACGCCTCGACGTCGTCCATCCCGGGCAGGTGCAGCATGTGGGCGCAGTCGCGCCGGTCGGTCTCCGCGGCGAGCTCGAGCAGCGTGGCCGCCTGTGTGTGGTGCCGGGCGAACGAGGCACCGATGGCTCGATCGACGAGGAGGCCGAGCCGGACCGGCCGCGACGTCGGGCAGGAGCAGGTCTCCTCGAGCGCCGTGGCGACGGTGCCCACGCTGCCGTGGACCGCCATGTCGAGTCGCCGTGCGACGGCGACCCCCGTCCCTGCGAACGGCAGGCCGACCGGAAGGCTGAAGGCCGCCTCCTCGAGCTCACGGCGGGCCTTGGTGATGTTCCCCGACCAGAAGTGGACGAGGACCTGCGTCAGGCGCAGGTGCGCCTCGACGTAGGGGGTCACGGCCCCCGACGGAGCGTCGAACCATCGCCCGCCGGAGCGGACCGGGGCGAGGTTGGCCATCGCGCTGGCCAGGGCCTGCCCGGCGACGTCCAGCGCGTCCTCGTCCGCCAGGGCGATCGCCCGGCTCACCTGCGCGTAGGCCTCCTGCTCGGCCGTGAGCCCGGAACCCGGGAGGTTCGCCTTCTTCCCCCGTTCACCCACCCCGTAGTTGGCGAGCCACGCACGCGTGACGTCGAGCCCGCCGACCCCTTGTGTACATCGCCGGGCCAGCCTCTTGGCGGCGTCGAACGCCTGGGAGGCGGCGACGCCGTCGCCACGCTCGGCGTGCAGGGTCGCCGCGCTCGTGAGGCCCCGGACCACGTCGCCGATCTCGCAGCCGCCGCTCGCTTCCCGCGGGTTGCCGTCGTGGTCGACACAGCAGGTGCAGGCGTCGTCGTTGTCGGCGAGAGCGAGGAAGGGGGCGATGACGTCGTCGGGCACCTGTCCCTGGACGTGCGTGAGCGCGACCACGAGCGGGCTGAGGATGCGCGCCGGGCTGACCCCGTCCTCGCAGCGCGCGGCCTTGCGCAGCCAGTCGGCCGCGTCGTGGACGTGGCCGGACTCGAGCGCGGCGGTGCCGGCGAGGACGAAGGCCTCGCCACGATCCGCTCCGGTGGCCTGGCTCGCTGCCTCGCGCGCGACCTCGTGCGCCCACACGACGTCGCCGCGGGCGAGCAGTCGCCGGGCGAGCGACACGAGTCCTGGGACCAGGGACGGATCGCCCGCGAGGGTCGCCAGGGCCGTGTGCCAGGTCGCGATGTCGTCCTCGCCGACCGCGGTGTGGACCGTCGCCAGCCGCAGGTGCGCCGCCGTCCGGTCCGCGAGGCGGGCGTCACCGTGCACGAGCGACCGCACCCTCGGGTCGGTGAAGGCGAACCGGCCCGAGACCAGCGAGAGCTGGCCCGACAGCGGGCCGTCGAGGACCTCGTCGATGCTCAGGCCCGACGCCGCCAGCAGGACGTCGGTCCGCTCGACCACGGCGACGGCCGCGACGAGCAGCGCCCGACGCTCTTCAGGGGCCAGGTCGTCCAGCCGGTCGCCGATCAACGCCCGGACCGCAGGAACTGGCGGCAGAGGGTCGGGCAGGATCGTGGTACCGGCGAGCTGCTCGGTCGTGAGCAGGCGTGCCGTCTGGGCGATCGCGGCCGCGTTGCCCGCGAGCTGACGTGCGAGCCGGGCAGCCACGTGCGGCGCGACCGCCATCCGCTCCTCGACCAGCAGCAGGTGCAGCGCTTCGGACGAACCGAGAGGCGTGAGCTCGCGGACCTCGATCGGGTAGGGAAGGGGTCGGTCGAACCCGCCGGGGACGGACGTCGCGAGGAGCACGAGCGAGGCACGACGTTGCGCGACGAGCCCGACGATCACGGCACGGCTGATCTCGTCGACGAGGTGGAGGTCGTCGGCCAGCAGGACGATCGTCCGGTCTGCGGTCGCCTCGTCGAGGTACTCGGCGAGGGCGACCGCGCCGACCTCCGGCAGGTAGCCGTACTCCGGGTCCGCGACGTCGAGGGGCCGGACGAGACGGTCCGGCACGGCGTGCCCGGTGGCCTGGGCGACCTGGGAGACCAGGGAGCGCACCGCACTGCCGGCACGCTGCGGGCCGACGGCCTGCGCGACCCGCAGGATCAGCGGCGGGCGCGCGCCCGGCGACTCGTGGAGCGCCTCGTGCACGAGCTCGAGCGTCGTGCTCGCCCCCATGCCCGGTTCACCCGTCCAGACGAATGCGCCGCGCCCGTCGGCCACGGCCCCGAGGGCGATGTCGATCTCGGCCCGCCGGGAGGAAAGTCGCTCTGGCCGGTGCTCGGCGGACGCGCGGGACGTGCGCTCCTGCTCTGAGTTCAGGAAATCTTGCTTGCTGGCTGGCATGTCAGACCCTCCCGTCCGGAGCAACGATGGCCGGACGACTCTCAGGAATGTTAACAACCCGACGTAAACTCGGGCATCCTGTCCCGTTACTCGTCAGTATCTTCGGCGACCACACCCGGAGGCGGGTTGCCGGGGCCTTCGACCAGGTCTATGGTGACCTCGTTCCTCCGTTCCCAGTGCGAAAAACGTCGACACCTCAGACGAGCACGGAACCAGAAGCAGATGAGAAGGAGGTGAGAGCGATGCAGGACGGCACCGGTCATAGATCCCCGCACTGCGCGCTCGAGCCCCGCAGCCCTGCCCGCTGACCTCCCGCTCAGCCCCGGCACGGCCCTCGGGTCACGGTCGCCAGTGCGCTCCATTGCACCGTTTCCCCCTCTCCGCCCAGGTCCTGGTCGCACCCCGCGACACCTCGGACCGCTGTGCTCCCCGCGTACCACCGGCGCCGCCGTGCGCCGTGACACGCCCGGGCACGACGGTCACGCTCCGCCCAGGACCAGGCGTCCGGTCGGCACCGTCGAGAGCACGGCGCCGGGAAGGACCACCATGTCGACGACCATCCACCTCAGCGCCCTGCTCCCGCTCCCCCGCGGCACCTCGTCGCTCCCCCGCCGGGCTCCCGAGCCCGCCACCCGTCGCGCGGACCGCCGCCCCGACCTGGAGCGCCAGTCGATCACCTTCACGATCGGCCTCTACCTCTTCATCTGCGCGGCGCTCCTCGGGACGCACGTGCTGGCGGCGCGCGCCGTCCCTGCCGAGCCTGCTCCCCCGGTGACGACGACCGCTCCGGGCGACGCGACGGCGTCGGGCACGACGATCGACGGCACGCCGCAGGACGTGACCCCGTGACGGGGACGGCGCGCACGGTCGCCGAGGCGGCCCGCCACAGCACCCCGCACACCCCGGCACGCCCGACGACGGAGCGCCCCTCCGCACGTTTCGACCCGCAGGTGCTGCGGGCCAGGTGGCTCCAGGTCGCCTCCGAGGACCCCGCCACGGTGGCCCGCGCCCGCGCCGAGGGCGTCGACTTCACGCTCGCTGCCGGACGGGTCTGGGAGACCGACGAGCACGTCTACCTGCCGCTCGTGGCGACCCACCTGCGCGGCGACTCCGTCGAGCGCGACCTCCTGACGTTCGCGCTCTCGCCCGATCACGTGGCGACGGCGCAACCCACCCGGCACTACCCGATCTTCGACAAGGCCATCGCCCGCATGCGACGCACCCCGCGCCTCACGCTGAGCTCGTACGGGATCATGTACGCCCTGGTCTACGCGCTCAACGAGGCCGCCGAACGCGTCATCCACCACGCGAGCGACCTGCTCGAGGAGATGTCCGACGAGATCGAGGAGGCCACGCTCGGCTACGACCGGCGCGGCCGGGAGATCGGCGTGACCGACATGCAGGGCACCATCGCCCGCATGAACCGCGCCGAGGAGATCGTGTCCAGCACCCAGGAGTCCCAGCTCTCCCTCGCACGTGCCGCCCGGCACCTGCGCAGCGAGATCGCGGACACCGACCCCGTGCTCGCCGGACTCGTCGAGACCCTCGTCGCGGACATCGACGGCGTCAAGGAGCACGCGAGCTTCGAGCACGACAAGGTCCGCTACCTCCAGCAGGCCATCATGACCTCGCTCGACGTCAAGCAGAACCAGATCGTCAAGGTCTTCACCATCATCACGGCCGTGTTCCTGCCCCCGACGCTCATCACCTCGTTCTACGGCATGAACTTCACGCACATGCCCGAGCTCGAGTGGACGCTCGGCTTCCCGTGGATCGTGCTCGTGACGCTCGTGGCCGCCGTGATCCCCCTGGCGTACATCAAGCGTCGGGGCTGGCTGCGCTGACCGCCGCCTCGTGGCCCCGGCTGCGCGGGACGCCGCCCGGACGTCGCCGGGGCCGGATGTCCCGGCGACGCCGGACGCCGCCGGGTCCACGACAGGCAGGTCGTGGTCCCGACGGCGTCGGCATGCGCAGGGCTGGTCCCTGGACGCCTGAGGTCAGGCGCAGGTGCCGACCACGCGCCACGGTGCCCAGTGCGTCTCCGTGCCCGGAGCGTTGGTGTGGACCCACCAGTTGGCCTGGTAGTTGACGCCCTCGTGGGACGTCACACGGCCACCGGTGTAGGTCGCGGCCTTGCTCCACGCCGGGAAGCACCCAGCAGGGGCGTCCGAGTCGACGGGGCCCGTCTTCGCGGCACGGTAGACGTCCGCAGCCGTTCCGACGAGCTCGTCCTCGTAGTCACCTGCGAGGTCCCACCACATCGAGCCACCGAGGCCCTTCTCCGCGACCCACTTCGCCTTGTACTCGACGGCGCGCGGGGAGTCGACGCTCCACCACTCGTTGCCGTCGTAGCGCCACGAGGAGCCGGTCTTCTCGTCGAAGTACTCGGTGCCGAAGTCGCGCAGCTCGAAGTACTGCTTGTAGCCGGGCTCGTGCGTGCCCTCGGCAACACCGGCGGCGCGCTGCCAGACGCCGGCCTTGCCACCGTCCTCGACGCCCGTCCAGCCACGACCGAAGGCCGGGATGCCGAGCGTGATCTGCTGCGGGTCGACGCCACGGCTCAGGTACAGGTTGATCCCCTGCTCGACCGAGATGTCCCCGGAGTAGGACGGGTCGTCCTTCAGGTTGGACTGGTGCCCCGCGAGGTTCGGCGACCAACCGCCGTGCAGGTCGTAGCCCTGGATGTTGCCGTAGTCGAGGTAGTCGAAGATCTTCGGGGCGTCCCAGCCCGCGTTGATGGCCGTCGGGTTCACGGGGATGTAGGACGAGAGGAGGTACTCCTTGTCCTGCGACGCGCCGTACTCGTCGAGCTGCTCGCGGAACTCCGCGAGGAGCGCCGTGAAGTTCGCCTTGTCGTTGATCGGGTCGACGAAGTTCTCGGGGTGCTGAGCCCAGTCCGGGGCCCCGGGCCACTCCCAGTCGATGTCGATGCCGTCGAAGAGACCAGCGGCAGCCGCCGGGCCGCCTCGGCCGTCGATGACCGGCAGGTTGCCCTTGAGGTACAGGTCGACGCACGAGGACACGAACTTCTCGCGCGACTCGGGCGTCGCTGCGGCCTTCGAGAAGAACTTGGACCAGGTCCAGCCACCGATCGACACCAGAACCTTGGTGTCGGGGTTCTTCTCCTTCAGCTTGATCAGCTGGTTGAAGTTCCCGGCGAGCGCCTGGTCGGCGGTGTCCGCCACGCCGTCGATCGAGTCCTCGGCGCTCACGGCGTCGACGAAGTCGGCGCCCGCCACACCCGCACCGTCGTTGCCGCCCACCTCGGGCGTGCCCGCCTTGTCGGAGATGAAGCACGAGAGGTCGGTCGGGTGGATGTTCCCGAACGCGTAGTTGACGTGCGTGATCTGGTCGGCCTGACCGGACTCCTGGAAGTCCTTCACGGTGTAGCCGTAGTTCTCCGGCGCCCACGACATGAAGTACCCGACGTTGCGGTAGCCGTTGATGTCGTTCTCGCCGTTGGGGCTGGCCGCCACGGGGGCAGCAGGAGCTGCCGTCGCGCTGCCGGCCGCGACCAGGCCGGTCGCCACGAGCGCGAGCGTCGTCGCGGACACCATCGCGCCGAGCGCTCGGCGGCGCCCCGGTGAAGGAGTGGTTCGAGATGCGTGCAAAGGGAGGCCTCTTCGTCTTCCGTGCTGCGGGCCCCGGACCGTTCCGGAGCCCCAGATGCTGGGCTCTTCGAACCTAACCAGGCTCACGCACGAAAGATGTACGAGTGTTCCACATGGTTCACAGCGGTCACATAAGGGATTTCCCGTAGAAAGCAGGAGAACGATGCGAAACGGTACGAACGGTAACCATTCGCGCCAGGACGCTACGCCTCGACCAGGATCGTCACGGGCCCGTCGTTGACGAGCTCGACCTGCATGTCCGCGCCGAACACGCCCGTCGCGACCTCGACCCCCTTGGCGCGCAGCGCGGCGACCACGGCATCGACGAGCGGCTCTGCGACGTCTCCCTTGGCCGCGCCGTTCCACGACGGCCGACGGCCCTTCCTGGTGTCCGCATAGAGCGTGAACTGGCTGATCACGAGGACCGGGGCGCCCTCGTCGAGCACCGACCGCTCGTCGCGCAGGATCCGCAGCTCGGCGATCTTGCGCGCGACCAGCTCGACCTGCGCCGGCCCGTCGTCGTGCGTCACACCCACGAGCGCGACCAGGCCGGGCCGGTCCACGCGCCCCACGACCTCCCCGTCGACGCTCACGCTCGCGCGCGTGACCCGCTGCACGAGGGCCCTCACGAGGTGCGGCCCGAGGAGAACGCAGCGCGCACCTCGCCCACGGGCGCGCCCCCGCCCAGGACGGGGCTGCGGCCCACGCGGTCGAGCGCGGCGGCGTCAGCCCCGGGAAGATCGCCCGCACCGAGCGCCTCCAGCGCGGCGACGAGCACCGCGGGCCGCGGGCGCGGCGAACCGTCGAGGACCTTGAAGGCGAGCGCACGACCGTCGGGCAGCCCGACCCCGTACACGCCGTCCGCCCCGTCCTTGGCCACGAGCCCGGGGACGGCCCGCATGACGTCGGTGGCGTCGCGACCGGTCCCGCCGACCATCTCCGGGAACCCGGACATGGCGCGCGCGACCTCAGCCTCGGGCGACGCCGGATCCGCGACGGGCGCTCCGGCCAGCCGGCCGAAGGCCCGGGCCATGCCCTGCAACGTCGTCGAGAACAACGGCGCACCGCAGCCGTCCACCGTGACATGGAGCCCGGACGCGTCGTCGCCCGTGAGCTCGAGCAACGTCTCGCGGATCGCGACCTGCAGCGGGTGCGCGGGGTCGAGGTACGTCTCGGTGTCCCAGCCCGACGCGACGCACGTCGCGAGCATCGCGGCGTGCTTGCCCGAGCAGTTCTGCGTGATCGACGCGGGCCCGTTGCCCAGCTCCTGCCACGCGAACGCGGCGGGCGGGTAGACCGGCATGTCCGGGGTGTTGCGCAGCGCGGACTCGTCGAGACCCGCGCCCGTGAGGATCTCGCGCGCGCCCGCGAGGTGGAAGTCCTCGGCGTTGTGGCTCGCGGCGGCCAGCGCAAGGAGGCGCGGCGGCAGCGACAGGCCGTGACGGAGCATCGCGACGGCCTGGAACGGCTTGACCGACGATCGGGGCCAGATCACGGTCGACGGGTCGCCCACCGCGAGGTCGACCTCACCCGACGCGTCGAGCGCGACCAGGTGGCCCAGGTGCACGGACTCGACCAGGTCGCCCCGGACCACCTCCGCGAGCGGAGCGGCCGAGCGCAGCACGGGGGTCACCACCCGCCCGGACGGCCGCCGCGCGACCCGCCGGAACCTCCGGAACCGCGTCCGAACCCGTACGGCTTGAGCCGCGGGCGCACGTCGACCAGGTAGATGAACGCGGGGACCAGCGCGATGAGGTTGAAGAAGCTCCCGCTCGTCAGCATCATGGGCGGCAGGCCGAGGAACCCGATCGCCGCGGCGACCCCGAGGATCGCCGACCAGATCGGCTTGGTGAGCTTTCCCTCGGCCGTGAACCCGTTCGCAGGACGCCGGAGCGCGTCGACGAGCGCGACGGCCTGGGCCGCGAACACCACGACCGCGAGGATGACGAGGACGAGCCACTGGGCTCCACCGAAGCTGATCACGCTCCGAGCCTACGGCAGGACGCGCAGCGACTCCGCGCGGGCCGCCGCGGCCACCCGCTCGTCCCACACCGCGAAGATCGCGTCGTCGTGACGCAGGGTCAGGGCCGAGGCCAGGTGGACGGCGTCGGCCCCGCGCAGCGCGTGGCCGTCGGCCCCCGCGAGGGTGCTCGCACGGTCCAGGACCTCCGGGGAGACCTCGACCAGGTGCAGCGCGGGCCACAACAGGTCCCACGTCGCGAGGGCATCAGCACGCTCGACCGCGTCGAGCGCACCCGACCGCTCCCCCGCGGCGAGGGCCGCCCGGACCTCGGTGTCGGACAGCCGGCTCGTGGTGACCACGTCCGCCCGGTTCCAGAGCGCACTGGCCAGCTCCGAGCCGGGCTCGGCCACGCACAGCTTCACGAGCGCGCTCGCATCGAAGTAGACCAGTGCCACGGGGACCGCCCGTCAGCGTCGGATGCGGCGCACGAGGCCCGACATCGCCGACTGCTTCGCCACCGGACGTGCCGGCGGCGTGTGGACGGGGCGCTCCTCGGTGGCCGGCGTCAGGAGCCCGTCCCTGGTGAGCGAGGCGATGAGGTCCGCGCTCTCCACCGCGCTCAGCCGCGCCACGGGGATACCACGCTCGGTGATCACCACGTCCTCTCCGTCACGTGCCCGCTCGATCCACGACTTCAGCTCGGCCCGCAGGGCGCTGACGGAAACCTCCATCCCCCGAAGGTACCGGCACGTGCCCGGATTGCGTAGACCTCCACGCGATCGGATCTCACGGACCTCCGGGCGCCGCTCAGAGCTCGGTGAGCGCCTCGCGCGCCTCGCGCGGCGACATCCCCGCGGCCTCGAGCGTGTCGACGATCGGGGACCGCAGGAGCATGACGAGCGACTGGACCTGCCAGTCGCCCGCGCCCACGGTCCGGGGGTCCGCCGCGGCGGCCGTCTCCGCGAGGATCTCGCGCGCCGTGACCGGGTCCTTGCCCGCCCCGATCGCCTCGGCCAGCACCCGGGTCCCCGCCGCGTACCGGTCGATGATGGCCGCGACCGGCAGGAGGTCGTGCTCCGGTCCGGCGACGGGGCGAGACCGGCGCGCGAGGACCCGGATGCTGCGCATCGCCCGGTCGACCAGGACCGCCTTGCGCTCGAGGTCGCCCAGCTCGGTACGGTGCTTGCGCCCCACGGCGCTCACCCGGGACAGCTCCTGGGCGCTGGTCGCGGTGGCCTGCCACTCCTCGAGCGCGGGCTCGGACGCCCGGCCGCGCACGAGCGCTGCGTCCAGGTCGTCCACGTCGCCCGAGCGGAACCCCCGCGCGAGCAGCTCGAGCGTCTCGGCGAGCTCGGTGGTCGCCTCGTCCCCCAGGATGCGGGGTCGACGGCGCGGGTCCCCCGGGGTCAGCGTCGCGGCGAGCAGCGCGATCGCCCCGCCAACGAGCGCGTCCACGAGCCGACCGCCGGGACCTCCGGTCTGGGTCGCAGGCAGCCCCACGATGACGATCGCCTGCACGCCCGCCTGGGTCGCCAGGAGCGCGCCACGATCGATGAACCGTGCGACGAGCGCCGAGGTCGCGAGCACGACCGCGACCTGCCACCACCCCGAGCCGATGAAGTGGACGACCAGGTCGCCCAGCCCGACGCCGACCGCGACCCCGATCGCGAGCTCACCCACCCGGCGGACCTGCCGGTCGAGGCTGAACCCGAGACAGATCCACGCCGAGACGGGTGCGAAGAACGGGTACGGGTGACCGAACACGTAGTAGGAGATCCCGTACGCGATCCCGGCCGCGAGAGAGGCCTGGACGATGGGCCAGAACGCCGCCCGCACCCGGGAGCGCCCCTGGCGGAGCCTGGCGCGGAGCAGCAGCTGACGGAACGCCTTGCGAGCCGTCTCGACGGCCCCCGGTTCCGGCGTCGCCGTCCCGTCGGAGGCGTCCCGCGACTGCGTCATGTGCTCCTGCTCACCGGGTCCCGGCGACCCGGCAGCACCCGAGGACGGTGTGCCCGCAGGACGGCTCCGGCGCGGTCATCAGATCATGCTCCGGGGGGCGTCCTGCCCGCGGGGCGTGATCCCCCGAGCCACGGGACCACGCGGGGCCGGACGGTCGACCGAGACCCCCTCGCCCGGGACGACGACCTCCTGGGCCGCCGCCACGGCGCCTCCGTCGCAGTCGACCACGAGCTCGACGTCCTCGGGGGCGCTGCGCTTGAGGACAGCGAGCGCGATGGGCCCGAGCTCGTGGTGGCGAGCGACCGAGGTCACGGTGCCGACCGGACGGCCGGTGGGCACGGCGCCGTCGGCACCGGGCTCACCACCGGGCAGACGGACCTCGGCACCCGCGACGGGCAGCAGGTGCCCCGACCCGTCGAGGTGGAGCATCACGAGGCGGCGCGGCGGCCGACCCATGTTGTGCACGCGCGCGACCGTCTCCTGCCCGCGGTAGCAGCCCTTGTTCAGGTGGACGGCGGTCCGGAGCCAGTCGAGCTCGTGCGGGATCGTGCGGTTGTCCACCTCGGTCGCGAGGCGAGGACGCCAGGCCTCGACCCGCAGGGCCTCGCTCGCCCACGTCCCGGCCAGCCGCCAGCCGGCCGCCTCCCGGGACGCGACGGCGTCGGGCAGCTCGGCACGAGGCACCAGCACGAGGCGCCACGCGCGGTGCGCACCGGGGTGCTCGTCGTCCGCGGGGCCGTACCGCGTGCCGCCGGGCGCGGTGCGCGGCCAGGGGTCGCGCCAGGTGACGGGCTCGCCCTCGGCGCCCTCCGCGTCACGAGGCTCGCCGAGCACCGCGATCTCGTCGGTCATGTCCGTGATCTCGACGCGCAGCGCGAACTTCATGCGGTCGAGCCAGGCCGTGAGGGCCGGGGCGTGCGACCCCTCGGTCACGAGCCACGTGGACTCGCCGTCGTCCACGACGCCCGCGGAGTGCTCGACGTGCCCCTGCGGGCTCAGGACGAGCAGCTCGGTCGAGGTCCGGGGTGCGAGCCCCAGCAGGTTCTGCGAGGTGATCGAGTTCAACCAGGTGAGGCGGTCGGGTCCCTCGACGCGCACGACCCCGTGGTGCGAGAGGTCGACGACAGCGCCGCCCGCCTCGAGCGCACGCTGCTCGCCCGTGGGGTCGCCGTAGTGCCAGGCGACTCCCGCGTCCGGTCCGGAACCCGCGACCGCACCGGGGCGGGCCAGCAGCGGGCTCGTCCGGGCGGGGGCCTCGGTCTGGGGTGCGTCTTCGGTGCCAGCAGTCACGATCGAACAACCTCCTCGGCGCCGCGGGCGGCGCGCACGTCCGTCCGGCCGTGCGGTGGCGACGGCCGTACCTCACGCGTCGGACGGACTACAGGCGGTCCAGCTTCGCCGACGCATACGACTGCAACGGTTGACCGAAGGCCGCCAATTCCCAGACCCACATGAGCTGGCCCTGCACGTTGCCGTACAGGCGGTTCGACGCCGACACCTCGGCGGACGTCGAGGTGCGCACCATGGCGTCGCTCGACAGGTCCACGCGGCCGTTGCCGATCACGCCCAGGTACAGGGTCATGCGGCCCGACGGGTCCGCGATCATGACCTCGATCGCCGACTTGTCCTCGGGCAGGCCCTCGGGGCGTTCCGGGGAGACGCGCCAGTAGCCGGTCTCGGTGGACCAGATCCGCCCCGGCGCGAGATGACCCTCGGTGCTGGGCTCGGTCGAGTCGCTCGACGGGTCGGCCTCGGGGTCGGCGGGCTGGTCCGCGGTCCAGGACTCGGGCACCGTCTCCGGGACCTCGGCCTCGAGGACGCGGATCGTCGACTCGTACCGCAGGTAGGGGCCGCCGTCGTGGTCGAACGTCACGTCCTGGACGAACGGCGTCTCGGGGATGCCCGGGTAGGCGATGACCCCCTCACCGCGCCACGAACCCACGAGCCACGCGAGCGGGTAGGCCTCGGGGGCGAGCCCCTCAGGGAACGCGAAAGCCATCTGGTGGTACCTCCGGCGGTGCCGGTCGCGACGGACCGGTGAGTGACGACAGGGAGAGACGGGACCCGGGTCCCGCCGGGCGACGGACGCCCGGCGTGACGATCAGGTCAGCGCTGACCCTGGTACAGCTTGTAGACGACGAACCCGGCGAACCACGTGATGGTCACGGTCGCGGCGATCAGCAGTCCCAGGAAGATGAGCTCGAGTGCATGCGTGGACATGTCGCCGATCCTACCTTCCGGCCTCTAGGCTCGCGCACGTGACCACCCAGCCAGTCGTGCCGCAGCCCTCGACCGCCTCCGCCCAGCGCTCGCTGGTCGTCAAGACGACCTCGGGGCTCGAACGCCCCGAGGCGACCAACCAGGCGTTCACGGTCGCGTCCGCGGCCGTCGCCGCAGGGGTCGAGGTGAGCCTGTGGCTCACCGGGGAGTCGGCGTGGTTCGGGCTGCCGGGGCGTGCGAGCGAGCTCGAGCTCGAGCACGCGGCCGCGCTGCCGGACCTGCTCGCGGTCGTCCTCGAGGCGGGGACCGTCACGGTCTGCACCCAGTGCGCGGCGCGCCGCGGCATCACCGAGGCCGACGTGCTGCCCGGTGTGCGGATCGCAGGGGCCGCGGTGTTCGTGGAGGAGTCGCTCCGCCCGGGGGCGCAGGCGCTCGTCTACTGAGAGTGCGCGGTCCGCCGAGGACGGCGTGCGCCGTACGTGCTGCCGCCCCTGCCCGACGGCGGAGCACCCCGCGGCCATCGCACCACGTGCCGTGGCCTCAGTCCTCGACCCGGATCCCCAGCTCGGCCGCGAACAGCGGGGCGAGATCCACGAGCTGCGCCGGGCTCACCGTGGCCCCGGCGAGCCTCTCGATGCTCGTGATCCGCCGCAGCGCCGCACCCCGCAGGTCGACGTGCACCAGGCGGGCGCTCGCGAGGACGATGTGGTCGACCGTCGTGTCCTCGAACGCGACCCGGGTGGCCTGGGCGTTCGTCAGGTCGAGCTCGTCGACCGTGCAGCGCGTGAGCCGCAGGTCGCGGACCGTCGCGCCCCGGAGGTTGACGTAGCCGAGCTTGCAGTCGACGAGCTCGACCGACCGCCACGCCGACTCGTAGAGCTCGGCCGACCCGATCCGCGAACCGTCCAGGACCACGTCGTGCCAGACCGAGCGCGGTGCGCTGAGCACGGGGGCGTCGATCCTCTCGAGCCGCGACTCGCTGAACGTCGCGGCCCGCAGGTCGGCCTGGTGGAGCGAGACCCCGACGAGGTCGCAGCGCTCGAACGTGATGTCCGCCAGGTCGGCGTGGGACAGGTCCGCGCCTTCGAACCGCTCGTCGTGGCGGCGCTCCTCGGCCCCGAGCCCTGCGGCGTCACCCGGGGGCCTGACGCCGGCACGCAGCCTCTTGATCCTGGGCGGGACGGTAATCGGGGGGCTGGACTGTGCTGGCACCGCTCGACCCTACGCTCCGCACGCGGACGCGCCGAGACCCCGCGGGCCCCGGCGCCGTCCTCCGTGGTCGAGAAGGCGACGCGCGCCTCAGCGAGCGGGCGCGAACCGGCGGATCAGCAGGTACATCTCGCAGCCGAGGCACAGCCCGAAAGCGGCGTTGAGCACCGCGGCGACGAGAGCGAGCCCCGCCGCGACCGGCACCGCCACGAGGGACACCGTGAAGCCCAGGACCACGCCGACCCCGGTGATGACGAACCCGACCCCCTGCGCGAAGCGAGGAGGACGCGGGTCCTCGCGCTCCGCCGTCGGGCCGAGGCGAGGCTGGACGAAGGTCTTGAAGACCCACCCCTGCCACGTGCCCTGCGCCCCGCGCAGCGTCCCGAGCAGGAAGCTCAGCGCGACGAACGTCAGGACCCACAGCGCGGCCTCCGACGATCCCAGGAGAAGGGTGACCGCGAGCAGCAGCGCGGTGATCCCTGCCCCGACGCGGGGACCTCGCGGGTCGATGCCCTGTGGCGCGCTCACAGCGGGGGTGGACTCGTGCGACATGCGGGCTCCTCGGTGGGACGGGCCGTCAGCGGAGCCTCGGGCGGGATTCTCAGCAGGACGATCGAGCGGCACGGCCCGCTCAGGCGACCGAACCCGCCGGCACGTCGAGCGCCTCGAGCGCGTGCGCCCTGCTCACGCTGCCGCTCATGCGGGCGACCTCGCGACCGGCCGGGTCCAGGACGAGCACCGTCGGCGTGCGCAGTATGCCGAACGTTCGCACGAGGTCGTGGTGCTCGTCGACGTCCATCTCACGATGTGTCACGTCGGTGCGGGCCGCGACGACCTCGTCGAGCACCCTGGCCGTGTGACGGCAGGGCGAGCAGAACTCCGACGAGAACTGCACGAACGTCCGGTGGTCCCCCAGCACGATCCCGCGGGCCGACCAGTCGACCGCGGCAGCGGGCTGGGCGTCCCGGAGCCGGACCACTCCCTGCCGGCGCTGCCACCACACGCCGAGGAGCACGCTCGCGCCGAGCAGCGCGAGGAGGATCACGATGCGCCAGACCATGGTTCGACCTTCCCGTCGTCCGTCTGCGGTGCGTCCGGAGAGAGCCGGGCAGGTCAGCCCACGAGGACCCGACCCACCACGAAGACCAGGATGCCCCCGACCGTCACCGGAAGCACTATGGCAGCAAGCGCGGCAGCCCTGCGCTCGAGGGCCGGCAGCTGGTCGAACAGCGCGTGCAGGGACGCGACGAGCAACCCTGAGACCGCCCCCGTCCACAGCCCGTTGGCGGTCACGACCTCGGGGAGCGCCCACGCCAGGGCGCCGCCGGCGGCGATCGACGCCGCGAGGGTCAGGAGCGTGTTCCACCAACCGGGCACGGGCAGTGCCGAGACCGCCGAGGCGACGGCCAGCGTCGCCGCGCACGTCACGACGAGGGCTGCGCCGGCATCGGTGCGGTCCGTCGCGATCCACCCGGCGGCGGAGACCGCGACCACGAGCCCGCTGACCGTGCCCAGCAGGGACTCGACCAGGCGTGGCCGTCCGTCGCGGCGGAGCATCTCGGCGACGAACGCCAGGACGACCCCCATCGCGAGCACGAGCGGCAGGTTGCGCAACGAGGGCTCGCCCTCGGTCGCGGCGACCGCGGCGACCGCCCCGACCCCGGTCAGGCCGATGACCAGGCCGGACCCACCGGGAGCGGGCTGGTTGAGCAGCGACGGCCACCCGATCGCCACGAGGACGGCCAGTGCCGCGGACGCGAGGGTGAGCGGGAGGAGCCCGAAGAAGGCTGCGACGGCGACCGCGGCGGCCACCACCGCGGTGGCGACTGCGCGTGAGGAGAGACCCACTAGGCGCACTCTCCCTGCGTCAGGGAGCGAGCGGCACCGGGTCCGGAAAGGCTGAGCACGAACATGAGTCTCCCAGATGACGCGCGGCGGCGAACACGAAACAAGGTTGTAACAGCAGAAAGGCCCTGGTCACCCCGTTGACGTCTGTTCAACGCGCTACGGTAATGATTCCGGCCTTCTCGAAGGTCACTGGGAGGAGGTGCGTCGGTGGCAGAGCTGTTGATCCTGACACCGGCGACAGGTGGGTCCGTCGAGGTCCTGCCTGCGCTGGGACTGTTGTCGCACCGCATACGGGTGCTGCCCATGGAGCCGTCGGCTCTGGTGGACGCGCCGGACTCGGACGTCCTGCTGCTCGACGCGCGTCGTGACCTGGTCGCAGCGCGCACCACGTGCCGCCTGCTGCGCGCCACGGGTCTCGCGGTGCCGCTCGTGCTCGTCCTCACCGAGGGCGGCCTGACGGTCGTGACGGCCGAGTGGGGGGCCGACGACCTGCTGCTCGAGTCGGCGGGCCCCGCCGAGGTCGAGGCCAGGCTCCGGCTGGTCGTCGAGCGCTCGGCGCACGGTCGGGCCGAGGACGCCCCGCAGGAGATCTCGGCGGGCGAGCTCGCGATCGACGCCGGCGGGTACACCGCGAGGCTGCGCGGGCGCCCGCTCGACCTGACCTACAAGGAGTTCGAGCTCCTCAAGTACCTGGTGCAGCACCCGGGCCGCGTCTTCACGCGGGCCCAGCTGCTGCAGGAGGTCTGGGGGTACGACTACTACGGGGGCACGCGCACGGTCGACGTCCACGTACGGCGCCTGCGCGCCAAGCTGGGCCCCGAGCACGAGCAGCTCATCGGCACCGTCCGTAACGTCGGCTACCGGTTCGACCCGCCCAAGGACCGGCGGGCCCAGTCCGCCGAGATGCCGGACGCCGCCCAGCCCACGGACGAGTCCGCCCTCGCGGAGGACCAGGTAAGTTCGTCCGGGTGACGACCGACTCGAGCGACTTCTCCGCAGCACTCGTCGACGGCCCCTGGCGGCACGAGTTCGTGCCCGCCAACGGTGCGCGCTTCCACGTCGCCCTCGCGGGACCGGAGTCCCGTGGAGGGGGTTCGAGCGCGCCGCTCGTGCTGCTGCTGCACTCCTTCCCGCAGTTCTGGTGGGCATGGCGCCACCAGCTCGAGGCTCTCGGCGAGGCGGGCTACCGCGTGGGCGCCATGGACCTGCGGGGCACGGGCGCCTCGGACAAGCCGCCGATCGGGTACGACGCCCCGACCCGCACGCGCGACGTCGCGGGCGTCGTCCGGTCGCTCGGTGCTGACCGGGCTGTCGTCGTCGGGCACGGGAGCGGAGGCGGGCTCGCCTGGGCCATGGCCGCGCTCCAGCCCGCCGTGACCTCGGGCGTCGCGGCCTTCGCCGCGCCGCACCCCTCGCACGTGCACGCCTCGGGTCGCCGCCTGCTCACGCCCGTCGCTCAGCGGCACCTGGCCTTCGCGCAGCTGCCCACGCTGCCCGAGCGCGCGCTGACCCGCGACGACCTGGTCGCGCGCGTCCTCGCGGACGGCGCGGCCTCGCCGCTCTCCCCGGAGGCGGTCGAGACCTACACGACCGTCATGCGCATCCCGTTCGCGGCGCACTCCGCGATGGAGGCGATCCGCTGGTCGGTGCGTTCCACGCCCCGGCCCGACGGGCGTCGCTACCGCAGCGCGCTGCGCCGCCCGCTCAACGTCCCGACCCTCCAGGTCCACGGCGGGGCGGACGGGTTCCTGCGTCGGGAGCTCACCGACGCGGACGCCGCGGCGGTCTCGCGCAGCCTGCGCTTCGAGGTCCTCGAGGGGGCGGGGCACTTCCTCCCCGAGGAGGCGCCCGACGACGTCACGCGCCTCCTGCTGGACTGGTTGCCCACCACGCAGGGCTGAGTCGCGCAGGAGACGACGACGGCTGCGGCCGACCGGGCCGCCGTCGTCGTGAGAGCTGCGCTCAGTCGGTCTTGACCAGGGTCGCCGCGACCACAGGATCCGTCTCGCCGATGCCGAACGACGGGCACAGGTGCGAGATGGTGCACGCCCCGCACGCGGGCCTGCGCGAGAAGCAGACCCGGCGGCCGTGGAAGATCAGGCGGTGCGAGAGCATGGTCCACTCGCGCTTCTCGATCAGCTCGCCGACCTCGGTCTCGACCTTGACCGGGTCCTCCTCCGAGGTCCACTCGAGGCGACGCACGAGACGCCCGAAGTGCGTGTCGACCGTCAGGCCGGGGACGCCGAACGCGTTGCCCAGCACGACGTTCGCCGTCTTGCGCCCGACGCCCGGCAACGTCACCAGGTCGTCGAGCTTCTTGGGGACCTGTCCGCCGTAGCGCTCGACGAGCGCCTGACCGATCCCGATGACGGCCTGCGCCTTGGCCCGGAAGAATCCGAGCGGGCGCAGGACGTCCTCGAGGTCGAGACGGTCGGCCGCGGCGTACGCGGCGGCGTCCGGGTAGCGCGAGAAGAGCTCGGGGGTGGTGAGGTTGACCCGCTTGTCCGTCGTCTGCGCCGAGAGCACCGTCGCGATCAGGAGCTCGAGCGGCGTGGTGAAGTCGAGCTCGCAGCGTGCGTCCGGGTACGTCTCCGCCAGCTCGCGGTTGGTGCGCCGCGCACGCCGGACGAGCGCGAGGCGTGACTCGGCGGAAGGACCCGCCGGAGCCTGCGGTCGCGCGGGCGAAGGAGAGGGAGCAGGACGCGAGGTACCACCCGAAGAGGTCACGTTGGGCAGCCTACTCGGCCCCACCCACACACCCCTCCCACAGGATCGACGCAGGCCGGTCCCAGGCGTTGGCGTCCCAAGTTGCGCGCATGAGGCAGACTTGTGGGAGGAATCACGAGTACCGGTTCGCTCGAACTCCGCCGATGCAGACGGGCACATGCCGGGAAAGTCCGCTCAACACCCGAAGGACATCGCGTGGACGACGACGTAGTGCTCTCCGCCCCCCTCTTCGCCACCATGGACCGCGAAGAGACCCGGACGCTGTTCGACTCGATGCAGCAGATCGAGCTCACCCGTGGGGACGTACTGTTCCGCGAGGGCGAGCCCGGCGACAGGCTGTACGTGATCGCACAAGGCAAGATCAAGCTCGGCCGACGCTCGAACGACGGCCGGGAGAACCTCCTGTCCATCCTCGGACCGGGCGAGATGTTCGGTGAGCTCTCGCTCTTCGACCCGGGCCCCCGCACGGCCACGGCGAGCTCGGTCTCCGACGCGCTCCTCTACGAGCTGCGCCACGAGCAGCTGATCGAGTGGATCGAGAAGCACCCGAGCGTGGCGAAGCACCTGCTCAACGCGCTCGCCCGCCGACTGCGACGCACCAACGAGACCCTCGCGGACCTCGTGTTCTCCGACGTCCCGGGCCGTGTGGCCAAGGCGCTCCTCGACCTGTCGACCCGCTTCGGCGAGGAGACCGAGGAGGGGGTGCGCGTCGCGCACGACCTCACCCAGGAGGAGCTCGCCCAGCTCGTCGGCGCCTCGCGCGAGACCGTGAACAAGGCCCTCGCCGACTTCGCGACCCGCGGGTGGGTCCGTCGTGAGGGCCGTGCCGTCGTGCTCCTCGACGTGGACCGCCTGGAGCGTCGCGCGCGCTGACCGCGCCCCCTCGTCGACCGGAGGCCGGTCGGACCACCCCTCGCGGGGTCGGCCCGACCGGCCTCTCGTCGTGCTGCCGTTCCTGCGGACGAACCGTGCTGCGCGCTCGGGAGGACGGGTCAGTCCGCGAGCTCCACGACCAGCTCGACCTCGACCGGCGAGTCCAGCGGGAGCACCGCGACACCGACCGCGCTGCGCGCGTGCACGCCCGTCTCGCCGAAGATCTCGCCGAGCACCTGGCTCGCGCCGTTGACGACGCCCGGCTGCCCCGTGAACGACGGGTCGCTCGCGACGAAGCCCACGACCTTGACGATCCTGGTCACCTGGTCGAGGTTGCCGACGAGCGCGTGCACGGCCGCGAGCGCGTTGAGCGCGCACGTGCGGGCGAGCACCGCGGCGTCGGCAGCAGCGACGAGCCCGTCGCCCTCACCGACCTTGCCGGTCACCGGGAGCGCGCCGTCGACGAAGGGCAGCTGACCCGAGGTGTAGACGTACCGTCCCGTGCGCACGGCAGGGACGTACGCGGCGACGGGCGCTGCGACGTCGGGCAGCGTGATGCCCAGCTCCGCGAGGCGGGCCGCGATGCTCGCCGCCACTACTGGCCGCCGGTGGGGCGCTTGAGGTAGGCCACGAGCCCGTTGCCGTCGGGGCCCGTGACGACCTGGACGAGCTCCCAGCCGTCGGAGCCCCACTGGTCGAGGACAGCCTTGGTGTTGTGGATGATGAGGGGGATGGTCGCGTACTCCCAGGTGGTTGCCATGCGACCGAGCGTAGCCGGGATCGCCGGTCCGGTCAGCGCATCGTGACCTGCGACGCGGCCGTGGTCCACGGCCTTTCTGCGGTCACGGATGCTCCGCAACCCGGCCCGTGGATGCTTACACAACCCGCACACCCGGCAGGGGTGAGAACGCCCGGGAAGCGTCGGCGCCCTCCCGTAGGCTTGGGCCATGGCCTCACCTGCGCGTCCCCGTCGACAAGTCAACGCCTATCAGCTCATCGCCCTGCTGCTGGCGTTCGTCCTCGTCTCAGGGGTCGGCGGAGTCCTCGGTGCAGGCCTCCTGATCCCGCTCGCGGCCGGCGCGAGCCAGCTCACGGACAGCACCGTCCAGATCTTCGACGAGCTCCCCGACGAGCTCGTGCCGGGGCCGCTCTCCGAGAAGTCGAGCGTCTACGCGAACGACGGGACCACGCTCCTCGCGACGTTCTACACCGAGAACCGCATCGTCGTGCCTCTCGAGGAGGTGTCGGTGCACATGCGCAACGCCGTGGTCGCGACCGAGGACAAGCGCTTCTACGAGCACGGCGGGGTCGACATCGAGGGCACCACGCGTGCCGCCATCAACAACGCCACGGGCGGCGCCAAGCAGGGTGGCTCGAGCCTCACGCAGCAGTACGTGAAGAACGTCCTGATCGAGCAGGCCGTGCGCGACGAGGACCCCATCGCCGTCGAGGCGGTCAAGGAGAGCTCGATCGAGCGCAAGGCCCGCGAGGCCAAGCTCGCCATCTCGCTCGAGAAGCGCATGACCAAGGACGAGATCCTCCAGGGCTACCTGAACATCGCGCAGTTCGGCATCCGGGTCTACGGCGTCGAGACCGCGTCCCAGCACTACTTCGGCAAGCACGCCGCCGACCTCAGCATCGTCGAGGCCGCGACCATCGCGGGCGTGACCAACGCGCCGGGCGCCTACGACCCGGTGTCCAACCCGGTCGACTCCGAGAAGCGGCGCAACCTCGTGCTCGGCCGCATGCTCGAGCAGGACTACATCACCCAGCAGGAGCACGACGAGGCCGTCGCGACCCCGCTGGCCGACACGCTCAACGTCCAGCCCGTCACGGTCGGTTGCCAGGCCGCCAACGGCGCCGCGTTCTTCTGCGACTACGTCACCAAGGTCATCACGTCGGACCCGATCTTCGGCGAGACGCAGAAGGAGCGCCAGGCCCTGCTCTACCGCGGTGGCCTCGACATCACCACGACGCTCGACCCCCGCCTGCAGACCGCCGCAGAGGCCGAGGTCACCTCGGCGATCCCCGCGTCGGACCCCAGCGGCATCGAGAACGCGCTCGTGACGGTCGAGCCCGGCACGGGCAAGATCCTCGCGATGGCCCAGAACCGGCCCTACGACGCGTCGCTCGAGGCCGCTCCGGGCACCACGGCCCAGAACTACAGCGCGGACCAGGCGCACGGCTCCTCGCGCGGCTTCTCCCCCGGCTCCACGTGGAAGCCCTTCCTGCTCGCCGAGTGGCTGAACGCGGGGCACACCCTCAACGAGACCGTCAACGCGAACCGGCGTGAGTGGAACGTGGGGCGTGACTTCACGTCGTCGTGCACCAAGCTCAACGTCGGCGAGAAGTGGAACCCCAACAACTCCGACGGCCAGGGCAAGGGCAGCATGACCGTCCTGGCAGCGACGGCCAACTCGGTCAACACCGCGTACGCCGACATGGCGAGCAAGCTCGACCTCTGCGCGGTGGCCAGCACCGCGAAGTCCGTGGGCTTCGCCCCGTCCCTCACGAAGGACAAGGGCGAGGTGGAGGTCCGCCCCTCCATGATCATCGGCACCCAGAACTCCTCCCCGCTGCAGATGGCGGCCGCGTTCGCGACCTTCGCGAGCGGTGGCACGTACTGCGAGCCCGTCGCGATCACGAGCGTCGTCGACCAGTC
Organism: Oerskovia merdavium; assembly: GCF_014836755.1. Classification (GTDB taxonomy): domain Bacteria; phylum Actinomycetota; class Actinomycetes; order Actinomycetales; family Cellulomonadaceae; genus Oerskovia; species Oerskovia merdavium. The sequence goes on from NZ_JACSQF010000005.1 coordinate 203,118, forward strand.
CGGCGAGGAGATCGAGGTCCCGTCGGCGAACTGCAACCCGAACGCCCTGGACCCCGCGGTCGCCAACACCGTCACGTACGCGCTGCAGGGCGTCATGACGCAGGGCTCGGGCAAGAAGTCCCAGCTCGCCGACCGGCCGAGCGCCGGGAAGACCGGGACCGCCCAGCTCAACACGCACAACTGGTTCGTCGGCTACACGCCCCAGCTCGCCACGGCCGTCTGGATCGGCAACGCCGAGACCGACATCCAGATGCGCAGCAACGGACGCGGCCGGTTCTACATCAACGGTGTGGGCAAGCAGTGGTGGTTCGGCTCCGACCTGGCCGCCCCCATGTGGAAGAACTACATGACGGCAGCCCTCGAGGGCGTGCCGGTCGTCGAGTTCCCGGCTCCGGACCCCAAGCTCCTCGGCAAGGTCCAGGCACCGCCCACGACCGACGGCGGCACGACCGGATCGGGCAGCAACGGCACCGGGAACGGTGGCACCGGATCGGGCAGCAACGGGTCGGGCTCCGGGAACAACGGGTCCGGTGGCAACAACGGATCCGGCAACGGCAACGGGAACAGCGGCGGCGACAACGGCGGTGGCAACGGCGACGGCAACGGCGACGGCGCCACGACCCCCGAGGAGCAGGACTGACCCGGTCCCGCGTGCACCCCGCACTGGTCGGTCTCGGCGCTCTCGCCGCGGTCGGTGCCGGGGGGCTCGCTTACGCCCACGTCGAGACCAAGCTGTTCACGCTCCGCGAGGTCGCGGTCCCGGTGCTCCCGCCGGGGCACGCCGACCTGCGGGTCCTGCACTTCTCGGACCTGCACCTCACGCCCAGCCAGGAGCGCAAGATCGAGTGGGTCCGGTCGCTCGCCGCGCTGCGCCCCGACTTCGTGGTGGACACGGGTGACAACATGGCGCACCTCGACTCGCTCGAGCCGCTCCTGTACGCGCTCGAACCGCTCCTGAGCAGCGCGCCCGGTGCCTTCGTCATGGGCTCGAACGACTACTACGCCCCCTCGCCCAAGAACCCGGCACGCTACCTGCTGCCGGACGCGCGGATCTTCCACAAGATCGATCCGCCGAAGCTCCCGGCCGCGGAGCTGGCTGCCGCGATGTCCTCGGCCGGCTGGATCGACCTCACCAACCGGCGCGACGCGGTCGACGTCGGCGGTCTGCACATCGACCTGGTGGGCGTCGACGACCCTCATCTCGACCGGGACGTCTTCCCTGCCGCACCCGAGCGGGCGGCGCGACGCGCGGGGACCGACGCTGCGCCGTCGGGCCTGCGGATGGGCGTGGTGCACGCGCCCTACGTGCGCGTCCTCGACCAGATGCACGACGACGGCGCCGACGTCATCCTCGCCGGCCACACGCACGGCGGCCAGCTCTGCGTCCCGTTCTACGGGGCGCTCGTGACCAACTGCGACCTGGACCGCGGGCGGGCCAAGGGCCTGCACGGCTGGCCCGGGGCACGGCCCGACGCCCCCGGCGGCGAGGACTCGACCTGGCTCAACGTCTCGGCCGGAGCGGGCACGTCACCCTACGCGCCGTTCCGATTCGCGTGCCGTCCGGAGGCCACGATCGTGACGCTGACCGCACGCTGAGGCAGCGGTTTCGTCCCAGGGGCAAACGTCCGCTATTCTAGGCAGGCTCCAGCGCGCAGGTTTGGCGGGACCTTTCGAGGACCCCTCACCGACCTGACGCAACGAGAGCAATCGGGGTGTGGCGCAGCTTGGTAGCGCGCGTCGTTCGGGACGACGAGGTCGCAGGTTCGAATCCTGTCACCCCGACCAGCACGAAGGCCCGGAGTCCACTGGACTCCGGGCCTTCGTCGTTCCCGCACCGCTGCGCCCACGACGGTGCCGCTGCCCCTGAGCGGGCGGCCCGCCCCCTCGCCCCCGCTGCGCCGGGCCCGCTCCGGTGACACGATGAAACGGTCCTGTCCTCCGACGGAGGACCCGTCGTCCTGGGTGGGGCGCTGAGCAAGCAGAGGGTCCCCGCACCCCGCACCGGAGGAGTCGTCATGGCCGAGGAGCCGATCGTCGTCGTCGGAGGTGGGCTGGCCGCCGCGAAGGCCGCCGAGACGCTGCGCACCGAGGGGTACGACGGCGACCTCGTGGTCGTCTCGAGCGAGCCTCACCGACCCTACGAACGCCCGCCGCTGTCCAAGGACTACCTGCGCGGCGAGGCCGAGCGCGACGTCCTGTTCCCGTTGCCCGAGGACTGGTACACCGACCACCACGTCGACCTGCGGACGGCCACGCGGGCAGCGGCGATCGACGTCGCCGGCCACGCCCTGACCCTGATCGACGGCAGCGTCCTGCCCTACTCGCGGCTGCTCCTCGCGACAGGCTCGACACCACGCTCGTTCGCCGTCCCCGGTGCCGACCTCCAGGGCGTCCACTACCTGCGCACGATCGAGCACGCCGACCTGCTGGCCGCCACGCTCGAGGCCTCGGCCCGCGAGGGTGCCGGGCGGCTCGCGGTCGTGGGCGACGGCTGGATCGGGATGGAGGTCGCGGCCTCGGCGCGCACCATGGGACTCGACGTCACGGTCGTCGGGCGCTCGGTGCATCCCCTGGGCAGGGTCCTGGGCCCGCTGCTCGGCGAGATGTACGGCAAGGTCCACGCTGACCACGGGGTGCACCTGCACCGCAACGCCCAGGTCGTGGGGATCACGGGCAGCGAGGGACGCGTGACAGGCGTGGACGTCGAGGACGGGACCCACGTAGCGGCCGACGTCGTCGTGGTCGGCGTGGGCGTGACCCCCAACGTCGGGTTCGCCGAGGCCGCGGGCATCGCGCTCCGGGACCTGTCGCTCGGTGGAGGGCTCGCGGTCGACGCGACCCTGCGCACGTCCGCCCCGGACGTGTGGGCCGCAGGGGACATCGCGAGCGTCCCCTCGCAGCGCTACGGGCGCCCGCTGCGCGTCGAGCACTGGTCGGTGGCCCTCGAGACCGGTCCCCACGCGGCGCGCTCCGTGCTGGGCTCCCGAGAGCCCTACGACAAGCTCCCGTACTTCTTCTCCGACCAGTACGACGTGGGCATGGAGTACCTGGGGTTCGTCGAGGACCCGGCCGAGACGGAGGTCGTCGTGAGCGGGTCGCTCGAGACGAGCGAGCTCGTCGCGTTCTGGGTCGCGGGCGACCGCGTCCAGGCCGGGATGGCCGTCAACACCTGGGAGCAGATGGAGCGGGTCGAGGAGCTCGTCCGGGCCGAGGGGCCCGTCGACCGCGAGGCCCTGGAGGCGTTCCGCGGCTGACCGGACCGGGGCGCGCGGGGTGCCCGGGGTGCACGTGGCCCCTCCCCCGTGCGCCCCGGCACAGGGCCCTCACGGCACCGCGCGCTGCGCCTGTCCCACGTACTGGCTCAGCGGCCGGATGAGAGCGTTCGAGGCGCGCTGCTCGACGACGTGCGCGGTCCACCCCACGACGCGCGCGGCGACGAACAGCGGCGTGAACGTGGGGGTGTCGAACCCCATGAGGTGGTAGGCGGGGCCCGTCGGGTAGTCGAGGTTCGGCAGGATGCCCTTGCGCTCGGTCATCGCGGCCTCGAGCGCGTCGTACAGCTCGTCGAGCGCGGTCGCCTCGTCTGTCCCGAGGTGCGCGACCAGGTCGTCGAGCGTCTTCTTCATGGTCGGCACGCGCGAGTCGCCGCTCTTGTAGACGCGATGGCCGAACCCCATGATCTTGCGCTTGTCGGCCAGCGCCTCGTCGAGCCAGGCGGCGGCCCGGTCGGCGGTACCGATCTCGGCGAACGTCGCCATGACGGCCTCGTTCGCGCCGCCGTGCAGGGCTCCCTTGAGGGCGCCGATCGCGCCCGTGACGGCCGAGTGCAGGTCGGAGAGGGTCGAGGTGATGACGCGGGCCGTGAACGTCGAGGCGTTGAACGAGTGCTCGGCGTACAGGACCATGGAGACCTCGAACGCACGCACGACGCACGCGTCGGGCACCTCGCCGAACGTCATGTGGAGGAAGTTCTCGGCGTAGCCGAGGTCCTCGTCGGGGTCGACGATCTGCTGACCGCGTCGACGCCGCTGGTCGAGGGCCACGACCGCGGGCATCATGGCCCACAGTCGCAGGGCCTTGGCGTGCTCGGCCTCGGGGGACGAGTCCTCGGCGCTCGGGTCGTGCGCGCCCATGACCGAGACCGCGGTGCGGCACACGTCCATGGGGTGGCAGCTCGTGGGGAGCTCGAGGATCGCGTTGCGGACCTCGCCCGGCAGCGCGCGGTTCTCCCGTTCGACGGCGGTCTGCGCGGCGAGCTGCTCGGGGGTCGGCAGCTCGCCGTGCCACAGGAGGTAGGCGACCTCCTCGAAGCTCTTGCGGGCCGCGAGCTCCTGGACGGGGTAGCCCCGGTAGAGCAGCGAGTTCGTGTCGGGGTTGACCTTGGAGACCGCGGTCGTGTCGACGACGACGCCCGCGAGCCCCTTGCGGATCTCGGGGCTCGGGGCCGGGGACGCCGTGCCCTGGGCGGCCGCCGGGGCCGCGGCACCGTCTGCGGGGGTGCTGGTGGTCATGTGCTCACTCCTTCGTGATGCGGGGTCCTGTGCTGCCGTACCGGGGTCGTCGGAGCCGGCGAGGGTTCAGCCTCGCCGGCTCCGACGACCGGCCGCCCTACGGCCGGTACGTGAAGATCTCGGTGTCGAAGTGGTTGTAGCCGGCGTAGTCCACCAGCTCGTACAGCCGTGCACGCGTCTGCATCTCGCCGACCACCCCGTCCTGCGTCCCGGTCTCCCGGATCACGTCCAGCGTGCGCTCCGCGGCCCCCATCGCGCTACGCAGGAGCGTCACGGGATAGATGACGATCTGCACACCGACGGCCGCGAGCTGGTCCCGCGTGAACAGCTCGGACTTGCCGAACTCGGTCATGTTGGCCAGCACGGGCACGTCGACCGCGGAGGCCACGGCCTCGAACTCCGCGAGGTCGCGCATGGCCTCGGGGAAGATCGCGTCCGCTCCGGCGTCGACCAGCGCCTTGGCCCGGTCGATCGCGACCGCCAACCCGTCGGACGCGCGCACGTCGGTGCGCGCCATGACGAGGAAGTTCGGGTCGCGCCGGGCGTCGACCGCGGCACGGATCCGCTTCGTGGCGGTCTCGAGGTCGACGGTCGCCTTGCCGTCGAGGTGCCCGCACCGCTTGGGGTTGACCTGGTCCTCGATGTGACAGCCAGCGACGCCCGCTTCCTCGAGCGTCTGGATGGTCCGCGCGACGTTCATGGGTTCGCCGAAGCCCGTGTCGGCGTCGACGATCGCGGGCAGGTTCGTCATGCGCGCGATCTGCCCCGCACGGGTCGCGACCTCGGTGAGCGTCGTGAGGCCGATGTCCGGCAGGCCCAGGTCTGCCGAGATGACGGCCCCCGAGACGTACACCCCGTCGAAGCCCTTGTCCTCGATCAGGCGCGCCGAGAGCGGGTTGAACGCACCGGGGAGCTGGAGCAGCTCACCGGCCGCGAGCCGGGCGCGCAGCGCGGCCCGCTTGTCCGACGGCGTCACGTGCGAGTACAGCATCAGTTGCCTCCTGCGGGGGTCGGGTCGGCGGGAGCACCCGGGGCGCCGGGCCCATCGGTGCCGGCAGCATCGGCCGAGCCGGGCACGTCGTCGGTCGCGTCGCGCATGGTCCAGGCGGCCGGGCCGTCCCCCGGCCCGGTCCCGGCCGGTTCACCGCCCGCGCTGCCTGCGCCCGAGGCGCCGGTCGCCCCCGGGTGCGCGCCGGCGTCGGGCTCGCCCCCTGCCGCGCCCTGGGCGGGGCGCCCCAGCTCGAAGATGCCCGTGGGCACCGGGACCGTGTCCAGCAGACCCGGCCGCGCGACGATCGAGAGCTCGCGCACCTCGGCGAGCGTGAGCGACGGGAGACGCTGCGCGAGGTCGAGGAAGCGCTCGATCTCTGCGGGCTCGAGCACACCGTCCGCGAGCAGCCGGAACTTGGCGACGTACTGCGCGCGGGCGAACGGGCGTGCGCCGAGCGGGTGCGCGTCGGCGACCGCGATCTCGCGGACGATGCGCCCGCCGTCGGCCAGCTCGATCTCGACGCGCCCGCCGAACGCCTTCTCGGCGGGGTCGACCGAGTGGTAGCGGCGCGTCCACTCGGGGTCCTCGGCCGTCGTGACCTTGCCCCACAGCGCGACCGTGTCGGCGCGACCGGCGCGCTCGGGCGTGTAGGAGTCGACGTGGTGCCACCCGCCGTCCTGGAGCGCGACCGCGAAGATGTACGGGATGGAGTGGTCGAGCGTCTCGCGCGATGCGGCCGGGTCGTACTTCTGCGGGTCGTTCGCGCCCGAGCCGATCACGTGGTGCGTGTGGTGGCTCGTGTGGATCACGATGCTCGCGATGTTGTCCGGGTCCGCGAGCCACGGGTGCTCGGCGTGCAGCGCGCGCGCCAGGTCGATGAGCGCCTGCGACTGGTACTCCGCCGAGTGCTCCTTGGTGTACGTGTCGAGGATCGCGGTCTTGGGCTCGCCGGGCGACGGGAGCACGACGTCGTAGCGCCCCTCCGGGCCGTCGAGCAGCCACGCGATCACGCCGTCCTCGCCCTCGTAGACGGGCTCGGGCGAGGTCTGCCCGCGCATGGCGCGGTCCACGGCCTCGACCGCGACCTTGCCCGCGAGGGCCGGGGCGTACGCCTTCCACGTCGAGATCTGCCCCTTGCGGGACTGCCGCGTCGCGGTCGTGGTGTGCAGCGCCTGCCCGATCGCCTGGAAGATCGTCGTCGTGTCGAGCCCGAGCAGGGTCCCGATCCCGGCCGCTGCCGACGGGCCCAGGTGCGCGACGTGGTCGATCTTGTGGGCGTGCAGGCTGATGGCTCGCACCAGGTCCACCTGGATCTCGTAGCCCGTCGCGATGCCGCGCACGAGCGCCGCGCCGTCGCGGCCGGCGTGCTGGGCGACCGCGAGGATCGGCGGGATGTTGTCACCCGGGTGCGAGTACTCGGCCGCGAGGAACGTGTCGTGGTAGTCGAGCTCGCGGACCGCGACGCCGTTGGCCCAGGCCGCCCACTCGGGGCTCGTGCGCGTCACGAGCGGGGTCCCGAAGACCGTCGCACCGGGCTCGTACGGGTGCGCCAGGGCCTGACCGCGGGCTGCGACGGCGGGCGCGCGCGTGAGGCTCGCGGCCGCGACGGCCGCGTTGTCGATCACGCGGTTGACGATCATCTCGACGACCTCGGTCGGCACCTCGACCGGGTCGGTCGCGAGCTCGGCGAGCTTCCACGCGAGCTGGTCGGTGCGGGCGAGGTTCTCCGCGGACCGGTGGGTCCGCAGGTGGTGGGTCGTGGGCATCGGTGCCTCCGGTGGTCGGGTGCGTCGGTTTCGTCGGGTGCGTTCGTACGTCGGCGCGGAGCGGCTCTTGCCGCGGTGCGCGGGGCCCTGCCTGCCCGACGGCGCCGCACGGGCCGAGGGGCCCGGTGGCGGTCGGCGGGGGCCGGGTGCGGCGCGCGCCGTCAGCCGGGCGGCGGGGGTGGCGGCTCCCCGAGCGCCTTGGCCGCCATCGCTGCGCTGCGCTCGATGTGCTCGCGCATGGCGCGCTCGGCCGCGTCCGGGTCTCCGCTCGCGATGGCGCGGGCGACCTCGCGGTGCTCGTCCACGTGGTCGGTCGTCCCGACGCGTTCGCGGGCGGACAGCGAGCGGTAGCGGTCGACGTGCCCGCGGATCTGGCGCAGCAGCTCCGAGCACCAGCGGTTGTCGGCCAGGGCCTCGATCTGGCCGTGGAACTGGGCGCCGATGCGCAGCACCTCGTCCTCGTGGTCGCGCACGGCGTCCATGAGCGACACGAGGCGAGCGAGCTGCTGGACGTCGGCAGGCCGTGCCCGCTCGCACGCGTCCCGGGCGAGCAGGCCCTCGAGACGAGCACGGACGTCGTAGACGCGGTGGAGGTCGGTGACCGCGAGCGGCGCGACACGCACTCCCCCGGTGGGCTGCTCGACGACGAGGGCCTCGGCCTGGAGGAGGCGCAGGGCCTCGCGGACGGGCGTGCGGCTGACGCCGAGCCGGGCCGAGAGGACGGGCTCGGTGAGCCGTTCGTCGGCCGCGAGCGAGCCGTCGATGATGCGCTGCCGCAAGAGGTCGTAGACGGCGCGGGCACCCGACTGGCGGCGGACGGCGGCGAGGGGCTCGTCGCGCGACGGAGACGACGTCGTCGGGGCGCTGGTCATGCGGCCATCGTGCCACAGGCTCTGCGTACTTGTATACAACTTGGCCGTAGAGGCTACCCAGGGACTTCTCTCTCGGTGGGCCGGACCTCCGCCGGCGGCCTAGCACCCCTCGGAGGGCGGGTCACCGCCCAGGAGGCCGTCACCCAGCGGGGACATGCGATCGGCCATCTCCTGGTGCCACACCGCGAGCCCCTCGAGCACCACGGCGTGCCGCTCGACCTGGTGCCCCGAGACCGCCCCGGACCACAGGGGCGGGTAGACGCTCAGCCCCGTGCCCGGTGGCAGGTCCTCGATGTCGAGCTCCCACCCGGGCCAGCGCAGGTCGGCCACGTACTCGGCGAGCCCACCGCTGACCGCCCACTCGGTGAACGCTCCCTGGCCGAACCCCAGGCAGTGCCACTCGAGGGTGTCGGGCGCGAAGTAGTGCACGTCCCCGAGCGGGCCGGGCAGGCCGCCGCCGTTGACCGCGAACGTCCCGCCCAGGACGTCGAACGCGACGACGAGCTTCTGGGGCGCGACCGCCCCCTCCTCCGGGGCGCCCAGGCCGTTGATCGTGGCGAGGTCGGGGAGCCCGTACCCACCTCCGCCGAGGAGCCGGAGCCACCCGTGGTCCACCAGGACGCCGCCGGTGTAGAGCGCCAGCGCGCCGAGCGTCGAGCGCGTCGTGATCTGGAGTCGGTACAGGACCTCGGGCGCCCACTCGGGCGGCGCGAGGACCTCGACCCCGGGCCGCTGGAACATCCGCGCGAGCGTGGGCCACGCAGGATCGTCGACCTGCGTGAGATCCGAGACCGTCCTGATGCCCATGACCGGGGATCATGCCACGTCCTGCAGTGAATTCCGACACGTCGCGAAGCATCCGATACCGGATTCTCCCCATCTGCGCATCTTCTCCGTGATCACGGAGGCGCGATCCCCGGAATCCCGGGGCAACTAGACCTCGCGATACGTCCGGTCCGTGAGACGAGCCGACGGGTCGAGCGCCAGGGCAGGCCCACCCTCCACGGCCTCGTCCACCCCGTGGAGCGGGCCCGAGACCGCACCGGCGTCCGGCGCCGCGGGCTGCCGGCGTCCGGCCACGGCCGCGTACCCGAGGCCCACCACGACCGCTCCCCCGACCAGGTTGCCGAGCCCGACGAACAGGAGGTTCCGTCCGAACTGTCCCCACGTCGTCATCATCTCGGGGCTGAAGAGACCGATGCTGAACGTCGTCATGTTGGCGACCACGTGCTCGAACCCCGAGGAGATGAACGCGAAGATCGCCCAGAAGATGACGATGGCCTTGCCGGCCTCCGACCGGAGCCGACCGCACGCCCAGATCGCGGCGCACACCAGGACGTTGCACAGCACGCCCCGGAAGAAGAGCTGCCCGCCGGTCTCGTGGGCCTTGCCCGCGAGCATCGACGCGATCATCTCGCCCGCGGCCGCGTTGGTGTGCAGGACTCCCGACTGCACGACCATCCACCCGAACAGCATGGACCCGAGCAGGTTCCCGCCGAAGCAGAACAGCAACGTCCCGACGGCGGAGCGCACCGGGATCGTCCGCGTCACCGCTCCCTGGGTCAGGATCATCATGGCCGACGTGCTGAGCTCGGCCCCCGCGAACACGACCAGGGTCAGCGCGACCGAGAAGACGCCGCCGGCCACGAGGCGCTCGGCCGGCGCCCCGGCGGCGAGGAACGGCCCGGCCGTGGCGACCATGAGGACCACGCCCACGCCGATGTAGGCCCCCGCGAGCATCGCTGCCACCAGGTAGCGCCAGGGGTGCCGGGTTCCCTCGACCTTGGTGCGAGCTGCACGGGACTGCTCGGACAGGTTCTCGGTGAGGGTCAGCACCCTTCGATGATCCGCCCGTTCCATCTATGCACCCCCGGAGGGTCGGCAGGTGGACCAGGTGGTCTCAGGCCCGACGCCGCCCCTACCCGAACGTGAACGTGAAGACCTGCATGCCCGCCGGGACCTCGAGCTCGACCGCCCCCTCGCTCGGCGCGTCCCCCTCGATCACCGGGTAGAGCGTCGGGTTCCCCGTGACCTCGACGTCCCGCCGCTCGACGACCTTCCCGTCCGCGTCGCGGACCGTCGCCACGACGGTGCCCTCGCCGCCCAGGACGGTGAAGACGTCGGTGCCCCGGTAGGCCAGCCGCACGCGGGCCCCGTCGGACACCGCGGTCGCTCCTTGGAAGTCGACGGCCCACGTGCCGCCCAGCGAGAACGTGTCGGGTGCCTGGTCCTGGGCGAGCGTGAAGGCCTGCTCCCCCGCGGCGTAGCGCGGCTCTCCCGCGTAGTTGCCGACCTTGCCGACCGAGAGGTAGGTCTCGGGGGTCGTCGCCCCGTCAGGAGTCCCGTCCTCGACCGAGGTCGCGCCCGGCAGGCGCACGCCCGGGTTCGCGTCCGCGAGCAGCTCGCGGATCAGCGCCTCGGTGTCCTCGTACCCGCCCTCGCCGAACCGGATGTGCCGCACGTTCCCGTCGGCGTCGACCAGGTACTGCGCGGGCCAGTAGCGGTTGCGGTACGCGGTCCAGGTCGCGTAGGAGTTGTCCTGCGCGACCGGGTAGGTCACGCCCAGGTCGTCGGCCCCCGCGACGACGTTGCGCGTCTCGCGCTCGAACGCGAACTCCGGCGTGTGCACCCCGATGACCTCGAACCCCTCGCCCACGTCCTTGTACTGCTCGTACCAGGCGTCGACGTGCGGGATCGCGCGCTGGCAGTTGATGCAGGAGTAGGCCCAGAAGTCGACGAGGACGACCTTGCCCCGCAGGTCGTCGAGCACGAGCGGCTGGTCGCCGGGGGTGTTGAACCACGTGTCGATCCCGCGCAGCGCGGGGGCCGGGCCGCAGTCCTCGAGCTCGGGCGCACCGTTCGAGCAGCTCGACAGCGCACGGTTCTCGTCCGTGACGATCCCGCCGAGGTCGAGCGCCTCGCGCACCGTCCCGGACGCGTCGACGCGCTCCTGGAGGCCGCCCGTGTAGTCGGGCAGCGCGCGCTGGAGGTAGGCGGGCAGGTTGAACGCGAGCCCGACGGCGAGCGCGATCATGACCACGCCGCCCGCCACGCGGATCCCGCGCGTGTGGCGCTGGAACGCCTTGACCCGCTCGGCCACCCGACGTCCCGCGAGCGCGAAGACCAGCAGCGGGAGCGCGGCGCCCACCGCGAACGACACCGTGAGGGCGACCGTCTCCGGTCCGATGTTCCCCGTCGCGCCCGCGACCGTGATGGCCGCGAGGACCGGTCCCGCGCACGGGACGTACAGGACTCCGAGGCCCAGGCCCAGCACGAACGCCCCGCGGTCCTGGCTGCGCGTCCCTCGTCGCGCACCGAGCGCCGCGATCCTCTGGAACGGTCGTTCGAGCACCTCCTCGAACCGCGGCACGATCATGCCCACGCCGATCACCGCGAGCAGCGTCAGCCCCACCCAGCGCAGGAGGTCCTGCGGCAGGCCGAGCGCCCCGAGGAGCAGCGAGCCCAGCAGCGTGAAGACGCTGAAGCTCACGACGAGCCCCGCGATCACGAGGTACGGGCGCCACGAGCGACGAGCGCCCCGACCCGCGGCACCCTGGGCGTCCGTGCCGCTCCCGGCCCGACGGCGCCGCTCGCCCTCTGCGCGAGGGGCGCCACGGTCGGCGGTCGGCCGGGCTACCGTGACGACCTGACCGCGCGCGCCCACCGTCACGGCCCCGGGAGCCCCGGCGAAGAGCGCGGCGGTCGGGGCGCTCGGCGTGGCCTCCGCCGAGGGCGACCGGACCGCGGTGGCGGCTCCGTCGTCGGGCCCGGTGGGCGCGGCGGAAGCTGTGGGTGCGGCGCCGCGGGCGCCCTGCACCCCGCCCGCGAAGAAGATCACGGGAAGCATGGGAAGGATGCACGGCGAGATGCCGGTGATGAGGCCACCGATCAGGCCGATGAGCACGAGGGTTTCCATGGCCGGGGTTCGGCGCAGCGGCCCGCACGGATGGGTGGGCGGGACGTCGTGCCCCTGCGCACACCGCGCCGGAGTTCCGACCCATCCGACCGGGAACCGGCTCCGAACCTCCTCCGAGACGCCCCGCACCAGACGGGGCGACGACAACGAGGAGAGACCGATGAACGTTCGAACCCGTACCTCGTACGCCGTGGTCGGTGCAGCGACCCTGGCGATCCTGGGCCTGTCGGCCTGCAGCTCCGACACCGGCTCGGGCAGCGACGACACGTCGAGCGCGGCCGAGACGACGACGCCCGGCGACGACATGTCCGAGGACGCCATGACCCCCGAGGTCGACCCGGCAGCCAACCTCGTCGGTCCCGGCTGTGCCGCCTACGCCGAGCAGGTCCCCGACGGCGCCGGCTCCGTCACGGGCATGTCGACCGACCCCGTCGCGGTCGCGGCGTCCAACAACCCGCTGCTCACGACCCTCACGGCCGCGGTGAGCGGGCAGCTCAACCCCGACGTGAACCTGGTCGACACCCTCAACGGCGGCGAGTTCACGGTGTTCGCGCCCGTCGACGACGCCTTCGCCAAGATCGACCCGGCGACCATCGAGAGCCTCAAGACCGACTCCGACACGCTGACCAAGATCCTCACCTACCACGTGGTCCCCGGACAGCTGACCCCGGACCAGGTCGTCGGCGAGCACGAGACCGTCGAGGGCGGGACCGTGACCGTCACGGGCTCGGGCGACGACCTCAAGGTCGACGACGCCGCGGTGATCTGCGGCGGTGTCATGACGCAGAACGCCACGGTCTACCTGATCGACACGGTCCTCATGCCGACCATGTGACCCCCGACGCCGACCGTCGCGGTTGTCCCCGTGCCGCGGCGGCCGGCCCACCAGGAGATGCACGGGGACACGGACGAGGAGCCGGTCGCTCCGGACGGGATGCCCCGAGCGACCGGCTCCTCTCGTGCGCCCGGCCCTCAGGGGCGGACGGTCGTGCTGCGGTTCAGCGCGTCAGCGGTCAGCCGTTCGCCCTGCGACGCGCCCACACGAGCGCAGCGCCGCCACCGACGAGCAGGAGCGCGAGGAACCCGGCTGCTCCGGCCGTGGCTCCCGTCGCGGCGAGCGACGGACCGCTCGGCGCCTCGGCGCTCACGGGACCGGGTGCCGCAGCGACCGGCGGGTTGGCGCACGACGCCGTGCCCTCCGGGTAGCGGACCGTCGTGGAGTAGTCGGGGTTGACCTGGAACAGGACCTCGACGTCCGAGCGCGTCCACGCGAAGTTGCCGTCGGTCTCGACGTAGGTGCCGTCGGACTGACGCTCCCAGCCGGGCCAGGCACGGGGCTCGTCCGCGGAGGCACCCGGCCACAGGATCCTGCCGTCGAGAGGCAGCCCCTCGACCGTGTAGTCCTCACCCTCGCCGGGGTTCAGGAACGTGATGCTCAGGGGGCGGTCGCTGTCGGCCTCGTACCCCTCCGGCAGGAAGACCTCGTAGCCGAGGTAGGGCGTGTCGGCCTCGCAGACCGCGCCGATCTCACCGGGCGTCAGGACGCACTCCTGCGCGCCGAGCTCCGGGTCGATCAGGAACGACGCGCTCCTGCCGTCCTCGGCGAGCACGTACCCCGCGGACTCACCCAGAGCGACGCCGTCCCCGGCGTGCGCGACGATCGCGCCGTCGGTCCGCGCGTAGCTGATCTGCTCGGTGCTCTCGGGCAGGACGAAGCGCTCGTCGTCCGTGCCGCAGACCTCGAGGATCGTCGGTGCGACCGGGGGCACGAACGTCAGGGACGGCTCCTCGGGCTCCGGCGCGACAGGCGTCTCCGGCTCGGCCGGGGGCACGGTCTCCTCGGCGCACTCCGGGACCTCGACGAGGTCGTCGAGGTCGTGGTGCTTGGAGCCGGTCAGGACCCCGCCCAGCGCGGACTTCGGCGGAGTGATGGTCTCGGGCCAGACGAACGTCCCGTCCTGACGGATCCTGTCCTGCTGGACCGCCCACCCGTCCCCGCAGACCTCCCGCGGGAGGTCGGACGGGAAGGTGGTGTACCACTCGGTCCCCGGCTTGTGGTCGACGAGCGTCTGGGGTCCGGAGTTCTCCCATGCGGCAGGCTTCGCGGGGTCGTTCTTCTTGTAGACGTAGATGCCCACCTCGTTGCCCGACGTGGGTGCGGAGACGCACGGCGTGGTCTTTCCCTGCTGCGCGAAGTCGTACTTCTTGCCGTCCGAGGCACGCACGTCGATCTCCCACGAGTGGGCGACCGACGAGTCGGGGAAGGTGTAGGAGGTCGAGTACGAGCGCTGGAAGGTCTCGTCCTTGACGACCTTTCCGTCGACCTTCACGGTGACGGAGTTGTCCTTGGCGGAGTAGGCCTTGAGCGAGACGTCGAGGCCCGTGCAGGTCGCGGAGACCTGCGGGGTGTGGGCGGAGGCGGGGGCCGCGGTGGCGACCAGTCCGCCGAGGGCGAGCAGCGAGGCTGCCGTGCTCGCCAGGAGCTTCTTCACGGGTGGTGGATTCCTTCCGGGGTGATGCCGAGATGCGGCGTCGCACGCACGACACGGGGTGGGAACGTGTCGTATTGCATCACCAATACCCAGACTTTGACAAACCCCGGTATACATCCGAAATCGGACCAAGGAATTACCCGAGAGCGGGCATTGCGGCCGGAACTCGGGTCGAAAGTTATCCGAGATCGAGCATCAGGTCTCGAGGATCACCAAAGGATCGCTGGTCGGCTGCGGAGACCCCCCGGCGGGCTCGAGCGTCACCGCGACCCCCGCACTCCCGGCCGCATCGACGAGCAGGGCCGCCGAGCCGTCCCGGGCGTCGAACACCCCGGCCGAGACCATACCCTCACCCTCGACGAGCCAGAGCTGGTAGTCCTCGGCGGCACCCGCCTGCGGCAGGTCCGTGACGGAGAACAGCACCCGGTCACCCGAGACGAGCGCGCTCGCGTCCCCACCCCCGACCATCTCGCCCCGGACGATCTCCGCCGCCGGGTCGGCGAGCATCGAGGCCATGGCGTCGGCCTGCGTCTGGAGCCGGACCTGCTCCTGGCGGGCCTGGACGGCCAGCGTCGTCGGGACCGCTACGGCCGCGACCGCGGCGGCGACCGCGGCCACGACGACCCACCGCCGGGGAGCGCGCGCCGGGCCCCCTGGGCGTGCGTCTCCGCGGCCTGCCCCGGGGGCCGCGACCTGCGGCGTCGACGCGACGCGCCCGAGCACCGCGTCCCGGAGCGAGGCAGGTGGGTCCGCGTCGACCGTGAACGCCGCGACCACCGCGCGGTGCTCGTCGAGCTCGCGGCGCGCGTCGGCGTCGGAGGCCAGCAGCCGTTCGACCACGCGGCGGTCCAGGTCGTCGACCGCGTCGAGCGCGTAGGCGGCGAGCAGGTCGCGCGGGTCGTCCGTGCGCGGACCTTCTCCGTCGGCGACCGGTCCGTCCACGCCACCACGCGACGTGGAAGAGCGCCCGGTGTCGCGGCCGTCGCCGGTGTCGTCAACCACGGTTCACCCCCAAGCAGTCGCGCAGGCGGACGAGCCCGTCACGGATCCTCGACTTCACGGTCGGCACGGCCGCACCCAGCTCGAGCGCGACCTCGCGATACGTCAGACCGCCGAAGTAGGCCCGGACGACCGACTCGCGCTGGGTCTCGGTCAGGCTCCCGAGGCACCGGCGCACGGCAGCCGACTCGAGCAGCTGCTCGACCTCCTCGGCGACGACGTCGTGGCCTCCCCCGGCGAACCTGCCGTCGACGTCCTTCTGGTCCCGGACCCGGCGGGACTGCTCGGCCCGCACCCGGTCCACCGCTCGCCGTCGGGCCATCGTGACGACCCAGGTCCGGGCCGAACCCCGGGAGGCGTCGAAACGCACCGCCGTCTGCCACACCTCGATCATCACCTCCTGGGTCACCTCGGCCGCGTGGTCGTGGTCGCGCAGCACGCCCAGGGCCGTGCCGAACACGGCCGGCGCCAGGGCGTCGTACACCGGCGCGAACGCAGCCGGATCACCCTCGGCGCACGCGGCGAGCGCGGCATCGAGAGCATCGGGCTCGCTCGTCCTCACGGGTGGCACCCGACCAGTCTGCCCCAGGCTCCCCACCGCGGCGCACGGGCGGGACGTCCGCGGGTGCACAGCATCCGCGACGGCTGAGGCACCCATGGTTCGTCGCGGACGGGGTCGCGGATGGGTCGCCGGCCGGTCGGAGGCTGCCGCTACCCTCACGGGGTGACCGAGACGCCGCAGACCGCCCGGCTCCATCCCCTCTACGTCGTCGTGGGCGTGCTCTTCGTGGCGCTCGTCGCGCTCGCGCTCTGGGCGACCGCACGCGGAGACGACCAGGCGGCCGGGCAGGGGGACGAGCGCGAGGCCCCTGCCGACCCGGCCACGTCGCAGGACGCCACGATCCGCGAGGACGTCGAGCGTGACCTCGGGGCGATCGAGGGGGTCGAGTCCGCGACGGTCGAGGTGCTCGACGAGGACCTTCTCGAGGGCCTTCCCGAGCACGTCCCGGCACCCGCCGCCTCGGTGACGGTCGACCTCGAGAGCTTCCGGACCCCCGAGGACGCGCAGGCGACCGTCGACGCCGTCTACGGCGTCCTCACCACCTCGGGGCTCAGCGGCTCACCCACGCTCACCGTGGTCGACACGCTGCCGGGCACCGCGGCGACGATGAGGCTCGAACCCACCGGCCCGGGAGACAGGTCGGTCCACGACGGCGTGGCGTTCCTCGACGCGGGAGCGACCGCGGTCCACCTCACGGCCGACAACGCGGCGGTCACCGGCCGTGAGCCCGCCGCCCTCCCCGGGCTGGCCGAGGTCGCGGGCACCCTCGCGCGGCCGCTGAACTCCCTCTCGACCGACGGCTACGGCGCGATGTACACCTCGAGCGTCGACCCCGTACCGCCGCCGCTGCCCGCCGTCCAGCTCCTCGCCGAGGCCGGGTCGCGCGACGAGACGACCCAGGCCGTCTACGAGGTCAGGTCGCCCACGGGGAACCCCGTGCCGCTGCTCACGGTCTACGTCGAGGGCCCGCCGACGCCCGTCGCGGACTGGTTGCGCGCCTCGGGCCAGGCAGACCTCCTGGGCAGCGCGATCGCCTTCACCGTCTACGGCAGCGAGACCTCCGAGTCCGGGTTCGTCTCGGACCGCGAGCTCGTGAGCACGGACCCCGCGGGAGACGAGGCCGACGCCGCGGCCGCAGCCGCCGACGGGATCCCGCCCTGCACCGGGCCGGACCTTCGCGCAGGGGTGACCGGGTTCGACGCCGCCGCCGGGTCACGCTTCCTCACCGTCACCGCGGAGAACGTCTCCGACGCCCCGTGCGCGCTCGACGGACGCCCCTGGCTGAGCTTCCTGCGCGCCTCGGGCACCGTCCCGGACGTCCTGGCCGAACCGGAGGTCCCCGGGCAGAGCCCGGTGCGGGTCGTCGTGCCGCCGGGCGGCGTCGCGACGTCCCAGCTCCGGTGGGGCGCCATGTCGACGGCCAACGACCCCGACCAGACGACGAGCGTCCTCGTCACGACCGTGCCCGGCGCCGAGGTGACCCGCCTTCGCGTGACGGACGTCCCGGGCGCCGACTCGGGCGTCGACATCCTCGAGGGCGCTCGCGTCGTGGTCGGCGACTGGGTCCGCGCCGCGTCCTGACCGGGGACGGTCGCGCACCGGCCCACCCACCGCTCGCGGCCCGGGCCCAGCGCCCCGCACCCGCGCGACTGCTCGCACCCGAGCTCGGTCGCCCGGCCGCAGCACGCACGACGGCCGCCCTCCCCCGCAGGGAGAGCGGCCGTCAGCCGAGCCGAGAAGTACCGGGACTCAGAGCGCCCGGCGTGCCCGCACCGACTCGGCCAGCTCGCCGAGCAGCTCGGCCGTGGTGTCCCAGTCGATGCACTTGTCCGTCACGGACTGCCCGTAGACGAGCCCGCGCGGAGCCGGCGCCTGCGCCCCGGCCACGATGAAGCTCTCCATCATGAGCCCCGTGATCCCGGCCTCGCCCTCGGCGATGCGCGTCGCGACCTCACGCACGACCTCGGCCTGACGCACGTGGTCCTTGCCCGAGTTGCCGTGGCTCGCGTCGATCACCAGGCCGTGCTCGACGGCCCCGCCCAGACCCGAGGCCGCGGCCACGCGCAGGGCGGACGCGACGTCGTCGGGCCCGTAGTTGGGGCCGCTGCGGCCACCGCGCAGGATGATGTGGCAGTCCGGGTTGCCCGCGGTCTCGACCGCGGCCGCCCGGCCCGCGCCGTCCGTGCCGAAGAACGTGTGCTCGCTCGCCGCGGTGATGCAGCCGTCGACCGCGATCTGGATGTCGCCGTCGGTCGCGTTCTTGAAGCCGACGGGCATCGACAGGCCCGACGCGAGCTGGCGGTGCACCTGGCTCTCGACGTTGCGCGCGCCGATCGCGCCCCACGAGACGGCGTCCGCGATGTACTGCGGGCTCGTGGGCTCGAGGAACTCGGTCGCCGCGGGGACACCCGCGTCGAGGACGCCGAGCAGGACCTCGCGCGCCAGGTGCAGACCACGGTTGACGTCGTGCGTGCCGTCGAGGTCCGGGTCGTTGATGAGGCCCTTCCAGCCGACCGTCGTGCGCGGCTTCTCGAAGTACACGCGCATGACGATCGCGAGGTCCTCCGACAGGTCCTTGGCCACGGCCGCGAGGCGGTGCGCGTAGTCGAGGGCCGCCTCGGGGTCGTGGACCGAGCACGGGCCGACGATCACGAGCAGACGGTCGTCGTCCCCCGCCAGGACGTCCCGGATCTCGCGGCGCGACTGGGTGACCAGGTCACCGCGCGCCGTGCCGAGGGGAAGCTCGGCGAGCATGTCGACGGGGGCGGGCAGCGGGTCGAGGGCGCGGATGCGCAGGTCGCTCGTGGGCGCCTGCAGCTCGTACTCGGGGTGAGAGGTCACGCGTTCCATGGTGTCACCTGCGCCGGTGGCGGAGGTGACCGTCTCGGGGTGACGTTCGTCGACGGTCTCGGCAGAGACGGTGGTCGAGGTCGTGGCGGTCATGCGAGGGCTCCTGATCTGAAGGTGACTCAGACGGAGCCGTGCGGCCTGCTCTGTGTCCGGAGTCGGCCCGTCTGAATGACGAAGGGCCCGGACGCGGTCTGCGTCCAAGGCCCTGTGCTGGCTCCGGGGAAGGTTGGTCAGGCGAACGCCCGCTCGGCCCCTCCAGGAGCCAGCGTAAAGCGCCAATACCAACGAACCGTGTTCACCGGACGACCGTAGCACAGCGGTTTTGGTGCCCCACGGGGCCGTCTCAGACTCCGGGCAGGGTGCTCGCCGAAGCAGCTCCGCCGAGAAGTGAGCTGTTGCCCGTGTTCCGGTCGGATCAGGGGCAACAGCTCACTTCTCGGCATCGCACGCCGTCTACGCTCGGTCCATGCCGATCCCCGAGTTCGTCGCCGCCCTCCGCTCCCACGTCGGGACCGACCTCCTGTGGATGCCAGGAGTCACGGGGGTCGTGATCGACGACGACGGTCGCCTCCTCCTGGGTCAGCGTGCCGACTCGGGGCAGTGGGCAGTCGTCAGCGGGATCCTCGAGCCGGGCGAGGACCCCGCCGTGGGCCTCGCGCGCGAGGTCCTCGAGGAGACCGGGGTGAGCGTCCGGGTCGACGCGCTGACCGGGGTCACGGTGACCCCGGTCGTGGAGTACCCGAACGGCGACCGCTCGCAGTACCTGGACCTGTGCTTCCTGTGCCGCCCGGTCTCCCCCGCCGCAGCGGCCGCGGCTCACGTGGCCGACGACGAGTCGCTCGCGGTCGCCTGGTTCGCGCCCGACGACCTGCCCGCCGACCTCGCCGCCTCGACGAGCGAGCGGCTCGGCCACGCGCTGGGCTACCTCGCTGCCCCGACCGCGGGGCCGTTCTTCGTCCGGTAGCCCGGAGCGCCGGGCGAGCCTGCTCGTCCCGACGCGCCTCGGTACCCCGCGCGTCGCCTCACGACCAGCGGAACAACCGCGCCGCCAACGGGAGCAGCACCACGGTCCACACGGCCATGACCACGAGCTGGGACACGGGCACACCGGTCTCGAACCAGCCCGTCGTCATGGCCTGCGTCGCGGCGCCGAGGGGCGTGTAACCGCCGATCGTGCGGAGCGCCTCGGGCATGATCGGCCCGGGCGTCCACATGCCCGCGAGGAAGAGCATCGGGAAGTAGAGCGTCATCCCGATCGCCGACGCCGTGCTGGCCTTGCCCGCGCGCGACGCGATGAGCATCCCGAGCGAGAACATCGACAAGATCCCCAGCAGGAAGCTCCCGACCACGATCGAGAGGTTGGCGGGCGCCGCGAGGTCGAACACCAGGCTCCCCACGAGCACCGCGAGCAGCGCCGCGACGCACACCGTCACCAGGTTGATGACCACGTGCGCCCCGATGAGCCCCTGCGGCTTCATGGGTGTGGTCGAGAGCCTGCGCAGCACGCCCTTCTCGCGGAACGTCGCAAAGTACACGGGCATGGTCGTGAGCGCGACGGTCGCGACCGCGGTCGCGAGCGCCACGGGCACGTAGACCGCGACGGCGGTCAGCCCTCCCCAGGGCGGCGGGGCGTCGGTCATGACCTCCCGCATGCCGGGGATCGCGAAGCCCACGCCCACGAGCAGCACGGTCGGGAAGAGGAGCGCGAAGAAGACCGTCCCCGGGTCACGGAGCAGCAGGCGGGCCTCGGTCAGGGTCAGGGTCCGCAGGCCGTGCCAGCCGGTGCCCGCGATCTTGCGGCGCCGGGGTGCTGCCACCTGCGGGTGTGTTGCCGTCTGCGTGGTCATCGCCCTGCTCCTTCGGTGCTGGACCGGTCGTCGGTCGCCGTGGGGCCCGTCGCCCCGGTGTGGTCGTACGTCCTGCCCGTGACGTGCACGAACACGTCCTCGAGCGAGCGGGTCACGGTCCGGACGTCGGGCACGACGTCCGCCTCGGCGAGGGCCAGCACGACGGCGGGCAGCACCCGCCGGGTCCCGGTCACCTCGATCTCGTGGCCCTCGCGCGTCACGGCCTGGACGTCCGCGAGCCCGGTGAGGATCTCGAGCGCCTGGGCCTCCTCGTGCGGTTCGAGCCGCAACCGGAGCACGCGCGACGAGTCGACCGACTCGATGAGCTCGGCGGGCGAGCCGGCCGCGACCACGACGCCCTGGTCGATGATGACGAGGCGGTCGCACAGGCGCTCGGCCTCGTCCATGAAGTGGGTCACGAGCAGGATCGTCACGCCGCGGTCGCGCACGCGCTCGACGAGCTCCCACGTGGCGCGCCGGGCCTGCGGGTCCAGGCCCGTGGTCAGCTCGTCGAGGATGGCGACCTGCGGGTTCCCCACGAGCGCGAGCGCGATCGACAGGCGCTGCTTCTGCCCGCCCGACAGCTTCCCGAACTGGCGGGCCCGGTGGGGCGTCAGGTCCAGCAGGTCCATGAGCTCGGCAGGGTCCGCGGGCGACTCGTAGAACGACGCGTACAGCCGCAGCGCCTCGGCGACCGTCATGCGCTCGTTGAGCTCGGCCTCCTGGAGCTGGACGCCCAGGACCTCGCGGACCGAGGCCGGGTCCGCCTGCGGGTCCCGTCCGAGGATCCGGACGGTCCCGCCGTCGGCCTGCCGGAGCCCCGCGAGGCACTCGACCGTGGTCGTCTTGCCGGCCCCGTTGGGACCGAGGATCCCGAAGATCTCCCCCGGCCCGACGGCGAGGCTCACGTCGCGCACGGCGACGTTGCTCCCGTACGCCTTGCGCAGGGCGACGATCTCGATGGCGGGTGCGGCGCCGTCGGGCCTCGTGGTCGAGGACGCGCCGACGGGCGCGCTGCTCGGAAGTGCGCCCGCTGCGAGCGCGCTGCCCGGAGACGAACCTGCCGGGACGGGATGTGCGGTGGTCATGATGCCCTCCCTGAGGGTGTGTTCGCCCGCCGGGCGGCGACCCGGTGGACCGGGCGCCGTCCGCTGGACGGTGATGGACGAGCTGGTGAGGGGCACGACGCTCCCTCTGACGAGGGGACGCTGCGCGCAAAGGCGTCGGGGACGCCAGGGCCGTCAGGTCGTGACGGGAGCGATGGCCACCGACCGCGTGACCAGGTGGAACGTGAGAGCCGCTGCGGCGAGGGCCACGAGGCCGCCCACGACCGCGGTGAGGACCTGCGCGTCGGCCAGGCCGACGGCCTGGGCGAACGGCCTGCCGAAGTAGCCGCTCTGGAACGCGAGCTCGACGAGGACCACGGGGACCAGCAGGAGCGGGATCGCGAACGTCCCGCGCCACACCCCGAACCCGTAGTACCCCATGCCGATCGCCGCGCCCGAGAGCCAGTACACGCTGCAGAAGAACGCCTGCACCAGGAACGCGGTGCCGACCTGGCCCCCGTCGACGTAGAGCTGGGCCCGGTCGAGCTCGGGCGACCAGCCCTGCGCCCGGAAGACGAGCCACTCCACGTAGCCCAGGACCGCCGCCACGAGGGCGAACGTGAGCCCCAGGATCACGGCCGTGCACCAGGTCGAACGGATGAACGACCGGCGCGTGCCACCCGCCGCGACGTGCACCGCGACGCTCGCGATGGGCGCGATGATGCCCATGACGAACAGGAAGAACTTCGCCGACCCGCTCACGACGCCGTCGATCACGCTGCCGTCGAGGATGTCGGTGCGCACCTCGACGTAGCCGATGATGCCCGCGATGATCAGCACGATCACCCAGAACCACGCACCGATCTGCCAGGTCCCCGCGGACATCGACCACGTCGCGGTGCGCAGCGACCGCCGCTCGGCCGTACGGCGCACCGCGGCACGCTGCGCCTCCCGGCCGGTGAGGGCCGTGGGGCCCGTCAGGTTCTCGGTCATGACCGCTCCTCTCGGGTCAGGTGCACGAACAGGTCCTGCAAGGGCACCGCGCCGAGCTCGATGCCCGCCTCGGTCGCAGCGGCCCGCTCGGCGTCGTCGAGCGTCCCGAACAGCGTGACCTGGGCCGTGCCGCCCAGGCGTTGACGAGCCAGCACGCGGCGGCCGTCGACGAACGACTCGACCGCGGCGGCGGACCCCGTGAGGCTCACGCCCCTGCTGCGGACGGACTCGACGCTCTCGGCGAGGAGCACACGGCCCTTGTCCACGATGACGACGTCCTCGAAGATCCGCTCGACCTCGTCGATCAGGTGGCTCGAGAGGATGATCGTGCGCGGGTGCTCGGTGTAGTCCTCGACGAGCGCGTCGTAGAACGCGTACCGGCTCGGCGCGTCCATGCCCAGGTAGACCTCGTCGAAGATCGTCAGCGGTGCGCGGGACGCGAGACCGATGACCGCGCCGAGCGCCGACCGCTTGCCACGCGAGAGACTCTCGGGGGTCTTGCGCAGGTCGACCTCGAACAGGTCGACCAGACGGGCCGCGAGGTCCGCGTCCCAGTGCTCGCGCATCTCCGCGTAGTACCCCAGGCTGTCGGCGACCTTGGTCGAGGTGATCGTGTCGCCGCTCTCCCGGACGAGCTGCGTGCCGGCCATGGCCCACGCGTTCTCGAACGGGTCCTCGCCGTCGACCAGGACCGTCCCGGCGTCGGGGCGGCGCATGGCGGCGATCAGCGAGAGCGCCGTCGTCTTGCCTGCGCCGTTGCGGCCGAGCAGGCCCGTGATGGTGCCGGGACGGACCTGGAGGCTCAGGCCGTCGAGCGCCGGGTGCTTCTCGCCCTTGCCGAAGCTCAGGGTCACGTCCCGCAGCTCGACGCCGAACGGCTCGGGGCGGGTGGGGGCGGTCATGAGGTCTCTCCCGTCGGGGTGGGGCGGTCCTGGGGGCCGCGGCCGAGCACGTGGTCCACGATCTCGGCGGGCGTGATGCCCAGCAGGTCGGCCTGGACCAGGGCCGGGCGCAGGACCTCGGCGAAGTAGCGGTCGCGGTGCTCGGCGAGCAGCTTCTCGCGTGCTCCGGAGGCGACGAACATGCCGACACCGCGCCGCTTGTAGAGGATTCCCTCGTCGACCAGCCCGGCGAACGCCTTGGCGGCGGTCGCGGGGTTGATGCGGAAGGTCGTCGCGTACTGGGTGGTGGACATGACCTGCTCCTCCTCGGCGAGGTCGCCGCTCAGGATCTGGGCGCGGATCTGCTGGGCGATCTGCAGGTAGATGGGTTCAGGTCCGTCGAACATGGTGCCCATCCTCTCGTCGATCGCACGTTCTGGGGTTCATTACATGAGTAATGAACCACAGAACCTGGCTGGCGCGCAAGGGGTCTCGCTGTGCGACACCTGCCGAGAAGTGGGGGGGGGGGGGGGGGGGGGGGGGGGGGGGGGGGGGGCG
>NZ_JACSQF010000006.1:0-49137 GCF_014836755.1 Oerskovia merdavium
GACGGTGACTGGGCTGGGAGCGGGCGGCGACGCCCCGGCGGGGGGGGCGCCCGCGCCCCGGGCGGTAAGGACCCGGGGCGAGGGCGGTGTGGGCGGGTCCTATCAGCGGGTCCGTTCGGGGCGCGTCGACTTGGGGATGGCGACGACACCGCGCTGGATCAACCAGCGCAGGGTCACCTGGGCGACGGACTTGCCGTGCGCCGCACCCACGGCTGTCAGGGTGGGGTCTCTGAAGATGTTGTTCTCGCCTTCGGCGAGGGCCCCAGGACGCGATCTGTACGCCGCGCTCGGTCAGGAGGGCTTGGTCGTCGACGCACTGAAAGAACGGATGGGTCTCGATCTGGTTCGCGGCCGGGGTGATCTCGTTGTGCTCGACGAGGTCCACGAGTCGGTCGGGGTAGAAGCTCAAGACGCCGATCGCGCGGACGGCTCCCTGACGGTAGAGCTCCAGCATGGCCCGCCAGGAGCTGTAGCAGTGCCTGGGCGGCGAGCGTCCCCAGTCCCCAGTTGCCGTTGCTGGGGGGCGGGCAAAGACTGGACGGCACGACCTCCGCGGGCGAATGCTCGGAGGCGACGTGGAAGCTCTCGGTACCGTCGCCCATTCTGTTCTCTCACGAGCGGCAGTCCGGCGAACGTCCAACGAAGGAGACAAGGATGTCTGGAACTCGTGTCGTCGTCGGTGTCGACGGATCGACGAGCAGCCGCACGGTACTGACCTGGGCCGCCCACGAAGCCCGCCTGCGTGGCGAGCCGCTTCTCGTCGTGCACTCGCGCTTCCGGCCTGCCTACGACCCGATGTTCGCCGGAGGTTTCTACCTGCCACCGATGGCCTCCGAGAGCGACGAGGCCGACGAGGTGCTGCGCGTCGCCGTCGACGTAGCCCGACAGGCCGAGCCCGAGCTGGAGGTGGAGACATCAGCTCGACCGGGACCGGCAGCCCTTGCTCTGCTGGACGCGGCGAGCGAAGGCGCCGGGCTCGTCGTGGTCGGCACACGCGGCCTCGGTGCCTTCGGTGCACTCTTCCTGGGCTCCGTCAGCATCCAGCTCGCAGCGCGCTCTCCGGTACCTGTGGCAGTGGTGCCGAGCGACGCGACGTTCTCGACCGCGGGCCCCGTCCTGGTAGGCGTCGACGGATCGCCTCGGAGTGACGTCGCGACCGTCGAAGCGGCCCACGAAGCGGTCCGTCGCAACGTCCCGCTCGACGTCGTCGCGGCATACACGGTCCCTGCCGACCCGCTCGTGACCTCCCTCACGCCGTCGGTCGACGATCTGCGCGCGGCATTCCGCGGCCGAGCGCACGAGGTGGCGGAGTGGGCTGCAGAGTCCGCCCGACGCGTGGGCCCGTCCCTGATCGTGCGGACGCACGTCATGGAAGGGCCGCCGGCCGACGAGATCTCGCGAGCCGCCGTGGCCGCCTCCGTCGTCGTGGTCGGTTCGCGGGGGTACGGCGAGGTCAGGGGACCGGTCCTGGGATCGGTCAGCCAGACCCTGCTGCGTCACGCGAAGTGGCCGGTGCTGGTCACGCACGAGTCCTGACGGGCGACCGAGGCGCTGGGCCCTCGTGGGCGGGGGGGCTGGTCCGTGCAGAGGGACGTGCGGATGCTGCGGATCGACGTGGTGTCCGCGATCGGCGGGTTCAGGACGGCTCTCGTCGGCCTCCCTCGGCGGTGGTCTCGGTGAGCATCGTCGCGAGCGAGGTGAGGGCGCCGGGCACGAGCGAGTAGTACGCCCAGCGTCCGCGCTGCTCTCGGGTGAGGAGGCCGGCGTCGACGAGGATCTTGAGGTGGTGGCTCACGGTCGGCTGGGACAGGCCGACAGGCTCGGTGAGGTCGCACACGCAGGCTTCGCCGCCCTCGTGAGAGGCGACGATCGAGAGCAGCTGGACCCGGGTGGGGTCGGCCAGCGCCTTGAAGGTGCGCGCGAGGGCGCGGGCGGTCTGGGGGTCCGCCGCCTGCCGGACCAGCGGCGCGCAGCAGGCGGCGCCGGCGGTGCCGGCTGGTGCGAGGGGCAGGTCCGTCGTCGTGGTCATGAGCCCATCTTGCCACGTATCGAAGTTTGTGGATACGTTGTCGCCATGGAGTTCATTGATGGTTGTCGATGCGAGGAGTGGTGATGAGCGAGGTCGTGCGTGCTGACCTGCCGGTCGTGGTGATCGGTGGGGGACCGGTGGGGCTGGCCGCGGCCGCTCACCTGCTGGAGCGGGGCCTGGAGCCGGTGGTCCTCGAGGCGGGCGAGGGGCCGGGTGCGGCGGTGGCGTCGTGGGGACACGTGCGGTTGGTCTCGCCGTGGCGCTACGACATCGACGAGGCCGCGTGCCGACTGCTCGAGCCCACCGGATGGAGGGCCCCGGACCTGAACGAGCTGCCCACGGGTCGCGAGCTCGTGGACGAGTACCTGGTGCCGCTGGCCGCGACCCCGGCGATCGCCTCGCGGTTGCGGACCAGGACACGGGTGCTGGCCGTGGCCCGCGACGGCGCGGACAAGACCCGGTCCTTGGGCCGGGAGCGGCGCGCGTACCGGGTGCGGACCGTGGGTGCGGACGGGCAGGTCGAGGACGTGCTGGCCCGTGCGGTGATCGACGCGTCCGGGACGTTCACGACGTCCAACCCGCTGGGGACCAGCGGCCTTCCGGCCGTCGGCGAGGACCGGGCGCAGGGCTTCGTCACCGGCCCCCTGCCTGATGTCCTGGGCTCGCAGCGGGAGCGGTTCGCCGGCCGGCACGCGCTCGTCGTCGGGATGGGCCACTCGGCAGCGAACACGCTCCTGTCCCTGGTCGAGCTCGCGGAGTCCGCGCTTGGCACCACGGTCACCTGGGCGATCCGCGGCGGGTCGGCGCGGCGCCTGTTCGGCGGCGGGACCGACGACGAGCTGCCCGCGCGCGGGCTCCTGGGCACCCGCCTGCAGGCCGCGGTGGAGGCCGGCCGGTTGACGGTGGTGAAGTGGATCTCGATCGAACAGCTCGTGCCCGGCCAGGACACGGTGCGGGTCCTGGGCCGTTCGCGCGACGAGGCGCTGGACCTGCAGGTCCATGCGATCGTGAACGCGACCGGGTTCCGCCCGGACCTGGACATGCTGCGCGAGGTGCGCCTGGACCTGGACCCGGTGGTGGAGTCCCCGAGCCGGCTGGCCGAGCTCATCGACCCCAACTTCCACTCGTGCGGCACGGTGCCCCCGCACGGGGAGAAGCTGCTCCGGCACCCCGACGACGGGTTCTACCTCGCCGGGATGAAGTCCTACGGGCGGGCGCCGACGTTCCTGCTCGCCACGGGCTACGAGCAGGTCCGCTCGATCGCCGCCGCCCTGGCAGGCGACCGGGCCGCAGCCGACCTCGTCCAGCTGAACCTGCCCGCCACCGGTGTGTGCTCGACGGACCTGGCGCTGGAGGCCGACGACGAGTCCGACGTCTCGTGCTGCGGCACAGCGCCCACCGAGCCGCAGCTCGTCACGCTCGGGGTCGGTGCGCCGTCCGGGTCCGGGTTCGCTACCGGCGTCGTCCACGGGCGCTCCGGCGACGAACCGACGCCGGCGAGCGCCTGCGAGTAAGGCTGGGCCTGCGTGCAGCGAACCCCGCCCGGAGGGGCGGGGGCTTCGCCTGGACGACGAAGGGCCGGACGCGCACGTGTCCGGCCCTTCGTCGCGTCCGGGGTCAGGCGGTGGCAGGGACCTCGACGGCGTCGACGCCGAGCTCGGTGAGCAGGGTCAGGACGCGGGTGCGGATCTCGTCGCGGATGGGGCGCACGGACTCGATGCCCTGCCCGGCGGGGTCCTCGAGCTGCCAGTCCTCGTAGCGCTTGCCGGGGAAGATGGGGCACACGTCGCCGCAGCCCATGGTGATCACGACGTCGGAGGCCTGGACGGCCTCGGTGGTCAGGACCTTGGGGGTCTCGGTGCGGATGTCGATCCCGGCTTCGAGCATGGCCTCGACCGCGACCGGGTTGATCTGGTCGGCGGGCGTGGACCCGGCGGAGCGGACCTCGACGGCGCCACCGGACAGGGCGCGCAGGAACCCGGCGGCCATCTGGGAGCGGCCCGCGTTGTGGACGCAGACGAACAGGGCGGACGGCTTCTCGGTGGGGGCGTGCTGGGCGTTCATGAGGTCTCTCCAGGCTGGTGCGTGCGGGTCAGGTGGGCAGGGTGAGGTCGGGCAGGAGGTCGGCGAGCAGGGCACGGACCCGGGTGTCGAGCTCGTCGCGGATCGCGGCGACACCCGCGGGGGAGGCCAGGGCGGGGTCTCCGACGAGCCAGTCCTCGTAGCGCTTGCCGGGGAGGACCGGGCACACGTCGCCGCAGCCCATGGTGATCACGACGTCGGCTGCGCGGACCGCGTCGTCGGTCAACGGCTTGGGGAACGCGTCGTGGGCGGTGCCCAGGTCGTCGAGGGCTTCGCGGACCCCGGCGTGGATCTCGGCAGCGGGGGTGGAGCCTGCGGAACGGACCGTGACGCGGTCGCCCGCGTAGCGGCGTACCAGCGCCGCGGCGAGCTGGGAGCGGCCGGCGTTCGCGACGCACACGAACAGCACCTGGGGGCCGCTCGTCGGGTCGCGGGTGATGTCGGTCAGGCGTTGGCGGGCGAAGCGTTCGGTAAGGGTGACCAGGTGTGCGGAGACCTTCGCCGAGCGTGCCAGGTCGGTGTAGGACTCGCGCACGACCCGCTGGACGGCGTCGAAGCGCACGCCGGGGAACGTGGTCGCGAGCTCGGTGGCCAGGTGGTCCAGGGCCGGGTCGACGTCCTCGAGCCCGCGCAGCACCTCCTGGGTGACCGATGCCTCGAGGGCTGCCGGGGCGAAGGAGTCCAGCAGGGTGGTCACGGCCGCCTTGTAGCCAGGAGTGATGCGGTACCAGACCCAGGTGCCGCGCCGCTCGGAGGCGAGGACCCCGACGTCGCGCAGCACCTTGAGGTGGTGCGAGACGGTCGGCTGGGACACGTCGGTCAGGGCGGCCAGGTCGCACACGCAGGCCTCGCCGGCCGGGGCGGTGGCGATGAAGGACAGCATGCGCAGGCGCAGCGGTTCGGCCAGGGCCTTGAGCGCGGTCGCGACGACGGTGGCGATGCCGGCGCCGATGGCGTGGGACTCGATCTGCGGTCCGCAGTCCGCGTCGCGCACCGTCAGAGGCGGGGGAGTGGTGGTCATGGGGTCACCTTCGCGGGTTCGGCCACCTGGGTGGCGTAGGGGTCGACGGCGAACCAGCGGCGGGCGATCCACAAGGAGACGTAGACCAGGCCCACCAGGACCGGGACCTCGATGAGCGGCCCGACGACACCGGCCAGGGCCTGGCCCGAGGCTGCGCCGAACGTCGCGATGGCCACCGCGATCGCGAGCTCGAAGTTGTTGCCGGCCGCGGTGAAGGCCAAGGTCGTGGACTTGGCGTACCCCAGGCCCAGAGTCTTCCCGGTGACGATGCCCACGCCCCACATCACGGCGAAGTACACCAGCAGCGGCAGGGCGATGCGGGCCACGTCGAGCGGGTCGGAGGTCACGGCCTCGCCCTGCAGCGCGAAGAGCAGCACGATCGTGAACAGCAGCCCGTACAGGGCCCAGGGGCCGATCACGGGCAGGAACTTGTCCTCGTACCAGGTCCGGCCCTTGGTGCGTTCCCCGACCAGGCGCGAGGCGAACCCGGCCACGAGCGGGATCCCGAGGAAGACCAGGACGTTGAGCGCGATCTGTCCCATGGAGATGTCGAGGCCGGCGGTGTCCAGGCCGAGCCATCCGGGCAGGATCGTGAGGTAGAAGTAGCCCAGGAGCGAGAACGCGAGGACCTGGAAGACGGAGTTGATCGCGATCAGGACCGCCGCGGCCTCCCGGTCCCCGCAGGCCAGGTCGTTCCAGATGACGACCATCGCGATGCAGCGGGCCAGGCCCACGATGATCAATCCGGTGCGGAACTCGGGCAGGTCGGGCAGGAAGATCCACGCCAGCGCGAACATCAGCGCGGGCCCCACGAGCCAGTTCAGCACCAGGGAGGAGACCAGGAGCTTCTTGTCCCCCGTGACCGAGGCGACCTTGTCGTAGCGGACCTTGGCCAGGACCGGGTACATCATCACGAGCAGGCCGATCGCGATGGGCACCGAGATCCCCCCGACCTCCATCGAGGCCAGCACGTCCGACAGGGCCGGGACGAACCGGCCCAGCAGCAGTCCGGCGACCATCGCGAGCCCGATCCACACCGGCAGCCACCGGTCGAGCGTCGACAACCGTCCTGCGCCCTGGGTGATCACGGGGGTGGTGGCTGGTGCCACGGTGCGGCTCACGCCAGGGCCTCCTCGATCTCGGCGACCAGCACCCACGGAGGGCGCCTGCCCACGATCGACGTCATGGCTCGCCCCAGGAGGTGGCGGTCACGGTCGGGCATGAGAGGGCAGCGGCGGCCAGGATGGTGCATCGACATGCGTCTATGTTGACACATTTCGATATAGCGAGACAAGGCGATACCGCGCTGCCGACGTCGGACCTGAGCCGAGTTGCGGAAGGCAGCGGACCGTGGAGCATGGGGTGGGCGCTCCACCTGGACGCCGGTGATCGAGTGAGGGTGTGGGGCATGGCGACGGAGCTGACGGACCGGGCGGGGTTGGCCAAGGACGCGTACGTGTACGGGTATCCGTTGGTCTTCAACGTCGACCAGGTGCGGCGCTACGTGAACGAGGGGGTCGGTGCGAACCCGGCGGCGGCGTTCAACACGTTCTCGCACGCACGGCACCTCGCGGGCCCCGCAGACACGTTCGTGACGATCAACAACGACACCCTGTACTCGATGGCACAGCTGGACCTGTCCGTCGGTCCGCTCGTGCTGGACGTGCCGGCGACCGGGGAGCGCTACTACGTGCTCCAGTTCGTCGACGCCTGGACGAACAACATCGCGTACGTCGGGACGCGGGCCACCGGCAACGAGGCGGGCCGGTTCGTCGTCGTCCCGCCCGGCTGGTCGGGCGACCTGCCCGCCGACGCCGTCGTGGTGCAGGCGTCGACCCGGATCGTGAGCATCGTCGGGCGGATCGCGTGCGCAGGACCGGACGACGTCGGCGCGGCGAACTCCGTCCAGGACCAGTTCCTGCTCCGGCCTCTCGACCTCACCGCGAAGCCTGCCGGCCTGCCCGACAAGGCGGCGTCCGGGGAGGAGGGGCTGGACTTCTTCGAGGACCTGCGACGGCTGTCCCAGGAGCTCCCGCCCTCACCGGCCGACGTCGAGTACGCGACCCGGTTCGACCCGCTCGGGCTCGCCGGGACCGCACCGATCCAGGACCCCGACGGCGAGCTCGCCGAGCAGTATCTGGCCGGGCGAGACCTGGTGGAGCACGCCTCTCACCACGGTTCCGCGCCCGTCAACAACGGGTGGACCGTCGGACTGCACATGTTCGACTACAACGTCGCCGCGCTCGGGCTGGGCACGATCGACGCGCCCGAGTGGAAGATCGCCGACCCGGCCGAGAGATTCCTCGATCGAGCCCAGGCGGCGCGCCTCGGCCTGTGGGGCAACCACGCCTATGAGGCCGTGTACGCCCAAGCCTTCACCGACGTCGACGGCGCACCTCTGCACGGTGAGTCGACCTACGAGGTGCACTTCGACACTGAGCCGCCCGTCGGGGCGTTCTGGTCGATCACCCTCTACGACGTCCCCCGGTACTTCCTGGTCGACAACCCGATCGACCGGTACTCGATCGGCGACCGCACGCCTGGCACGCGGCGCGCCGACGACGGCACCTTGACCGTGACGATCTCCCACGCAGAACCCGCTGACCCGCTCGCGCGCGCGAACTGGCTCCCAGCCCCCGACGCGGCGTTCCGCCTGGTCCTGCGGCTCTACATCCCGGGGCCGACGGTGCTCGACGGCACCTACGGCTTCCCGCCCATCACCCAGGTCTGACCGCGCGCGTGCTGGCTCTCTGACGCCGCAGAGACCGCGTCTGCGGACGTCGGAGAGTCGGCCGGTCGGGCCGTCCTCAACGTCCTCGACGATGCCGACGTCCTTCGGCAGCACCGGTCTGCGTGGTGTGATCTCGCGTGCCACGAAGCTCGTGCCGCACGACCTGCCGGCCGTCGTCGAGCACCACGGTCAGCTCGGCACCTCGGCCCGGAGGTAGTGCACGCACGGTGACCTGACCCGCGAGCGCACCCCGGACGTGACCGGCTGCCTCCGCAACCGTCGTGGGGTCGACCAGGGGCTGCCCGCGGTCGTCGAGCAGACGCACGTCGACGCCTCTGGAGCGCGCCTGTGCGCACGCCTCCACCATGTCGGCCGTGGCGAGGCCCGGAGCGCGGAGCCGGTCCCGCAGCCCGGCCTCGATCAGTGTCGCGTCGGCGCGCTGGACGTCGGTGAGGCTTCGGCCGCGCGCGAGAACCTGGAGGGTGGGCCCGACGATCTCTGCGACCTCCTCGAGGCGTTGCCGCCCGGCCTCGACGGCAGCGTTCATGGCGTTCGCCTGCGAGGTCGCCCGTGCTCCGGCGGCCCGGTGCGCCGTGACCGATGCGACGAGCCCGACGAGCATGCGTCGCCACATCGTGCCGACGATGATCGCGGCCGTCGGTTTGAGCAGGAGCTCGAGCACCTCGGGCGCGTCCAGCCGTTGCCCCACGGCCCACGCGGTCAGGACGAGAAGCAGGGCGGAGCCCGCACCGCACGCGCCGCGGACCCGTCCCCGCACGGCCGCCAGCCCCACCTGGTAGCCCGCCAGGTACACCAGCGCGGTCCAGACCCCCGACGAGTCGGCTGCCAGGGTCAGGACGATCACCGCTGCGAGCGGAGCAAGCAGCGCGAGAGCCGCCCTGCGCGACGAGAGGTGGTCGGGCCCGTGCGACGTCAGTGCGAGCAGGGAGGAGAACAGCGCGAGGAGTGCGACCGCGAGCGCGAGCGGGCCAGGGGAGTCCTCCCGGCCCAGGAGCACGTGCGCCGCCACCGTGCACCACACGTAGGCGAGCGCGAGCCGCGCGCCCCTGGTGCCGAGCCCGGAGGGCACCAGGTCGGGCCACGGCGTACGACCGGTCGACAGGTTTCCGGTGCCCCGCTCGTCCGGGAGCGCCTGCCCGCCGTCGGCGCGGCCGGTCGGGGTGAGGGCTTCGCTCAGGTGGCGGTTCCAGGAGAGCGTCACGCACGTGCCGCGCCCGCGCTCAGAGGTGATGACGGCGTCCCCGCCGGGGACCGCGGTCATGCGGCCGACGATGCTCGTCCTGATGCCGACGGAGTCCGTCCCTGCCCGGTGAGGGTCGAACCCGACGCCGTCGTCGATGACTTCCACGGTCAGCCCGGAAGAGTCCGACACGAGGGTCACGTGGACGCTGACCTGCTCCTGGGTGCCGCTCCTGGCATGGATCAGGCTGTTGCGCAGCGCTTCAGCCATGGCCGACACGACAGCATCCACGACAGGGGGCGGCACCGTGACCGCCTCGCACCGGCTCGTCACCCGGGCCGTGGGGTGGACCTGTGCGACACGGGCCTGGACGAGCGTCACGATCGAGTCGACCTGACCGACCGGGTCGCCGCCCCCCCGCGCCCAGGAACCCCAGCGCGCGTCGCGCCGGGGCGACGAGCGTGGAGCCGACCCCCTCGGCCGCTCGGCCGGCGAACACGAGAGTCGAGAGGATCTCGTCGTGGACGATGCTGACGAAGCGCTGCTGCTCGGCCGCTGCGGCCTCGGCCTCGAGGCGCCCGTGCTCACGCCGCTCCGCATCGCGCTCCGAGCGGGCGAGCTGCTGGAGCTGGCGGCGGAGCGCGACGAAGACGGCGACGAACGCCATGTTGCCCAGGTGGATCGGCGTCTGGAGGACGACGTCCAGAGGCACGGAACCCTGGACCGCCCAGATCGCGACAGGAACGGCCAGGGCGAAGGCCTGGGACAGCACGAGAGCCCACTGCCAGCGCACGAGCAGGACGAGGAGCGAGACCGCCACCGGCTCGAGCTCCCACACCCACGGGACGGAGGACGCGCCGGACGTCTCCGCGAGAGGCCATGTCAGCGCGAGGGCGAGGCTCAGTGCAGGGATCGTCGCCCAGAACGCGCGCAGCGCGCGCGCCGGGACCGTTCGGGCGAGTGCTACGAGCACCAGGATCAGCGCCGCCAGGACGACTGCGGCGACGTTCCACCACCCGGCAGCGTCCCCCCACCGCTCGATCGCGACCGGGACGGTGATCAGGACGAGCGCGGAGCCGCCGAGCGCGATGAGCAGGCCGACCCGACGATCGGCGGTGATCGACGAGGAGGCCCCCGCGACCCGAGGTGCTGCGAAGCCGGTCACCGAGGTGGCGCCAGCATCCCGTCCTCGACCGCGCGGCGGTAGAGGTCGACCTTGGTGTGGGCCTGCCGATCGACGGCCGCGTACTTGGTCCGGATCCGTCGGACGTGATCCAGGACGGTCTCTCGGGTGATCCCGAGCATCCGAGCGACACGGTCCGCCTTCTCGCCTGAGGCGTACAGCTCGAGCACCTGGCTCTCGCGAGCGGTCAGGCCCGCGTCCTGCACGGCTGCGTCGGCGTCGATCGCCGCTGCCCAGTCGACGCTGGCCACGATCTCTCCTCGCGCCGCGGCCCGGAGCGCGTCGACCAGCGTCGCAGGCGACTCTGACTTGCGGATCATCCCGGCCACCCCGGACCTTGCTGCCTGCCGGACCAAGGCCGGGTCGTCACCGGAGGTGTACGCCACGACGGTCACCCCGAGCCGGCGAAGCCGTTCCAGGTTCTGCGCGGGGGTCGTGCGGTCCGCCAGCCGGAGATCGAGAAGGACGAGGTCCAGGTCCGGCGCGGCGTCGACGAGCTCGCTGACCGTCGCCGCGCGCGCGACCAGGGCGAGGTCGTCGTGCTGATCAAGGATGGCTTCGACTCCCAGCCCGACCGCTGCGTGGTCGTCGACGATCCCGACGCGACGCCGAGGACCTGGATCGGGCGGCGGGGCGTGGGGCGTGCGGTTCATCGGTGCCGTCCTCGCAGCCGGGTCGTGGTCGCGTCGATCGTAGCCCCGTGCCCCGTCACGGCCGGACCCGCCGAGCACCTCATCACCCACCCCCACAACTGGGGGATACCCCGGGATCGAACGCTCGCCCGGGGCTACGTTCCCTAGGAAACCCCTCTCGACCGAACGGAACCTCGATGACCTTCTGGCAGTCCGCCCTCCTCGTCGTGGAGATCTTCTTCTTCATGGCCTACCTCGTGATCCTGTTCCACGTCCTCTCCGACCTCTTCCGTGACCGGGGGCTCGGCGGTGTCGCCAAGGCGGCCTGGATCCTGTTCCTCGTGCTCGTCCCGGTCCTGACGGCCCTCGTCTACGTGATCGCCCGCGGCCGTGGCATGGCACAGCGCCAGAACGCCGCCGTCGACGCCGCGCGCCAGCGCACCGACGACTACATCCGTCAGGTGGCCGCGACGTCTCCGGCCCAGGACGTCGCAGCCGCCAAGGCGCTGCTGGACTCCGGTGCGATCACCTCCGACGAGTTCGACCGCCTCAAGGCAGTGGCCCTGGCCGCGGCATGACGAACCAGGCACCGCAGGCGAGCACGGGACGCTGGACGACCTTCCTGGCCAAGCGCTGGCTGAGCATCGTCCTGGTCGCACTGACCGTGGTCTTCGTCGCGCAGAACCAGCAGGAGGTCTCGTTCAGCCTGCTGTGGGCCACCTTCTTCGCGCCGCTGTGGGTCGTGCTCGCGATCGTCCTGGTCGTCGGGTTGCTCGCCGGCGGTCTGCGCGTCAGGTCCAAGCACAAGGCGGCCGCTCGTGGCCGCCGGTAGCCCGACGGGGTGCGTGGAGCACGGGAATCCGTCCACCGACCAAGGAAGTGTCATGCGTGACCAGAACGAAGCGTCAGATGAGGTCTGGGGTCCCGTCTCGTGCCTCCTCCTCGAAGTGCCACCGGGCGCGAACGTCGGCCCGGGCGTCGTCGAGCTCCTGCACCTGGTCGACTCGCGAGCGGTCCGCCTGCTCGACATCGAGGTCGTCGAGCACACCCGGACCGGCCTGCGAAAGGTCGACGACGCCGACTGGTTCTGGAGGCTTGCGCCACCCGTCATCGAGCTGGTCGGGTCCTCGTCGGACCTGCTCGACGACGAAGACCTCCGGGTCGTCGCGGACCGGCTCGCACTCGGGTCCGTCGGCATCGTCGTGGTCTACGAGTCCTTGGTCATGCGCGACGTCGTCGACAGGTTCGCGAGCCACGGAGTCGAGGCCGTCCACTCCTTCGCCCTCCTGCCCGGCGACCTCGAGCTGGCGCTCGACCAGAGCGAGCCCGTGAGGAGCGGCACATGAGCCTCTTCCGGACAGCGAGCAAGGTCGCGGTCGCGAGCTCGGTCCACGGGCGGGTCCAGCAACGCCAGCGAGCGCGATGGGCCGCCGAGGACCAGGGCGCGAGCGCGGGGGTGGCGGCAGCTCGTCCGGCAGCCGGATCGAACCCGGCCGGCGGCTCGGCGCTGACACCCGTGCTCGACGCCATCCCGGACGTCGAGCGCCGGATCCAGCTCCTCCAGCAGCTCGTCGAGCTCCGCGACGCCGGGGTGCTCACCGATGCCGAGCTGGCGACCCAGAAGGTCCGGGTGCTGGGTTGATGCCGGCGAAGGACCGGCCGCGCGTGCACAGGTTGCGCGCTGTGGCCGGTCCTTCGCCCGGGCGCGACATCGAGCCCGAGCGGGTGGCGCCGATGCCCGGTGGGTCCGGCTGTACCGTCCAGCCAGCGCGGGACGAGACGAGGACGTGCGGCTCCGGCCCGACGGGTCTCCCCTATTCCCAGGTAGGGACGTTTCCACCGGCATAGCGGGCGCCGAAGCCACCGGTAGGCAGGATCTCGGCGATGCGGCGGAGATCCTCCGCGGTGAGCGTCAGGTCGGCCGCGGCGATGTTCTCGGCCACGCGCTCCGGGCTCCGTGTGCCGGGGATCGGCACGACGTGGTCGCCCTGAGCGAGCAGCCAGGCGAGTGCCAGCTGGGCGACCGTGGCCTCCTTGGACTCTGCGAGAGCGGTCAGGTGGCGGGTTGCCTCGAGGTTCTTCTCGAAGTTCCCCGGCTGCCAGCGCGGGTCGGTGCGGCGCATGTCGGTCTTGTCGTACTGGTCGGCGGGCTTGGCGGTGCCGGTGAGGAACCCGCGGCCGAGGGGGGAGTAAGGCACGAAGCCGATCCCGAGCTCGGACAGGGTGGGGAACAAGGACTCGACGTCGCGCTCGAACAACGAGTACTCGGTCTGCAGGGCCGAGACCGGCTGCACGGCGTGCGCGCGGCGGATCGTGGTCTCGCCGGCCTCGCTGAGGCCGAAGTACTTCACCACGCCCGCGTCGATGAGCTCCTTGACGGTGCCGGCGACGTCCTCGATCGGGACGGCCGGGTCGACCCGGTGCTGATAGAGGACGTCGATGTGATCGACGCCGAGGTGGCGCAGGCTGTTCTGGACGACCTCACGGATGTGTTCCGGCCGGGAGTCCTGGCCGTGGTCGCGCGTGAACCCGAACTTGGTCGCGATGACGACCTCGTCCCGGAAGCTCTTGACGGCGCGGCCCACGATCTTCTCGTTCTCGCCCCAGCCGTAGAGCTCAGCGGTGTCGAAGAACGTCACACCCAGGTCGTGAGCTCTCTGGATCGTGGCGATGCCTTCCTGCTGGTCGCCGGGGCCGTAGGCGATGGAGATGCCCATCGCCCCGAATCCCAGCGCGGACGTCTCCAGGCCTTGCTGGCCCAGGGTGCGGTTCTGCATGAGGGCGCCTCTCTTCTGCTCGCTCCGACGCTCGTTCGACGACGGGCGGTGCGGCGGCCGGCCGATCGGCCGAACCGAACGGTTCGGTTCCACTCTAGGCCGAGGAGGTCGAGAGTCAAACCGAACGGTTTGGTTGTACTTTGGACGCATGGCCGACCATCACGCACCCAACCTCCCCGCATCGTCCGAGGGTGCCGTCGGCGGGGTTGACGGGACGCGTGAACGAGTGGTGGCTGCGGCCATGGACGAGTTCGCGCGCTACGGGATCGCCGGCGCCCGGGTCGACCGCATCGCCAAGCAGGCCCGCACGAGCAAGGAGCGCGTCTACGCGCACTTCCGAGGCAAGGAAGCGCTCTACGCCCAGACCGCGGCCCGCGAGCTCGGCGTCATCGCCCAGGCCACCCACATCGATGCGCGCGACCTGCCGGGCTATGCCGGGCGGCTGTTCGACTACTTCACCAGCCGCCCCGATCACTACCGGCTGATCAGCTGGGGGCGCCTCGAGCTGACGGAGGGCGACGGGACGAGTCAGGACGCGATCGCCGGCAAGGTCGAGCAGCTCCGTCAGGCGCAGCGCGACGGGGCGCTCGATCCCACCTGGGACCCGTTCGACGTCCTTGCCCTGGTCAACCAGATCGCGACGACATGGTCGGCGCAGCCCGAGATAGCGGCTGCCGCCAGCGAGCACTCGGACGACCGCTCGGTCGCAGCGCGGCGGGCCGCCGTGGTGCGCGCCGTCGAGCGCCTCTTCCCGGCGGCAGCTCCGCGTCCATAGCTCGGAGCGGGGCGTCAAGCCCGTCGCGCGCAGGTCGCTGACTGCGTGTCCTGCGCGGAGACGGGCCCAGGCTGCGCGTGGACAGCGGGTGCTCGGCGAGCGCGCGGCCGCGACCTGCCCGTGTTCGACGCGCTGGGATCGGTCGGTGTCGACCAGTCGGACTCACCTCCGCAGGGTGTTGACACGGCATGTGTGAGCGCTAACATGGCATTCACTGTCACGTGCGGCAAAGTCTGACGCACGCTCGCCGGTCGCCGAGCACCCGCTCGGGGAGGCGCGGTCGACAGTTCCGCTCGATGGCGAGCGGGCACCCTTCGTCGGGTGTCCTGGGCCTCACGGCTGAGTCCCTTGCTGGCCTCGTCGACGGTGACGGCCCGATCTTCGGGGGAGAGCCCCGGATCGACCGGTCTGGCAGGAAGTACGTCCCGACAAAGGAGTTGACGTGACAGGAGCAAGACGACGCCGGGTGCACACGATGGTCGGAGGGACCCTCCTCGTGGGGCTGCTGGTCCCCACCGCCGTCGCCGCGGAGGTGTCGCCGCCGCCGTCGGGCCTGACCTCGACGGACAACGGCGACGGGACGTACGGGGTTCCCCTGCTGAACAGCGACGTGCCGGACATCAGCGTGGCGCGGGTGCCCGCTGCGGAGAGCACGGAAGGGCGTGACGTCTACTACATGATCAGCACGACCATGCACCTGAGTCCGGGCGCACCGATCATGAAGTCGTACGACCTGGTGAACTGGGAGACGGTCAACTACGTCTACGACCGGCTGGGCATCGGTGACGCTCCCTCCCTGCGCAACGGCCAGAACTCCTACGGCGAAGGGCAGTGGGCCTCGTCGTTGCGCTACCACGACGGCAGGTTCTACGTGGCGTTCAACACCAACAACCTCGGTGGTGCCTACGTCTACAGCACGGACGACATCGAGGACGGAACCTGGGAGAAGGTTGCGCTCGGCCGAGGGTTCCACGACCTGTCGCTCTTCTTCGACGAGGCCGGCGGGGGGACTCCCTACATCTTCCACGGGTCGGGCAGCACGAGCGCCGTGCAGCTCAGCGACGACCTCACGACGATCGTCGCCGAGTACCCCGACATCTTCGGGTCGAAGGACTTCCCCGACTTCCCGATCCTCGCCAGCGGCATGCACTACGAAGGGACCCAGGTCTCCTACCGCGACGGCTACTACTACATGACGACGATCACCTGGCCGGCCGGCGGCAACCGGCAGGTCGTGCTCTTCCGCTCCAAGGAGCTGCTCGGTCGGTACACGGCGGTCGACGGGACGAACACCTACGAGGTGCGCAGCGGCCTGGACTCCGACGGGTTCGCGCAGGGCGGCCTCGTCGACATCGCCTCGGCCGACGGCGGGACCGACTGGTACGGCATGTTCTTCCGGGACACCTATCCGCTCGGGCGGATCCCCGCCCTGATCCCCGCGACGTGGGAGGACGGGTGGCCGACCTTCGGTGACGACGGCGTCGTCCACGCAGGAGACACGTTCACCAAGCCGATCACGCTCACGCCCGAGCAGGACCGGGTCGAGCGACTCAAGTCCGTCGTGGCGTCCGACGACTTCGCCAACGACGCCGAGCACAAGACCTTCCGCGACACCCGCTGGGAGATTCCTGAGGCGCCCGAGTACGACGAGTCCCTGCTCGGGGTCGAGCTCGTCGACAACCCTGGCTTCGAGGACGCAGGCATCGAGCCCTGGGGGTCTCAGTTCGGCGCGATCATCTCGCGCGACCCGAGCACGGCATCGTCCGGGACCGCGGCCCTGCGGGTCACCCACCGGACCGTCAACGGCTCTGCCCCCTACCAACAGCTCGACGGCAGGATCCAGGCAGGCATCACCTACGAGATCTCCGCACGCGTGCGCTACACCGAAGGACCCGACACCGTGCGGTTCGACGTCGTGGGTGACTGGGGCACGGGCGTCAAGGTACTCGCCGGCGTCGATGCCGCGAAGGGGCGGTGGGCGACGATCACCGGTACCTACACGATCCCGGCCGACGCCGACGTGCGTTCCTTCAAGCTCGCCGTCGAGACACCGTGGGCGAACCCGCAGCCGCCGTCGTCGAGCGTCGGGTACGTGCTCGACGACGTCTCGGTGACGGGCAATGCTCCGCAGCTCGAGCACGTCCACGCCGACGAGGTGGCCTACAACGGGTCCGACCTGGACCTGGCATGGGAGTGGAACCACAACCCGGACAACCGCTACTGGTCGCTCACCGAGCGCGAAGGATGGTTGCGCCTCACGAACGGGCACGTCGTGACGGGCGAGGCCGAGTACAGCAAGTCTCCCGGACGCGACCTGACCTACCTCGAGGAGGCGCGCAACACGCTGTCCCAGCGCACCTTCGGTCCCACCGGTTCTGCTGAGACGCGACTGGACGTGTCAGCCATGCTCGACGGCGACGTGGCCGGCCTTGCGGTCTACGGCCGCAGCTTCACCTATGCGGGGATCAAGCAGGTCGACGGCGCTCGCACCCTGGGTCTCGTGACCCGCCTGCAGCCCTTCGACGAGTCGATCGAGGCCGCCGCGGTCGAGAGCTTCGTCCCTGGGACCACGATCGACCTCGGGTCACGCACCGACGTCCGGCTCAAGGCGGACGCCGACTTCTCCTCCACCCCGGGGCAGCTGCGGGTCCAGTTCTCCTACAGCCTCGACGGCCGGACCTGGCAGCCGCTCGGCCCCTCGCAGGGGCCCATCGTCATGGACTGGAGCCTGTCGCACTTCATGGCCAACAGGTTCGGTCTCTTCAGCTACGCCACCGAGCAGACCGGCGGAACCGTCGACTTCGACTACTACTACCTCAGTGACGTGCTCGATGCGGACGGAGGCGCGGACCGGACGGCGCTCGACGCAGCGGTCGACGAGGCGCGAGGGCTCGACGAGCAGCGCTACACCCCGGAGTCCTGGACCGTCGTCGAGAAGGCGCTCGGCTGGGCGTTGGCCACCACGTCCCCGTCCACGCAGAACCAGGTCGATGCCCCGGCTCACGCCCTCTCCGTCTCGCTCGCATCGCTCGTCAGGAGGGACGCCAGCGAGGTCGCGTTCACGGCGG
This sequence comes from Oerskovia merdavium, assembly GCF_014836755.1. GTDB lineage: Bacteria > Actinomycetota > Actinomycetes > Actinomycetales > Cellulomonadaceae > Oerskovia > Oerskovia merdavium. Next base: position 17,500 of record NZ_JACSQF010000006.1, read on the forward strand.
AGGCCGTCGTCCGACCGGTCGCAGGCAAGGACGTCGTCACGGTCCGGGTGATCAACGGCGAGGACGCCCCCGTGGACGTGACCGTCGCGACGTCGTACGGGACCAAGACGTTCACGGCCGTCGCACCCGGCAAGAGCGCCCAGCAGTCGTTCGCCACCCGGCTCGCAGCCGTTCCCGCAGGAGAAGCGACCGTCACGGTCACCCGGACGGTCGACGACCTGACGACCTCGCGCGTCGTCGCCTACGGCCGGACCGGGTCGTAGATGGCGCGCGGCCCCGCCCTCACGGGCGGGGCCAGGTCCCCGGAGGCCACCACTCGTGCCGCGGCCCGACGTCGCGGCGGCACAGCACCACCCATGGAAGACCGACAGAGCAAGGAGGCTCTTGTGACACATCGTCACGGACGACTGAAGGAACGCACCACCGCAATGATCCTGGCCGGTTCGCTGGGGGTCGTCGGACTGGCCGCGGTCGCGGTGCCCAGCTCCGCGGCGCCCGGCGCCGCCCACGCCCGGTCTGCGGACACCGCCTCGACGAACGTCGTCGCCAACCCGGGGTTCGAGGACGGTGTCGTCGCGCCCTGGGTGATCCGCAACGGGGGAGACCTCGAGCTCTCGGACGATGCGTACTCGGGAGCGTCCTCCGTCCTCGTCACCGAGCGCCAGACCACGCAGTCCGGCCCGTGGCAGGACCTCACCGGCAAGGTCGAGGCAGGAGGGTCCTATGCCGTGTCGGCCAAGGTGCGCTACGACACGGGCCCTGCGACCAAGCAGTTCTTCGTGACCGCGTTCACCGGGGGCTCCAGCTACACGAACATCGCGACCGGGACGCTGAACCGGGGTGAGTGGGGAACGCTCGAGGGCACCTGGCTCCTGCCCGCCGGGACGACACCGGCCGAGGCGCACGTCTTCGTCGAGACGCCCTGGGTGCCCGACCCCGCGGCGGACCCGGCACAGCACCTCATGGACTTCCGGGTCGACGACGTGTCGGTGACTCTCACGAGCCCGGGCGGTGGCGGGTTCGACGCCGTCGGCAAGGTCCCGGGAAACACCAACCCGCTCGTCTCCCACGCGTTCGGTGCCGACCCGTACGCGTTCGCCCACGATGGCCGGGTCTACGTCTACACGACCAACGACACCCAGGAGTGGGCCCCCGACGAGAACAACATCAGCACGCCCAACACCTACGGGAAGATCAACCAGATCAACGTGATCAGCTCGGCCGATCTCGTGAACTGGACCGACCACGGTCCCATCCAGGTCGCGGGCCCCACCGGCGCGGCGACCTGGGCCAACAACTCGTGGGCTCCGGCGTTCGCCAGCAAGACGATCGCCGGCAAGGAGAAGTTCTTCCTCTACTTCGCGAACAACGCGGCCAGCGTCGGCGTCCTGGAAGCGGATTCTCCTCTCGGCCCCTGGACGGACCCCCTCGGCAAGCCCCTGATCAGCCCTGAGACGCCCGGAGCGGCGAGCAACGGCAACTGGCTGTTCGACCCCGCGGTGGTCGTCGACGACTCGGGGCAGGGCTACCTGTACTTCGGTGGCGGCGAAGGGAACCCGCCCGAGACGCCCAACAACCCCAGGACCACCCGCTGGATCAAGCTCGGCGACGACATGGTCTCCACCGTCGGGACCGCCCAGGTCGTCGACGCCCCCCGCATGTTCGAGGCGAGCCATGTCTTCGAGCGCGAGGGGAAGTACTACTACTCCTACTCGACCAACTTCAGCAGCGTCGCTCCGTCGCCGGGCTACCCGGCCAACGGCGTGATCGCCTACATGATGGCGGACTCGCCAGAGGGACCCTGGACCCCCGAGCAGTTCGAGGGCACCGTCCTCGACGGCATGTACCAGGAGTTCGGTGTCGGGGGGAACAACCACCAGTCGTTCTTCGAGCTCGACGGTACCTACTACATGGCCTACCACGCCCAGACCCTCAACCTCGCACTCGTCGGTGGAGACGCGAGCAAGGTCAGGGGATTCCGCAGCACCCACATCAACGAGGTGACGTTCCAGCCCGACGGCACCATGAACAAGGTCGATGCCGACTACGTCGGTGTCTCGCAGATCGCGCCTCTCGACCCGTACTCGATCATCGAGGCCGAGACGATCGGCTACCAGAAGGGGATCACGACCGCGCTGCTCACGAGCCCGACGTCGACGCCCGCTCTCAAGCTGACGGACATCGACTCCGGCGACTGGGTGGCTCTGGCCGGTGTCGACTTCGGTCAGGACGGGGCGACCGAGTTCGGCACCACGATCGCACCCCTCGCCGGCGGCCGCGTCGAGGTTCGGCTCGACAGCCCCGACACGTCCACGAGCGAGAACCTGGTCGGCACGATCGACGTGCCCGCAGGTGACGGAACCTGGACCGACCTCGCGACCACGATCGACCGCACGACCGGTGTCCACGACGTCTACCTGACGTTCGCCGGCGACCAGGAGGGCGACCTGTTCGACGTCGACACCTGGCGATTCGGGGTCGCCGGCGCCGAGGTCGAGCCCGTGGATCTCGCGGTCGTGGCCAGGACGCAGTGCGTCGCGGGCCGGGCGAACCTCACGGTGCGTGCGGTCAACGGTGAGGACGTGGCCGTGAGCGTGGCGCTCACGACGCCGTTCGGCACCAAGACGTTCGCGTCGGTGGCGCCGGGCAAGAGCGCGTCGCAGTCGTTCAACAGCCGTGCGGCTGCGGTCCCCGCGGGGACCGCGACGGTCGTGGGCACGATCGGCACGGGGGCCGGGGCCCGCTCGACGACGTTCGACGTCGAGTACCCGGCCACGACCTGCGGCTGACGACCGCACCAGCTCCGCCGGGGTCGCGAGGTCCTCTCGCGGCCCCGGCGTGAACCCTCCGGTCCAGACGGGCCGGTGACAGGACCAGCACGACCAGCACCAGGCGCTCGGCGCCTGCTCCTCGGCCGCCTCTCTCCGGCACCAAGAGCGCAGTGCATGCCGAAGGTGGCAGCGAGTGACACACATGTCACGGGGCTATCGTGCCCCGTGACGGATACATCCAGCGCGACCGGTGGGCTGCGCGCGCTCGCTCGGGCGAGCGTGCGTACCGCGATCGCGGACCGTGCCCTCCAGCTGTTCGACGAGCAGGGGTACGACGAGACGACGGTCGACGACATCGCCGCAGCCATGGGGATCTCGGGTCGCACCTTCTTCCGCTACTTCGCGACCAAGGAGGACGTCGTGATCGGCGACCTGATCATCGGGGGCGCTGCCCTGAGGGACAGGGTGGCCGCGCTGATCGTGGAGCAGGCTCCGTGGCACGCGTTGCACGGTGCGATGCGCGAGGGAGCTGAGGAGATCGACGCGAACCCCGTCCGCTGGCGGCGGACCATGCGCGTCATCAACAGCACGGCGTCGTTGAGAGCGCGCAACATCGAGAAGCACCTGACGTCGTCCGCCTTGCTGACCCCCGTCATGTCCGGGCACGTCGCGCCTGACCCGAGACTCGGGGACCTGCCGGCTCGTGTCGTCGTGTCCTCTGCTTTCGCCTGCCTCGACTCCGCGCTGACGAGCTGGACCACCGCTGACGGCTCCGTCTCGCTCGTCGACACGCTCGACATCGCCTTCGCCGCCAGGCTCGACCAGACCGCCGTGCGCTAGGGAGCTCTGCCCAGTCCTTGCACGGCGGCGACCGTCCGCCTGTGCGGCGTTCGAGGTGTGTCCAGACGCGTCCGACGCCGCCCCCGTGCCGCGACCGGGTTGCCCGGTGCGACGCGCGAAAGTCCCCGCCGCCGTCGGGTCCCCGACGCGCTGTCGCGGCCTCCAGTCGTGGTGAGCCGACCGCACCGCGCGGTGTGGTTGCGCTTCCATGATCCACTGGGCGCACGAGAGGGGTGAACGATGAAGTCACGTGTCGCGACGATCCAGGACGTCGCACGGAGCGCGGAGGTCTCGACGACGACGGTGTCGAGGGTCGTCAACCGCAAGGGGTTCGTGAGCGACGGCGCGCGGCTCGCGGTGCTCGAGGCGATCGACGACCTCGGCTACGTGCCGTCGGCCGCTGCACGAGGGCTCGCTTCCCGGCAGAGCGGGATGATCGGGCTGTGCCTGCCCGACACGGGGAAGCCCGACGACCTGGCCGGTCGTGCGCACGACGGCTCCGGGGTGCGCGTGCTCCTGGACCCGCGGCCGGCCGGTGAGATCGGGTGGGGAGGCCTGTACTTCGGTGAGGTGCTGCGCGGAGCCGAGTACGCGGCCTGGGAAGCGGGCCTGGCCCTCACCGTCGCGACGGCGCGCGAGCCCGATCTCGAGGCCCGCGTCCTGGCCATGGCGGGTCGTGTCGACGGGCTCGTCGTGGTGGCCCAGTCCCTCCCGGACGACCTGCTCGATCACGTCGCCCGACGCGTCCCGCTCGTGGTGCTCGCGGGCCCGATGGTCACCGACCGTTACGACCACGTGACGGTCGACAACGCCGCGGGCATGACCCGGCTCGTGGAGCACCTCGTCGTGGACCACGGGATCCGCGACCTCGCCTACGTGGCAGGGCGAGCCGGTACCCCCGACGACGCGATCCTCGGCGTCGGCGCGCCCTCGTTCCTCGCGGGTCTCGGCACGACGCTGCTCGTCGTGCTCGTCAACCTCTCGCTGGTTCGAACGGGTGGTGCGACCGTCCTCGCGGCGTTCGCCGTCTGCGCCCGGCTGCAGACCTTCGCGACCATGCCCCAGACCGGCATCAGCCAGGGCCTTCAACCCGTCGTGGGGTACAACGCGGGGGCGCGGCTCGTGGACCGCGTCAGGAGGGCACGCACTCTCGCGCTCCGGGCGACGACGCTCTACAGCGTGCTCGCCGCGACCGCGCTCGCGGTCCTGGCGGAACCTCTCGTGACCTTCTTCGTCGACGAGCCCGACGTCGTCCGCACCGGGTCCGTGGCGCTTCGCGTCCTCGCCGTCGGCCTCGCGGTCTCCGAGGTCGCCCCGCTCGTCTCGGCGTACTTCCAGGCGCTGGGACGCGCTCGCCCGTCCTACCTGATCTCCCTCGGGACGCTCGTCGGGATCAAGGTGCCCCTCGTCCTCGTCCTGGGACCCACCGGATCCAGCGGCACCTGGATCGCGCTCGCCGCGGGCGAGGTGCTGGCCGCCCTGGCCGCGCTCCTGGTCCTCCTCGCCGTCCAGCGTCGAGACCGTCGCGGCGCTCCCTAGGGACGCCCTGGCGGGTGCTCCGATCGTCCCGCCCTCCGGCGAGGGCGGGCCGACCTGACGTGCCCGGCCTCAGCCCGTCGTCAGCTCGCGGGCCGCCGCCCACTCCCGGAACCCGGCCGCGATCTGCGGCGCGTGCGTGTGGTGGAGGTAGTGCTCGCCGGGCACAGGAACCACGGTGCCGTCCTCGACGGTCGCGGCCTGCTCCTCGTGCAGCGCCAGCCAGTCCGGGTTGTTCGCGTTGTCGGCCTCGACGAACAGCAGCAGCGGCAGGTCCGCCGGGAACGTCGTCCCGAGCGCACGCTCGAAGTTCGTGCTGATGTGCGACATCTCGTCGAGGTACGTGGGGCGCAGCGAGTTCCGGTGGGTGAACATCGTCATCTGCTCGCGTGCGTGGTCGGAGTACACGGAGCCGTCGAGCCCGCCGCTCCCGAACGCGGTGAGGACGCGGACCAGGCCGAGGTTCTTCGCCGCGGCCATGAGGCCCGTCGGGAACGCCGTGTCGGTGTGCGGTTGCCCGGGGACGCTCGTGTCGACCCCGACGAACGCCATCACCTCGTCGGGGTAGCGTGCGGCGTACTCGATGCCGTAGATGCCCGCGATCGAGTGCCCCATGAGGACGTAGCGGTCGAGGTCGAGCGCCTGGAGCGCCTCGTGCACCTCGGTCACGACGTTCTCCGTGGTCCGCTCCACGTCGGTGCCGTCGCTCAGTCCGTAGCCGAAGGGTTCGACGACGACGACCCGGTGGTCGTGGGCCAGGTCCGTGACCAGCGGCTCGAAGTCGAGGACGGGAGAAGGCGTCCCGAACCCGGGCAGGAGGACCACGTCGACCGGGCCGGCCCCGGTGACGAGCACGTTCATCTGGCGCCCGTCGACCGTCACCGTCTGGCCGTAGGACTCGATCCGGTCGCTCTCGCGCGCGGTCGCGACGGCGTTCACGACGGTCGTCGTGGCCAGGGCCACCGCGACCACGGCGCCGGTCGCGGCCACGGCCACGAGCACTCTCTTCACAGGCTTCTTCACGCGTTCCTCTCTACGCGGCACACGGTGTGCCCCGCCTTCCGGTCCAGCATCGTGTGCCGGCAGAACGCGCGCATCAGCCCTGCGCGGTCACCTCGGTACAGCGATCGCAGTACGCGCGCGTCACCTTGCGGGGCGATCCGCCGGCGCGGGTCGACCGGGATACTGGGGGAGTGACGTCACCTCGCTCCGCCGCAGCAGCGGTCCCCGTCGGCGACGTCGTCGCGATCGCCACCGTCGTGCTCTTCGGAGTCCTGCCGTTCCCCGACGAGGACTTCCGCACGCGGGGCCTGCCGATGGTGATCGCGCTCGTCCCGGTCGCGGTGATGCCGCTGCGCCGACGACGGCCGATCACCGCGCTGGCGGTGAGCGTCGTCTGCGTCGTCGCCGTCGCGCTCGCGGGCACCCTCGCACCGGCTGCACTGGTCGCCGTCATGATCACGGCCTTCGCGGTCACGAACCGGACGCGCCGCACGGTCGGGCTCGCGTGCGTGGGCGCGGCCGCCCTCGTCGTGTTCCTCGTGAGCGCCGTCCCGCTCGGCGGTGAGCTCTTCCACCCCGGGGCGACGCAGTTTGTGACGCTCGTCGTCCTCGCCGGAGCCATGGGCGACGCCACCAGGTCACGTCGCGAGGCGCTCGCGGCCGTGACGGAGCGGGCCGAACGCGCCGAGCAGGGGCGGGACGAGGAGGCGCGGCGGCGCGTGGTCGAGGAGCGCGTGCGTATCGCCCGTGACCTGCACGACGTCGTCGCCCACCAGATCTCGGTGATCAGCCTGAGCGCGGGGGTCGCGTCGTCGTCGCTCGAGTCCCGGCCCGAGCGGGCCCGCGAGGCCCTCACCACCATCCGCAGCGCCTCGCGGACCGTCCTCGCCGACATCGGCGGCCTCTTGGCCATGCTGCGCGCGCAGGACGACGTCGAGCACCGCGACCTGCACCCGCAGGCGGGGCTGGCGCAGCTCGACGCGCTCGTCGAACGCTTCGCGGGCGTGAGCCTCGACGTCGTGCTGCGGAGAGAGTCGGGCCTCGTCGCCCTCTCGCCGGCCTGTGACCACGTCGCCTACCTCGCTCTCCAGGAGGGACTCACGAACGCGCACAAGCACGGCGCCGGTGACCGGGCCGTCGTCGACGTCCGCACGCGTGGCGGTGCGCTCGCGCTGAAGGTCACCAACCCGGTGCGGCAGGGCGGTGCCGATGCACCCCCGAGCGGCCACGGGTTGCGTGGGCTGCGCGAGCGGGTCGCGTCGGTGCGGGGTCGTGTGGAGGCGTCGACCGTGGACGGCGAGTTCCGGCTCGATGTCACCGTGCCCGCCGACAGGACCGTGCCCGCCGAACCAGGGGAGGGGCGATGATCACCGTCCTCGTGGTCGACGACCAGCCGCTGGTGCGCCAGGCGGTGCGCGACATCCTGACCGACAGCGGCGGTGTCCACGTCGTGGGCGAGGCGTCGAACGGTCGCGAGGCCGTGCGCGCGGCCGCGGCACTGGCTCCCGACGTCGTCCTGATGGACATCCGGATGCCCGAGCTCGACGGGATCTCCGCGACCGAGCAGATCTGCGCCGGACCGGCGGGCGACGCGACGCGCGTGCTCGTCCTCACGACCTTCGAGGAGGACGAGTACGTCGTCGCGGCCCTCCGTGCGGGCGCGAGCGGTTTCATCGGGAAGGGGGCCGAGCCCGAGGACATCGTTCGTGCGGTGCACACGGTTCATCTGGGCGAGTCGCTCCTGTCCTCCGCGGCGACGCGGGCGCTCATCCAGCGCTTCGTGCGCCGACAGTCGCCGCAGGAGAGCGCTTGGGAGGACGAGGGGCTCGACCGCCTCACCGAGCGCGAGCGCGAGGTGTTCCTGCTCGTCGCGGGAGGGCTGACGAACCAGGAGATCGCGGTCGAGCTCGTGATCTCCGCGCACACCGCCAAGACGCACGTCAACCGGATCATGGCGAAGGTGTACGCCCGTGACCGGGCGCACCTGGTGATCCTGGCCTACGAGTCGGGGCTCGTCACGGCGCGTCCGTGACGTCCGCTCAGCCGCGTGGAGGGCGACGAGGTGGCCGTGGCCGCCGAACCACACCCCGGGACCGGGCCCGACGGCGGCGCAACCCGGACGCGATCCGCACCGACCACCTCTCCCAGGGCGGGCTGTCGGCCCAGTTCACGGCAAGCGTGTGCCACGCCAGCCGGAAGCGGCGGCGCACGGCGGCCACGGACTCGAAGGTGCGCCCGGAGACGCCGACGACGAGCCGGGGGTCGTAGCGGACGCGGGCGGTGCTGCCGAGCTGGAAGCTGAGGTCGGTGTCGTCGTGCACGAGCGCGTCGTGCCGGTGGACGTGGCGACGGACCTCGCGCCAGGCATCGACGCGCATCGCCATGTTGGATCCCCACAGGGGGACGTTGCCGACGGCGGCACGCATCCCCCCGTAGTAGCCCCACAGGTAGAAGATCCGGGCGAGGCGACCACGGACCGCCGGCAGGTCGTAGAAGAAGCCCGAACCGGTGAGGGCGGCCAGCCCTGGGTCGTCGGCGAAGGCTCGGTGCACCCGTTCGAGCCAGTCCTCGGGAGGAAGGGTGTCGGCGTCGCAGCGCACGATGATGCCGGTCAGGACGGCGTCGTACCCGGTGGACGCGGCCGCAGCGATGCCGGGCCGGGTCTCGCTGATCACGTGCGCGCCCGCGCGGCGCGCCACTGCCGCGCTGTCGTCAGAGGACGCGTTGTCGACCACGATCACCTCGTGCGGAGGCCGGGTCTGTCGACCGATCGCGGACAGGCAGCTCTCGAGGAGCAAGGCGTCGTCCTTGACGGGGACGACGACCGTCATCGGGGTGGCGCAGGCCGAGGCCGCCTGGCTCACGGACGCCTCACCAGGAAGAGCCCGGCGAGGAGGGCGCCGACCCCGCCTGCGGCGAGGTCGCCGAGCGTGTCCCGGTAGCCGACGTTGATCGACTCGTCGACGAAGGCGGCGCCGGCCCACTCGCCCACCTCCCACAGCAGCGAGAGGAGGACACCGAGCGCCGTCGCCGTCACCACCGCACCCAGACGTGGGCGGGAGAGGCCGGAGCCGTCGTGGCGAGCGCCTGCCCCGGTCGAGCGGGCGAGCATCGCACCCGGCACGGCAAGGGCTCCCACGAACACGAGGAGGGCATACGCGAGGACCGTGAGGACGGCAGTCGCCACCAGGTGCACGACGAGATCGAGCCAAGAGGCCAGGGCATAGAGGTCCAGCAGGCTGATCCAGGCCGCGGCCGACAGGGTCAGGCCGATGGCAGGGTCGACGGGTCCGTCGAGCCCGATCGCGCGGGGGAGCACGGTGCCGAGCAGCACGAGCGAGAGCAGGGCGATCCCGACCGGGCCGTAGAGCAGGCCACCCACGGGGACCGCGATCCCTGCGAGGACCCGCACGAGGTCACCCGCAGCGGTCCACGTTGTGCTGCGTCCGTGGATCTTGCCGGTGGTCATCGAGCAAACCTAGCGACGCTCACGGCGACTCGCGCGGGAACGGGGCAGCGAGGGTCGTCCGGCGGCAGCGAGACCCACGGCGCCGGTCCTGGCGCGCTAGAGCTCTCGCGGGTCGTCCGTGACGTCGGTGATGGCGACGTGGACGGCGACAGCGCCGGCCAGGGGCGCGAGGTCGCCGAGCAGGGTCCGCAGGCACGAGGTCGCGGCGCGGCGGACGGCGGCGGCGAGCGGGAGCAGTGGCTCGTCGAACGCGGCGACGATCTCGATCGTGACGGCCACGAGCCGGTCGTGGTCGTCGGTCGAGCAGGTGATCGTGAGCGGCGCGGCGCCCGGCACCGCAGAGACGCCCTCGCGGAGGGCCGCGACCACGACGTCGGCCGCGACGAAGTAGCCCGCAGCACCGGCAGGGGTGGCCGTACGACCGCGGACCGGGGCAGAGGGCCGGAAGGCCGACAGCGCTCTGAGGAGCGCATTCTCCCGCACGACGGTCCACCCTCGGTCGGTGTGCCGCCGCAGTGCCTGCGTGGCACGGTCGAGGACGGCTTCGTCGCTCATCGCCATCCCTCCATCGTCTCGGCCAGCGTGGAGCGGGCCCGGTGGAGGAGCCCGCGTACGGCGTCGTGGGTCGTTCCGAGGATCAACGCGATCTCGGCATAGTGCAGTCCTTCGATCTCGCGCAGCAGCCAGCACGACCTCTGCAACGGTGGCAGACCGAGCAGGGCGATGTCGAGGGCCTCGACGAGCGCGCTGTCCACGGCGTCCTGGTCGGGTCGGTGCGACGTGGTCTCGACGAGATCGTCGGGAAGGGGACCGGGCTGCAGCGCGACCCGGCTGCGGTGCCGATAGGCCTGACGGGTGGCGATCCCGAAGAGCCAGGTGCGCGGGGTGGACTCGCCGCGGAAGTCGGCGAACCCGGTCCACGCGGCGACCAGGGTGTCCTGGAGGCAGTCGGCGGCGACCTCGGGATCGTGGACCATCCGCAGGACGTAGCGGTAGAGCGCGGGGCCGTGCCGGTCGACGAGCTGGGAGAACGCGTCCCGATCGCGGAGGGCAGCCCGGCGTGCGAGCGACAGGTCCGAGACCGCCCCCGAGACGCCACCCGCATCGAGGGGTTCCATCCGTCCGACGATATCGATCCTCGACGGACTCGCCAGCGGCGCGGCATGTGTGATGTAGATCACACTGACGAGTGCGTGACGTATGACCCGTAGGTCGGCACTCACTGGGGAACGTCCCAGACCGCCCGGCACGGGCGGACCAGCCTGAGCACGAGGAGCCGACGATGAGCGAGCAGAGCACCCCCACCACGGGAACCGCGGCTGCGGGGTCCGCGGCGCGACCACGGGACAACGGTCCGGCACGTGCCCCACGAGAGAGCTCGGAGCACGTGTCGGCCCTTGCCTCGGAGCACGGCACCACGACGATCGCGGACCAGGTCGTCGCCAAGATCGCGGGTATCGCGACCCGCAACGTCCAGGGCGTCTATGCCGTGGGCGGGGGAGCGGCTCGGGCGTTCGGCGCCATCCGCGAGTACATCCCCGGGAGCGGCAGCGACACCACCTCCGGCGTCCACGTCGAGGTCGGCGAGCGGCAGGCCGCAGTCGACCTGGACCTGGTCGCGGACTACGGGGTCTCGATCGCCGACCTGGCGCAGGCGGTCCGGCGGAGCGTCATCACCTCGATCGAACGCATGACCGGGCTCGAGGTCACCGAGGTCAACATCGACGTCAACGACGTCCATCTGCCCGACGACGACGCCGACTCGAGCTCAGGGCGGTCCTCGTCGCGGGAGGAGGCCTCAGGCAGCGGTGAGGGCGAGGAGGGTGGCGGGCGAGTGCGATGACCACCTCGTCACCGCAGTCCTCCGGGTCTCCGACGTCCGGCCGGGACGCGGAGCCTGCCGCCCCGACACCCCTGGACGTCGCGGCCGCGTTCGATGCCTCGCCCGTGGGGCGGGACCTCGAGGCCGCCCCCCTTCGTTCGTCTCGTGCGTCTGCGGGTGACGAGGAGGACCTGGCGGACCGGGTGGTGGCGGCGGTGCTCGCTGTCCCGGGAGTCGTGCGTCTGCACGCCGGGGCGTTCGGGGAGGTCGCCACATACCTCCCAGGTCGCGCCGTCACCGGGGTGCGGCTCCGGCCCGACGAGGCCGAGGTGCACCTGGTGGTCTCCGCCGGGCGCCCCATCCCGGAGGTTGCCAGCAACGTCCACGAGGCCGTGCGCGCCCTGGTCTCGGGGCCGGTCCACCTCTTCGTCGAGGACGTCGAGTCCCCGCCGACAAGATCGCCCGCGCCCTGACCGGGCGCCGTCCAAGGAGTACACATGTCCGTGTCCACGACCGGTCTTCTCACCGGCCTCCTGCTCGCCATCGCCGCGATCCTCGGGGGCTTCTGGGGGTTCCTCCTCGCCGTCGTCCTCGGCGGCGTCGGCTGGGTCGTCGCGGCCCAGATCGAGGGGCGGATAGACCTCGGCGCCGTCTTCCACAGCCGACGCCATGTCTGATCAGGCCTGGGCCGGCGACGTCCTCCTCGACGCCCCGCGGCCCGACGTCCGTGCCGAGCCGGTCGACGCCGCGGACCGGGGCGTGCTGCGGGTCGCTGACCGTGTGGTCGACAAGGTCGCCCGCGCGGCGGTGCTCGGCGTCGCCGGCGTCGCGCCCGCTGCCGCCACGGCCGGGACGGTGGGGAGAGCCCTGGGCAGGAGCTATCCCCAGGTCGTGTGCTCACGAGCCGGCGACCGTGCCCGTGTCCTCCTCGAGATCGCCCTGGTGTGGCCCTACCCGGCCGCCCGGGTCGCTCGCGAGGTGTGCGAAGCCGTGACCGACCAGCTCCTCGCTCTCGCGGGGGTGCACGTGGACGAGGTCCGTACGACCGTCGCTCGCATCGTCGACCCGTCCGACGTCGCCGGAACACCCAAGGAGCAGCGAGTCCGATGAGCACACCCACGGCACCGTCCACGCAGACCGTCCCCGCCCCTGCCAGGTCGCCCCGGGCCGGGCTCGCGCTGACCTCGTGGGCCTTCTTCCTGGCGATCGTCCTGCTCGCCGTCGCGGTGCTCGCCGGGCAGGCGTCGTTCGTGGCGGTGCAGGGGGCCGGCACCAGCTGGATCGCCTCGCTCGCGGACTCCCTGGACGGCCTGCAGCCCGAGACGTGGGTGGGGGCGGCAGGGGTGGTGGTCGCACTGCTCGGCCTCTGGTTGGTCTGGCAGGCGGTGCGTCCCCGTCCGCGGACCACCCGGCGGATCTCCGCCGGCAGCGGGATCCACGTGCGCTCTGCCGACGTCGCCCGCTGGGTGAACGCGACGGCCCGAGACGTGCCCGGGGTGCTGGACACCAGCACCTCTGTCTCTCGTACCGCGGTCCGGGTCACGGTCCGCTCGACCGGCTCCCCGGACATCCTCGACGACGTCCGCGCCGAGGTCTCCCACCAGCTCTCGGCGTTCGAGCAGCCGCCGCGCCTGACCGTGCGCTCGGGCGAAGGGCAACGATCATGAACCGCACCGTCCTGCGACTGGACCGCGCCCTGCTCGCCCTCGCCGGCCTCGTGCTCGTCGTCGTCGGCGTCGCTGCCCTGCTGTGGACGACGGGAACCCTGGCCGAGATCCTCGACGGCGTCCCCGACGCGATCGACACGGGCGCCGCCCAGGACGCCGTGTCCCAGCCGTGGTGGCCCTACGCGACCGGTGCGGTCGCAGTTCTCCTCGCGGTCGTCTCGCTGTGGTGGATGCTTGCCCACCTGCCGGCCCGCTCCGTCCCCGAGCAGGACCTGCCCGGATCCACCCGCACCATGCGCCTGCGGATCTCCCGAGACGCCGTGGCGAACGCGACGGCCCGTGCGGCCCAGCAGATCCCTGCCGTCCACCGAGCGACCGCCTCCTTGCACGACGAGGGCCCCGAGCTCGTCCTGAGCCTGGTCGTCACCGTCGACCCGGCGACCGACCTGCCCGCCCTCGCCGCCCGGCTGGACCGACTCCTCGCCGACGCCGCGACCGTCCTGCCCGACGACCGGCTCCGCTCGCGCACGACCCTGCGGATCAGGAGCAGCCGCCGACGCGACCGCACGGCACGGGTCGCCTGGGCGCCACGGCGCCGCGGGCCTCCACGGTACGTCGCGGCCTGAGGGTGCACGGCAGACGACGGCCCGTCGTGACACCACTACCCTTGACGCTCGTGAAGGTCACCATCACGACGCTCCAGATGCACCGCCCGTCGTCGCGGGCGCCGCGCGCGCTGCCCGACGAGGTGCGCCTCGAGCGGACCGTCGCCGTCGATCCCGAGTACGCCCGATTCCTCTACGGCCTGGTCGGCGGGCCGTGGTTCTGAACCGACAGGCTCGGCTGGACGCGTGAGCAGTGGGTCGAGGAGCTCGAGGTGCCGGGGACGGAGTTCTGGGTCCTCTATGGGGAGGGCGGCCCGTGGGGCTACGTCCACCTGCATCCTCTCGTCGCTGCTGACGGGACCCACGTCGAGATCCGGTACTTCGGCCTGGCCGAGCGGGCGATCGGTCGTGGCCTGGGCGGCCCGCTCCTCGAGCACGGCATCGCGGCCGCCTGGTCGCTCGCCGAGCGCGCCGACGTCCCGCCGACCGCCCGCGTCTGGGTCCATACCTGCACGCTCGACGGTCCCGCGGCGCTCGCGAACTACCAGGCGCGGGGTCTGGTGGTCTGCGGGACCGAGGAGGCCGACGAGGACATGCCTGGCGAACCCCTCGGCTCCTGGGTCTCCACGGGCGGCCCGGCCTCGGCCGTCGCTCGGCCGATCGGGTAGTGCGCCCGTCGGGGTCGAGGCCGGACTGTCAGCCGGACCTGTCCGAGGAGGCAAGCTCCGCCTGGTGTGCGTACCAGTCCGTGGCACTGAGCAAGCACTGGAGGAGGCGATCGTCAGCGGTCCTCTCGGTCCCGGTGGCGCGGTCGAGGTCCTCGCGGACGTCCACGCAGACCTCGCGGGGTGTGGGTCGGGACTCCCCGGCGAGGTCCGCCGCGGCAGCGGCGTCCTCGATCGCGCTCTCGACCGTCAGACGCTGCGCCTGCGCGACACCCCGGGGGCCGTCGTTCGGGAAGGACGTCGGAGTCTCGTACCCGAAGATGGCAGGGCAGTCGCCCAGGCAGCCGTCCTGGCCGTACCCGTTGCGGTAGGCGTTGATCGTGAAGAAGCCACCGAACGCGGGAATCTCGCCATCGACCTTGCTGAGCGAGATGACGTCGAGGGGCAGGCCGGCCGCGTCCTTCATCAGCGAGCCGGGCAGGACCACCGAGGAGACGAGGGTGCCGTCCGCGGCGGGGAACAGGTCCCAGGAGATCAGACGCCGCTCGTTCCGGCCGGGCGGCCCGCCGGCGGAGGCCTCCGGGGGGACTCCCAGGCCGATCACGACCTGGCGGTCACCGTCGGGAGAGGTCGCCGAGGCCGCGGTGGCGTCCGAGCTCAGCAGCATCGTGCCGGCGGCGTTCCCGGCCCGGAGCTCTCGGAGGTCGGCGTCGTCCCCCTCGTACACGGCGTTGACGGCTCGATCCTGGGCGCTGAGTCTGCTGACGACGAAGAGTCGCGTGCCCGCCGTCCAGCCGGGCATTCTGGTGTCGATGACCAGCCCCCCGCCGGTGCGCGCAGACGTCGTCGGGTCGGTGGGGATCTCGATCCCGGGCGCGAGCCGAGTCGAGGAAGCCGGCGCCACGGTGGCGATCCCGACGCGTGGAAGGGCCACCGCGGCCAGAGCGACCAGCGCCATGCAAGCAGCGGACAGCAGGGCTACCCGCGCCGTGCGTCTGCGGACGCGGCGCTTGACCAGGGCGAGAGCCGGAGTGCCCGGCACGTGCTCTACAGGGATCGCCTCGTCGGCGAGAGCGCGGAGCTCCGCTGCGAAGTCGTCGTGCTCAGACATGGCTCGCTCCCGCCGTCGGGGTGGTCGTGCCGGTCAGCTCTGCGCGGAGCCGGGCGAGCCCCCGCGAGGCGTTGGACTTCACCGTTCCGTGCGGCATGCCCAGCTCGCGGGCGACCTCGGCCTCGGAGAGGTCGAGCAGGTGGCGCAGGACGACCACGCGCCTCTGCCGGACCGGCAGGAGCAGCAGGGCGCGCACGAGCTCGTCACGCACCGCGATCTCGGCCGTACGATCCGGGGCCGCACCCGTCAGGTGGTCCTCGGGCTCGATCAGGACCTCACGTCGGGTACGCCGCCACGTGTCGATCTTGAGGTTCGTCAGGATCCTCCGCGCGTAGACGAAGGGGTCGCCGTCCCGGGCGCGCGCCCAGGACCGAAAGGTCCGTTCGAGCGTGGCCTGGCACAGCTCCTCGGCCCGGTGGTGGTCGCCGCTGATCAGGAACGCGATCCGTCTCAGGCGACCGCCGTGCGTCTCCACGAAGTCGACGAACTCCGCGTCGCGGTTCACCGTCCCGGCAGCCAGGTACCGGACCGAGACGGTGCCGTCCGCCCACAGGGTCTCGTCCTTCGTCACGCCTGCCTCAGTGCTCGTCATCTGACCCACGACATCCCTGCATATCCTCCACCACGCACGAGCCCGCCGATCGGTTCCCTCTGGGCCGGGATCGGTCTCAGGGCGCTCTTCGGGGCCGTTCTGACCGCACCGGCCCGCGGCCGTGGGCCACGTGTGGTGCCCGGGCAGGAGGTGCGCGGACCACAGGATGCTCAGGACCGGTTGGGCGAGCTGCACCCGGCGGACGAGCGCTGGCCGCCACCCGCTGGCAGCCGGACGCCGGAGCGCTCACCCCGCCAGCGTGCTGCGCTCGTGCAGCCGGCCCGCGGCGTCGAGCTCGAGGACGGTGTCGATCCCGAGCCGTTCGAGGAACGCATGGTCGTGGCTGACCACGAGCAGGGCGCCGCGGTAGCCGTCGAGCGCCTGCGCGAGCTGCTCGACGCTCGCGATGTCGAGGTTGTTGGTGGGTTCGTCGAGCACGAGGAGCTGTGCGGGCGGGTCCGCGAGGAGCAGCGTGGCGAGGGACACACGAAAGCGCTCCCCTCCTGAGAGCGAGGCGACAGGACGGTCGGCACCGGCGCCTCGGAGGAGGAGGCGGGCGAGCTGGTTGCGGATCGCCCCGGTCTCCATGCCCGGCGCGACGGCCTGGACGTTGTCGACGGCGCTCGCGTCCTCGAGGAGACCGTCCAGGCGCTGCGGGAGGTAGCCGACCCGGTCCGTCAGGAGCGTCCCGTGCGCGCGTCCCTCGACGGGGGCGCTCCCGCTCACGAGCTGCTGGAGGAGCGTCGACTTCCCCGACCCGTTCGGCCCGACCAGCGCGACCCGCTCCGGGCCCCGGACGACGACGTCGCGTCCCTGGCCGTGCAGCTCGGCGAGGCGGCGGCCACGCGGTACGTCGGGATCGGGCAGGACGAGGTGGATGTGCTCCTCCTCGCGGACGCGCGCGTCGGCCGCGTCGACGGCAGCCTGCGCGGTCCGGACCTTGTCGTCGGCCGTCGACCGCATCGCCCCGGCGGACCCTTGCGCCTTGCTCGCGCGTGCACCCGCGAGGATCTTGGGGATACCGCCGTCCTTCTGGGTCTTCCTGGCAGTGCGCTCACGGCGGGCGAGCTTGGTCTCGGCCTCGACCCGCTGGCGCTTCTCGACCTTCAGGGCCTGCTGCGCCCCGCGGGCCGCCTGCAGCGCGGCGGCCTGCTCCTGCTCCTGGTGGGCTGCCCAGGCGCTGTAGGGGCCGCCGTACATCCCGAGCGAACCGGCGTGGAGCTCGGCGGTGTGGTCCATGTGCTCGAGCAGCTCGAGGTCGTGGCTCACGACGACGAGCGTCCCGGGCCAGGTGTCGACGAACCCTGCGAGTGTGGCTCGCGTCGCGCGGTCGAGGTTGTTGGTCGGTTCGTCGAGCAGCGTGATCGCGGTGCGCCGGATGCGGAGACCCGTGATGGCGATGAGCATCGCCTCGCCGCCCGAGACCTCGGCGACGCGCCGGTCGAGGTCGGCTGCGCCGAAACCGATCTCGTGGAGGGCCTCGTCCGCGCGGGACTCGATGTCCCAGTCGTCACCGATCGCTTCGAAGTGGCGTTCGTCGACGTCGCCCGACTCGATCGCACGCAGTGCCGCGAGGACCGTGTCGATCCCGAGGAGCTCGGCCACGGTGGTCGAGCCGGTGAGGGTGAGGGTCTGCGGGAGGTAGCCGACGTCGCCCGCGAGGTCGACACGACCCGAGGTGGGGGTGAGCCGCCCGGCGATCAGGCGCAGCAGGGTGGACTTCCCCGTGCCGTTGCGGCCCACGAGCCCTGTGCGCCCCGTGGTGAACGTGCCGTCGAGCCGGTCCAGCGCGACGCTGCCGTCGGGCCACTCGAACGAGAGCTGGTGGAGGGTGACGGCTGATCGGATGGCCATGGAACGTGCTCCTTCGGCCCAGGTGAGGGCGGGCGGTAGGTCTGAGGAGGGGACGAGCCGGTGCGGTCCGCGGACGATGTCCTCGGTGCCCCTCGTCATGGCGGCGTCCTCGTCGCGACCCCGGGCGCGCGAGGGCGCGTCCAGGCGAGAGGCTGCCGCGCAGGTCGAGGGAGCTCCCCGGGGAGCGGTGCGCGGACCGGCGGGCGAGGGACACGACCGACCAGGGTCCGGGGCGAGGGAAGGGCTCGTGAGGATGGCCGTCAGCACAGGGTCCAGCCCAGGTCGACGACGGGAGTCGCTCGATCAGGGAGGGCGGGGCGTCACGGGGCGGGGTCCACGAGGGTCCACCGGTGGTCGGTGCGTCACGAACGTGCCGGTACGGCTCCTGCTGGGCTCAGCAGCGAAGCGTCTCCTCGGACGCCGGCGTCGGCGACGAGGGGAAGGGGTCATTCACCCAGGGTGCGAGGCACGCCTGACGAACAGTGATGGCCACCGGCAGCTCGGTGGCTAGATTCTGTCGACCTCGATATCCATGCCAGCGAGCATACCTGCTGCGCGAAGCGGCCCCGTGCGGCCCCGTGCGGCACGTGCCGCGCCCTGCGGCCGCCGACGGTGTCGAGAACCGGCCGCCGGTTCCGACCACGGGGTGAGCGTGCCACGCTGGGCACGACGGGACGAGAGGAGAGACCCATGGCCAGGTACCTGGTGGGTGTGGACTTCCGGGCGGGGCTCGACGAGACCCCGATGGACGAGTGGGCACCCGAGGAGGTGACGGCGCACCTCGAGTACTACGGGGAGCTCAACGCCGAGCTGGTCGCGAGCGGGGAGCTCGTCGAGACCGTGGTCCTCACGGGCCCCGACCTCGCCAAGGTGGTGCGTTCGGACGGCACCGCACCGGTCGTCACCGACGGGCCGTTCGCCGAGTTCAAGGAGTGGCTCGCCGGCTACCAGATCGTCGACGTGGAGTCCGAGGCGCGGGCGCTCGAGATCGCCGCGCGTGTCTCGGCGGTGCCCGGGCGCGGAGGCAGGCCCACGCAGCAGCCGATCCAGGTGCGCCGCCTCATGGACGACTCGCCGTCGGACGCTGCCGAGATGGCCGCGTTCCTCGACACGGCCAAGGGAGCGGGCTGATCGCTGCCACGGCCGTCGAGGACCTGCTGCGCGATCTCGCGCCGCAGGTCCTCGGCACGCTCGCGCGCCGCTCGGGCGACTTCGTGGGGGCCGAGGACGCCGTCCAGGAGGCGCTCCTCGTGGCCGTGACGACGTGGGGTGCCGACGGCGTCCCGGAGCACCCCCGCGCCTGGTTGCAGCGGGTGGCCTCACGGCGTCTGGTCGACGCCCAGCGCAGCGAGATCGCCCGACGGCGCCGCGCGCGGGCGCTCGCGGCGAGCCAGGTGCCAGGGGCCGAGCCGTCTGCGCACGACGACTCGCTCGCGCTCCTGTTCGGCTGCTGCCACCCGGACCTGACGCCGCCGTCGGCCGTCGCGCTCACGCTGAGGGCGGTCGCCGGCCTGACCACCGCCGAGGTGGCGCGTGCCTACGGCGTGCCCGAGCCGACCATGGCGCAGCGCATCAGCCGTGCCAAGCAGACGGTCGCGGCGTCGGACCGCCCGCTGGTGGTGCCGGGACCAGGGGAGTGGCCGGCGCGGCTCCGGCCGGTCCTGCACGTGCTGTACGTCCTGTTCACCGAGGGTCACACGGCGTCGGCCGGCCCCTCGCTGCGGCGAGTGGACCTGACCGACGAGGCGATCCGGCTGACCCGGTGGCTGCACCGCGCGGTCCCGGGCGACCCCGAGGTGAGCGGTCTGCTGGCCCTGATGCTGCTTGCCGACGCCCGGCAGCCCGCCCGGACGGACGCCGCCGGTGACGTCGTGCCCCTCGCTCGGCAGGACCGCGCGCGCTGGGACCGCGTCCTGATCGCCGAGGGCCTGTCGCTGCTCGACAGGACGCTCGTCCGGGGGGACGTCGGCGAGTACCAGCTCCAGGCCGCGATCGCCGCGGTGCACGCCCGGGCGCGGACGGCCGAGGACACCGACTGGCCGCGGGTCGTCGACCTCTACGAGCTGCTCGAGCGGATGACGGGCAGCCCCGTCGTCACGCTCAACCGGGCGGTCGCGGTCGCCATGGTCGAGGGGCCGGACGCCGGGCTCGCGGTCCTCGAGGGCATCGGCCCGGTCCCGGGCGACCCGCACCGGGTCGACGTCGTGCGCGCACACCTCCTGGAACGAGCAGGGCGCCCGACGGCGGCGCTCGAGCACTACCGTCGGGCGGCGGCCCGCGCGACGAGCCTTCCGGAGCAGCGGCACCTGGCCGCCCAGGTCGCGCGCCTGGCAGGGGGCGCGGGCTGACTCCGCCGCGCACGACTCCGCCGAGGTCCCTAGGCTGGTCCCAGCGATCCGGCGACGGTCACCGGAGGTCGCCCGCTCGAGCGGACGAGGCACCCGAGCCGAGGTGGGCACATGGGCACCGCACCGGAGGAGAAGGCTCCCGCAGCGACGGGGAACAGGCGGCTCATGCTCCTGCTCGCGGCCGCGATGTTCGTCCTGGTCGTCGACACGTCGCTCATGAACGTCTCGATCTCGGCCGTGGTCGAGGACCTCGACACCACGGCGAGCGGCGTGCAGTCGGCCATCGCGCTCGAGGCTCTGGTCTCTGCCGCCTTCATCCTCATCAACAGCAAGGTCGGCGACCTGATCGGGCGCAAGCGGGCCTACGTCCTGGGGCTGCTCGCGTACGCGACGGGCGCCCTGGCCATGACGCTCGCGCAGAGCCTCACGGCGATCGTCGTGTTCTGGGCGATCATCGGCGGGCTGGGAGCGTCGTTGCTGCTGCCCGCGATGCAGTCGCTGATCCACGGCAACTTCTCGGGCGCCGACCAGAAGAAGGCATACGCGCTGGTCGGGGCCTCCGCCGCGATCGCCGCGGCGGTGGGCCCGCTCCTCGGCGGGTTCGTCACGACCTACCTGTCCTGGCGGGTCGGGTTCGCGCTCGAGGTGGTCATCATCGCCGTCGTCCTGAGCCAGATCGGCCTGGTGCGGGACGTGCCGTTCACGGGCTCTCGCCAGGTCGACCTCGTGGGCGCGGTCCTGTCCGTGATCGGCATGGGCGGGGTGGTGCTCGGCATCCTCGTCTGGCAGGAGGGCGGCGAGCTCGTCGGTGTGCTCCTGGCCGTCGGGGTCGTCGCGCTCGTGCTCCTCGCCCGATGGCTGGTCCGGCGCCAGCGCGCGCACCGGGTGCCGCTGCTCGACCCGGACCTCTTCCGCCATCCGCACTTCACCACGGGTGTCACCGGGCAGATGCTGCAGCAGATCATGCTGGGCGGCGCGATGATCGCGCTCCCGCTCTTCTTCCAGATGACCCTCGAGTACGACGCCCTCCAGGCCGGGCTCTCGCTCGCCCCCTTGTCGCTCACCATGTTCGCGGCAGCGGTCGTGGCGGGCCGGCGGTCCGGGTCTCGCCGCCCCGCCGCGATCATCCGCACCGGCTTCGTGCTGGCGAGCGTCGGGATCGCGCTCGTCATCCCGTTCGTCCCGCGCGTGGACAGCGGCTGGTACCTCGTCCTCCCGCTCGCGATCACCGGGTGCGGCCTGGGCCTGCTGGTGTCCCAGCTCAACAACTACACGCTCGCCCCGGTCGAGGAGGAGCGCGTCAGCGAGGCGGCGGGCGTCAACTCGGCCGCTGGATCGTTCGGCCTGTCGTTCGGGCTCGCCATGGCCGGGGGCCTCATGCTCGCCTCGCTCTCGCTCGGGTTCACCCAGATGACGCAGAGCAGCGCGGTCATCCCCGCCGCCGAGCAGCAGCAGATCGCCGCTGCGCTCGAGGAGGACGCGGAGGTTATGAGCACGTCCCGGCTCGCCGAGCAGATCACGGGTCAGCCCCCGGCCGTGGAGGCCGAGGTGCTGGCGATCAACGACCGGGCGCGCAACCGGTCGCTGCAGGTCGCGCTGCTCGTCCCGCTCCTGGCCGGACTGCTCGGGCTGGGAAACTCGTTCCGTATGCTGCGCCTGCCGGACCAGAAGCCGAGGTCGTCGCTCGACGGCCTGGACCTGGGCTGACCGGCCGGTCCTCCCCGCGTCGTCACGGCCGTGCCGGCCCGGGGAACCCCGTCCAGCGCAGCTCGACCGGCAGGTGGGCCATGTCGTTGAACTGCACGAGCGTCGGCGGCAGGCTCGTCCGGTACTCGATGACCGTCAGCGCGGCGTTGGCGCTGCTCAGGCCGAGCCACCGGGCCTCCGGCGCGTCCATCGCATGCCGCACGAGCCACGCGACCGGGTAGTCGTGCGTGACCAGGACCTCGTGGACGTCGGCGGTGCCATGGACCACCGGGTCGGGCGCCGACGCGAAGCGCGCGACCAGCGCGTCGGCGGTCCGGCGCCCCGCGCTCGCCTCGGCGTCGTCGTACCCGTCGAAGAACCCGACCCACGGCGCGGGCGTCTCGGCCGGCGCGGGGACGTGGGGGACGTGGTCGACGAGCTCGGGAGCCTCGGCCAGGACCGCGTGCGGCACGTGGCGCGCCAGCTCGTGCGCGGACGCGACGGCCCGGGGGAGCGGGGAGTGCCAGACGGCCGTCACGGGCACCCGTGCGAGGCGCTCGCCCAGCAGGTTCGCCTGCCGCCTCCCCGCGGCCGTGAGCTCCCCGAACGCGTCGGCCGCCCCGTGCCGAGCGAGGTACAGATGTCTGGTCCCCATGGATCGTCCCCTCGGGTCAGGTGCTCGTCGTGACCGTGCCGGCGGTGCCGTCGATCGTGACCGGGCTGCCGTCCAGGATCAGGACGGTCGCCCCCGCGATCCCGAGGACCGCGGGGATGTGGCGCTCGCGGGCGATGATCGCCGCGTGGGACAGGACCCCGCCGGTCTCGGTGACGACGCCCGCGGCGATCCGCAGCAAGGGGGTCCACGCGGGATCCGTGAAAGGGCAGACGAGGACGTCGCCGGGACGGACGCGGGAGAAGTCGGACGGGCCGCGGACGACCCGCGCGGTGCCCGTGGCGACGCCGGTGCTGCCCGCCGTGCCCGTCAGGCGGTTCGCCCGAGGCGCAGGTGGCCCGGCCGGGGAGGGGCGGGCCGGGTGGGAGGGATGGGCCGACGGCGAGGGCGCCCCCTGGGTCGCGGACGGCATCGGCGGCATCGGCGGCATCGGTGGCAGTGCGGCGGTGACGGGCCGGGCCTGCACCACCCAGGTCCGGCCGCGGGCGATCGCCCACTCGATGTCCTGCGCTCCGCCGAGAAGCTCCACGACCCTCCGTCCGAGGCGAGCGAGCCGCCTCGCGGTCTCGTCGTCGAGCGTGGGCCGGATCCGTCCGTCGGCGGGCACGTCGCTCAGGGTGAGCCCGGTGCCGCGCCGGTCGAGGCGGGTGCGCTTGTCGGCGACGGTGCGCCCGACGCTGCCGTCCGCCGCGACGCGGTAGGAGTCCGGGGTCACCGTGCCCCCGACGACGCTCGGGCCGAGGCCCCACGAGGCCTCGATGACGGTCACGCCGTCCGGTGCGGCGGGCGCGAACACGACCCCCGAGAGCTCGGCGTCGACGAGCCGCTGGACCAGCACGGCCATGGACCCGGCGTCGACCGGCTGGTCGTGCGCGGCGCCGCGGCGGTACGCGGTGGCACGCGGTGAGTGCAGCGAGGCCCAGCAGGCGCGCACGGCCTGCGCGACGCCGTCGACCCCCTGCACCGCCAGGACGCTCTCGTGCTGACCCGCGGCGGACGCCTCGCCCGTGTCCTCGGACGAGGCCGACGAGCGCACGGCGACCGGCGGGTCGCCGAGGGCGGCGAGCCCGTGGGCCAGCCCGTCGAGCAAGGCCGCGGGCAGCGGCGCGGCCGGCCCGGCGCGGGAGGGGCCCTCCGGTCCGTCGACCGCGACGTCGGGACGCTCGTTCCCGAGGGTGTCGTGATGCGCGTCGAGCGGCACGACGAACCCGTCAGGCACGGCGAACCCGGCGCGCAGGAGCATGCCGAGCGTTCCCGCCTTGCCTCCGCAGGTCTCCTGCGTCGCCTCCGAGAGAGGGATGAGCATCCCCGGCCACCTTCAACAGAGTGTTGACAACAATTCGTTGATTCTGCAGGATCCTCGTATGGCACGCAAGGACGACCCCGCACCGGCACGCACCGCGGGCGCTGCGCGCGCCGACCACGACCAGGCGCGCCGCGAGCACGTGGCGCGCGAGCACCTGCTGAGCCTCGGGGCGGACGCGCTCGCGAACCGCCCATGGCAGCCCGCGCCGGTCCCGCCGTCGGCCGTGGACCTTGCTCGCTTCGCGCTCTGGCGCTCCACGGACCTGGCTCCGGGCGACCTGCTCAGCGCGCTCGCGCTCCTGCCGGCGGCTCGGGCCGAGGTCGACGGGCTCGAGGACGGCCTGCTGTTCACGGCCCGCAGCGCGGGCCTGACCTGGGCCCAGATCGCCGACGCGATGGGGTTCAACTCCCCGCAGGCCTGTCAGCAGCACTACCACCGGCTCGCGGCCAGGCAGGGAGACCGCTCGTGACGCAGGACTCCCCGGTCGACCTGCTCGTGCTGCACGCGGTCCGCATCACCGGGTTCGCCGACGTCCCGGCTCTCGCTCGCCGGTTCGGGACCGGCCTGGACGAGACGACCGACCTGCTCGAGGACGCCGAGGCGCGCGGCTGGGTCCAGCGGTCCGCCTTCGCGGGGCTCGGCGGCTGGTCGCTCACGGTCGCGGGGCGCACCGAGAACGAGCGGCAGCTCGCGAGCGAGCTCGCGGGCACGGGGCGCGCCGAGGAGGTGAGGGAGGTCCACCGCGACTTCCTCCCGCTCAACGCACGACTGCAGCGGGCCTGTACCGACTGGCAGCTGCGACCCGCGCCCGGCGACCGCCTCGCCTCCAACGACCACTCCGACCCCGCCTGGGAGGACGGGGTGCTGGACGAGCTTGCCGCGATCGACCGCGCCATCGCGCCGCTCGTGCGACGGCTGAGCGACGTTCTCGCCCGGTTCCGGGGCTACGACGAGCGGTTCGCCGCGGCGCTCCGCCGGGTGCAGGCGGGCGACGGCGGCTGGGTCGACCGCACCGACGTCGACTCGTGCCACCGGGTCTGGTTCGAGCTCCACGAGGACCTCGTCGCGACGCTCGGCATCGACCGGGCTCGGGGAGTCTGACGCGGCCCTGTGCCCCGCATGCCCGACCAGGTCGCCCGACGCGATCAGTCGCGCGAGCGGCGCCCGGCCGGGAGGACCGCGGTGCGCACCGCGTCCGTGACAGGACGGTCCTCCGGCAACCCTAGGTGGCGGTCTGGCGGCTCGCAGTCCGGAAGACCTCGACGGCGCCCCAGAGGCCGGCAGTGCACGAGGAGCGCACGGTGGACGGATCCACATCGGTTTCACCGAGGAGGCTCGAGATGTATCTGCACGTGCAGCGACTGATCAACGACATCGTGGCGGACGAACCCGACCCGGCGGCCGCGAACGCCCTCCAGGAAGGCCTGGGCGGCCAGTTCGGCGAGATGCGGACGATGATGCAGTACCTGTTCCAGAGCATCAACTTCCGCGGCCCGACGGGCAAGCCGTACCGGGACCTGCTCCAGGGGATCGGGACCGAGGAGATCAGCCACGTCGAGCTGATCGGCACGACGATCGCTCGACTCCTCGACGGTTCACCGCGCTACAACGGGAAGAAGACCGACCCTCTCGACACACCCGGAGGCGGCGGGAAGACGCCGCTCGACCTGGCCCTGGGGGAGGGCAACATCCATCACTACCTGGTCGCGGCTCAAGGTGCCCTGCCCGTCGACGCAGCCGGCAACCCGTGGAGCGGCAGCTACGTCTACAACTCGGGAAACCTCGTCCTGGACCTGCTCTACAACCTGATGCTCGAGTCCACGGGACGTCTGCAGAAGTGCCGGATCTACGAGATGACCGACAACAAGACCGCTCGGTCGACGATCTCCTACCTGATCGTCAGGGACCAGGCGCACGAGAACGCCTACGCCCGGGCCCTCGAGACGCTGGGCGTCGACTGGGGCAAGCTGCTGCCCGTACCCAAGACGAACGCGGAGAAGTTCCCCGAGGTCAAGAAGCTCGTCGACCTGGGGCTCCAGTCCAAGCAGTACACGTTCGACCTCGAGGGCGCCTCGGAGGCCGGGCGCATCTTCCAGGGGATGTCGCCCGCGAACGACGGGACCGAGCTCGACGCGACCGAACAGGCCCCGCCCGGTATGCCGTCGACCATCGCCCGGGAACGGTACGAGGAGTTCTCTCCCGGTCTCGATCCCGAGCTCCTCGCGCTCATCCAGGCGACGGCCGACCTCGAGATGGCCACGGCCGCCGAACCGCTGTTCGCACCGACGAGCAGAGGCTAGCGCGGTGTGACGTGGCGCGTCTCACCACGGCTCACGCTGCGAGGCCTCTGCCACGCGGCCACGATGGAGGAAGCGCACTGCGCTGAAGGAAGCTGAAGGAACGAGCATCGAGGAGGAATACATGGCTGTCCGCAAGGAGCTGCCCGAGTACACCGTTCCGTCGCTGACCCTGGAGGACGGGGGGAAGGTCGCCGCGATCCTGCAGGGGCGTCTCCACGCGCTCAACGATCTGGCGCTGACGCTCAAGCACATCCACTGGAACGTGGTGGGACCGCACTTCATCGCGGTCCACGAGATGATCGACCCGCAGGTCGATGCCGTCCGCGGGATGGTGGACAGCACGGCCGAGCGCATCGCCACGCTCGGCGTCCCGCCGCGCGGCACGCCGGGCGCGATCGTCGCCGAGCGCACCTGGGAGGACTACAGCCTGGGCCGTGCCTCGACGATCGCCCATCTCGGTGCCCTCGACGAGGTCTACCAGGGCGTCATCGCCGACCACCGCCAGGCCGCCGCCGACACCGAGGACCTCGACACCGTGACCAACGACCTCCTGGTCGGTCACCTGCGCGACCTCGAGCTGTTCCACTGGTTCGTCCGCGCGCACCTCGAGTCCTCGGGCGGCGAGCTCTCGACCTCGGGTGCGACGACCGAGACCGGTGCCGCTCGCAAGGCGGAGGCCGCAGCCAAGAAGGAAGCCTGACCGACGACTACCCGTCCCCCTGCTCGCAGCCGCGGGCAGGGGGACGCGTCGTTCCGGGATCCGAGCGGCGGCGACACGCGGCTCTGGAGAGGGTTGACGGATAGCGGTGTGTGAGCGCTAACATTCAGATCGAACCGGAGGGAGTCGACGTCGGCCGGGCCGGAGCGGGGATCAGTGCCCACCGAGCCAGGAGGCGAACCGAGCCTTTCGCCCGGGCAGCGCTTCCGCACGTCCGCGCCGACCGCACACCCGCACGTCCGCGCCGACCGCACACCCCACGGGTTGCACCATCCCGCTCGCGGGACCCGAACCATGTGCACGACCACTCCGTGCCACGGGGACGAGACCTCGTCTCACCCACCCCCGTGCGAGAGCGGTTGCCCCGCAACGTCCGGCCCGTCAGCTGTCGACGGGCCGGTTCCGAACACTGTCGTTCGAACGGAAGAGAGCACGATGAGCACGCACAGAGAAGCGGTCGTCACGCGCCGACCGAGACCGCACCCGGGAGCACGCGCCGTCGCGGCGCTCCTCGGGGCCGCACTGGTCCTCACGGGCTGGGCGCCCGTCGCCGCAGCCGCCGACGCGGGCCTGCCCGCCCCGGTCCTGGACCTGCGCTTCGAGGGTGACCTGGCCGACGCCTCGTCGGCGGCGCACCCGGTCACGGTCAAGGGGCACGCGGGATCGACGACGACCAACCTGGGCTGGGTCCCGGGGGTCGCCGAGGGTTCGCAGGCCGTCGAGCTGGGAGGCAGCACGTTCCTCGACCTGGGCGCGTCGACCGACCTGCAGCCCGAGGACCTGACGCTGTCGTTCTGGCTGCGCCCCAGCGGGAAGATGACCGGTGAGCAGGTCGTGAGCTGGAACAAGGGCGCGTACAACTCGGACGGCTGGTACCTGTCCTCCGAGTCGGACACGTCGCCGCTCGCGCTGTCGGTCGGCCCGGCGTCGGGCCAGCCCTACAAGGTCCGGGTGGCCTCGGCGGACCGTGCGTCGTTCCTCCCCGCGGACGAGTGGACGCACCTCGTGGTCACGTACGACGCGGCGACCAAGGACGTGGCCTTCTACCGCAACGGTGAGCAGGTCCCGGCGACCGTCGCGAGCCCGATCGGCTCGGGTGGCGCAACCGGCGTCCTGGGCTCGTCGCCCACGCTGCCCAAGACCATCGGGTTCAACGGCCCGTCCTACAACGGCTCCTACCTGCGGGCGGGGCTCGACGAGTACCGCCTGTACGACGGCGTCGCGTCGCTCGCCGACGTCGTCGGGCTCTACGAGGAGTCCGGCCGGGTGATCGACCGCGAGGCCGTCGCGCAGGCGGACGCCGACGGGCTCACGCTGCCCGAGCGGGTCACGGTCGCGCTGATCCTGTCGGCCAAGGGCTCGCGCGGCTCGGCCGTCACCTGGGCGTCGTCGGCCCCGGACGTCGTCGCGACCGACGGCACCGTGAACCGGCCCGCCGAGGGTGAGGACGACGCCGAGGTCACGCTCACCGCGACCGCACGCTACCTCGACGGCAAGCCGGTCACGCGCGAGTTCCACGTGGTCGTCCCGGCGCTGGTGTCGATGGACCCGCTCGAGAACAGCGGCCTGCCCACGGTCCTGCTGTCGGACGACTTCCTGAACAACGCCGCGTCCAAGGAGCAGGACTACCTCCTGAGCCTGAGCTCGGAGAAGTTCCTCTACGAGTTCTACAAGGTCGCCGGCCTGGAGCCCACGACCCCGCAGGGTTACGGCGGCTGGGAGCGCAGCGACGCGGTGAACTTCCGCGGCCACGCTTTCGGGCACTACATGTCGGCCCTCGCGATGTCGTACTCGGGCACGCCCGACGGTGCGACCAGGGACGCGCTGTCGGCCGAGATCGTCGCGGCCGTCGACGGCCTTGAGCGGGTGCAGGACGCCTACGGGGCGGCCCACCCGGGCAGCGCGGGCTACGTCTCCGCCTTCCGTGAGAGCGTCCTGGACCAGGTCCAGGGCACCGGGCCCTCCGACGAGAACGTGATCGTGCCCTGGTACAACCTGCACAAGGTGCTCGCGGGCCTGCTGGACGTCGCGGAGTACGTCGACGGGCCCACGGGGGACAAGGCGCGCGAGGTCGCGACCGGGTTCGGCCTGTACGTGTCCGGCCGGGTCGCGAAGCTCCCGAGCACCGACGTGCTGCTGCGCACCGAGTACGGCGGCATGAACGAGGCGCTCTACGAGCTGTTCGACCTCACCGGCGACGTCCGCATCAAGGACGCCGCCGAGGCCTTCGACGAGGTGACCCTCTTCCGGCAGCTCGCGTCGGGCCAGGACGTCCTGGCGGGCAAGCACGCCAACACGACGATCCCCAAGCTCATCGGTGCGCTCAAGCGCTACACGGTGTTCACGCAGAACCCCGAGTACTACGACCTGCTGACCCCGCAGGAGAAGGAGGAACTGCCGATGTACCTCGCGGCGGCCGAGAACTTCTTCGACATCGTGGTCGAGCACCACACGTACGTGACCGGTGCCAACAGCCAGTCGGAGCACTTCCACGCGGCCGACTCGTTGTTCGACCGGGCTGCGAACCAGGGGACGCACGCCAACGCGGAGACGTCCGAGACCTGCAACGAGTACAACATGCTCAAGCTGTCGCGCGAGCTCTTCCGGCTGAGCAAGGACGTGCGGTACGCGGACTACTACGAGAACACGTTCATCAACACGATCCTCGCCTCGCAGAACCCCGAGACGGGCACCACGACGTACTTCAACCCCATGGCGCCCGGGTACCACAAGGTGTTCAACCTGCCCTTCACCGAGTTCTGGTGCTGCACCGGGACCGGCATGGAGAACTTCTCCAAGCTGGGCGACTCGATCTACTTCACGGGGCAGGGATCGGTCTACGTCAACATGTTCTTCAGCTCGACGTTCGAGCACGCGGAGCAGAACCTGGTGCTGACCCAGTCCGCGAACCTCCCCAACGAGGACACGGTCCGGTTCACGGTCGGTGCGCTCGACGGCGGAGCGGTCGCCGAGAGCACCACGCTGCGCCTGCGCGTGCCCGACTGGATCGCGGGCGAGCCGGCCGTGACCGTCAACGGCGCCACGGTCACCCCGACCGTCTCGCGCGGCTACGTGGTCCTGGCCGACGTCCGGGCGGGTGACGAGATCGCGTACACGATGCCGCTCGACGTCACGCTGCACAGCACGGCCGACAACGAGAGCTTCGTGGCCTTCAAGTACGGTCCCGTGGTGCTCAGCGCGGGGCTCGGCACCCGGGACCAGGGCGGCTCGGTGGGCACCGGGATCCTGGTGCGCATCTCGACGTTCGACCCGGACGCGCAGACGACCATCACCACGGAGGGCATGGACGCGGCCACGTGGAAGGAGCATCTCGCGGAGAACGTCGTGCGCATCGAGGACTCGGCCGCGGGCGACGTGCAGTTCGTGCTGAAGAACACCTCGGACGCGGGCGACCTGGTGTACGCCCCGCACACCTCGCGCTGGAACGAGCGCTACGGCATCTACATGAACCTCGAGGAGCCCGACGGCCAGGCCGCGCAGGACCGGATCCTGCGGGCCAAGCAGGAGGAACGTGCGAAGGACCTGACGATCGACAGCCTCACGAGCTTCGACAACAACAACTTCGAGAACGCGAAGAACCTGCGCTCGAGCTCGTCGGGCGTCGGGGTGTTCGCGGGACGCCAGTACCGTGACGCCCAGGCGGGCGGGTGGTTCAGCTACGACCTGGAGATCGACCCGGGCTCGGACAAGAACTACCTGGGTGCGACGTTCTACTCGGGCGACCGCGGGCGCAGCTTTGACGTGTACGTCGACGACGTGCGGCTCAAGACCGTCACCGTGACCGACAAGGCGGAGAACAAGGACGAGCAGGGCTTCTACGTCGACTCGACCGAGATCCCGGCCCGGTTCCTCGAGCTCGGCCCGGACACCCGCTACAAGAAGGACAGCAGCGGGAACCTCGTCCTGGACGAGGACGGTCAGAAGATCCCCGTCGTCACGGTCCGCTTCCAGTCGACGGGCGGGCTCGTGGGCGGGTTGTTCGGGGTCAGGACGGACCGCTCGGCGGTGTTCGACAGCATCCCGGAGCTCTCGGGACTCTCGTTCGACACGGGCGTCCTCGCCCCGGAGTTCTCGCCCGCGCACGCGGGCTACGAGCTCCGGGTCGCGCCGGGGACGACCGCGGTCACGCTCGACGCCGACCCGCACGTGGCGAGCGGCCTGGTCAGGGTCGACGGGATCCTGGTCGACGACACGATCGGGCGCCGGGTCGCGCTCGCCCCTGACGGCGGTCCGACGACGGTCGAGATCACGGCGGTCGCGCAGGACCACACGACGTCGACGACCTACACCGTGACGATCGTCGCGGCCGACGCCCCGGCCGAGACCGTCGAGATCGCCGTCGACGTCACGCCCCGCTGCGTCGCGGGCAAGGTCCAGCTCGCGGTGCGGGCCGTCAACGGTGAGGCCGTGCCGGTCGACGTGAAGATCACGACGGCGTCGGGCGTGAAGTCCTTCACCGGGGTGGCGCCGGGCAAGAGCGCGTCCCAGACGTTCGCCGTGCGGGCCTCGAGCCTGGCCGCGGGCAGCGTGACGGTGTCCGCGAGCGCGGTCCTCGACGGTGCTCCGGTGACGAGCGTGGTCGAGGTCGAGCACGACTCGCTCACCTGCGGCTGACAGGTCGCCGGGGGGGGGGGGGGGGGGGGGGGGGGGGG
>NZ_JACSQF010000006.1:49147-167585 GCF_014836755.1 Oerskovia merdavium
CCCCCCCCCCCCCCGGCCTCTCGTAGGGCCTCTCGCCGGAGCACTGCCCGGCGAGAGGCCCGACGGCGTGTCCCCGGCTCCCGTCCGGAAGGTCGGGAGCCGGGAGCCCGCGTTCGCCGGGGTACGTGCCCTGGCGGTCAGGACGCGGGGGAGGTGCCCGGGGTCGGGTCCTGCGCCGCCGGCTCCTGCTCCTGGCCTGCTGCCTGCGAGGTTGCCTGCGCCGGCACCTGCCCGGAGGCGGCGTGCCGGCGGGTCGGCCACCAGAACGCGCGTCCCTCGAGCGCGGACAGCGCCGGGACCAGCAGCGGGGCCATGAGGAACGCCGCGACGACGATCCCCACCGCGACCCCGAACCCGAGCTCGGCGAGGTTCGCGATGCCCGTGAGCATGAGCGAGGCGAACGTGCACGCGAGGATGATCCCGGCCGCCGAGGCCGTGGGCGCGTCGTGCGTGATCGCGAGGCGCGCGGCCTCGCGCGGGCTCGCCCCGGCGCGGTACTCCTCGTGCATGCGCGCGGCGATCAGGATGTTGTAGTCCGTGCCGATCGCGACGACGAACAGGTACAGCACGATCGGGATCGAGAAGTCGATGCCCGCATAGCCCAGCGCGTGCAGGTAGAGCAGGACGACCGCGCCCAGCGTCGCGGTGAACGTCAGGGCCACGCACACGAGCAGGTTGACGGCCCCCAGGAGCGCGGTCAGGAGCAGGCCGAGGATCACCACGATGATGACGGCGGCGATCGGGAACACGCGCCCGGTGTCGGCGCGGAGCTGGTCGCGCACGTCGACGAACGCGGACGTCTGCCCGCCCACGTACACCTCGGCCCCCGGCACCGACCCGTGCGCGGCGTCGCGCAACGGGCCCTCGACGGTCGCCATGGCGGCGTCGGAGTACGGGTCGTCCGCGAGCACCACGGTCACCAGCGCGGCCGTGCCGTCGGTCGTGACCGTGGGCGGGGCGACGCTCGAGACGCCGGGGACCGCGGCGAGGTTCGTCGCGAGCGTGGTCAGGGCGGTCGGGTCGAGGGGTGCCGAGCCCACGACGTAGACCTGCGTGGGGCTCAGCGCCCCGGCGGGGAACGAGGCGTCGAGCGTCGCGTACGCCTGGCGCGAGGCGGTGCTCGCGGGGAGCTCGTCGAGCGTGTCGCAGGTCGCCTTGTACCCCGAGGCGAAGAGCGTCAGGACCACCAGCACCACCCCGACGCCTAGCGCGGGGACGAGCGGGCGGCGCGCCGTGAAGGACCCCACCGCGGCGAACGGGCTGCGCGCGGGCTCGTGCCCGGGGCCGAGCGGCCAGAACAAGGACCGGCCGAGCAGCGCGAACAGCGCGGGGATCAGGGTCAGGGCGGTGAGGAGCATGACGGCCACGGCCACGATCAGCCCCGGCGCCAGCGTGCTCAGCGACTCGAGCCGCGCGAACAGCAGCCCGCGAACGCGCCGATCACGGTCAGCGCCGACGAGGCCACGACGCGGCCCACGACGCCCACCGAGACCTCGAGCGCCTCGCGGTGCGACTCGCCTCGGCGCAGGTGCTCGCGGTAGCGGAACAGGACGAACACGATGTAGTCGGTGCCGATCCCGAACAGGACCACGACGAGGATGGGCTGCAGGGTGTCGCTCACCTGGAAGTCGAGCAGGTCGGCCAGCAGGGCCGTGAGGCCCGTGACGACCGAGAGCACGACGCCGATCACGACGATCGGGATCACCGCGATCAGGGGGCTGCGGAAGACGAGGCCCAGGAGCAGCACGATGAGCAGCACGGTCGCGATCGTGATGGTCCGCTCGGCGCTCGCGTAGGCCGTGGTCGTGTCGACCTGGATCGCGGCGTTGCCCGTGAGCGCGCTCGTGAGCCCGCTCCCCGCGAGGGCCTCGTCCGACGCGGTCCGCAGCGCGGGGACGGCGTCGTCGACCGCCTCGTCGCCCGGCTGGCCGTCGAACGCGACCGAGAGCGCCGCGGTGAGCCCGTCCGGCGAGAGCGACTGCGGGGTCTCCTGGACCGAGACCACGCCCGGGATCGCGTCGGACTGCAGGGTGGTCGCGAGCGCCGCGACGGTGCCCTGGTCCGCGGTGGTCAGCGCCGCGCCGTCGTCGCGGACGACGACCAGGCTGCCGGTCGCCCCCGACTGGGCCGGGAAGTTCTCGTCGCCGGCGTCCTGCGCCTCGACCGACTCGAACGTGCTCGGCAGGAACGACTGCTGGTTGCCCGTGGTGTAGTCGTCGAGGCTCGGCGCGAACGCGATGACGGCGGCGGCCAGGACGATCCAGGTACCGATGACGCGCCACGGGTGGGCGATCACCGTCCGAGCGATGCTGCCGAACATGGGCGCGCCTTCCCCTCGGGAGGTCCCGGGTACTCGACCTTCCCAGGGTGGCACCGGCCGAGGGGCCCGACAACCGGGGAGACCGGGGGACGGCCCCGCCGGTGCTGCGGGTCAGGGCCCGCCGGGGCCCTCGAGCAGCGCCGCACGGATCGCCTCGACGCCGATCCGCACCTCGTCGAAGCGCGTGGACAGCGGGGACAGGCCGAGCCGCAGCCCGTCGGGTCGACGGAAGTCCGGGATGATCCCCTGCTCCCAGAGCCGGGGGAGCACGTGCTCGAACCGGGCGTGGTCGATCGTCACGTGGCTGCCGCGCCGGTCCGCGTCGCGGGGCGAGGCGACCGTGACCCCGAGCGGGACCAGCAGCTCGTCCACGAGGTCGAGCGCGAGCGCGGTGAGCCGGACCGACTTGGCCCGGACCTCGTCCATCCCGGCGTCGGCGAGCAGGTCGAGCATGTCCTGCATCGCGAGCATCCCCACGACCGCGGGCGTCCCGCTGAGGAACCGGCGGACCCCCTGGTGCGGTGCGTACTCGGGACCCATCTCGAACGGGGCGGCGCTGCCCATCCAGCCCTGGATCGGCTGGGTCAGCGTCGCCTGCAGGTCCGAGCGGACGAAGCCGAACGCGGGCGAGCCGGGGCCGCCGTTGAGGTACTTGTAGGTGCAGCCCGCTGCGAGGTCCACGTCCCACGCGTCGAGCTCGACCGGGACCGACCCCGCCGAGTGGCACAGGTCCCACAGCACGAGCGCGCCGGCGTCGTGGGCGAGACGCGTGATCGTCGGGGCGTCGGCGAGATGTCCGGAGCGGTAGGCGACGTGGCTGAGGACCACGAGCGCCGTCCGGGGCCCGACGGCGTCCGCGACCTGCTCGGCGGTCACGCCGCCGTCGTGCGCCGGTGAGATCCAGCGCAGGGTCGCGCCCCGCTCGGCCGCGACGCCCTGCAGCACGAAGCGGTCGGTGGGGAAGTTCCCGCTGTCGAGCACGATCTCGGTCCGGCCCGGGCGGGCGTCGAGCGCGGCGCGCACGAGCTTGTAGAGGATCACGGTCGTCGAGTCGCCCACGAACGTCTGGCCGGGCGCCGCGCCCAGCACGGTCGCCCCGATCCGGTCGCCGACGCTCAGCGGCAGCTCGTACCAGGACTCGTCCCAGCCGCGGATGAGGCGCGCTCCCCAGTGCTCGGTCGCGAAGCGGGCCAGACGGTCGGCACTCGCGCGCGTGGGGCGCCCGAGCGAGTTGCCGTCGAGATAGGCCACGACGTCGTCGGACGCCACGAACGCGTCCGTGAAGCGCGCGAGCGGGTCGGCGTCGTCGAGGAGGGCCGCGCGCTGGGCGGGCGAGCCCGTGCGGGAGGTCACGGGAGCGGGGGAGTCGGTCACGGGTGGGCCTTTCCGAGGGGTTCGGGCGGAGGGGGCGGCGAGCCGACCAGGTCGGAGGTCGTGAGGACCACGGCGCTCGCGAGCCATGCGGCGACGGCCGCGGGTGGTGCGTCCGGGTCGGGCCGGGGGCCGGGCACGTAGGTGGTCGACGTCGCGACGGGCGTCGACGTCAGGGCGCGCAGCAGGTCGTCGGCCGCGAGGCCCGCGGCACCCAGCGCGCACAGCTCGCGCGGATCGACCCCCGCCGGGAGCGGCCCGTTACCCTGATCGGTGCCGTAGACGACCGTCCCGCCGGCCGCGGCGAACCGCGACAGGTTGTCGAGCGCGACGTCCTGCTCGCGGGTCGGGCTCTCCCAGCCGTGGATGTCGAGCGTGCTGATCCACTGCTGCGCGCGCGCCATGGCAGCGACCAGGTCGTCGGGCAGGCGTTCGGTGAACGGTGCGTGGGCCAGCCGGTCGACGCGGGCCTCGTGGGCGCGGCGGGCCTGCCCCTCGCCCTCGACGTGCGCGACGACGGGCCGACCGTGCGCGCGGGCCCGTGTGAGGATCGCGCCGAGGGTCTCGTCGTCGAGCTCGGGACCTGCGCCCGGGTGCAGCACCACCTTGAGGAAGGACGCCCCGGCCGCGACCTGACGGTCGACCGCAGACACGGCGGGCGCGGGGCCCGCGACCTCCTCGACCGCACCGCAAGGGGCCCAGGACCTGTCCGAGGGATACCCGCCCGGTGCCGTGAGG
Source organism: Oerskovia merdavium (assembly GCF_014836755.1). Lineage (GTDB taxonomy): Bacteria > Actinomycetota > Actinomycetes > Actinomycetales > Cellulomonadaceae > Oerskovia > Oerskovia merdavium. Next base: position 53,577 of record NZ_JACSQF010000006.1, read on the forward strand.
AAGGCCCCCGCGTAGCGGACGACGGGCAGGCCCGGCGTCCGGGCCAGCTCCGCGAGCACGTCTGGGTTCCCGCCCAGGTCGTCGACCGCGGCCAGCCCGCCCCGGCGCAAGGCCGCGGGGTCGACCAGGGCCAGGTGGACGTGCGCGTCGGTCAGCCCCGGGAGCACCGTGCCCGGCAGGTGGCGGCCCGGCGCCGGGTCCGCACCCGTCGCGGGCCGGACGCCGCGCTCGGTGGCGACGAGCGCCGTCGGGCCCGACCATCCCGCGCCCCGCTCCCAGCGGGCGTCGACCGAGAACCCGACGGCGCTCGCGGACCTGCCCGCTCCGCCGGACGCCGCCGCGCGGCCCGGCGTCACTGCCGGCCGATCTCGGTGCGGACCGCGAAGAGCTCGGGGAAGAACGTCAGGTCGAGGGCCTTCTCGAGGAAGCCCACGCCGCTCGACCCTCCCGTGCCCCGCTTGGTCCCGATGATGCGCAGCACGGTCTTCATGTGCCGGAAGCGCCAGAGCTGGAAGTTGTCCTCGAGGTCGACGAGCTCCTCGCAGCTCTCGTAGGCGAGCCAGTTTCCCTCGGGGTCCTCGTAGATCGCGCGGAAGGTCTCGACGAGGTCCTCGTCCAGGGTGTGCGCCTGCGTGACGTCCCGCCCGAGGACCCTGGCTGGTACGTCGTGCCCGTGGCGCGCGAGCCAGCGCAGGAACTCGTCGTAGACGCTCGTCTCGTGCAGGAGCCGCTCGAGCAGCTCGTGCGCCGCCGGGTCCGAGGCGAAGACCGTCAGCATGCGTGCGTTCTTGTTGCCCAGCAGGAACTCGACCGCACGGTACTGGTGCGACTGGAACCCCGACGAGCTGCCCAGGAAGCCCCGGAACTGCGCGTACTCGCTCGGGGTGAGCGTCGCCAGGACCGACCACTGCTCGGTCAGCGTGCGCTGGACGTGCTTGACCCGGGCGATGCGCTTGAGCGCGGACTGCAGGTCGTCGGCCGCGATGAGCTCGCGCGCCGACGCCAGCTCGTGCAGGACCAGCTTGAGCCAGAGCTCGGTCGTCTGGTGCTGGACGATGAAGAGCATCTCGTCGTGGTGGACGGGCGCGCTGACCGGGACCTGGGCGTCCAGGAGCCTGTCCAGGTGCAGGTACGAGCCGTAGGTCATGCGGTCGCGCAGGTCGGTCACGATGTCGGGTTCGAGGGGGCGCTCGTTGCTGGACGACGGCGTTGTCATGAGTTCGAGGGTAGGGCGCTCCCGGCGACCGCGTCAGGGCTTCGTGAGCGTGCGGTGCCGACGTAGGGTCGCCGGGTGGCGAGCGGAACCGGGCGGTCGACGAGCATCGACGTCTCGTTCCTCGACGACCTCGCGGGCGACGCCCGCTCGCGGGCCGGTCTGCTGCGCGCCCTGCGGGACGTCACGGGTGCTCCCGGGCAGGACGTGTTCTCGGCGTCCGCCGACCAGATCCTGACGCTCGCCGAGGCGGACGCCGACCGGTACGTGCTGGTCGTCCGGCGCGAGGGCCAGGTCGCGGGGGTCGGGGTCCTGCACCCGGGCGGCGCGTCCGGCGAGATGCTCGACCGGCTCGACGGCGCCCGTCCGCAGGACGTCGTGGTGTTCCGGGGCTTCCTCGTCGACCGGCACCATCAGGGGGTCGGGGTCGGGTCCTCGGTGGCCGCCTCTCTGCCGGCGCTCGTGGCTCACCTGGCCGAGCGGCTCGGCCGGGAACCGTTCGCGTCGGTCGTCCTCGTCGTCGATGCGGACAACGTCGCCGGGCGGCGTGCGTACTCCCGCGCGGGGTTCGCCGACCGCGGCGCGTACGTCGACGCGAACGGCAGGACGCAGCACGTCATGGCCCTCGCCGTCGCCTAGCCCGCGTCGGGTCTCCGGCGTCGTCGTCGGCGTCCGGCTCCGACGGGACGGGGCGAGCGCGGAGTGACGGTGCTCACGCACGGGCGGTTCGCGGCGCGCGACCGGTACGCCTGTCCTAGCCTGCGACCAGGGTCGAGGAGACGCCGTGGGACAGGTGACGGGAGAGCCTCATGACGCGAGCAGTGGTGACAGGGGTCGGCGCGGTGACACCGCTGTCGTCGACGGCGCCGGGGACGTGGGACGCGTTGCTGCGCGGCGAGCAGGGGGTCCGGGCGGTGGACGACGCCTGGGCACGCGAGCTGCCGGTCCGCATCGCGGCACGGGTGGACGACGCGTTCGCCGACCCGCTCGGCGTGCGGATCAGACGCCGGACCGACCGGGCCGAGCAGCTCGCGCTCGTCGCGGGCCGGGAGGCCTGGGCCGACGCCGGCAGCCCCGAGGTCGACCCCACGCGTCTCGCGGTGGCGGTGGGATCGGCCAACGGCGGGATCGCCACGACGCTCGAGCAGAGCCGTGTGCTCGAGACGCAGGGGCACCGACGGGTCTCGCCGCACGCGGTGACGATGCTCATGGCCAACGGACCCGCGGCCTGGCTCTCGATCGACCTGGGCGCCCGGGCCGGCGCGCGTGCGCCCGTCAGCGCGTGCGCTGCGGGGGTCGAGGCGATCGTCATGGGGCGCGAGATGATCCTCGCGGGCACGGCCGACGTGGTCGTGTGCGGGGGAGTGGAAGCCGGAGTCCAGGCGTTCTCGATCGCCGCGTTCGCCCAGGCCCGGGCGATGTCGACGCGCAACGACGAGCCGGGGCGGGCCTCGCGCCCGTTCGACGTCGCGCGCGACGGGTTCGTCATGGGCGAGGGGGCGTCCGTCGTCGTCCTGGAGAGCGAGGAGCACGCGCGAGCGCGCGGCGCGCGGATCCTGGGCGCGGTCTCGGGGGCCGCGCTCACGTCGGACGCGTTCGACATCGTGGGCGGCGACCCGGACAACCAGGCGCGCACGATCTCGCTCGCGCTGCGCTCGGCGGGCCTGGCGCCCGGCGACCTCGGCCTGGTGCACGCGCACGCCACGTCGACGCCTGTGGGCGACCTCAACGAGGCGGCCGCGCTGCGGGCTGCGCTGGGCGAGCCCCCGCCCGTGACCTCGACCAAGGGGGCCACGGGGCACCTGCTGGGAGCCTCGGGGTCGCTCGGGGTCGTCGCCGCGCTGCTCGCGCTGCGCGACGGGCTCGTCCCTCCCACGCTCAACGTCGACGAGCTGGACCCGGCGATCGACCTCGACGTGGTGCGAGGGGCGGCACGCCCGACGACGGCGCGCCACGCCCTGGTCGACGCGTTCGGTTTCGGCGGGCACAGCGCGAGCGTCGTGGTCTCGCGCGACTGAGCCGTCGGCGCACGGCGCACGGCGGGCCCAGGTCGCCACGACACGCGGGCGTGCGTCCGGCACGCACTCTCGTGGGCTAGGTGCGGCGATCGCCGCTCCGCGGGGTGGCGAGGGCCGCGCCGACGAGCTGGGCGAGGGTCACGGCGATGACGCGCTGGTCGACGTCGGGGCGCCGCACCCGCGTCGTCGCGTCGAGGAGGAAGCGGCCGTGGACGGTCCCGGCGTGCTCGATCAGCAGCTCGATCCGGTCACCGGTGGGCAGACCGTCGCGCTCGACGTCGACGAGGCTCCCGCCGCTGGTCACGCTGCCGTCCGCGTGCAGCCGCGGGTGGGCGCCACCGGTGGCCGTGTCGAAGCGGCACTCGTCGATGTCGAGCGCCTCGACGATCTGTCGCTGGACATGAGTGATCAGGACCGACGGCGGGGTGTCGGCCGCAGCGACCAGGCGAGCCGAGGACACGAACCCGGCGAGAAAGCCCACGCGACGGCTCGACCGCGCCTGCTCACGCCGGCCCCACAGGGCGATCTCGGTGACGGACACGCCCACCAGCAGCAGCAGGACGGTCGTCTCGACGTCGGTCCGGTCGGTGATCGTGAGCTGGTGGTACGGCTCGGTGAGGAAGAAGTCGAACCACACCCCGCTCGACAGGGCCGCGCCGATCCCGGCGGTCCTGCGCCCGGTGGCCGCGGCGCCCACCACGACGAGCACCAGGACCAGAGCGACGTTGGTGTTCGCCACGTCGTCCCGGAACGGTGCGAGCACAGCGCACACCACCAACGGGGCGGCCAGCGCCGCCGTCACCACCAGGGCGGTCCTGCGCGACCTCGTCCTCATCCCTCCATCAACCTGCCGCGGTCCCGTCGATGTCAAGGTGTCTTGACGGGATCCTGACGGGGTCCGGTGCCGGGCGACCGGGCAGGCGCTCGCACTCCCGCGCCCTCGCGGCGCTCTCCTCCAAGCCATGCTCCCTTCCGCACGAGATGCACCGACCGGCCTCAGCCCCGGCGTCCCCTCCGCGTCGTGCCCCGACGCGGCTGTGGTCGCTGACCGCCGGCGCGTGGCGTCGCGGTGGGTTCGGGCGCTGGGGATCCGGTCACCGAGGTCCGAGGCGCCGGTGACCCTTCCTGCCCGCCCGACGGCAGGAGCCGCCCGACCACGAGCTGCTGCCCGAGCCCCCACAGCGAGGACGTGGCCCAGTACAGGACCACTCCGACGGGGAAGCCGACGGCCACCACGGCCGAGACCGCGGGGAGCACGAACGCGAGCACGCCCTGCTGCCGCGCGAGCGGGTTCGTGGGGTCGGCGGGCGGGTTGTCGCGCGCGCTCAGACGCTGGGTCAGGACCTGCGCGGCGTACATGAGGACGATCAGGACGGCGGGGACCAGGACGCCGAGCAGACCGGCGGCGCCACCCAGCGCGCCGGTCAGCGTCCCGGAGAGCGGGGCACCGAGGAGCGTCGCGGCGTCGGCCTGGCGGACGAGGTCGCCCGTGAGCGCGCCCACGGGCGTCTGGCGACCGATGCCCGAGAGCACCGAGTACAGCGCGAAGAGGACCGGCGCCTGCACGAGCACGGGCAGGCAGCCGGCGAGCGGGTTCGCCCCGGTGCGGGTCATGAGCTCCTGCTGCTCGCGCCGGGCCGCGTCGCGGCTCGCGGCGTCGGTCCGGCCGCGGTACTTCTCCTGGATGCGGCGGATCTCGGGCGAGGCCAGCCGCATGGCACGCATGCCACGGACCTGGGCCACGACGAGCGGGACGAGCAGCAGCTTGACGACCACGACGAGGCCGACGATCGCGAGGCTCCACCCCGCGCCTCCGGCGGGGTCCAGGCCGAGCGAGGTCAGGGCGCCGTGGAGGTGGACGAGGATCCAGGCGACGACGAGCTGGAGCGGGTGGACGAGCGTGGAGAGGGCATGGGTGAGGGTGTCGAGGACGGGCACGGCGGACTCCTGCGGGACGGAGGGGAGGGGAGCATGGAGCTCCCGCGCCGCGTCCGCAGCACCCGGGCCGCGAACGGCTCAGGACGTCTGGGGGATCAGGCGGTGCGCGGGAGCACGAGGGCTCCCGGTGCCCGCGGCCGTGGCCGTCCGGGGGTCGTCGGGCTCTGCTGGCGCACCGGTGCCGCCAGGGGCACCGGTTCGGCTGCGACAGGGATCGTCAGGAGCAGCAGGACGGCCACGGCGACGGACGCGAGCGCGACCCCGAGGACACCCGCGGTCGCCGCGAGGGTCGCGGCACCGAGCAGGGAGAGCACGGCGCCGAGCGACGTGGTCCCGAGCGAGTGCCCGACGGCGAGCGCCAGCACGAGCACGAGCGGCACCGTCGCGACGGTCCGGGCCGCGGACGCGGTGGTCAGGTGGTCGAAGCGCTCGCGCAGCGCCTGGGCTGTCCGCACGTCTCCACCTCCGACCCTCGTGACCTGGCGGGCACCGTCCCGCGCGTCCGCCCAGACTAGCGCCCTCTCGGGCCGGCGCCGGGCCGTGCGCCCCGGTGCCGGGACGCCCGTGCTCCGATGTCGCGCGGGCCGATCTCGTGCGATGCTCGCACGGACCGGAGCCGCCCGTGGCGCGCAGGGGCCCAGGGGAGCCGGTCCGCTCCAAGATCTGTCTCGCGCGTCGCCGTGCGGAGGACGCGCGCCCCAGTCCCGGGGTGCCAGGAGGCGCCCCGAGCCGTCCTGCGGGAGGTCTCATGTCCGAGCTGGTGATCGACAGCGGCGACACCGTCTGGGTGCTCGTCTCGGCGGCCCTCGTGCTGTTCATGATGCCGGGACTCGCCCTGTTCTACGCGGGCCTGGTCCGGCGCGGCAACGTGCTCGCGATCATGCAGCAGAACCTGGTGCCCATCGCCGTGATCTCGCTGACCTGGATCCTGGTCGGGTACAGCATCGCGTTCAGTGACGACATCGGGAACGGGTTCATGGGCGACCTCGGGCTGTTCGGGCTCACGGGGCTCGACACGGCCCCGACGCCCGCGCTGCACGCCGTCGACGGCGACGTGGCGATCCCGACGCTCGCGTTCGTGGCCTTCCAGATGATGTTCGCGATCATCACCCCGGCGCTCCTGACCGGCGCGACCGTCGGGCGGCTCAAGACCGTCGGCTGGGTCGTCACGCTCGCCCTGTGGTCGGTGCTCGTCTACCCGTTCGTCGCTCACTGGCTCTTCAACCCCGACGGCTGGCTCGTCGGGATCGGCGCCCAGGACTGGGCGGGCGGGATCGTCGTGCACGCGGCCGCGGGGGCAGCGGCGCTCGCGGTCCTCGTGGTCGTGGGACGCAGGCAGGGCTGGCCGCGGGGTCGATCCCGCACTCGATCCCGCTCGCCGTGGCGGGCGCAGGGATCCTGTGGTTCGGCTGGTTCGGCTTCAACGGCGGCGGTTCGCTCCAGGGCGACGGCGTCGCGGCGCAGGCGGTCCTCAACACGCACGTCGCAGGAGCGGCCGCCATGGGCGCGTGGCTCGTCATGGAGCGTCTGCGCACGGGCAAGGGCACGGTGATCGGTGCGATCACGGGCGGGGTCGCGGGCCTCGCGACGATCACGCCGTGCGCGGGCTACGTCAGCACGCTCTCCTCGCTCGTCATCGGCCTGGCGGCCGGCGTGGTGTGCACGTTCGCGCTCGGCCTCAAGACGTTCTTCCGGTTCGACGACGCGCTCGACGTCATCGCCGTGCACTTCGTGGGCGGCATCCTCGGCTCGCTCCTGCTGGGGCTCTTCGGGTCGCACGCGATCAACGCGGCGGGTGCCGACGGGCTGTTCTTCGGTGGTGGCGCCGACCTGCTGGGTGCGCAGGCGATCGCCCTGGTCGTCGTGATCGCGTTCTCGTTCGTCGTGACGCTCCTCATCGCGCTGGCCGTCCAGAAGACCGTCGGCCTCAAGGTGGCCCCGGGGCACGAGTTCGGCATGGACGAGGTCGAGCAGGGTGCGAACGCCTACACGCTGGGCCAGGTCTCGGGGCTGTCGGCGGCGGGCTCCGCCGGGACGCCGGGCGGGGCGGGGACGGTCGCCCCGGCCGAGCACCCGGTCCCGGCTCCGGTGGCCTCGACGACGACGTCGGAGACGCCCTCGACGCCCGACGCCGTGGTCCTCACCGCGACGTTCGACTCGGCCGATCTCGACGCCCTCACGACCTCGCTCGAGACCGCGGGAGCCTGGGCGATCCAGGTCACCGAGGTCAACGAGGTCGTGGCCGACCCGCCGTCGCTGCGCTTCCGCGAGTCCTCCGAGCCCGTGCGCTTCGCGCGCCGCCTGCGCGTCGAGCTCTGCGTGGCCCGGGCGTCCGCCCCGACCGTCGTCGACCTCCTCACGCGGCAGACGGTGGGCCTGCGCACGCCCCTGCTCCACGTGTTCGCCGAGGCCTCGGGGCGCTGACCCGCCCGCGCGCAGGCGGGGCGGGTCGGCCAGGGGACAATGAACCCCGTGGACCTGGACCCGATCGCCCGCCTGCTCGCCTCGCCGCCCGATCTCCCGGTCCGCCACCACCTGGGCGAGCTCGTCGACGCGGTGCGTGCCCGGGGCGTCGCGGTGCTCCAGGCACCTCCCGGCACGGGCAAGACGACCCTTGTCCCGCCCGCGCTCGCGGGCATGTCGACGTCCGCACGGCCCGGGGGCACGGGAGCCTCGCTCGCGGGCTCGTCGCGGGTCGTCGTGACCCAGCCCCGCCGGATCGCGGCCCGCGCCGCGGCGCGTCGCCTCGCGCACCTGCTGGGCGAGCCCGTCGGGCGCACGGTCGGCTTCTCGGTGCGCGGCGAGTCGCGCACGGGCCCCGAGACGCGCATCGAGGTGGTCACGACGGGCGTGCTGCTGCGGCGCCTGCAGCGTGACCCGGAGCTGGCCGGGGTGGACGTCGTGGTCCTCGACGAGGTCCACGAGCGTCACCTCGACGCCGACCTGACCCTCGCGCTGCTCGTGGACGTCCGGGCGAACCTGCGCCCCGACCTGGCCCTCGTCGCGATGTCCGCGACGATCGAGGCCGAGCGCACCGCGAACCTGCTGGGCGACTGCTCCCCGGCGCCCGTGGTGGTCGCCGACGGCAGCCTGTTCCCCGTCCGGGAGGTCTGGGCGCCCCCGCCCGGGCCGCGCCTGGACGAGCGCGGCGTCCCCCGGGCCTTCCTCGACCACGTCGCGGCCACCACGCGCCGCGCGCTGGCCGAGCAGCCGGGCGACGTGCTCGTCTTCGTGCCCGGCGCGGGCGAGGTCGACGGGGTGGCACGCCGGCTCGGTGGCATCGACGCCGACGTGCGCCCCCTTCACGGGAGGCTGCCCGCGCGCGAGCAGGACCTCGCGCTGACCCCGGGCCCACGCCGTCGGGTCGTGGTCTCCACGGCCGTCGCGGAGTCCTCGCTCACGGTGCCCGGCGTGCGGGTGGTCGTCGACGCGGGGCTCTCGCGCGAGCCCCGCACCGACCACCGTCGCGGGCTCGCGGGCCTCGTGACCGTGCGCGTGAGCCGGGCGGCGGCCGAGCAGCGGGCCGGGCGCGCGGGGCGCGAGGGCCCGGGCGCGGTCTACCGGTGCTGGTCCCCGGGCGAGCACGCCCAGCTCGTGGCGCACCCCGTGCCGGAGATCCTCACGGCCGACCTCGTCGCGTTCGCGCTCGAGCTCGCGTGCTGGGGAAGTCCCGACGGCGCGGACCTCGCGCTCCTGGACCCTCCTCCCGCGGCCGCGATGGCGGTCGCCCGCGCGACGCTCGAGTCGCTCGGCGCGGTCACCGCCGACGGGGCCGTCACGCCCCGGGGGCGCGAGATCGCGCGCGTCCCGGCCGACCCGCGGCTCGCGCGCGCCCTCCTGGACGCGAGCGACGTCGTCGGGCCGCGGCTCGCCGCCGAGGTGGTCGCCCTGCTGTCCGACGACGTGCGTGCGCCCGGGGCGGACCTCGTCGCGGCCCTGCGGGACGCACGACGCGGCGGCCCGGCGAGCGGGTCGTGGCGCGCGCAGGCCGAGCGGCTCGAACGACTGCTGCCGGGACGCGGCGCCCGCGGCGCGGGCCGGGGGCGCGCGGACCTGAGCCTCGACCTGGCCGTGGGGCTCGTGGTCGCGCTCGCGCACCCGGACCGGGTCGCGCGCCGGCGCCCGAACGGTGCCACGTACCTGATGGCGTCGGGCACCGGTGCCGCGCTCCCGCCGGGCTCCCCGCTCGCGGGCTACGACTGGCTCGCGGTCGCCGACGCCGACCGCGGCGCGGGCCGGCGCGACGCGACGATCCGCTCGGCCGCACCGATCGACGAGGACCTCGCCTACGAGGCCGCGTCCGCCGCGCTGCGCGAGGACGAGCACGTGAGCTGGACGGGCGGGCGCATCCACGCTCGGCGCACCACGCGGCTGGGCGCGATCGAGATCTCCTCGCAGAAGATCACCGACCCACCCGCCGACCAGGTCGTCGCGGCGCTGCGGACAGGGCTCGAGCGCGACGGCCTGGGCGTCCTGCCGTGGCGCGAGCCCGCGCACGAGCTGCGGCGCCGGCTCGCGTTCCTGCACCGCGCCCTGGGCGACCCGTGGCCCGACGTGTCCGACGACGCGCTGCTCGCGGGCCTCGATGCGTGGCTCGGGCCCGACCTCGCCCGGGTCCGCACGGCCGCCGACCTCCAGCGCCTCGACCTGACCGGCGCGCTGCGCAGGCTCCTGCCCTGGCCCGCTGCGGGCAGGCTCGACGAGCTCGCGCCGGTCCGGGTGGACCTGCCCGGCGGGAAGAGCGCACGCGTGGACTACACGGGCGAGCAGCCCGTGCTCGCGGTCAAGGTCCAGGAGGCGTTCGGGTGGCGCGCGACCCCACGCGTCGCCGACGGCCGGGTGCCCGTCCTGCTGCACCTGCTGTCCCCGGCGCGGCGCCCCGCGGCGATCACCGCCGACCTCGAGTCGTTCTGGCGGACCGGGTACGCCCAGGTCCGCGCCGAGCTGCGGCGGCGCTACCCCAAGCACGACTGGCCCGAGGACCCGGGCGCGTGAGCGGGCGCCCCCTCACGTCCCAGAAAGGGACGCGAACAGCACGGTGCCTGCCCGCCCGGCCCGCCGCGGCGCGCGCTCCCGGCGTCCGCTCAGGCGCCAGCCCGACGGCCCCGGAGTAGGCTGAGAGGGCGCGAGCGCAAGGAGGGGACCATGGTCGGCCCGAGCGAACCCAGACCCGTCGGGAACGTGCTCTGGCTCGCGCTCGGCTCGTTCGTCCTGGCCGCGCTCCTGGTCACGACGGGCGCCCCGGTGCTGCCGTTCCTGCTGCTCGTGCTCGCGCTGCTCTTCGGGGTGGTCGGCGGCACCCGCTACCTGCGGACCCGGCACAGCCCCCGCCACCACGCGCCGCCCCGTGACGCGCCCCCCGGTCACGCCTAGGGCCCTCACCGAGGAGGAACCGTGGGACTGCTGACGTACACGAGCAACACCTCGCTCGACGGCTACGTCGCCGACACGTCGGGCTCGTTCGAGTTCAGCTTCCCCGACGAGGAGGTGCTCGCGTTCATCAACGACCTCGAGCGCCCCGTGGGGACCTACCTGTTCGGCCGCCGGCTGTACGAGGTCATGGCCGTCTGGGACGACCCGGCCATGCTCGACGACCCCTCGCCCGGGACGCGCGACTTCGCCGCCCAGTGGCGCGAGACGGACAAGGTCGTCTACTCGACCACGCTCACCGAGGTCTCGGCCCCCCGCACGCGACTGGAACGGACCTTCGACCCGCAGGCGGTCCGAGACCTCGTGGCGGGCGCCGGCACCGAGGTCGGCCTCGGGGGACCGACCCTCGCCGCCGCGGCGCTCGCGGCCGGCCTGGTCGACGAGGTGCGGCTCCTGGTACGCCCGGTCCTGCTGGGCGGGGGGCTCGCGAGCTTCCCGCTCGGTGTGCGCACCGACCTCGAGCTCGTGGACGAGCGGCGCTTCGCGAGCGGGGTCGTGCACGTGCACTACCGCGTGCGCCGCTGAGCCGGGCACGCCCACCGCCCGCAGCCTCCGCACCGGGGCCCGCGCGGTCTCGCGCCCCGTCCTCGACGGGCCGCACCCGTCGGTCCCCTGAGAGGGTGGGGCCATGCGTGCACACCCCGACGCCCGGACCGAGCGACCCCACGAGCTGGAGGACCTGCAGCACCGCATCGCGGGCATGGACACCCAGGAGGTCGTCGACGAGCTGGGACGGCTGGGCGACCATCGGCGCGCGGTCGCGTTCCGCCTGCTGCCCAAGGGCCGGGCGGTCGAGGTGTTCGAGGACCTCGACCCGGCGATCCAGGCCGATCTCGTCGACGCGCTGCGCGCCGACTCGACCGCGGAGATCTTCGCCGCGCTCGACCCCGACGACCGGGCCTCGTTGCTCGACGAGCTGCCCGCGGGCGTCGCGGCCCGGCTCCTGGAGGGGCTCGGCCCCGACGAACGGGCGCTGACGACCGCGCTGCTCGGCTACCCCGAGGACAGCGCGGGCCGACGCATGTCGCCCCGGGTCGCCTCGGTGCGCCGGGGCACCACGGTCGAGGGGGCGCTCGACGCGCTGCGCCGGGCGGGGGACGACGTCGAGACCATCTACACCGTGCCGGTCCTGGGCCCCGGGCGCGTCGTGGAGGGCGTGGTCTCGCTGCGCAGGCTGCTCGTGAGCGATCCCGGAACCCCCGTCGAGGAGGTCATGTCCCCGGCCGTGACGGTCGAGGCGACCGACGACCAGGAGCACGCCGCGAACGTCGTGCGCGACGGCGGGTACGTCGCGGTGCCCGTGGTCGACCACGAGGACCGGCTCCTGGGGGTCCTCACGGTCGACGACGCGATGCGCATCCTCGAGGCCGAGGACGACGAGGACTCCGCGCGCGTGGGTGGCTCCGAGCCCCTGCGCCGCCCGTACCTGTCGGTCTCGGTCCTGGGGCTCGTGCGCTCGCGGGTCGTCTGGCTCCTGCTGCTGATCGTCGCGGCGAGCCTGACGGTCGGTGTCCAGAGCTACTTCGAGGCCGAGCTCGACACGGTCGTGGCCCTGGCCCTGTTCATCCCGCTGCTCATCGGCACGGGCGGCAACGCGGGCTCCCAGGCCGCCACGACCGTGGTCCGCGCCCTGGCCGTGGGCGACATCCGGCGCGGGGACCTGCTGCGCGTCGTGGGCCGCGAGATGCTCACGGGACTGCTGCTCGGCACGGTGCTCGCCGCGGTCGGGTTCGGGCCCGCGACCTGGGGCGCGGGCGTCTCGATCGCGCAGGTCCTCGCCGTCACGGTCGTGGGGGTGTGCGTGCTCGCCACGACGGTCGGGTCGAGCATCCCGATCCTGGCGCGCCGCGCGGGCATCGATCCGGCGATCGTCGCGGCACCCTTCATCTCGACGTTCGTCGACACCCTGGGCCTGATCATCTACTTCTCGGTCGCCAAGGTGGTGCTGGGCATCTAGCCCCGGAGGCGCCCCCGCGCACGGCGAGGCACCGGTGCACGGTGAGCGGCGCCGTCGGGCCGCACGCGAGGCTTCCTGATGCCGAGGGCGCCCAGCGCCGATACGTTCACCCGTGAGGCGCGCCCGGCGCCTCGCGGAGAGAGGCGGGCGCATGCCGCACAGCACCGGTCCACGCACCACGAGCACGCGACCACGCCTCCTGTTCGCGTCGCTCCAGGGATACCGCGGGGCCTGGCTGCGCGGTGACGTGGTCGCCGGCCTGACGGTGTGGGCCGTGCTCGTGCCCGAGTCGCTCGCGTACGCGACGATCGCGGGCGTCTCGCCCGTCGTCGGCCTGTACGCGGCCGTGCCCTCGCTGATCCTCTACGCGGCCTTCGGCAGCTCGCGCCACCTGATCGTGGGGCCCATGTCCGCGACCGCGGCGCTGTCCGCGAGCGTGGTCGCGGCCTTCCGCCCGGGCGACACCGCGGCCTTCGTCGCGCTGACCACCGCGGTCGCGCTCGTGACCGGGGTCCTGTGCCTGGTCGCCGGCATCGCGCGCCTGGGATTCCTGGCCTCGTTCATCTCCGAACCCGTGCTCAAGGGCTTCATCGTGGGCCTGGCGCTGACGATCGTCATCGGGCAGGTGCCCGCGCTCCTGGGCGTCGACAAGGGCGAGGGGAACTTCTTCGAGAAGCTCTGGGCGATCCTCACCGAGCTCGGCACGGCGCACCCCCTGACCGTGGTCCTGGGCGTCGGGTCGCTGGCCGCGGTGCTCGCGCTCAAGCACTGGCTGCCCAAGGTCCCCGGGTCGCTCGTCGTGGTCGGGATCGGGATCGCGCTCGTCCTGCTGCTCGGGCTCGACGACGACGGCGTGGACATCTTGGGCCCCATCCAGGCAGGCCTGCCCGCGCTCGGCCTGCCCACGGGCATCGACTGGAACACCTACACCGACCTGATCGGCCCGGCGGCGGGCGTCATGCTCGTGGGCTTCGCCGAGGCCCTCGGAGCGGCCAAGACGTACGCCTCGCGCGAGGGCTACGACATCGACGCCAACCGCGAGCTCCTCGGCATGGGCGCCGCCAACGTCGGCTCGGGCCTCGCGTCCGGCATGGTCGTCAACGGCAGCCTGTCCAAGACGGCCGTCAACGGCGGCGCGGGAGCCAAGAGCCAGGTCTCGGGGCTGGTCGCGGCGGCCCTGACGATCCTCACCCTGCTGTTCCTCACGCCCGTGTTCGAGTCCCTGCCCGAGGCCACGCTCGCGGCCGTCGTCATCGCCGCGGTGATCGAGCTCGTCGACGTCAAGGCGCTGCGCCGCCTGTACGGCCTCGCGACGCCCCGGACCAAGGACCTGTACGGCGGGGCGGCCCGGCACGACTTCTGGGCGGCGCTCGCGGCCGTCGTGGGCGTCCTGGTGTTCGACACCCTGCCGGGCCTGGTGATCGGGATCGTGCTCTCGCTGTTCCTGCTCCTGGGGCGTGCCTCACGGCCTCACGTGGCCGTGCTCGTGCGCAACTCGCACGGCGTGTGGGTCGACCGGGCGCGGCGCGTGGCCACGGGCAAGGACGGGGGCCAGGGCGTCGAGGGGGCGCTCGTGGTCCGCGTCGAGTCGGGCCTGTTCTTCGCCAACGCCGACACGGTGCGCGCGGCCGTGCGGCGCCTGGTCGCCGAGGCCTCGCCCCGGGTCGTGGTCCTGGACGCCGAGACGGTGCCGTTCGTCGACGTCGAGGCCGCCGACATGCTCGCGACCCTGCGCCGCGACCTGGACCGCGTCGGTGCTCGCCTGGTGCTGGCACGTGACGTGGGCCAGGTGCGCGACGTGCTGCGCGGCGCCGTCGGGCCGGACGACCTGCCCCCCACCTACCCCGACGTCGACACCGCGCTCGACGCGGCGCTCGGCGACGGTCCGGCGGCGCCCGGCGCGCCGGGCGCCGCACCCGCGGGCGCGCCCGCCTCCTGAAGGCCCGACGGCGCCGCGCGCCTGCCGGGGCGGGGAACCTTCCCGCGCGGGGTGGGAGGCGCGGCACTACGGTCGGGGTGACCGGTGCGGCGGGGCACTGCCCGATTCGGCCGAACCGGTCCGGACCGGGCGCGCGCCCCGGGTCGAGAGCAGGACCACGAACGCGGCGCGGCGTCCCGGCGCCCGCCGCACGACGAGAGGAAGTGCCGTGGGCGCAGCCATCGGTCAGTCCCTGCCCATCGCGGTGGGTGTTCTCATCAGCCCCATGCCGATCGTGGCGGTGGTGCTGATGCTCGTCAGCAGGAAGGCGACGGCGAACGGGTTCTCGTTCCTGCTGGGGTGGATCGTCGGGATCGCGGCGCTCGGGTCGATCGTGCTTCTCGTGGCCGGGGCCGCAACCCCTGCGGAGTCCGGGCCGCCCACGTGGGCCAGCGTCGTCAAGATCGTCCTGGGCGTCCTGCTGCTGCTGCTCGCGTTCAAGCAGTGGCGAGGGCGCCCGCGCGCGGGGGTGGCGCCCGAGACGCCGAGGTGGATGAGCGCGATCGACGCCTTCACGCCCGTCAAGGCGTTCGGGCTCGCGGTCCTGCTCGGCGCGGTCAACCCCAAGAACCTGCTGCTCGTGGTCTCGGGTGCTGCGGCCATCGCTGCCGCGACGTCCCAGACCGGTGAGCAGCTCGGGGCTCTCGCGGTGTTCGTCGTCGTGGCGAGCGTCGGGGTCGCCGCCCCCGTGGTGATCTACCTCGCGATGGGCGCGCGTGCAGCGACCCTGCTCGACGAGCTCAAGACCTGGATGATCCAGAACAACGCGGTCATCATGGCCGTGCTGCTCCTGGTGCTGGGCGCCAAGATGGTCGGTGACGGGATCGCGGCGCTGTGACCGGGCAGGGGCACGCGCAGGGTGACGTCGGCCTCCCGCGCCGGGCCGAGGTTCTCGGAGAGCCCGGGGGCCCGGGGGAGTCCGGCCCAGCGCGAGCGGGCGGGGTGCTCGGTGCGGCCCCCGAGGGGGCCGACCCCGTCGAGGCCGCGCTGGACCGGTTGCGGGCGGGTGGGCACCGCGTGACCGAGGCGCGGCGCGCGGTCCTGGAGGTCCTCGCCACGGGCGAGGGGCACCCGAGCGCCGACGAGCTCTCGGCCCGGGTCGAGGCCCGGCACCCGGGCATCCACCGCGCGACGATCTACCGGACCGTGGACCGGCTCACGACCCTGGGCGTCGTGACGCACGTGCACATCGGGGGAGGGGCAACGGCCTACCACCTGGCCCCGGGCGAGCCGACGCGCGAGCACCTGCACGCGATCTGCAGCTCGTGCGGGCGCATCATCGACCTGCCGGGCGACCTGCTCGACCCGGTCACGACGTGGCTCGCGACGACGGCCGACTTCACGCTCGCCCCCGCGCACGTGGCCCTGTCCGGGGTCTGCGGGACGTGCCGGGCCTAGACCGACCCCTCGCGGCGGGTGGTGGCGGCAGGTGCGTCGGCGCTCGGGCGCGTGCCGACGGTCTCTGCGCCGTCGTGCGTTGAGCTCCTGCGCGATCTCTCCCCGAAAAGCCCTTGCCGTGTCCCCGGGGGCGGAGGCTACTGTGGTGATCGTCCGGTCAGGAGACCGGCGTCGTACGGGGCAGCCCGGACGCCACCGCTCCTGACCCGTTCTCATGAGGTGCCGCCCCGGCGGCCCGCACGAGCTGACGCACACGAGACCGCGCCACAGTGGTAGCGCGGCGAGCCAGGCACATGAACCTGGTCACGACGGGGAACCGTGGTGTGCGTGGAGTTCCCAAGTCGCCCGGTCTGCAGTCGGGCGGCTACCCCTGGAGAGGCATGTGCCAAGGAGGGCGACGGGACGCACCTGCGTCCCGTGGGGCGGGTTCGATTCCCGCCCTCTCCGCACGCAGCGCGAGCGCCCGTGGCGTCGAGGACCTCGACGCCACGGGACGCAGACGGGAGTCGGTCGATGAGCGAGGTCCTCATCTACAACCTGGGGGGCGGGCAGGTCCTGGGCCGCGTCTCGCTGGGGCACGCGATCCGCATGCTGCACCGGCGGGTCGCCGCGGTGCGCGAGGCCGTCGAGGGCGAGACCTTCGGCCCCTACCAGCGTCCCGTCTCGGTCGAGCTGGTCCGTTACGTCCACACCCGCTGGGTCTACGAGCGCACGGGACGGGTCCCCTACTCGCGGGCGGCGCTCCTGCGCCGGGACCGGCACCGCTGCGGCTACTGCGGTGCGCCCGCCACGACCATGGACCATGTGGTGCCCCGGTGCCAGGGCGGCCCCACGAGCTGGATGAACGCGGTGGCCGCGTGCGAGGCGTGCAACAGCGCCAAGGCCGGGCGGACGCCCCTCGAGGCGGGCATGACGTTGCGTTCGCGCCCCTTCGAGCCGGTGCTCGCGGACATCTACCCGCACGGCAAGGTCTAGCCCTCAGGGCTGCGGGGAGTTCTCCACGCGGATCGTGCCGTCCTCCTCGAGCACGAGGCGTCGTGGGTCGCCCTCGGCGAGGTCCAGCGCGTGCTCGAACGCGAGCTGTGGCACGTCGAGCGTCCAGTCGGGCAGGAAGCGGTGCGTGCGCAGCGCCTGCAGGATGGGGCCGGGCGGGATACGACGGGACGTCAGGTCGGACACGGCTCCAGGATCCCACGTCCGGGAGGATCCGGGTCGACTGGTTGCATAGTTGCATCACTGCGCAAGCAAGCAGGATGATGGGGGCATGCTCTCCGCCCTGTCCCACCCGGTCTACCGGCGACTGTTCACCGCCCAGGTCGTCGCGCTCGCGGGCACGGGCGTCGCGACCGTCGCCCTGGGCCTGCTCGCCTACGACCTCGCGGGGCCGCGCGCTGGCGCGGTGCTCGGGACCGTCCTCACCGTCAAGATGGTCGCCTACGTCGTCCTGGCCCCGCTCGCCGCGGCCCTCCTCGCCCGCGTGCCGCGCCGCGCGGTGCTCGTCGGGGCGGACCTCGTGCGCCTGGGCGTCGCGCTGGCGCTGCCGTTCGTGGGCGAGGTCTGGCAGGTCCTGGTCCTCGTCGTGATCCTGCAGTGCGCCTCGGCCACGTTCACCCCCACGTTCCAGTCCGTGGTGCCCGACGTCCTGCCCGACGAGCGCGACTACACCTCGGCCCTGTCCCTCTCGCGCCTGGCCTACGACCTGGAGGCCGTGGCGTCCCCGGCGCTCGCGGCCGTGCTCCTGCTGGTCCTGAGCCCGTCCCAGCTCTTCTGGGGGACCGCGGTGGGGTTCGGGGCCTCGGCGCTGCTCGTGGTCTCGGTCGCGCTCCCGCGGCGGGTGCACGAGCCCGCGGGTGCGCCCTCGGGACCGGAGGGCTCGTTCGGGTGGCGGCTGCGCCGGGGCGTGGTGCTGTTCGTGCGCACGCCCGCCCTGCGTCCGGTGCTCGCGCTCGACCTGGCGGTCGCGGCGGCGGTCTCGTTCGTGCTGGTCCAGAGCGTCGTGGTGGCCCGGGAGGTGCTGGGGCTCGGGCCCGACGGCGTCGCTCTCCTCCTGGCGGTGTGCGGCGGAGGGTCGGTGGTCGCCGCGCTCGCCCTGCCCCGTGTGCTGCGCGCGGTGCCCGAGCGGCGCGTGATGCTCGGGGGAGCCGCCCTCCTGAGCGTGGGTTGCGCCGTCGTGCCGCTGGTGCTCGCGGCCCCGCAGGACGTCGCCCTGGTCGGGGTGGCCCTCGCGTGGTCGGCGATCGGCGCCGGCTGGTCCGCGGTCGAGACGCCCGTGGGGCGCGTGGTGCGCCGGGCGGTCGGTCCCGACGACCTGCACGTCGCGTTCGCCGCGCAGTTCTCCCTGTCCCACGCGTGCTGGCTGGTGACGTACCCGCTCGCGGGGCTGCTGGGGGCGCTCAGCCTGTCGTGGGCGGCCGGCGTGCTCGCGCTGGTCGCGCTCGGCGCGACCCTGGCCGCGCGGTCGCTGTGGCCGGTCCCTGGCGCGCGGGGCGACGCACCCGGCCCGGACGCTGCGCCTGCCGCGCGGTCGGGCGCTCAGGTGGGAGCATGAGGGGGATGGCCACCACGCAGCGCGACGTCAGACCCACCGCTCCCCCCGAGGCCGACCTCGACCGGGCGGTCGAGGTGCTGCGGCTGCTCGCCGACCGCACGCGCCTGGCCGTGCTGCAGATGCTGACCGGCACCGAGATGTCGGTCACGGCCATCGCCGAGGCCCTCGACCGGCCCGTGCCCGCGGTCTCCCAGCACCTGGCCAAGCTCCGTGCGGGCCACCTGGTGACCTCGCGGCGGGAGGGCACGAGCGTCTACTACGCGCAGGCCACCGAGCACGTGGGGGCGCTCGTGACGAACGTCCTGCACCACACCGAGCACACGCTCTACCCGCTGCCGCCGCACCACGCGCTCGAGGAGTGAGGCGGGCGCCCGCGGTGTCAGGAGGTCACCGTGGGGTCGCCGGGTCGCGAGGGCATGCTGGCTCTCCTGCTCGCCGGGGCCTAAGGTGGGGCACCTAGGAGTCAGGAAGCGGCCCCTCGACACTTTGTGCTGAGAGCGAGACCTCATGACGACCGAACGAACCCCCCGCCGTCGCCGGCGCGACCCCCTGGCCGAGGCGCTGAGCATCGGGCGCGCGCACCCCACCGCGCAGTACCGCGTGGACCTGCGCACGGGCGAGTGGTGGTGGTCCGACGAGATGTACCTGCTGCACGGGCTGGCACCGGGATCGGTCGCGCCCACGGCCGCGCTGCTGGCCTCGCACAAGCACCCCGACGACCGTGACGCGGTCCTGCGCGAGATCGCGATGCTGCGGACCACGGGGCGTCCCTTCAGCTGCAGCCACCGGATCGTCGACGCCCGGGGCCGGACCAGGACGGTCACCGTCACGGGTCAGGGGCGCCGGGACGCGTCGGGGGCCGTGGTGGAGGTCGTGGGCCTGGTCGTGGACAGCACCGCGGCCCACGAGGACGCGCTGCGCCGGGAGGTGACCCGCCAGGTCGCGGTGGGGCTCGCGGACCGCGCCGTCGTCGACCAGGCCAAGGGCGTGCTCATGGCCACGCACGGGCTGGACTCCGACGGGGCCCTGGACCTGCTCGTGGTGCACGCGAGCGAGAGCAGCCGCCGCCTGCCCGACGTGGCCCACGAGCTGCTCGACGCGCTGTCCGTCGCGGGCGGGCTGGGCGAGGACGCGAAGGACCGCGCCGACGCGTGCCTCGCGGCGCTCGAGCCCGGCAGCGTGAGCCGCGTGGGCGGGGCGCAGCTCTTCCGGCGCAAGGGCGCGGCCGCGGGCTGAGCCGGGTCCGCGCCGCGCCGCTGCGTGGCGCGGTGGTGCGGTGGTGCGGTGGTGGACCGAAGGTCCCGCGGCACCCGGGCCCCTAGTCGGCGCTGGGGCGCTGGGGCAGGACCCGGGTCTCGACGACCTGGCGCGCGAGGTCGTAGAGCTTGACGTTGGAGTCCTGCGAGACACGGCTCAGGACCCCGAACGCGCGCTGCGCGGAGAGCTGGTAGCGCTCCATGAGGATCCCCTGGGCCTGCCCGATCACGGTGCGCGTCTGCACCGCGCTCGTGAGCTGCTCCTCGGTGCGGGCCGCGGTCAGGGCCGCCGCGGCGACCGCGGCGAACGTCGAGACCATCGAGAGCGTCGTGGCGGGGAACGCGGCCACGGACCGGGAGTAGAGGTTGAGGGCGCCGTGCGAGGTCTCGCTCGTGAAGAGCTGGACGCACAGCATCGAGCGCACGCCCAGCTCGTCCTGGACCTGGTCGGCCCAGCGCTGCCAGCGGGGCTCGGTGGCCAGGTCGTCGGTGCGCACCAGGTCGGTCTCGCGGATCGCGTCCAGGCACGGCCCCTCGTTGAGGGCGTACTGGAGCTCGTCGCCGCGTCGGGCGAGCGCGTGGGACGCCGCCGGGGTCTCGATCTGCCCCTTGCGGGTCACGAGCGAGATCCCGGCCGCGTCGCAGCCGTCAACCATGGCGACCGCGAGCTCGACGATCCGGTCGAGAGTCTCCTGGAGGCTCGGCTCCTCGGCCAGGGCGCGGGCAGCCGCCGCGACGGAGGACTCGACGGCCGAGGCCGGGCTCACCCCGGTGCCGTACTCGACCGTCGAGGGGGCGGTGGTGGTGGTCTGCTGCAGCTCCTGCGTCATCCTGCGTACCCGTTCGTGCTCGGGGGTGTCCGGTGTCCGGTGCACAGCGCGCCGGTCCTCCACCTCTCGGGGACTACGCTACGCGCCCGCACGCGAAAGTCCGGGCCTGGGTCGCCCCGGGGCACCCCACACGGGCTCGGCTCAGGCGCCCTCCAGGCTCCCGGCGCCCTGGGTCTCGGTCACGGTGACGAGCCCGCGCTCGATCGCGGTCACGAGGTCGGAGAGCCGCACGATCCCCACGAGCTCGGCCCCGACCATCACGGGCAGGCGCAGCAGGGCGTGGCGCTCCATGATCCGCACGGCCTCCCGGGCGGGGTCCTGGGGGCTGAGGACCACGAGGTCCTCGGTGCACAGCCCGCCCACGGGATGGTCGGGCGAGGCGTCGGCCGCCAGGGCGCGCACGATGCTGCGGTCGGTGAGGATGCCCACGACGTCCCCGTCGTCGAGCACGACCGCGTCGCCGGCGTCCTCGTCGATCATCGCGCGCGCGACGCTCGCGACCGTCGCGCTCTGCTCGACCGTGCAGAACGTCGTGGACATGAGCTGGGCGATGGTCGTGGGCATCGTCGGCCTCCGAGGGACCCTTTGCGGTGCGTGCGGGCCACCTCTCGACCCGCGTCCAGGCTAGCCCGAGACCGCCGCCCCGGCCGGGCGGGGCGGCGGGGCGACCTCAGAAGACGGGCTTGCCGCCCGTGACCCCCAGCACGGTCCCCGAGACGTAGCCCGCGTCGGTGGGCGAGGCCAGGAACACGAAGGCCGGGGCGACCTCGGCGGGCTGCCCCGCACGACCGAGCGGGGTGTCCGCACCGAACGCCTCGATCTTCTCGGGCGGCTGGGTCGCGGGCTGCAACGGCGTCCAGATCGGTCCGGGGGCCACGGCGTTGACGCGGATCCCCCGCGCGCCGACCTCCGCGGCGAGGTTGACCGTGAAGTTGTTGATCGCGGCCTTGGTCGAGGCGTAGTCGAGCAACGACGTGGACGGCTGGTAGGCCTGGATCGAGGAGACGTTGACGATCGAGCCCCCCTCGCCCAGGTGCTCGAGCGCGGCCTGCGTGACCCAGAACAGCGCGTAGAGGTTGGTCTTGAGCACGCGGTCGAGGTCGTCCGTGGTGACGTCCGCGATCGACGACCTGCGCGCCATCTGGAAGCCCGCGTTGTTGACGAGCACGTCCAGACCGCCCAGGCGGGCGACCGCGTCGGCGACCGTGTCGCGCGCCACCTGCTCCTCGCGCAGGTCCCCGGGCAGCAGGACGACCTCGCGGCCCGCCTGACGCACCCAGCGCGCGGTCTCCTCGGCGTCCTGCTGCTCCTCGGGCAGGTAGCCGATCGCGACGTCGGCGCCCTCCCGCGCGAAGGCGATCGCGACGGCCCGGCCGATGCCCGAGTCGCCGCCCGTGATCAGGGCGCGCAGGCCCGCGAGACGGCCCGAACCGCGGTAGGAGGTCTCCCCGTGGTCGGGAGCCGGGTCCATCGGTGCGGTGAGCCCCGGGGGCTCCTGCTGCTGGGCGGGGAAGGCGGGGGCGTCGTCGGGCATGGTGTTCCTCCGTCGGGGTGTCGAGGGACGCGTCGAACCGGTCCCTCCCCACGCTAGGTCGGCGCTCGCGGACTCGCAGGAGGTGCGTGCGCCCCGCCCCGTGGCTGGTGGCAGGATGAGCACCTGCCGGGCGCGACGGGGCGCCCGCACGTGCGACGAGGTGACCACGACCATGACCGACGACATCTCTGCGGACCAGGACCGCACCCTGACCCGTGACGTCGACGTGCTGGTCGTCGGCTCGGGCTTCGGCGGGTCCGTCGCGGCTCTGCGGCTGACCGAAAAGGGGTACCGGGTCGCGGTCCTCGAGGCCGGTCGCCGCTTCGCCGACGAGGACTTCGCCGCGACCTCCTGGCACCTGCGCGACTTCCTGTGGGCGCCGCGCCTCGGCTGCCTCGGCATCCAGCGGGTGCATCGCCTGCGGGACGTGCTCGTCCTGGCCGGCGCCGGGGTCGGCGGCGGGTCCCTCGTCTACGCCAACACCCTCTACGAGCCGCTCGACGCGTTCTACACCGACCCCTCGTGGGGCTACCTGACCGACTGGAAGGCCGAGCTCGCGCCCTACTACGACCAGGCCCGGCGCATGCTCGGCGTCGTCACCTACGCGGGCCGCACGCCCGCCGACGAGGCCGTGCACCAGGTCGCGCGCGAGATGGGCGTGGAGGGCACGTTCACGCCCGCCCCCGTGGGCGTGCTGTTCGGCGCCCCCGGGGTGCCCGTGCCCGACCCGTTCTTCGGCGGCGCGGGACCCGCACGGCGCGGGTGCCTCGAGTGCGGCCAGTGCATGACCGGGTGCCGCCACGGCGCCAAGAACACGCTCGTCAAGAACTACCTGCACCTCGCCGAGGCCGCCGGGGCGCGGATCCACCCCCTGACGACCGTGACACGCATCGCCCCGCTCCCGGACGGGGGCTACGAGGTCACCTCGCGGCGCACCGACCGACCGTTCGCCCGGCGCACCCGCTGGACCGCCCGGCACGTCGTCCTCGCGGCCGGCGCGCACGGGACCCAGCAGCTCCTGCACGCCCAGCGCGACGCGGGCACCCTGCCGCACCTCTCCGAGCGCCTCGGCATGCTCACCCGCACCAACTCCGAGGCCCTGCTGGGCGCCACGGCCGACCGGCGCCCCCCGGGGGGAACCGCGCCCGACTACACGCGCGGCGTCGCGATCACCTCCTCGTTTCACCCCGACGCCCACACGCACGTCGAACCCGTGCGCTACGGCCGCGGCTCGAACGCCATGGCCCTCCTGCAGACCGTCCTCGTCACGCCCCGCGGCGCTCGCGGCCCGCGCACTCAGGGCGAGGGGACCGCGCCCGACGACGGAGCCCGCCCCGGGATCGCGCCCTCGCCGGGGGAGTGGGTGCGCGAGCTGTGGGCCCAGCGCCGCCGGCTGCCCGCCATGCTCGACCTGCGCGGCTGGTCCGAGCGCACCGTGATCGCCCTGGTCATGCAGAGCCACGACAACTCGCTGACGACGTACACGCGGCGCACGTGGACGGGCCGGCGTCGGATGACCTCGCGCCAGGGGCACGGCGCACCGAACCCCGGATGGATCCCGGCGGCCCACGAGGCCGCCCGGCGTCTGGCCCGGGTCATGGGCGGAGCGCCCGGCGGCAGCATCGGCGAACCGTTCGGCATGCCGCTCACGGCCCACTTCCTGGGCGGGTGCGCGATCGGCGAGTCACCCGGGACCGGCGTGATCGACGCGTACCAGCGGGTGTTCGGCCACCCGGGGCTGCACGTCCTGGACGGGGCCGCGGTGAGCGCGAACCTCGGCGTCAACCCCTCGCTGACCATCACGGCCCAGGCAGAGCGCGCGGTCGCGATGTGGCCGCGCCGCGGGGAGACCGACCCGCGTCCCCCGCTCGGCAGCACCTATCGCCGTGTGGCGCCGGTCGAGCCGCTCAGGCCGGCCGTGCCCGCCGGGGCGCCCGGGGCGCTGCGCCTGCCCGTCGTGCGCATCACGCACGGGCAGGCGCTCTGAGCGGGGGAGAAGTGCCCTCGTCCCACGGGCAGGCAAGGGATCGAACGCCTGTTCGACAGTTCTGAGGGGATCTCCGACCATGGTTCGAACAGGTGTTCTATCGATGGCCCACGAGCGTGCCGACGCCGTCGAACTCCTGTTCGAACGACGGGCGGGCTGCCCCCCGACTCAGCCGAAAGGCTCGATCTCGACGTCCACCACGAGCGCCCGATGGTCCGAGAGCCCCGTGTCGACCGACCGCCCCGGCGACGTCGGGCGCACCGACCCGTCAGCCAGGACGTGATCGATCTGCAGCGTCGGGTGCGCGACCGGGTACGACCGGGCCACCACCAACGGGCTCCACCCCGTGACCGCCGCCGGGATCTCCGAGCGCAGGTTCATGTCCCCCAGCAGCACCAGGGGACGCGGGGCGCCCACGAGGCCCGCCGCCAGGTGGTCGAGCTGCCGCTCGCCCCAGCCGTCCAGGAAGCTCAGGTGCGTCGCGACCACGGTCAACGGGCCCTGCGGCGACAGCACGACCGCGGCCAACGCCGTCCGCGGCTCGTCCAGGCGCCACCGCGGACGCCGCACGTCGTTCCCCCGCGGGAGCGGCCGCCACCACGGACGACGGGGGAGAGGCAGGACCCGCCACTCGTGGACGGGGAAGCGCGAGAGCAGCGCCACACCGTACTGCGCGCGCCCCCCGACCCCCCGCCGGTCGATCGTCGCCGCGAACCGGTGGTCGACCGCGCCCATGGCCTCCGCCGCGACCCGGGCCAGGTCCACGTGCCCAGAGCGCCGCTGGTTGCGATCCACCTCCTGCAGCGCCAGCACGTCCGCACCCAGGTCCGCCACCGCACGCGCGAACCGGTCGACGTCCACCACGTCGTCGACCGTGGACCGCCCGTGCAGGATGTTGAAGGTAGCCAGTCGCATCCCACAGATTCTCCTCCCACCCCGGCGCGCGGCACGCCGAGCCGCGCTGGCCTACGCTCGGTCCATGGCGAAGTACTTCGACGTGCACCCCGTCGACCCCCAGCCCCGCGCGATCGACCAGATCGTCACGCTCCTGCGCGACGACGCCCTCATCGCCTACCCCACCGACTCCTGCTACGCCCTCGGCGCGCGGCTCGACTCCCACAGCGCCACCCAGCGCATCCGCGACATCCGCCACCTCGGCGACAAGCACCACTTCACGCTCGTGTGCGCCGACTTTGCACAGCTCGGACAGCTCGTCAAGATCGACAACGCCGCCTTCCGCGCCATCAAGGCCTCCACCCCCGGCAGCTACACCTTCATCCTGCCCGCGACCTCCGAGGTGCCCAGACGCCTCGCGCACCCCAAGAAGAAGACCGTCGGCGTCCGCATCCCCGACCACGCCGTGACCCAGGCCATCCTGCGTGCCCTCGGCGAACCCCTCCTGTCCAGCACCCTCCTGCTCCCCGGCGAGGACGAGCCCATGACCCAGGGGTGGGAGATCAAGGAAGCCCTCGACCACCAGGTCGACGCCGTCGTCGACTCCGGCGACTGCGGCACCGAACCCACCACCGTCGTCGACTTCTCCTCCGGCGCGGCCGAGGTCGTGCGCGTCGGCGCAGGAGACCCCTCCCGCTTCGAGTAGCCCCGCCCCCCGGCACCCCGCATGTGACCGGCACACCACGGCCCACCCGGCGCGAACCCGCCCACCGGTCCTAGCATCGACACCATGAGCAGCCAGGGCCTCACCCACTCCCAGCACAAGATGGCCGACGCCGGGGTCCACCCCACCGCGATCGACGTCTTCAGCCGCTTCTACGCACTCCTGCAGGACGGCGCCACCGGCACCGTCCCCGAAGCCGACATCGAACCCCTCACCGACGTCACCCACCGCGACGAGCTCGACGTCACCCCCCAGGACGCCGCCGACGCGCTCTCCCGCACCGTCCTCATCAAGCTCAACGGAGGACTCGGCACCTCCATGGGCATGGACCGCGCCAAGTCGCTCCTCACCGTGCGCACCACGGACAGCCCCGACGCCGCCCCCCTCACCTTCCTCGACATCATCGCCCGCCAGGTCCGCGCCGCCCGCGCCGCCACCGGCGCCCCGCTGCCACTGCTCTTCATGAACAGCTTCCGCACCCGCGACGACACCCTCGCGGCGCTCGCGGCCTACCCCGACCTCGCGGTCGACGGGCTGCCCCTGGACTTCCTGCAGAACCGTGAGCCCAAGCTGCGCGCGGACGACCTCGAGCCCGTCGAGTGGCCGGCGGACCCGGACCTGGAGTGGTGCCCGCCCGGGCACGGCGACCTGTACACGGCCCTCGTGGCGTCGGGGGCGCTCCAGACCTTGCTGGACGCCGGCTACCTGTACGCGAGCGTGTCCAACTCGGACAACCTCGGAGCGTCTCCGGACGCGGCCATGGCCGGCTGGTTCGCGGCGTCGGGCGCTCCTTTCGCGGCGGAGGTGGCCCGGAGGACGCCCGCGGACCGCAAGGGCGGCCACGTCGTCGTGCGGCGCTCGGACAGCCGCCTGGTGCTGCGCGAGACCGCGCAGACCCCCGAGGAGGACCTGGCGGCCGCCGGGGACATCGAGCGGCACAAGTTCTTCAACACCAACAACCTGTGGCTCGACCTGCGGGCGCTGGCGGCCGAGCTCGAGCGGACCGGGGGAGTCCTCGAGCTGCCGCTCATCGTCAACCCCAAGACGGTCGACCCGACCGACCCGTCGTCGACGCCCGTGATCCAGATGGAGTCGGCCATGGGGGCCGCGATCGAGGTCTTCGAGGGATCGACCGTGATCGAGGTCGACCGCAGCCGGTTCCTGCCCGTCAAGGCGACGAGCGACCTGCTCCTGCTGCGCTCGGACGTCTACGAGCTCGCCGAGGACTTCACGCTCAGGGCCACGGTCGAGGCGCCGTTGATCGACCTCGACGGCGCGTACTACAAGCTCGTGGGCGACTTCGACGCGCGGTTCGCCCAGGGGGTTCCGTCGCTGCGCGGCGCGAACAGCCTCACGGTGCACGGCGACTGGTCGTTCGGCCGAGACGTGGTGGCCGAGGGAGATGCGGTCCTGGAGGACGCGGGTACGCCGTCGAGCGTCCCGGACGGCGCGCGCGTGGGGCCCGCGGGGATCGCCGCGGGCTCCTGACCGTCGCGCGACGCAGTGGGGCGAGCGCCACGGGCCGCGGGTGTCCCGGGACGGGCCCTACGAGGGCGCCGAGGGTGCCCTGAGAGGGACGTGGTCCCCTCGGGCAGGTTGCTGATGCCCGACGGCGTCGCGCGGCCGGGGAGGGGCCCTCGCCCGCGCCCTGGCTCAGGCGGGGACGTCGACGATCCGGCGGTCACCCACGGCCGGTGACAGCGTGCCGCTCGACGCCGACGCGAGGGCGGCCTCGAGCGGCACGAGCTGCGGGGGCGGGACGAGCAGGCGGTAGGTGGCACGAGCGGCGTAGTCGGTGCCCTCGAGCACCGCGCCGTGGGTCGCGCACCACTCGTGCAGCACGTTGCCGATCCGGCCGGCCTCCGCGTGAGGGACCTCGACGGCGACCTCGACCATGACCTCGCGACGCAGGACCGGGGCCAGGTCGAGCGTCTCGCTCACGGCGTTCGAGTAGGCCCGGACGAGGCCCCCGGCGCCGAGCAGGACGCCGCCGAAGTAGCGGGTGACGACCGCGACGACGTCGGTCACGTGGCGGTGCCGCAGCACCTCGAGCATGGGGATGCCGGCTGTGCCCGAGGGCTCGCCGTCGTCGCTCGATCGCTGCTGGTCGGCATGGGTACCCACCACGAGCGCCGTGCAGTGGTGCCGGGCGTCCCAGTGCTCCTTGCGGACGCGTGCGATGACGGCCTCGGCGTCCGCGACCGTCGTGACGGGGTGCAGGAGGGTGATGAACCGGGACTTCTTGACCACGAGCTCGTGCTCGACGGGGCGCGCGACGGTCGAGGGGAGCGGCGGGTCGCCGTCGGCGGAGCCGGGGGAGCGCGGGTGGGAGGTCATCGCCGACCAGCCTAGCCAACCTGGACTTCCGGCTCGCCGTGTCAAGGTTAGAGGGCATAACCTTGAGCAAAGGGCGTCCAAGGAAAGGTTGTCGATGACCTCGGCCAGCACGAGCAGCACGACGGACGGGCCGGACTGGCCGCGCCACACGAGCGAGGTGCGGCCCTGGCGCTCGGCGACCCGAGGTCCGCGCGAGGACCGGATGCTGCGCGAGGTCACGGTCTCGCTGCCGCCCCTGATCGCCGAGGTCGCGTACGTGCCGACGGCCGAGGACGCCGCCCGCATCGAGCGCGCCGCCGTGGACATCACGCGCCTCGACGCGGTCCACGGCCCGGTCCTGTCGTCGTTCGCCACGTTCCTGCTGCGGACCGAGGCCGTGGCGTCGTCGCGGATCGAGCGTCACGACGCGAGCCTCGCCGACCTGGCCAAGGCCACGATCGGCATGCGGGCCAGCAAGGACGCCCAGGTCACGGTCGCGGCGGCGCGGGCGGTGTCGAGGCTGGTCGACGCGGCAGGCGCCGCCGGGGCGATCGAGCTCGACGACGTCCTCGCGGCCCACCGGACGCTGCTCAAGGACGATCCCCTGGACGGTCCTGTGGCGGGAACCCTCCGGACCGTCCAGAACTGGATCGGCGGGTCCGACTACTCACCCCGCGGAGCCGTGCACGTCCCGCCGCCGCCCGAGCTCGTGCCCGCGTACATGGAGGACCTGGTCGAGTTCCTCCGGCGCGACGACCTCCCCGCCGTGGCCCAGGCAGCGATCGCGCACGCCCAGTTCGAGTCGGTCCACCCGTTCACCGACGGCAACGGCCGCATCGGCAGGGCCCTGATCGGGGCCGTGTGGCGTCGCCGCGGGCTCGCGCCGACGCTGGTCGTGCCCGTCGCCTCGGCCATGCTCGCCGACACGGGGGAGTACTTCGCACGCGTCAACGCCTACCGCGAGGGGAGGGCGGCGCAGTTCGTGCGATACCTCGCCACCAGCGCGTCGATGGCCGCGCAGGAGGCGAGGATCTCCGCGGACAACCTCGCAGAGCTCCCGGGGCTGTGGCGGTCCGAGGTGCGCCCGCGCGCAGGGTCGGCCGCGGCGTCGATCCTCGATGCGCTCCTCGACCACCCCGTGCTGGACGGGGACCTCGCGCGGCAGGTCGCGGGGACGTCCGGGGCGGCGGCCTACGAGGCGCTGGGCCGCCTCACGGACGCGGGGGTCCTCTCGCGGATCTCGACGTCGCAGCGGCACGGCGTGTGGGCTGCGACCGAGGTCCTGGGCGAGATCGACGACCTCACGCGGCGGCTGCGGGAGGCCTGAGCCTGCGGCGACGTGCCGCGCGACCCGCCGTGTCTGGTCGTGGAAAATAGTGTGCCAAGCGGGTAGGTTCGCTCCATGGTCACCGACGACGCCGACTCACCCCAGGACGCCCCGACGGACGGGACGAGCCCGCCCGTGCCACACGTGCCCGACGCCGGCTCTCCGGGCGGTGAGACCGCGACGGCCCTCGCGCCGCGCTACCCGCGTCCACCCGTGACGCGCGACGAGGCGGAGTGGGTCTGGCGGGAGCTCTCGGTCGCCGCGATGTACGCCTCGACCAAGCCGGAGATGGTTCGCCTGGCCGTGATCGTCGGGCTGACCCGCGCCACGGGCGCCCGGTACTCGGACCTGCTGCGCTGCACGGTCGACTCTCTCGACCTGGGCCCGGCGGGGGCTCAGGCGGGCGAGGGGCGCGTCGTCGTGCAGCACGGCAAGCACCGCACGGTCCGTGAGCACCGCCTCGAACCGGGGGTCGTCATGGTCCTGCGCCGCTGGATGGACGTCCGGGAGGACCTCTGCTCCGAGCTCGAGGGGTCGATCCCGCGAGCACTGCTCCTGACCGTTCACCACACGCACGACAACGGCGTCACGGTGGCCAGCGGTCTGCCCATCACCAAGCAGGGCCTGGTGCTCTCGTGGCGCAGGTTCGTGCAGCGGACCAACGCGCGGTACGGCGGGGTGCGTCCGCCGCTGCCGACGCGCTTCGAGCAGGTCCGCCGGGCGTGGCACGCGGACCCGGAGGACCTGGGCGCGGCCCAGGGGTCGGCGGGGGAGTAGCGCGTCGTCAGGTCCCGCGGGGCCCGACGACGGGGCTCAGGCCGTGCGGTCTGCGTCGCCGGGGGAGCGGGGCGCCTCGGGGTCGAGCTCCTGGAAGACCGTGATCTGCAGACCGGCGGGCGCCTCGAGCCGCGCGTTGAGCGAGCTCCAGGGGGTGCGGACGGGCGGGGCGACCAGGCGAGCCCCGCCCGCGACCAGGTCCGTCGTGACGGCTGCGGTGTCGGACACCTCGAACGCGACGCGCAGCGGGGGAGCGACCTGCCTGCCCACCTCGACGTCGTCGATCATGCGCTTCTGCGCGGGGTTCGCGAGCTCCAGGGTGGCGCGCCCGGCGTCGAGGATCGCCACCTGGGCGCCGCCGGTGCCGCTGTAGGCGGCCTCCTGGGGGAGGCCCAGCACGTCGCGGAAGAACGTGAGCGCGGCCTCGTAGTCCTCCGCCTCGACGACGAGGCGGAGCTGGCGCACGGGTGCGGGGTCGGGGCGTTCCGTCATGTCGCCACGTTATGCCGGACCGCTCTGCTCCGCTTCTTCCGTTAATAAATAGTGTGCCAAGCGTAGCGACCACGCTGATCACCACCCAGGACACCTCACCAAAACAGCCCCGACGACACGGGGCGGAGCGGGACGAACGAAGAGCCCCCCTGGTCGAGGGGCAGATTCCAGCGGTGGTCGCAACACGTTCGGCGTTGATGGTACGGGCCCGGCCGCTAGAGCGGCCGGGCCCGTACTGTTCACAGGAGCGATGCGATGTGGGCGAGGGTACCGGACTCGACGAGGATGAACAGGCCGAGACCTATGAAGACCACGGGCACGAGCCAATGCTCGACCTTCTCCAGCGCTTCGGTCACCTTCTCGTTGCTGCCGATGGCGCGCGCGAGCAGGCACCATCCGGCGAGCAAGACGAGGAACACCGCGATCGTGACCAGGGCGTCTGTGGTCGGCATGGTGCGAAACACCGGGGTGTAGATCGCGATGTTGTCCCCGCCGTTGGCGATCGTGATGCCCGCGACGCCGAGCAGCCCAACGGCCTTGAGGGCAGACTCGGCCTCATCGTCGTCGTCCTTGCCGCGCAGCGTGCGCACCAGGGCCAGGACACCGATCGCGAGCGGGATCAGGCCCAACAGGCCCACCCACTCGTCCGGCACGATCGTCAGGCCCAGCGCAGCCAGGAAGCTGACCGCGATGAGCGTGATCAGGCCCAGGTACTGCCCGGCCACGATCTGCCACCCGCGCAGCCGCGACGTCCCCCGCGCGGCGACCGCGAACAGGACCGTCAGGACCACGATGTCGTCGAGGTTGGTCGCGACGAACAACCCGACTGCGCCCGCGATCGTGCTCAGCACGCCGACACCTGCCCGTCCGCGCCGTAGGTCGGGCAGAGCGCGACTGCGCTGCCCGTCGCTGCGAGCAGCGTCTCAGCGGCCGCGAGCATGTCCAGCAGCTCCGAGCGTGCCAACGAGTAGAACACCCGCCGGCCCTCCATGCGGCCCACCACCAGGCCGCAGTCCTTCAAGCACGCCACGTGCGAGGAGACCGTTGACTGCGCCAGACCCAGATCCGCCGTGAGCTCCGCGACCCGTGCCTCTCCGGCCGCGAGCCGGCGAACGATCGCCAACCTCGCTGGGTCGCCCAACGACCGGAACAACGCGACCGCGGGCTCAACATCGGTCGTGGTTGCTGTACATACCTCGGATTCTATGATCGACATAGACCGATAATAGCCGACGATAGTCGATCATTCGGGCCTGAGAAGTTGCGTGAGCCGCTGGGTAGGCGTGACCCACCCCAGTGTCTTACGGGGCCGCGTGTTGAGCTGATGAGCGACGGCGTCCAGGTGCGCGCGGTCGTGGCGGCGCAGGTCCGTGCCCTTCGGGAAGTACTGACGCAGGAGGCCGTTGGTGTTCTCGTTCGATCCGCGTTGCCAGGGTGAGGCGGGGTCGCAGAAGTAGACCGGGATGCTCGTGGCGAGGGTGAACTCGTGGTGGCGGCCCATCTCCGAGCCCTGGTCCCAGGTGACCGAGCGGCGCAGCGCGACCGGCAAGGTCACCATGGTCTGCACGAGTGCATCACGGAACGTCACGGCAGACCGGTCCCCGGGAAGGTGTACGAGTACGAGGAATCGGGAGGCTCGCTCGACCAGGGTTCCGATCGCGGACTGCTGGTTCTTGCCGATGATGAGGTCTCCTTCCCAGTGCCCGGGTACGGCTCGGTCGGCTACCTCGAGTGGGCGCTGGGAGATCATGACCATCGGGTGGGAGTAGCGGGGCTGGCGCTGCTGGGCCTGGCGGCGGGGCTTGCGACGGGCGCGTCCGGTGCGCAGGGCGGTCACAGCCTCGCGCCGTAGCCCGCCGCGCGCCTGGACGTAGATCGCTTGGTAAATCGTCTCGGTGCTCACGTTCATCTCCGCCCGACCGGGGTGGCGGGATCGGAGCGCGACGCTGATCTGTTCCGGGCTCCACCGCAGGTCCAGGTGCTTCTGAACGAAGACTCGCAGGGGCGTGTGAGATGCGATCTTTGCGGGCTTGGGGCGGGGCCGGCGGCCCTCGGCGCGCAGCTGAGCAGCGTGCGGACGGTACTGCCCGTTCGTCGGGTGCCGATTGCGTGTGACCTCCCGGCTGATCGTGGAGACCGACCGCCCGAGCTCGGCGGCGATCGACCGCAACGACTTCCGCTCCCGCAGCAGGTCCGCGATCACGAGTCGGTCCGAGAGCGAAAGGAACCTGCCCGAAGACTGCGAGAAGGCCCGCGCGACCCCCACCGACTGTGGGAGTCCCGCGGGCCGTCTTCCTGCTGGAGATCCGTTACGCCACCGCTTGCCCGTGCGCCGGTTGATCCCGACGATCCTGCAAGCCTCGTTATTGCTCATGCCCTGGGCCATGAGCAGGAAGTATGCCTCGCGCTCACGCTCGAGCTTCCGCCTGCCCTGCGGTGCTCGCAGGGGTCTGATCTCAAAGTCCATCGCATCCCCGAAGGTCGGGCGTTGCGACGACTGCTAGAACTCAAGAGGACCAGGGGGGCTCTTCGTCGCGGACGGGCGCCGCCGGTGACGGGCGGGGGAGTCAGGCCTCGTTCTTCGCCGCGGACTCGGCCTTACGGGCTGCGCCTCGCTCGGTCGACGCACCGGAGGTGGAGAGCTCGCCGCCCGAGGACTCCAGGTGCGCCCTGACGAACCAGTGGAACAGCTCGAGCTCGTGCAGGTGCCCCACCAGGAGATCGTTGCTCACGGTGTCCACCGTCTCGGTGTCCGCCGCGGCCTTGCGGTGCGAGGCGATCACGCCCTGGTAGACCTCGTCGAGAGCGCCCAGGTGGGCGATCGTCGACGCGCGACCCAGGTGGTAGTCCTCCCAGGTGCGCTCGGCGACGATCGCACCCGGCGTGCCCCGCGGCGGCACCCCCAACGTCGCGATGCGCTCGGCCGTGGCGTCGACCATGGCGCGCACGGCGTCCACCTGGGGATCGATCATCTCGTGGACCGCGATGAAGTGCGGACCCACGACGTTCCAGTGGATGTGCTTGAGCGTGAGGGCGAGGTCGTTCAGGGAGTGCAGACGCTCCTGCAGGATCGCCGCGACGTCCTTGCCCTCCTGGAGGGTGAGCGACGGGACGGTGTACTCCGGCAGGTCCTTCTGGGCAGCCATGTGGTCCTCCTCGAGTCGGGATGCGTGTCAGGCGCAGGGCGCCTCCACCCATCCTGGCCCCGCGTGCTCGTGCTCGCAGGTCCAGCGCGAGCTCACCGACGCCACCAGGTCCGTGGGACCACCAGGACGGCGAGCGCGCACAGCGCCAGCGCCGCCACGACGGTCCAGGACCCGCTGCCCTCGAGGCCCGAGGCGGCGAACGCCACGAGCGCGAGCCCCTGGCAGAGCGCCTGCACCAGGGCGGCGCGACGCAGGTCGAGCGCGAGGACCCGCCGTTCGACCGCGCCCGTCCAGGGGACGCGCGCCACCCACCAGGATGCCCGGAGCACGAGGTGCACCAGCGGGAGGAGGGCGAACACGACCGGGTCGAACGCCGTCGAGGCGCCGAGGAGCGCGGCGCCCCCGGCGAGGACGATCGCGTGCGGGACAGGGGGCCGCGGGAACCTGGTGACCGCCGCGGCGAGCGCGAGGCCGATCACCACGCTGCCGAGCAACGACGGGAGCAGGCTGTGCACGGTCAGGGCGCCGAACACGGCTGTGGCGCCGAACAGCACGGCGCGGAGACCGGGCCCGGGGACGGTCGGTCCGGTGGCCACCTCGGTCGAGGGCCTGGCGGCTGCTGGAGCCGGGCGAACCGGAAGGCGCGCGTTCATCGGGACGTCCCATGCGCGACGTGTCGTTGCCGGCGGGCCGCGAGCTCGAGCGCGGTCCGGGCCGATCGTGGCGTGCGGCCGGGCACCCCAGGACCGTCGTCGACCGAGGGCAGCCACCGGACCACGAGGATCCCTTCTCGACGCAGGCTCTCGAGGCGCTGCTCACGCTCGATGTGCGTGATCCGCCAGGCGAGAGCGACGCCGGGGTCGCCCCGCGGGACCTCGACCGTGGGCAGGATGTCGACGGCCACGACCGGATGGCCCGTACCGCGCCAGGTCCGGGCGATCGAGGCGCTCTCGTCGTCGAGGAAGGTCGAGAACATGTACACGAGCGCACCTGCCGGGATCTGCGGGGGACGCAGGCGGCGTCCGGGGTCTCCGACGGGGTGCGCGAGCGCGAGCGCGTGGACGATCCTGCGCAGCTGGCGCTTGCCTGCGGCCGGGGGCAGGGGACGTCGGACCCACCCGAGGTCCTCGAAGCCGACCCTGTCACCCCCGTCGAGCGCGGCCTGCGCGACCGACGCCGCGGCATTGCGTGCGACGTCGAGAGACGTCGCACGGTCCATGGGGAGCGGGCCGTTCCCGCGCCAGGTCGTGACGTCCGGTCCCACCTCGTCGCGCGAGTCGAGCACGAGCACGACCGTCGCCTCCGCGGTCGCCTGGGTGCGGCGCACGTAGAGGGTCTCGAGGCCCGGGGACCGTCGTGCGGTCGCGCGCCAGTCGATGCGCCGCAGCCGGTCGCCCGGCGCGAACGGATGGATGTCCCGCAGCTCGGTGCCGTCGCCGAGCCGCCGGGTCGTGTGGGGTCCGGTGAGCCCGACCAGCTGATGAGGCAGGGGAAGTCGACCGAGCGGCAGGGCCGCCGGCAGCACGAGGACCCCGGGTGCCTGCACGTCGTCGGGCCGTGACTCGAAGCCACCCTCGACGCTCGCCGCGACGTGGTCGACGCGGAACGTCCGGTGCGGCCCGGTCCGGGCCGAGCGGGTCGTGAGGTCGAGGGTCCTGGTCCCGTCCACGAGGACCGTGACGTCCGCGTCGTCGTTCCCCGGGCTGGTGACCCGCAGGCGGACGGGTGCGGCGCCGTCGGGCACCTCGAGGCGCAGCCGCGCGCGCAGCTCGCCTGGTCCCGCCTCGCCCGCCTCGGCCGGGACGAACGTCGCCGTGACCGTCCCGCCTCGTGGGCGGGCGGTCCACGCCCACGTCGCGCCGAGCAGCGCCGGCGCACCGAGGACCGCGATGTCGGCGCGACCGGCGACGAGGCCGGTGGTCAGCAGGGCGAGACCGAGCACGACCCCGGCCGCGAGACTCGTGGTCTGCATCCAGCCCGTCGGTTCTCCGCCCCCTGCAGGCGCCGTCATCGCGCTGCGCTGGCGACCGTCGCGGGGCCCGGGACGCGGTCGAGGATGGCCCGGACGATGGTCTGCGGCTGGGCGTTCGACGCCCACGCCGTGGGAGTCAGCGTGAGCCGGTGCGCGAGCACGGGGACCGCGACGCGCTTGACGTCCTCGGGGAGCACGTAGTCCCGGCCGTCGAGGGCCGCGACGGCCCGCGCGAGCAGGACGAGGGTCTGCGACCCGCGGGGCGAGGCCCCGACCTCGAGCTGGGAGTCGGCGCGCGTCGCGGCCACGAGGTCGACGCAGTACGTGACCACGTCGGGGTCGACGTCTGTCGCCTCGACCCCGGCCTGCATCGCGAGGACCGTGGCGGCGTCGACGACCCGGCGGACCTCGGCCTGCTCCTGACGGCGGTCGAGCCTGCGGCGCAGGACCTCACGCTCCTCGTCCCGGTCCGGGTACCCGACCGCGAGGCGCACCATGAAGCGGTCGAGCTGCGCCTCGGGCAGCGGGTAGGTGCCCTCGTACTCGACGGGGTTGGACGTCGCCAGGACGTGGAACGGGCGCTGCAGCGGGTACGTGCTGCCCTCGATCGAGACCTGGCGCTCGGCCATGGCCTCGAGCAGCGCGGACTGGGTCTTGGGCGCGGTGCGGTTGATCTCGTCGGCCAGGAAGAGGCCCGTGAAGACCGGTCCTGGGCGGAACACGAAGTCGGTCGTGGCCGGGTCGTAGACCGAGGACCCCGTGATGTCCGCGGGCAGCAGGTCGGGTGTGCACTGGAGGCGGGCGAAGTCGAGCCCGAGCGCCGTGGCGAGGCTGCGGGCCGCGAGGGTCTTGCCGAGCCCCGGCACGTCCTCGAACAGCACGTGGCCGCCCGCGAGGATCGTGGCGAGCGCGAGCTCGAGCGGGTCCCGCATCCCGACGACGGCCGTGCCGACCTCGTCGAGGATGCGGCGGCCGAGCGCGGCCACCTCGGGCACG
Organism: Oerskovia merdavium; assembly: GCF_014836755.1. Classification (GTDB taxonomy): domain Bacteria; phylum Actinomycetota; class Actinomycetes; order Actinomycetales; family Cellulomonadaceae; genus Oerskovia; species Oerskovia merdavium. The sequence goes on from NZ_JACSQF010000006.1 coordinate 90,308, forward strand.
CTGAGCGCGGGGGCAGGGGAGTCCGTCATCGGGTTCGCCTCTCGGTGGTGGTCGTGGTGGTCGTGCGTGTGCTGTGGTCCGTGCCGGTGGTGGTTCCGTCGGTCGCGCGGCCGTCCGTCTCGCGGCGCTGCGCGGCGGACGCTCGTCCTGGGCCCGCGGAGATGCCGCTCACGTCCTCGACCGCTGTGACCCAGGACCTCAGGACCGGCATGGTCGGTGGGCGCAGGTCGGTCGTCATCTGCTGGTGGACCTTCGGCCCGAGCAGCTCTGAGGCCGCGCGCTGCTGAGCGGGGTCCGTGCTGCGCAGGTCGACACCCTGGTCGGCCAGCGCCCTGGCCGCGAGCGCCAGGACGTGCTTGTGTGCGCGTTCGCTGACTCGTCCGTCGTTGCCGTGCATGGCCCAGGTGAGCTCAGAGAGGTCGCGTCGGGCGCCGTGGCGGTTGCGGTCGGGCAGGGCGTGGTGCTCGGGGTCGTCGCCGGGTCGTGTGCGTCGGTACAGGACGAGGAGGACGAGGGCGCCGGCGGTGAGGACGAGGGCGTGGGGCGGGTCGAGCCCGACGACGGCGAGGGCGGTGCCGGCGGTGAGGACGAGCCCGGCTTCGAGGAGGAGGCGTCTGCCGGTGGTGGGGCGTCGGCTCATGGGGTCGTGGCCTGTCCGGTGTCGTGGGGAGCTGTTCCGGTCCGGGTCGGGCTCGCGGCGGGTCCTGGTGGCGCGAAGGCGATGGCGAGCCGTTCGAGGCAGTCGCGCGCGGTCTGGACGTCGTGGTCGGCGAGGGGGTGGTTCGTGAAGCGGGCGCGCTGGTAGAGGCCGAGGAGCGTCGTGACGGCGTCGGGGTCGGCGGGGGTGGCGTCGAGGACGGTGGTGGTGAACTCGGTGGGGGTCTGGGCGGGATGCCTGCGGTGGCCGGTGTCGGCGGTCGCGTCCTCGAGGGCGATCCAGGCGGCGGTGACGGCGTCGCGGGGGCTGCGGGCGGTGTCGAGGAGGTGGCGTGCGTGGGTGACGCCGCGCCGTAGGGCGGGGAGCTGGGCCTCGAGGGTGGGGGCGGAGGTCACGGTGTCCCCTGTGGCGACGTGGTCGCGGTGGGTCTCGCCGGGTGCGGCGGGCTCGGTGCGGCGGCGGCGCAGGTAGAGGATCGCGAAGACGACGAGGACGGCGGCGACGGTGACGGCGAGGTAGGTCGTGTAGTCGCCGATGGGCATCCCGGCGGCCTGGCCGTCGAGCCCTGGGGGCAGGGTCTCGACGTAGGTGGGGCCGTCGATCGGGACGGGGGCTTCGGGGGGTGGGACGGCCGAGTCGTCGGGGGGCAGGAACCATGCGGGGCGGTCGTAGCTCCAGCGGGACCCGGCGGCGGCGCCGACGAGGACGAGTGCGATCAGGACGACGACACCCCCCAGTCGTGTCCGGTTGCTCATGCGGGCCGGTTCCTCTCGGCGTGGAGGCCGGCTGCTGCGGCGGTGAGGAAGGCTGCGGGGTCCTGGTCGAGTCCTCGGCCCATGGTGGAGAGGCCGACGGGGGTGGTGCGGAGCGCGTCGAGGAGCGCGGTGCCGGTCTCGGTGTGGGCGAGGCGGTGGCGCCCGTGGGGGGCGGCGAGGTGGGTGGCCTGCTCGGTGATGCGCGCGGTGAGTGCGGCCCCCCACCCGGGGAGGGCTTCGATCTCGGGGGTGGGGCGGGGCACGACGACGTCGCTGGCCGCGAGCGCCACCCGGCCGTAGGCGGTCAGGGAGTGGTGGGAGATGCCGAGGTGGCGGTCGCGGGGGTCGGCGCCGGAGATGCGCAGGGAGGCGACGGGCAGGGCTCCGAGCGTGGCGGCGGCGTTGAGGGCTTCTCCGGCGGCGACGCCGGAGAAGCCCCAACGGGTGCCGGTGCCGAGGTTGCCGGGTCCTTGGGCGACGATCGCGAGGTCGGCGCCGGTGACGTGGCGGGCGGCGAGGAGCCCGGTGTGGACGGTGACGGCTTCGTGGTCGCCTCCGTAGGCCTGTCCGACGGTGAGGCAGGTGTGGATCCAGCCGGCGTCGCGCAGTCCGGAGACGGTGCGGGAGAACGCTGCGGGCAGGGCGCCGCCGTCGGTCATGACGTAGGCGATGCGGGGGGCGGGGCGTCCGTCCTGGGCTGCGGCGAGGCGGGCGCCGGCGACGATCGCGGGCAGCGCGGAGTGCAGGTCGGCGACGACGACGGGCATGCCGCCTAGGTCGTCGGCGTCGCGCAGCGTGTCGTGGTGGGGGGACTCCTGCTCGTCGACGCCCAGGACGAGGGCCTGCAGGGGGGTGTAGCGGGCCTTGACGAGGTGGCCGGGGCCTGCGGGCGGGTCGGTGGGGAGCGTGTCGGGCAGGGCGACGACGAGCGCGTACCCGCCGGTGCCGAGCCCCCGGGCGAGGGCGCTGACGTTGAGGAGGACGCGGTCGCCGACCTGGGGGTCGCCCACGAGCTGCGGGTACGCGAGCGCGCGCACGGTCCGGGGGCGTTCCTGGTCGCCCGGTCCTGCGGTCGCGGGCAGCGGTTCGTCGAGCTCGACGGTCAGTTCTTGCGCGCCCTGCCAGCCTCGGCCGCGCGACATCACCCTTGCAGATCGCCACGTCATCACACGGGTGAGGCTACCGTTCGTTAGCGTGGGTGCCGATGCCTGATCAGACGAGCCAACCAGTCAACCCTGCGACGAGGCTGCTGAACCTCGTGATCGCCCTCGTGAACACGAGCGTGTCGATGACGAAGCAGCAGATCCGCACGAGCGTGGCGGGGTATGCCGACGCGCCCTCGCCCGAGGCGTTCGAGCGGATGTTCGAGCGCGACAAGGACTCCTTGCGCGACCTGGGGATCCCGATCGTGACGGTCGACGCCGGGGGCCACAGCGACGACGTGGGGTACCGGATCGACCAGGACGCGTACGCGCTGCCCGCGGTGGACCTGACCCCGGCCGAGTTCGGGGTCCTGTCGCTGGCCGCGCAGTTCTGGCAGGACAAGACGCTGCGGACGGACATCTCGCGCGCCCTGACGAAGCTGCGGGCGGCGGGGGCGGGGGAGATCGCGAACGACGCGGTCGCGGGCCTGGCGCCCCGGGTGCGGGCCGTGGGTGACGCGTACGGGCCGTTGCTCGACGCGATCGAGGCGCTGCGCGTGGTGTCGTTCACGTACCGGGCGGCGTCCACGGGCGAGGTGCGCACGCGCACGGTCGAGCCGTGGCGCATCGCGGCGCGCCGGGGCGGCTGGTACCTGCTGGGCTTCGACCGCGAGCGCCAGGCGCCGCGCGCGTACCGGCTGAGCCGTATCGAGGGGCGGGTGCGTCTGCTGGGGCGGGCGGGGGCGTTCAGCATCCCGGAGGGGGTGGACGTCGACGCCCTGCTGGGGGCGCGCGCGGGGCGCGAGCTCGAGGCACGCCTGGCGATCGGTCCGGAGCGGGCCGAGGCGTTGCGTGCGCGGGGGCGCAGCGACGGCGACGGCACGGGCGAGGGGGCGGGGCCCCGTCGGGACGGGCGCGACGTCGTGCACGTGCCCTACACGAACGCGCACACGTTCGCGGACGAGATCGCGGGGTACGGTGACGCGGTCGTGGTGCTGAGCCCGCCCGAGCTGCGCGACGCCGTCGTGCGCCGGTTGCGCGCCGCGGCGCGCCTGGGGTCCGCGGACCTGGCCACGGGTCTCACCCCTTCCCCGACCGACCGGTCCCTCGACCGGGACGGCACGAGCACGACGACGACCGAGGAGCAGCGTGGCTGAGCGCGCGGACGACCGGCTGGTGCGCCTGCTGGGCATCGTCAGCTATCTGGACGGGGCGGGCGGCGTGCCCGTCGAGGAGCTCGCGTCCCGGTTCGGGGTCACGACCCGCCAGATCGTCGAGGACGTGGACGCCCTGTGGGTGTCCGGCACCCCCGGGTACTGGCCCGACGACCTGATCGACTTCGACGCGGACTCCCTCGAGCGCGGCGTGGTGCGCCTGACCGAGGCTCGCGGCATGACCCGGCCCCTGCGCCTGGGCACGCGCGAGGCGGTCGCGCTCATCGCGGCGCTGCGCGCCATGGGGGAGACGGGCGCGGTCCGCTCGGACCGGGCACGCTCCGACGTCGTCGCCTCGGTCCTGGACAAGCTCACGGGCGCGACGGGCGAGGCCGCCGCAGCCCTGGACGTGCGCCTGCCCACCGACGGGGACCCCGCGGTCGTGGCGACCGTGTCCTCGGCCCTGGCGAACCGGCACCGGTTGCGCGTGCGGTACGTGACGAGCGCCGACGTCGTCTCCGAGCGGGAGATCGACCCCGTTGCCCTGCACACCCAGGACGCCTGGTCCTACCTCCTGGCGTGGTGCTACCGCGCGCAGGGCCAGCGCACGTTCCGCCTCGACCGGCTCCTGGCCGCGACCGAGCTCGACGTCCCCACGGCCGAGCACGACCTGCCGACCGAGGTCGACTTCACGCCCACGGGTGACGCGCCCCTGGCCACGATCACGTTCGCGAGCCCGGCCCGCTGGGTCGCGGAGCAGGTCCCCGTGGAGAAGGTCCGCAACCTGCCCGACGGCGCGTTCGAGGTGTCGTTGCGCGTGACCAACCCCGTGTGGCTGCGCCGGCTCCTGCTCGAGCACGCCCGCCACGTCCTGGCCGTCACGCCCCAGGCCGTGGCCGACGACGTCGCGCAGGCCGCGAGCGCCGCCCTGGCCGCGTACGGGGAGCGTGCGGTCGACGGTGGTGCGGTCGACGAGGGGCCGGACCCGGCCCCGGGCGTGCCCTCCGCGAACTAGGCTGGTCGGTATGTGGTTCACCATCTGGTCGGTCCTGGTCGTCGGCACGCTCGTCGGCGCGTTCTTCCTGGGCCGCGACCTGTGGCGCAAGGCCAAGGCGCTCCTGCGGCAGATGTCGGAGTCGTCGCAGGTCATGGACCGCTTCGCCCGGCGCACCGACGAGCTGACCGCCGCGGCGGCGGCCGCACAGCCCAGCACCGCGCCCACCCTGTTCGACGACCCGGTGGTGCTGCACGAGCGCGTGGAGCACCTGCGCGCCGAGCGGGCCGAGCGCCGGGTCCTGCGCAGGACCCGCAACAAAGTGACGTGGGACCGCTGGCGCCGATTCAACGCGTAGGATCTGCGACAACAAGACTCGCGTCCGACTCCAAGGAGCCATCTCATGGGCATGCTGAAGCCCTGGCACATCATCGTTCTTGTCGTCGTCGTCCTGCTCCTGTTCGGGGCGAAGCGACTTCCTGACCTGGCACGCAGCGTCGGCCAGTCCCTCAAGATCTTCAAGAGCGAGGTCAAGGACCTGCGCGACGACGACAAGCCCGCGGAGCCTGCCGTCAAGGATGACGACGCCCCCAAGGCCTGACCCGTGTCCAGCTCGACCAAGACGTCCGAAGGGCGCATGCCGCTGCGCGAGCACCTGCTCGAGATCCGCAAGCGACTCTTCCTGGTCTCGTGCGGCCTGGTCGCCGGAGCGATCCTGGGGTGGTTCCTGTACCAGCCGCTCCTGGACGCGTTGCAGGCCCCGCTCGAGAAGGCTGCCGCGGAGCAGGGCAAGGTCATCAACCTGAACTTCTCGGGCATGGCGACCGCGCTCGACATGAAGATCAAGGTCTCCTTGTTTCTCGGGGTCATCGTGTCCTGCCCGTGGTGGCTGTACCAGCTGTGGGCGTTCATCACCCCGGGACTCACGTCGAAGGAACGCCGCTACGCCATGGGCTTCCTGGGGGCATCGGTGCCCCTGTTCCTCGGCGGGGCGTTCCTGGCGTGGTGGGTCCTCCCGCACGCGGTCGACATCCTGGCCGGCTTCGTGCCGGAGGGCGCGACCAACCTCACCGACGCCCAGGGGTACCTGAGCTTCGTGATGCGGCTGGTCCTGGCGTTCGGGCTGGCGTTCGTCCTGCCCGTGGTCCTGGTCGCCCTGAACTTCGCGGGACTCGTCCGGGCCAAGGCGCTGTTCGCGGGGTGGCGCTGGGCCGTGCTCATCGCGTTCGTGTTCGCCGCCGTCATGACCCCGACCCCGGACGCGCTCACGATGATCCTCGTGGCCCTGCCGATCTGCCTGCTGTACTTCGGGGCCGTCGGGATCGCCTTCCTGCGCGACCGCAGCACCGACAAGCGCGACGCCGCAGCCCTCGCCGGTGCCTGAGGCACCTTCGCGCCCGGCCCGCCTCGGTGTCGTCGTCAACCCGACGGCCGACCGTGGGCGCGGCCGGGGCGACGGCGCCCGCACGCTCGAGCTCCTGCGCCAGGCCGGGCACGACGTCCTGGACCTCAGCGCCCCCAACGCGCCCCTCGCGCTCGAGAACGCCCGCGACGCGGTCGCCGGCAGCAGCACCCGCGGTCCGCTCGACGCGCTCGTCGTCGTGGGCGGGGACGGCATGGTCCACCTCGGCGTCAACGCGGTCGCCGGGACCACGATCCCGCTCGGGGTGGTAGCCGCCGGGACGGGCAACGACTTCGCCTCGGCCCTCGAGCTGCCCGTGCACGACGTCGACGCGGCCGTCACCCTGCTCCTCGAGTCCCTGCGTGCCCGCGCCGCCGGCACGGGCGGCACCCGCCTCGTGGACGCGGCCCGCGCAGAGCCCCTCGACGACCGGCTGGACCCCCGTCCCGGACGCGAGCGCTGGTTCTGCGGCGTCCTGTCCGCAGGCCTGGACGCCGCGGTCAACGCGCGCGCCAACGCCCTGACCTGGCCGCGCGGCCGCGCCAAGTACGTGCGCGCCGTCGCGAGCGAGCTCGCGCGCTTCCGCCCCTACGGGTACCGCATCACGGCCGAGCTCGTCGGCGCCCCGGACGCCGCGGCCGTCCTCCCCGCGGCACCCGCGGCGTCGGGGCCCCTCGACCCGGCCGGGACAGCCCGGACCGCGCCGCCCGACGACGCCTCGCACCCCTTCGTGTGGGAGTCACCCGGGACCGTGGTCGCCGTGGCCAACGGGCCCCGTATCGGCGGCGGCGTCCTCATCGCCCCCGAGGCGTCGATCGACGACGGCCTGCTCGACCTCGTGACCGCGGGCCCGCTGACCCGCCTGGGCGCTGCCCGTGTCTTCCCGGGCATGTACCGCGGCAAGCACGTGCACCACCCGGCCGTCGACGTGCACCAGGCCCGCTCGGTCGTCCTGGAGGCCAGCGACGCCGGCGGACCGCCCCCACCCGCGTTCGCGGACGGGGAGCGGATCTCGCGGCTCCCCGTGCGCGTCACCGTCGTCCCCGGCGCCCTCACGGTCCTCGACCCCCGCGCCTACCCCGACCGCGTGACGGCACCACGCCACCCCTGACCCACCGGAGCGGAGGCGTGGGTGCCGCGGTGCTGGCCGGGTGCCGGCCGCAGGACGACGACGTCCCCCGGCTGCGCCTGACGTCGGCACGTCACCGGCGGACCGTAGGGTGGAGCCATGACCGCAGCACCCCGCTCCGCCGGGACCGACGAGACCCAGAGCCCCGCGGAGCGCTACGCGGCCTCGCGCGCGCTCCAGGCAGCCTCCCGCACCCAGCTCGCAGCCTTCCGTGAGGTCGTCGGCTTCCCGTTCGACGACTTCCAGGTCCGCGCCTGCCAGGCACTCGAAGAAGGACGAGGCGTGCTCGTGGCCGCCCCCACGGGCGCCGGCAAGACCGTCGTGGGGGAGTTCGCGGTCCACCTGGCCCTCGCCGGTGGGCGCAAGGCGTTCTACACCACGCCCATCAAGGCCCTGTCCAACCAGAAGTACGCCGACCTCGCGCGCCGCCACGGCGCCGACCAGGTCGGGCTCCTGACGGGCGACACGTCGATCAACGGCGACGCCCCGATCGTCGTCATGACGACCGAGGTCCTGCGCAACATGCTCTACGCGGGCTCGCGCGCCCTCGACGGCCTCGCGTTCGTCGTCATGGACGAGGTCCACTACCTCGCCGACCGGTTCCGCGGCCCCGTCTGGGAAGAGGTCATCATCCACCTCTCGGACGACGTCCAGCTCGTGTCCCTGTCCGCGACGGTGTCCAACGCCGAGGAGTTCGGCGACTGGCTCGAGATGGTCCGCGGCGACACCGCCGTGATCGTCAGCGAGCGCCGACCGGTCCCGCTGTGGCAGCACGTCCTGGTGGGCTCGCGCGACCGTGGGGGGCGCACCCCGGGGGAGGCCGTACGCCCGGGGACCGGCGCCGACCTGATCGACCTGTACGCGGGGCACGTGGACCCGACGGACCCCGGGGTCAACCCGCCCATCAACCCCGACCTGCTGGTCGCGTTCCGCAGCGGTGCGCGCGACGGCGGGTACCCGGGACGGGGCGGTGGCCGCGGCGATCGCGGGTACCGCGGCCGGGGCGGGCGTCCCGGCGGGTCGGGCGGCCACGGGAACCGGGAGGGGTCGGGACGCCGGACGCCGCCGCGTTTCGCGGTCGTCGACGCGCTCGACGCCGACGGCCTGCTGCCAGCGATCTTCTTCATCTTCTCCCGGGCGGGGTGCGAGGCCGCGGTGACCCAGTGCCTGGCCGCGGGCCTGCGTCTGACCACGCCCGACCAGGAGGCCCGGATCCGGGCGATCGTCGAGGAGCGCAGCGCGACGCTGCCCGCCGAGGACCTCGACGTCCTGGGGTACTGGACGTGGAGCGAGTCGCTCGCGCGCGGCATCGCCGCACACCACGCCGGGATGCTGCCCATCTTCAAGGAGATCGTCGAGGACCTGTTCAGCAAGGGCCTGGTCAAGGTCGTGTTCGCGACCGAGACCCTGGCCCTGGGGATCAACATGCCCGCCCGGTCGGTCGTGCTCGAGAAGCTCGTCAAGTGGGACGGCACCTCGCACGTGGACATGACGCCGGGGGAGTACACCCAGCTCACGGGGCGCGCCGGGCGCCGGGGCATCGACGTCGAGGGGCACGCCGTCGTCGTCGACCACCCAGGGCTGGACCCCGTGGCCCTCGCGGGCCTCGCGTCCAAGCGCCTGTACCCGCTCAAGTCCTCGTTCAGGCCCACCTACAACATGGCCGTCAACCTCGTGGCACAGGTGGGACGCGAGCGGGCCCGCGACGTCCTGGAGACGTCGTTCGCCCAGTTCCAGGCCGACCGCGGGGTGGTGGGCCTGGCCAAGCAGGCCCAGGCCCACGCCGAGGCCCTCGAGGGCTACGCCCAGGCCATGACGTGCGACCGCGGCGACTTCTCCGAGTACGCCCGGCTCCGGCGCGCCATCGCGACCCGCGAGGCGGACCTGTCGAAGTCCGCGCAGCGCGCCCGCCGGGCCCAGGTCGTCGCGGACTTCGAGAACCTGCGCGTCGGGGACGTCGTCGAGCTGCCCTCGGGGCGCCGCGCGGGGTACGTCGTGGTCCTCGACCCCGGCAAGGACGGCGGGTTCGACGGCCCGCGCCCCACGGTCCTGACCGAGGACAAGCAGGTCAAGAAGCTCACGGTCGCCGACGCCCCCTCGGGCATCCGCACGGTCGGCAAGGTCCGCATCCCCAAGACGTTCAACCCGCGCGTGCCCGCAGCCCGGCGCGACCTGGCGTCGTCGCTGCGCAACGCGCTCGGTGCGTTCGTCGACGTCCCCGGGGCCCCGGCACGCGGTGGCGGCCCGCGCGTGCGGTCCTCGGCAGCCGACGACAAGGAGCTCACCCGGCTGCGCGCCGCCCTGCGTGCGCACCCGTGCCACGACTGCCCCGAGCGTGAGGACCACGCACGCTGGGCCGAACGGTGGGCCAAGCTCAAGAAGGAGCACGACGCCCTGGTACGCCGTGTCGAGGGACGCACCGGTTCGATCGCCCGGGTCTTCGACCGCATCTGCGACATCCTCACCCAGCTCGGGTACCTCGAGGTCGACACGCACCCGGCCGGGGGCGGTCCGCTCGACCGTGACGCCACCGGCGGCGCGCAGGCTCCCGCCCAGGACCCGGCGTCGGCTTCCCGGACCGGGACCGGTCGCCGCCCCGCCCCGGAGGTCAAGGTCACCGACGCAGGGAACTGGTTGCGCCGCCTCTACGCGGAGAACGACCTGCTCCTGGCCGAGTGCCTGCGCCGTGGCGTCTGGGACGAGCTCGACCCGGCCGGCCTCGCAGCCGTCGTCTCGACCCTCGTGTTCTCGGCCCGCCGCGAGGAGCCGGGCGAGCCCTACGTCCCCGGCGGACCTGACGGCAAGCTCGCACGCGCCCTCGACGGCACCGTCGTGGTGTGGTCCGAGGTCGACGACCTCGAGGAGGCGCACCACATCGACGCGAGCGGCACGCTCGACCTGGGTCTCGTCGCTGCGGTGCACCGGTGGGCCAACGGCCGCAGCCTCGACGCCGTCCTGCGCGGGTCCGAGCTCGCCGCGGGCGACTTCGTGCGCTGGTGCAAGCAGATCATCGACGTCCTCGACCAGCTCGCCGCGGCGGCCCCGACGCCCGCCCTGCGCAAGACCGCGATCCGCGCGATCGAGGCCGTCCGGCGAGGGGTCGTGGCCTACTCGAGCGTGTGACCTTCGCGTCACGCAGGGCTCCTCGCGCCCCTGGACGAGGCGCGAGGGGCGTCCGGTGGCCTATCGTGTCGTTTCGTGGCCTCCACCCTGTATCGCAACGGTGTCATTCATTCCTCGACCGACCCCTTCGCCGAGGCGATGCTCGTCGACGGCGGGGTGATCACCTGGATCGGCGCGAACGACACGGCCGCCGGGCTCGCCGCCCGTGCCGACCGCGTCATCGACCTCGACGGGGCCCTCGTGGCCCCCGGGTTCGTCGACTCCCACGTCCACGTCCTGGAGACGGGCCTGGCCCTGGCCGGGGTGGACCTGTCCGCGAGCGCCGGCGTCACGTCCCTGGCCGGCGCGCTCGAGGCCTTGCACGCGGCGGTGGCCGCGCGCCCGGCGTCCCACGCCGACGAGGTGCTGCTCGCGTTCGGGTGGGACGAGCAGGAATGGCCCGAGCACCGGGCTCCCACCCGCGAGGAGCTCGACGCGGCGTGCGGGGGAGCGCTCGTCTACGCGGCGCGGGTCGACGTGCACTCCGCGGTCGTCTCGACGTCCCTGGCCCGCAGGGCCGGGCTCGAGGGGCAGCGCGGGTGGACCGAGACCGGCTGGGTCACCGAGGACGCGCACCACAGCGCCCGGGACGCGGCGCGCGACCTGAGCCCCGAGCGTCGCACGGCCATGTACCGCACGGCCCTGGACGCTGCGGCGCGCCGGGGGATCGTGTCGGTGCACGAGAACAGCGCCCCCTCGATCGACACGCGTGAGGGCCTGCGCGAGCTCATGGCGCTGACCGCCGACCCGGCGGGCGCCCTGCCGCACCTGGTCGCCTACCGCGGGGAGCTGTGCGCCACGCCCGACGACGCCCGTGCGCTGCTCGCGGACCTGCCCGGGCTCGCGGGCATCGCGGGCGACCTGAACGTCGACGGGTCGCTCGGCTCGCGCACCGCGGCCCTGCGGCACCGGTACGCGGACCTGACCGGGGCGCCGGGCGAGGCCGGCCCCGACGGGCGAGGCAACCAGTACCTGAGCGCCGAGCAGATCGCGGCCCACCTGTCCGCGGTCGCCGCCGCCGGGACCCAGGGCGGCTTCCACGTCATCGGCGACCGCGCCATGGACGCCTTCCTCGTGGGTCTGCGCGCCGCGGCCGACGCCGACGGGGCCGCGGCCCACCGCCGGGCCGCGCACCGCGTCGAGCACGCCCTGTTCGTCGACACCAACGCGCTGTCCACGCTCCTGCTGTTCGGGGTCTCCCTGAGCATCCAGCCCGTGTTCGACTCCGCATGGGGCGGCCCGGCCGGCATGTACGCCTCGCGGCTGGGGCCCACCCGTGTCGGGGGCCTGTCCCCGTTCGCGGACCTCGCGGGGGCCGGGGTTCCCCTGGCCTTCGGGTCGGACTCCCCGGTGACGCCCCTGGACCCGTGGTCGGCGGTGCGTGCGGCCATGTCCCACGCGGACCCCGACCAGCGCATCTCCGCCCGGGCGGCGTTCCGGGCGCACACGCGCGGCGGCTGGCGGATCGCCGGCCTGGACCACACGGGCGCGGGCCAGCTGCGCGTCGGGTCCCCGGCCCACCTCGCGGTGTGGCGGGCCGAGCACCTCGCGGTGCAGGGCACGGGCACCACGGTCTCCTCGTGGAGCACCGACGCGCGCTCCGGGACGCCTCTGCTGCCCGACCTGACCGACGGTGCGCCCGACCCGACGTGCCTGCAGACCGTGCGCGACGGCGTCGTGCTGTTCGACACGTTCGACTGAGTCCTCCGGCGCCCTCCCGGGCCTGCGGGGCGGTCCGCCGCCCCGCAGGTGCCCGTTCGGATTGACACCACCGTGAGGACCGGTAAGTTCGTTGACGTGTTCCGGCCTTCAGCGCCGCGGGGGAGCGAGCCACCATCTCACTGTTCTCCCCGTGTGCCCTGATGCGCATCGGCTCGACCCGCGCGTTCAGTAGACAACACGGCCTCACCGGTGGCGGTGCGACGTGGTCCGAAGGACGCGCGGGTCGGCCCACATCCACCCGCTGACCTGCAGGTGCGTGGCGTAGTCTGCACGAGTGTCGACCCGTGAGCCGAGCCGCTGGCTGCTGATCCTTCTCGCCGCCGGTGGCGGCCTCCTGACGAACGCCGCCTTCCCCGACCGCGGGTGGTGGCCCCTGGCCTTCCTGGGCGTCGCCGCCTACTTCCTGGCCATGCGTCGCGACGGCGCCTGGTGGAACGCCCTGGTCGGGTTCGTCTGGGGGCTGGCCTTCTTCCTCCCGCACATCCAGTGGGCGCAGATCGCCACGGACACCGTGCCGTGGCTCGCCCTGAGCGTCCTGGAAGCCGTGTTCCTGGCGCTGCTGGGCGCGATGTGGACGTGGGTTCGACGCATCGGGTTCGTGGGTCGCAACCTCGCGTGGCAGGTCGTGACGTTCTCCGTGCTGTGGGTCGCGATCGAGCAGTGGCGCTCGGAGTTCCCCTTCGGCGGGTTCCCGTGGGGCCGGCTCGCGTTCTCCCAGGTCGACTCCCTGCTGGGGCGCACGGCCTGGCTCGGCGGAGGACTGCTCGTCTCGCTGCTCACGGCCGCGATCGGCGTCCTGCTGGCCGTGTTCCTGCTCGAGTCGCGCCGCCTCAAGGTCTTTCCCGCCCTGTGCTCGCTCGCGACCGCGGCCGTGCTGCTGGGGGTCGGGCTCGTCGTCCCGCTCGACGTGCGCGCCGAGACCGGGACGCTCGCGATCGGCGCGGTCCAGGGCAACGTCGACGAGCCCGGGCTCGGGTCCTTCGCCAACCGTGGCGTGGTCCTGCAGAACCACGTCGACGGCACCCTCGCACTCCTCGACGAGGTAGACCCCGGCGAGCTGGACGTGGTCCTGTGGCCCGAGAACGGCTCCGACCTGGACCCCCAGACCACGCCCGACGTCGCAGCCGACATCGACGAGGCCGCGAGCGCCGTCGGCGCCCCGATCCTCGTGGGTGCCCAGGAGTTCCCCGAGTCGGGTGGGCGGTACAACGTGTCGCTCCTCTGGGTCCCCGGCGAGGGGGTCGTCGACCGGTACGCCAAGCAGCACCCTGCCCCGTTCGGCGAGTACATCCCGATGCGCAGCTTCGTGCGGATCTTCTCCGACCAGGTGGACCGGGTGACCACGGACATGATCGCGGGCGACGAGGTCGCCGTGATCGACCTTCCCTCCGAGCGGCTCGGTCGCACCGTGCGGCTCGGCAACGTCATCTGCTTCGAGGTCGCGTACGAGGAGCTGGTGCGTGACGCCGTGAACGCGGGCGCCGAGCTCCTGGTGGTCCCGACAAACAACGCCTCGTTCGGGTACAGCGCCGAGTCCACCCAGCAGCTGGCCATGTCACGCCTGCGGGCGATCGAGACCGGCCGCGCGACCGTGCAGATCTCGACCGTCGGGGTCAGCGGCATCATCGCCCCCAACGGGGCCCTGCTGCAGAGCACCGAGCTCTTCACCCCGGACCAGCTGATCGCCACCCTTCCCCTGCGCGACTCCCTGACCCCGGCCGTGCGCGCGGGCTACTGGCCCGGGTGGATCGCCGGGGGGCTGTCGGTCCTGCTCGTGGTCGCGGGCATCACGGCTCACGTCCGGCGGGCGCCGACCGCGAGCACCAAGGGCGGCAAGGGCGGCACCCGGCGCCCGGCGGCGAAGAAGACCGCGCGCCGGTAGCGGGGACACCGGTCGGCCAGCTCCACGAGAGCCCCGCTGCCCGACGGCGTCCCCTCCCGGGCGAGCCGCCCCGCCCTGGGTGCGCGCCGCCGTCGGGCACGCAGAGCGACAACCGAGCGTGCCGTCCGACGGAACGACGAAGGGCCCGGAACTCCGAGGAGTTCCGGGCCCTTCGAGGCAGTCGATCAGGCGCTGCGACGCAGCTTGCCGGCACGCAGGAGGCCGAGGCGCTCGTCGAGCAGCTCCTCGAGCTCCTTGATGGTGCGACGCTCCAGCAGCATGTCCCAGTGGGTGCGGGCAGGCTTGCCGGCCTTGGGCTCGGGGCGCTCCGCGTCACGCAGGAGGGCCTCCTCGCCACAACGACACTCCCAGACCGCCGGCACCTCGGCCTCGGTCGAGAACGGCAGGATGATCGTGTGCCCGTTGGGGCAGTCGTAGTGAGCCTGGAAGCGGGGGGCGAAGTCGACGCCCGCGTCGGACTCCATGCTCTTCGCGCCGATGCTCATTCCACGTAGGGACCGGTCGGCCATGGTGTCCTCCAAGGGGTAGCGGCAGGGTTGTCTATGGGGGTCAACGTCCGGCCGGCTGCGAGTGTTCCGGTCGGACGTGAAGGTCCGGTGAAGCAGGAGGCACGCCGAACCCACCCGTCGAGGCTGCCCAGCAGACCGTGCGCATCGGGTAGGACACGCACTCCCGCGAGACCACCGACCAGGTTTCCGGTTTTCGCGGGCAGGCGCAACTTCAAGCGCAGAATCGGGGTGTGACGTTGCTCCGTCACGTGCGCTCGCGCGCCCGGTCCGGCGGCGAGAAGCCAGGCGACGGGAGGCTCCTCGTCCACCACGAACGTGTCCTCGGCCGGCATCGACCGCTGTGCGCCGACGTGACGGGGACGCGCCGGTGCGGGACGGAGGCGGCCTGTCCGTATAGTCTCCAATGCCACGATCGCGGTACGGTTCCTCGTGTGAGGCACCAGGGACACGGCGAGCAGCGGACGGTCGACCATGGCGACCGTTGAGGCCTACGAGACGACCGCCGGACGGCGGTACATGGTTCGCTACCGCACCCCCGAGCGCAAGCAGACCAAGAAGCGCGGCTTCAAGACCAAGCGCAGCGCCGAGGCCTTCGCGTCCTCGCTCGAGGTGTCGATGCTCCGCGGCGAGTTCATCGACCCTGCGGCGGCCCGGTCGACGGTCCTCGAGCTCGGGGGAGCGTGGCTCCAGCGCCAGACCCACCTCAAGCCTTCGACGGCCCGCGCGATCGAGAGCTCGTGGCGCCTGCACGTCACCCCCCGGTGGGGGAGCGTCCCGGTCGCCGAGATCCGGCGCACCGCGGTCCAGGCGTGGGTCTCGGAACTGAGCGCCGCCTACAGTCCCACGACCGTCGCACGCGCGCACGGCGCACTGGCCTCCTTGCTCGACGACGCGGTCGACGACCGCCGCATCCTCACCAACCCGGCCCGCGGTGTGAACCTGCCGCGCAAGGTCCGCCGAGAGCACACCTACCTCGACCACCAGCAGGTGGCCGCACTGGCCACCGCCGCCGGCCGGCACGAGACGCTCGTCCTGGTCTTCGCGTACTGCGGGCTCCGCTGGGGCGAGGCCGCCGGCCTGCGCGTGAGGGACCTCGACATGCTCCGGCACCGGCTGCGCGTCAACCAGAACGCGGTCGAGGTCGGGTCGGACATCGTCATCGGGACTCCCAAGACGCACGAGCGACGCTCGGTCCCGTTCCCGGCGTTCCTCTCGATGCGGCTCGCTGCCGCGTGCGAGGGCAAGGGGCGCGACGACGTCGTCTTCCACGGCGACCGCGGCGACTACCTCAAGCGCTCGAAGTCCGGCACCGGGTGGTTCTGGCGCGCGGCTCGCGACGCGGGCATCGACGACCACCTGACCCCTCACGACCTGCGCCACACCGCGGCGAGCCTCGCCGTCTCGGCCGGGGCGAACGTCAAGGCCGTCCAGCGCATGCTGGGACATGCCTCCGCGAGCATGACTCTCGACGTCTACGCCGACCTCTTCGACAACGATCTCGACGGCGTCGCGGTCGCTCTGGAGTCCGCGAGACTGCGCGCAGTCTCGCCTGGCTAGTGCCCGTGGTGTGCCCACGGGGTGTGCGTTTGGCTCCTGCAGGCTCGTGAGAGTGGCGGAATTTCAACGTTCCGACGGGGGAGAGGCGCTCATGCCCCGTGGGTATAGAACTCACGGGGCAGGCGCATCCGAGGGCAAATCGGGCATCTTGCGACGAGAGTCGAACTGCCCGCATGCTGCCGGATGCGGATCGCGCGCCTGCGCTCTCAGGGCTTCCTGACGAAGTCTGTCGTCATCAAGATACTTCGCCGCATGGCGGACTGGGCGACGGGTGAGCGCACCGCCCGTGTGGATCGATCGGGCGGGTCGGGGAGTGGCGGGCGGTCGGCACGCAGGGTACCGACTCGCGGCGCGTTCCGACCTGCCCGGCCTGTTGCTGCTCGATAGGGTCGAGCAACAGGGCGCTGCGTGGAGCGGTGTCGACGAACGACGAAGGAGCCACCCGGTGAGCAGCCCTCCAGGTCCGATGGACGTGACGTTCTCCGCACCGATCGGCGTGACCGTGCGCGGCGACGTGTGGTCGTGCGTCGAGGTGCCCGACTCGGTCGAGCTCCTGGGAACCGGCAAGGCCGTGCGGGTGGTCGCCACCGTGGACGGTCACGACCTGACGGCGGGACTGATGCCGACCGGGGCCGGCGGCCACATGCTCTCGATCAGCGCGAAGATGCGGAAGGCTCTCGGAAAGGACCTCGGTGACGCCGTCACCGTCCACCTTTCCGAACGACTGACCTGAGGTTCGGACGGATTGTCGGGGATTTCCGGCGGTGCGGTGTGGAAACGCCGCACCGCCGAAGACCTGCCCATTGTTTCCGTGGGCGTCAGCGCCAGAACGAAGCCAGTCCACCAGCCAGCTCCGTGCCCTGCTCGTACCCGGCTCGAGCCGCAGCCGGACGAAGGGACAGGTCCATCGCGTGGGTTCCGAACAGGTGCTCGGAAGCGCTGTCAGGGAATATCGTCTCGACCGCGCTGCCCCGTGCGCGGAGCTCGTCCACCTGCGCAGCGAGCTGCAGTCCCCACGCCGGTGGGGTGAACGACCTCCCGGCGAACGGTGACAGCACCAGCACACGCTCGTGCCCGGCGGCCAGGTCGGCATTCTCGTTGCGGCGGTAGCCGCCGTCGATGTAGAGACGGTCACCGATCCTGTACGGAAGGCCGCTCGAGCAGCTCGCGGCGACGGCGTCCGCCAGGTCGACCCCGCTGAGGCGGTCGAACACGACTGGCTCGCCGGACTCGGCGTCGACGGCCGTGAGGAGCACCGTGCGCTGCGGCCAGTGCTGGCTCGGCAGCCGAGAAGCGACGGTAGCGCGCCACCGAGCGCGCCAGGAACCGTCCGATGCCGCTTCGCGGTCGAGCGCTGCGGCGCCCACCTTTCGTCGCAGGTCAGCAGCGTCGTCGGCGGAAGCGATGAGAGCGTTCATCCGCGCCAGATGATCCACGACCGCGCGGTTCGGGGCATGTCCTCGGTCTCCGCCGGGTGCGCCGTTCGGACGTGGGGGAGCAGCCGCGAGGGTCGTCGCGAGCAGCTCGGTCGGAGATGCGCCGGCCAGCTGGGCGGCGGCAGTCGAACCGGCCGACGTCCCGACGGTGAGGTCTGCTGCTGTCACGTCGAGCCCGGCATCGAACAGACCGGCGACGACGCCGATCAGCCAGGCGTTGCCCGTCGATCCGCCGCCCCCGAGGACGAGCGCCCGCTCGCCGGCAGGGAGCCGCGGCAGGCTCTGGTCAGTGTTCGAGGAGTCGCGGGCCGGGGAGGAATCAGGTGAGGTGTTCATGGGAGTCGCCTTTCGCGAAGTGCTGGGCAAGCGCTCCCTGCGACGACTAGCTCGGTCGCGCGATCGTGGACTGCAGGGGAGAGCCCGGTACGGGTACGGCGTTCACGGGTCTCACCTCCTCGACGACGGGTCACGATCAAGGCGACGCTAGCACGCCGCACGCGCAGTCGACCAAGGAAATTCTCCGCCGACTGCTCCGCGCTGCAGGCTGCCGATTCGCCGACTGAATCTCGGTATGCCCAGACGGCTGCTTCGATACCTTCCGACCTGATCATTTCTCGCCATTGCCGTGCGGAAATTCGTGCCTCGCTCCAGGGCATCTCTTCATCGATTCCCCGAGCGAGGGCGGAGTGAAGAACCTCGGCGACGCGAGGTCTTACTTCGAGACGCGAGCGGGCGCGCCGTCGGACACGATCGAGCAGATCTGGAGAAGCGCACGACGGCGCCCGTCAGTAGCGTCGAACCTGACGACAGACCCACCGAGAAGGGGAACCACGATGACCGGCACCACGAAGTCGACCAAGACCGCCAAGGCCTACGAAGGATTCTCGGCCGAGGAGCGCGCGGCGATGAAGGAGCGCGCCAAGGAGCTCAAGGCGTCCGCGAACCGGGCCGAGGCGGAGAAGGCTCAGCTCGAGAAGATCGCGGAGCTGTCCGAGCCGGACCGCTCCATGGCCTCGCGGATCCACGAGCTCGTGGCCGAGCACGCGCCCTCGCTCGCGCCGAAGACCTGGTACGGGATGCCCGGGTGGGCCAAGGACGGCAAGATCCTGTGCTTCTTCCAGCCTGCGGAGAAGTTCGGCGCTCGCTACCCGACGTTCGGCTTCAACGACGTCGCCCAGCTCGACGAGGGCACGCTGTGGCCCGTCGCCTATGCCCTCACGGAGCTGACGGCGGAGAACGAGGCGACGATCGCCGAGCTCGTGAAGCGGGCGGCCGGCTGACCGACAGCGGGCGTCGCCACTCCGTCACTGTGCGGGTCAGAGCGCAGAAATGCGCTCTGACCTGCACGGATACACATCCGGGAGCTGACAGCTGGGGGAGTGGCGGGCACACGTCTCCTGGCCGCGGCGCCCGCATCGTCTGGCACCATGCTCACCATGCCCCTCGACATCCTGCTGGTCGCCGTCTCGCAGCGAGGCACGAGCTCTCGCCGTCGCACGCTGAGGACCTTGGCAGCCACCTGCGACACCGAGGGCGAGCTCGTCCGGCTGGCCGCGGCGAGCGGGCGGCCGTTGCTGGCGAAGATCGACCCGTACGGAGATCTCGTCCTGACGTCGTCGGAGGCGCGGACCAGCTGGTCGCCGAGCTGCGATCCGTCGACGGCGCGGCTTCCGGGGCCGCTGCGCGCATCGTGGACGAGGTCGTCGGCCTGGCCGAGCGGTGCGCCGCCGATGCGACCACGGAGCTGCACCTGATCGGTGACTAACGGTCCGGTCCACAGATCGTTGGAACGACGCCCCTTCCAGCCCCTCTCGACCGTCACCCGGCAACGCCGATAATGTACATTATGTCATTATGGCCGAACGGGGCCACCCCTCTCGTGCGGCCAGACGGGCCCCTGGCGCCCTGAGCGACCACGCACAGTACGACTGGATCGAGCCTCGCCGGGCGCACGGCGTGCATCAGGATCGGACGCGGCGGACTCTCTCCTTCGCAAGGGCGTCGAGCAGCGGCGCGCAGCAGCCTCTGGAGTCGACGATGAGCTCAGGACCGTTCGCGGCCGCGCAGTCCGACAGGCCGACCGTCGTCGAGCCGGCGCCGTCACCCAGGAGCTCGCCGGCGCCGACCGGCCGTCGGCTTGCGGTCCACGGCGCGCGCGCGACCCTCGTGGCGCTGCTCCTGGTGACGACGCTCGGCGTGGCGGTGCTCGCGGCTGCGCTCGCCTCGATCGTCGCGGTCCTCACGGCCCCCTGGTGGATCTACCGGTTGTGGCTCCGCCCTGCGCTCGACCGGTCCCCCTCGAGTGCGGGCGCCCTCCTGGACGTTCGGCCCGGGCGGGACGGCGACGCGCCCCTCGCTGCGTCGTCGGGCATCTGAGGGCGTAGCTGCCCGCACCTCTTTCGCGATGGCACTGCTGGGGGTACTCTCTTAGATAAGGACATACAGGACAAACCATTGTGTTTGTCACAACACCATGCTCTGAGGGGCGAACGGGAGGACCGGTCCCCTCCAGCGTGTCAGTGGCGCCCCCTATGCTCCGGATGTCCGATGTCATCCCGTTCCCAGGAGTCGCACGGTGGTCGCCCCTCCCCGCCTACGTCGTGTCACGGTCGCCGAGGCAGTCGCCACGTACCTGTCGTCGGTGTCCGCGGAGACCGTCAGGGGTGTCCTCTCCCCCACGACCCAGCGCAACTACGAGCGCGACCTCCGAGAGCTCTCCTCCCTCGCCGGACCGGAGACGATCCTCGACGACATCACGGGCGACGACATCGACGACTTCCTCCTGCGCTACCAGATCACACCCGACGGCCGGTACGCCGATCCCCGGACCAAGCCCGACGGCCCCGGGAGGTCCGCCGCGACCGTGAACCGGTTCCGGCAGTCGATCTCCCGCTTCTTCACGCACGCGGCACGCGACGGCTGGGTCCAGGCCGACCCGATGCAGTGGGCCTCTCCCCCGGCCAGGCTCCGCGGCGGGCTGCGTGTCGCCCGGACCGCACTGTCCGCGACGGCCGCGCAGTCGCTGCTCGTGACGGCGAGCACCAAGCCGCGCACGGGCGACGCCGCGTCGCCGCTGCGCACCGCGTCCGGCGTGACGGCACCGCGCGTCGACCACGACCTCGCCCTGCGAGACCGCCTCATCATCGCGCTCCTGCTCATCCTCGGTCCGAGGGTCTCCGAGGTCGCTCGCGCGGACATCGACGACTTCGTCCGCGAACCGGACCAGACCCGCTGGCGGATCAAGGGCAAGGGCGGGGCCGTCCGCACGGTCAGCCTGTCCGAGCCGCTGTCGCGCGCTCTCGAGGAGTACCTCGCCGGCCTGCGCCCCCAGCTGCTCAGCCGGCGGCCCGGCGACCCTGATGCGACCCGTGCCCTCCTCCTCACCTGGCGAGGCCGGCGCATCGACGCGCAGGCGATCCGCGCACTCCTCAACCGGTGCATCGCCCGCATGCCCGACGAGTACCGACGGGCCGCGACCCCTCACGCCCTGCGACACACGACCGCGACGCTCCTCGTAGCCCAGGGATGGGACGTCAAGGTCATAGCCGAGCTGCTGGGGCACGCGTCGATCGCGACGACAGGCGTCTACCTCGACCGCATCGAGGGCGAGCTGGCCGCAGCGATCCGGTCGCACCCGCTCTCGACCGGGCTGCCTGCGGAGATGGGGAGCGAACCGCCAGCCGAAACAGACAGAGCGGGTGAAATCGGCACCCGGCAGCCCTGACAGCGCGAGGGTCGCGGCCGGTCCGGCCGACGTCACCCTTTTTCTCCGGGTGCTCCCGGCCTCCTGAGGCTACGGTGAGCAGGTGCGCCCCTCGAAGACCTCTCCCGTCCAGCTCGCCCGAACGGTGATGGCCCGTGCGGCAGTTCTCACGATCGCCGTCCCCATGACCGTGGCCACGGGGCTCGTGATCGCCGATGCGATCCGCAAGCGCCGGGTCACGGACCCCAGCAGGTTCCCCCGTTCGGCTCCCGCCGAAGGACGGATCGGCGAGACGTCGACCACGATCTTCACCTACGGGGACGACCTCTACCGAGAGATGCTCGCCGCCATCCGCGGCGCCAAGCGTCGCATCATGCTCGAGACGTACATCTGGAAGGGCGACGAGCTCGGCCAGGAGTTCAAGGACGCCCTCGTCGAGGCCACCGAGCGCGGCGTCGAGGTCTTCGTGATCTACGACGGCTTCGCGAACCTCGTGGTCCCGCGGGAGTTCCTGACGTTCCCCTCCCCCATCCACGTCATCCGGTATCCCGTCTTCCGTCCCGGTGTCCTGGTGCTCAACGTCCGCAAGTCCGGGCGAGACCACCGCAAGATCCTCGTGGTCGACGACGAGATCGGCTTCGTCGGCGGGTACAACATCGGCGCGGTGTACGCGACACAGTGGCGAGACACGCACATCCGGCTCGACGGCCCGTCGGCCTGGGAGCTGCGCAACGCGTTCGTCGACTTCTGGAACTCCAACCGCAAGTCCCACCAGCCGCCGCTCGAGGACCCGGGCTCGCGCCTGTGGCTCCCCGAGCTCCGCGCGGCGCGCAACGCCCCCGCGCACCTCGTCTTCCCGATCCGCGGCATCTACCTGGATGCGATCGACCGGGCCTCGGACCACATCTACATCACCCAGGCGTACTTCATCCCCGACCGGGAGATCCTCGACGCGCTGCTCATGGCTGCACAACGCGGCGTCGACGTCCGTGTCCTGGTGCCCGAGCGCTCCAACCACGTCGTGGCCGACTGGCTCTCGCGCGGGCTCTACACCACGCTCCTGCGGGGTGGGGTCACGATCTGGCTCTACAAGGAAGCCATGGTCCACGCCAAGACCGCGACGATCGACGGCCGCTGGACGACCATCGGCACCGCCAACATCGACCGCCTCAGCCTGACGGGCAACTACGAGGTCAACCTCGAGATCGTCGACGCGGGCATCGCTGGACAGATGGAGAAGGTGTTCGACTTCGACCTCAGCAACTGCCGCGAGCTGACGCTGACGGAGTGGTCGAGCAGGTCGCTCGCGGCCAAGCTCGGAGAGGTCGCACTGACCCCGCTCCGCCCGCTGCTGTAGAGCCAGGTCACGAGGACAGCGAGCAGCAGAGAGTTCAGGGCACGTCCAGCACGATCATGGGGATGCTCAGTCGGCAGGCGGCCCGGTCGCTGAATCCGTGCTCCAGCTCGTACTCGCACTCACTGCAGGTCGCATCCGAGGCGGCGACGGCTTCTGGGTGCTCGCCCCACGGGTGGTGGCAAGCCTCGCACAGACGCTCCAGGGCTTGTCGGCGTGCACGCTTCGCCGACCGGGTGCCGCCCCCGGTGCGGGCGTCACGTGTTCGCATCTCGCCAGACTACCGACCGGAGATTCCCCTACTCCCTCGTGGCGTCCGCGATCTCCTCCTCGGGGCGCGGCGGGACGGTCTCGTCGATCTCGATGACGGGTACCTCGTCGAACTCGGGGTGCTCGCGCAGGAGCTCCTGCGCGACGGCTTCTGGGTCGCGGTGGGCCTGCTGCTCGGTCATGGTCGGCTCCTCGGGGTGACGTCGAGGTGCTGTCCCACCTCGAGCGGACGGTAGTCGTAGGTCCCGCCGGTGCGCCCCACCCCGAACAGGCGGTGGACCAGGCCGAGCCCGGCGGACGAGAGGATTGCGTCGTGGATCGGCACCACGGTCCACGGGTCCAGCGCCCGGACGAAGTCGATGCCTTCCGACACCTTCATCCACGGCGCCGACACCGGTGCGAGCAGCACGTCGAGACGCCGGTCCGTCAGCGGTGGGACGAGCGAGTCACCCGGGTGGTAGACGCTCGCACCGCCCGCCGAGAACAGGTACGTGACGTTCGAGACCCGCGGGATGTCGGGATGGATCACCGCGTGCTGACCGCCTCCGACCAGCACGGCGAAGGGCCCCAGGTCGAGCACGTCACCCGGTTCGACGACCCGGTACCTCTCGCCGTCGGGGACCTCCCCCAGCAGGTCGAAAGCCGCCTGCGGACCGATCATCACCAGGTCCGGGCGTTCGTCGAGGGCCTTGCCGACCGCCGCGACGTCGAGGTGGTCCGGGTGCGCGTGCGTCACGAGGAGCGTCCCGGGGTCGGCGAGCGCGGCCGACGTGTCGGCGAACGTCCCGGGATCGACAGTGAGCGTGGTTCCTTCGTGGCTGAGTGCGACGCAGGAGTGTCCGTGGAACGTGAGGCGCATGAGCCTTCCTTCGACTGGGAGCTGCTGCTTCAAGTGTGCCGTGCGCGGCCGCGTGCGGCGCGAGGTGGCTCGGACGCGGCCGCGGCCCGCGCTCCCGCGGGAGCTCCGTCGTCGGGCTCCCGCTTCTCCGACGACGACGCGGGCCGGTGCGGGAGCGTGACGCTCCCCCACCGGCCCGCGGCCGACCTCCGGATCAGACGACGACCAGGACCAGGTCCCCGCCCTCGAGCTGCTGGACCGCACCGATCGCGACGCGCTGCACCGTGCCCCCGACGGGCGTCGTGATCGCGGCCTCCATCTTCATGGCTTCGACCGTCGCGACGGTCTGCCCGGCCTCGACCACCTCGCCCTCGTGGACCACGGGCGTCACAGCGCCGGCGAACGGCGCGGCGATCTGCCCGGGCGATCCGGGGTCGGCCTTCTCCGCCAACGACGAGTCGACCTCGATCGACCGGTCGCGCACCTGGAGCGGGCGCAGCTGACCGTTGAGAGTGAACATCACGGTCCGGCGACCGCGCTCGTCGGGCTCGCCGACCGCCTCGAGCCCCACCAGGAGCTTGACGCCGCGGCCGAGCGAGACCTCGACCTCCTCGCCGGGCGTCAGGCCGTACAGGTACGCCTGCGTACCCAGCACCGACACGTCGCCGAACGCGGCCCGTGACGCCTCGTACTCCTTGGTCGGGCCGGCGAAGAGCAGGTGGTTGAGCCGGTTGCGGCGCGCGTCCGAGTCCCCGTCGAGGTCCGCCTGGTCCTCGACCGTGAGGGGCGTGACCGCGTTGCGCACGACCCGGCCCGCGAGAGCCTTGCTGCGGAACGGCTCGGGCCACCCGCCGGGCGGGTCGCCCAGCTCGCCGCCCAGGAACGCGATGACCGAGTCCGGGATGTCGTAGTCCTGAGGGTTCTCGGCGAAGTCGGCCGGGTCTGCGCCGCGCGCCACGAGCTGCAGCGCCAGGTCGCCCACGACCTTGGACGACGGGGTCACCTTCACGAGCCGGCCGAGGATGCGGTCGGCCGCGGCATACGTCGCCTCGATCTGCTCGAACCGGTCCCCCAGGCCGAGCGCGATGGCCTGCTGGCGCAGGTTCGAGAGCTGGCCGCCGGGGATCTCGTGCTCGTACACGCGCCCCGTCGGGCTCGACAGCCCCGACTCGAACGGCGCGTAGAGGCGGCGCACGGCCTCCCAGTAGGGCTCGAGGTCGCACACCGCACGCAGCGAGACGCCCGTGTCGCGCTCGGTGTGCTCGAGGCCCGCGACCAGGGCGGACATCGAGGGCTGGCTCGTGGTGCCCGCCATCGCGGCGCTCGCGACGTCCACGGCGTCGACGCCCGCGGCGACCGCTGCCATGAGGGTCGCCATCTGCCCGCCCGAGGTGTCGTGCGTGTGCAGGTGCACGGGCAGGTCGAAGCGCTCCCGGAGGGCCGTGACGAGGCGAGCGGCAGCCGCAGGACGCAGCAGGCCGGCCATGTCCTTGATCGCCAGGACGTGCGCCCCGGCGTCGACGATGCGGTCGGCGAGCTCGAGGTAGTAGTCGAGCGTGTACAGGGACTCGGCCGGGTCGAGCAGGTTGCCCGTGTAGCACAGGGCGACCTCGGCGACCGCGGTCCCCGTCGCTCGCACCGCGTCGATCGCGGGGCGCATCTGCTCGACGTCGTTGAGGGCGTCGAAGATGCGGAAGATGTCGACCCCGGTGGCCGCGGCCTCGCGGACGAACGCCTCGGTGACCTCGGTGGGGTACGGCGTGTAGCCCACGGTGTTGCGGCCGCGCAGGAGCATCTGCAGCGCGACGTTGGGCATCGCCTCGCGCAGTGCCGCGAGCCGGGCCCACGGGTCCTCGCCGAGGAAACGCAGCGCGACGTCGTACGTCGCCCCGCCCCACGCCTCGACCGACAGGAGCTGCGGTGTCGTGCGCGCCACGTAGGGGGCGACCGTGACCAGGTCGTGCGTGCGGACGCGCGTCGCGAGCAGCGACTGGTGGGCGTCACGGAACGTCGTGTCGGTGACCTTGACCGCGGTCTCGGCGCGCAGCGCGCGGGCGAAGCCCTCGGGGCCCAGCTCCAGGAGCTGCTGACGGCTGCCGGGGACAGGAGCGACCGACAGGTCGACCGCAGGGAGCTTGGCGGCGGGGTCGATCCCGCCGGGGCCCGTCCCGTGCGGACGGTTGACCGTCACGTCGCCCAGGTAGCTCAGGAGCTTGGTGCCACGGTCCGCGCTCTCGCGCGCAGCGAGCAGCTCGGGGCGCTCGTCGATGAACGACGTCGACAGGTTGCCCGCGATGAACTCCGCGTCCGACAGGACGGCCTGCAGGAACGGGATGTTGGTACGGATGCCGCGGATGCGGAACTCCGCAAGGGCGCGTCGTGCGCGCCGGACGGCCGTCGGGTAGTCCCGCCCGCGGCACGTGAGCTTGACCAGCATCGAGTCGAAGTGGCCCGAGATCTCCGACCCGGCGGTCGCCGTCGCGCCGTCGAGCCGCACGCCGGCGCCGCCGGGCGAGCGGTAGGCCACGATCCGGCCCGTGTCGGGACGGAAACCGTTCGCGGGGTCCTCGGTCGTGATCCGCGACTGAAGAGCCGCGCCGTTGACGTGGACGTCCTCCTGACGGATCCCCAGGTCCTCGAGCGACTCCCCCGCGGCGATGCGCATCTGCGAGGAGACCAGGTCGATGTCCGTGACCTCCTCGGTCACGGTGTGCTCGACCTGGATCCGGGGGTTCATCTCGATGAAGACGTGCTGCCCCGCACGCTCCCCCACGGTGTCGAGCAGGAACTCGACCGTCCCGGCGTTCTGGTACCCGATCGACCGCGCGAACTTCACGGCGTCGGCGCACAGCGCTTCGCGGACCGCGGGGTCCAGGTTGGGCGCGGGCGCGATCTCGATGACCTTCTGGTGGCGCCGCTGGACCGAGCAGTCACGTTCGTAGAGGTGCACGACGTTGCCCTGGCCGTCGGCCAGGATCTGCACCTCGATGTGCCGTGGGCGCAGGACGGCCTGCTCGAGGAACATGGTCGGGTCGCCGAACGCGCCGTCGGCCTCGCGCATCGCGGCGGCCAGCGCCTCGGGCAGGTCCTCACGGCGGTCGACGCGGCGCATGCCGCGCCCGCCACCGCCCGCGACGGCCTTGGCGAAGATGGGGAAGCCGATCTCGTCGGCGGCCGCGATGAGCTCGTCGATGTCCGACGACGGCTCGCTCGACGCCAGGACCGGGATCCCGGCCTCGCGCGCTGCCTTGAGCGCCCGGACCTTGTTGCCCGCGAGCTCGAGGACCTCGGCGGGCGGTCCGACGAACGTGATGCCCGCGTCCTTGCAGGCCCGGGCCAGGTCCGGGTTCTCCGAGAGGAAGCCGTAGCCGGGGTAGATCGCATCGGCGCCCGCGTCCTTGGCGACGCGCACGATCTCCTCGATGTCGAGGTACGCCCGGACGGGGTGACCTTCCTCGCCGATCCGGTACGCCTCGTCGGCCTTCAGCCGGTGCTCGGAGTTTCGATCCTCGTAGGGGAAGACGGCCACCGTCCGGGAGCCGAGCTCGTACGCAGCGCGAAACGCCCGGACCGCGATCTCCGCGCGGTTGGCGACCAGAACTTTCGAGAACACCAAGTACCCCATCCGTCATCGTGGGTCGGGTACGGGACCGTCGCGAGAAGAGGTCCACGCACCCGCTCGTCACGGGTGTCGCTCCGGCGTGCGCCGGGACACCCACAGGCGATCTTCGCACGGCTTCTTCACGGTTCGGGCACCAGGACGTCGCGAGCGGCCGCGAATGTGGCCTGCGACACGGGCGAGCCCCGCCCTGCGGAGGCAGGACGGGGCTCGTCGGAGGGTGTGAGCGACCTGGGTTCAGCCCGCTGTTCGTGCCCGACGGCGCAGCGCCAGCTCGTCCTGCGTAGGACTGCTGGGGGCGTCCTCGGTGTCCGCGAGGGACTCGGTCGGCATCTCGCTGAGCGTGCCCTCGACCTCGCGCCAGACCCGGCCGACCGCGATGCCGAAGACACCCTGCCCACCTTGGACGAGGTCGACGACCTCGTCCGGCGAGGTGCACTCGTAGACGCTCGCACCGTCGCTCATGAGCGTGATCTGCGCGAGGTCCTCGACTCCGCGCTCGCGCAGGTGGTCGACCGCGGTGCGGATCTGCTGCAAGGAGACCCCGGTGTCCAGGAGTCGCTTGACGATCTTGAGGACGAGGATGTCGCGGAAGCCGTAGAGACGGTGGGTGCCCGAACCGCTGGCGGGACGGACCGTCGGCTCGACGAGCCCCGTGCGCGCCCAGTAGTCGAGCTGGCGATAGGTGATGCCGGCGACACGGCAGGCCGTCGGCCCGCGGTACCCGGTGTTCGTGTCGTGCTCGGTGATGTCCTCACCGAACAGCAGGCCCTGTGCCGCATGGGGAACGGGAGCACCCGGCTCCGCGCTGGCTCCACCGCTGCTGTTCACTGTGCCTCCAAGGGTGATGTGGACTCCACGCTAGGCCCGTGACCGGAGGCCGTCAACGACTGAGCCTCCGAAGTCCGGGCGTGTCGCAGGTGACCGGGAGGCCCTGGAGGCCTCCCCTGGCCCGGCGAACCCTTCCCAGACCTCAGGTCGAGATTGAGTGTCCAAAATAGACGCTTGTGCGCCTATTGTCTCAGGTAAAGCCTGAATGTCACGCGTCCCTTTCGGGGGTTTCGGGCGTTTCCCCTTCCTCGGGTGGACCGAAGTCCTCGGGCGTCACGTGATCCAGGAAATCGCGGAACCGCTCCATCTCCCGTTGCTGCTCGCCGTCGACGAGCTCGACGCCCGCGAGTGCCACGATCTCCGCCGAGCACAGCACGGGGCTCCCGGTCCGCACCGCGACGGCGATCGCGTCCGACGCTCGCGCGTCCACGCGCACCCCTGTTCCCAGCACCATCTCGGCGTAGAAGATCCCGTCGTCGAGGGCCACGATCTCGACACGCGTGAGCTCGACGTCGAGCGCGTCCAGGACGTTCCTCAGGAGGTCGTGCGTCATGGGCCGCGGCGCGCTCAGGTGGGCCTGGGCCATCGCGATCGCGCTCGCCTCCCGTGGCCCGATGATGATCGGCACCACGAGCTCGGCCGCCGGGTCGAGAAGGAGGACGACGATCTCTTGACCCACGCCCTGCTGCTGGCGCACGCCGAGGACCTCCACGGGGACCATCGGCACCTTGTCGCTCACGTCTCCACCGTACGACGCGTGGCCCGCTCCGTCAGGAGCAGGACCGTGCTGCGTCCGCGAAGCACCGCGCCCCCGGTACGTGGGTACGTACCGGGGGCGCAGGTGAACTGTGCCTCAGTTCGTGAGGTCGCCCACTCCCTGGCGGACCCAGACGGTGTGCAGCTTGGCGAAGAGCTCGCCGACCTCGCCGGCCAGAGCGCTGGCGTGAGCGCGGGCCGAGGCGCTCTGCTGGCTACGCCACGGCGCGACGACCTGCTCGACCAGACCGACGTGCCGATCGGCCGACGTGCGCAGGAGACGCAGGTGGCGCGGCTCGATACCGTACTCGGACAGCGCGGCCGCGAGCTGGACGACCTCGAGCGACCAGGCGTCCAGCTGCCCACCGGGGGCCTGACGAAGCACGCCCGCGGAGATGAGCGCCTCGACGAGAGAGACGTCCACCTCGGCGGTCGAGGCCAGGCTCGCGACGGTGTACTTCTGCCGCGTCTGCGCGCGCTCGGGCTCGCCCCCGCTCGTGGCGAGCCGGGGTGCGGGGTTCTCCACGACGTCGCCCTCGTCGAGGGCGGCCAGGTTCTCCTTGATGACCTTGAGTGGGAGGTAGCGGTCCCGCTGCTCGAGCAGCACGTACCGCAGGCGCTCGACGTCGGCCGGGCTGTACTGCCGGTAGCCGGACGGGGTCCGCTCAGGATCGATCAGCCCCTGCTCCTCGAGAAAGCGCAGCTTGGAGTGACTGACCCCTGGGAACTCCGTGCGCAGAGCGCGCAGCACGTCCGAGATACGCATGGTCGCGCGCCGCGAGATCCCGTGAGGCCATCTCTCGGTGGAGTCCTCGGCCTCGTGGTCCGCCAGGGCTCGTGCGGCGTGCGCACCGGCCCCGCCGAACCGGTCGTCGTGTCCCCAGGGGGAACGTGCCGGTTGGTTCACGGGTGCTCTGCCGCGCCTTCCGCCGGGCCCGCGGGCCCGTCCAGGACCGGGCTGGCGTAGAAAGTCATGCGGTACTTGCCGATCTGGACCTCGTCCCCGGTCACCAGGCCCACCGCGTCCACGCGGTTACGGTTCACGTAGGTCCCGTTGAGGGAGCCGATGTCACGCACGACGAACTGTCCGCCCTCACGCACGAACTCGGCGTGCTTGCGCGAGACCGTGACGTCGTCGAGGAAGATGTCAGCGTGCTCGCTACGGCCCGCGACGACCCGGTCGGCGTCCAGCAGGAAGCGCGAGCCGACGGCGGGTCCCCGCTGCATGACGAGCAGCGCAGAATGGCGCGGCAGTGCCGAGATGGCGGTCTGTTCCTCAGCAGTGAGGCTGCCCGGCTGCAGGCCGTCGTCGATCGGAAGCTCGATTCGTCCGAACGTGACGGTCGTATCGCTGCCTCCCCGGCGCGGCTCCGCAGATTCACCTGGAGTGGTCATCTCGCCTCCTCGGGAGTTTTTACGCATTCAGAGCAAAATACCTTGGGGGGAAGTTACTACACCTACCGGTCTCCCGGGTACAGGGAACGCGGCGAGGCGGAGGAATGCCGCCCAACGCGACCAACCTACCCCGACGGACGGGTCCGAGAGAAGAATCCGTGCACGTCAGGAGGCATGACGAGGGTCAGCTGCCGTCCTCGGCGGGGACCGGCGTCGCGAACTGCGGAGCCTGCGGCTCACGCGTCGCGTCGACGGTCACGAGCTCCTTCTGGGTGATCGTCGGCACGGCACCGGCGGTCCGGACCGTGGCCATGGCCCCGCCGGGGATCTCGAGGGCCGTCTCGAGCGTCGACGGGTCGCCGATCACCTTCCACCGGTACGGCGAGGTGATCTTCTGGCCGTCGACGACGATCCCCCCGTCCCTGTCCTCGAAGTAGCTGCTCGTGACGAGACGGACGCCGTTGACCTCGATGACCTCGGCTCCTGCGTTGCGCAGCTCCTCGAGGATGTTGAACAGCTTGGGGGCCGTGAGCGGCTGGCCGGGCTCGACGATCGACAGCTCGATCCCCGTTCCCTCCGCCGGCAGGCGGCCCGAGAGGATCCCTTGCGACTCGGACTGCTTCTGCGCGAGCTCGAGAGCTGCCTGCTGCTGCCCCGAACCCGACTTGAGCTCGTCCCGTGTCGACTGGAGCGTCGCGACCCGCTCCTCGAGCTCGTTCGCGCGCTGCGTGACCTCGTCGAGGAGGCGCACGAGGTCGCTCTGGCGCAGCGACGAGAGCTGCTGCTCCTGCGTCTGGCTCACCTGGACGGCGAGCGCGAAGCCGAGGAGCGCGCACAGCAGACCTGCGAGCAGCTTGGAGCGGGTGAGCTGGGGACGCATCGCGTGCCCGAGCTTGGACCATCCCCCAGACGAGCCGGCAGAAGGCGTCGCCGCCGCCTCGTGGCGACCGTGCGGCGTCGGGCGTGGGTGCGGCGGGGACTGCGGCTCCGCCGCGTCGTCCTGCCCGACGGCGTGCTCACCGCCGGGCGCTGGGACGTCCGCGGGCTCGCTGGTCGTCCCGGGCGGGGCGGCGGAGACCGCCTCGACGGCACCCGTGACCGCCGGCGGCCCGTAGCGAGCCTGCACGACGGCCTCGGTGACCGGCTCGGGCGTCGAGGCCGTCGCGGCGGGGGCGGCGTCGGGAAGGCGGCCCGTGGCGCCGGGGTCGTCGGACGCGCCGTCTGCGCGACCGTCGACCTGACCGTCGGACGAGACGGGCGGCTCCGGGGCCTCGGGCTCCACGCCGGCCTCGTGCGGTGCTGCGTCGCCGGGCTCGACCTCCTCGACGCCGTCGGGTGCGTCAGAGGTCTCGGCTTCGTCCGTGGACGGGACGGGGACGGGCTCGGGCGTCGCTGCGACGGCACCTTCGGGCGAGATGTCTTCGACCGAGGAGTCCTCGGGCAGCGGGGCGTCGTCGGGCGTCGGGTTCTTCGCCATCGCGGGTCCTAGGCCTTGAACAGGTGCCGGCGGATGGCGGCGGCGTTGGAGAAGATGCGGATGCCGAGGACGACGACGACACCGGTCGAGAGCTGCGTGCCCACGCCGAGCTGGTCGCCGAGGAAGACGATGAGCGCTGCCACGACGACGTTGGACAGGAACGAGACGAGGAAGACCTTGTCGTCGAACAGTCCGTCGAGCATGGCGCGCAGGCCGCCGAAGAGAGCGTCGAGCGCGGCGACCACCGCGATGGGCAGGTAGGGCTGGAGCGCTACGGGCACGGTGGGCTGGAGCACGAGCCCCGCCACGACGCCCAGGACCAGTCCGACGACTGCGATCATTCCGTGCTCTCCTGCTCTGCGGGTGAACTGTCGGTGCCCGTGGGCTCGTCGCCCCCGGTTGCGGTGGAGTCTACGGCGTACGCGTAGTAGAGGCGCTGCACCCCGTTGCCGGGCAGCGAGAGCTTGCTCTGCGCGACGCGGCTCTGCTGGATGCCCCAGGCCTGGCTGATGGTCATCAGGTAGTCCTGCGCGGCAGACCGGGCGAACGCGGTCTCGAGGGTGTCCGGATCCCCGATCGCCTCGACGCGGTACGGGCCGATCAGCGGCTGGAGGTCCACGAGGATCGCCTCGCCCGCGCTGCGCACGGCGCTGAGGGGGGTCAGGCGCTGGCCGTTGATCGCGATCGCTTCCGCCCCCGAGGCCCAGAGGCCGTTGACGACGTGCTGGAGGTCCATGTCCTGGACCTTCTTCTGGAACGAGTCCTCGTCGGACGCCCCGAGCCCTGCCGGCGCGTCCTTGAGCGTCACGACGATCCCCGGCCCCGTCACCGCGATCGAACCGTTGGTCACGCCGTCGACCTTGAGGGACTCCAGGAGGGCAGGGTCGACGTCGGAGAGCGCGACGTTCTGGAGGGCCTCGGTCTCCTCGCTCAGTGCCGTGGCACGTGCGGTGAGCTCGTCGACGGTCTCGCGACGATCGGTGATCTCGTCCTCGAGAACCTGCCGGGCGGCGATCGCCGATCCCTGGGGAGCCCTGAGGTCGACCGTGGCCGTCGTCGTGACGAAGCCGAGCAGGATGCCCAGCGTCACGACGAGGAGCCAGGCGCGGGGGCCCTTCGACTGCTCCTGGCCGCTCGCGCGGCGCGCGGCGGCCTCGGCGTAGCCGGGGTCGAGCGGGCGGTCCATGACCTCGGTCAGCAAGGTCATCGATGCGTCGACCCGTGGGGGGCGGCGGGTCGCGGGCGCGTCGTTGCGGGGGGCGTTGGTCATCCTGCGGCCGTGTCCTGAGGGTCGGGGCGGTGGCTGGGGGCGAGGAGCTGTCGGGTCTGGCGGACGTACTGGAACCCGGCGAGCCAGTAGAGGCCGACGCCCCACCAGGTGAACGCCCAGCCGATGATCGACGCCGTGGCGCCCAGTGCGCCCGGGCTCTCGGCGAGCAGGAGCAGGGGGAAGGCGTAGAGCAGCGCGAACGTGGCGGCCTTGCCGACGAAGCTCACGGGCAGCGGGCCGTACCCGTGCCGCGTGAGCGCCGGCAGCAGAGCCAGCAGCGTCAGGTCCCGGGCCACGATGACGAGCACGAGCCACAAGGGAACGACGTCGCGCCAGGCGAGGCCGAGGAGCGTCACGAAGATGAAGAGCCGGTCGGCTGCCGGGTCGAGCATCTGCCCGAGCTTGGTGACCTGGTTCAGGCGGCGCGCGAGGACGCCGTCGAGCCAGTCCGACGCCCCGGAGATCGCCAGGACCGCGAGCGCCCAGGCGTCGTCGCCGCGGACGATGAGGACGGCGAAGAGGGGGACGAGGGCGAGTCGGAGGAAGCTGATGGCGTTGGGGATGGTGAGGATGCGTGAGCTGACCTCTTGCCCTGCTGCCACGCCCACCGTCCGTTGCTCACTGCGTCTTGCGCATCGCTTGTCCGTCTTCATCCTACGGGTGGTCATCCTAGGGGCGTGGGGGCTGTTTGGTGGGGCATTTGAGGGGCTGCTCGGGGTGTTCTTCCGGGTTTGACCTGTTTTGTGTGGGACGTGGTGTGTGCGACAGCGGCGTTGCGGAACTTGGTTCGCGCGCGGGCCGTTGTGTGTGTGCTGGTTCGCGTGCGCCCGGGCGGGTTCTGGGGTGTC
This sequence comes from Oerskovia merdavium, assembly GCF_014836755.1. GTDB lineage: Bacteria > Actinomycetota > Actinomycetes > Actinomycetales > Cellulomonadaceae > Oerskovia > Oerskovia merdavium. Next base: position 124,192 of record NZ_JACSQF010000006.1, read on the forward strand.
CGGGGGCCTTGTGGTGGAGGTCACCGGGGCTCGGCACCCTGCGGGGGACGGGTGTCGCGTAGACTGGCAGCACAATCTGGAGTTCGTCGCTGTTCCCGCGTGTTCGTGTGAGTGTGGCCCGCCGCTTTGCTGAGCGGGCGAGTCACCGGTGTGTGTTCGGGAGTGCGGCCAGTGGAGAGCCGACTTGGCAACCACGCGTAACTCCCACCCTCAGCGAAACGGTTGAACACATCTCTATGTCTCTTGACACCTCTGCGCCCTCGTACGCCTCGGACCAGGTCGACTCCGCCCAGACGCCGGCTCCTGCCGAGCAGTCGGGCCCCACGTTCGCGGACCTCGGTCTGCCCACGAACATCCTCCAGGCCGTGACGGACCTGGGCTTCACCGTTCCTTCCGCCATCCAGGAGCGGGCGATCCCCGCGCTGCTCTCGGGGCGTGACATCACGGGCGTCGCCCAGACCGGTACGGGCAAGACGGCCGCGTTCGGTCTGCCGATGCTGGCTGCGATCGACCCGAACCTGGGCCGGGTCCAGGGTCTGGTCCTGGCTCCGACGCGTGAGCTCGCGATGCAGGTCGCCGAGGCCATCGAGAGCTTCGCCAAGCACGTGCCGGGCATCGAGGTCGTCGCGGTCTACGGCGGCTCGCCGTACCAGCCTCAGCAGCGTGCGCTGCAGCGTGGCGCCCAGATCGTCGTCGGGACCCCCGGCCGTGTGATGGACCACCTGGAGCGTCGCAGCCTCGTGCTCGACGACATCCGTTACCTGGTCCTGGACGAGGCCGACGAGATGCTGCGCATGGGCTTCGCCGAGGACGTCGAGAAGATCTTCGGTCAGGCTCCGCGCGAGCGTCAGGTCGCCCTGTTCTCCGCGACCATGCCGGCCCCGATCCGTCGCGTGGCCGCCCAGCACCTGAACGACCCGGTCGAGATCGCGGTCACCCGCCAGTCCTCGACGGTGACCTCGGTGCGTCAGACGTACTCGGTCGTGCCGTTCCGTCACAAGACCGGTGCCCTGGTGCGCGTGCTCGCGACGTCGGACGCGGACGCGGCGATCGTGTTCACCCGTACCCGTGGCGCGGCCGAGGAGGTCGGTTCGGCTCTCGTCGAGCGCGGCATCTCGGCGGCCACGATCTCGGGTGACGTGGCGCAGAAGGACCGCGAGAAGATCGTCGAGCGTCTGCGCTCGGGCGCCCTGGACGTGCTGGTCGCGACGGACGTCGCGGCGCGCGGCCTGGACGTGGACCGTATCGGCCTGGTCGTGAACTTCGACCTGCCGGGTGAGCCTGAGGCCTACGTGCACCGCATCGGTCGTACGGGCCGTGCCGGTCGTACGGGCGAGGCCCTGAGCTTCGTGACGCCGGGCGAGCGCAACCGCCTGAAGTTCATCGAGAAGACGATCCGCGCGACGCTCGAAGAGGTCGACGTGCCCTCCCCCGCGGACGTCTCCGCGCACAAGGCGCGCCGCATCCTCGGTCAGGTCGCCGAGCGTCAGGCCGCCGGCCGTCTGTCGATGTACCGCGACCTCGTCGCGGCGTACGTCGCTGAGTCGGACGTGGACCCGATCGACCTGGCTGCCGTCCTGGTGGCCCTGTCGGTCGGCGACGACGGCCCCAAGGCCCGCGAGGAGCAGGAGCTCTTCGAGGCGCAGCGCGCCGAGGCCAAGAACGCCCGCCGTGAGCGCGAGTCGCGCCCCTACGGCGACCGTGACTCGCGCGGTCCGCGCGAGGGTGGTCGTGGCGGCGAGCGTGGCATCCGCCGCGACGTCGTCGGTACCCGCTACCGCCTGGCCGTCGGCCACACGCACGGCGCTCAGCCGTCCGGCATCGTCGGCGCCCTGACGAACGAGGGTGGCCTCAACGGCAAGGACCTCGGCAAGATCGACATCTTCCCGAGCTTCTCCCTCGTGGACATCGCGACCCCGCTCGACTCGGCGACGATTGACCGCATCTCGCGGGCGCGTGTCGCGGGCAAGTCGCTGCGCATCCAGGTCGACCAGGGCGCGCCCCAGGGCAGCCGCGCACCGCGCGCCGGTGGCTCCGCTCCCCGTTCGGGCGGCTACTCGGGCGGTCACTCGGGCCACGGCCCGGCCGGTCGCTACGACGAGCGTCCCGAGCGTGGCGGCGAGCGCAAGGCTCCCCGCTACCGCACGGGTGAGCGCTGATCGATCGCCCGGCCTGACCTCAGGCCGCTGAGCACGAACGTGAGGGCCCCGGGACCGCAAGGTCCCGGGGCCCTCACGCGTTCCGGGGCGGCGCGGGTCAGGTGCGCAGGTTTCGGGAGGTAGGCGGAGACCGGACGGGCAGGAGTGCCCGACGGCGCCGCGTCAGCCCTCGGGCGCCTCCCCCAGGGCCTGGACGAGAGCCGCGAGGCGGGCGGCCTCGTTCTCGCTGCGACGCGCCCCGTCCGCGCGCTGGATGCCCATGACCGCGAGCGCCTTGCCGTCGGAGAGGTCCAGGCGCACCCAGGGGTCGCCGGGGCCGAAACGTACCGAGAGGACCTCTGCCCATTCCAGGCGGCGGGTGACGACGATGTTGTGGACGGTGAGCCGTTCGGGGGTCACGGTGGCCCGGACCTGGCCCAGGCGCCACAGGATGAGCGCGCAGAAGGCCCCGACCCCGATCGTGGCGGCCTTGTTCCACCCGGAGTCGGTCCCGGGGCCGGTCGCGACGAGGGCGACGAACGTGCACCCGGCGAGGATCACGACGGCGGCCGTGTACGCCACGGCGGTGCCCCAGCGGGGCCGGAAGGGGGCGTAGGGGTCGCCGGACAGGTCCCCGGGCGGTGGTGCGACGTAGCTGCTCACGTCTTCATCCTCCCCCGTGCGCGGGGCCGGGTCGACGGCCCGGGTGCTGCGGACCTCGTCCGCCCTGTGACCGCGTCGCGGGGCGTGGCCTGCGGGTGAGGGACGATGGGTCGTGCCCACCACCCGTGCCCTGCGTCTCGACGACGCCGCCGCCCTGGCCGACCTCCTGCGCACCAACCGGGAGTTCCTGGCCCCGTTCGAGCCCGAGCGACCCGAGGAGTGGTTCACGCTCGCGGGTCAGCGCGCGAGCGTCGCCGCGGCCCTGGCGCAGGAGCTCGCGGGGAGCGTCGTGGCCCGGGTGGTCGTGGACGAGGGCGGGCAGGTCGCCGGCTGGATCATCGCGTCGGGGATCGTGCGGGGCGCCCTGCGCTCGTGCGCCCTGGGGTACTGGGTGGACGAGGCGCGCAACGGGCGGGGTCTGGCGACCGCGGCCGTGGGCGAGATGGTCGACCACGCGTTCGGGCCGCTGGGCCTGCACCGGGTGCAGGCGGAGACCCTCGTGCACAACGTCGCGTCCCAGCGGGTGCTCGAGCGCAACGGGTTCACCCGGTACGGTCTGGCCCCCGGCTACCTGCGTATCGCGGGCCGCTGGCAGGACCATGCCATGTTCCAGGTGCTGGCGAGCGACGAGCGCCCGGGGCGCTGAGGTACCGCGCGCGGTCGGCGGGCACGATCGGCCGCCGACCCGTGGATCCCGTGCCGGGGACGCGCTCGCGCCGGGGGCGTCGTCGGGCAGGCTGCCGGGGACCGGGGACGACGCTGCCCGGTGCCCCCCTGCGCAAGCGGGGGTCACCGGGCAGCGTCACCGGACGGGGCGGCCCGTGGGCTCAGAGGCGGCAGGCGTGGATCGAGGTGACCAGGATCGCGCGCGCCCCGACCTCGTAGAGGGCGTCCATGAGCTTGTTCGTCTGGTCGCGGCGCACCATGGCGCGCACGGCCGCCCAGTCGCGGTCGTGCAGCGGGGAGACCGTCGGGGACTCCAGGCCGGGCGTCAGGGCCACCGCGGCCTCGACGAGGTGCGCGGGCACGTCGTAGTCCATCAGGACGTACTGACGGGCCGTGAGGACGCCCAGCAGGCGGCGCGTGAGCGTCTCCAGGCCCGCGGAGACCGCGTCGTCGCCCACCGAGGCCGGGCGGATCAGGACGGCCTCGGACTTCAGGATCGGGTCGCCGAAGACCTCCAGGCCCGCCCCGCGCAGGGTCGTTCCCGTGGACACGACGTCCGCGACGACGTCGGCGATGCCGAGCTGGACCGCGGACTCGACCGCACCGTCCAGGTGCACGACCGAGGCCGTGACCCCGTTGGCGCGCAGGTGGTTCTCCACCAGGACCTCGTAGGACGTGGCCACGCGCAGGCCCTCGACCTGGTCGAGGGACGTGATGGTGCCCACGGGGGACGCGTACCGGAACGTGGAGCCCGCGAAGCCCAGCTGCATGTGCTCGACGGCCGCCGCCCCCGAGTCGAGGAGCAGGTCGCGGCCCGTGATGCCGGCGTCGACCGTGCCCGTGCCCACGTACACCGCGATGTCACGCGGGCGCAGGAAGAAGAACTCGACGTCGTTGTCCGGGTCCGCGAGCACGAGCTCACGGGTGTCGCGACGCTGGCGGTAGCCGGCCTCACGAAGCATGTCGACGGCGGGCTCGGACAGGGAGCCCTTGTTGGGAACGGCGATGCGGAGCACGAGATCCTCGCGTTTCTTGGGGAGTTCGGGGAACGGGGCGGTCAGGACGACCGATCACCCGGTCGGCGCGCCCGCGACGGCGGGAACGCAGGGACGGACGGTGGACGACTACTGCGGACGACGGACATGCGTGAGGGAAGCGACCCGGGTGCCTGGGCCCCCGTGCGCCTCCCCCTGGACCCGGACCTGGCCGGGCTCACAGATGCTTGTACACGTCCTGCAGGGTCAGGCCCTTGGCCAGGAGCAGCACCTGCACGTGGTACAGGAGCTGGGAGACCTCCTCGGCCGTCTTGTCGTCACCCTCGTACTCGGCCGCCATCCACACCTCGGCGGCCTCCTCGACGATCTTCTTCCCGATCGCATGGACACCGGCATCCAGCTCCGCAACCGTGCCGGAACCGGCGGGTCGGGTGGTGGCCTTCTCGGTGAGCTCGGCGAACAGCCCTTCGAACGTCTTCACCCGACCAGGGTAGTCGCCCCGTGACCGGCGGGCCCAACCGTCCCGCCCACCGGTCACCCGTCGTCCCCACCCTCTCGCCCGCCCTGACGACGAGGGGCGACGTCAGGACGGGCGACAGGCGCAGGAGACGTCAGAGGTCGCGCAGCGCCACGACCGTCGCGATGGCCGCCTCGACGGCCTCGGCCCCCTTGTCCTCGCGCGAGCCCGGCAACCCCGCACGGTCCAGCGCCTGCTGCTCGTCGTCGCACGTGAGGACCCCGAAGCCCACCGGGACCCCCGTGCGCACCGAGACGTCCGTCAGGCCCGTGGTCGCGGCCGAGCACACGTACTCGAAGTGCGGGGTACCCCCACGGATCACGACGCCGAGCGCGATCACCGCGTCCGTGCCGCGCTCGGCCGCCCGCGCCGCGGCCACGGGCAGCTCGAACGAGCCCGGGACGCGGATCTCCTTGACGTGCATGACGTTCGCGGCCGCGAGCGCCCGGCGGGCCCCCGCGAGGAGGCCGTCCATGACCTCGGTGTGCCAGCTGGCGGCGACCACGGTGATCCGTAGCCCGGTGCCGTCGACGGTGATCTGGGGTGCTCCTGCGCCGCTCATCGGTCGCTCTCCTCGGTGGTGGTGGGTGTGGTGGGGTCGGTCGGGACGGGCCCGGTGCCCTGCTCGGGCGTGATCTCCAGGGTGTCCAGGAGGTGGCCCATCGCGACCTTCTTGGTCATGAGGTACCCGTGGTTGTGCTCGCCGTGCCCGACCTCGAGCCGGTGGGCGTCCACGACGTCGATGCCGTGCGCGGCCAGGCCGGTGACCTTGGCCGGGTTGTTCGTCAGCAGCGTGACGCGGTCCAGGCCCAGGTCGGTCAGGATCGCGGCCGCAGCCCCGTACTCGCGCCGGTCCACGGGCCAGCCGAGCTCGAGGTTGGCCTGGACGGTGTCGAAGCCCGCGTCCTGGAGCTCGTAGGCGCCGATCTTGGCGAGCAGGCCGATCCCGCGGCCCTCGTGCCCGCGCAGGTACACCACGGCCCCGCCCTGGGCGGCCACGCGCTCCATGGAGGCCTGCAGCTGGGGGCCGCAGTCGCAGCGCAGCGACCCGAACGCGTCCCCGGTCAGGCACTCCGAGTGCACGCGCACGAGCGGCGCGACGACCGTCGCGCCCGGAGCCGGGTCGAGGGCGCCCCCTCCCCCGGCGGGCACGGCCACCGGCACCAGGGCCACGTGCTCGGCCCCCGTGCGCAGGTCGCGGTAGCCGTGGACGCGGAAGTGCCCGTGCGCGGTGGGCAGGTCCGCGACGCTCGTGGCCTGCACGCGCGGCGCGGACGACGGCCCGGCCTCGTGCTCGGGCACGACGGGGTCGTGCTCGCGGCGCCAGGCGATGAGGTCCGCGATGGTGATCAGGACCAGGCCCGCCTCCTGCGCGGCGTGCGCGGCGTCGTCGAGCCGCATCATGGTGCCGTCGTCGTTGACGAGCTCGGCGATGCCCCCGACCTCCCCCGCCCCGGCCAGGCGCACCAGGTCCACCGCGGCCTCGGTGTGCCCGGCACGGTGCAGCACCCCGCCGGGCACGGCGCGCAGGGGCAGGACGTGCCCGGGGCGGATGAGGTCGCCCGAGCCCGAGGCCGGGTCGGCCAGGACGTGCAGGGTCCGGGCACGGTCGGCCGCGGAGATGCCCGTGGTCACTCCCGTGGCGGCGTCGACCGTGACCGTGTACGCCGTGCGCCGCGGGTCCTGGCTGTGCGGGACCATGAGCGGCAGGTCCAGGGCGTCGGCGCGCGCGGCCGGCATGGGCGCGCACAGGTAGCCCGAGGAGTGGCGGATCGTCCACGCGACCCACTCGGGGGTCACGGTGCGGGCCGCGAAGATCACGTCGGCCTCGTTCTCACGGTCCGGGGAGTCCGCGACCAGGACGGGTCGCCCCGCGCGGATCGCGTCCAGCGCCTCCTCGATCGTGCCGGTGCGCACGGGGTCCACGTGCGGGGCCGAGGAGGGGCCGGTCGCGGCGGAGGTGGCAGGGTCGACGGGGCCCTGGCTGCCCGGGACGGTGTTCATGGCGGTGCTCATTCCTGTGCTGCGCTCGTACCGAGCAGGTCGGTGGAGGTCGTCGTGCCCGGGGCGCCGGACGCGTGGGTCCCGCGAGCGCCCAGCAGGCGCTCGACGTACTTGGCGATCACGTCGACCTCGAGGTTGACCCGGTCCCCGGGCACGAGCGAGCCGAGGATCGTGGCCTCGAGCGTCGTGGGGATCAGGGAGACGCCGAACGTGGTCTCGTCCACGTGCGTCACGGTCAGGGAGACGCCGCTGACCGTGATCGAGCCCTTCTCCGCGACGTAGCGGGTCAGGCCGGCGGGCGCGGACAGGACCAGGTCGTCCCACCGCTCGCCCGGCGTGCGGCGCACGAGCTCGCCGACGCCGTCGACGTGGCCCTGGACGATGTGCCCGCCCAGGCGCGTGTCGGCGCGCACGGCCCGCTCGAGGTTCACGGGCGAGCCCGCGACCAGGTCACCGAGCGCGGTGCGGCGCAACGACTCGGGCATCACGTCGGCCGTGAACGTGCCGTCCTGTCCCACGCCCGTGACGGTCAGGCACACGCCGTTGACGGCGATCGAGTCGCCCAGGTGCGCGTCCGAGGTGGCGAGGGGGCCGTGCACGGTCAGGACCGCGTCGGACTCCTGGCCGCCCGGGAACGCGATCTCGCGGACCGTACCGATCTCTTCGACGATTCCGGTGAACATCAGCTCTCCTGTTCGGGGGTGGTGCTGGGGACGGTGGTCAGGGGGTGGGCGGAGGGCGAGGCGCGGGCCACGACCAGGACGTCCGCGCCCAGGCGGCGCACGTCGTGCGTGACGAAGCGCGGGGCGCCCGCGAGCGTGGTCACGCCCAGGTCGCCCACCGCGCCCAGGCCCGCGCCCAGCAGGACCGGCGCGAGGTAGGCGTGGATCTCGTCGACGGCCCCGGCCGCGAGGAACGCGGTCGCCAGGCCGGGGCCGCCCTCGACCAGGACGTGGCGGGCCTCGCGCCCGGCGAGCTCGGCCAGGACCGCGCGGACGTCGCGCGTGCGCAGGTGCAGCACGGGGCCGCCGCCGTCGGCGGTCCAGGACCCTCCTGGCGCGAGCCGCACGTGCGGCGGGAGGTCACGGAGCCCGACGACGACCCGCACCGGCTGATGCCCCGCAAGCCCGGGCTCCAGCCCGACCACCCCACCAGCGACGCGCACCGGCCGGTGCCCCGCGAGCCCCGCCTCGTGCTCGCCCTCGGCGGCCCCACCCGGTGCCGGCACGGGGGTGCGCGCCGTGAGCGACGGGTCGTCGGCCAGGACCGTCCCGGTGCCCACGAGGATCGCGTCGACCTGTGCCCGCACCCGGTGGGCGTGCTCGCGCGCGGCCGGTCCGGTGATCCACTGCGAGGTGCCGTCCGCCGCGGCGACCCGCCCGTCCAGGGTCGTGGCGAGCTTGAGGGTCACGTACGGGCTCCCCCGGCGCACGGCCACCAGCCACGGGCCGAGCAGGCGCTCGCCCTCGGCCTCGCGCAGCCCCGCGGCGACGCGCACCCCGGCCGCGCGCAGGCGCTCGCCGCCGCCGGTCGCGACGGGGTTCGGGTCTCCCACGGCGTACACGACCTCCGCCACGCCCGCGTCCAGCAGCGCCTGCGCGCACGGCCCGGTGCGTCCGGTGTGGTTGCAGGGCTCGAGCGTCACCACGGCCGTCGCGCCGCGTACGTCCACGCCACGCTCGCGGGCGTCGGCCAGGGCCGCGGCCTCGGCGTGCGGGCTGCCCGCGCCCCGGTGGAAGCCCTCGGCGAGCACCGCCCGGGGTGCGTCGTCCACGGGGCCGGGAGCGGCGGCGTCGGGCAGGGAGTCCAGCGGGCGGGGCGCGGGTCCCAGCAGGACGGCGCCCACGCGCGGGTTGGGGCCGTGCGCGGGGCCGCGCGCGGCCAGCTCGAGCGCGCGCACCATCGCGGCGTCGATCGTCAGGGTGGGCCTGGCGCCCATGCGTCCTCCTCCCGGTGAGCACGATGCTCCGGGGTGAGGGGTCGGCGACGCCACGGGGACCACTGAGGGTCCACGGACGTCACGACACCACGGCACAGGGCTCCGCCCCGCGCCGCCACGTACTTCCTCCCATCCGGACTTTCACCGTCGGTCCTGGAGTTCCACCAGGTCAACCACGCCGAGGCGTGGGTCGCGGACTGTCACCGCCGGCTCGGAATTACACCGACCCCGGAGCACGTGTGTGCGTACTGCTCATGCGCTCGAGCCCGGACCCCGCCCACCGAAGGTGCGCACCGGGCCCGGCTTCTCGTCTCCACCCAGCATGCCACACCGGCGTCGGCCGGCAGGCACGCGGCCCCGTCCGTCCCGCGGGCTGGACCGATGTGAACGGCGTCAGTGCGCGTGGCCCTCCGCGAGCGCCCGCAGGGCCGCGATCTCCTCAGGGATGTTCTCCGCCCCGTAGACCGCGGAGCCCGCGACGAACACGTTGGCCCCGGCCTCGGCCGCGCGCTCGATCGTGGCGCGCGAGACGCCGCCGTCGACCTGGATCCACACGTCGAGCCCGGCCTCGGACACCGCGTCGCGGATGCGACGGATCTTGGGCAGCGTGCCCTCGATGAAGGACTGACCGCCGAACCCGGGCTCGACCGTCATGACCAGGAGCATGTCGAACTCGGGCAGCAGGTCCAGGAACGGCTCGACCGACGTCGCGGGACGCAGCGCGAGGCCCGCGCGCGAGCCCAGGCGGCGCAGTTCGCGCGCCAGGCGCACGGGGGCCGTGGCGGCCTCGGCGTGGAACGTGACGGACGCGGCGCCCGCTTCGGCGTAGCCGGGGGCCCAGCGGTCGGGGTCGGCGATCATGAGGTGCGCGTCGATCGGCACCGGGGACACCTGGACCAGGCGCTCGAAGATCGGCAGCCCCAGGGTCAGGTTGGGCACGAAGTGGTTGTCCATCACGTCGACGTGCGCGTAGTCGGCGGTCGCGATCGCGCCCAGGTCGCGCTCGAGGTTCGCGAAGTCGGCGGACAGGATGCTGGGGGCGATGAGTGCGGACATGGGCACCAGCCTAGAGGGCGCCCGCACCCTGTGCGGAGACGCGGAACGGCCGGGCCGGGTGGCGAGGGCTACCCGACCCGGCCGCGGACGGCAGGTGCTCAGGCCCGACGGCGCAGCAGCGTCAGGTGCATCGCGTCGGTCCCGTGGACGTGCGGCCACAGCTGGACGTCGGTGCGGTCGGCGAGGGGGATGTCGTCCCCCGCGATCTGCCGCACGGCCGCGGCCGCGTCGAGGACCTCGACGTCGTCGCGCCCGGCCAGGACGTCCTTGACCACGAGCTGGGTCTCCGCGAGGTGCGGGGAGCACGTGACGTACCCGACGACGCCGCCGGGGCGCACGGCGTCCAGGGCCGAGCCGAGCAGCTCGCGCTGCAGCGTCGTGAGGGTCGCGATGTCCCCCGGGGTGCGGCGCCAGCGCGACTCGGGGCGCCGGCGCAGCGCCCCCAGCCCTGTGCAGGGGGCGTCGACCAGGACGCGGTCGTACGCGCCGGGCTCCTCGACCCCCACCTGGCGCCCGTCGCCCACCTGCACGCGCTCGACCGCGTCCGCGGGCACGGCCGCGAGCGCCTGCTCGACCAGGCGGGCGCGGTGCGGGGCGACCTCGTTCGCGACGATGCGTGCGCCCTGCTCGCCTGCGAGGGACGCCAGGAGCGCCGCCTTGCCGCCGGGGCCCGCGCACAGGTCGAGCCAGCGCTCGTCGGTGTTGGCCGCACGGTCGGACCGGTCGCCCGCCGTGGGCGTCGAGGGTGCGGCGGGCAGCGTGGGCACTGCCGCGAACGCGAGCGTCACGAGCTGGCTGCCCTCGTCCTGGACGCCTGCGGCGCCGTGACGGACCGCAGGGATCGCGGCCGGGTCCGAGCCGGACAGCACCAGGGCCGTGGGGGCCCAGCGGCCGGGGTCCGTGGTGGCGTCCCCGCGCACGTCGTGGGTGACCTCGCCCGCGAGGCGCTCGCGGCTGACCAGGCCGGGGCGCGCCACGAGGGTCACCCGGGGGGCGGTGTTGTCGGCCTCGAGGAGCTCGGCCAGGTCGTCGGCCGAGCGTCCCGTGCCGACCAGGGCCTCGCGCATCGCGCGCGCGATCCACACGGGGTGGGACTGGGTGATCGCGAGGCGCGTGACGTCGTCGGGCGCGTCGGCGGAGATGACCTCGAGCCACTCCTCGAGGGTCGAGCGCGAGATCTTGCGCAGGACCGCGTTGACGAACTGGGCGCTGCCGGCGCCGGCGCGGGCGCGGGCCAGGCCCACGGTCTCCGAGACGGCCGCGTGCTGGGCCACGCGCATGCCCAGGAGCTGGTGGGCGCCCAGGCGCAGCAGGTCGAGCACGTTCGGGTCGACCTGGTCGAGGGTGCGGTCCACGCACCGGGAGATGATCGCGTCGTAGCGCCCCCGCAGGCGCAGGGTGCCGTAGGCGAGCTCGGTCGCGAAGGCTGCGTCGCGACCGCGGATGCCGCGCGCGCGCAGCAGGGGCGGCAGGACGAGGTTCGCGTAGGCGTCGGAGGACGCGACCTCCTGCAGGACGTCGAACGCGACGTTGCGCGCGGGGTCGGTCACCTTGGCGCGCTGGGAGGGCGCCGACTCGGACCGTTGGCCCGCGCCCCGGGCGCGCGCCGCGCCGCGCTCGCGGCCCTGGGCGTCGCGGCGGTCGCCGCCGCCGCCGCGCTGGGGGCTTCCGTGGGTGCGTGCCTCGCCGCTCATGCGTGGTCCTTCGTGTCGTCGGGGGTCCCGAGGACGACGTGGTCGCCCAGGCGGGCGCCGCGGGCCCAGTCGGTCGCGGCCATGTGCTTCTTGCCCACGGGGGCGACCTCGCCGAGCGCGACCGCGTGGGTGCCGGTGCCCACGAGGACGTCACGCTTGCCGGCGCGCAGCTCCCCGGGGGCCAGGTCGTCCACGTCGGGGCGCGGCGTGACGGGGCCCAGGCCCAGGCGGGCGCCGTCGGGCAGCGTGGTCCAGGCGCCGGGCGCGGGCGTGCAGCCGCGCACCTGGCGGTCGATCGCGAGCGCCGGGTGGGCCCAGCGCACGTGCGCGTCCTCCGGGACGAGCTTCGCGGCGATGCTGACTCCCTCGGCCGGCTGGGCGACCGGGGACGCCACACCGTCCTCGATCGCGTCGAGGGTCGCCACGAGCAGGCCGGCCCCCGACGTCGCGAGGCGTCCCAGGAGGTCGCCCGAGGTGTCGCGGGGGCGGATGGTCTCGGTCGCGGTGCCCAGCACGGGGCCGGTGTCCAGGCCCTCCTCGAGCAGGAAGGTCGTGGCGCCGGTGACCTCGTCGCCCGCGATGATCGCGCGCTGCACGGGGGCCGCGCCGCGCCAGGCTGGCAGCACCGAGAAGTGCAGGTTGACCCACCCGTAGCGGGGCACGTCGAGCACCTCGCGGCGCAGGATCTGCCCGTACGCCACGACGGGCGCGCAGTCGATCTCGAGGGCCTCGAGCCGGGCGACGAACTCCGCACCGCGGGGCACGTCGGTAATGACCGGGATCCCGGCCGCCTCGGCCCGCACCCGCACGGGACTGGGGGTCAGCCTGCGGCCGCGACCCGAGGGCGCATCGGCACGGGTCAGGACGGCGACCACCTCGTGCCGGGAGTCGATCAGGGCATCGAGGGCCGGGACGGCCGCTTCCGGGGTTCCGGCGAAGAGCACACGCATGGGGCGAGTCTAGGCGGTGCACCCCTGCCGGCCGCCCCGTCCGGACCCCGCGGGCGGCCGGACGAGCGGCGTGCGGGATCCGGTCCGGCGCGGACGGGCCGGACCGGGCAGAGCGCGGGTCAGGCCTCGGCGACCTGGACGCCGAGCTCTCGCAGCCTCGCCCGCAGCCCCTCGACGTGCTCGAAGCGCAGCGTCCGGAACCCCAGCGCACGGGCGGTCGTGACGTTCGCCACGGAGTCGTCGACGAAGAGCGTGCGCGCGGGGTCCAGGGCGAAGCGCTCGGTCGCGACCTCGAAGATGCGCGGGTCCGGCTTGACGAGCCCCACCCGGCCCGAGACCAGCACGTCCTCCATGAGCCCGACCGCCGGGGCCGCGGGCTCGGCCTCGTGGAACATCTCCGCGGACCAGTTCGTCAGCCCGTACAGCCGGACACCGAGCGTGCGCAGCTCGCGCACCACCTCCTCGGTGCCGGGCACCGGACCGACCAGGCTCGCTGCGAAGTTCTCGGTGTACACGTCGAGGGTCTGCACGTGCTCGGGGTGGTGCTCCGCGAGCTCGCGGCGGGCGTCGGCCCAGGACCGGCCCGCGTCCTGACGCGCGTTGAACGTGGGGAAGTCGACGGCCTCGAAGAAGGCCTCGACGTCGGCACGGGCCATGCGTCCCTCGTAGGCCGCGTACGGGTCCCACGTCACCAGGACGTTGCCGAAGTCGAAGAGCACGGTGTCGATCGCCGGGGCGGGCGCGCTCCCCTCGGGCGCGCCGCCCGGGGTCGTGGACGTGGTGGGGTTCACAGCATCTCCTTGGGGTCGAGCTGGACGCGTACGCTCCCACCTTCTCGCTTGGCAGAGCGCACCGCGAGAGAGGCCGAGAGCTCGCGCGCGAGCCTGCGGCCCTCGCGCAGCGGCACGCGCACGATGGTGCGCACGGGCGGCTGCAGCGAGGGATCACGCCCAGGACCGCCGCGTGCGGGGCGCCCTGCCCCCTCGGCGACCTCCACGGGCCCCAGCGTCGTCGAGGCGTCCGCGAGGCCCACCCGGGCCACGACCGCGTCCACGGCCTGCCGGTCCCCCGTGACGGCGGCGACCCGCACCGCGGGCGGCAGGTCGAGCTCGCGGCGCTCGGCCAGCTCACGGTCCGCGAACCCGGCCGGGTCCCAGCGCACCAGGGCGTTGGTGGGCCCCGGTGCCGCGTCGCCCACGAGCAGCACCTGCCCGCCCTCGCGGGCCGAGCGCACCAGGCCCGCGGCCGCGAGCCAGCGGTGCAGGGCGTCCTGGGCGACCGCGAGCCCCACGTGCGCGGTGCTCAGCGCCGCGTCGAGCAGCAGCGCGGCGGCGTAGCCGCCCTCGGACACGGGCTCCGCGCCCGGGGTCGCCACGACCACGGCGGGACGCGGCCCGACGGCGGCGATCACCCCGCCCGGGGCGCTCGCGCCCGAGACGCGCACCGCGACGCCCGGGAAGGCACGGCCGAGCTCCTCGGCCGTACGTCCCGACCCGACCCGCACCGAGCGCAGGCCTGTCCAGTGGCACTCGTCGCACGACCACGCCCCGGCCAGGGCCCCGCACCACGCGCACTGCGGCGGCGCCCCGGGACCAGGCAGCATGAGCGGCCCGTGGCACGTGCCGCAGTGCGCGGCCGTGCGGCAGCGGGCGCACGCCACGACGGGCATGTAGCCGGCACGCGGGACCTGGACCAGGACCGGCCCGGTGCCCAGGGCGTCCCGCACGGCCCGCCAGGCGGCGCTCGGCAGGCGCGCCGCGGCACCCGCGCCCTCGGACGCGAGCTCGACCGACGTCAGCGCCCGCACCCGCGGGGCCCGCGCGCGCAGGACCTCGCGCGGCGCGGCGACCTCCCGGGCCCAGCCCGACTCGAGCAGCGCCTGGGCCTGCACCGTGCGGCTGACCGAACCGAGCAGGAACGCGGCCCCCTCCAGCTCGCTGCGCAGCGCGAGGACCTCGCGGGCGTGCGGGTACGGCGAGCGCGGCTCGGCGAGCGTCTCCTCACCGTCGTTCCAGCACACCACCAGCCCCAGGTCCTGCACGGGCGCGAACGCCGCGGCTCGCGTGCCGATCACGATCGGGACCTCGCCGCGCAGCGCCGCGAGGAAGCTGCGGTACCGGGGTGAGGGCCCCTCGTCCGCGGTCAGCCGGACGAACTGCCCGTCCTGGCGAGCCGTGCGGGCCGTGTAGCCGGCGAGCTCGAGCGCCCGCGACATCTGGTCGACGTCCCGCGCGTCGGGCAGCACGACGAGCGCCCCGCGCCCGCCCGTCACGGTCGCGCGCACGGCCTCGGCCAGGGCCAGGGCCCAGTGCTGGACGGCCTGCGCCGGGTCCTCCTCGCCGGCGCCGCGACCGCCCGCCGGACGATCACGGGGGACGGGCACGCCGTCGGCCACGCGGCCCGGCAGCGCCGTCCAGACCGCGCGCGGGCCCGACCCGCCGACCAGGTGGCTCAGGAACGCGGCCCCGCCGCGGTAGGGGGCCCACTCCGAGGGACGCGCCGGGCCGGAGGGCACCGGTGCCGCGGGGGCAGGCGGTGCCACCGTGGAAGCGGAGCCCGCGCGACCCGTCGGAGCACCGGTTGCCGCGGCGCTCGCGGCGCCCTCGTCACCAGTGCCCGGGTCCACCGGGGCGTCCGCGGTCGGCTGCTCGCTGCCCGACGGCGCCGCTTCCGCCCGCGCGTGACGCGGCGGGATCGCGAGGCGCAGCACGTCCGAGAGCGTGCCCGCGTAGTGGTCGGCGACCGTGCGGCACAGCTGCGCGACCTGCGGGGTGAGCACCTGCTCGGGTGAGACGAGGCGCTTGAGCGGTACGAGACGACCGTCGTGGTCGCTGCGGTCCGCACGGGCCAAGACGAATCCGTCGACCTCCTGCGGGCCGAACCGCGCCTTGACCCGGACCCCCGGCCGAGCGTCCGCGGCCATCGAGGCGGGCACCAGGTAGTCGAACGTGCGGTCCAGGTGGTGCGGCGACAGGTCCAGGACCACGCGGGCGACCGGCTGGTCGCCCGCGATCTCCAGCGCGCCCACCGGGCGTGCGGCCTTGCCCGCGCGCCGGGCGCGCGGGGCCGCCTCGGGAGCGGGGAGCAGCGTGAGCTGCTCCCCTGCGTCCTCGGCGGTGTCCTGGCTGGTCATCGCCCTATCTCAGCACGCGCCACCCACACCGGGGAAGCCGGTGCGCCCCGGCTCAGACGGCAGCCTGGAGCGCGGCGACGCGGTCCGTGCGCTCCCACGTGAAGTCGGGCAGCTCGCGACCGAAGTGACCGTACGCAGCGGTCTGCGAGTAGATGGGACGAAGAAGGTCCAGGTCCGCGATGATCGCGGCCGGGCGCAGGTCGAAGACCTCGTCGATCGCGGCACGGATGCGCTCGACCGGGACCGTCTCGGTGCCGAACGTCTCGACGTACAGGCCCACGGGGTGCGCCTTGCCGATCGCGTACGCGACCTGGACCTCGCAGCGGCGCGCGAGCCCCGCCGCGACGACGTTCTTGGCGACCCAGCGCGTGGCGTACGCGGCCGAACGGTCGACCTTCGACGGGTCCTTGCCCGAGAAGGCGCCGCCACCGTGACGGGCCATGCCGCCGTACGTGTCGACGATGATCTTGCGGCCGGTCAGCCCGGCATCGCCCTGGGGGCCGCCGATGACGAACTTGCCGGTCGGGTTCACGAGCAGGCGGAAGTCCGCGACGTCCAGGTCCAGCCCGGCGACGACCGGGGCCACGACGAGCTCGGCGACCTGGGCGCGCAGCGTCTCCTGCAGCACGTCCTCGTCGTGCTGGGTCGAGAGCACCACGGTGTCGAGGCGGACGGCACGGTCCCCGTCGTAGCCGATCGTCACCTGCGTCTTGCCGTCGGGGCGCAGGCCCGGCAGCGACCCGTCCTTGCGGACCAGCGCGAGGCGCTCGGCCAGGCGGTGCGCGAGGAAGATCGGCAGGGGCAGGAGCGTGGGGGTCTCGTCGCTCGCGTAGCCGAACATCAGGCCCTGGTCGCCGGCGCCCTGGGCGTCGAGCGGGTCACGCGAGATGCTCGGGCCCGAGGAGTCGTCTCGCTCCTCCAGGCTCTTGTCGACGCCCTGCGCGATGTCCGGGGACTGCTGGCCGATCGAGACCGACACGCCGCACGAGTCGCCGTCGAAGCCGATCGCGGAGGACGTGTACCCGATGCCCTTGACGACGTCGCGGATGATCTGCGGGATCTCGACGTACGCGTTGGTCGTCACCTCCCCCGCGACGTGGACCAGGCCCGTGGTGACCATGGTCTCGACCGCGACGCGCGAGGTGGGGTCCTGCTCGAGGAGCGCATCGAGGATCGCGTCGGAGATCTGGTCACAGACCTTGTCCGGGTGGCCTTCCGTCACGGACTCGGACGTGAACAGGCGCAGGTCGTCAGAACTCATGGGATCCAGCGTACTGTCCCGCTAGGTGATACGCGGCATCCGACCACTGAGACGTGAAGGAGATCTCAGTCCGTGGTCGCGGCGAGCGGCGGCGAGAGCTTGAGGACCGCGTCCCACACCGCGTCCGCGACCTCGCGCTTGGACCCGGCGGCCTGGGCGACGGTCTCGCCCTGCGCGTCGACGATCGTGACCTCGTTGGTGTCCGTACCGAACCCTCGCCCGCCACCGACGGGGTTGATCACCAGCAGGTCGGCACCCTTGCGGCGCGCCTTGGCGCGGCCGTGGTGCAGGACGTCGCCGGTGTCGTCGCCAGTCTCGGCGGCGAACCCGACCACGACCTGCCCGGGGCGCAGGCGTTCGCGTGCCAGCTCGGCCAGGATGTCCGGGTTCTCGACGAGCTCGATGGGCGCGGGCCCCTGGCCCGGCACCTTCTTGATCTTGGCCCCCGGGGTCCGGGCCGGACGGAAGTCCGCGACCGCGGCGGTCATGACCACCACGTCGGCGTCAGGCGCGACCGCGCGGACGGCGTCACGCAGCTCGGCCGTGGACCCCACGCGCACGACGTCCGCGATCCCGTCGAGCGGCTCGGTCAGGTTCGCCCCGACGAGGGTTACGTCCGCTCCACGGTCCTGGGCCACGCGCGCGAGCGCGATCCCCTGGCGTCCGCTCGAGAGGTTCCCGATGAAGCGCACCGGGTCGATCGGTTCGCGCGTTCCGCCCGCCGAGACCACCACGCGCAGCCCGGCCAGGTCCTGCGGAGCCCCGCCGGTGCCCGCCCGACCGGCGACCTCGAGCGCGACGCGGGCGATGTCCTCGGGCTCGGGCAGGCGCCCGGGACCCGTGTCCTTGCCCGTGAGCCGGCCGCTGGCCGGCTCGATCACGTGGACGCCGCGTGAGCGCAGGGTCGCGACGTTGGCCACGGTCGCCGGGTGCTGCCACATCTCGGTGTGCATGGCCGGAGCCATGACCACGGGGCAGTGCACGGTCAGGAGGGTCGAGGTGAGGAGGTCGTCGGCACGGCCCGCGGCCGCGCGCGCGAGGAGGTCCGCCGTGGCGGGGGCGACGATCACCAGGTCCGCGCCCTGGCCGAGCGCGACGTGCGCGACCTGCGGGACGTCGTCGAACACCTCGGTGCTGACCTTCTCGCCCGACAGCGCCTCGAACGTGGGCGCGCCGACGAAGCGCAGGGCGGAGGCGGTGGGGACGACTCGTACCCGGTGACCCTGCTCACGCAGGAGACGCAGCAGGAGGACGGCCTTGTAGGCCGCCACTCCCCCGCTGACACCCAGCAGGATCCTCATCGGTACGAGCCCTCCCTCGCGCCCACGCCTCGCACAGAACGTCCGTCCGCCCGGAGGCGGTCGACGATCAGGGAGCCGGGACGTCCACGGTCTCGATGGTGAGCAGGCCCTGGTTGATCTCGCGCATCGCGATCGACAGCGGCTTCTCCTGGTTGCGGGTCTCGACGAGCGGGCCCACGTTCTCCAGCAGGCCCTCGTTGAGCTGGGAGTAGTACGCGTTGATCTGGCGCGCACGCTTGGCGGCGTAGATCACGAGCGCGTACTTGGAGTCGGCGCGCTCCAGCAGCTTGTCGATGGGCGGGTCGGTGATGCCCTCGGGGGCGGCGATGGTTCCGGACACAGTCTCACTCCGTGAGTCAGGGGGACCTGCGACGGTCTGTCAGGGCCGGTGCAGGATGGATGGTTCAGGTACGACGTGCGGACCTTGTACAGCGGGTCGATCACGAGGTTGCGCGCGCTCAGCACGCACGCGCCTGACGACCAGTCTACTGGGCAGGCACAAATCCTCCCGAGGGACCGATCGCCCTGCCTGCCGGGGCAGGGCCGGGCGTGGTCGCGGGTCGCGTCAGGCGACGGGCGTCAGGCCCATGGCCTCGACGAGCGCGTCGGTCGCCCGGTGCACCTCGTCGTTGACGATCACGACGTCGAACTCGGGCTCTGCGGCCAGCTCGACGCGTGCGGTCGCCAGGCGGCGCTCGCGCTCCTCGGGTCCCTCCGTGCCACGGCCCACGAGGCGCCGCTCGAGCTCCTCCCAGCTGGGCGGGGCCAGGAACACGAACCGTGCCTCCGGCATGGAGGCACGGACCTGGCGCGCGCCCTGGAGGTCGATCTCCAGCAGGGCGGGAACGCCCGCCGCCAGCTTCTCCTCGACCGGGCGACGCGGGGTGCCGTACCGGTTGCGCCCGTGCACCACGGCCCACTCGAGCATCTCGCCCTCGGCGACCAGGCGGTCGAACTCCTCGGCCGAGATGAAGTGGTAGTGGACGCCGTCCACCTCGCCCGGGCGCGCCTCGCGGGTCGTCGCGGACACGGAGAGCCACACCTGCGGGTAGCGGGCGCGGATGTCCGCGGACACGGTCCCCTTCCCGACGGCGGTCGGGCCCGCCAGGACGGTCAGGCGGGCAGGGTGCTGTGGTGCGGCGGGTGACGAGGCAACCGGCGCAGCGGGTGAAGCGGAAATGTCAGCCAAACCTCTCGATGAGCGCCGCGGACTGGTGAGGTCCCAGCCCGCGGACGCGACGCGTCTCGGCGATCCCGATCTCTTCCATGATCGCCCGGGCCTTCACCTTACCTACGCCGGGGAGCGACTCCAGCAGCGCGACGACGCGCAGCTTGCCGATCACGTCGTCGGTGCGCCCCTGCTCGATCACCTCAGCGAGGGAGCCCTGGGAGTACTTCAACCGGTTCTTGACCTCGGCGCGCGCTCGGCGCGCCTCGGCCGCCTTCTCGAGATTGGCCGCGCGCTGCTCGGGGGTCAGGGATGGTAGTGCCACGCAAGTCACCTACTTGTCCTCAGACGGATGGGCCCACACGTGCACCGGGGCCACCCACCGGATCACGAGCCCCGGTGGCGACCTCGACACCTTCGAAACTAGTCACACCTGGCAGGTCAGGCAACGCTCACACGCCCTGAGCAGCGAACTTCCTGACGATCTTCTCCCTGGTCGCAGGCCCGACGCCGCACGCCTCGAGGTACCCGTCGATGCTCCCGAACTCCTTCTCGGCCAGCTCCCAGGCGCCCAGGAGGTACTCCGGCTCGACGCCCAGCAGGGGCGTCAGGGCCTCCTTGTCCAGCCCGGGGATCGGGGGGATCACGGCCGCGATCCCGTCGACCGCGGCCCCGCTCGCGAGGTACTCGGCGAGTCGGTCCTCGTCGCTCACGCCGCAGACGTACTGGACGAGCGCGACGATCCACCCGGTACGGTCCTTGCCCGCCGAGCAGTGCACGACGACCGCCCCGTCCGCGTCCGCGACGTCCTGGAGAGCCTCACCCACGGTCCGGCGGATCCCCGGGTCCGTGACGAACGTCGCATAGACGCCGTGCATCATGGCGCGGGCCAGCGCCTGCGGGTCCTTCGACCCGATCAGCTGGGCGATCATGGCCGCGGTGTCGGCCGAGCGCTCCTCGCCGGCGGTCGCGCCGTCCGCGCCACCAGGCCCTGCGTCCGAGCCGCGCAACGCGTGCCCGACGCCGGCGCCCGGGTCCATCCGTCGAGGAACCACGCGCGTGGTCGCCGGGACGACGTCCTGCCCGTCGCGCTCGACCTCGTCCTCACCACGCAGGTCCAGGTCGACGGTCACCCCGAGGGCCTCGAGAGCCGCGACGCCCTCGGGGGTCAGGCGGGACAGGCCGGCGGTGCGCAGCAGCACCCCGGTCCGCAACGGCTCGGTGGCGCCGACGGGCACGGCGCGCCCGCCCACGTCGCGGGCGTTCCAGGTCCCGGGGATGTCGAGGGCCCCGGGGTCGTCCGTCCGGGCGTCTGCAGCGAGAGAGGAAGTCATGGGGCGAGTCTTTCAGGTGGCGTCAAGAGCTGCCGCACGGCACGTCACGTGCCGCAGCACGCCCGAGGGGGCGCCCACCGGGATCGATGGGCGCCCCCTCGGACGTGCGCGAGCGTGCCGCAGGCATTCAGCCGCGCAGCGCCTCGGCTGCCTCGCGTGAAGCGGCTCGGGCGGCCTCGAGGAGCGAGGCAGCGTCGGGCCCTGCCGCGAGCACGCCGCGCGAGGACGACGCGAGCACCTGGCGGCGGGCGTCGCCGAACACCGCGGCAAGCTCGGTAGCCCCCGCACCCTGTGCCCCGACGCCAGGAGCCAGCAGCGGACCGTTGACGGCAGGCAGGTCCACCCCGGTGTTGCGAGCCGCGTCACCGATGGTCGCGCCCACGACCAGGCCGATCGACCCGAGCGGGTCGGCGCCCTCGTTGAGAGCCGCGGCCTCCGCCGCGATGCGCGCGGCGACCGAGCGGACGTCGGCCCCGGCCCCCGTGCGGGCGTGCTGGACCTGCGCGCCCTCCGGGTTGGACGTCAGGCACAGCACGAACAGCCCGCGCCCCGACTCGAGCGCGGCCTCCACCGCAGGGGTCAGCGAGCCGAACCCGAGGTACGGCGAGACGGTCAGGGCGTCGCCCGCGAGCGGCGAGCCGTCGCGCAGGTAGGCGTCCGCGTATCCCGCCATGGTCGACCCGATGTCGCCACGCTTGGCATCGACGATCGTCAGCGTCCCGGAGGGCCCCGCGGCCGCCGCGGCGGCCAGGACCTCCTCGAGAGCCGCGACCCCGCGCGAGCCGTGGCGCTCGAACAGCGCCGACTGCGGCTTGAGCGCGGCGACGTGCCCGCCCAGGGCCTCCACGACCCGCAGGCCGAACTCACGGACTCCCGTGGCGTCGTCGGGCAGGCCCCACGCCGCGAGCAGACCCGGGTGCGGGTCGATACCCACGCACAGCGGCCCGTGGGAGTCCATGGCCGCGGCGAGCCGCTCCCCGAAGGGCCGGCGCGCCCCGGTCACCGCGGCGCTCACGCGTCCGCCGCTGCGTGACGCTCGGCCGTGGCCGCCATGTGCTCCTGCAGGCTCCACACGTCGAACGGACCCGCGAGCACGGCCTCGATGCCCTGGACCGCTGCAGCGAGCTGCTGGGTCGTCGTGACGATCGGCTTGTCCGCGGCGGTCGTGGCAGCGCGGATCTCGTAGCCGTCGGCGCGCGCGCCCTGGCCCGACGGCGTGTTGATGACCATGTCGACCTTGCCCTCGGTGATGAGGTCGACGATCGTCGGCTCACCGTCCGCGCCGCGGCCCGAGGAGAACTTGCGCACGATCGTGGCCGGGATGCCGTTGCGGCGCAGGACGCCCGCGGTGCCCTGGGTCGCGAGGATCTCGAAGCCCAGCTCCGTGAGGCGCTTGATCGGGAAGACGATCGAGCGCTTGTCGCGGTCGGCGACCGACACGAAGACCGAGCCCTTGGTCGGCAGGCCGCCGAACGCCGCCGCCTGGGACTTGGCGAACGCACGCGGGAAGTCGCGGTCGAAGCCCATGACCTCGCCCGTCGAGCGCATCTCCGGGCCCAGGACCGTGTCGACCACGATGCCGTCGGTCGTGCGGAACCGCTTGAACGGCAGCACGGCCTCCTTGACCGCGATGGGGGCGTCGAGGTCGAGCGTGCCGCCGTCGCCCTCGGCGGGCAGGACGCCGCTCGCGCGCAGGTCCGCGATGGTCTCGCCCACCATGACGCGGGCCGCGGCCTTGGCCAGGGACACGCCCGTGGCCTTGGAGACGAACGGGACCGTGCGCGAGGCGCGCGGGTTGGCCTCCAGGACGTACAGGACGTCCGAGACCAGCGCGTACTGCACGTTGAGCAGGCCGCGCACGCCCACGCCCTTGGCGATGGCCTCGGTCGAGCGACGGATGCGCTCGATCTCGGCCTCGCTCAGCGAGACGGGGGGCAGCACGCAGGCCGAGTCGCCCGAGTGGATGCCGGCCTCCTCGATGTGCTCCATGACGCCGCCGAGGTACATCTCGGTGCCGTCGTAGAGCGCGTCGACGTCGATCTCCATCGCGTCGTCGAGGAAGCGGTCGATGAGCAGCGGCGCGGGCAGCGAGCCCGTCGTCGTGCGGTCGTCCGTGGCCGCGGCGTGCAGCGCACGCTCGACGTAGCCCGTGAGCTGCTCGGCCGAGTAGACGATCTCCATGCCGCGCCCGCCGAGCACGTAGGAGGGACGCACGAGCACCGGGTAGCCGATGCCCTCGGCGATCTCCTGGGCCTCGGCCAGGGACGTCGCCGTGCCGAACGCCGGGGCCGGCAGGCCCGCCTCGGCCAGGACGCGGCCGAACACACCGCGGTCCTCCGCTGCGTCGATCGCCTCGGGCGAGGTGCCCAGGATCGGCAGGCCCGCGTCGGCCAGGCGCTGCGCGAGGCTCAGCGGGGTCTGGCCGCCGAGCTGGACGATGATGCCCGCGACCGGGCCGGCCGCGAGCTCGGCCTGGTAGACCTCCAGGACGTCCTCGAACGTGAGCGGCTCGAAGTACAGGCGGTCCGAGGTGTCGTAGTCCGTCGAGACGGTCTCCGGGTTGCAGTTGACCATGACGGTCTCGTACTCGTCCTTGAGCGCGAGGGTCGCGTGCACGCACGAGTAGTCGAACTCGATGCCCTGACCGATGCGGTTGGGGCCCGAGCCCAGGATGAGGACCGCGGGACGCTCGCGCGGGGCGACCTCGGACTCGAGGTCGTACGACGAGTAGTGGTACGGCGTCTTGGCCGCGAACTCGGCCGCGCACGTGTCGACCGTCTTGTAGACCGGGCGCACGTCGAGCGCGTAGCGGACCTCGCGGACTGTCGACTCCCCTGCCGCTCCCATGCCGCGCAGCTTCGCGATCTGCGGGTCCGACAGGCCGTGGCGCTTGGCCTCGAGCAGCACGTCGCGCGTGAGCGCGTCGGCCGAGGCGACCGACTCGGCGACCTCGTTGACGAGCTGGATCTGGTCCAGGAACCACGGGTCGATCTTGGTGGCCTCGAAGACCTGCTCGAGGCTCGCGCCGGCGCGCAGCGCCTGCTGGGTCGCGACCAGGCGGCCCTCGGTCGGGCGCGCGATCTCCACCAGGAGCTCGTCGAGCGCCTCGCCCGAGACGGGCTCGCCGTCCCAGTGGAAGACCGAGCCGGCCTTGTCGATCGAGCGCATGGCCTTGCCGAGCGCCTCGGTGAAGTTGCGGCCCATGGCCATGGCCTCGCCGACCGACTTCATGGTGGTCGAGAGCGTCGGGTCCGCGGCCGGGAACTTCTCGAACGCGAAGCGCGGGACCTTGACCACGACGTAGTCGAGCGTGGGCTCGAACGACGCGGGCGTGACCTGCGTGATGTCGTTGGGGATCTCGTCGAGCGTGTAGCCCACCGCGAGCTTCGCGGCGATCTTCGCGATCGGGAAGCCCGTGGCCTTGGACGCCAGCGCCGAGGAGCGCGAGACGCGCGGGTTCATCTCGATGACGATGATGCGGCCCGTGTCGGGGTGCACCGCGTACTGGATGTTGCAGCCACCCGTGTCGACGCCGACCTCGCGGATGACCGCGATGCCGATGTCGCGCAGCTTCTGGAACTCGCGGTCCGTGAGCGTCAGCGCCGGGGCGACCGTGACCGAGTCGCCCGTGTGCACGCCGACCGGGTCCACGTTCTCGATCGAGCACACGACGACCACGTTGTCCGCGGTGTCGCGCATGAGCTCGAGCTCGTACTCCTTCCAGCCGAGGATCGACTCCTCGAGGAGCACCTCGGTCGTGGGCGAGTAGTGCAGGCCCTGGCCCACGATGCGGCGCAGGTCCTGCTCGTCGTAGGCGATGCCCGAGCCGAGCCCGCCCATGGTGAAGGACGGGCGCACGACCATGGGGTAGCCGAGCGAGTCGGCGGCCGCGATGGCCTCGTCGATCGTGTGGATGATCTCCGAGCGGGCGCTCTCGCCGCCGCACTTCTCGACGACCTCCTTGAACTGCTGGCGGTCCTCGCCCTTCTCGATCGCGGCGATGTTCGCCCCGATGAGCTCGACGTCGTACTGCGCGAGGACGCCGGCCTCGTCGAGCGCGATCGCGGCGTTGAGGGCCGTCTGGCCGCCGAGGGTCGCGAGGAGCGCGTCGGGGCGCTCCTTGGCGATGATGGTCGTCAGGACCTCGGTCGTGATGGGCTCGACGTAGGTCGCGTCGGCGAACTCGGGGTCCGTCATGATCGTGGCGGGGTTCGAGTTGACGAGGATGACCCGCAGGCCCTCCTCCTTCAGGACGCGGCAGGCCTGCGTGCCCGAGTAGTCGAACTCGCACGCCTGGCCGATGACGATCGGCCCGGAGCCGATCACCAGGACGCTGGAGATGTCAGTTCTGCGAGGCACGGCTCAGATCTCACTTTCGGAGGACGGGGTGACCGGGGCGGCGTTCGTCGCGGAGCCGGAGGCCCCTGCGGAGTCGCGCATCAGGTCGAGGAAGCGGTCGAAGAGGTAGGCGGCGTCGTGCGGGCCCGCGGCGGCCTCGGGGTGGTACTGCACCGAGAAGGCCGGGCGGTCGAGGCACGCGAGCCCCTCGACGACCTGGTCGTTGAGACCGATGTGCGAGACGACGACGCGGCCGTAGCGCCCGCCGTCGTGCGGGGCGACCGACTCCCCGTCGCGCGGGGCGTCGACGGCGAAGCCGTGGTTGTGCGCCGTGACCTCGACCTTGCCCGTGGTGCGGTCGAGCACGGGCTGGTTGATGCCGCGGTGGCCGTAGCCCAGCTTGTAGGTGCCGTAGCCGAGCGCGCGGCCCAGGATCTGGTTGCCGAAGCAGATGCCGAAGTACGGGATGCCGCGGTCGAGGACCGCGCGCAGCAGCTCGACCTCGGTCGTCGCCGCGCCCGGGTCGCCCGGGCCGTTCGAGAAGAACACGCCGTCGGGCGCGAGCGCGACGATCTGGTCGATCGTGGTCGTGCTCGGCACGACGTGCACCCGCACGCCGCGCTCGGCGAGGCGCTGGGGAGTCATGGCCTTGATGCCCAGGTCGACCGCGACGACCGTCGCGACCGGCTCCTGACCGGCGTGCTCGCCCGAGGGCTCGACGACGTACGCCTCGGGCGTGCTGACCTCGCGGGCCAGGTCTGCGCCCGTCATGGCCGGGGCCGAGCGGACGAGCTCGACGAGCTCCTCCGTGGGACGCGGGTGGCCGCCGCGACGCAGGTCCTCGCCCGAGAAGATGCCCGCACGCATGGTGCCGAGCTCGCGCAGGTGGCGCGTGAGCGCACGCGTGTCGATCGAGCTGATGCCCACGACGCCCTGCGCCGCGAGGTCCTCGTCGAGCGAGCGCGTCGCGCGCCAGTTCGAGGCACGGCGCGCGGGGTCGCGCACCACGTAGCCGCTGACCCAGATGCGGGTCGACTCGGCGTCCTCGTCGTTGACTCCCGTGTTCCCGATGTGGGGGGCCGTCATGACGACGATCTGGCGGTGGTAGGACGGGTCGGTCAGCGTCTCCTGGTAGCCGGTCATGCCGGTGTTGAAGACGATCTCGCCGAACGTCGTGCCGCGGGCCCCGTAGGCCAGGCCCGTCAGGGTCGTGCCGTCCTCGAGGACCAGGACCGCGGTCCGGTCGTCGGCCTGGGCGTCCGTGCTGGGGGTCGAGATGCTCACTGCTGCGGCTCCTTCGAGTCGTCGTTCGGTGCGCTGTCGGCGGCGGGAAGAAGCTCGCGGACTGCGTTCAGGAGGGTGGCACGGTCGGCGGTCTGCTGGGTCCGCAGTCCAGTATCCAAGCGGGTGGCGGGCGCGCCGCCGGCGGCCGGGACGGTCCAGGTCAGCACGACCAGGCCGTCCTTGCCGACGTACTTGCCCGCCATCCCGGGGGCCAGCGAGACGGCTTCGAGGGCGCTCGCGGCCAGGAAGAGGTCGGGGGCGCCCTGGCGTGCGACCAGGACCCCGGTGCGGTGCACCCTCACGGTCGCGTTCGACCGGAAGCCGAGGCGGTGCGCCCCGACGCGGGCGAGCCAGTCCCCCGCGAGCGTGCTGGACACGTAGACCGCGGTCACGGGGCCGGCCAGGACCTCGCCCAGGTCGCCCTCGGGGACGGCCGGCGGGGCGGGGACGGTCTGGGCCGTGCGGGTCGTCAGTCGCTTGAGGCCCACGAAGACGACCGTGAGCAGCACGAGGCCGATGACGACCCAGATGCCGACCGCGACGGGAAGGGGGAGGTTCACGCGCGCACCTCCGCGACCTGCTCGACGGGAGCGCCGGCCAGGACCGTCGCACGCCCGCGCAGGAAGGTCGCGACGACCCGTCCCGGCAGCTCGTATCCCTGGAAGGGCGTGTTGGTGCTCGCGGTGGCCTGCGCCGAGCCGTCGACCACGCGCCGGGCGGCCGGGTCGACCAGGACCACGTTGGCGGGCTCGCCGACCTCGAGAGGGCGACCCTGCGCCGTCGGGCCCTCGTCGATGCGGCCGATGCGCGCGGGCGCGGACGACAGGACGCGCGCCACGTCAGCCCAGGACATGCGGCCCGAGTCGACCATGGTCTCCTGCACGACGCTCAGGGCTGTCTCGAGGCCCGTCATGCCGAACGCCGCCGCGGCCCACTCGCAGTCCTTGTCCTCACGCGTGTGCGGGGCGTGGTCGGTCGCGACGATGTCGATCGTCCCGTCGGCCAGGCCCTGGCGCACGGCCTCGACGTCCGCGGCGGTCCGCAGCGGCGGGTTGACCTTGAACGTCGGGTCGTAGTCGCGCGCGAGCTCGTCCGTGAGGATGAGGTGGTGCGGGGTGACCTCGGCCGTCACGTCGATGCCGCGGCCCTTGGCCCAGCGGATGATCTCGACCGAGCCCGCCGTGGACAGGTGGCACACGTGCAGGCGCGAGCCCACGTGCTCGGCCAGCAGCACGTCGCGGGCGATGATCGCCTCCTCGGCGACCGCGGGCCAGCCCGCGAGACCGAGCTCGGCCGACACGACGCCCTCGTTCATCTGGGCGCCCTCCGTGAGGCGCGGCTCCTGCGCGTGCTGGGCCACGACGCCGTCGAACGCCTTGACGTACTCCAGGGCGCGGCGCATGAGGATGGGGTCCCAGACGCACTTGCCGTCGTCCGAGAAGACCCGCACGCGGGCGGCCGAGTCGGCCATGGCGCCGATCTCGGCGAGGTGGTGGCCCTCGAGGCCCACGCTGACCGCGCCGACCGGGTGAACGTCGACCCAGCCCGCGTCGCGCCCGATGCGCCACACCTGCTCGACGACGCCCGCGGTGTCCGCGACCGGGGTCGTGTTGGCCATGGCGTGCACGGCCGTGAAGCCGCCCACCGCCGCGGCGCGCGTGCCCGAGACGATGGTCTCAGCGTCCTCGCGGCCCGGCTCGCGCAGGTGCGTGTGCAGGTCGACGAGGCCGGGCAGGGCGACCAGGCCGGTCCCGTCGACGACGGTCTCGCCGTCCGCGACGGGGCTGTTCGCCGCGCGGACCTCGGTGATGACGCCGCCGGCCAGGACCAGGTCGACCGGGTCGGCGCCGAGGGGCGCCACGCCCTGCAGGACGTAGGTGGGGTTCGTGGTCTGCTCGCTCATTCGAGTCCAGCCCTTTCCGTGGAAGCGTCGCCCGCGAGGAGCAGGTAGAGGACGGCCATGCGCACCGCGACCCCGTTGGCGACCTGCTCGACGATCACCGCGCGCGGTGAGTCGGCTGCCTCCGCCGAGATCTCCAGGCCGCGGTTCATGGGGCCGGGGTGCATGACGATGGTGTGATCGGGCAGGAGCGCCAGGCGGCGCCCGTCGAGCCCGAAGTTGCGCGTGTACTCGAGCGGGTTGGGGAAGAACGCTCCCCCGCCCGCTCCCGAGCCGCTCATGCGCTCGCGCTGGACACGGAGCATCATCACGGCGTCCGGGGCGGTCTCCGCGAGCACCTCGTCGAGGTGGTAGGAGACGTCGCACGGCCAGGTCTCGACGCCCACGGGCACGAGCGTGGGCGGGGACACCAGGGTGACCTTCGCGCCGAGCGTGTGCAGCAGGTGGACGTTGGAACGGGCCACGCGCGAGTGCAGCACGTCGCCGACGATCGCGATCCGCAGACCTGCGAGGTCCTGGCCGGTCGGGTCGCCGGTGATCGAGGCGCCCGCGGCGCCGCGCCCCACCAGGTGGCGGCGCATGGTGAACGCGTCGAGCAGCGCCTGCGTGGGGTGCTGGTGCATCCCGTCGCCCGCGTTGACGACCGCCGAGTCGACCCAGCCCGCGTGCGCGAGCGTGTGCGGGGCGCCCGAGGCCTGGTGGCGGATCACGACCGCGTCGGCACCCATGGCCTGCAGGGTCAGGGCCGTGTCCTTGAGCGACTCGCCCTTGGAGACGCTCGACCCCTTGGCCGAGAAGTTGATGACGTCGGCCGACAGGCGCTTGGCCGCGGTCTCGAACGAGATCCGGGTGCGCGTGGAGTCCTCGAAGAACAGGTTGACGACCGTGCGGCCGCGCAGCGTCGGGAGCTTCTTGATCTCGCGCGACTGCGTCGCGGCCATCTGGGCGGCCGTGTCGAGGATGCGGATCGCGTCGGCGCGCGAGAGGTCCGCGGTGGACAGCAGGTGCTTCATCGGGTGCCCTCGCTGGACGTGGTGGGCCGCTGGCTGATGAGGACCGCGTCGGTCGTGGGCGCGCTCGTGGCGGCGTCCTCACCGACGGGCCCGTCGGTCTCGACGAGGCGCACGCTCACCCGCTCGGAGAGCGACGTGGGCAGGTTCTTGCCCACGTAGTCGGGGCGGATCGGCAGCTCGCGGTGCCCGCGGTCGACCAGCGCCGCGAGCTGGACGGCGCGGGGCCGCCCGATGTCGCTGATCGCGTCGAGCGCCGCACGGATGGTGCGACCGGAGAACAGCACGTCGTCGACGAGCACGACGACCTTGCCGTCGATCCCCGACGCGGGCAGGTGGGTGGCGCCGATGGTGCGCACCGGGTGCTTGTGGAGGTCGTCGCGGTACATGGTCACGTCGAGCTCGCCCACGATGCTCGCGATGTCGAGGCCCGGCTCGATCGTCGCGAGGCGCTCGGCGAGACGCACGGCCAGGGGGACGCCCCGGGTGGGGATGCCCAGGAGGACCACGTCGTGCGCGCCCTTGTTGCGCTCGACGATCTCGTGGGCGATGCGGGTCAGCGCCCGCGCGATCTCGGTCTCACCGAGAACGGTGGTCACACCGGCCGAGGGATCCTCGGGGGTGACGGGTGGAACGGAAGATGGTACGGCAGGCCCAGAACTCATTCTGGTGACCCCCTTCCCCGCCTCACTGGACGGGCCTTAAAGGAAATCTGACCCTTTCACCCTACCGCCCGACCGGGGCGCGCCCCGGCGCTTCTCACGGGGTGGGCAGGCGTCGTTCGTCACAGTGCGACCGCATCGTCGGCGCAGCCCGGACACGCAGACGCCGGCCCCGCCACGAGGGCGGGACCGGCGTCCGGGGGCACGTCGTGCCACCGAGGTGGCGTGAGGCGGCCGCTCGACCTGGCTCAGGCCAGGATCGTCGGCTTCATCTCCTCGATGCGGGCCAGCAGGCCGTTGACGAAGCTCGGCGAGTCGTCCGTCGAGAGCTCACGGGCGAGGTCGACGGCCTCGTCGATCGCGACGGCGTCGGGGACGTCGTCGTTGTAGAGGATCTCCCAGCTGCCGATGCGCAGGAGCGCACGGTCGACCGCGGGCATGCGCTCGAGGGTCCAACCGTGCGAGTAGGTCTCGAGCAGCTCGTCGATCCGCTCGCGGTGCGCCAGGACTCCCTCGACGAGGTCCACGGTGTACTGCGGCAGGGGCGTCTGGCTGCCCGAGTCGACGATCCGGTCGGCGAGGAGGGTCTGCGGGTCCAGCTGGCGCTGCTCGGCCTCGAAGAGGACGTCGAGCGCGCGCTTGCGTGCCTTGGTTCGTGCACCCACGTCAGTCGTTCACGCGCCCCAGGTAGGAGCCGTCGCGGGTGTCGACCTTGACCTTGGTGCCCTGCTCGAGGAACAGCGGGACCTGGATCTGCGCGCCGGTCTCGAGCGTCGCGGGCTTGGTGCCGCCCGTGGAGCGGTCGCCCTGCAGGCCCGGCTCGGTGTAGGTGATCTCGAGGACGACCGACGGGGGCAGCTCGACGTAGAGCGGCACACCCTCGTTGGTCGCGACGAGCGCGCTCTGGCTCTCGAGCATGTAGTCCGCGGCGTCGCCGACGGTCGCGGCAGGGACCGTGATCTGGTCGTACGTGGACGTGTCCATGAAGACGAAGTCCTCGCCGTCCTTGTACAGGTACTGCATGTCGCGCTTGTCGACGTTCGCGGTCTCGATCTTGAGGCCGGCGTTGAAGGTCTTGTCGACGGTCTTGCCGGACAGGACGTTCTTCATCTTGGTGCGAACGAAGGCGCCACCCTTGCCGGGCTTGACGTGCTGGAACTCGATGATCGTCCACAGCTGGCCGTCGAGCTTGAGCACGGTGCCGTTCTTGATGTCGTTGGTCGTCGCCACGTTCGGTCTTCCTGTCGCGTTGTCATGGGGCTGCCGTCGGGGTGTCTCGCGGTGGGAGCCACGTGCGATCCACTGATGCGCACACGTTCGGGTGCGCGCCCTGGCGGTAGCGGGCCTCTCCTGGCGGGCTCCCCGCGCCGACAGCAGCGTTCGAGCGCTGCGACGTTCCCGGGGGCCGCGAAAGGCCCGGTCCAGTCTACCGGAGGAGGCCAAGGATCGCTGCGCCGAGGATTCCGGTCGCTCCGGCCCAGATCATCGAGGCCAGGGTGCCGATCATGAAGCGCTCGGCCGCGACCGGGTGGTCGCGCAGCTCGGGGTAGCGTCCCAGGCCCTTGATCGCGACCACGAACGCGACCCCCGCGGGGTACCCGGCGAGCAGGCAGCCCGTGATCGCGAGGCGCTCGAGGATCCCGATCCAGGTGCCGCCGCGCAGGGTCTGGACGGCTTCCTCGCCGAGGGGCCCACCGGGGTCCGACGGCGCCGCTGCGGCTGCCGGATCCGGTGCGGCGGGCACAGGAGGCGGAGCCGGCGGCGACGGCACGGGCGGCCCGGCGGGCATGCCGGCGGCCGGCGGGGGTACGGGAGCGCTCGTCGCCGCGGGGGTTCCTGCGGCCGGAGCGACGTGGCCGGGCGGCGGGGGCACGGGCCCCGGGTCCCGGGCGGGAGGCGTCTCCCCCTCGATCTCGGAGCGGCGCGCTGCGGCCCGCAGCACCCACGGCGTGACGAGCATGCCGCCCAGCACGCTGAGCACGAGGGTCGCGACCACGACCCCCGCCACGGCCATCCCTGATGCGAAGCTCACGCGTCTGCCTCCTGCAGGAGTCTCGTGACGACCGGCCGGACGGCCGCTTCCTCGGACCACAGGCTCGCACGCAGGCGTTGACTCACGGCCTGCTCGCTGATCCCGAGGTCCCGGGCCGCATCCTTCTGGGTGCCACCCACACGCGCGAGCGCGTCGACAGCCTCCCACCCCGCAGGGGTGCGGCGCGCGCCGACCGCGAGCAGGAGCCGCAGGAGCGCCTCGACCTCCCCGGCCGCCGCGGGATCTGGCCCTTCGACCGCCAACGGGACGGGGTTGCCACGGGTCTTGGCCCGCTCGACCGCGGCGCGGGCGTGCACGAACGCCGACCCGGAGGCCTCACGGGAGACCCGGGGCAGACGCCCGTCGGGCCCGGGAAGCACCTGACCGATGCCGAGACCCGTGCTCCAGCCCCCCCACCTGCCCAGGGCGAGCGCGACCTCCACGACGAGCGCGGCGTCGTCGAGCACTGCCTGGACCTCGTCGCCGACCGTCCGGTCGAACGCGATGACGACCCCCGTGCGCTCCTCGTAGGGCGCGAGGCGGTCGAGCAGCTCCGGCACGAGGTCTCCCCGGCGGGTGCTGGCTCTCTGGTCCACGGTCAGGACGAACATCCCTCCACGGTAGACCCTTGATCCACTCATCTCAAGGCCTGATGCTTGATTCCGTCAGATCAAGCCCCGTTGCTTGAGCGGGAGAGATCTAGGCCGCGAGGCGCGACACGATCGCCAGGACCGCCAGCCGGTACGAGTCGAACCCGAACCCGGCCACGGTGCCAGTCGCGACCCCGCCGATGACCGAGTTGTGCCGGAACTCCTCGCGCGCTGCCGGGTTGCTCAGGTGCACCTCGACGAGCAGCAGGCCCGCCTTGGTCACCTGCGCCGCCGCGTCCCGCAGCGCGTACGAGTAGTGCGTGAACGCCGCAGGGTTGAGCACCACGTGCGCCCCGTCGTCGACCGCGCCGTGCAGCCAGCCGACCAGCTCGGACTCGTCGTCCGTCTGACGCACCTGGACCTCGAGGTCGTTCTCCGCGCCCCAGCGCTCCCCCGCCGCGACCAGGTCGGCATAGGACGCCGCCCCGTAGACGTCGGGCTCGCGGACGCCCAGGCGACCGAGGTTGGGACCGTTGAGGATGAGGACACGAGTCATGCGCAGAGCCTAGCGGGGCGGGCGGCTTCCCCGGGGCGGCAGTCCAGGCGGCCCGCGCCCTGCGTTCACCCTCGCGCCCGCCGGACGGTCTACGATGCGCGCGTGCCAGATCACCAGAACGTGACCCCCACCACACCCGGCCACGGGCCCGGCAGCGGCCTCGCCCCCGCCCCGGACGCTGCCTCCCGCGCCGTCGGCAGACGCCAGGTCCTCGCCTGGTCGCTGTGGGACTGGGGCTCGGCCGCGTTCAACGCCGTCGTCACGACGTTCGTCTTCACGCGCTGGATCACGAGCGACGCGTTCGTCGAGGCGGGTGCCGCCGACCCCGACGCCGTCATGGCCGACCACACGGCCTGGCTCGGATGGGGCCTGACGATCGCCGGCGCGCTCATCGCGCTGCTCGCCCCCGCGCTCGGGGCGCTCGCGGACGCCTCGGGCCGGCGCAAGGTCTGGCTCGGCGTCAACACCGCCGCGACCGTCGCGGCCATGGTCGCCATGTTCTTCGTGCAGCCGACCCCCGGTTCGTTGTCCGACGCCGTGATCCTGGGCATCGTGCTGCTCTCGGCGGGCAACGTCTTCTTCGAGCTGGCCTCGGTCGCGTACAACGCCCTGCTGCTCGACATCTCCACACCGCGCACGATCGGGCGCATCAGCGGCATCGGCTGGGGCGCCGGGTACGTCGGCGGGATCGTGCTGCTGCTCGTGCTGTTCGTGGGCTTCATCAACCCCGAGGTCGGCTGGTTCGGCATCACGGGCGAGGGAGGCATGGACATCCGCGTGAGCGTCCTGCTCTCGGCCGTGTGGTTCGCGGCGTTCGCGATCCCCGTGCTCCTGGCCGTCCCGGAGACGCCGCGCCCGGGTGGTGCCGCACCCATCGGTGTCGTGGGCGCGTACCGCAAGCTCGGGCGCGACCTGGTCCACCTGTGGCGCACGCGTCGTTCGACGCTCGGGTACCTCGTCGCGAGCGCGGTCTACCGCGACGGCCTCGCGGGCGTCTTCACGTTCGGCGCCGTGATCGCCTCGGGCACGTTCGGGTTCAGCGCGAGCGAGGTCATCGTGTTCGCGATCGCCGCGAACGTCGTCGCGGGGCTCTCGACGATCGCGGCCGGCTGGCTCGACGACAAGATCGGCCCGCGTCGCGTGATCCTGGGCTCGCTCGTGGGTCTCGTGATCTCCGGCACGGCCGTCTTCGTCCAGCACGACGGCGGCGCGAACGTCTTCTGGGTCTGGGGCCTGCTGCTGTGCGCGTTCGTCGGCCCGGCCCAGTCCGCGAGCCGTGCCCTGCTGGGCCGCATCAGCGACGAGGGCCGGGAGGCCGAGGCGTTCGGTCTGTACGCGACCACGGGCCGCGCCGCGAGCTTCCTCGCCCCGATGGCGTTCGCGACCATGGTCGCCGTGTCCGGCCAGCAGTTCTGGGGCATCCTGGGGATCGTGGCCGTGATCCTCGTCGGGCTCGTGCTCATGCTGTTCGTGCGCTTCCCGGCCGGCGACGGCGTCGACGGCGGCAAGGACCTCGTGACGGCGTCCGCGGGCGCCCCGGGCTCGTCGAGCGCCGAGGACCGGCGATGACGACGAGCCACCGACGACGAGAGACCAGGGATGACGAAGGGCCAGCGATGACGGAGGACGAGCCGTGACAGAGCCCCTCGCGACGACGGACGAGCAGGACCGTCGCGGGAATGCCGGGGCGGTCGTCCGGCTCGCCTGGCGACCCGACCACCTGCTGGCCGGGTTCGAGGCCGCGACCCTCGCCACGGGCGGCCCGCCGCCCGGCTCGCGCGCAGGGCTGCTGTCGCTCGTCCCGGCGCTCTCCGCCCGGGCCGCGAGCGCCCTGGGGGGCGCCGAACGTTCGACGGTGCGCGACGCCGACGCCGACGCGGACCCGGATCCGTTGGTCGCTCCCGAGCCCGGCCCCCCGCCGGTCGCGACGCTCGTGCGCCGCGTGCCCGTCGGGGCGGGGGCCGCCGGTGGCCTGCGGGGCGTCTTCCTGCACGTGCACGGCTACAACGACTACTTCTTCCAGGACCACCTGGCCCGCGCGGTCGAGGACGCGGGCTACGCGTTCTTCGCCGTGGACCTGCGGGCCGCGGGGCGTTCGCTGCGGCCGGGGCAGGTGCCGCACTTCGTCGAGGACCTGCGGGAGCCCGCCACGGACCTGTCGGTCGCGGTCGCCGCGGTCCGCGGGCTGCACCCCGGTCTGCCCGTGGCGGTCCACGCGCACTCGACGGGTGGGCTGGTGGCGCCCCTGTGGGCGCACGCGCACCGTCGGCAGCGTCTGGTCGACGCGCTCGTGCTGGACTCGCCGTTCCTCGACCTCAACTCGAGCTGGCTGAACCGGACGATCGCGACCAGGGTGCTCGACGCCGTCGGGCCGTGGTCTCCCCTCGCGGTGCTCAGCGCCGCCCCCTCGGCGTACGCGACGCACCTGCTCGCGGCGAACGGGGGCCGGTGGGAGTTCGACCCGACGCTCAAGCGGCCCGACGGCGTGCCCGTGCGTGCCGGTTGGCTGCGAGCCGTGCGCCAGGGGCAGGCGAGGTTCGCCCGCGGGCTCGACGTCGCGTGCCCCGTGCTCGTGGCCCACTCGGCGACCTCGGGACCTGACGACCTGGCGAACCCTCTGCTCGACGAGCAGGACACGGTCCTGGACGTCGAGCAGATCGCGCGCCTGGCCCCGCGAGCGGGTCCCGACGTGACGATCCGTTCGATCGAGGGCGGGGTGCACGACCTGACGCTGTCCGCGGACGGCCCGCGCGAGGCCTACCTGTCGTCGATGCTGACCTGGCTCGACGACCGGCTGGGTCACCTGGGTCGCAGCGGGCGCCGCCCGGGCCCGTCCCGATGAGCCGCACCGACCTGCGCGGCGGTCGCCCCGGGGCCTGGCGTCACCCCTACCTCGACTCGCCCACGGGGTTCGTCGCGCTCGCGCACCGTGGGTTCTCGCTCGACGGGCTCGAGAACTCGCTCGCGGCGTTCGCCGCGGCCCGCGAGCTGGGGTTCGGGTACGTCGAGACCGACGCGCACGCGACGTCCGACGGCGTCGCGGTCGCGCTGCACGACGCGGCCCTGGACCGCACGACCGACGGCACGGGGACGGTCGCGGACCTGCCCTGGGCCCGGGTGCGCGGCGCGCGGATCGGGGGCGTCGAGCCGGTCCCCCTGCTGGAGGACGTCCTGGGGACGTGGCCGGACCTGCGGGTCAACGTCGACGTCAAGGCGGACTCAGCCGTCGGGCCGGTGGCGGCGGCGATCGAGCGCACGCGGGCGCACGAGCGCGTGTGCGTCGCCTCGTTCTCCCCGGCCCGCAGGCGACGGACGGTCGAGCGCCTGACCCGGCCCGTGGCGACCTCGACGGGCACGAGCGAGGTCGCGACGTTCCTGCTCGCGGCCCGGGCCGGGGCCCCGCGGGCACCGTTCGGGTCGCTCGCGTCCTGGGCGCTGCGCGGCGCCGACTGCCTGCAGGTCCCCGAGCGCCAGGGGCCGCTGACGGTCGTGGACGCCCGGACGGTCGCGGCCGCGCACGCCGCGGGTCGCCAGGTGCACGTGTGGACGATCAACGACCCCCTGGAGATGGGGCGGCTGGTCGACCTGGGGGTCGACGGGATCGTGACGGACCGCGCGGACCTGCTGCGCGAGGTCCTCCTCGCGCGGGGGCGGTGGGCCTGAGGCCCGTCCTCGAGCTCGCCCTGAGCGAGCCGCGTCCGGGACGGCGCACGGCCCGCCCCCACCGGTGGGGACGGGCCGTGGGCGCGTCGCGGCGGCCCTCACGGGGCCCGACGGCGTCGCGTCAGAGGGCGATCGGCCCACCGCGGGGCGCGTCGATCGCGATCTCGGCGTACGCGGCGGCGAGGAGCGCCGGGTCGGGACCCTCGAGGCGCGAGGGCTTGCCGATCCCGTCGAGGACCACGAAGCGCAGCAGGTCGCCGCGGGACTTCTTGTCGCGGCGCATGGCCGACAGGAGCTGCTCCCAGCGGTCCCCGCGGTACGTCAGGGGCAGGCCCAGGTTGCCGAGGATCTCGCGGTGGCGGTCCACGGTCGCGTCGTCGAGGCGCCCCGCGAGGCGCGAGAGCTCGGCCGCGAAGACCATGCCGACCGACACGGCCGCCCCGTGGCGCCAGGCGTAGCGCTCGGTGAGCTCGACCGCGTGGCCCAGGGTGTGGCCGTAGTTGAGGATCTCGCGCAGGCCCGCCTCCTTGAGGTCCTCCCCCACGACGCGCGCCTTGACCGCGACCGAGCGTTCGATGAGCTCGACGACGACGGCCCACGTCGAGGCGGGCACCGTGGCGCCGCCCCAGCTCTTGAGCTCGTCGATGTTCTCCTCGACGAGCTCGAGGATCCGCGGGTCGGCGATGAAACCGGTCTTCACGATCTCGGCGAGCCCCGCGACGAAGTCGAACTTGGGCAGCGACTCGAGCGAGGCGACGTCGCACAGCACGCCCGCGGGCGGGTGGAACGCGCCCACGAGGTTCTTGCCCTCGGCCGTGTTGATGCCCGTCTTGCCGCCCACGGCCGCATCCACCATGGCCAGCAGCGTCGTGGGGACGTGCACGACCTTGATCCCGCGCAGCCAGGTCGCCGCGACGAAGCCCGCGAGGTCCGTCGTGGCTCCACCGCCGACCGAGACGATCGCGTCGCTGCGCGTGAAGTCCGCCTGTCCCAGGACCTGCCACAGGAACGCGGCGACCTGAGCGGTCTTGGCCTCCTCGGCGTCGGGGACCTCGGCGATGTACGCCTCGTAGCCGACCGCGAGCAGGTCCTCGCGGACCGTGTCCGCCGAGGTCGCGAGCGCGGCCGGGTGGATCACGAGCACGCGGCGGACGTCCGGGCCGAGCATCGAGGGCAGCTCGCCCAGCAGGTGCCGGCCGATGAGGACGTCGTAGGGCTGGTCGCCCTCGACCCGGACGCGGGCGGGCGTGGCCGGCCGGCCCTGCTCGTCCTCCGGTGCTGCGCTCACGGTCTCCTGCTGGTCGGTCACTGCTCGCTCCTCGTGGTGTCGGCGGGTGCCGCGGAGGGCGCCTCGCCGAGTGCTGTCTCGATCTCGTGGGCCACCTGGCCCGGGGTGCGGGCGTCGGTGAGGACCCGCAGCGTGGCGAGCCGTTCGTAGACGGGGCGCCGCCCGTCCATGAGCGCCTGCCACTTGGCGCGCGGGTTGCCGAGCAGCAGCGGACGCGCCTGGTTGAACCCGACGCGCGGCCCGGCGTGCGCCAGGGAGACGTCGAGGAACACCACGACCCCTCCGGCCGCCGCGTACGCCTCGAGCGCCGCCTGGGTGTACTCATCGAGGACCGCGCCGCCACCGAGGGCGAGCACGCCGTCGTGGACCGCGAGGGCCTGTGTCACGGCCTCGCGCTCGAGCGCACGGAAGCGCGGTTCGCCGTCCTCGAGGAAGACGTCCGCGACGGACTTGCCCGCGACGACCTCCACGTCGGTGTCGGTGTCGCGCGCCGCGAGGCCCAGGCGCTCGGCCAGCACCCCCGCGACGGTCGACTTGCCGCAGCCGGGAGGGCCGATCAGGACGACCCGGGGGCCGGTGCTCGACGTCATCTCAGCGCAACAGCTCGGGCACGGAGGACAGGTAGCCCTCGACGTTGCGGCGGACCTCGACGACCGAGTCGCCGCCGAACTTCTCCAGGACGGCCTCCGCGAGGACGAGCGCGACCATGGCCTCGGCCACGACGGCCGCGGGCGGCACCGCGCACACGTCCGAGCGCTGGTGCTGGGCCTTGGCGGGCTCGCCCGTCGCGACGTCGACCGTCGCCAGGGCACGGGGGACGGTCGAGATGGGCTTCATGGCCGCGCGCACGCGCAGGACCTCGCCGTTGGACATGCCCCCCTCGACACCGCCCGCACGGTTGCTCAGGCGGTGCAGGTGGCCGTCCTCGCCGCGCACGATCTCGTCGTGGGCCTGCGACCCGCGGCGGCGCGCGGTGCGGAACCCGTCGCCGACCTCGACGCCCTTGATGGCCTGGATGCCCATGACCACGGCCGCGAGGCGTGCGTCGAGCCGACGGTCCGACTGCACGTAGGTGCCGAGCCCCGACGGGACGCCGTAGGCCAGGACCTCGACCACACCGCCCAGGGTGTCGCCGTCCTTGTGGCACTCGTCGATCTCCGCGACCATCGCCGCCGAGCTCGCGGGGTCGAAGCAGCGCACCGGGTCGGCGTCGAGACGCTCGACGTCGTCGGGCAGCGGGAGGGCCGCGTCCTCGGGGACGTCGACCGTGCCGATGCCCACGACGTGCGAGACCAGGCGGATCCCCACGGCCTGCTCGAGGAACTTGGCAGCGGCCACGCCGAGCGCGACGCGGGTCGCGGTCTCGCGGGCCGAGGCCCGCTCCAGGACCGGTCGGGCGTCGTCGAACGCGTACTTGCGCATGCCGACCAGGTCGGCGTGCCCGGGGCGCGGGCGCGTGAGCGGGCGGTTGCGCGCGATCTCGCGGACGTCGCCCGTCCCGGCGTCGACCTGCAGCGCCTCCGCGGGCACGGGGTCCGCGCTCATGACGTCGACCCACTTGGGCCACTCGGTGTTGCCGATCTCGATCGCGAGCGGACCACCCTGCGTGAGGCCCAGGCGCAGCCCGGCGAGGATGCGGACCTCGTCCTGCTCGAACTTCATGCGCGCGCCGCGCCCGTAGCCCAGACGGCGGCGCGCGAGCGCGTCCTGCACGTCCTTCGTCACGAGCTCGACCCCTGCGGGCAGCCCTTCCAGGATGCCGACCAGCGCCGGACCGTGCGAC
This sequence comes from Oerskovia merdavium, assembly GCF_014836755.1. Taxonomy (GTDB): domain Bacteria; phylum Actinomycetota; class Actinomycetes; order Actinomycetales; family Cellulomonadaceae; genus Oerskovia; species Oerskovia merdavium. The sequence goes on from NZ_JACSQF010000006.1 coordinate 164,117, forward strand.
TCACCCGATGTCAACCAACGAAGCATGAGCAGAATCCTCCCACGCCGCGCGCGCCCGCCCCGAACCCGCCCGCAGTGCGGACCGGTGGACGGTCGTCCGGCCATCGGTCGGCCGGGCCCTGTGGACGACGCCCGTGGGGCTCCTCGGCGCTGCGCTAGGTTCGCCGGGTGACGAACGCAGGGGGCGGGAGTCCGGCCGTCGCGCCGGGACAGGACAGAGCGAGCACGGTGATGCACGGCGACCACGAGGCACCGAGGCCTCGGGCCGCGCTGTGGCGACGAGCCGTCGAGGAGGTCGGCGCGCACCGTGCCGCGATCTGGGCCGTGGGCGTCCCCGTGACGATCCTGACGCTCGCGGGGGCCGTGCACGTCGGGCACCCGCCGGCGTCGCTGCCCGCGACGGGCTTCCTCGCGGCCGTGGGCTCGGCGCTCGCGGTGATCGACGTGCGCACGCACCGCCTGCCGAACGCCCTGGTCCTGCCGTCGTACCCGGTGCTGGCGCTCCTGCTGGGAGGGGCGAGCCTCCTCGGGCCCGACGACGGTTCACCGGTCCGCGCACTGGCCGGCGGCCTGGTCCTCTACGGTGCCTACTTCTTCCTGGCCCTCGCCCCGTCGGGGCTCGGGTTCGGGGACGTCAAGCTCGCAGGGCTGCTCGGCGCCTACCTCGCGTGGTTCGGCTGGTCCGAGCTCATGGTCGGCGCGAGCGCGGCCTTCCTCCTGGGCGGCCTGGCGGCCGTCGTCCTGCTCGCCACGCGGCGCGCAGGACGACGGACACTGATCCCGTTCGGCCCGTTCATGCTGGCCGGCGCCGCGCTCGGGGCGCTCTGGGGAGCAGGAGCCGTGGGCCCGGCCTTGCTGACGGGGTGAGTCAGGCCCCGGCGACGCTCGGCGCGAGCGCCTCCTCGAGGGCTGCTGCCATCGCGGCCAGCGGCGCGACCTGCCCCGTCATCAGGCGTACCTGCTCGGCAGCCTGGTGCAGGAGCATGCGCTCGCCGCCCACGACCAGGCCCTCCCGGTCCGGTGCCCCGGCCGCCCAGGCCCGGGAGAGGGCCGTCGGGCGGGGGTCGTAGACCACGTCGAGCAGGACGCCGCGCGGGGCGGCGCCCCCTGCCGCGGCGTGCGCGGTGAGCGCCTCCGCGACCGGGTCCGCCGCCCGCGAGGGCAGGGTCGACACGACCACGTCGACGTCGCGCACGCGCGCGCTCGCCGGGTCCATGATCTCGAAGCGCGGGGTCACGCCCATCCGGTGCGCAGCGCGCTGGAGGCCGCCCGTGCGCCCGAGCGAACGCACCAGGACCGTCGGTGACGTGCAGCCGAGCTCGGCGAGCGCCGCCAGGGTCGACGCGGCCGTGGCCCCGGCCCCCAGCACGACCGCCGACGTGACGGGCCGCTCCCCCGGGCCGCTGCCCAGCCCCTCGTGCAGGGCCGCGACCAGGCCGTGGACGTCCGTGTTGGCCCCGACCAGGGTCCGTCCGGAGCCCGTGGGCTGGAACAGGACCGTGTTGACGGCCCCCACGACCTCGGCGAGCGGCTCGACGTGGTCGAGCAGCTCGAAGACGACCTGCTTGAGCGGCATGGTCAGGCTCAGGCCCGCCCACGCCTCGTCGAGACCGCCCACGAAGCCGGGCAGCTGCTCCTCGGTCACGTCGATCGCGGTGTACTCCCACCCGTCCAGCCCCAGCGCGCGGTACGCCGCCGAGTGCAGGACGGGTGAGAGCGAGTGGGCCACGGGGTGGCCCAGGACGGCGGCGCGGTGCGTCGCCTCTGTCACGGGTTCTCCGCCTGCCACGCGCGCAGCTCGGCGCGGTACTTCTCGTGCTCGGCGTTCGTGGACGAGAACTTGGTCTCGCCCGTGTCGAGGTTCACCGCGATCCAGAAGAGCCAGTCACCCTCGGCCGGGTGGAGCACAGCCTCGATCGAGGCCTTCCCCGGCGAGGCGATGGGGCCCGGCGGCAGCCCCTTGTGCTGATAAGTGTTGTACACGTTGGAGGCATCAGCCATGTCGGCGTTCGTGATCGTCGTACCAGGCCGACCCAACCCGAAGGCGACCGCCGCATCGATCTGAAGGACCATGTCTCGTTCGAGCCTGTTCTCGATCGCCCGTGCCATCTTGGGGCGGTCTGCGTCGGCCTTGGCCTCGCGCTCGACCAGGGACGCCTTGACGATGACCGTCTGCCGGTCTGCGGGCGCTACCCCCAGCGAGTCGAGGTTGCTCACGGTCGCCGCGACCATGTTGGCCACGATGGTCGCGGGCGTGTCGTCGGGCTCGAGCAGGTAGGTCGCCGGGAAGAACCAGCCCTCGAAGTTGCCGCCGGCCTCGGCCGGGAGGCCCACGGCGGCGGGGTCGGCCATGGCGGCCTCGAACTCCTCGACCGGCTTCCCGGTCACGGAGACGGCCCGGTCGATGACCTGCGCCTCGGTGAACCCCTCGGGGATCGTCAGCTTCGTCTCGTTCTTGCTCTCCTTGGAGAGCAGCAGCGCGACCGCGGCGGAGCCCTTCATCTGGGTGAGCATGGTGAAGTTGCCCGGCTGGATCTTGCTCGCCTCGGGGTTGGCCTTGTAGGCGTCGGTGAACGCCTTGACCGACTTCACGACCCCGGCGTCCACGAGCGTCTGCCCCATGGCCGCTCCCGTCGAGCCCGGCTCGATCGTGACGTCGACCGGGTCGACCCCCTGGCCTTCGTAGTCCGAGGCGGCGAACGGGTTCTCGAAGCCCAGCAGGTTCGACGCGTTCGAGACCAGGTAGTACCCGGCCCCTCCGACGAGCAGCAACGCCACCACCACGATGAGGGTGCGACGACGCCGACGCTGGGCGCGCTTCTTCGCAGCCCTGCGGTCCCTGCCACCCGAGCGGGTCGCCCGGGTCGGTTGCTCGTGCTGCACCGGCGGGCGTTCGAATAGGTCGGTCACGGGAGGTTGCCTCCTGACGAGTGCGTGCGCGGCGGTCTTTGCCACGTCACGACGATCAACGTTCTACGTACTCTCCAGCGCGCGCCCCCGCGCTCCGCTCACGGTCCAGAGCGGTCTGGAGGATGATAACCGCCGCCGCCTGGTCCACGACAGAGCGCTGCTTGCGCCCGGCACGGCCAGAGGCCCTCAACGCCTGGTGGGCGCTGACGGTCGTCATCCGTTCGTCGACGAGGTGCACCGGGACGGGTGCGATGGCACGGGCCACCAGTCCAGCGTACGCACGTGCCCCCTGGGTGGCGGCACCTTCTGCCCCGGAAAGATGACGTGGAAGCCCGATGTACACCACACGTGCACCTCGTTCCTCCACTTCCGCCGCGATCCGGGCGACGTCGCTCGGCAGGGGGGAGGCGGCGTCGTCGGGCGCGGGAACCGCAGTCTTGAGGTCACGCGCCAGCGTCTCGACGGGGGTCGCGATCAGACCGTCGGGGTCGCTCGCGGCGAGCCCGACCCGGACGCTGCCCACGTCGACGCCCAGGCGGGGGGGGGGGGGGGGGGGGGGG
>NZ_JACSQF010000006.1:167595-176131 GCF_014836755.1 Oerskovia merdavium
GCCGGGAGCGCGGACACGTCGGTGCCGCCACCCTGGGCCATGTCGTCCTTGCCGCCGCCGCCGCCGCCGAGCACGCCCGACGCCTTCTTCGCGAGGGCACCGGCCCGCAGGCCCGCCTCGCGCGCCGGCGCGTTGGTGACGATGACGACCTGGGGGCGCTCCTTGCTCACGCCGCCGACCGCGACGACGCTCGGTGCGGAGTCCGCGAGGCGTCCGCGCACGTCGAGCGCGAGCGCGCGCAGGTCGTCGGCCGAGGCGACCTCGCCCGCGTCGTGCACCACGACGCGCGTGGTGCCCACGGTCTCCGCACCGGCCGCGAGGTTCGAGGCAGCAGCCAGGAGCTGGGCCTGGCGCAGCGCACCGAGCTCCTTCTCCGCGTCGCGCAGGCGCGAGACGAGCGAGCTCACCCGGTCCGGCAGCTCCTCGGTGCGCACGTTGAGCAGGCCCGTGAGCTGCCCCACCAGGGCGTGCTCCTTGGCCTGGAAGCCGTAGGCCCCGTCGCCGACCAGCGCGTCGACGCGGCGCACGCCCGAACCGATCGAGGACTCGCCGAGCAGCGTGACCAGGCCGAGCTGGCCGGACTGCTTGACGTGCGTGCCCGCGCACAGCTCGCGCGACCAGTCGCCGCCGATCGAGACGACGCGCACCTGGTCGCCGTACTTCTCGCCGAACAACGCCATGGCGCCCAGCGCCCTGGCCTCGGCGATGGGCATGACCTTGTCCGTGACCTCGAGGTTCTCGGCGAGCTGGGTGTTGACGCGCTCCTCGACCTCGGACAGGACCCCCGCAGGCACGGCGCTCGAGGCGCGGAAGTCGAAGCGGATGCGGCTCGGGGCGTTCTCCGAGCCGGCCTGCGTCGCGTCCTTGCCCAGGGCCTCCTGGATGGACTTGTGGATCATGTGCGTCGCGGTGTGGGCGCGGCTGATCGCCTTGCGGCGCGCCGTGTCGATCTGCGCGGTGCCGGGGTCTCCGAGCGCCACTACACCCTCGACGAGGCGTCCACGATGGACCGAGAAGCCCTTGATGGGGCGCTGCACGTCGTCGACCTCGATGGTCGCGCCGCCGTCGAGCACGATCGTCCCGTGGTCGGCGAGCTGGCCACCGGCCTCGGCGTAGAACGGCGTGCGGTCGAGCACGACCTCGACGTCGGCCGGGGCCGTCGCTGCCGGGGAGGGCACGCCGTCGACCAGGAGGCCCACGACGTTGACCGACGCCGTGGCATCGGTGTACCCGAGGAACTCCACGGGGCGCGAGAGCTCGCTCTGCAGCGCCTCGTAGGCAGCGGTGTCCACCCCGCCCGTGCGCTTGGCGAGCGCGTCGGCGCGAGCGCGCGTGCGCTGCTCCTGCATGAGGGCACGGAACGCCTTCTCGTCCACCTGGACGCCCTGCTCGGCGGCCATCTCGAGGGTCAGGTCGATCGGGAAGCCGTAGGTGTCGTGCAGGGCGAACGCCTGGTCGCCGGGCAGGACGGGCGTGCCGCCCGCCCCGGCCGTGGTCTTGGCGGCCGCGACGGCGGTGTCCAGGATCGTGGTGCCCGAGGTCAGGGTGCGGCGGAACGCCTCCTCCTCGGCGTAGGCGATCTGGGAGATGCGCTCGAAGTCGGTGCCAACCTCCGGGTAGGAGGCCTGCATGGCGTCGCGCGAGACGGGGAACAGCTGGGGTAGCGAGGGGTCCTCGACGCCCAGCAGGCGCATGGCTCGCACCGAGCGGCGCAGCAGCCGGCGCAGGACGTAGCCGCGGCCCTCGTTCGAGGGGCGCACGCCGTCGCTGATGATCATGAGGGCCGAGCGGACGTGGTCGGCGACCACGCGCATGCGCACGTCGTCGTCCTGGTTCGCACCGTAGCGCTTGCCCGAGAGCTCCTGGGCCGCGGCGATGACGGGGAAGACCTCGTCGATCTCGTACATGTTGTCGACGCCCTGCAGGACGAACGCGACGCGCTCGAGACCCATGCCGGTGTCGATGTTCTTCTTCGTGAGCTCGCCCAGGATGGGGAAGGACTCCTTGGTCCCACCGTCCCCGCGCTCATACTGCATGAAGACGAGGTTCCAGATCTCCAGGAACCGGTCGCCCGCGAGGTCGATCGCGGGGCCGCCGTCGGGGCCGTAGGCCGGGCCGCGGTCGTAGAAGATCTCCGAGCACGGGCCGGCCGGTCCGCGGGCACCCGTGGACCAGTAGTTGGGTCCCATGCCGAGGCCCTGGATGCGCTCGTCCGGCAGACCGGCGATCTTCTTCCAGAGCCGGCGCGCCTCGTCGTCCTCGTGGAAGACGGTCACCCAGATCTTGTCCTCGGGGATGCCGTAGCCGCCCTCGTCCTGCGACCGCGTGATGAGGTCCCAGGCGTAGGTGATGGCACCTTCCTTGAAGTAGTCGCCGAACGAGAAGTTCCCGTTCATCTGGAAGAACGTGCCGTGACGCGTGGTCTTGCCCACGTCCTCGATGTCGAGCGTGCGCACGCACTTCTGGACGCTCGTCGCACGCTCCCAGGGCGCGGTCTGCTCGCCCGTCATGTACGGGATGAACGGCACCATGCCCGCGATGGTGAACAGGGTCGACGGGTCCGGCGAGATCAGCGACGCCGAGGGCACGACGGTGTGGTCCTGGGCGGCGAAGTAGTCGAGCCAACGCTTGCGGATCTCGGCGGTACGCATGATGTCCTTCGGAGGTCGGTGATGGAACGGGCCGGGCCCGCCGCTGGGCGGCCGGCACCGGCTAGAACAAGTATGTTCCCGCCGTGCTTCCCTCCCGGGCCGTGCGCGGTGCGCGACGGGCGGAGGTCGGCCGGCGGGGGTGGTCCGGCAGGTGGATCAGTAGAACGAGTACCCCAGGAGGTCCTCGTCGTCGTCGAGGTCGGGGCTGCCCGTCCTCTCGCGCCTGGCGGCGCGGGCCGCTCGCACGTCGTCGGGGTGCGGCTGCCCCTCGGCGAGCAGGGCCGCGAGCAGCTCTGCCTCGCGCGCGTCGCGCGCGGTGCGGAACTCCTCGCGGAAGACCGCGACGAAGCCCGTGGCCTTCTCGCCGAGCGCGTTGACCTGGTCGGTCGCCTGGTCGACGAGCGAGGCGGGCGCGTAGCGCGCGATCACCTGCCGCCCCTTGACCACCACGACGACCGTGATGGCGACGCCGACGCCGACCCAGAAGACCCGTCGCATCAGCGACCGGCCCGCGGGCCCGAGCGCCCCGAGGCGCGAGCGAAGGCCTGGCGCACGCCGTAGGTGAACGCCGCGACCTTGACGAGCGGGGCCCCGAAGGTCGCCGCGTACAGCCCGGTCAGCGCCGAGACGTTCTCGCTGACCTGGGCCGCGGACGTCGTGATCGTGTCGACCTTGACGAGCTGGCTGTTCGTGGTCGCGACCGTGGTCGCGGCCTCGTCGAGGATCGGCACCGAGTGGTCCGTGACCTCCTTGATGCTCACGCGGGCCTCGTCGAGGACCCGGCCGAGCTTGACCAGAGGAACCGCGAGGACCCCGACCAGCAGCACGAATGCGATGGCGGCGATCAGCCCGGCCACATCTCCTACGGACATCTCCTGCTCCTCCTTCGATGGTGCGACGCGACGAGCGGCACGCCTCGCGAAACCTTACCCGGATGCACGAACGCCCCGCTCCCCGTCGAAGCGGTGAGCGAGGCGTTCGTGCACGGCGCGCGGCAGCAGCCGCGCAGGAGGATCAGCGAGCGTAGTACTCGACGACGAGCTGGACCTCGCAGGTCACGGGGACCTCGACGCGCTTGGGGCGACGCACCAGGACGGCGCTCAGCTTCTCGAGCTGGACGTCGAGGTAGGCTGGGACGGCCGGCAGGACGTCGCGGTGCGCACCGGCAGCGGCGACCTGGAACGGCGTGGTGGCCTGGCTCTTCGGCTTGACCTGGATCGTCTGACCCGGCTTGACCTTGAACGAGGGGCGGTCGACGATCTTGCCGTCGACGAGGATGTGGCGGTGGCCGACGGCCTGGCGCGCCTGCAGGATGGTGCGGGCGAAGCCGGAGCGCAGCACGAGCGCGTCGAGACGCATCTCGAGGTTCTCGACCAGGGCCTCACCGGTCAGACCGGCGTCCTTGCGAGCGTCCTCGTAGGCGCGAGCCATCTGCTTCTCGCGAAGCGCGTACTGGGCGCGCAGACGCTGCTTCTCGCGCAGACGGACCGCGTAGTCCGACTCGGTGCGGCGACGGGCGCGGCCGTGCTCACCGGGCGGGTAGGGACGCTTCTCGAAGTGCTTGACTGCCTTGGGCGTGAGCGCGAGGCCCAGCGCGCGGCTCAGGCGAACCTGGCGGCGCGAACGAGTCACTGAAGACACAGTGTGTTCCTGTCCTGTCGTGTTCTTGACGTCACACCCGTGCGGATTGCCGGGTGCGGGACCAGCCGATGAGCCACCACCGTGATCCGTGAGGATGCGACTCCCCTCGACCTGGGTCGAGGGTGTCCTGCGGGGCTGCGGGGCCGAGGTCCCAGGTGGCCGTCCCTGCCCTGACGGGCGGAGACAACCTGAGAAGTCTACCGCACGGGGCACGGGGGGCGGGCCGCGCCCTGGTCACGGGCCGCCGGTGACGTGCCGACGAGCACCCCAGCTCCGTCCGCCGGCCCTCAGTCGCCCAGGATCTGCCGGATCCGCTCGAGCCGCTCGGTCACCGAGCGCTCGAACCCGCGGTCGGTGGGGGTGTAGTAGCGCGTGCCCTGCAGGACGTCCGGGAGGTACTGCTGGCGCGCGACCGCGTGCGGGGCGTCGTGCGCGTACTTGTACCCCTTGCCGTGCCCCAGCTCCTTGGCCCCCGCATAGTGGGCGTCGCGCAGGTGCGCGGGCACCGTGCCGACCTTGCCCGCGCGCACGTCCGCGAGGGCCGCGTCGATCCCGAGGTAGGCCGCGTTGGACTTGGGGGCCGTCGCGAGGTGCACGACAGCCTCGGCCAGGATGATCCGGGCCTCGGGCATACCGATGAGCGCGACGGCCTGGGCCGCGGCGACCGCGGTCTGCAGGGCGCTGGGGTCGGCCATGCCGACGTCCTCCGCGGCCGAGATGACGATGCGCCGGGCGATGAACCGGGGGTCCTCACCCGCGGCGATCATGCGCGCGAGGTAGTGCAGGGATGCGTCGACGTCCGAGCCGCGCACGGACTTGATGAAGGCGCTCGTGACGTCGTAGTGCTGGTCGCCGTCGCGGTCGTAGCGGACCGCGGCGACGTCGATCGCGCGCTCCATGGTCTCGAGGTCGACGACCACGGCGCCGTGCGCCGTCGCCGGCGCAGGGCTCTCCCCGGTCGCGCGGTCCTCGCCCTCGTCGGGAGCCTCCGCCCCCTCCCTCGGGTCGTCCGCGCCCGCACGCCCGACGGCGTCGCCCGGGTCCTGCGCGTCGTCGTCGGAACCCGTGGTGCGCACCGGGGCGTCCGGTACCTCCGAGAGCGCGGCGCCCGCCGCGGCCTCGAGGATCGTCAGGGCCTTGCGGGCGTCGCCGCCCGCGAGGCGGACCAGGTGCTCCTCGGCCTCCTCCGCGAGCGTGACGGCCCCGCCCAGCCCGCGCTCGTCGACCAGCGCGCGGTGCACCAGGGCACGCACGTCACCCGACGTGAGGGGCTTGAGGGTCAGCAGGAGCGAGCGCGAGAGCAAGGGCGAGTTGACCGAGAAGCTCGGGTTCTCCGTGGTGGCCGCCACGAGCGTGACCCACCGGTTCTCCACGCTGGGCAGCAGCGCGTCCTGCTGGGACTTGGAGAAGCGGTGGACCTCGTCGATGAACAAGACGGTCTCCTCGCCGCCCGTGGCCAGACGGCGCCGGGCGTCGTCGATGACCTGGCGCACGTCCTTGACGCCCGCGGTGACGGCCGAGAGCTCGACGAAGCGCCGGCCCGAGGTCGAGGCGATGAGGTAGGCGAGCGTCGTCTTGCCCGTGCCGGGCGGGCCCCACAGGATGACCGAGCCCGGGGCCGCACGCGAGGCACCCGGCCCGTCCACGTCGATCAGGCGACGCAGCGGCGAGCCGGCGACCAGCAGGTGCTCCTGCCCGGCCACCTCCTCGAGGGCCGCCGGGCGCATCCGGACCGCGAGGGGCGAGCCCGGCCCCGGGCGGGGTGTCCCCTGGGTGCCGGAGGTCGCGGCGTCGAACAGGTCCATCCCGGGAAGCATGCACCGAGCCTACGCACCGCCACCCACACTCACCGACTCCGGTCCGCCCACATCCTGCACGACCCGGCACCGCCCCGGCCGAGGTGCCATGCTGGCCGGGTGTTCGAGAGCCTGGGGCGCGCCGTCGCCCACCGTCCCCGCCTGACCGTCGCCGTCTGGGTCGTGCTGACCGTCCTCGGCTTCGCGCTCGCCGTCGTGGGCGTCCACGGCGAGAGCCTGTTCGACCGCCTGACCACGGGCGAGCCCGCGGTCCCGGGCTCGCAGAGCGAGCGCGGCACGCAGATCCTGACCGACCAGGACACGACGGGTGAGGAGATCTCGCTGCTCGTGAGCGGCGCCGACCCGGCCGACCCCGCGGTCGCCGCGGCCATGGACCCCGTGCACCAGCAGCTCGACGCGATCACCGGGGTCGCGACGGTCGTCGACCCGTTCGTGATCCCCGGGGGCCTCGAGACCGAGGCCGCCCGGTCGCTCGTCGCGGCCGACGGAGACGGGTTCCTGGTGTCGGTCACGCTCGAGGCGGGCCTCGACGAGGAGGCCACGGCCGCTGCGGCGAGCGACGTCGTCGAACGCCTCGAGGCCGTCCCCGAGGACCTGGCCGAGGCCGCGCCGGGCGCGACCGGGCTCGTCTCGAGCAACGACCTGATCGTCGAGGCCATCACGTCGCAGGTCGAGAAGGACCTCACGACGGGCGAGATGATCGCCCTGCCCATCGCCCTGCTCGTCATGGTGCTCGTCTTCGGCGGGTTCCTCGCGGCCGCGATGCCCATGGCGGGGGCCATCGCCTCGATCGGCGCGGGCCTGGGGGTCCTGCTCGCGCTGTCCTACCCGCTCACGATCGACGCGTCGGTCGTCAACGTCGTGACCCTGCTGGGCCTGGGCCTGTCGATCGACTACGGGCTGCTGATCGTCTCGCGCTTCCGCGAGGAGCTGCACCGGCTCGTCGACGAGCGTGCCCCCGGTGGGGCCACGACGTCCGGCCCGTCGTCACAGGCCGAGGTCACGGCCGCGGTCGTGCGCACCATGGCCACCGCGGGACGCACCGTCGCCTTCTCCGCGCTGACCGTCGCCATCTCCATCGCCGGGCTCATGGTCTTCGAGCCCGACATCCTGCGCGCGATCGGCGCGGCGGGGCTCGCGATCATCCTGATCGCCGTGGCCACGGCCATGACGCTCGTGCCCGCACTGCTCGCCCTCGCCGGGCACCGCCTGGTGGCTCCCAGCGTCCTCAGCCGCGTCCCCGGGCTGCGGGCCGTCCTGGCGCGCACGGCCGACGTCCAGTCCGACGAGGGCGTGTTCTCGCGCCTCACCGGCCGCGTCCAGCGCCACCCGGTGTGGGTCATGCTCGGCACCGTGGCGGTCCTGGTCGTCCTGGCCCTGCCCGTCCTGGGTCTGCAGATGCGCAACTCGGGCATCGAGCTCCTGCCCCAGAGCTCGCCCCAGCGCGAGTTCGTCGACGAGGTCACCGCGCAGTTCCCCGCCTCCGAGAGTCCCGACCTGCGCGTCGTGACCGACTCCACGCCCGAGCAGGCCCAGGCCTGGGCCGAGGAGATCGCGGGACTCGAGCACGTCGAGCGGGTCGACCCGGCGGTCGCCGTGGGCACCGACCACGCGGTCGTCGGGGTCCACGTCGACGCCGACGACGCGGGCGGCCCCGAGGCGGTGGCCGTCGTGGACGAGGTGCGGGCCCTGGACCCCGGCTTCGACTTCTACGTCACGGGCCAGGCGGCCGGGCAGGTCGACTTCCGGGCGGCGCTCGCGGACCGGGTGTGGTGGGCCGTGGGGATCGTGGTCGTGGCGACGTTCGTGCTGCTGTTCCTCATGACGGGGTCGGTGCTCATCCCGGTCAAGGCCCTGCTGACCAACGTGCTGTCGCTGGCCGCGTCGCTGGGCGTGCTCGTGTGGGTGTTCCAGGAGGGGCACCTGGAGGGCGTGCTGGACTTCTCGTCGGCGGGCGGCATCGAGACCTACGTCGTGGCGCTCGTGATCGCGTTCGCGTTCGGCCTGGCCATGGACTACGAGGTCTTCCTGCTCTCGCGCATCAAGGAGCTGCACGACGCGGGCCTGTCCAACGACGAGGCCGTGCGGCTGGGCCTGCAGAGGTCGGGGCGCATCATCACCTCGGCCGCGGCCATCATCATCGTGGTGTTCGCGGGCTTCGTGTTCGGCGAGCTGCTCGTGATCAAGGAGGTCGGGTTCGCGCTGGCCGTGGCGGTCTTCATCGACGCGACGATCGTGCGGATCCTGCTCGTGCCGGCCACCATGACGCTCCTGGGCCGGGCCAACTGGTGGGCCCCCAAGCACCTGAGGTGGTTGTACTCGAGGTTCTCGATCACGCACTGACCGCCGCTGCCCGTCCCTGCCCCGTCGAGCGGGGAGCACTCGTGCGACCGGTTGCGGGGCCCAGGTGCGACACGCACGGCGTGT
>NZ_JACSQF010000006.1:176141-207740 GCF_014836755.1 Oerskovia merdavium
CCCCCCCCAGGGCCCCGCACCCAGCGTCGGGCAGCTCAGTGGCGGCTCTCGAACTCCTGCACGACGGCGTAGCCCAGCCGGGAGTAGACGCGGCGGGCCGCGTCGTTGTCGGCGTACATGCCCAGGGTCACCCACTCCGCCTCCGCCAGCCCGGCCCGGGTCACGACGGCCGTGGTGGCCGCGGCGATGCCGTGCCCGCGCCAGGCGGGGTCGGTCGCGATGCTGCCCAGCGCCCAGGGGGTGCCGGGCTCGACCTGCCGGGCACCGACGACCCCGCGCAGCGCACCGTCCGGGTCGCGCCAGCCCCACCAGCGGGCCCACGGGTCCTCAGGGCTCATCTCCGCTAGCGGGTTCGCGACGTCCAGGCACGCGCGCACCTCGGCCGCGGCCGACGGCCCGGTCAGCGCCTCGACCCGCTCCTCGCCCGGCTGAGCGGGCGGGGCCTCGCGCGTGGCGAAGAAGTCCCAGCTCGACACCGACCGCCCCTCGCCGTCGCGCAGGACGGCCGGCAGGTCGGCGTCCGCGACCCGGTCGCCCAGGAAGCCGAGCGTCCCGCGCGGCAGCCCCGCGCTGACCACGCGGTCGCCGATCACTCCCGAGCCCACGACCCGGGCCAGCACGTCCGCCGTCGCCTCGGCCGACCCCACGCCCCACAGGCCGACGGCCCGCGCGGGGCGAGCGGCGCCGTCGGGCCCCTCGACCCCTGCCGCCGGGGCCGCGAGCGCCACGCTCAGCACGCACGCGTGCTCGTCCTGCCACACCCCGCGCACGTCCCACTCCGCGAGGTCGGTCAGGACAAAGGGGTGGGAGGCCCACCGGTCCGTCAGACCGGTCGAGCCTCCCAGCGTCCTTGCCTGCGTGCGGGTGTCCGGGGCGGTCACGCCTTCCCGGTGGAGGCAGGAGCGGCGTCGGTGTCCGCGGCGGCGTCCGGTGCGGGCGCTGCCTTGGGCTTCGCGTCGACGCCCGCCTCCTTGCGCTGCTGGGCCGTGATGGGCGCGGGCGCCTGCGTCAGCGGGTCGTACCCGCCGCCCGACTTGGGGAACGCGATGACGTCGCGGATCGACTCCGACTTCGTCAGCAGCGCCACGATGCGGTCCCAACCGAAAGCGATGCCGCCGTGCGGCGGGGCGCCGAACGCGAAGGCGTCGAGCAGGAAGCCGAACTTCTCCTGCGCCTCCTCCTCGCCGATGCCCATGACCGCGAACACGCGCTCCTGGACGTCGCGACGGTGGATACGGATCGAGCCGCCGCCGATCTCGTTGCCGTTGCACACGATGTCGTACGCGTAGGCGAGCGCCTCGCCCGGGTTCTGCTCGAACGTGTCGATCCACTCGGGCGTGGGCGAGGTGAACGCGTGGTGCACCGCGGTCCAGGCCGAGTTGCCCAGTGCGACGTCGCCCTCGTCGGCGGCCTCTCCCGTGGGCTTGAACAGGGGGGCGTCGACGATCCAGACGAACGCCCAGGCGTCCTCGTCGATCTGCCCGGTGCGCTTGGCGATCTCCTGACGGGCCGCGCCCAGCAGGGCGCGCGACTCGTTGGTCTTGCCCGCGGCGAAGAACACCGCGTCGCCCGGCTGCGCGCCGGTCGCGTCGCGCAGGCCCTCGCGCTCGGCCTCCGAGAGGTTCTTGGCGACCGGGCCCGCGAGGGTGCCGTCCTCCTGGAACGTCACGTACGCCAGGCCCTTGGCCCCGCGCTGCTTGGCCCACTCCTGCCAGGCGTCGAACTGGCGGCGCGGCTGCGAGGCCCCGCCCGCCATGACGACGGCGCCCACGTACTCGGCCTGGAAGACGCGGAACGGGGTGTCCTTGAAGTAGTCCGTGAGCTCGACGAGCGGGTTGCCGAAGCGCAGGTCCGGCTTGTCCGAGCCGTACAGGCGCATCGCGTCGTGGAACGTCATGCGCGGGATGGGCGTGGGGATCTTGTACCCGATGAGGTCCCACAGCGCGACGAGGATCTTCTCGCCGAGCGCGATCACGTCGTCCTGCTCGACGAAGCTCATCTCGACGTCGAGCTGCGTGAACTCGGGCTGACGGTCCGCGCGGAAGTCCTCGTCGCGGTAGCAGCGGGCGATCTGGTAGTAGCGCTCCATGCCCGAGACCATGAGCAGCTGCTTGAAGAGCTGCGGGGACTGCGGCAGGGCGTACCAGGAGCCCGGCGCCAGGCGCGCGGGGACCAGGAAGTCGCGGGCACCCTCCGGGGTCGAGCGCGTCAGGGTCGGGGTCTCGATCTCGACGAAGTCCTGCGCGTCGAGCACGCGGCGCGCGGCCTGGTTGGCCTTGGCGCGCAGGCGCAGGGCGTGGGCCGGCGTGGGGCGGCGCAGGTCCAGGTAGCGGTGCTTGAGGCGCGCCTCCTCGCCGATGACCTCGGTGCCCTCGAGGGCCGTGGAGACCTGGAAGGGCAGGGGCGCGGACTCGTTGAGCACGACGACGTCGCTCGCCACGACCTCGATCTCACCCGTGGGGAGGTTCTTGTTCTCGTTGCCCTCGGGACGCCGGGAGACCTCACCGGTGACCTGGAGCACGAACTCGGCGCGCAGCGGGTGCGCGATCGCCTCGTCACGGATGACGACCTGGGCGATGCCCGAGGCGTCACGCAGGTCGATGAAGGCCACCCCACCGTGATCGCGGCGACGGTCGACCCAGCCGGTGAGGGTGACGGTCTGACCGATCTGCTCGGCCCGCAGGGAGCCGGCTGTATGGGTGCGAAGCACGGAGAGAGTCCTTCCGGAACATGCCGGGGCGCGCAGTGGCGTCCCGGGATGGGAGTGGGGAGTGCGCAGACGACGCACGCGGACGAGTCTAGTCTGTGGGCGGACCACGTTCAGGAGAACTTTCCCCAGGAGGCACGCATGGCCAGGCGGATCGCGACCACGGACCGGATCGGACGCGCCGAGCTCGTCGCGTTCCTGCGCGCCAACCGGCGGGCCGTGCTGCTCACCCGGCGCGCGAGCGGCGCCCCGCAGATGAGCCCCGTCGCCTACGGGGTCGACGGCGAAGGGCGCATCGTGGTCTCGACCTACCCCGACCGGGCCAAGGCCGTGAACCTGCGGCGCGACCCCGCCGCCTCGCTGTGCGTCCTGGGCGAGGACTTCGACGACGCCTGGGTCCAGGTCGACGGCACCGCCGAGGTGATCGACCTGCCCGGCTCGGTCGAGCCCCTCGTCGAGTACTACCGCTCGATCGCCGGGGAGCACCCCGACTGGGACGAGTACCGCCAGGCCATGGTCGCGCAGGGCAAGTCGCTGCTGCGCGTGACGATCACCGGCTGGGGCCCCGTGGCCACGGGCGGGTTCCCAGCACGGCTCGCGCAGGACTGAGCGCGGGCCGTCATGGCCCGGCCCGAGATGGTCAGGCGCTCGACGTCCCCCGCGACGCGTGCCGGACGACGTACTCCGGTCCGACGTCCACGGACAGCCACGCCCACTCCGACTCCGCGTCGTACGGCGCCCAGGAGACGGCGCACGCGAGGACCACGACCTCGCCGTCCTCGAGCGCGGGCAGGTTCCACTCGAGCCCGGGGCGCTCGGCGGTTCCTCGCTGGTCCCTGGCCGCACGTGGCAACCCGAGCCTGCGCGGCACGTCGTCCACCAGTGACAGGTCGCTCGCGAGCCCGGGATGGTCGGACTTCCATCGCGCGGGACACAGCCCTCGGAGAACGAGGCCCCAGAGCCCGTCGCTGTCCGGCCCGCCGATGACCAGCTCCGTGCGACCGTCGTCGACCGCGAGCGCCGCGAGATGCTGTCCGTCGGTGGCCCAGACGTCGAGCCCGACGCGCTGATCAGCCATCTGGACGCGCAGGCTCGTCTCGACGAGCGTTCCCAGCGCCTGGACGCGCCAGGCGACTCCCCAGGTCGTGGCCGGAGATCTTCCCTCCTTGTCGAAGGTCGGCAAGGGCGTGAGGATCTGCTCGAGCGACCAGGAGGGGCCGCGCCGGTGCAGCAACCTGCCGCCGGCAGGCAGGGCGAAAGCGGAACCAGGAGCGGTTCCCGTGTCCCTCCCGGCGCACCGAGCGGACAGGACGACGTCCCCGAACGGGGTCCGGACGTGCGGCGCCACGTCCCCCAGGGCGGGCAGCCCACGAGAGGTCGGCCAGGCGAGCGTCATGGTGCGAGAGCGTAGTCGCTCCGTGCAGGTCGGGTCCCTCTCCTCGCCGGGACGTCGTCGGCGTCGGTCGGGCTCCGAACGTCTTCCTGCCACGGGGGGCGACGTAGGAGCCCGCTACCCGGCTCGAAGCGGCCTCGTCACCTCCGCGCCGCACCCACCTCGCGCCGCCTTCTCGCGGCGAGCCACCACGCGATCCCCACGCTTCCCTGGACGATGCCCCAGACCAGGAGCAGGACGACCAGGGCGCTCCCGACGAACTCGGTCTGCAGGGTGACGACCACCCCGAGCGCGAGCACGACGAGGAACACCTGACGCAGCAGGTTCACGCTCAGGTCGAGGTGCCGGTCGATCCACCCGCCGATCCCAGCGCGTGCACCCACGTCCTGCGTGGGCGGGCGCGGCTGGGGAATCTCCTGCGGGTCACGGGCGGGGAGCCTGGCGACCAGGTGCTCGGGCACGCGTGCGTCGACGCCCTGCTCGATCGAGGGGCCGTTCAGGCCGACGTGCAGGGTGGGCTCGATCGCGACGGAGAAGCCGTCGGCCCCGATCAGATGGCGGGCCCCGTCGGGTCTCGCCGACAGGAGCTGGCAGTCCTCGAAGAGGACCGTCGCCGCACCCTCCGGGGTCGTCAGGCTGACTCCCGCCAACCCGATCACGAGGGCGACGTCCGGGTTGTCGACGCGCGGGTAGCGGATCCCCTCGACAGCGGCCGCCGACCGCTGCGGCGCGACGGCCATGCCCGCCCACTCGGCCCCGGCCCGTCCCGGCACCTGGAGCAGAGCCCCCGCCCAGACGTCCTCCGCAACCTGGCGCAGGTCCTCGACCGTGACGGCCTCGAGCTCGGCCCGGGACGTCTCCGGGGTCTTCACCGGGTGTCCGAGCAGGACGTCGAGCGCGTACGTCGGCAGCAGGTCAGCCGCAAGATCCGGCGAGTCGAGCCACGTGAGCAGCGGCGCCCGCACGGCGTCGAGCTCGGCCTGCTCGATCACCCCGAGCCGGAGCCGGGCGAGGGTGTCGATCATGCCGCCGACGACGGCGCCCTGCTGCTGGGGCAACGCGTCGGCGTACAACGTGAACGTGGCGTGCGTGGCGTCTCGCCGGGAGTAGTCGCCGTCCGCGGTGTACGAGTACCCGCCCACCTCTCGCAGGTCGCGGAAGAGTGCGCGCGCAGCGACCTGCGCCAGCACTATCGCGCCCGCCGACCGCTCCACGACGGCGTCCAGCACGACGTGCCCGTCCTCCCCCTGGAAGAACGCCGGAGTCTGCGGCAGCGCGCTGCTCGCCGTGGGTGCCGGGATCCGCGCGCCGGAGGGCAACGACAGGTCCAGCCCCGCGGGAAGCGCGTCGCCCGTGACGAACAGCACGGCGTTGTCCCGCGTGAACCGCTCCCCGGCCCAGGCTCGCACGTCCTCGGCGCTGAGCCGGCGGATGCCCAGCTCGTCGTACCCGGCCAGTCCGTAGGTCTGAGCGCCGTAGCGCCACTGACGCATGGGGCGGAAGGGCCCGCCCGCCCGGCGCTGCGCCTCGGTCCGCAGGATCTGCTTCTCGACGTCCATCCGGCTCGTCGGAAGGTCGGTGAGCGCCGCGCACACGCCGTTGAGATAGGCCACGACCTCCTCGTCGGTCCCGTGCACGTGGAACAGGGTGTACCCCTCGGCCGTCACGCCGTTGTGGTGCCCCTCCGCGAGCTGGCGGCCGTGCAGCGCCAGGTGCTCCACGAGATGGGTGATCCCGGCGGTCGCGAGCGTCTCGTCCGCGCTCCCCACCCGGAAGAACAGGCCGGCGGTGCGCTGCCCGTCCTGCTCGCTCGCACGCGCCGCGAACAGCACCGGGATGCCGTCGACCGTCGAGGAGCTGACGATGTGGTCCACGGAGGCGAGCGCGGCGAGGCCGCCCGCGACGACCTCTTCCTGCGTGTCTTGCGCGGCGATGTCGATCTGTGCGGACATGTCGATCCCTCTCAGCCCGCAGCCAGCACGGCGTCGCGGAAGTAGCTGAAGTACGTGACGGGGTCGTCGACGTAGTCCCACGGTGCGCCTGAGGCGCGGTTGCCGATCACCCGGAGGTGCACTGCGGCATCCTCCTCGTGGTCCCCGAGCAGGAAGGCCAGGGCGAACGCGTTGTGCGCCCCGACCGAGTGGAAGTCCTCCCGGTGCTCGGGGTGCCGCACGGACCGCGCAGCCGCCCGGCGGAGGTCGTCACGGACGGCAGCGCTCGCCATGTACCTCTCCTTCTCGGGCGGGTCCAGCTCGAGCCAGTGCTCGATGTGCGCGAGCGCCACGACGGCCCCGTTCGGCGCGCCGGCGGGGGCAGACTCCGCGCACCCGGTCGCGAACCCGTGCGCGTCCTCCCAGCTCCCGCTCCACTTGGGGCACAGCTGCTGGAGCAGCGCCTTCTGCGCGACGTAGCTGTGCGGGTCGAGCGACGCCAAGCGTCCGTAGCGACGGCGGGCCTCGGAGTGCCCGAGCTCGAGCCCCCGGGCCGTCGTCAGACGCACGTCCCACGCGAGGACGAAGGTCGGGTGCTCCGCGCAGACCTCGAGGAGGATCTGCTCGGCTCTGCGCAGCCAGTCGTGGAACTGCGCGAACTGTTCGCGAGACACGTGCTCGGCGCGGTATCGGCTACGGATCCCCCAGCCGATGTGGACGTAGCGCTCGGCGAGGAGGGTCCGCAGCAACGGGTCGCGCGGGTCGTCCTCCAAGGCCCGCTCCAGCAGACCCTCGACCCCCTCGACGTCGGAGAGGTACCTCAGGGCGAAGTCCCGGTCCACCGGGCTCAGCTCCTCCAGGAGGGCGGCGACCGCGGCCCAGTCTTCTGTGGCTGCCACGGCCTGCATCGAGGCGATCTGGGGATGGGTCTCTTCGGTCGTGAACAACGGGGGCACGGGCGGCGGTGCCGCGCTCGGGCGCTTCCTGGGCATGCGGGGATCCTCGGCCGATCACAAGGGCACCGGCGAGGCATCGGCATCCGCGCCATGGTGTGACTGGCCGCAAGATAGCAGGTTTTGCCCGATTCGCGCGGGGAACCTAGAAGAGCAGCTGCTCGGCGCTCGCGGACGCGCTCGTCCCCGTGCGTGCTGGCGCTCTGCCGCTGTCCCGGTGCTGCGCCACCAGAC
Organism: Oerskovia merdavium; assembly: GCF_014836755.1. GTDB lineage: Bacteria > Actinomycetota > Actinomycetes > Actinomycetales > Cellulomonadaceae > Oerskovia > Oerskovia merdavium. Next base: position 183,360 of record NZ_JACSQF010000006.1, read on the forward strand.
TCCCGGCCGGGTAGTCACCTTCGTCGGGCCGCGCTCTCTCGCCAGGAGACTCGGGGTGCCAGGCGGTCCGGGCGTGGCCCGACGTGCGCGCCTGGGCGCGGTGCCCGGCGCTCGCGAAGCCGCGCTCGACGAGCAGCGGGCGCACCCGGTCCCACAGCCAGTCCCGGTACGCGCGGCTCGCGTACGACCCGCCCGCGTAGATGCGTTCGTAGCCCGCGACCCGGTCGGGGTGGTCGCGACGCAGCCAGGCCATGAACCACTCGCGCGTGCCGGGCTTGAGGAACAGCGGGAGGACCGTGGCGCCGGTCGCGCCGGCCTCGTGGACCGCGTCGAGCAGGCGCGTGAGGTGGTCGGTCGAGTCGGTGAGCCACGGCAGGACCGGGGCGATCATGACCCCGCACGGCAGCCCGGCCGCCCTCGCGGCGCGGACGAGGTCGAGGCGGGCGCGCGGCGTGGGCGTCCCCGGCTCGACGGCCTGCTGGAGGTCTTCGTCGACGAACGCCAAAGAGACCCCGATGCCCACGTCCACGCTCTGCGCCGCCTGGCTCAGGCGCGGGAGGTCCCGGCGCAGGAGCGTGCCCTTGGTGAGGATCGAGAACGGCGTGCGCGAGGCCTCGAGGGCGTCGATGATCCCGGGCATGAGCCGGTAGCGCCCCTCGGCGCGCTGGTAGGGGTCGGTGTTGGTGCCGAGCGCGACCGCGTCGCCCGCCCAGGACGGCTTGGCGAGCTCGGCACGCAGCACCTCGGCGACGTTCACCTTCACGACGATCTGGCTGTCGAAGTCCTCGCCGGGGTTCATGTCGAGGTAGCGGTGCGAGGGGCGGGCGAAGCAGTAGGAGCACGCATGGGAGCATCCGCGGTACGGGTTGATCGTCCAGGTGAACGGCATGCGGGACTCCCCCGGCACCTTGGACAGCGCGCTCTTGGCGAGCACCTCGTGGAACGTGACACCGGCGAACTCCGGCGTGCGCACGGTCCGCACCAACCCCGCCATGCGTCCGAGCCCGGGCAGCGCGCCGTCGTCCGCCGTGATCGCCTGCCCGTCCCACCTCATGGCGCTATTCGAACACATGTTCGATCATGTTGTCGATGCCGACAACGACTGCGACCCCGGACTGCTCAGCCGATCCCCGCCGCCCGCACCCAGCGGTCGATCTCCGGCCCGGCGTCGGCGACACGCTCCCCGCGCACCGCGAGCCCCTCGCCCACGACCGCGTCGGGAGCGAAGGTCGCGTAGACCTCGGGCGCCCGGCCGAGTCCGCTCATGGCGTGCGTCGTGACGGGCAGGATCGTCGTACCCGCGAGCGAGACGCCGTCGAGGAACGTCGACATGATCATGGGCGGGCGCACGTTCCAGATCGGGCTCGCGAGGATCACGGTGCCGTACCCGGCGAGGTCCGGCAGCGGCTCGGCGATCTGCGGGCGGGCGTCCTCGTCCTGCTCGCGCACGTTGCGCGCCACGGTCTCGTCGTAGGCGTGCGGGTACGGGTCGGCGGCGGTGACGCGGTGGAGGTCGATGCCCGTGCGCTCGGCGATCATGGTCGCCAGCACCTCCGTGCTGCCGACCTCGAGGTCGCGCCGGCCGCCGTCCCAGTAGTTCTCGCCGGCGCGGGAGAAGAAGACGATCAGCGCGCCGCCGCCTGCCGTCCCGCCCGAGGTGGGCCGCGGCGCCGTCGTCGGGCCGGCCGCGACGGGCTCGCGTGGCGCCGCCTGACCTCCCGTCCCCGCGCACGAGGCCACGGCGACGACCCCGGCACCGGCGACCGCTACGCGCAGGAGCTCCCGACGCGAGACCGCGCCGGCCCTCACGCGCCCGCCGCCCGGTCGGCGCCCGCCCCGTCGGGCGCGCCCGCCGCACCGACCGCCTCGGCGACCGCGTCGGCGTCGCGGGTCGCCGCGAGCGACGTCAGCAGCGCGAGGGCGTCGGCCGCGGGGCTCCCCGGGGCCGCGCTGTACGCGACCAGGCCCAGCCCCGGCTCCTGGGCGAGCTCCATGACGTCGTAGTCGAGCGCAAGGACCCCGACGTCGGGGTGGCGCATGCGCTTGAGACCCGCCCGGTGCACGCGGACGTCACGCGTGGCCCACAGCTCCCGGAACCGCTCGGAGCGCGTCGAGAGCTCGCCGACCAGGTCGCTGAGCGCCCGGTCGTACGGGTTGCGTCCCGCCGCGCCGTGCAGTGCGGCCACCACGGCGCGGGACACCTCGTCCCAGTCCACGTAGTAGCGCCGAGCCGCAGGATCGAGGAACGCGAACCGCGCGGTGTTGGGCGCGGTACCCGTCTCTCGCGCGAAGTCGTGGACGGGGGCGTGCAGCTCACGAGCCAGCGCGTTGGTCGCCACGATGTCGCGACGGCTGTCCATCACGTACGCCGGGGTCGCCGTCATCGAGTCCAGGACGCGCTGCACCGACACCGGGACCGTCGCGGCACGCACCGGCTCGCGCCGCTTGCGGGCCGGCTGGTTGGCGGAGTGCGCGAGATGACGCAGGTGCAGCGTCTCGGCCTCGTCCAGCCGCAGGGCCGACGCGAGCGCATCGAGCACCGCGTCCGACGCCCCGGCCAGGTTGCCGCGCTCGAGCCGCGCGTAGTACTCCGAGGAGACGCCCGCGAGGACCGCGACCTCGTCCCGGCGCAGGCCCGGGACCCTGCGCCGCCCGGTGCTCGGCGGCAGCCCGACCTCGGTCGGGCTCAACCGGGCTCTGCGGCTCGACAGGAAGTCTCGCACCTCGTCTCATGGGTCCATGCCCACGACCCTACGGACCGTGCCCCGCCCGAGCCATGCACTGTCAGTACCCCTCTCGACAGGGCGTTCCTCCCTCACCCGGGCGATGGTGGAGTGGATGCAGAGCCACCGACCGACCGGTGGCCACCCGGACGAAGGGACCGAATCCATGCGAGCGACGTACCTGTACGGCACGAGAGACATCCGGGTCGACGAGGTCCCCGACCCCGAGATCCAGAAGCCCACCGATGCCCTCGTGCGGGTCGTGCGGGCGTGCGTGTGCGGCTCGGACCTGCACCGCTACCACGACTACGCGGGCGAGCCGCGCCCCATGGGGCACGAGCTGCTCGGCGTCGTCGAGGACGTCGGGGCCGACGTCACCACGGTCCGCCGCGGCGACTTCGTGATCTGCCCGTTCGGCATCCAGGACAACACGTGCGTGTACTGCCGCGAGGGCATGCAGACCTCGTGCCTGCACGGGCACTTCTTCGGCACGGGCGGGGTGGGCGGCGCCCAGGCCGAGGCCGTGCGCATCCCCCTCGCCGACGGCACGCTCGTCCGGACCGGCACGGCGCTCGCGGACACCGACGAGGCCCTGCTCAACTCGTTGCTCTCGCTCTCCGACGTGTTCCTGACCGGGCACCACGCCGCCCACATGGGCAAGGTAGGTCCCGGACGGACCGTGACCGTGATCGGGGACGGGGCCGTGGGGCTGAGCGCGGTCCTGGCCTCCCGGCGCCTCGGCGCCGAGCGCGTCGTCCTCATGGGCCGCCACACCGACCGCACCGACCTGGGCGTCGAGCTCGGCGCGACCGACGTGGTGCCCGAGCGCGGCGAGGAGGGCGTCGCCCGGGTCCGTGACCTCACGGACGGGCAGGGGACGCACGTCGTGATCGAGGCCGTCGGGCACATGCCCGCCTTCCAGCAGGCGTACGGGGTCGTGCGCGTGGGCGGCGTCATCTCACGGGTCGGGGTCCCGCAGTACGAAGACGCACCCGTCGGGTGGGGCTCACTGTTCGGACGCAACATCACGCTCACGGGCGGCCCCGCCCCGGTGCGGGCCTACATCGAGGACGTCCTGCCGGACGTGCTCGCCGGACGCATCGATCCCGGTCGGGTGTTCGACCGCGTCCTCCCGCTCGACCAGGTCGCCGAGGCCTACCGCGCCATGGACGCGCGCGAGGCCCTCAAGGTCGTGGTCCTGCCCTGACCGTCACCGGACCTCCTGGACACCCCCGCCCGACGTGCCCGACGACGCCACCTCCCCCCTCCCAGCCGTCCTGCCCCCACGACCAGCACCACCCAAGGAGCACCACATGACCGTCCTCACCCTGAACAACGGCGTCACCCTGCCGGCCCTCGGCTTCGGCGTCTTCCAGACCGCGCCCGAGGAGACCGTCTCCTCGGTCCGCACCGCGCTCGAGACCGGGTACCGGCTGGTGGACACCGCCGCGGCCTACGGCAACGAGCGCGAGGTCGGCCGGGCGATCGCCGAGTCGGGCCTCGACCGGGCCGAGGTGTTCATCGAGACCAAGGTGTGGATCAGCGACTACGGCTACGACACGACGCTGCGCGCGTTCGACAAGTCCGCGGGCAAGCTCGGCGTCGAGCAGATCGACCTGCTGCTCCTGCACCAGGCTCTGCCGAGCCGGTTCGACCTCACGCTCGAGGCCTACCGCGCCCTGGAGACGCTCCTGGCCGACGGCAAGGTCCGCGCGATCGGCGTGAGCAACTTCATGCCCGAGCACCTCGAGCGCCTCCTGGAGACGGCGAGCGTCGTCCCGGCCGTCAACCAGATCGAGGTCCACCCGTACTTCCAGCAGCGCGACCTCCAGGCCGTGGACGCGGCGCACGGCATCCTGACCCAGGCCTGGTCCCCCATCGGCGGCATCACCTCCTACCGCGAGGGCGGTGCCCGCACGTTCGACGACCCCGAGATCCTCGCGATCGCCGAGGCGCACGGGAAGTCCGCCGCGCAGGTCATGCTCCGCTGGCACCTCCAGGAGGGCCGCTCCGCGATCCCCAAGTCGACCAGGCCCGCACGCATCGCCGAGAACTTCGACGTGGCCGACCTCACCCTCACGGACGCGGAGCTCGCCGCGATCGACGCGCTCGACCAGGGCGTGCGCCGCGGCCCCGACCCGGCCGACATCACCCTGGAGACCTTCGGCCGGGACATCCCGGAGGCCTGAGCGGCTCTCACCGAGGCGCCGTCGCCGCGCCCGGCGCACGGCAGCACGGCAGCGCGGCGCACCGACCCGCAGCACGCGTGAGGCCCGGCAGGGAATCCCCTGCCGGGCCTCACGCACGTCCTCCCGGGTCAGCGCCCGGGCAGCGGGCTCACTCCCCCGCGGGCACGACCCGCGGCCACAGGTCCTCCTCGGACGGCGCCCACGTCGCCGGGTCCGCGGTGACCTGCTCGCCCGAGCGGATGTCCTTGACCTGGTGCGCGACGACCTCGCCGTCCGCACCGACCCCCGCGGGGAACCACACGAACGGGATGCCGCGACGGTCCGCGAACTTGATCTGCTTGCCGAACTTCGCCGCGCTCGGCGCGACCTCGACCGGGATGCCCCGCGAACGCAGCGCGACCGCGACCGCGTCCGACGCGGCACGCGTCTCCTCGCTCGTGACCGCGACCACGACCGCGCTCGGCACCGACCGCGTCGAGCGGACCAGGCCCGCGCTCAGCAGCCGCGAGACCAGCCGCGAGACGCCGATCGACAGCCCCACCCCCGGGTAGGTGTTCGCGCCGTCCGAGGCCAGGGTGTCGTAACGCCCGCCCGAGCAGATCGACCCGAGCTGCTCGTGCCCCACCAGGACCGTCTCGTAGACCGAGCCCGTGTAGTAGTCCAGGCCGCGCGCGATCTTGAGGTCCGCGACCACGACGCCCGGCGCCCGCACGGCCGCCGCGTCGATCAGCGCCGACAGCTCCACGAGGCCCTCCTCGAGCAGCTCCGAGGTCACACCGTGCTCGCCCGCGAGCGCCCGCACCCGCTCGGCGACGCCGGCGTCCGAGCCGGAGATCGCCGCGAGCGCGAGGCACGCGTCCGCCTGCTCGGGCGTCGCGCCCGTCTCGGCGACCAGCAGCGCCCCGACCTTGTCCGGGCCGATCTTGTCGAGCTTGTCGATGCTGCGCAGCACGCCCTCGACGTCGTCCAGCCCCAGCCCGCGGTAGAAGCCCTCCGCGACCTTGCGGTTGTTCACCAGGATGCGGACCTCGGGCACGCCGATCGAGCGCAGCTCGCCCAGCGCCTCGGCCATGACCAGCGGCAGCTCGACCTCGAAGTGGTAGGGCAGCTCGCCCGCACCCACGACGTCGATGTCCGCCTGCACGAACTCACGGAAGCGCCCGTCCTGGGGACGCTCACCGCGCCACACCTTCTGGATCTGGTGACGCTTGAACGGGAACGCCAGGTGACCGGCGTTCTCCAGCACGTAGCGCGCGAACGGCACCGTCAGGTCGAAGTGCAGGCCGAGCTGCTTGTCGCCCTTGCCCGACCGCTCGTCCGCAGCCCCCTCCGCCGTCTCCTCCTGGAGGCGGCGCAGCACGTACACCTCCTTGGAGGTCTCGCCCTTGCGCAGCAGCTGGTCGAGGGGCTCGACGGCTCGCGTCTCGATCCCCGCGAAACCATGGAGCTCGAACGTGCGACGCAGCGTGTCGAGCACGTGCTGCTCCACGACGCGTCCAGCAGGGAGCCATTCGGGGAAACCGGAGAGAGGTGTAGGTCGGGCCATGGGACCCGATCTTTCCAGACTCCAGGACCGGACGAGCAATCCGTTCACAGACCCCGCAGGTACGGGTTGGTCCGGCGCTCGCGGCCGATCGTGGTCAGGGGCCCGTGGCCGGGCACCACCTGGAGGGAGTCGTCGAGGCGCCCGACGACGTCGCGCAGGGTTCGCTGCATCGTCTCGCCGTCCCCGCCGGGCAGGTCGGTGCGCCCCACCGACCCGGCGAACAGCACGTCCCCCGCGAGCACGACCCCGGCCTCGGCGCCGCTCGCGCTCACGCTCGCCGTGCCACTGTCGCCCTTCGAGTCAGGTCGGACCGCGACGGGCAGGTAGAGCGTCGAGCCCTGGGTGTGTCCAGGGGCGTGCAGGGCGTCGACCAGGACGCCGTCGAGGTCGAGCCGCTCGCGGGCCCCGGCCCCTGGCTCGCCGGCCGTACCGAAGGTCCGGACGTCGTCCGGGGCCCGGTAGTCCTCGAGCCGGGCGCCGCCCGCGGCGAGCGCCGCGGCCAGCGGGCCGGGCACGACCCGTCCGTCGCGTCCCGCGGGCGGGGCGCTCTCGATCGTGCCGAGGGGATCGGCGAGCCGGTAGGCGTCGTCGGCGTGGATCCAGAACGGGACGCCGTAGAGCGAGCACAGCTCGGCCGCGTCCCAGGTGTGGTCGGCGTGCCCGTGCGTGGCCAGGACCGCACGGGGCGCGAGCCCTTGCTCGCGCACGAGCTCCACCACGCCCGGGACGACCCCGGCCCCTGCGTCGACGATCACGCAGGGGCGCGCGGCGCCGTCGGGCAGCGTTCCCTCGGGGCCCGGCACGACGAGCGTGCAGTTGGTGCCGAACACGGGGGCCACCACGAGGAAGAGGTCCATGGGACGACAGTAACGACCCACGCAAAGAGGGCACCTGATACCGGACCGTGACCTGAAAGGCGACAAGACACGGCGCCAGAACGCTCCCGATGCCTAGACTGTCCTCTGAAACCGTGGATCACCCGTGCACAGAACGCGCCCTCGCGCCCGCACGCGGAGCGGCCCGTGACGTGAGACGAAGGAGTTGGGGTGACGACGAGCAAGCGCGAACGTGAGCGTGCCCGCCGCCGCGAGGAGAAGTGGACCGAGCGTCAGGCGCAGGCCCGCGCCCGCAAGCAGCGGACGTGGACCATCGTCGGCGCGGTCGCCGCGCTCGCCGTCGTGGGCGGTGTCGTCGTGCTGGCTCTCTCCGCGAACTCGGATGCCGACGCAGCCACGGCCGCCAAGGCGTTCACCCTCCCGCCGCCCTCCGCCGCCGAGGACCGCGAGTGGACGGGCGAGCTGCGCACGAGCGCGGGCGACATCGAGTTCACGCTCGACGGGCAGGCCGCCCCTCAGACCGTCGCGAGCTTCGTCTCGCTCGCCCAGGGCGGGTTCTTCGACGGCACCGACTGCCACCGCCTGACGACCTCCGGGCTCTACGTCCTGCAGTGCGGCGACCCGACGGGCACGGGAACCGGGGGCCCGGGCTACACGTTCGGACCCGTCGAGAACGCGCCCGAGGACGGGTTCTTCCCCGCCGGCACCATCGGCATGGCACGTGCCCAGGCCACGGACTCCCACGGCAGCCAGTTCTTCCTCGTCTACGAGGACACCACCTTGCCGACCGACACCGGTGGGTACACAGTTTTCGGCAAGATCACATCCGGCTTGGACGTCGTCCGAGCAGTCGCTGACGCGGGGACAGCGGACGGGGCCCCTGACGGCTCCCCCGCGACCCCGGTCACCATCGAAGGAGTTGAGACCCAGTGAGCGAGAGCACCGAGAACCACGCGAACTCTCCGGCGCAGGCATCCGAGGAGGCCACCGCTACGGAGCAGGTCGAGGTGCCGGCGGTCGCTGAACCGGCCGAGGGCGCCGAGGCACCCGCTGCCACGGAAGCCGTCGAGACCGACGCCCCCGCGGCAGCAGCCGACGAGGCCACCTCCGTCGAGGAAGCCGCGCCCGCCGCGGACGAGGCTCCTGCCGAAGCCCCGGCCGAGGTCACCGAGACCGCCCCCGCGACGGACGCTGCTGAGGCGGCTCCTGAGGCCGCACCGGCCCCCGCGGCGGACGCACCGGAGGCACCTGCGGCCCCGGCTCCCAAGCCCAGCCCCGCGCCCAAGCCGAGCGCCGTCCCGGTGCCCCGGCCCCCGCGCCCGGGTGCCCCGGCTGCAGCGGCCCCGGCCGCCGCGTCGATCGCCCCGGCGGCTGCCGCGGCGGTCATCCCCGACGACAGCGCCGCCGCGAAGGCTGCGGCCGGGTTCGGCCGGGTCGACGAGGAAGGCACGGTCTACGTGACCGAGGCCGCGGGCGAGCGCAGCGTCGGGCAGTTCCCCGGGGTCTCCCCCGAGGAGGCGCTCGCGCTCTACGTGCGCCGCTTCCTGGACCTTCAGGCCAAGGTCGCGCTCTTCGAGGCCCGCCTGACCGGTACGGACCTGTCCGTCAAGGAGATCGACTCGACCCTCGCCAAGCTCGGCGAGGAGACCGCCGAGCCCTCGGCCGTCGGCGACCTGGACGGCCTGCGCGCGCACGTCGAGTCGCTGCGCACCGTCGCGGCAGCCCGCCGCGCCGAGCTCGAGGCCGAGCGCAACGCCGCCAAGGAAGCGGCGCTCGCCGCCCGTACCGAGATCATCGAGGCAGCGGAGAAGATCGCCTCGACGGACCCGGCACGCATCCAGTGGCGTCCCGCGGGCGAGGAGCTGCGCAAGCTGCTCGACCAGTGGAAGGACGCCCAGCGCAACGGGCCGAGGATCGACCGTGCGAGCGAGGAGGCGCTCTGGAAGCGCTTCAGCCACGCCCGCACGGCCTTCGACCGCGAGCGTCGGCACTACTTCGCCGAGCTCGAGCAGCGCAACTCCTCCGCGAAGGAGGTCAAGGAGAAGCTCGTGCAGCGGGCCGAGGCCCTGCAGAACAGCACGGACTGGGGCGCCACGGCCGGCGCCTTCCGCGACCTCATGACCGAGTGGAAGGCCGCCGGGCGCGCCAACCGCCGCGACGACGACGCCCTGTGGGCCCGCTTCCGTGCGGCGCAGGACGCGTTCTTCGAGGCCCGTGACGCGCTCAACGCCGCCACGGACGCCGAGTACGCCGAGAACCTGGTCGTCAAGGAGGCCCTGCTGGAGCAGGCTGAGAAGCTCGTCCCCGTGACGGACCTCGCGCAGGCCAAGACGGCCCTGCGGGACATCCAGGAGAAGTGGGAGGACGCCGGCAAGGTTCCTCGCGCCGACATCCAGCGCGTCGAGGCCCGCCTGCGCGCCGTCGAGACCGCGGTCCGCGACGCCGAGCAGTCCCAGTGGTCGCGCTCCAACCCCGAGACGCGTGCGCGCGCCGAGGGTGCGGCGGCCCAGCTCGAGTCCGCGATCGCGGGCCTCGAGGAGGACCTGGCGGCTGCGACCGCCAAGGGCGACAAGCGCAAGATCGCCGAGATCGAGTCGTCGATCGCGGCACGCCGCGCCTGGCTCGAGCAGGTCGTGAAGGCCGCCGAGGACTCTCGCGGCTGACCCTGCACCACCTGAAGGGCCCGGGTGGGCCTGTGGACGACGAGAGTTTCCACAGGCCCACCCGGGCCCCTCGCGCATGTCCGGACGGGCCGCCAGGCTGAACCCATGGCCGCCGCCACCGCTCCCCCCGCGCCCTCCCCACCGGAGGCCGTCCTCGCGGACGCCCCTTCCACGAGCCTGTGCCTCCCTGCGGACCTCGCGATGGCCGCCCGTGTCGCGCCCGCCCCCGAGCTCGTGCGGCCCGCACACGTCGGCGGGGCCGTCGCGTTCGCGGACCTGGTCCGCTCGGGAGCACTGGTCCGGGTCCGGGGAGACGTCGCCGTACGCCCGACGACGCCGCTCACCCCCGCGGTCCGTGCCGCCTCCCTGGGGCACCTCGTCCCCGAGCGGACCGTGATCGGCGGCCTGAGCGCCGCGTGGGTGCACTGCGGGACACCGGTCCCGCCGACCGTCGAGGTGATCCACCCGCTCGGCGTCCACCGCCCGCCGCCGCTGTCCGGGCGCGCGCCACGCCAGAGCGCTCTCCTGCACAGCGAGACCGCGCGGCTCGGGGGCGTGCTGGTGACGACCGTCGAACGCACGGCACTGGACCTCGCGTGCCTGCACGACCAACGGTCCAGCACCCCGGTCCTGCACGCGCTCGCCACGCGGTGCGGGCTCGACGTCGACGCGGTGCTGCACGCGCTCGACCTGCGGTCGCGGCGCACCGGCAGGCCCAGGGCCCAGCGGGTCCTGGGCCTGCTCGCCGAACGGCTGCGGGAGGCGTCGGCAGGCGACGGGCCCAGCCCCCGTCTACCGTGAGCAGATGCCTCGTTCCACGACCCCGGCGGTCGAGCTCGACGTCGACGGACGCACCGTGCGCGTCACGAGCCCTGACCGTGTCGTCTTCCCCGGCCGCGGGCTGACCAAGCTCGACGTCGTCACGTACTTCCGGTCGGTCGGCCCCGGGATCCTCGCGGCCCTGCGAGAGCGCCCCACGACCCTCGAACGCTGGCCCAAGGGTGTGTTCGAGGGCGCCCGGCTCAGCACCCGCACCGACAGCAGCGGCGACGCGTTCTTCCAGAAGCGCCTGCCGCAGGGCGCGCCGGACTACGTCGAGACGGCCCGGATCGCGTTCCCCAGCGGCCGCACGGCCGACGAGGTGCGCCCCACCGAGCTCGCGGTGGTTCTCTGGGCCGCGAACCTCGGCACCCTCACGTTCCACCCGTGGCCCGTCACGGGCGCCGACGTCGAGGCTCCCGACCAGCTCCGCATCGACCTCGACCCCCAACCCGGCACCGACTACTCGGACGCAGCGCGGGTGGCCCCGCACCTGCGTGAGGTGCTCGCCGAGCTGGGGCTCGAGGGGTTCCCCAAGACGTCAGGCGGGCGCGGCCTGCACGTGTTCGTCCCCATCACGCCGGACTGGGGCTTCGTCGAGGCGCGCCGGGCGACGATCGCGATCGGTCGCGAGCTCGAGCGCCGCCTGCCGGACCAGGTCACCACGAGGTGGTGGAAGGAGGAGCGGGGCGAGAAGATCTTCGTCGACTACAACCAGATGGCCCGCGACCGCACCATCGCCTCGGCCTACTCGATCCGGGCCAACGCCCGCGCCACGGTCTCGGCGCCCCTGCACTGGGAGGAGGTGCCCGACGTCGGGCCCGACGACTTCGACGTCCTGACCATGCCGGCGCGCTTCGCCGAGGTCGGCGACCTGCACGCGCGCCTCGACGCGACGAGCCCCGGCGAGCGGTACTCGCTCGAGGCCGCGCTCGAGCTCGCGGCACGCGACGAGCGCGACCACGGTCTGGGCGACCTGCCCTATCCCCCCGAGCACCCCAAGATGGCGGGCGAACCCAAGCGGGTCCAGCCCAGCAAGGACGCCTCACGGCACCACGAGGACGGCGCGGGCACCTAGCCCGCCCGGTCGGCGCGGACGTGCGGTCGGCGTGCACGTGCGGTCTCCGCGGGCCCCGCGGGGCCCGCGGCTCCCCGCCGCTCGGGAGGTGTCCCGGACCGCCCTCAGGCCACCCCGGGCGCCCCCGGCAGCAGCTCGTCGAGCCGGTAGCTCACGGGCTCCTCGAGCTGCTCGTACGTGCACGACCCGGGCTCCCGGTCGGTGCGCCAGCGACGGAGCTGGACCGTGTGCCGGAACCGTGACCCCTCCATGTGGTCGTAGGCCACCTCGAGGACCTTCTCGACGCGCAGGGGCACGAACGACAGGTCCTTGGTGCCGCTCCACCGCGACTGCGCGCCGGGCATGCGTCCGGACCCGGGGCTCTCCCAGCCCGCCCAGGGATGCTCGGCGGCCTCGGGGCTCCCGGGGTCCAGCACGAGCGGTGCGAGCTCGCCGACGAGCTCGGCCCGGCGGGCCATGGGGAACGACGCCGCCACACCGACGAACTGCAGGTCCCCCGCGTCGTCGTACAGGCCCAGCAACAAGGAGCCCACGAGCGGGCTCTCAGGCGTCGAGGTCTTGTGCAGCCGGTACCCCGCGAGCACCACGTCGGCCGTGCGCTCGTGCTTGACCTTGAGCATGACCCGCTTGTTGGGCTGGTACGGCGCTGCGAGCGGCTTGGCGACGACCCCGTCGAGGCCGGCGCCCTCGAACACCGCGAACCAGTCCTGGGCCACGGCGCGGTCCGTCGTGCGAGGGGTCAGGTGCACGTCCGGTCCGTCGAGGCCCAGGCCCGCGAGGAGCTCCTGACGGCGGCTCAGCGGTTCGTGCGTGACGTCGTCGTCCCCCAGCGCCAGCAGGTCGAACACCACGAGGCTCGCCGGCGTCTCGGCAGCCAGCCGGGCGACCCGCGAAGCCGCGGGGTGGATGCGCTGCTGGAGGGCCTCGAAGTCGAGCCGGCCCCCCTGGGCGAGCACGATCTCGCCGTCGACCACGCACCGCTCGGGCAACGCGTCGAGGACGGCGGCCACGACGTCGGGGAAGTAGCGCTCCATGGGCTTGGCGCTGCGGCTGTCGAGGCGCACCTCGTCGCCGTCGCGGTAGACGATCGCGCGGAAGCCGTCCCACTTGGGCTCGAACACGAGCCCACCCTCGACCGCGCCCGGGTCGGGGACTCCCGAGACCGACTTCGCGAGCATGGGCAGCGTGGGCGGGAGCACGGGCAGGTCCATCCCCCGATGCTGCCACCGGGGGCGCCGCGCCACCCGTCGAGCGGGCCACCCGTCCGGACGACGAAACGCCCCACGTGCGCGACGGCGTCGGGCGCGTGAGGCGTTCGGACGAAGCCGAGGGTCAGGCCGGGAGCTGAGGCTGCTCGGCCGCCTTGGAGCCCGTGATGCGGTAGACGTCGAACACGCCGTCGATCTTGCGGACCGCGGACAGGACCGTGGCCAGGTGCCCGGGCTCTGCCATCTCGAACACGAACCGGGACATCGCGACCCGGTCGTTCGACGTCGAGACCGTCGCGGACAGGATGTTGACGTGGTGGTCCGACAGGACGCGGGTCACGTCCGAGAGCAGCCGCGAGCGGTCCAGGGCCTCGACCTGGATCTGGACCAGGAACAGGGCGTTGCTGCCCGTGGTCCAGTCGACCTCGACGATGCGCTCGGGCTGGTTGCGCAGACCCACGACGTTCGCGCAGTCCGCGCGGTGGACGCTGACGCCCTGGCCGCGCGTGATGAAGCCGATGATCTCGTCACCGGGCACCGGGGTGCAGCACTTGGCGAGCTTGACCCAGATGTCGTCCACGCCCTTGACGACCACGCCCGGGTCGCCCGTACGGGGGCGACGCGACGTGTGCCCCGGACGCGCGGCCTCGGCGAGGTCCTCGGACGCGCCGTCCTCCCCGCCCATCGCGTGCACGAGCTTCTGCACGACGCTCGCGGCCGACACCTGCCCCTCGCCGATCGCGGCGTAGAGGGCCGAGACGTCGGGGTAGCGCATCTCGTTGGCGAGCGCGACGAGCGACTCGTGGCTGAGCAGGCGCTGGATGGGCAGGTTCTGCTTGCGCATCGCCTTGGCGATCGCGGTCTTGCCGTGCTCGACGGCCTCCTCGCGACGCTCCTTGGAGAACCACTGGCGGATCTTGTTGCGCGCCCGCGGGCTGTTGACGAACGCGAGCCAGTCGCGGCTGGGCCCGGCGGTCTCCGACTTGGACGTCAGGACGTCGACGACGTCCCCGTTCTCGAGCTTCGAGTCGAGCGGCACCAGGCGCCCGTTGACGCGGGCCCCCATGGTGCGGTGGCCGACCTCGGTGTGCACGGCGTAGGAGAAGTCGACCGGGGTCGAGCCTGCGGGCAGCGCGATGACGTCGCCCTTGGGCGTGAAGACGTAGACCTCCGCGCCGCCGATCTCGAAGCGCAGCGAGTCCAGGAACTCCGAGGGGTCCGCGGTCTCGCGCTGCCAGTCCACGAGCTGGCGCAGCCAGGCCATGTCGTTCTGCACGGGCTCGGGCGCCCCGCTGGCCTTGGCGATCTCCTTGTACTTCCAGTGCGCCGCGACGCCGTACTCCGCGCGCCGGTGCATGTCGTGCGTGCGGATCTGGATCTCGACGGGCTTGCCGCCCGGTCCGATCACCGTGGTGTGCAGCGACTGGTACATGTTGAACTTGGGCATCGCGATGTAGTCCTTGAACCGGCCCGGCACAGGGTTCCATCGCGCGTGCAGCGCACCGAGCGCCGCGTAGCAGTCGCGCACGGTGTCCACCAGGACACGTGCGCCGACCAGGTCGTAGATCTCCGCGAAGTCGTGACCGCGCACGATCATCTTCTGGTAGATCGAGTAGTAGTGCTTGGGGCGACCGGTCACGGTCGCCTTGATCTTGGCGGTGCGCAGGTCGGCCGTGACCTGCTCGCGGACCACCGCGAGGTACTCCTCGCGGGCCGGCGCGCGCTCGGCGACCAGGTGGACGATCTCCTCGTACACCTTGGGGTAGAGGGTCGCGAACGACAGGTCCTCGAGCTCCCACTTGATGGTGTTCATGCCCAGGCGGTGGGCCAGGGGTGCGTAGATCTCGAGGGTCTCGCGCGCCTTGCGCTCGGCCGAGGAGGACGGCACGAACTTCCAGGTGCGGGCGTTGTGCAGGCGGTCGGCGAGCTTGATGACCAGGACGCGGATGTCCCGGGCCATGGCCACGACCATCTTGCGCACGGTCTCGGCCTGGGCCGCGTCCCCGTAGGTCACCTTGTCGAGCTTGGTGACGCCGTCGACGAGCATCGCGATCTCTTCGCCGTACTCCTCGGTGAGGCGCTCGAGCGAGTACTCGGTGTCCTCGACCGTGTCGTGGAGCAGCGCGGCGGCCAGCGTCGCGCCGTCGAAGCCGAGGTCCGCGAGGATCGTGGCGACAGCGACCGGGTGGGTGATGTACGGGTCGCCGCTCTTGCGCATCTGGCCACGGTGGGCCTTCTCCGCCGTCACGTAGGCCCGCTCGATCACCGAGAGGTCGGACTTGGGGTGGTTGGTTCGTACCGCCTGCAGGACCGGTTCGAGGGCGGGCGTGCCGCCCTGGCTCCCCCGGACACCGAACCGCACGAGGCGCGAGCGTACGCGCGCCGCCGAGGACGGCCCGCTCTCACCGGACGATCGACCTGTCCGTGTCTCTTCGCTCATGCGTGCCTCCTCTCCCTGGTCGCCGGAGAATCTCGACGTCCGTCGGAGTGGCAATCCTACGACTCCACGCGCAGGAGCGTGTCGACCTGGTGGCCCGCGAGCCGTGAGCGCCCGCCGAGACCGTCGAGCTCCAGGAGGAACGCGACCCCCACGACGACGCCCCCGCAGCGTTCGACGAGCTCGACCCCCGCGGCGGCGGTGCCGCCCGTGGCCAGGACGTCGTCGACGATCAGGACGCGTGCGCCCTGCTGGAGAGTACCCGTGCGCAGCTCGATCGACGCCGTGCCGTACTCGAGGTCGTAGGTCACGGTCTCGGTGGGCGGCGGGAGCTTGCCGGCCTTGCGCAGCGGCAGGAACCCGACGCCGAGGCGCGTGGCGAGCGGTGCGCCGATCAGGAAGCCGCGGGCCTCGAGACCGGCGACGAGGTCGACGCCCCCCGCGGCGAATGCCGCGAGGGAGTCGACCACGTCGCCCAGCGCCCTGCCGTCGGCGAGCAGACCGGTGATGTCACGGAACGTGACGCCGGGTTGAGGGTAGTCCGGGACGTCGCGGATGAGTCCGAGGACCTCGGCCGCGCGCTCGGACCCCAGGCCCGTCAGTCCGACGGGCAGGATGCTGCTGGTGCTCATGAGAGGTCAGTGCCCCCGCTTGCGTCGCGGCTGCGCCTTGACGCCCTGGTGCGATCCCGGCTGGAGCTGGCCCGTGGCCTGGACCCCTGCCGCGGCGAGCTGGGCGTCGCGCGAGGCGCCGCCCGTGCCCTCTGCGGCCTCGGCGACGAGTGCGGCGCGCTTGTCCAGGACCTTCTGGGTGTGCTCCTTGATGGCGGTCTCGCGCTCGCGCAGCGTGACCTCCAGGGGCGTGGCCAGGAAGATCGAGGAGTAGGCACCGACGGCCATGCCGACGAACAGCGCGAGCGCGATGTCGCGCAGCGTGCCGGCCCCGAGCAGGAACGCGCCGATGAACAGGATGGCGCTGACGGGCAGCAGCGCGACGACCGAGGTGTTGATCGACCGGACGAGCGTCTGGTTGACCGCGAGGTTGGCGCGCTCGGCGTAGGTGCTGCGGGTCTGGTCGAGGATGCCGCTCGTGTTCTCGCGGACCTTGTCGAAGACCACCACGGTGTCGTAGATCGAGTACCCGAGGATGGTCAGGAAGCCGATCACGGTGGCCGGGGTGACCTCCCAGCCGATCGCCGCGTAGATCCCGACCGTGATGATGAGGTCGTGGAAGAGCGCGATGAGCGCGGCCGCGGCCATGCGCCAGTTGCGGAAGTAGATCGTCATGACCACGCCCACGAGCCCGAGGAAGACGATCAGGCCCGTGATGGCCTTCTGCGAGACGTCCTTGCCCCAGCTGGGGCCGATGAAAGCGGTCGTGACGTCGTTCTCGGTCACGTCGTAGGCGCCCGCGAGCGCGTCGCGGACCTCGGTGACCTCGTCCGCCGTGAGGCGGTCGGTCTGGACGCGGATGGCGCTGCCGCCGACCGTCGTGACGCGCGGCACCTCGGCGGGGGCGACCTCGGACACGGCGTCGATCGCGGGCTGCTGGCTCGTGTCGCTGACGTTCGAGACGACGAACTCCGAGCCGCCGCGGAAGTCGATGCCGAGGTTGAAGCCCTTGGTGAGCAGGACCCCGAACGACAGGAGCACCATGACGATCGCGACGATGTAGAAGCGGCGGCGGTTGCCGACGATCTGGTAGGACTTGCGCCCCGTGTAGAGGTCGTTGCCCCACTGGGCGAATCCCTGCGCCATCAGAGGTTCTCCTCGTTCTTGTCGCCCTCGGTCGAGGAGTCGGTGGTGGTCGAGCCGGACTCGGCCGCGCGCCGTGCGGCTGCGCGGCGCTCGGCGATCGTCTGCCGGGTCCCCTCGCCCGCGGTGGCGGTGCCGACGCTCGCGCCGACCTTCTCACGCGTGGGGGTGCCGAAGGGCTCGTCGCTCGACGCGTCGCTCACGGGCGCGTCCTGGGTGTCGGCGTCGCCCGGCCGGGCGACCCGCCCGCGCCCGGCGTACCGGGTGCTCGCGCCGAGCCGGCGCGGGTCGAGGCCCGAGGCAGGGTGCCCGTTCGCGAAGAACTTGGTGCGTGCGAGCAGCTGCATGACCGGGTGCGTGAACATGAAGACGACGATCAGGTCGATCAGCGTCGTCAGACCCAGCGTGAACGCGAAGCCGCGCACGCCGCCCACGGCGAGGAAGTACAGGACGACGGCGGCGAGGAAGTTGACCGCGTCCGAGGCCAGGATGGTGCGCCGTGCGCGGTCCCAGCCCTTCTCGACGGCCGAGTTCAGGGTGCGTCCGTCGCGCAGCTCGTCGCGGATGCGTTCGAAGTACACGATGAACGAGTCCGCGGTGATGCCGATCGCGACGATGATGCCCGCGACACCGGGCAGCGACAGGCGGTACCCGATGGTCCAGGACAGCAGCAGGATCACCCCGAAGGTGAGCACAGCCGCGATGCCGAGCGATGCCACCGTGACCAGGCCGAGGGCCCGGTACTGGAAGAGCGAGTAGATGACGACCAGCAGCAGGCCGATCGCGCCGGCGATGAGGCCCTTCTCGAGCTGCTCGCTGCCGAGCGTCGCGGAGATCTGCTGCTCGCTCTGGACCTCGAAGGTCAGCGGGAGCGAACCGAAGTTGAGCTGGTTGGCCAGCAGCGCGGCGCTCTCGCGGGTGAAGTTGCCGGAGATCTCGGCCTTGCCGTCCTGGATCGCGACATTGGCCGTCGGGGCGGAGATGACGAGCCCGTCGAGGACCATGGCGAACGCGTTCTGCGGGGCGGGCAGCGCGACCAGGCGCGTGGTCGTGTCACGGAAGGCCTTGGTGCCCTCGGCGTTGAACTCGATGTTGACGACCCACTGGCCGGTGCTGACGCCCTGGGCCGTGGTGCCGAGGCCCGAGCTCGCGTTGGCGATCTCGGTGCCCTCGATCTCGACCGGGCCCAGGATGTACTTGACCGTGCCGTCGTCGGCGCACGTGACGAGCGGTGCGTCGGCGTCGTCGGTGTTGCCGCCGGTCAGGTTCTTGGGGTCGGTGCAGTCGAGCGCGTCGAACTGGGCCTGGATCTCCGGGGTGATCTGCGCCAGGTCGCTGGGGCTCGTGGGGGTCACGGGCGCCGTGGGCTCGGTGGGCTCCTCGGTAGGCGTCTCGGAGGCCACCGGGGTGGGTGCTCCGTACGTCAGGACCGGGCGGAACCGCATCTGCGCGGACTTGCGCACGAGGTCGAGCGTCTCGTCGCTCGGGGTGCCGGGCAGCCCGACGACGATGTTCTTGCCCTGGCTGGTGATCTCGGCCTCGGTGACTCCCGAGGAGTCGACACGCTGGCGGATCACGTTGATCGCCTGCTGGATCGTCTCGTCGGTGACCTGGCCCTCGGAGGCGATCGGCGTCAGGATGATCTGCGTGCCGCCCTCCAGGTCGAGGGCGAGTCCGGGCGTGGTGCTCGCGTCCGACCACTTGGTGCCGGCGAAGATCGACGCGAACAACGCGACGATCAGCAAAGCGAGGATCACCAGGGTGCGTACGGGCCTGGCGCGTCGTGTGTTGGAGGTGGCCAACTATCCGTCTCTTCTCGTGCGCGCGACATCGAGCGTGCGATGACGCGGATCGACGTCGCGCCCCGGGATCGGGGCGCGACGTGTGTCACTTGCTGTCGGTGCCGTCGTCCCGCTTGTCCCCCGGCTTGTCCGTCAGTCCGGACAGGTCGTCCGGGACCTCGAGAACGTCGTCGACCGACGAGGTCCGGTCGGAGTCCCCCACGACCAGGCCGTTCTCGTCGGTGTCCTGCGCGCCCTCGTCGTCGCCGTCCTCTTCCTCGACGGGCGGCTCGACGAGCTTGGCGATCGCTGCCCGCAGCCAGCGGGACTGGTTACCGGGGGTGGACTCGATCGTGATGATGTCCTTCTCCTCGTCGACCGCGACGATGGTGCCGAACAGGCCCGAACCGGTCATGACCTCCTGGCCGGGGGCCAGGTTGGTCCGGAAGGCTGCTGCTTCCTTCTGGGCCTTGCGCGACCGGCTGGTCATGAGGAACATCGCGCCTGCTGCGAGGGCGAGGATGAGGATGAGACTGAAGTCCATGACGGGGTAACCGATTCCTGTTCTGTGCTGGGATCTGCGCGGCAGTCTAGGCGCACGCGTACGGATCACCAACGAACCGTACGACCGTGGAGTTCCGCCGTTCAGACTCCACCAGTCTAGGCCCCGGTGTCGAACAGGGTTCGCCCCGTCCGTCCGGAGCCGTTCCGTCCCCCCGTCGGGCTGCCCGGTCCGCGGGGCGCGAGGGGGTCGGGGGGCGTGAGACCGAGGTGTGCCCAGGCCGCCGCGGTCGCGACCCGTCCGCGCGGGGTGCGCCCGATCAGCCCTTCGCGCACGAGGAAGGGCTCGACCACGGTCTCCACGGTCTCCGACTCCTCGCCCACGGTCACGGCCAGGGTGCTCAGGCCCACGGGCCCCCCGTTGAAGCGTGTGCACAGCGCGCCGAGCACGGCCCGGTCGAGGCGGTCCATGCCGAGCTCGTCGACCTCGTAGACCTCGAGCGCCGAGCGTGCGGCCCGCAGGTCCAGCGAGCCGTCGCCGCGGACCTGGGCCCAGTCGCGCACCCGGCGCAGCAGGCGGTTGGCGATGCGGGGCGTGCCGCGCGAGCGGCCGGCGATCTCGTGGGCCGCGTCGGCGTCGAGCCGGACGCCGAGCAGGCCCGCCGAGCGGACCAGGACGCGCTGGAGCTCGTCGGGCGAGTAGAAGTCGAGGTGCCCGGTGAACCCGAACCGGTCGCGCAGCGGCGCGGGCAGCAGCCCGGCGCGCGTGGTGGCCCCCACGACCGTGAACGGCGGCAGGGACAGCGGGATCGCGCTGGCACCGGCGCCCTTGCCCACGACCACGTCGACCCGGAAGTCCTCCATGGCGACGTAGAGCAGCTCCTCGGCGGGGCGCGCGAGCCGGTGGATCTCGTCGATGAACAGCACCTCGCCCTCCTCGAGGGAGGACAGGACCGCGGCGAGGTCGCCCGCGTGCTGGATCGCCGGGCCAGACGTCACGCGCAAGGACGCGCCGAGCTCGGCCGCGATGATCATGGCGAGGGTCGTCTTGCCGAGCCCGGGAGGACCCGAGAGCAGGACGTGGTCGGGCGTCGCGCCGCGGGCGAGCGCGGCCTGCAGGACCAGGGAGAGCTGGTCGCGCACGACGAGCTGGCCGACGAACTCCTCGAGCCGCCGGGGGCGCAGCGCGGCCTCGGCCGCACGCTCGAGCTCGTCCGCGGCCGGCGTCACGATCCGCTCGGACGTGAACGGTTCCTCGCCCTCGGCGTACCCGACGCGGTCGAAGTCACCCACGGGGACCGCCCAGCACGCGCAGCGAGGCGCGCAGGGCGCCCGCGATCTCGTCGGGGGCGACCACGTCGACGCCGGCCTGGGCGAGGACCGTGGCGAGCGCGTCCTCGGCGGCCTTGGGGTTCCAGCCGAGCCCCACGAGCGCCTGGACGACCTGGTCGCGCTGGTCGTCGACCACACCTGCGCCCGTGCCCGCCGCGTCGTCGCCGCTACCGTCCGCGGCGCCCGTGGGTGCCCCGAGCCGGTCGCCGAGCTCGAGCGCGATGCGCTGGGCGCCCTTGCGCCCGATGCCGGGCACGCGCATGAGCGCGGCGATGTCCTCGGAGGCCACGGCGCGGCGCAGCGCGTCGGGCGTGTGGACCGCGAGCATCGCCAGGGCCAGTCGCGGCCCGACGCCGCTGACGGTCTGCACGGCCTCGAAGACCGTGCGCTCGTCGTCGTCGGCGAACCCGAACAGGGTGAACGAGTCCTCGCGCACGACCATGCTCGTGGACAGGCGGGCGGGTTCGCCCACGCGCAGCGTGGACAGCGTCGCGGGGGTCGCGTGCACGAGGTACCCCACGGCTCCCCCGGCGCCGCCCACCTCGATGACAGCGCGGTCCAGGCGGACGTTCGCCACCGTTCCCGACAGCGAAGCGATCACTGTGCCTCCATGCATCCTCGCGGGTCCCGGCCGCGTGCGACCGACCCCGAACACCTGTACGAAACTGCGGCCACTCTAGCAACGGGCGAGGGTGCGCCCGGGTGAGCCTCGCCGTCGGGCACCTCGCGCGCCGCGCTCCCCCGCGGCCGTGGTCCGGACCCGACCCCGGGCCCGGACCACGGCCTCTAGCGGCGCGGGCCGCGCGAGGCCTGCTCGGCCGCTGCCCACGCGCGCTGTGCGGGCGTGAGCTGGTGCCGGTCCCCGCCCTGCAGCGCGCCCGCGGGACGCCACATGTGGCAGATGGCGAGCGCGAGGGCGTCGGCCGCGTCGGCGGGCTTGGGCAGCTCGGCCAGACCCAGGATGCGCGCGACCATGCGTTGGACCTGGATCTTGTCCGCGCGGCCCGTGCCGGTCACGGCGGCCTTGACCTCGCTGGGGGTGTGCATCGCGACGGGCACCCCGCGGCGGGCCGCGGCGACCATCGCGAGCCCCGCGACCTGCGCGGTGCCCATGACGGTGCTCACGTTGTGCTGGGCGAAGACCCGCTCGACCGCCACGACGTCCGGGACGTGCTCGTCCATCCAGGCGTCCAGGCGCTGGGAGATCGTGAGCAGGCGCAGGTCCACCGACATGTCCGGCGGGCTCTGCAGGACCCCGACCGCGACCATCTGCGCGCGCCGCCCGGGCAACGAGTCGACGACGCCCACGCCGCAGCGGGTCAGGCCTGGGTCCACTCCGAGCACGCGCACGCGCTCACCTTCTCACGCGCCACCCACGACGAAGGGCTCCCACGCGAACGGTGGCGCGGGAGCCCTTCGTCACACCAGGGACGGTGGGTCAGTCGTCGTTCTCGAGCTCGGCCATGACCTCGTCGCTCGCGGTGAAGTTCGCGTAGACGTTCTGCACGTCGTCGCTGTCCTCGAGCGCGTCGATCAGGCGCAGGATCTTGCGGGCGCCCTCGGCGTCGACCTCGACCTCCATGGACGGGTGGAAGACCACGTCCGCGGAGTCGTACTCGATGCCGGCGTCCTGCAGCGCGGTGCGGACCGCGACCAGGTCCGTGGCCTCGGTGAGGACCTCGAACGTGTCGCCCTCGTCGGTGACCTCCTCGCCGCCCGCCTCCAGGACGGCCTCCATCACGTCGTCCTCGGTGGTGCCCTCCTTGGGGACCACGATGACGCCCTTGCGGGAGAACAGGTAGGACACCGAGCCCGGGTCGGCGAGCTGGCCGCCGTTGCGCGTGAACGCGATGCGGACCTCCGCGGCGGCACGGTTCTTGTTGTCCGTGAGGCACTCGACCAGGACGGCGATGCCGCCCGTGCCGTAGCCCTCGTACATGATCGTCTGGTAGTCGGCGCCGCCGGCTTCCTGGCCCGAGCCGCGCTTGAGGGCGCGGTCGATGTTGTCGTTGGGGACCGAGGACTTCTTGGCCTTCTGGACGGCGTCGAAGAGCGTGGGGTTACCGGCGAGGTCCCCGCCGCCCGTGCGGGCCGCGACCTCGATGTTCTTGATGAGCTTGGCGAACAGCTTGCCGCGCTTGGCGTCGATCACGGCCTTCTTGTGCTTGGTCGTAGCCCACTTGGAGTGTCCTGACATACCCCTGTTACTCCTTCACGATTGCGACGAAGAGCTCGTGCACCCGCGCATCGCCCGTGATCTCGGGGTGGAAGGAGGTGGCGAGCAACGTTCCCTGACGTACTGCGACGATTCTACCTGCGTCTTCGCCCGCGCCCGCGGCAGGCCCGGCGTCCGGGGCCGGCACAGCGGGCCCCGAGGCTCCCCGGTGACGCGTGCGGGCCAGGACCTGGACCCCCGGGCCGGCCTCCTCGACCCACGGGGCCCGGATGAACGCCGCGGGCACGGGCCCGCCCGGCACCCCGGCCATCTCCACCGACGACTCGAACGAGTCGACCTGACGCCCGAACGCGTTGCGACGCACCGTGACGTCCAGGCCCCCCAGGGTCTGCTGGTCGTGCGTGGCGCCCAGCACCCGGTCGGCGAGCAGGATCATGCCCGCGCACGACCCGTACACCGGCAGCCCCGCGGCGATCGCGGCCCGCAGCGGGTCGAACAGCTCGAAGATCCGCAGCAGCTTGTCGATCGTCGTCGACTCCCCGCCGGGGAGCACGAGGCCGTCGATCGCCGCGAGCTCGGTGGGGCGCCGCACGGTGATGGCGCGCGCACCGGCCACCTCGAGGGCGGCCACGTGCTCACGGACGTCGCCCTGCAGGGCGAGGACTCCAATGACCGGTTTCACGATCGCCCATGGTACGCGCCGCACGTCGCGCCCCGCGGGGGTGCCCGACGACGGCGCTCGCGGCCTGCTACTCGGTGGCCTCGCCGAGGTGGCGGGTCTGCCCGTCCCACCCGTCGAGGAGGGGTTCGAGGAGGTCCGGCAGGGACGCGGGGAAGACCTCGATGGTGACCTGGCGCAGCTCGGGCAGGGTCCACCAGCGCATCTCGTCGACGACGTCGTGCTCGATCTCGGTCCAGCCCTCGCGCGTGAGGGGCACGGCGGCCTGGGTGCCGGTGATGCGCGCGAGGTAGAAGACCTCGTCCTGGCGGCAGCGCTCGCGGTAGAAGTCGAAGATCGCCGAGCGGGTCCACACGGGGCCCTGCAGGTCGGCGGGGTCCAGGCGCAGGCCCGTCTCCTCGAGGACCTCGCGCACCGCGGCGTCGCGGTCGCTCTCGCCGGGCTCGATCCCGCCGCCGACCGTGAACCACCAGGACCGCTCGGGCTGGTCGGTGTCGTGGCCGCGAGCGAGCAGGAGGCGCCCCTCGTCGTCGAGCAGCAGGACGCGCGCACCGCGCCGGTGGCGCATGCCGTCGGGGCCCAGGACCCAGTCGGGTCCGAGGGAGCTGGGTGGGTCCTGGGCGGCCGGGGGCGCCGCCGGGGGGGGGGGGGCCGGGGGG
>NZ_JACSQF010000007.1:0-143529 GCF_014836755.1 Oerskovia merdavium
GCGACCGGCGACCGGCGACCGGCGACCGGCGACCGGCGACCGGCGACCGGCGACCGGCGACCGGCGACCGGCGACCGCGCGTCGAGCAGGTACGCGCCGATCGGGTACCTGTCGGCTCCGAGGGCGGCGCGCCCTCGGGTCAGTCGTCGAGCGAGATCTCCCCGCGGGCGACGGACCCGAGCCAGCCGAGGCTCGGCTTGGGGGTGCGCTCGAAGGTCTCCGGGTCCCAGGCGACGAGCCCGAAGGTCGGCGCGAAGGAGCCCCACTCGTAGTTGTCGAGGAGCGACCAGTGGAGGTACCCGATCAGGGGCAGTCCTGCCTCGACCTCGGCGCGGAGCGCGCGCAGGGCGTCGCGCGTGTAGTCGATCCGACGGGCGTCGTCGGCGGTCGCGATGCCGTTCTCCGACACGAGGACCGGCAGTCCGGTGATCTCGTGGCCCAGGCGGGCCGCCTCGGCGATGGCGGCCGGGTAGTACTCCCAGCCCGTGAGCGTCTTCTCGGAGTCCTCGGGTGCGGGGAGCGGCCCGTCGAGCGTGATGCGGGTGCGCGTGTAGGCCTGGACGCCGACGAAGTCGTCGCCGCGCGCGGCCTCGAGGAAGACGGTCTCGCGCGGGTAGGCGTACTCCCGCAGGACCTCCTCGGCACCGGGGTCCGCGAAGAACTGCTGCGGAGCCACGGGCCAGCCCACGGGGACCCCGACGGTGCGCACGAGCTCGACCGCGCGGCGGTGGGCCGCGACGAGGTGCTGCGTCGCGACGGGGTCCGGCGCGTGCATGGTGCCCGCCTGGAGCTGCTCCTCGCCCTTGGCCGCCGTGATCATCATGGCGAGGATGTTGGGCTCGTTGATGGTGAAGACGTGCGAGGCGGCGTCCAGCAGCGGGAGCACGCGCTCGACGTAGCGGGCGAAGCGCTCGACCGACCGCGGGTCGGTCCATCCGCCGTCCTCGGCGAACCACCGGGGCGAGGTGAAGTGGTGCAGCGTGATCAGCGGGGTCACGCCGTGGTCGAGGCAGCACTGCACGACGCGACGGTAGTGGTCGAGCTCCGCGCGGGAGAACATGCCCTCGGCGGGCTCGATGCGGGCCCACTCGATCGAGAACCGGTAGGACGTGAGGCCGGACTCGGCCAGCAGCCGGATGTCCTCGGCGTAGCGGTGGTAGCTGTCCGCGGCGTCGCCCGAAGGCTCGGCGAGCGTCGAGTCGGGCGTGACCTCGCGCGCCCACCAGTCGCTGTTCACGTTGTTGCCCTCGATCTGGTGGGCAGCCGTCGCGGCGCCCCAGACGAAGGGGTCGGGGAAGGTGAGAGGCATGGGGGTCTCCTACTTGATGCCGGTCATGGCGATGCCCTGCACGAAGTAGCGCTGCAGGAACAGGAAGAGGATCAGGATCGGGGTCACGACGAGCACCGAGCCGGCCATGAGCAGGCCGTAGTAGGTGCCGTTGGAGCCGACCGAGTAGAGCGAGAGCGCCACCGGCAGGGTGTACATGTTCTCGGTCTGCGCGACGACGAGCGGCCACAGGAAGTTGTTCCAGGAACCGAGGAACGTGAGGATGCTCAGCGTCGCGAGCGGGGGCCCGCACTGGGGCAGCACGATCCGGAAGAAGATGCGGAACTCGCCCGCGCCGTCGATCCGCGCGGCCTCGATGAGCGCGTCGGGGATCCCGAGGATGAACTGCCGCATGAGGAAGACCCCGAGCGGACCTGCGAGGAAGGGCAGGATGAGCGCCGGGTAGGTGTTGACGAGGCCCATGTTCGAGACCAGGACGAACATCGGCACGAGCGTGACGACGCCCGGGACCATGAGGGTCAGCATCACGAGGGCGAACAGCACCTTCTTGCCCGGGAACCGCATCTTGGCCAGGGCGTACCCGACCATCGAGCAGAAGATGATGTTGCCGAGCACGACCGCGACGGCGACGACGATCGAGTTCATGAAGAACTGGCCGTAGTTGAGCTGGGACAGCCACTTCTCGTAGTTCTCGAGCGTCGGGCTCTCCGGCCACCAGGTGATGGGGCGCTGCAGGAGCTCGCCCTGCGTCTTGAAGCTGCCGAGCAGCATCCAGATGAACGGCATGAGCGTCAGCAGGAGACCGACGACGAGCGCGGTGTACGTGGCGCCGCGCGACCAGCGGATCGGGCGGCGGGGCGGGCGCACCATGGTGCTCGTGCCCGACGGCGCGGGGGTGGTCCGCGAGGACGTGGGGGGCATGTCAATCCTCCTTCGACCGCAGCAGGCGGAACTGGACCGCGGCGAGGGCGGCGATCAGCGCGAAGAGCACGTAGGCCGCTGCGGACGCGAACGCGTAGTTGCCGTAGCCGAACTGGTTGTAGACGTAGTAGCTGATCGTCAGCGTGGAGTTGACCGGTCCGCCCTTGGTCATGACGAACGGCTCCTCGAACACCTGGAGGAAGCCGACGGACAGCAGGACGGCGCCGAGCAGCAGGGTCGGGCGCATGAGCGGCACCGTCATGGAGCGGAAGCGGCGCCATGCGCCGGCGCCGTCGACCTCGGCAGCCTCGTAGACGTCGCGCGGGATCGCCTGGAGCCCGGCGAGGAAGATGATCATGAGCGTGCCCATGTTGCGCCACGCGGCCATGACGATGATCGAGGGCATGGCCCAGGTGCTGTCGTTGAGCCAGTCAGGCCCGTTGATGCCGACCCAGCCCAGCACGGTGTTGACGAGGCCGGAGTCCTGGAGGATGAACCGCCAGACGACCGCCACGGCGACGATCGACGTCACGACGGGGGTGTAGAAACCGACCCGGAAGACGCTGCGGAACTTCTCGATGCCCGAGTTGAGGGCGACGGCCAGGGCGAGGCCCAGCGCCATCGTCAGGGGGATCCCGACGACCACGAAGAAGAAGGTGTTGACGAGCGCCTTGCGGAACAGCTCGTCCTGGAAGACCTGGGCGAAGTTGTCGAGCCCGACGAAGTTCACCGCGAAGGGGGTCTTGATGTCACGGATCGTGAGGTCCGAGAACGACATGCCGAACGACGCGAGCAGCGGTCCCAGCATGAAGACCGAGAAGACCGCGACGAACGGCAGCGCGAACAGCCAGGCGACGACGGCTTGACGTCGCCGGTGGACGGCGCCGACCGACCGGGGGCGCCGTCCCTCGGTGGTCGTTGTCATGGCTGCTCGTTACCAGCCGAGCCCGAGCGCATCGGCCTTGGCCTGGATCGTCGTGGCCGCGTCCTCAGCGGTGACCTGACCGTTGGCGACCTTCTCGGCCTCGGTCTCGATCGTGGCCGAGAGCTCGTCCCAGCTGGGCACGGTCGGCGGGGCGATCGTGTTCTTGAGCTGCTCCTGGAGGACCTGGGTGCGGGGGTTGGCCGTCAGGGCCTCGTCGTCCCAGGCGCTGTTGACGGCCGGGAGGTCGTTGGTCGCGGCGTACCACTCCTGCTGCGTCTCGGGCTCTGCGAGCCAGCGGACGAGCTTCCACGCGCCGTCGGCGTTCTTGGCCTCGTTGAAGACCCCGAGGTGCGCACCGCCGATGTACGAGTCGTTGTTCGTGGTGCCTGCGGGGACCGGGACGGTCGCGACGTTCTGCTCGACCCAGTCCTCGCCCTGCATGTCCGCGAGGACGTTGACCATCCACGGCCCGGAGATGAAGGCCGGGTCGGACCCGTCGACGAACGCGCTGTTCTGCGTGTCGCCGTAGCCGGCGAGCGGGGACAGGCCCTCGGTGAAGAACGAGGCGTAGTAGTTCAGCGCGTCGATCATCGCCTGGTTGTCGAGGTCGTAGGCGTCGCCGGCCTCGTTGAAGACCGATCCGCCCGCCTGCGAGTAGAAGGGGAGGATGACCTGCGTGGAGTCCTCCGCGTCACCCATGGGGAGCTGGAGGCCGTAGGTGGAGCCGTTGGCCTTCATGGCCTCGGCGAACGCGGTGAGCTCTTCCCACGTGGTGGGGGCGGCCACGCCGGCTGCCTCTGCGAGGTCCGAGCGGTAGTACATGACGCGGGTCTCGACGTACCACGGCACGCCGTACTCGACGCCGTCGGCCACGGTCGAGGCCGCGGCTCCCTCGACGAAGTCGGCGCTCTCCACGAGCCCGTCGGGGACGGGCGCGAGGCCACCGGTGGACACCATGGTCGGCATGAACGACGTGCCGATCATGATCGCGTCGGGGACCGTGCCGGCGGCGACGGCCGTCTGGAACTTCGTCATGACGTCGGCCCACGGGATCGTGGTGACCTGGACCTTCGCGTCGGGGTTCTCGTCCGTGAAGCCCTTGACGAAGTCGGGGAGCTTCTCGCCCTCTTCGCCCATGGCCCAGACGGTGATGTCGCCGGTGGCGGGCGAGTCGTCCACGGTCGTGGTGGTCGCGGCGCCGGTCTGGCGATCGGCCGACCCTTCGTCGGCGCGCCCACAGGCGGTCAGTGCCAGGAGTCCGACGATGCCGACGGCGACCGCCTTGCGTCCGAGCTTCATGAGCAATCCTCCTCATCGAGTGTTCGGCTCGATCTCTGAGCCGATGCGAAACTACCATAGCGTGCGCTCGGTTAGTCTTTTCACCAGGGGTGTCCGGAGCCGTACCGTGGATACCGACAAATCCTGACGAAGGAGACGGTGATGACCCAGAGCGGGCCCGGCACGCGAGCTGCCGACACGGCGACGACCCCGAAGAACCCCACGACCCCGAACGAGGGCAAGAGGCCCGACGGGCGACTCGTGCGCGGCGAGCAGCGCCGACGCGAGATCCTGCGGACCGCGGTCGAGGTCTTCGGTGAGCAGGGCTTCCGCGGCAGCTCGTTGCGGGAGATCGCCGCCCGGGTGGGGATCTCCGAGGCGGGCCTCCTGCACCACTTCGGGAGCAAGGCGGCGCTCCTGACGGCGACCATCGAGGAGCGCGACCGGCGTGACCTCGAGCGCCGCACCGAGGCGGAGACCGACGGGGCCTCGCTGCTGGCCACCATCCGGGACCAGGTCCGTCGGAACGCCGAGACGCCGGGGCTCGTGGGGCTGCACGTCGTCGTCGCCGCGGAGGCCACGGAGCCGAACCATCCCGCGCACGACGTCGTCCGCGACCGCTACCGGGCGCTGCGCCACCAGGACGACACGCGCTTCCGGGACGCGATCGACCGCGGCGAGCTGCGCCCCGAGGTCGACCCGCAGGCGATCGGCCAGCTCTTCTCCGCGGTCATGGACGGCCTGCAGCTCCAGTGGCTGCTGGACCCCGAGAACGTCGACATGGTCGCGCTGTTCGACCATTTCGTCGCGCTGCTGCAGCCGGTCCAGGACGCGGCGTCCGCCACCGATGAACACACCACAGAGCAGGAGTCCACGTGACCACCACCGCCATGACCGCCGCCCCCGCGGGCGCGACCCTCGCCTCGGGCGGGACGACAGTCGAGCTCACGGCGGGCGGTGACGTGCGCGCCGTCCGCACCGGCGGGCTGCTCGTCAACCAGTACCTCCCTGGTGAGCACGACCGCATGCCGGGCGGCATGGTCCTGCGCGCGACCCGCGCGGACGGGACGGTCGAGGTCGCGCAGCTCACCGGTTCCGCGCCCGCCGTGACGGGCGTGGAGACCGGCACCGACCGCGTCGTGTGGTCCGGGGCGGCGCTCGGGCTGGAGTCGGAGGTCTCGCTCACCGTGGACGACCGGGCCCTCGTGTGGCGCGTCGACCTCCGGGCCGGGACGGGGACCCGTGCGGACGCGGTCTACGACGTCGTGCACGTCCAGGACCTCGCGCTCGCGCCTCCCGCTGCCGCGCTCTCGAGCGAGGCGTACGTCTGCCAGTACCTGCTGCACCGCGCGCTCGAGCACCCCACCGCGGGGAGCGTCCTCGTCAGCAGGCAGACCATGTCGGCGCTGCCGAGACTGCCGCTCGCCGTCACGTTCCTCGTCGAGGGCGCAGCCGCCCACCTCACCGACTCCCTGCAGGTCTTCACCCCGCGGTCGCGGCGCGACGGCGTGCCGCACGGGCTGCTCGGCCCGGTCTCCTTGGGCGTGCTGCAGTACGAGTACGCGATGCAGACGCTCGTGTCGCACCCCCTGGACCTGTCGACGGGCGCGGCCCAGGTGCACGCGGTGACCGTGGTCGACGTCGACGCGCGCGGACCGCTCGACGCGCACGTCGAGCAGGTGTCCGGCTGGGCGGACGCCGCCGTCGCCGTCGCGGCGGCCGAGCGCCCTGCCGTCCCGCTGCCCACGACGGGCTCGGTGCTGCGCGACGCTCCTCTCCTGGCCGGGGTCGAGCTCGACGAGGCAGGACTGGTCGCGGCCCTCGGACTGGCGTCCGACGAGGTCCTGCTGCCCGAGCGCGACGCCGAGGGCACGCTGCTCTCCTTCTTCACCCCGGGTGGGTCGCACGTCGTCGACGGCCGCAAGGAGCTCGTCACCGAGCGGTCGCACGGCCACGTCCTCAAGGCGGGGGACGCGGTCCTGCCCACCGACGAGGTGCTGTCCGTCACCGCGTTCGCGCCCGGGGTCTTCGCCTCGCACGTGGTCCTCGGCAACACGACCGCCAACCGGCTCGCCACGGTCCACCGCCACCACCTCAACCTGCTGCGCAGCAGCGGGCTGCGGGTCCTCGTCGACGACGGCCGGGGCCCCCGCCTGCTGGGCGTCCCGTCGGCGCTCGTGCTCGACGTCGGCGGTGTCCGGTGGCTGTACGAGACCCCGCTCGGCCGCATCGACGTGCGGACCGTCGCCCATCACCGCCAGGACCGAGTCGACGTGAGCGTGGGGTGCGAGCGGGCGCTGCGCGTCACCGCCACGCTCGAGCTCGACGACGAGGCCGGCGGCTGGACGGTCGAGCACACGTCCGAGACCTCGCTCGTCGTCCGCCCCGTCCCGGGAGCGGACGTCGCGACGCACTACCCCGACCTCCGCTACGCCGTCTCGTCGAGCGCCCCCCTCGCCCTCGAGGGAGCCGCCGCGCACCGGGTGGACAGCTCGTCGGACACCGGCGCGCTGACCCTCGCGATCGCGGGTTCGCTGCACGGCGACGCCGGCGCGCTCGCCCTGGTCGCGCCCGAGCACGACCCGCTCGACGACCTCGAGGCGACGCTCGCGGGCCATCTCGAGACCGTGCGGGGGCTCGTCCGCGGGCTGCGCTTCCAGCCGCACCCGGAGCTCGCGACGCAGGAGCTCGACCTCCTCGTGCCCTGGTACGCGCACGACGCACTGATCCACTTCCTCGTGCCCCACGGGCTCGAGCAGTACTCGGGCGCGGCCTGGGGGACCCGCGACGTGTGCCAGGGACCGTTCGAGCTGGCGCTGGCGGGTGGCCGGACCGACATCGCCCGGCAGATCGTGCTGCGGGTCCTCGCGCACCAGCACACCTGGGGCGGGTTCCCGCAGTGGTTCATGTTCGACGAGTACGCCGAGCGGTACAACGACTCCTCGCACGGCGACGTCGTCGTGTGGCCGCTCTTCGCGCTCGCCCAGTACCTCGAGGCGAGCGGTGACCTCGGGATCCTCGACGAGGTGGTCCCCTTCTGGGACCACGCCCGCCGGAGCCCTGCCACGCAGGGCCCCGACGCCCGCGCGACCGTCACCGAGCACGTCGTGCGGATCCTCGACCACCTCGAGACCGACCTGCTGCCCGGCACCTCGCTGCCCGCCTACGGCGAGGGCGACTGGGACGACACCCTGCAGCCGGCGGACTCCCGGATGCGTACCAACCTCGCCTCCACCTGGACGTCGGCGCTGCTCGTGCAGGCCTCGCTCCTCCTGGCCCGCACCACGGCCGGGCGCGACGAGGTCCTGTCCGCGCGTGCCGCGGCGCTCGCCGCGTCGGTGCGTCACGACCTGCGCGAGCGCGCTCTGGTCGACGGCGTCATGGCCGGGTACGTGCGGCACGACGAGCTCGGCGACGAGCTCGTCATCCACCCCCGGGACACGAGCACGGGGATGCGGTACCGCCTCATCCCGATGACCCAGTCGATCCTCGCGGGCATCCTCACGCCGGAGGAGGCCGAGGAGCACGAGCGCCTCGTCGTCGAGCACCTGCTCTTCCCCGACGGCGTGCGGCTCATGGACCATCCTGCCGCGTTCGACGAGGGGATCCCTCACACGTTCCTGCGGGCCGAGCAGGCCGCGAACGTCGGGCGCGAGGTCGGGCTCATGTATGTGCACGCGCACATCCGCTACGTCGAGGCGCTCGCCGCGCTGGGCCGGGGGAGGGCTCTCGACGAGCTGCTCCGTATCAGCCCGTTCGACCTCGGCTCCCGCATCGACCACGCCCTGCCCCGGCAGCGCAACGCGTACTTCTCGTCGAGCGACGCGGACTTCCCCGACCGGGCGAGCTTCGCCCGTGACTTCGAGAAGCTCCGCGACGGGTCCGTGGGCGTGCGGGGCGGGTGGCGCGTCTACTCGAGCGGTCCGGGGATCTACCTGCGCCAGCTCGTCCAGGGCGTGCTCGGTCTCACCGAGCAGTCGGGTGCACTCGTGGTCGACCCCGTCCTTCCGGCGACGGCCGACGGGCTCACCGTCGATCTCGAGGTCGGAGGCAGGACGCGCCGCGTCGTCTTCCGGGTCGGGGACGCGGGCACCGAGGTGCAGGTCCGCGCTGGATCGGGACCCGACGACCTCGTCGTCGTCCCGTCCGCTGCGCGCGCGGGGGACTACCGGCAGCGGGGCGTCGTCGTCGCGCCCGAGGCGCTGGGCGTCGCGGCCGTCGTCGAGATCTCGGTGCCCGCCGGGTCGTAGCCCGGCTGGGTCCCGTCGCCGTCGCGCCGAGGACGAGGTCGTGGTCGCCGTGGCCCCCCGCGCGACCACGGCCTCGTCCTCGACGGGGCTGGCCCGGCTACTCCCGCACCGCCCGGACGATCTCCGCCGCGAGGTCGGCCGGACGCGAGAACATGGGCCAGTGCCCGGTCGGCAGGTCGACGTACGTGACGTCGAGCTCGCCGAGCTCGGTGTGCAGGGGCGGCCCGGGGTGCGCCATCTGCCTCAGGACCTCCGACGGCAGGCTCGTGCAGATGGCGGTCGCGGGCACGTCGAGCCTCGCCGGGTCGCTCACCCGCACCCGGCCCCCGGCCACGCCCGCGGGGTGGGGGACCGCCCGCGCGCGGAACCGGGCGAGCCCGGCCTCGTCGATCCCGTCGAGGCTCGACCCGGCGGCCTCGAGGTCCTCCCACGCGGGCAGCGGGAGGTCGACCGTCCCCGCGGGGAGGTCGGGGGCGAGCGAGGCCCCGTCGACCAGCGGGCCCGTGTCGACGTAGACCGTGCGCCGGATGCGCGCGGGGTCCCGGTCGACGACCTCGTGGATCACGGGCCCGCCACCGCTGTGCCCCACGAGCACGACATCGCCCTCGAGCGGTGCGATCACGTCGCGCACGGCCTGGACGTGGTCCTCGCGGGTGAGGCCGCTGCGGTCGGTCTCGACGTCGTCGAGCCCGGGGAGGGTGACGGCGTGCGGTGCGAGGCCCGCGGCCTCGAGGTGGGGGACGACGTCGTCCCACGCCCAGGCCCCGAGCCAGAAGCCCGGGACGAGGACGACGTGGGTCTGCCGGTCGCTGATGCTGTGCTGCGTCGAAGTGGTCATGGACCCACTCTCGCCCGACCCTGGTGACACCTGTCTGTCACCATTGTTCGAGGAGGTTCGACGGGGTCCACCGACGAGCCCGGGACCCGGCGGAGGCGACGTGAACAAGACCGAGCGGCTCTACGCGACGGCCGAGGAGCTGCGTCGCGCCGGACGCACCGGGACCACGGGTGCCCGGCTGGCCCGCCTCTTCGAGGTCAGCGAGCGCACCGTCAAGCGCGACGTCTCGGCGCTCCAGCAGGCCGGGCTGCCCGTGTGGGCGCAGGCCGGGCCGGGCGGTGGGTACGTGCTCGACCCCTCCGCGTCGCTGCCTCCCGTCAACTTCTCGCCCCAGCAGGCGGTCGCGGTCGCGGTCGCGCTCGCCGCGCTCCCGCCCGGCAGCCCGTTCGCGGTCGACGCCGCTGCGGCGCAGGGCAAGGTCTGGGACGCGCTGGGCCCCGAGGCGCGCGAGCGCGCGTCGGCGCTCGCCGCGAGGGTGTGGATCGACCGAGGAGACACGGCCGGCCGGCCCCGGGACGCCCCGCAGTCGGTGCCCGACGGCGCCGCTCGCCCGGGTGCGGACGTCGCCCCGGGGGTCCCGGGGGTGCCCGACGACGCCGCGCGTCCGGGTGCGGACGTCGCCCCGGGTGGCCCGGGGGTGCCCGACGACGCCGCTCGCCCGGGTGCGGACGTCGCCCCGGGTGGGGTCGTCTCGCGCGCCCACGCCCACCTGCAGGTCCTGCGGGCGGTCGAGCAGTCGCTCGCCCGGTCGCTCGTGCTCGCTCTCCGCTACCGCGACGGCCGCGGCAACGAGTCGGCCCGGAGGGTCGAGCCCGTGATCCTGGCCCACACCGAGGCTGCCTGGTACCTCGTCGCGTGGTGCCGGTCCCGGGAGGCCGTCCGGTGGTTCCGGCTCGACCGCGTCGAGCGTGCAGACCTCACCGGTGAGACGTACGTGCCGCGGCCGGTCGCGGAGGTGGGGACCCCGCCGTCGGGCGCTGTGCCTGTCGCCTGAGCGGTCCGTGGCCTGCGTGGTCTGCCGAGAACGACCCTGCGCCGGGTCGAGCACGAGGTTGCGGTCGTCCAGGGCCCCAGAACGACCGCAACCTCGTGCTCGGCACCGGACGGGCGCGGCCCGGTTCCTTCCGCGGTCCCCGTCCGCGGGTGATGATGGCCCTGACGACGCGCTGCACCGACGCCGCGCGCCCGACCAGAGGAGCCCGTCCGTGAGCATCGACCGCACCCGCGCCTTCTTCGACGCCCAGGCCCCCGACCTCACGGTCCTCGACACGGGGAAGGACACCGCGACGGTCCAGATGGCAGCCGACACGCTGGGGGTCGAGCCCGGGCAGATCGCCAAGACGCTCGCGCTGCGCGACGGCGAGCGCAGCTTCCTGCTCGTGACGCGCGGCGACGCCCGGGTCGACAACGTGAAGTTCAAGGCCGCGTTCGGGGCCAAGCCGCGCATGCTCGACGCCGAGAGCACCACGGCGCTGACGGGACAGCCGATCGGGGGAGTCGGGCCGTTCGGCCACGCGGGGCCCGTGACGGTGTACTGCGACGTGTCGCTGCAGGGGTTCGAGACCGTCTACCCGGCGGCGGGGAGCCCGACGAGCGCGTTCGCGATCGCACCCACGAGGCTCGCAGAGCTGGCCGGCGCGGAGTGGGTCGACGTCAGCCGGTAGGCGTCGATGGTCGCCGACGCCTGCGGGAGGCGTGCGGCGCTCAGGCCGCCATGGCGCAGGTCAGCGCCGAGGAGATCGCCGAGGCCTCGAGCCAGCGGCGGACCAGGCGGGCGTCCGCGGCACGGCGCAGCGGGCTGCGCAGGCTCAGGTGGGCCGAGGCCCGGTGCTCGACCAGAGCGGCACGGTCGTGGTCGAGGGCCCAGAGGATGGCGCAACGGATCTCGTCGGTCGTGGGCCGGAAGGCGTGGTCGAGGTGCATGGTCCTGTTCATCGTCGTGAGGGCCGCGGATGCGCGGCGGTGAAATGTGTGTACACCTCTCAAGAGGGGTGAACCGTGACTTCATGACGCGAGATCTGCCGCGAGTTTTGCGATCATCTGCGCGCGGGAGGGCAGATCCGCGTCCGGCACCGCCCGAAGGTGGCGCGCGCGTGTCGGTGGGCTGTGCCAGCCTCGTCGCATGGACAGGGACGAGGCACGGGAGATCAAGCTGCAGCTGGCGGACTTCGCGCGAGATCTCGCGGAGCGTGCGGGCACGGACGCGACGGCCAGCGCCGCGGGCGCGCCCGGTGAGGACACGGCGGCCGCGCAGGCCGTGCGGGCCCCCACGCTCGCGCTCGGCCTCGCCCCCCGCGAGGGCGGCGGGTACGGCATCGCGGTGCGCTACCGGCTCGGCGTCCCGGCGGCCCGGAGCATCGCGCGCCGCGTCGCGTCCGAGGCCGGGCCGGTCGTGGACGTGCGCCGCACCGGACGGATCCGTCCGCTCGCGCGGACGGGCGGCACCGGGCCGCGCCCGCCCGTCGTGACCGCGCAGGCAGCAGGGGAGACGGGGCGCGTGCGCCCGCTGCGTCCGGGCGTCTCGATCGCGCACGTCGACGTCACCGCGGGCACGCTCGGCGCGTTCGTCCTGGTCGGGGAGGTGCTGCACGCCCTGTCCAACTTCCACGTGCTCGCGGGCTCCCCGCGCGCGAAGGTGGGGGACGCCGTCGTGCAGCCGGGGCCCGCCGACGGCGGACGTGCACCCGCAGACCAGGTCGGGACGCTCGCCGCGACCGTGCCACTCGCCCCCGGGCGGACGGCGACCGTCGACGCCGCGATCGCGCTGCTCGACGACCCTGAGGTGCACCTCGACTACCCCGTGGGGCGCATCACCTCCACGGCCGTCGCGCTGGGCGGCGAGGTGGTCGGCAAGATCGGCCGCACGACCGCGGTCACCGCGGGGCGCGTGACCGCGATCGAGCTCGACGACGTCGTGGTCGGGTACGGCGAAGGGCTCGGGGCGCTGCGGTTCGACGACCAGATCGAGGTCGAGTCCACGGGCACCGGCCCCTTCTCGCGAGGCGGCGACTCGGGGTCGCTCGTGTACCGCGAGGACGGTGTCGCGCTCGGTCTGCTCTTTGCCGGGTCGGAGACCGGGGGAGAGAATGGGACCGGGCTGACGTACGTCAACCCGATCGACACCGTCCTCGCCGCGCTCGACGCACGGCTCGCCGTCTGACGCGGGCCCGCGTCCGGCGCCGGACGGTGGGAGGGCGGTGCGCCGTGGCGAGCCTCGAGCAGGCCCGGGAAGCGAAGGCCGCGCTCAAGCACGCCCTGGCGGAGCACGACGGCGTGACCGGGATCGGGCTGACGCGCGGGCCCGCTGAATCGGGCGTCGCCGCCGACCCGGCCGGTGCGGGGGACGGCGAGGCAGCCGTGCAGGCCGAGCCGGCGCAGGACGCGGAACCGGCCGAGGACACCTGGTGCCTCCAGGTCAACGTGGTCGACGCCGACGCGCGGGGCGAGGTGCCGCAGGAGGTCGACGGCGTCGCGGTCGTCGTGCGCGTCACGGGGCACGTGGGCGCGGGCTGAGACCGGCCCGTCAGGCGGGCAGCTCGAGAATCAGCTCCGTGATGGTCGCGTCGCGTGCCGTCGCGAACGACTCCTCGCTGCCGACCCGCACGAACCCGTTGCGCTCCAGGACCCTGCGCGAGCCGTGGTTGTCCTCGGCGACCCGTGCCTGGAGCGGTCGCGTTGGCACCTCCTGGAGCAGGGCTGCCAGCGCCTCGGTCGCCACTCCTCGGCCCCACCAGTCCCTCCGGATCCAGTAGGTGACCTCGGTGTCGCCCTCGATCGGGAAGGCGGCCACGCTGCCGACGACCTCGCCGTCGACCTCCACGACCCTGCTCACGATCGCGTCGTCGGCGAGGATCCTGCGGAACTTGCTCAGGTAGGCGTCGCGGTCGCCGGCGGTCGCGTCGGTGAAGGCGGCCTGGCGCTGGGCCGTGGCGTCGCGCTGGATCTCGAACAGCAC
This sequence comes from Oerskovia merdavium, assembly GCF_014836755.1. GTDB lineage: Bacteria > Actinomycetota > Actinomycetes > Actinomycetales > Cellulomonadaceae > Oerskovia > Oerskovia merdavium. Next base: position 13,456 of record NZ_JACSQF010000007.1, read on the forward strand.
CGGGAGGTCGTCCTCCCGCATCCTCCGGAGCCGAGACCTCCGTGTCGCCTCGTCAGTCATCACGCCTCCTTGCGCAGGGGTCGGTCCACGAGCCTCAGGCCGCGAGGCTAGCAGCGGGTGGCGGGCGGACGCCCGGCCTGGGGCAGAATTCTCGGGTGAGCTCCACGACCCCCCACGCCCGCCTGCCCCGCGTCCGCGCCTCCGAGCTCGTCGGGCGCGGCTGGCTCAACACCGGCGGCCGCGACGTGTCGCTCGCTGACCTGCGCGGGCGGGTCGTCGTCCTCGACTTCTGGACGTTCTGCTGCGTCAACTGCCTGCACGTCCTCGACGAGCTGCGCGAGCTCGAGGAGGCCCGTCGCGACGACCTCGTCATCATCGGCGTCCACTCCCCGAAGTTCGAGCACGAGGCCGACCCGGTCGCGCTCGCCGCCGCGGTCGAGCGCTACGAGGTGCGGCACCCGGTCCTCGACGACCCGGAGCTCGTCACCTGGTCCGCGTACACCGCACGGGCCTGGCCGACGCTCGTCGTGATCGACCCCGAGGGCTACGTCGTCGCGCAGATGGCCGGCGAGGGGCACGCGTCCGCGCTCGCCGCGCTCGTCGACGAGCTCGTGACCGAGCACCGCGCCAAGGGCACGTTGCGGTCCCTCGCCGCGGGGAGCGACGACGTCTACGTGCCCCCCGCCCCGACGTCGGGCACGCTGCGCTTCCCCGCCAAGGCGATCGCGCTCCCGGGAGGCAACCTCCTGGTCGCGGACGCGGGCCACCACTCGCTCGCCGAGCTCCTGCCCGACGGCGAGACGCTCGTCCGGCGCATCGGCTCGGGCGAGCGCGGGCTCGTCGACGGCGGGCCCGACGACGCCCGGTTCAGCGAGCCCAACGGGCTGTGCCTGGTCCCGACCGAGCTGCGGTCGCTGCTCGGCTACGACGTGCTGGTCGCCGACACCGTGAACCACGCGCTGCGCGGGGTGCGGCTCGCAGACGGCCAGGTGACGACGGTGGCCGGGACGGGTGAGCAGTTCATGGTGGGCGGTGTCGAGAACGTGGTGGGCGCCTCGGGCGAGGAGGGTGGCGGCGGCGGGTCTGCCATCCGGTCGCTCGTCCCTCACGACCTCCCGCCAGACCCGCCACGACCCGCCGCCGCCACCCTCCTCGCCCTCCCCGATCAGCGATCTTCCGGCCGTTTCGACCCCGCGCTGACCTACGACCCGCTGGACGTGAGGCTGTCGTCGCCGTGGGACGTCGTGTGGTCGGAGGCTCTGGGCGGGTTCGTGATCGCCATGGCCGGCAACCACACGCTGTGGGCGGTCGACGGCTGGAAGCTGGGGCTCCTGGCCGGGACCATGAACGAGGGGCTGGAGGACGGGCCTGGGTCCGGGGCGTGGTTCGCGCAGCCGTCCGGTCTGGCGGTCGGGGAGGATGGCGCGGTCTGGGTCGCGGACTCCGAGACGTCGGCGCTCCGCCGCGTCACCGGGCTCGGTGGTGGCGTCGCCGTCGTGCCGGAAGGGGTGGAGGTGAGCACCGCCGTCGGGCAGGGGCTGTTCGACTTCGGTCACCGCGACGGTGCGGCCGACCAGGCCCTGCTCCAGCACCCGCTCGGCGTCGCCGTGCTGCCCGACGGGAGCGTCGCCGTCGCCGACACCTACAACGGCGCGATCCGCCGGTTCGTCCCGGCGGCCGCCGCGGGCTCCGACCCGGGCGTCGGTCAGGACCCGGTCGCGGGCCAGGTGACGACCCTGGCGACGGGGCTCGCGGAGCCGAGCGACGTCGTCGTGCTCGTGGACGGCGAGCCGTGGACGCCAGGAGCGCCCGCGGCGCCCGGCGCGCGCATCGACCTGCTCGTCGTGGAGTCGGCCGCGCACCGCATCACGCGCGTCGCGCTCCCGGCGACCCTGGCCGGGGAGCTGCTCGACGGCGGAGCGCACCGCACGCAGCGCCCCGTGACCGAGGTCGTGGCCGGCGCCCTGCGCCTCGACGTGCCGTTCTCGCCCGCCCCCGGGCAGAAGCTCGACGACCGGTACGGCCCCTCGACGCGCCTCACGGTCAGCTCGACGCCGCCCGAGCTGCTGCTCGAGGGGGCGGGGACGGGCACCGACCTGTCCCGGGAGCTCGTCGTGAACCCCGAGGTGGGCGAGGGAGTGCTGCACGTGACCGCGCAGGCCGCGTCGTGCGACGTCGTGCCGCTGCTGGCCGACGGGACGCCCGACCCCGACGTGTTCCCCGCGTGCCACCTGGCGCAGCAGGACTGGGGCGTGCCGGTGCGGGTCGTAGACCGCGGCGTGTCCCCGGCCGGCCCGGACGACGAAGCTCCTGAGGTGGCCCGGGGCCGGGGGCTGACGCTTCCGCTCCGCGGCTGAGCTTCGCCTCGGGGCGCCCCCTCAGGTCGAGCGTGACCGGGACGTCGGGCTCGGCCTGACGGCGCGGCTCACCCCCAGGACAACAGCTCGGTGCCGCGAGCGATCCATGCGCCCACCTGGGCCAGGGGAGTCATGGCGTCGCGCGCGCCGTCGAGCGCCACGACCGGGCACACCGCAGAACGTCCTCCGGCCTCGACCGCGACGGGGTCCCACGTCACGAGCGTCGCACCGCGGCGGACGGCGTCGCCGAGGGCGGCGTGGAGCGTGAACCCCGCGCCGCCGAGCTGGACCGTGTTGATGCCCAGGTGCACGAGCACGGCCCGCCCGTCCTCGTGCTGGAGCACGAACGCGTGCGGGTGGACCTTGACGATCGTCCCGCTGATGGGTGCGACGACGAGGGCTCCCTCGGCGGGGTCGGGCTCGATCGCGAGCCCTGCTCCGACGAGCCCGGCCGAGAACACCGGGTCGTCGACCTCCGAGAGCTCCACGACGGTCCCCGCGACAGGGGCCAGGAGGGTGAGCGGCGCGGGCATCAGCGCAGGTCCGCGATGTCGGAGGCGAGGGTGTCGGCCTCGGGGCCGACGATCACCTGGACGGCGCGACCGCTCCGGACGATCGCGACCGCGCCCGCCGTCGTCAGGAGACGCTCGTCGACGAGCCCGGGGTCCTGGACCTCGACGCGCAGCCGCGTGATGCAGGGCTCCAGGTCGAGGACGTTGGCGTCACCGCCGAGTCCCAGGAGGATCTGCTGTGCCTTGCTCATGCGGTGCTCCTTCGAGTGCGGGAACGGCGGCGGGTCGGTGGTCCGGGCGCCGCGCCGGTCGGCGGTCCGGGCGTGCTCGTCCGCTGCGCGCGGGGCGCGTCGGGGCGTCGAGCGGTGATGCGTGGGCGGGCGAGGCGGGTGGGGCCAGGGCGGACAGCGGTGTCTCCTGGCGCGGGGCGACCGGTCGCGTCCTACATGAGGTCGGCGAGGTCCGAGGCGATGGTGTCGACCTGCGGCCCGACGACGACCTGGACCACCCTGCCCGTCGTCATGACGCCGTAGGCCCCGGCCGCGCGCAGCGCTGCGACGTCCACCAGGGTCGGGTCCTTGACGAGCGAGCGCAGGCGCGTGGTGCAGGGGTCGATCTCCTCGATGTTCTCGACCCCGCCGAGGCCGGCGAGTATCGCGGCGGCCCGTGCTGCATCTGCTGCAGTCATCGCTGCATCCTTCCTGAGGTCGGTGGTGAGGTCGGTCCTACCCGGGGCGGCCCGCCCATCAGCCGTCCGCCCCGTCCGCCGTGTCGTCGGCGTCGGGCTGGACCCGGGGGACGATGGTCGGTCGTGCTTCGCGCAGCGGGACGACGACGCTGTACCGGTCGCCGCGGTAGCACATCTGGGAGTACATGCAGGCGCCGTCGTCCGAGAACGTGCGCCGGTGGGCCCGCAGGACCGCGCGCCCTCCGTTCATGGCGAGGAGCGCGAGCTCCTTGGCCGTGGCCTCGGCCGCCAGGATCGTGTCCTCGCCCCACGTGGGTGCGTGGCCACGGACCTTCAGGGCGTCGTAGAGGCTGTCAGGGACGCCGTCGTCGAGCAGGTCGGGCGCGAGGTGGACAGGGACCCACGCACGCTCGACGCCCATGGGGGTCCCGTCGGCGAAGCGCAGGCGCTCGACGTAGTGCATGAGCTCGTCCTCGCCGCACCCGAGCGCCTCGGCGACGAGCCGTCCTGCGGGGGTCGTGCCGCTCTCGAGGACCTGCGTGCCCGGGACCATGCCACGGCGCCGAGCCTCCTCGCCGAACGTCGTGAGCCGCATCTCGAAGTCGGTGTGCTGCGGGGCCACGAAGGTGCCGCGCCCCTGCTCGCGCTGGAGGACACCGTCGGCCACGAGGGCGTCGAGGGCCTGGCGGACGGTCATCCGGGAGACGCCGAACTTCTCGGTGAGCACGCGCTCGGAGGGGACGGCGTCGCCGACGGCCAGCTCGCTCACGATCAGGTCGGCCAGGTAGGCACGGACGGCTTGGTACTTGTGCCCGCCCTTGGGTGCTTTGGCCTGCGTCGTCGCTGCCACGTCGTCCTCACTCTCGGTGCCCCGGGGTGGCCAGGGCTTGACACATGATGATGTCTAGACCACTCTTTGCGCAAGTGGTCCAGACAACTATCGCGCCAAGGTCGGAACGATAGCGGGACCACAGCAACGACGCGCTCCCCGTCCGGTCCTGCGTCGCGATCTCGCCAGCTCGACCCAGTCCAACGGTGCGCACGTGGTCCCTCGGTGCGGCACCAGCGCCCGACGAGGAGTGCCCATGACGACCGCCGTCGACACACCGCGCGTGAAGCGCGGGATCCCCGGCTTCGCCCAGCTGCAGAGGGTCGGGCGATCCCTCATGCTCCCCATCGCCTCCCTGCCGGCCGCCGCCGTCCTGGTCCGCCTCGGCCAGGCCGACATGCTCGGGTCCGAGGGGGTCGCCGGGACGATCGGATGGATGCAGTACGTCGCGGACGTCCTCGGGGCGGCCGGGAACGCGCTCTTCGACAACCTGCCGCTCCTCTTCGCGGTCGGCGTGGCCGTCGGGTACGCCAAGAAGGCCGACGGCTCCACGGGGCTCGCAGCCGTCATGGGATACCTCGTGTTCAAGGGCGTGGGCGACGCGCTCTCGCCCGCGATCCTCGGCGAGGCGCCCCCGGGAACCGAGCAGCCGCTCATCGACTACGGGGTCCTCGGCGGGATCGTCATGGGCCTGGTCGCCGCGCTCCTCTTCCAGCGGTACTACCGGATCAAGCTCCCTGCCTACCTCGCGTTCTTCGGTGGCCGCCGCTTCGTCCCGATCGTCACGGCGGGTGCCGCCGTCGTGATCGCCGTCCTGGGAGCCCTCGCCTACCACTGGTTCGAGGCAGGCTTCACGGCCCTCGGCACCTGGGTCACGGGCTCGACGATCATCGGGGCGTTCGTCTACGGCACGGTCAACCGCCTCCTCGTGCCCCTCGGCCTGCACCACCTGCTCAACTCGATGCCCTGGCTCCAGTTCGGGGACTACACCGACCAGAACGGTGCGGTCTGGCACGGCGACATCGCGCGGTTCCTGCACGGAGACCCCACGGCGGGGACGTTCATGACGGGCTTCTTCCCGATCTTCATGTTCGCCCTGCCCGCGGCCGCGCTCGCGATCGTGCACACCTCCAAGCCGCAGCACCGCAAGGTGGTCGGCGGCATCATGGGCTCGGCCGCGCTCGTCGCGTTCGTCACGGGCCTGACCGAGCCGCTCGAGTTCGCGTTCGTCTACGTCGCCTACCCGCTGTACGCGATCCACGCCGTCCTCACGGGCACCTCGCTCGCGCTCGTCAACGCGCTCGGCGTCAAGTCCGGGTTCGGGTTCTCCGCCGGCGCGATCGACTACCTGCTGAACTTCCGCATCGCGTCCATGCCCCTGCTGCTCATCCTGATCGGGCTGGGCTACGCGGTCGTCTACTACTTCCTCTTCCGGTTCGTCATCACGCGGTGGAACCTGCGGACGCCTGGGCGCGAGGAGGACGACCCGCCCGGTGAGTCGCTGCCCGGCGGCTCACCTCCGGGCGAGTCCCTGCCCAGCGAGCCCGTCGAGCGCGGGACCTCCCGCGACGGGCGCGCCGCAGAGGCGGCGCCGCCCGCCCCGGACCCGGACCCGGATCCCGCCCCGGACCCGGACCCGGACCCTGACCCGCACCCCCCGACATCGCCCGACCCCAGCACCCCGCCCCCGAACGCCGACGTCAGGAGCAGCTCATGAGCACCGCCCTCCGCACCCCTTCGGACCACCGTGCCCGCGCCCCGCGCCGGGGGACGCACCCTGCGTTGAGCGGGGTCGGCGTCAGCCCCGGACGGAGCATCGGCGTCGTCGCGACCATGCCGGCCCCCGTGCCCGAGCCGCCCGTCGGGGAGGTGGACGACGCCGCAGACCTGGAGCGCGTCGTCGGCGCGATCGAGGCGGCCGTCCGGGCGGTCCGCGAGGACCTCATGGACCGGGCGGCCTGCGCGAGCGGGACGGCTTCCGAGGTCCTGACCGTCACGGCGGCCATGGCCGGCGACCCGACGCTCCTCAAGGAGGCCGTGCGCCGGGTGCGCGAGCGTCGCGCGACCCCGACGCGCGCGGTCTGGGAGGCGGGCAGCGCGCTCGCCGACCGGCTGGAGTCCCTGGGTGGGGTGATGGCAGGCCGCGCCCGGGACGTGCGGGACGTCCGCGACCGGATCGTGTCCTCGCTCCTGGGGCTGTGCCCGCCCGGGGTGCCGGACCGGGACCGCCCGTTCGTCCTCGTCGCCGACGACCTGGCCCCCGCCGACACGGCCACGCTCAACCCCGACCGGGTCGCGGCGATCGTCACGACGGGCGGCGGGCCCACGTCCCACACGGCGATCCTCGCGCGCTCGCTCGGGATCCCGGCGATCGTCGCGGTCGCGGGGGCGGGCAGCCTGCGTGACGGCGAGACCGTCCTGGTGGACGGCTCGCGGGGATCGGTCGAGCGCGACCCGTCGCCCGACGACGTCGCGCACCTCGCGCGCGCCGCGCAGCGTCCTTCGGTCTTCCGGGCGTTCGACGGGACGGGCCGGACCGCCGACGGGGTCCGGGTCCAGCTCCTCGCCAACGTCTCGGACGCGCGCGAGGCGCGCGACGCGGCTGCGGCCGGGGCCGAGGGGGTGGGGCTCTTCCGCACCGAGCTCTCGTTCCTGGGCAGGGACGCCGAGCCCGAGCTGGCCGAGCAGGTCGCGGCCTACCGTGCGGTGCTCGCGGAGTTCCCGGGTCGCAGGGTCGTGGTCCGCACGCTCGACGCGGGCGTCGACAAGCCGCTGGCGTTCGTCGGGGCGACCGTCGAGCCCAACCCAGCGCTCGGCGTGCGGGGGCTCCGGACCGCGGTGCGCTTCCCGCAGGTCCTGGACCGTCAGCTCGAGGCGATCGCGCTCGCGGCGGCCGCGGAGTCCGCCGACGTGTGGGTCATGGCCCCCATGGTCGCGACGCCCGACGAGGCCCACGAGTTCGTGGACGCGTGCCGCGCGCACGGGCTGGCGTCGGCGGGGGTCATGATCGAGGTCCCGGCCGCCGCCCTCCAGTCGCGCTGGCTGCTCGAGCACGCCGACTTCGCGAGCCTCGGCACCAACGACCTCACGCAGTACACGATGGCCGCGGACCGGGAGCTCGGTGGGCTCGCGTCCTTGTCGACGTCGTGGCAGCCCGCCGTGCTCGCCCTGATCCACGCGGCGTGCCAGGGAGGCGAGGCCAGCGGCCGCCCGGTCGGGGTGTGCGGCGAGGCGGCAGCCGACCCGGCCCTCGCGGCGGTGCTCGTGGGCCTGGGCGTCACGTCGCTCTCGATGACCCCGCGCGCCCTGGGCGACGTCGCCGCCGTGCTCGCGTCGACGACGTCACGCGAGTGCGTCGACCTGGCCCGCCTGGCGCTCGCCGCACCGACCGCGGGCGCTGCGCGCGCTGCGGTCCGTCGGCGCCTGACCGTCCTGGAGCGACTGGGGCTCTAGGGCACGGCGTCTCGCCCCCTCGGGGTACGGGGGAGCGACGTGCCGTGCGACCTGCCCGACGGCGGAGCCCGGGCCGGGTCGTCGCCTCACCTCCGGGGGCCCCGGGAGGCGGGCCGACGACGCGGCGTGCGCGCCGCCGTCGGGCAGGATCGTGGAGGGAGCCACCGAGGGCTCAGGCAGAGTCCTGCTCGAGGTACGCGACGAGCGACTCGAGCGCGGCCAGGGCCCGCTCGTCGTCGGTGTCCGTGGACAGGACGACCTCGTCGCCGTGACCAGCCCCCAGCGTCATGACACCGAGGATCGAGGATGCGTCGACGGCCTCGCCGTCGCCCTTGCGGATGGTCACGGGCACAGCCTGCTTTCCTGCTTCGGCGGCGAACAACGCCGCGGGGCGCGCGTGCAGCCCGTCGGGGAGAGCGACGACGGCGGTACGTTCCACGAGGGTCCTCCTGTGCTCTGGACGGCTGCGACGGTCAGCATCCTGCCAGAGTTCGGAGGCCCCGACGGACGACCTGTGAACGACGCACATCCGTCGGGGCTAGGGTGGCGGACATGCGCGAAGCGACGACGCCCGACGCCCAGCCGCCCGTCCCGGGCGAACCCGGCGAGGGCGAGCCCAGCACGGGCGACGAGCCCCGGATCAAGGTCACGCTGTCCAGCGCGAGCGTGTACCCGCGCAAGGCGCCGTTCGCGTTCGAGGCCGCGGCCCACCTGGGGTACGACGGCATGGAGGTCATGGTCTGGTCCGACTCGACGACCCAGGACGCCAAGGCTCTCGCCAAGCTCTCGGCCGACGTGGGCGTCCCGATCCGCAGCGTGCACGCCCCCACGCTCCTGGTCAGCCAGCGCGTGTGGGGGCGCCTGCCGGGCCCCAAGCTCGAGCGCACCGTGGACCTCGCGCTCGAGCTGGGCGCGGGGACGGTCGTGGTGCACCCGCCGTTCCGCTGGCAGGGCCTGTACGCACGCGGGTTCGCCGACCACGTGCGCGAGCTCAACGCGGCGACGGGCGTGACGATCGCGGTCGAGAACATGTACCCGTGGCGCGGGCGCAAGCGCGAGGTCCAGGCGTACCTGCCCGGCTGGGACCCCACCGACCACCCCTACGACAAGGTGACGCTCGACCTCTCGCACGCGGCAGTGGCCCGGCAGAACAGCCTCGACCTGCTCGACGTGTTCGGCGACCGGCTCGCGCACGTGCACCTCGCCGACGGGACCGACTCCATGTCGGACGAGCACCTGGTGCCCGGCCGCGGGGGCCAGCCGTGCGACAAGGTGCTGGGCGAGCTCGTGCGCCGGGGGTGGGAGGGCGACGTCGTGGTCGAGATCGCGACCCGGCGGGCGCGGACCGCGGCCGAGCGCTTCGAGGACCTCGCGGCGTCGCTCGCGTTCGCGCGCACCTACCTCCAGCCCGGGCAGCACGCCGAGTACGAGCCGCCGCCGGGGCACGAGCACCGGCACCTGGACGCCTGGTAGGGCTGGTAGGGGTCGAGCGGGGTGCGCCGGGTGAGCCGGGTGCCGAGAACGGGGTTGCGTTCGTTCTGAGGGGCAGGACGAACACGACCCCGTCCTCGACCGCACGGAACCTCGTGCTCGGCGGGGGCGGCCGGTGCACTCGTCCGTGCCGGTCGACCGCCGGTGCCGGTCGACCGGCCGGGACCGCCGCCGTCGGGCTCGCCCCAGCAGTCGGGCCTGCCTACGCCGTCGGGCCCGCCTACGCCGTCGAGCCCGTCTACGCCGTCGGGCCTGCCTGCGCCGCCGGCCTCGCGAGCGCGGCCTTGGCGTCCTTCGCGGCCGTGCTCTGCGCGAACGCCGCGACGAGGATCACGACGCCCGTCACGACGAGGTAGAGGCCCAGGAGGACCGTGATGGTCTGCAGCCCGGTCACGGGGCTCACGAGGACCAGGATGCCGAACACGACCCACAGCGCGGCCGTGGCGAGCTCCCAGTCCCAGCCGGGTTCGCGGGTCCTGCGGGCGCGCAGCGCGCCGACGAGCCCCACGAGCCCCGCGACGAGCGCCCAGATGCCCACGAGCCGCAGCACGAGCGTGACGCTCGCCGAGGGCCAGGCCGCGAGCGTGATGCCGACCGCGATCCCCAGGCCTCCTACGACCCAGCGCCACACGCCGCCCTCGCCGTTCTTGCGCTGCCGCCCGGCCTCGATCAGGAAGAGGACCCCCTGGAGGGCGGCCATCGCGGCCACGAGCCACGTGAGCCACTGGATGCCGCGGTCGGGCTCGACGAACAGCACCACGCCGATCACGAGGAACAGGATGCCGCGCAGGTACGCGAGGCCCCACAGGCGGCGGGCGATCTTGGAGGTGCGTCCGGTGAGGGACTCGTCCTGCTCGGTCATGGGGTCCACCGTCCTCGCGGGGCCTGCCCCCGGCGGGTCCGTGGGCGTCGCAGGGCCTCGTTCCTGGGAACGTAGCGCGCGGGGGTGCCGGGCGCGCGGCGGACCCGCGCGGGCTCGCGGTCGAGCGAGGAGTTCACCCGGCCGGCGTGCCGAGCACGGGGTTCCGCGCGGTCGAGCACGAGGTTGCGGTCGTCCAGGGCGGCAGAACGACCGCAACCTCGTGCTCGGCACCCGCAGGGCCCGCGCCCCGGCATCCGAAGGGTCGGCCGTCAGTCCTGCTCGCGGGCCCGGTCGATCGTCATCTCGACCCCGTCGAGCAGCCGGTCGAGCGACGCGTCGAACGGGTCGGTGGGTGTGTCGAACCCGCCGGCCTCCCAGATCCGGGTCATGACGGGGTAGCGCTCGACGTCGAACCAGTCGGCCCAGAAGCTGCTCATCGACGTCCAGTACTCGTCGCTGCTCATGCCGCTCGCGTCGTTCTCGACGGTCTCAGCCACAGCGGCCCGTGCGAGGCCGCGCACGAACGCGTCGACCAGCCCCAGGATCTCGACGACCTGGTCGGCGGGCAGCCCGGTGTCGACGAGCGTCCGCAGCCCGGCCTCCTGGGCGTCGAGCACGTGCGGCGACAAGGGGAGGCGCCACATGTTGGTCTGCAGGATCCAGGGGTGTCGCTGGTAGAGGTGCCAGACCTCGCGCGCGTACCGCGACAGGCCCTCGCGCCAGGGGGCGTCGGCCGGGGGCAGGTCGAGCTCGCCGAACGCCCGGTCGATCATGAGGTCGACGAGCTCGGTGCGCCCGGGCACGTAGGTGTAGAGCGACATGGCGCCCACACCCAGGCGTGCGGCGACGCGGCGCATCGAGAGGGCCTCGAGCCCGACCTCCTGCGCGACCGCGGTCCCGGCCTCGACGACCTCGGCGAGGGTCAGGCGCGCCTTGCGCCCGCGCGTGGGCGGCGCGGGCGGGTCCCACAGGAGCGCGAGGCGCCGGGTCACGTCGTCGGGGCGGGGGACCTGGTCGGTCGGGTCGTCCACGACGTCCTCCACGACGTCGTCCGTGCCGTCAGCGCCGGCGTCGGCGTCGACCGATGAGTCGGGGGTCCGGGCGGAGTCCACCCCGTCGGAGGGGACGGGGGTGACGGTGTTGCTGGCCATGGTGCCTGATCCTCCCACTTCCGCGCGGTTCCGGGGACCCTTCAGTTCCCGTACGCCGTATGCTAACGTGAAATCTCTTTCCGGTACACCGTACGTGAGAGACGTGAGCCATGATCCATACCGAAGGGCTGACCAAGACGTTCCATCGCAAGAAGGAAGTGGTCGAGGCGGTCAAGGGCATCGACGTCGACGTCCGCGAGGGGGAGCTCGTCGCGTTCCTCGGCCCCAACGGCGCCGGGAAGTCCACGACCCTGCGCATGCTCACGAGCCTCCTCGAACCCACTGCGGGCCGCGCCCAGGTCGCGGGCTTCGACATCCGCACCCAGCCCGCCGAGGTCCGGTCGCGCATCGGCTACATCGGCCAGGGCAACGGGGGAGGGTTCTCCTACCGGGTCGCGGACGAGCTCCACAACCAGGGCCGCTTCTACGGGCTGCCCGCCGCCGAGTACCAGCGCCGCGCCGCGGACCTCCTCGCCGCTCTCGAGCTCGACGGCCTCGGCAAGCGCACGGTCCAGAGCCTGTCGGGCGGGCAGCGCCGCCGCCTCGACGTGGCGCTCGGCCTCATGAACCACCCGCCCCTGCTGTTCCTCGACGAGCCCACCACGGGCCTCGACCCGCACAGCCGCGCGAACCTCTGGGAGCACATCGGTGCGTTGCGCGAGAGGTACGGCATGACGATCGTGCTCACCACGCACTACCTCGACGAGGCCGACTCGATGGCCGAGCGCGTCGTCGTGATCGACCACGGCACGATCGTCGCCGACGCCCCGCCGGCCGCGCTCAAGCGCGACCACGCGGACGACGTCGTGACGCTCGTCGTCGCCGGCACGCCAGGTTCCCAGGGCCAGGTGCCCGACGACGTCACGCGCGTCCGCGCCGCCCTCGCCCCGGTCGTGGGTGGCGTGGGCAGCGTGGGCGAGGGAGGAGGGGTCGGGCGCGACGGAGCGGGGCGGGCCGGCGGACCCGACCGAGCCGACCGAGCCGACCTGGCCGACGGGTCCGCCGGCCAGAGGCTGCAGGCGACCGTCGGCGCCGGGGGAGACGTCACCGTGACCCTGTCCACGACGCACGGCGCCGACCGGCTGCCCGAGGCGATCGAGTCCTTGCGCGTCGCAGGGTTCGCGGTCCGGTCGGCCGGGCTCAAGCAGGCGAGCCTCGACGACGTGTTCCTCAACCTGACCGGTCGGAGCCTGCGCGAGGAGGCGGCGTGATGGACGAGCAGACGGAACCGACGACGGGCACCGGCGCGGGAGCCGGTCCGGGGACCGGACCGGAGGTCGGCCGCGCGGCGGCGCGCACGGGCCTGACGAACCGTGCGCCCGGCACGGGCGGGACCTCGACGCAGACCGCACCACGGACCGGGGTGAGGGAGCAGATCGACCGACGCTCCGACGTCGGGCGCTCGCGGGCCGGGAAGTTCCTCGGCGACACCTGGGCCGTGTTCACGCGCGAGATCCTCCTGGTCCTGCGCGACCCCTTCACCCTCATCTTCTCGCTGCTCCAGCCGCTGATCTTCCTGGCCCTGTTCGGACCGCTGCTGACCGGCGCCGTGGGCGGCGGCATGGGCGGACCCGGCGGGTCGACCGCCGCGACGCTCCAGTGGTTCGTGCCCGGCGTGATCGTCATGATCTCCCTGTTCGGCACCTCGATGACGGGCTCGAACCTGCTCTACGAGATGATGACCGGCTCCTACGAGCGGGTCCTCGCGACGCCGCTCGACCGGTCGGCGATCCTCGTGGGCCGTGCCCTCAAGGAGTTCGCACCGCTCGTGGTCCAGGGGCTCCTCATCGCGGTCGTGTGCATCCCGTTCGGCTTCACGTTCTACCCGCTGCACGCGCTCGCGGGCCTCGCGCTCCTGGGGCTGTTCGGCGTGGGCGTCGGCGCCCTGTCGTGCGCGCTCGCCCTCGCCGCGAAGAACCGCGAGTGGCTGTTCTGGGGCGTGCAGCAGTCGCTGCTGTTCCCGCTGCTCATCCTGTCCGGCATGATGCTGCCGCTCGAGGCCGGGCCGTCATGGATGCAGACCGCGTCGAAGTTCAACCCGCTGACCTACATGGTCGATGCCGAGCGGGCCCTGTTCGGCGGGACGTTCGCGAGCACCGAGGTCCTGTGGGGCGTGGTCGCGGCGGCGGTCACCTGCGCCGTGGGGCTGTTCGTCGGCATCCGCCGCACCCGGAAGTCGGTGTGAGCGCCGTGGGCAGGGTGACGTTCGACGTCGGGCTGTCCCTCGACGGGTACGTCGCGGGACCGCACCAGTCCCTCGAGAACCCCCTCGGCGAGGGCGGCGAGGAGCTGCACCGGTGGATGTTCGAGGAGCCCGAGGCCAACACGGCCGCGCTCGAGTCCATCGCCGCCCCCACCGCTTTCGTCATGGGGCGCAACATGTTCGCGCCCGGTCGCGGGCCGTGGGACGAGTCCTGGAGGGGATGGTGGGGCGAGGAACCGCCCTACCACGCGCCCGTGTTCGTGCTCACGCACCACCCGCGCGAACCCCTCGTCATGCAGGGCGGCACGACGTTCTTCTTCGTCACGGACGGTTTCGAGTCCGCGCTGTCGCAGGCGCTCGCCGCCTCCCGCGACGGGCACGTCGGGATCGCGGGCGGCGCCTCGACCATGCGGGCCTACCTCGCGGCGGGCCTCGTCGACGAGTTCGGGCTGCACGTCGCGCCCGTGCTCCTGGGGGCGGGCGAGCGGTTGTTCGAGGGCCTGGGCGACCTGCGGGTCGAGCCCGGGCCGGTGAGCAGCAACCATCTGGTGACTCATCTGTCGTACCGCGTGGTGAGGGGCCTCGTCGGGGAGTGACGAGTGCTTGACTGGCGCGATGACCACCGCGACGCCGAGCACCCCGCCCGAGCCTGCGCCGTCGGGCCTCACGCTGCCCGCGCTCACCGAGCGCGTCGAGGCCGTGTCCGCGCTCTACGCGCGCAAGTTCGGGATCGAGCGCGACCCCGACTGGTTCGTGCTCAAGCTCGCCGAGGAGATGGGCGAGCTCACGCAGGCGTACCTCACGACCACGGGGCGCACGCGGCCCCGGGCCGCGCCGGGCGAGGTGCCCGACGACGGGCGGGCGGCGCTCGCAGCCGAGGTCGCCGACGTGCTCGCGCACCTGCTCCTGCTCGCGCGGTCCCAGGGGATCGACGTCGAGCGGGCCGTCGAGGAGAAGTGGCTCGTGTGGGAGGGCGAGGCCGGGGACAGGCCGGGGCCGGCCGGAAGTCCGCGGTGGCCGACCCGCCGAGGTAGAGGGCCGGCGTCGAGGTAGAGGGTCCGGACCCTCTACCTCGACGGGAAGCCTCTACCCCGGGGTCCAACGGCCGATGGCTGGTGGCCCCCGCCTCGGTGGCCGTCGCCCGGCGCGGGCGGTTGCAGCCTCCCGGCGGCCGCGCCAGGATGTCCGGCATGACCACTTCCCCCGTCTCTGAACCCGCACGAACGCCTGCCCGCGGGCTGGGTCGAGGCGAGGTGCTCGGGTTCGTCGCCGGAGTGCTGCTCGTCGGCGTCGGGGTGTGGCTCGCGTCGCGGCCCTACGGTGCTGCCTCGTTCGGGTGGTTCGCGTACGCGCCGCTGTCGGGGGAGATGTTCAACCCCTCCCGCCCGTGGTCCCAGGTCCTCGGGTTCGTCGCGCTGGGGGCAGGGCTCCTGGTGCTCGGCTTCGTCGCGGGGTGGGCGGTCGCGCGTCGGCGGGGCGGCGGCGGCGGGGCGGCACGACCTGCGGAGCGACCGGATGCGTGACGTGAGCGACCCAGGAGGTGCCGGGGCGCCTGTCGCACGGGCCGACGGGCGGGGTGGTTCCGGACGGGCTGGTCGGGACCGCGACCCAGGATCTGGGCGCGCCCCTTCCGTCGGGGAAGGACCGATGACGGGGCGCGGGGGCTCGGTGTTCACCGAGGTGCGCCACGCGTCCGTCGTCACCCAGGCGCTGGTCATGACGCTCGGTCTTGCGATCACCGGGCTGACGGTGGGCCTTGCGGTGTCACCCACAGGAGGGCTCGGATGGCTCGACGTGCTGCCCGGCACCCTGGCGCTCGCGATCTGTGCCGCGGCCGCGCGCATGTCGTCGGTCGTGGCGGTCGGGCCCGATGCCATGACGCTCTCGCTCCGCCTGGGCGGGGTGCCGGTCTGGCGTCGTCGGATCCCTGGCCACGAGATCGATCAGGTCCAGGGAGGGGCAGCCGGCGGGCCGACGGTCGACGCACTGTCCGCGGGCGGGCTCGGTCTCCGGTTCCTCGGTGGTGGTCGGGTCGCGCTCATGGTCCGTCAAGGAGAGGCTGTGCGGATCGTGGTGGGCGGCGGACGACGCGAGTACCTGGTCGCGAGCGGCCGGGCGCGCGAGCTGACCGCGGCCGTGGCGGCGCTCGCCGCCCGCACCTCGACACCGAGATAGAAGGCCGGCGTCGAGGTAGAGGGCCCGGACCCTCTGTCTCGACGGGAGGTCTCTACCTCGGCGGCCGTGCGTCCATGGTGCACGGCAGAATCGATCCCGTGACCACCGCGAACCCTCCCTATCGACTGGCCCTCCTCGACCTCGACGGGACGCTGACCGACTCGGCCCCCGGCATCCTCTCCTCGGTCCGGCACGCCTACGCGACCCTGGGGATCGAGACCCCGACCGACGAGACCCTGCGGCGCTTCGTCGGCCCTCCGCTCCACGAGACGTTCGCGCTGCACGGGGTCCCCGTGGACCGGGTCCCAGAGGCCCTCTCGGCGTACCGCGAGGTCTACGCGGCCGGAGCCATGCTCGACAACTCGCTCTACCCGGGGATCCTGGAGTGCCTGACGGCGGCGCGCGCCGCCGGTGTCCGGCTCGCGGTCGCCACGTCCAAGCCCGAGGTCTACGCGCGCCGCATCACCGCGCACTTCGGGATCGACGACCTGGTCGAGGGGGTCTACGGCGCGACCCTCGACGGATCGCGCGGCTCCAAGGCGGACGTGATCGAGCACGCGCTCGCGTCGCTGGCGGCGTCCGACGGCGTGGTCGGCGGGGCTGACGCCGCGGCGTCTTCGGCAGCCTCGGCAGCCTCGGCAGCCTCGGAGAGCGAGGAAGCTCCGGGTGCGGGGCGTGTCGGGTCCGTTCCCGACGGCCTGCCGCCGCGCGAGGAGATCGTCATGGTCGGCGACCGCGAGCACGACGTGCTGGGGGCCGCTGCGCACGGCATCGGCTGCCTCGGCGTCTCGTGGGGGTACGCCGAGCCGGGGGAGCTCGAGGACGCGGGCGCGCTCCGTGTCGTGGCGAGCACCGACGAGCTGGCGCGGGCGCTGCGGGGCGAGTGACGCCGTCGGGCGGTGAAGAGCGAGGCCGCGAGAACCACGGGAGTCGCGAGAGTCGGACCGAAGGGCGTGACGCGCGGACCCTTCAGGAGCGCAAGGACCAGTCGTCAGGAGTGCACCGGCGCATCTCGCCGTGCACTTCCGACAACGAGTCCGCAGACACAGGGTTGACCTTGACGTAGCGTCAACTTCTAGGGTCGATCGTGCTACCTCACCCGAGGCCTGCAGAACCCGCAGCCCACGACGGCGCCCGTCGTCGACGGGCTTCCGCCCCGACCGTCCAGGAAGGAGGAGCGCATGACCGCCAACGCACCGCAGGCCCCGACCGACTGGTCGATCCAGGAGATCGCCCGCCTCGCCGGGACCACGAGCCGCACGCTGCGTCACTACGACGCGATCGGGCTGCTCGTGCCCAGCAGGGTCGGGCACAACGGCTACCGGTACTACGACGGGCCCGCGCTCGTCCGCCTCCAGCGGATCCTCCTCCTGCGGGACCTCGGCGTGGGCCTCCCGGCCGTCGCCGAGATCCTGGATCGGGACGGTGAGGCGAGCCCGGCCGTGCAGGCGGGGGCCCTGCGGACCCATCTGGACGCCCTGCGGGCCGAGCAGCAGCGGCTGACACGACAGATCGCGTCGGTCGAGCGCACGATCACGACCATGGAAGGAGGTGGGCGACTCATGGCGGACGAGATGTTCGACGGGTTCGACCACACGAAGCACGAGGCAGAGGTCACCGAGCGGTGGGGCGCCGAGGCCTACCGGACGGGCGACGCCTGGTGGCGCGGGCTGTCCGCGCAGGACAAGGCGGCGTACCAGGACCGGACCCGGCAGCTGGCCGCCGACTGGGCGGCCGCCGCTGCGGCAGGCGTCGCGCCCGACGGAGACGAGGCGCAGGCGCTCGCGCGCAGGCACGTCGAGTGGCTGAGCGGGATCCCGGGCACCCCGGGGCACGGCTCGGCGCCGGTCAGGGAGTACGTCGTCGGGCTCGGGGAGATGTACGTGGCCGACGAGCGGTTCGCTGCGAGCTACGGCGGCGTCGAGGGGGCCACGTTCGTGCGGGACGCGCTCGCGGTGTACGCGGAGCGGAACCTGTAGGTCACCGGCCGCACCGGCCTCCCTGCCACACCCGCCACGACGTGGGGCCGAGGTAGAACGTGCTGCGCGAGGTAGAACGCGACGGGCTCTACCTCGCGCAGCACGTTCTACCTCGGCGGGCAGAGTCGTCCCCCCGCGTCGGCGTCGGCGTCGGCGTCGGAGCCGGAGTCGTCAGTGGCTCAGGGCCCGTGCCGGCAGGATGATCGGCGCCCCGCCGCCAGGGTGCTCGACGACCTCGACCGGGTAGTCGTACACCTCGCTCAGCCGCTCGGCCGTCAGCACCTCGGCGGGTGCCCCGTCGGCGACCACGCGGCCGCGAGCCATGAGCGTGACCTGGTCCGCGTAGGCCGACGCGAGCCCCAGGTCGTGCACGACGACGACCACGGCACCCCCGGCCGCCGCGTGGCGGCGCGCGATCTGCAGCACGAGCTCCTGGTGCTTGAGGTCGAGCGCGGCGGTCGGCTCGTCGAGCATGAGCAGCCCGGTCCGCTGGGCCAGGACGCGCGCGAGCGCGACGCGCGCCTTCTCGCCCCCGGACAGCGACGGGAAGTGCCGGTCGGCGAGGTGGGACACGTCGGTCGCGGCGAGCGAGTCGGCGACCGCCTGGTCGTCGGTCTCCTCGAGGGGCGTCCCGCGCCAGGGTGCGCGGCCCATCTGCACGACGTCGAGCGACGTGAACGGGAAGCTGAGGTGGATCTGCTGCATGAGCACGGCCCGGCGCATCGCGAGCTCGGTCGCGGTCCACGACCCGAGCGGGGCGCCGTCGACCAGGACGGACCCGCCGTCGAGCGGCAGGTCGCCCGTGAGCGCACCGAGCAGCGACGACTTGCCCGCGCCGTTCGGCCCGAGCAGCGCCCGGACCTCGCCGGCCCGCACCGCGACCGACACGTCGCGCAGCACGGGGGTCCCGTCGAGCGAGAGCGTCGCCCCGCGCGCCTCGGTCACGACCGTGCCGGGCTCGGGAGTGCCCGGCAGGCGCGACGTGCGCCGTCGCCCTGTGACCGCGGTCCGGAGCGACGACCAGAAGCTGCTGCCCTCGTGGCGCGACTCGAGCTCCACGATCCCTGAGGTCCCGCGGCTCATGCCCAACCTCCCTGGCGAGAGCGCGTGCGGCGCAGCAGGTAGAAGAAGAACGGCCCGCCCACGAGCGAGGTGATCATGCCGAGCGGCAGCTCGACGTTCGCGACCGCGGTGCGCGAGACGAGGTCCGCGAGCAGCAGGACCACGGCCCCGCCGAGCGCCGACGCGGGGATGAGCCAGCGGTGGCTCGGCCCGCAGACCATGCGGACCAGGTGCGGCACCACGAGCCCGACGAACGCGATGATCCCGGTGAACGCGACCCCGGCCGAGACGAGCAGCGCGACGAGCACGATCACGATCTGTCGCAGCCGTTCGACGTCGACGCCCAGGTGCTGCGCGGCACGCTCGCCCAGCGACAGGAGGTCCAGCTGGCGGCGCAGCAGCATCGCGCCGGTCACGCCGACGATCGCGATGGGCGCGACCACCGCGACCGATCCCCACGTGGCCCCGCCGAGCGAGCCGAGCTGCCAGAACACGATCTGCTCGCGCGCGGCCGGGTCGGCGACGAACGTGAAGAACGCGAGCAGCCCGCCCGCGAACGCGTTGACCGCGATGCCGGTGAGCACGAGCGTCACGACCTCGGTGCGTCCGCCGGACCGCGAGAGCGCGTAGACGACGAACGTCGTGATCAGTCCGCCCAGGAAGGCGGCCGCGGCGACCCAGGTCCCCGAGACGAGCGAGCCGGCGGTGACGATGACCGCGCACGCGCCCACGGCCGCGCCGGCGGAGACGCCGATCACGCCGGGCTCGGCGAGCGGGTTGCCGAACACGCCCTGCATGAGCGCGCCCGAGCAGGCGAGCGCGGCCCCGACCAGGATCGCCAGGACGACGCGCGGGAAGCGCACGACCCACAACGTGTTCTCGCCCTGCGGGTGCGAGGGCATGGGCCCGATGTCGAGGCCCATGTGGTGCATGAGCGAGCCGAGGACCTCGGCGGGCGACACGGGTACCTGCCCGGTCATGCCCGAGAGCACGGTGAGGACGAGCAGCGCGACGCCGAGCCCGATCATGAGCCAGGTCGCGGCGCGTCGCCGCCCGCGACCGACGGCGGTGAGCGCAGCGGCGTCCTTCGTGTCGCGCCCGTCGCCCCGGGGAGCAGCCCCGTGCCCGACGGCGTCGCTCACCGGCGTGCCCGGCTCGCGCCGGTCGGTGGTCGTCCCGTCCGCGGTGCGCTGCGCCGTGGTGAGGGCGTCGGAGGTGGGGCGTGCCGTCGTCGGGCCGGCGGGGTGGGAACCCGGCGTCACGGCGTGGCCGTGCCGGCGTCGGACTGGCCGTCGGCCGAGGTGACCGCGGTCAGGTCGGGGGCCGGGACACCGTAGAACGCCTCGACGAGCGACGCGATGGTCTCGCCCGTGCGCGGGCCGAACGTCAGCAGGCGGCTGCCGTCCATGTCGATCACGCGCTGGTCCTGGCCCGCCGGGGTCTGCGCCAGGCCCGGGATGGCCATCATGGCGTCGAGACCGCCGCTCGACTCGAGGCCGTCGGTCATGACGAGGTACGCCGCCGGCGCCGCCGAGATGATGGCCTCGCTCGTGACGGGCGCGTACTGCTGCGTGAGGCCGATCGCGGTGCCCGCGTCCTGGCCGCCGATCTCGCGGATCAGGTCGTCGGCGCCCGAGCCCGGCCCGAACAGCATCTTGATGTTCGACCCGCGCAGGTAGAGGAACGCCACGAGCGGGTTGCCGGTGTCCGCGGGGACCCCGGCGAGGGCCGCGCAGATCTGCTGGTCGGTGCGCTCGACGAGCGCCGCCCCGGCCTCGGGGACGCCGAGCGTGGTCGCGACCGCGGTGATGCGGTCGTTGATCCCGTCGAGCGTGCGGGCCTCGTCGAAGTACACGACCGGGATGCCCGAGGACTCGAGCTGCGAGCGTGCGGTGTCCGTGAGGAGCGTGGCGTCGGTCAGGATGACGCTCGGGTTCAGGCCGAGGATGGTCTCGATGTTCAGGGCGTGGCCGGCGCCGGTCACGACGGGGACGTCGGCGGCCTCGGGGAAGCCCGTCGGCAGGTCGCGACCCACGACGTTCGCTCCCAGCCCCAGGCTGTAGACGATCTCGCCGAGCGTGCCGTAGAGGTCGACCGCGATGATGCGCGAGGCGTCGGCGACCGTGACCTCGCGACCGTCGAACGACTGCAGGGTCACGGGCAGCGTCGGGGTCGGAGCCGAGACGATCGGGTCGATCACGTTGTCGGCGAACGTCGCGGTCGTCGGGCCGGTGGGGAACGTCGCGGGGTCCACGGTGGGGCGCTCGCCCGTCTCGAGGGCCGCGCAGGCGTCCAGGGCGACGGCCTCGGTGGGCGCGGGCGACGAGTCCGAGGCCAAGGGGGGCGCTGTCGTCGGGCCCTCGGGCTCGTAGGGGAGAGGAGCGCAGCCTGCCGCGAGCAGCACCGCTGCGAGCGTGGCGACGCCCACGACGGACGAGCGGCGCAGGCCGCGCGGACGCGCGGGGGACGGGACGCGGGCAGGGTGCGACATCACAAAGGCTCCAGCGAGGGTCGGCCGCCCACGCGAGAAGGCGGCTCCGGGTAAGTTGAGGCTAACCTACGCAGGGCCTCGGCAGGGTGGCCGGTCCACGGGATCTTCTGTGATCTTGGAGACGCTGCCGGCGGTCCCGGGCGCTGGTACCCACGGTCGTGCGGGGCCGGTTCCCGGTGCCGAGCATGCAGTGGGCGTCGAGAATCCGGGGAATCTCGACGCCCACCGCATGCTCGACGGACGCCCACCGCATGCTCGGTCCCGGAGGCGGAGGCGGAGGCGGAGGCGGGGCGGGGCGGGAGCGGCGCTCAGCGGGTGCGGTGAGCAGGCGGGCTCACCGCGTGCTCAGCAGTGGATCGCGCCGAGCTCCGCGAACAGCGCGCTGTTGAGGCGGAACGCGAGCTTGGCCTCCTCGACCGTCTCGGCGATCTGCTCGTCCGTGAGGTCCAGGGAGTCGAGGCGCTCGCGGTAGACGTCCTTGAACGGCTTGGCCTTGGGGATCTCGTCGAACGTGTAGAACGCGAGGCCATCGGGGCCGAGCCCGTAGTGGCGCTCCATCATGCGCTTGATGATCTGACCGCCCGAGAGGTCGCCCAGGTAGCGCGTGTAGGCGTGCGCGGCGTAGGCCGAGAGCGAGGTGCCGACCTCGAGCAGGCGGGCCACGTAGGCCTCGGTCGCGGGCAGGATGCGGATCTTGGTGGCCCAGTCGGAACCGACCAGGAATGCGAGGTCCTTCTCGATCGAGGGCGTGCGGGTCAGCTCGTCGAACACGAGGGTCGCACCCTGGGCGTCATCGCGGATCTGGGCGCTGGCCTGCTCGAGCGCCCCGTAGATCGCGTACTGCTGTGCGGCGAGGTCCGTGTAGGCGGCGACGTCGAGCTCGCCCCCCATGAGCTTCTCGACGAAGCCCGTGGTCTCGGCCTGCTCGTGCTCGGGGCGGGTGCCCTCGCGCAGGCGCAGCGACAGGGACGCGGGTGCGGCGTCGGTGGCGGGAAGGGTCTCAGCGGTCACGAGGGGCTCCTGCGGTTCGTCGTGTCACGTGCACGACGTCGGCACGTGCGCCGGGTTCGGCGCAGGGTCCACGGTGTGGTGACACATCGTCATGACGTCGCGTCAGGAACGATACAACAGTGAGGTGAGGTTTACCTATGCTCTGTGGGGGAGATCTCACGGACTGGTCCTGGGGGCGCGGTGTCACCTCGTGGGCAGGGCGTGCTCCGCGACGCCCTCGGGGTTGGGCAGGCCGTGCAGGAACCGGTACCCGACCGCGGCCACCACGACCGTGAGCCCGCCCGCGACGAGCAGCGGTGTCGTCAGGTCGATCCGGGCGAGCAGGCCGCCCAGCAGCGAGCCGAGCGGCATGGTGCCCCAGAGCAGCGTGCGCCACGTCCCGTGCACGCGCCCCAGCAGGTGGCCCGGGATCGCGGCCTGGCGCAGCGACATGACCAGGACGTTCCACACCGACGTCGACCCGAACGACACCGCGAAGCACACGACCGCGACCGGGATCGTCGGGAAGAAGCCCATGACGACGAGCGCGACCGGGCCCACGAAGTTCGCCGCGGCCATGACGGGCCCGGCGCCGAACCGGACCTTGAGCGGGCTCACGACCACGGCGCCGACGATGCCCCCGACGGCGCCCGACAGCATGAACACCCCGAACCACTGCTCGGGCACGTCGAGGCGCTCGAGCACGAAGAGCACGTCCGTCGCGATCGCCGCCGAGAAGAACAGCGCGATCAGGATGCTGAGGAACCACAGGGGCCGCAGCATCGGGTGGCTCATGATGAAGCGGAAGCCGTCGGTGAGCTGGTGCGCGAACGTCGCACGGACGGACGGGAGCGCGGGCGTCCCGGCGTCGTCGTGCGGTGCGCCCGCGGCGGCGACGGGTGCGTCGTCGACCCGGCGTCGGCGCGCGCGGTGGGCGCCGGCCGCGGCGGCGGGCAGGAAGAACGCGAGCACCCCCGCGACCGCGTAGGACAGGGCACCGATGCCCAGCGGGATCACGACCGCGACCGCGAACAGCGCCGACGTCACGGGCACCGCGAGGAAGTTCTGGACGACGAGCTCGCCCGCCTCGATGCGGGAGTTGGCACGCGGCAGGTCCGCGCGGCGCACGATCGCGGGGACGACGGCCCGGATCGCGCCGTCGTAGAGGGTCTCGAGCGCGCCGTACGCGAAGATCACCGCGTACAGCCACCAGATGGTCAGGGTGTCGGTCGCGAAGAGCGTGAGGAGCGTGACCGCGAGGAGGGTCCGGGTGCCGTTCGCGATCGCCATGGCGTGGCGACGGTCGATCCGGTCGAGCAGCACCCCGGACGGGATCGCGAAGAACAGCCACGGCAGCATCGCGACGGCCGCGATGCCCGCGATGAGCAAGGGGTCGTCCGTGAGGCGGGCCGCGAGGAGGGGCGCGGCGACGCGCGCGATCCCGTCGGCCAGGCTCGAGCTGATGTTCGCGGTGAAGACGTTGGTGAAGGACCGGCCGAGCCCGCGGCGGGCGGGTTCGTCGGGCTGCCCGGACGGCCTCCGGGCAGCGTCAGCGGGGGGTGGGGGTTCTGCGGGGGGCACCGGAGAACTCTAGGCTCCCTGCCGCAGGGCTGTGCGCGGAGGTCACCGGCCCGACGGCGGAGCCGGGGCCGGGCCGTCGGGTGCGGTCTTGTCCGAGCCGCGGCCCGGCAGTGGATCCTGGCGACTCCGGGAGGGTTCGTCTTCCGCGGAGCCGCAACAATTGTTGCGGCTCCGCAGAAACACACCCCTGGGGGAGAGGCCTGACGGCGAGAGACGTCGGTGGGCGCCGGTGCGGCAGGACGAAGCGGGTCGGGCCGGGAAGACCAGCGGCACCACGTGAGAGGCTGGCGGCGGCTCCCGCCCCGGGTGCGCCAGACGTCGGCGCCAGGCGCGCAGGACCGCCCCGCGGGGCTGTCCTACGCCGCGACGTCCTGCGTGCGGCGCGCCACGAGCGCGCTCTTGCCGCGCTTGCGCTGGGCTGCGGCGAACATGGCCATGAAGACGGCCGTCGTCACGAGCGCGGCGATCGCGTTCGCGACAGTTCCTTCGGGGGTCGAGTGCCGGTCCCCGAGGGTGAGCAGCAGGGCGACGTTCACGAGCCAGTGCACGAGGGTCGCGAGCGCGACGCGCTGCCCCACGGTGCCTCGCCCGAAGTGCCCCACGAGCACCGACAGGGCCACGGTCGCGAGCAGGAAGCCCACGATCACGACGGGCCCGGCGGTGAAGATCTGCACGTGCCACACGCCCCACACGAGGCCGGTCACGATGCTCGCGACCAGGAGCGAGAACCGGTTCTCGAGCAAGGGCTGGAGCATGCCGCGCCACCCGATCTCCTCGCCGGCCGCACCCACGAGGTAGGTGAGGAGCAGCAGCACGAACGGCACACCCGCCGTCGCGTGCACCCCTGCGAGAGGTTCGCCCTGCACCAGGAGCGTCACGACGAGCACACCCCAGTAGAGCAGGCACGCCGCGAACGCGAGGACGAGGTGGGCGACGACCTGACGGCGAGGGACGGCGCTCGGCAGCAGCGGTGCGAGGCGCCCGCGGAAGATCGCGAACGTGAGACCGGCCCCGATCGCGGGGCCGAGCTGGACGAGGGCGAGCACCGACGGGTCGATCCCCGAGACCGGTTGGAGGAGGAGCAGCGCGCCCGACGCGACGAACGTCGCGAGGACGAACGTGAGGGTCGGGGCGAGGAAGGCGCGGGCTGCGGGGGCCGGGGCGGTCGGGGTCACGCCGCAGGCTCGCAGCCGGTCGTGCGGGGTGTCAACCTCAGCCGGCCACGAGCTCCTGCGTCCCGACGGCCCGCAGGACGAACGCCTCGGTGGCCTCGATCGCGCGCTCGCGCTGGGCGGGGTCCTCGGGGATGAGGCGGCCCGAGAGGCACGCGTTGACGAGCTGGACCGTGGTGCCGAGGTCCTGCTCGGGGAACTCGCCGCACGCGATGCCCGCGGTCAGGATGCGGCGCAGCGTGTCCTCGACGATCACGGCGTGCTCGCGCAGGCGCTGCTGCGTGCCGCGCGAGAGCACGGTGCGCAGGTCCGGCCCGGGGGCCAGGTGGAAGACTCGCTTGAGCTGCGCCTGCTGGCGGATGTAGGTGCGGAGCTGCTCGACCGGGTCGTCGACGCCCTCCAGCGCGCGCTCCAGGGTGCCGACGTACTGCTCGGTCTCGTGCGTGATGAACCCCAGGAGCAGCGACTCCTTGTCGGGGAAGTGGTTGTACACCGCGGTGCGTCCCACGCCCGCCGCGGCAGCGATGTCCGCGAGCGAGATCGCGTCGAAACCGCGGTCCATCATGAGGTTCGAGAGCGCCGCGAAGAGCTTCTGACGGGTCTGTGCGCGGTGCTCGTGGAGCGAACCGCCGATGATCTTCGGCATACTGACATCATAGGCACTTGCTGTCAGAATGCTAATTCGCGAGATCCTGCGGCTCCTGAGCCCGCCCGGCGGCGCGGCTGCCTACACTGGCAGCAGCCCCGGATCGACCCGACAAGGCCGTCGGAGGAAGGCGATCATGACCGACCATCGTGCACCCGCCCGCTCCGACAGCCCCGGCACGGGGGACAGCCCCGACGCCCCGCCCCGCCGCGCATCCGTCCGCGCGGCCCGCGAGGCCTTCCTCAGCACCGGCGCGCTCCCGCCCGGCATCCGTCCCCTCGTGGCCGAGTCGTGGCGCCGCAGCGCCCGCAGCGGCGTCGACCCCGACTCGCCCCAGCCGGACACGTCCATCACCGACCTCGACCTCGGCGCCTACCGGTCGCAGCACCCGCTCGCGCGAGCCATGCCGGTCGTGCGCGACCTCCTGGTCGCGGGCCTCGCGGGCGAGAGCGCGGTCGTCGCGCTGACCGACGACGCCGGTCGCCTCCTGTGGGTCGAGGGCAGCTCGAGCGTGCGTGACCAGGTGGGACGCATCGGGTTCGTCGAGGGGGCGGTGTGGCGCGAGGAGCGCGTCGGGACCAACGCTCCGGGGACGGCCCTCGCGACGGGTCGACCGGTCCAGGTCCTGGGTGCCGAGCACTTCACGCGCCCCGTCCAGTCCTTCAACTGCGCGGCCGTGCCCGTGCGCGACCTGCACACCGGCCGTGTCCTGGGGGTCCTGGACGTCACGGGAGGGCGGGTCGCGGGGTCGGGTCTCGTGCTCTCGCTCGTGCGCGCGTCGGTCGCGGCGGTCGAGCGCGAGCTCGCCGAGCACGTCCCGCCCGGCGGTCGGCTCGCAGGGGCTGCGAGCGCCCCGCAGCTCGACGTCCTGGGACGTCCGGGGGGCACGCTGCGGGCGGCGCCCGGAGCAGCGGCGGGGTGGCCCGGCCCGGGCACGTACGCGACCGTGCCCGACGGCGGCACGCACGCTGCGCCGTCGGGCCGCCTGAGCCTTCGCCACAGCGAGATCCTCCTGCTGCTCGCGGCGCACCCGCGGGGGCTGGGTGCGGACGAGCTGGCCGTGCTGCTGCACCCGGGCGAGCTGTCGGACGTCACGGTGCGGGCCGAGGTGTCGCGCCTGCGGCGGGCCGTGGGGCCGCTGCTGGGCGGTTCGCGCCCGTACCGGCTGGGCGGGCTCCTGCGCACGGACCTCGACACCGTCCGCGACCTGCTCGCGGTGGGCGACGTGCACGGGGCGCTCACGGCGTACGCGGGACCGGTGCTGCCGCGGTCGGTCGCGCCGGGCGTCGAGCAGCTGCGCGACGAGCTCTCGGCCGAGGTGCGCGGGGCGGTCCTCGCGTCGGGCGACCCGGGGGCGGTGGGCCGCTGGCTCGCGAGCGACGAGGGCGCCGACGACCACGCGGCGTGGCGGCGCCTCGCCGCCCTCGTCGCGCCGGGCAGCCCCGCCGCGGCGCGGGCCCGGGCGCGTCTCGCGCTGCTGGACCGCTCGCTGGGCTGAGGTGCCCGCCCCGACCGGTCGCGCGCTCGTTCTGACAGGTTGACTGCAACCCTCCTGCAACCCTGGCGCCCGTAGCGTCCTGACCAACCCGGCGCAACGGTGCGCCACGGGCCGTGGACCGCGTCGGCCGGCGGGCAGCCGACACCACGCAGGCCACGCACGGCACGGAGCACTGCAAGGAGGCAGACGCACATGACCGTCTACGCAGCACCCGGTACCCCCGGGGCGATCGCCGAGTACAGGTCCCGCTACGACCACTGGATCGGCGGCGAGTACGTCGCGCCGGCGAGCGGCCGGTACTTCGAGAACCCGAGCCCCGTCACTGGCCGCACCTTCACCGAGGTCGCGCGCGGCACGGCCGAGGACATCGACCGCGCCCTGGACGCGGCCCACGGCGCCGCCCGCACCTGGGGCAGGACCACGGCGACCGAGCGCGCCGTGATCCTCAACAAGATCGCCGACCGCATGGAGGCCAACCTCGAGAAGATCGCGGTCGCCGAGACGTGGGAGAACGGCAAGCCCGTGCGCGAGACGCTCGCCGCGGACATCCCGCTCGCGATCGACCACTTCCGCTACTTCGCGGGCGCGATCCGCGCGCAGGAGGGCTCGATCTCCGAGATCGACGAGGACACCATCGCGTACCACTTCCACGAGCCGCTGGGCGTGGTCGGGCAGATCATCCCGTGGAACTTCCCCATCCTCATGGCCGTGTGGAAGCTGGCCCCCACGCTCGCGGCGGGCAACTGCGTGGTCCTCAAGCCCGCCGAGCAGACGCCCGCGTCGATCCTGTTCCTGATCGACATCATCGGGGACCTGCTGCCCCCGGGCGTCCTCAACGTGGTCAACGGGTTCGGGGTCGAGGCGGGCAAGCCGCTCGCGTCGAGCCCGCGCATCCGCAAGATCGCGTTCACGGGCGAGACCACGACGGGCCGGCTCATCATGCAGTACGCGAGCCAGAACATCATCCCGGTCACGCTCGAGCTGGGCGGCAAGTCGCCCAACCTGTTCTTCGAGGACGTGGCGCGCGAGAAGGACGACTTCTACGACAAGGCCCTCGAGGGGTTCACGATGTTCGCCCTCAACCAGGGCGAGGTGTGCACGTGCCCGTCGCGCGCGCTCATCCAGTCGTCGATCTACGACTCGTTCCTGGGCGACGCGATCGAGCGGACCAAGGCCGTCAAGCAGGGCAACCCCCTGGACACCGAGACCATGATCGGCGCGCAGGCGTCCAACGACCAGCTCGAGAAGATCCTCAGCTACATCGACATCGGCAAGGCCGAGGGGGCCAAGGTCCTCACGGGCGGCACGCGCGCCGAGATGAGCGGCGACCTCGCGGGCGGCTACTACGTGACGCCGACGATCTTCGAGGGCAAGAACTCGATGCGCATCTTCCAGGAGGAGATCTTCGGGCCCGTCGTCGCGGTCACGGACTTCGCGGACTTCGACGACGCGATCACGGTCGCGAACGACACCCTGTACGGCCTGGGCGCGGGCGTGTGGTCGCGCGAGGCCAACATCGCCTACCGGGCGGGCCGCGAGATCCAGGCGGGCCGCGTCTGGACGAACTGCTACCACGCGTACCCCGCGGCGGCGGCGTTCGGCGGGTACAAGGGCTCGGGCGTGGGCCGCGAGAACCACAAGATGATGCTCGACCACTACCAGCAGACCAAGAACCTCCTGGTCAGCTACTCGGCCTCGAAGCTCGGCTTCTTCTAGGCCTGCAGGAGGCGACCGTCGTGTGCGGGGTCCGGGACGTCCCGGGCCCCGCGCACGGCGGCCGCACCGTCCGGACCGTCCGCCACGAGGGGAGAAGGAACCATGCCCGACGACGTCACGCCCGCCCTGCAGGTCACCGCAACGGGGGCGGTGGGCACCGTGCCGGGCGGGGGGGCGGGCGCCGCACCGAGCGAGGGACTGCCTGGGCGCGTGACCCTCACCGAGGGCGCGGCAGAGCTGCTCGCCCGGCTCCGCGTCCAGTACGGCGAGCTCATGTTCCACCAGTCCGGCGGGTGCTGCGACGGGTCGTCGCCCATGTGCTACCCGCAGGGCGAGTTCCTCACGTCGGACGCCGACGTGCACCTGGGCGACCTCACGGTCACGGACTCGTACTCGGCCCTGGCCGAGGTGCCTGACGCCCTGCCGCTCGGGGGACTGTCGGACGACCCTGCGCTCGCGGTACCGCCGGGACCCGTGGACCCGGAGCACGGCGCGACGCCGGCCCGCGGGGCGGCGACCGTGCTGTCGGCCGTGGTCTCGGGTCACGTGCTGTCCGAGCCTGCGGTGGCGCCGGGGCTCGCGGGCGACGGGACGCGGGCCGGTGGCCCGACGTTCACCGTGCCGTTCTGGATGAGCCGCAACCAGTTCGAGTACTGGAAGCACACGCACCTCACGGTCGACGTGGTCCCGGGACGAGGGTCGGGGTTCAGCGTCGAGGCGCCCGAGGGCGTGCGGTTCATCATCCGGTCGAGGCTGTTCTCGGACGAGGAGTCGGAGGCGCTCGCCGGCCAGGTGCTGTGATCCGCCGTCCTGTGACCCGCCGTCCTGGGCCCCGCAGTCGGGTGCCCGCCGGCCCACCCGTGCGGTGCGCGCACGTCGTGCACGTCACACGAGGACGAACGTCACATCCGGCTGCCGAGCACACCTCGTCACCGCGCCCGGCCACCCGCGCCATGGCAGTCTTCCGAGCATGAGTGCTGAACCGCCCGTGGCATCCCCAACCCCCACCCGAGTTCCCGGCAAGGTCGTCCTCGCCTGCCTCGCGGCTGCTCTCGGCGGGCTCCTGTTCGGCTTCGACACGTCGGTCGTCAACTCGGCCGTCGGTGCACTGAGCGAGCACTTCGAGCTGGCCGCGAGCATGCGCGGCATGGTGGCCTCGCTGTCGCTCCTGGGCTGCGCGGTCGGTGCTTGGTTCGCGGGGTCGGTCGCGGAGCGGGTCGGGCGCGTGCGGGTCATGCTCCTCTCGGCGCTGCTGTTCGGCGGCTGCGCGGTGCTCGCGGCGTTCACGCCGTCGGTGG
Source organism: Oerskovia merdavium (assembly GCF_014836755.1). GTDB lineage: Bacteria > Actinomycetota > Actinomycetes > Actinomycetales > Cellulomonadaceae > Oerskovia > Oerskovia merdavium. Next base: position 43,610 of record NZ_JACSQF010000007.1, read on the forward strand.
CCCTGCTCCTGCCGGTGCGGTTCGTCGCGGGCATCGGGATCGGTGCGGCCTCGGTCATGGCCTCGGGCTACATCGCGGAGGTCGCCCCGGCGCGAGCCCGTGGACGCCTCGGCGGTCTCCAGCAGCTCTTCATCACGGTCGGGATCTTCGTGGCGCTCGCGGCCGGGCTGGCGATGTCCCGCGCGGCCGGGGGCGCGGCGCACGAGCTGTGGGCGGGCCTGCCGGCCTGGCGGTGGATGTTCCTCGGCGAGCTCGTCCCCGCGGCCCTCTATGCGCTGGCCGCGTTCCGCCTGCCCGAGTCCCCGCGGTACCTGGTCGCGCAGGGGCGTGAGGACGAGGCCAAGCGCGTCCTCCGGCGGTTCACGGGAGTCGACGACCGCGAGGTCGACGAGACCGTGGAAGAGATCCGGACGTCGATCGGCGAGCACGCGACGACGTCGCTGCGCGACCTGCGCGGCCCGGCCCTGGGGCTCAGGCCCATCGTGTGGATCGGGCTGGGCGTCGCGGCACTCATCCAGCTGAGCGGCATCAACGCGGTCTTCGTCTACTCGACGTCGCTGTGGGAGTCGGTGGGCTTCACCGAGGCCCGGGCACTGACCATGTCGCTCGTGACCGCGGCGGTCAACATCGCCGTGACGGTCGTCGCGATCATGCTCGCCGACCGGTTCGGGCGTCGCCCCATGCTCGCGGCCGGGTCGGTCGGCATGGCGGTCTCGCTCGCGGTCACGGCGTTCGCGTTCGGTCACGCGACGACGTCGGCGGCGGGCGAGCTGGTCTTCCCGCAGGTGTGGGCCATGACCGCGCTCGTGGCCGTGAACCTCATGGTGGTCTCGTTCGGCCTCACGTGGGGGCCGCTCGGCTGGGTCCTGCTGGGCGAGATGTTCCCGAACTCGATCCGTGCGACGGCGCTCGCGGTGGCGACGGCCGTGCAGTGGTTCGTGAACTACGGCGTGACCCGGTCCTTCCCCGTCGTGAGCGAGTCGTGGGGGCTGCCTGCGACGTACGGGACCTTCGCGGCGATCTCGGCGTTCGCGGTGTTCTTCGTGCTGCGCTTCCTGCCCGAGACCAAGGGGCGGACCCTCGAGCAGATGGGCGACGGCGCCCGGGTGGGGTGAAGCCCAGGATCTCACCCTGTGCGGTGCTTCCCCAGGTACCGGCCGGAATCGTAGCGTTGGATCGGAAACCTGGGGAGGGGCCGCCGATGTTCACGCAGGTCGTCGTGCACCGCCCCAAGGACGAGTTCCGGGGCGAGACGGTCGCGTTCCTCCAGCGCGTGACCGAGGCCGCCCGGGTGCTCCCGGGGGTCGTCGAGGCCGTGGTGTGGGCCGAGGGCGACGGCGAGCGCTTCGTCCTGACCACCACGTGGGAGTCGCCGGCGACCTTTGCGGCGGGTGAGGACGCGCTGTTCGACCTGCTCCAGAGCGTCCCGTACGACGAGTGGATGCGCGAGCCCCTCGACGTCCTGCTCCTCGACGAGATCCCGCCGCCGGCCGCTTGAGCGCAGGGGGTTCACCCTGGTGGCCTGCGGGCCTACCATTCCGTGCATGACGTCGACGCCCGCCCAGCCCGCCCCGCAGGACCCCGCAGGGATCACCCCGGACACCAAGGACTGGACGTGGGTCCTCGAGCGCCCGTGCCCCGAGTGCGGCTTCGTGTCGTCAGCCGTGGACCCGGACCAGGTCGGCCCTGCGGTCCGGTCGTCGGTCGTGCGCTGGCAGGAGGTCCTGGAGCGCCCCGACGCGGCGCTGCGCCCGGACGAGCACACGTGGTCGCCGCTCGAGTACGCGGCGCACGTGCGCGACGTGTTCGGCATCTTCGACGTGCGGCTCGCCTCGATGGTCGAGGGGGACGACCCGCAGTTCGCGAACTGGGACCAGGACGCGGCAGCGGTCGAGGGCGACTACGCGAGCCAGGACCCGCAGGTGCTCTCGCGCGAGATCGCGTTCGCGGGCGACCGGGTCGCGGGCCGGTTCGACGCCGTCGGGTCCGACGACTGGGAGCGTCCCGGTCGCCGCTCGAACGGCTCGGTCTTCACGGTCCGCACGCTCGGGCAGTACTTCCTGCACGACGTGGTCCACCACCTGCACGACGTGGGCGCGCCGACCGCCTGAGTCACTTCCGGCCAGGCCCGCCCACGCGAGCCCGACGTCCCGCGCACGACCCACGCCCGTAACCTCCCGGCATTCTTGGCGGTCGTCGACCCGTCTAGCGTCACGTCATGACGCTTCCTCTGACGGGGTCGGTCCCCGAGATGTACAGCAGTGACCATCTGCTCGCGCTGCCGCGCTCGCGCGGCGTGTCGCGTCCGGGGATCGAGGCGCTCGCGCAGGCCTGGTACCCGGAGGCGGGCTGGGTCAGCGAGCCGTCGAGCGGTCCGGCGGAGCGTCCCATGGCGGGGGCCCGCTTCCGCGGCGTGGTGCCCGACGACGTCCGTCGCCCCGGGGTCCTGCGGCTCACCGAGGGCGTGGAGGTCGTGGGGCCGTTCGTGGTCCCGGCTCCGCAGTCGCTCGCGCTGGACCTGGCCTCGTCGGTCGCGGAGCTGTGGGCCGTGCGCGTCGCGCACAGGTCGCGCGACCGGCTCCCGGCCGAGGTCGACGACCGCGACGGCCTGGCACGGGTCTTCGCCGCGGGGCTCCCGGACGACATGGAGCTGCGGGTGGTCCGGTGGATGGTGGCCGCGGCGCGCAAGGTCGGGGGCACGCTGTTCGTCGACGGCGCCGTGCCGCTCGCGCCCGAGCCCGCGGCCGCGGTCGACCTGACGCTCTACAGCGCGCAGGCCCTGACCCCCGACGCCGCGCTCGGTTCGCTGCAGACCGTCGTGCCGGGCGCTCGCGTCGTGGAGGTCGTGGAGCGCCCGGACCGGCTGGTCGACTTCGCGCTCGACGGGGAGACGGCCTACGACGGCGCGCTGCGGGTCGTGGTGCGCAAGGTGGACGTGGTCCCGGCCGTGCTCGGGGCCCTGGACTGGCGCGAGTACGGCCCGTTCGCGTACCGCATGAGCTGGGTGCCGGCGGACTCGTACGAGCTCGAGGTCGAGGAGCCGTCGGGTCTGCACCTCATCGCGCGCTCGCGCATGCGGGCCTCGGTGGCCCGGCTCGCGTCGGTCCTGCAGGGGCGGGCTGCCGGCGTGCTCGTGGACGACGGCGGCTTCGAGGTGACCTCCGCGGAGGTGGACGAACGCATCGCGGCGGTGAGCACGGCCCGCTTCTGGGTGTGACCCGCTCCCAGAGTTGTCCACAGATTCTGTGCACAAGCCTGTGGGTAACTCCGCGAGACCGGGCCTCCGGTTGTGGATGAACCTGTGGTCTCGGCCTGGGCAGAAATACCTCGTGCAGAGGTCTTGCCGCAGGCCCCGGCACAGGACTAGAAACGACAGTGTTGGCTCCGACGGGTACGGACGAGGCAGCCCCGACGACGCTCTCCCGCACGGGAGGACGGACCGGCAAGGACGCTGGAACCACAACCCCGAGGGACCCTGGTCGACCGGAAAACGGTGGGACGTCTCGTGGCCGCAAGGCCCCGAGCTGCGGGTGACGACGCAGGTCTCCAGCGGACCGGAAGACCGATCGTGAGAGACACCTCCCAAGGAGACCGGGACGGACTTCGGTACGTCGCGGGGGAGGCGTCGAGCCGCGACGTCGACGCGGAGCCCGGCCGGCCTACCCCTGCGGCCGACCACACAGGGCACACGGTCATCAGCGAGGCCCCTGGCGCAAGCCAGGGGCCTCGCTGAGTCCCGGGGCCGCCCCTCCCGGCCGGGTGGGCCGCAGCCCTGCGGCACGCCTACGCTCGACCCATGAGCAACCTCGAGACCCGGCCCCGCGAAGAGGTGTGCGCCGCGGGGAGCCACGCTCCGTCGTCGGGCACCTCCGGCACAGCAGCGCGCGTGGAGATCCTCGACCACCGCCAGGTCCCGCTCGGCGGGACCCGCGCCATGGACGTGCGCCGCACCCTGCCGCAGCGCGCACGTTCGCTCGTGGGCGCGTGGTGCTTCCTGGACCACTACGGCCCCGACGACGTCTCGACCTCCGACGGCATGCAGGTGCCCCCGCACCCGCACACGGGCCTGCAGACCGTGAGCTGGCTGTTCGAGGGCGAGATCCTGCACCGGGACTCGTTCGGGTCGCTGCAGACCGTGCGGCCGGGCGAGCTGAACCTCATGACGGCCGGACGGGGTATCTCGCACTCGGAGGAGTCGCCCGCTGGCGTGCGGCCGCCGCTGCTGCACGGCGTGCAGCTGTGGGTCGCGCTGCCGGGGGACCGGCTCGGCGACGAGCCGTTCTTCGAGCACCACGGGAACCTGCCCGTGTGGCCCGGGCCGGGAGGTGAGCGTGTCCAGGTGCTCGTGGGGTCGCTCGACGTGGGCGGCGTCGAGCTGCGGTCGGCCGCGACGGTCTTCACGCCCCTGGTCGGGGCGCAGGTCGACCTGCCCGCGGGGGGATCGGTCCAGGTCGAGGTGGACCCGCGGTTCGAGCACGCGCTGCTCGTCGACACGGGAGACGCGTCGTTCGAGGGCGTCCCCGTGCCCGTGGCCTCGCTCGGCTACGTCGAGCCGGGGTGCTCGACGCTGACCGTCTCCGCGGGCGACAGGCCCGTGCGGGCCGTGCTGATCGGCGGAGAGCCGTTCGCCGAGGAGATCGTCATGTGGTGGAACTTCGTGGGGCGCTCGCACGACGACGTCGCGGCCGCCCGCGCGGACTGGATGGCGCAGGTCGAGGTCGTCCAGGACGACGGGGCGGACGTGCCCGTGCCCGGGGAGGGCGGCACGCGGTACGCCGCGGGGGCGTCGGGCCGGCGCTTCGGGGAGGTCGTGGGGTACGACGGCGGGCCACTGCCCGCCCCCGTGCTGCCGGACATCCGGCTCGTGCCGCGCCGACGGCCTGCCTGAGCCGCCCCTCGTGCGTGTCCGTGGGAGAGAACAGGCCGCTCTCCTCGTCGGGGGAACGCCCCCTCGCCCTGTCGCGTGCCGGACGCGGACCCGGGGGCAATAACCAGTGCCGAGCCGCAGACCTACCGCTTCGCCCGCGGTCCCTCCGACGGGTCCCAGCCGGGCCGCGGCTCACGGGACGCCACGGCGGCGTCGCGCGAGCGGTACACGATGTAGGGCCGGAACATGTACGGCACGGGCGCCGAGAACGCGTGCACGAGCCGCGTGAACGGCCACAGGATGAACAGCAGGTTGGCCGCGACGATGTGGAGCTGGAACGCCGCGGGCACGCCCGCCATGAGCTCGGGCTGCGGCTGGAGGTACCAGAGCGAGCGGAACCACGGCGAGATGGTCTCGCGGTAGTCGTACCCGTGGTTCGCGGCGAGGAGCTGGGTCTGGACCGTCGCCCACGTCCCGAGCACGATCGACGCCGCGAGGAACACGTACATGACCTTGTCCATGCGCGTCGTCGCGAGGAAGACCGGGCCCGTGGTCCGTCGGCGGTAGATCAGGATGAGGAGCCCCGCGACCAGCACGAGCGCGGCGAGCGCCCCCATGTACGTCGCGACGAAGTGGTAGGCGCCCTCGCTGATCCCCACGGCCTCGGTCCACGTCTTGGGGATCACGAGCCCCATGAGGTGCCCGAGGATCACGAACAGCAGCCCGAAGTGGAACAGCGGCGACCCGAGGCGCAGCAGCTTCTTCTCGTAGAGCTCGCTCGACCGCGTGGTCCAGCCGAACTTGTCGTAGCGGTACCGCCACACGGACCCGACGACGAACACCGCGAAGGTCACGTAGGGGAAGACCACCCACAGCAGGATGCTCCCCGTGCTCGCACCGGTCATCGTCGTACCTCCTCGGACGGCGCCCCCGCGGGGGCGAAGGGTTCGAGCGGCCCCATGGCCGACAGCCCGACCATCTCGGTCGGCGGTCCGGACGTCACGAGCTCGAGGTACCGCCGCTCGGTCTCGGCGTCGAGCGGGGGCAGGGTCAAGCACACGGCCTCGACCACGAGCGCGTACGGGCTGGCCATGGCGGCGAGCGCCGAGCGGAGCACCTCGATGCCCTGGCGGTGCGAGCCGAGCAGGCCCGCGGCGATGCGCTCCTCGTCGCGGGACCGGGCGCGCGCGGAGAACTCGAGGGCCATGGGCAGGTAGTCGGGCAGCTCCTCGCCGTCGACCTCCCACCCGGCCGCGCGGTAGGCCTGCACGAACCGCACGAGCGCCATGCCGCGCTTCCGGGTGTCCCCGGCGGCGTAGTAGGAGAGGTACATCGAGCACTTGCGCTTGAGGTCGAACGTCGCGACGTAGCGCGCCTCGAGCGCGGCGGGCTCGCCGGCCTCGAGGTCGTCGAGGAACGCGCCGAGCCGCGCCCGGACCTCGGGAGGAAGCTGCCCGACGACGTCGCGCACCTCGCGCGCGGCGGCGAGCGTCGCGGCGTCGGGGTAGTCGAGCAGGAGCGAGGCGGCCATGTGGGTGGTGCGCCGTTGCGCGGGCGTGGCCCGGACCGGGGCGAGGGGCTCCAGGAGCGGGGTGCGCGCCGTCGGGCGGGGCAGGAACGTCGTCGAGGGCGACTTCGAGAACAGTCCCATCACCGGGCCGCCGTGTCGTCGCCCGAGGTGTCCCGCCCGGGGCCCTCGGCGCCACCGGGCGACCCCGGCGGGAACAGGCCCGCGGGCCGGCCGTTGCCGTCCCAGTTGAGGAGGTTGACGCGCCCCGAGGTCGACGGGCCGTTGGGGGAGTCGGCCGTCTGGCGGGCCTGCAGGACGTGGAAGTTCTCGACCGCGACGGGCACCGGGGTCCCGCTCGACGAGCCGAACGGCCCTGCCCCACCCATGCCACCCATCCCGGGACCGCCGTCGAAGTCGAGCGAGCAGCTGATCTCCTCGAGCTCGCGCGCGATCTCCTGGTGCGCGGTCGGGATCACGTAGCGGTCCTCGTACTTGGCGATCGCGAGCAGGCGGTACATCTCCTGGATCTCGGTGCCCGTCATGCCGACCGCGCGGGCGATGGCCTCGTTGGGCTCCTCGCCCAGGTTGATGTCGCGCATGTAGGAGCGCATCGCGGCCAGCCGGCGCAGCGTGCGCTCGACCGGCACGGTGTCGCCCGCGGTGAACAGTCCCGCGAGGTACTCGAGCGGGATGCGGAGCTTGGAGATCGCCGCGAACAGGGTGCGCGGGTCCTCGCCGTCGTTGCCCGACGACCCGACCACGTCGACCACGGGGGACAGCGGCGGGATGTACCAGACCATGGGCATGGTCCGGTACTCGGGGTGCAGCGGCAGGGCCACACGGTACTTCTGGATGAGGGCCCAGATCGGGGACGCCTGGGCGGCCGCGATCCAGTCCTCGGGGATGCCCTCGGCCCGGGCCGCCGCGACGACCTCGGGGTCGTGCGGGTCCAGGAACACCGAGCGCTGGGACTCGAGGAGCTCGTGCTCGTCCTCGACCGACGCGGCCTCGGTCACGCGGTCGGCGTCGTACAGGACCAGGCCCAGGTAGCGCAGGCGCCCCACGCACGTCTCGGAGCAGACCGTGGGCAGCCCGACCTCGAGGCGCGGGTAGCACAGCGTGCACTTCTCGGCCTTGCCGGTCTTGTGGTTGAAGTAGACCTTCTTGTACGGGCAGCCCGTGACGCACATGCGCCAGCCGCGGCACTGGTCCTGGTCCACCAGGACGATCCCGTCCTCGGCCCGCTTGTACATGGCCCCTGACGGGCACGACGCGACGCACGCCGGGTTGAGGCAGTGCTCGCAGATGCGCGGCAGGTAGAACATGAACGTCTGCTCGAACTCCGAGGCCACGTGCTCGCTCATGTGCTGCAGGATCGGGTCGTCCTGCATGGTCTCCTTGGACCCGCCCAGGTCGTCGTCCCAGTTGGCCGACCACTCGATCTTCATGTCCTCGCCCGTGAGCAGGGACTTGGGCTTGGCGACCGGGGTGTGCGGGCCCTGCGGGGCCGAGAGCAGCATGTCGTACTCGTACGTCCACGGCTCGTAGTACTCGTGGATCGAGGGGAGCTTGGGGTTGGAGAAGATCGTCGCGAGCTTCTTGGCCCGACCACCCGCGCGGAGCTTGAGCTTGCCACGCTTGGTCCGGACCCAACCGCCCTGCCACTTCTCCTGGTCCTGGTAGGTCCGGGGGTAGCCGAGCCCGGGCCGCGTCTCGACGTTGTTGAACCACACGTACTCGACGCCCGTGCGGTTCGTCCACGCCTGCTTGCACGTGACCGAGCACGTGTGGCACCCGATGCACTTGTCGAGGTTCATGACCATCGACATCTGAGCCATCACGCGCACGGTGCCACCTCCTGGTCGGATCGGTACGTCAGCGGTCGGCGACGGGGGCCCAGTCGCCGCTGCGGGGCGCCCATCAGTACGTCACGTCCTGCGAGCGGCGACGGATCGTCGTGACCTCGTCACGCTGGTTGCCCGTGGGGCCGAGGTAGTTGAACGCGAAGGCCAGCTGCGCGTAGCCCCCGACGAGGTGGCTGGGCTTGAGCAGCACCCGCGTCAGCGAGTTGTGGATGCCGCCGCGCAGGCCCGAGGTCTCGGCGAGCGGGACGTCGATCGTGCGGTCGGTCGCGTGGTGCATGTACACCGTGCCCTCGGGCATGCGGTGCGAGACCACGGCCCGCGCGACGACCACGCCGTTGCGGTTGTAGGCCTCGATCCACTCGTTGTCGCGGACCCCGATCTTGACGGCGTCGCGCGGCGACATCCAGATGTTCGGCCCGCCGCGCGAGAGCGAGAGCATGAACAGGTTGTCCTGGTACTCCGAGTGGATGGACCACTTGGAGTGCGGGGTCAGGTACCGCACCGCGACCTCGGCCTGACCCTGCGACCCGGGGTACCCGCTCGGGGAGCGGTCGCCGAGCGCCGGGGAGTCGGGGAACAGGCGGTGCATGTCGAGCGGCGGCCGGAACACGGGCAGCTGCTCCCCGAGCTCGGTCATCCAGTCGTGGTCGAGGAAGAAGTGCTGGCGCCCCGTGAGGGTGTGCCACGGCTTGAGCCGCTCGACGTTGATCGCGAACGCCGTGTACCGGCGCCCCCCGTGCTCCGAGCCGGACCACTCGGGAGACGTGATGACCGTCGTCGGGCGGGACTGGACGTCGGGGAACGTGACGCGCTTGCCCTGCTCGTCGCGCGCCAGGTCCGCGAGCTCGACGCCCGTGCGCTTCTCGACGTGCTCGAAGCCCTGGACGGCGAGGCGACCGTTCGTGGTGCCCGACAGCGCGAGGATCATCTCGCACGCGTGCGTGTCCTTGTCGAGCCGCGGGCGACCCGCCGCAGGTCCCGAGGGCACGAGCCCGTTCTTCTGCCCCAGGACCCGCACCTCCTCGCCGGGCGAGAACTGCACGCCCTTGGTGACCATGCCGAGCTTCTCGGTGAGCGGGCCGAGCGAGGCCATGCGGTCCGCGAACGCCGGGTAGTCGCGCTCGACCACGACCAGCTTGGGCATGGTCACGCCCGGGACGAGGGGCCGGGACGCCGACCCTGCGCCCGAGTCGACGATCGTGCCGTGCGGCACCGACATGGCGTCCGGGGTGTCGTGCAGCAGGGGCGCGGCCACGAGGTCCTTGCGCACGCCCAGGTGCTCGACCGAGTACTCGCTGATCTTCTTCGCGATCGTGTGGAAGATGTCGAAGTCGGTACGGGTCTGCCAGGGCGGGCTGATCGCGGGGTTGAACGAGTGCACGAACGGGTGCATGTCGGTCGTGGACAGGTCGTGCTTCTCGTACCAGGTGGCTGCGGGCAGCACGACGTCCGAGAACAGCGTGGTGCTCGTCATGCGGAAGTCGAGCGTCGTGAGCAGGTCGAGCTTGCCGCGCGCGCCCTCCTCGGCCCACTCGATCGACCGTGGCCGCCGCCCCGGCGCCGACTCGTCCGCGAGCACCGCGGAGTCGGTCCCGAGCAGGTGCTTGAGGAAGTACTCGTTGCCCTTGCCCGAGGACCCCAGGATGTTGGCCCGCCACACCGTGACGCAGCGCGGGAAGTTCTCGGGGGCGTCGGGGGCCTCGACCGCGAACCTGAGCGCGCCGCTGCGCAGCTCGGAGACCACGTAGTCCGCGGGCTCGGCCCCGGCCGCCTCGGCCTGGTCCACGAGGTCGAGCGGGTTGCGGTCGAACGTCGGGTAGCTGGGCATCCAGCCGCGCTGCGCGGACTCGACCAGGCAGTCGGCCGTGGTCCGGCCCGCGAACATGCCCGAGCCCAGGGGGGTCGCGAGCGCGTCCGCGGGCAGCCCGTCGTAGCGCCACTGGTCGGTCGCGACGTACCAGAACGCCGTGCCGATCATCTGGCGCGGGGGCCGCGACCAGTCCAGGCCGCCCGCGTACTGGGCCCATCCCGTGACGGGTCGGCACTTCTCCTGCCCGACGTAGTGCGCCCACCCGCCGCCGTTGACGCCCTGGCAGCCCGTCATGGTCGTGAGCGCGAGCATGGCGCGGTAGATCGTGTCGGCGTGGAACCAGTGGTTGGCGCCGGCGCCCATGATGATCATCGAGCGCCCACCGGACTTCTCGGCGTTGTCCGCGAACTCGCGCCCGATCCGTGCTGCCGCCGCTGCGGGGACCCCCGTGAACTGCTCCTGCCACGCGGGGGTGCCGGGGGAGTCCGCGTCGTCGTAGCCCGTGGGCCACTCGCCGGGCAGGTCCAGGTCCTCGCGGTTCACGCCGTACCGGGCCAGCAGCAGGTCGAACACCGTGGTCACCAGGTGCCCACCCACGCGCCGCACCGGCACGCCGCGCGTGACCGAGCCCGCGCCCCCCGTGTGCATGCGCTCGTCGCCCTGGTCGGGGTCGGGCGAGAGGTCGAAGCGCGGCAGGTCCACGCGCGCGGTCGTGGTGTCGTCATGGCCCGACGGCGCCGCCCCCGTCAGCGGATCGTGCCCGGTCGTGCGGCCGTCCGCGACCGACAGCAGCGGTTCGACGCCCTCCAGGTCGAGGTTCCACTTCCCCTCGTCGGCCTCGCCGAACCGGTGTCCCAGCGTGCCGTTCGGGATCACGGGCGAGCCGTCGGCGTCGAGCAGGACGGGCTTGAAGGCCGCGTTCGCGGCGCTCGCGGCGCCCGGCAGGACATCGTCCGCGAGGTCGGCCGCGGTGAGGAACTTGCCCGGGACGTAGGTGACGTCCCCCGCGGGGCGAGCGGCGCCGTCGGGCCCCGACGACGCCGGGCTCGGTGTGAGCGTCACGAGGAACGACGAGTCCGTGAACCTCGTCAGGTAGTCCACGAACGGAGCGGTGCGACGTTCCACGTGGAACTCCCGCAGGATCACGTGACCCATCGCGAGGGCCAGCGCGCCGTCCGTGCCGGGGTGCACCGCGAGCCACTCGTCCGCGAACTTGGTGTTGTCCGCGTAGTCGGGCGAGACCACGATCACCTTCTGGCCGCGGTAGCGCGCCTCGGCCATGAAGTGCGCGTCGGGGGTGCGGGTCACGGGGATGTTCGAGCCCCACATGATGCAGTACGACGAGTTCCACCAGTCAGCCGACTCGGGCACGTCGGTCTGGTCGCCGAACACCTGCGGCGAGGCGACCGGGAGGTCCGCGTACCAGTCGTAGAACGACAGCATCGCGCCGCCCAGCATCGAGATGAACCGGGCACCCACGCCGTGCGAGACCATCGACATCGCCGGGATGGGGGAGAAGCCCGCGATGCGGTCGGGGCCGTAGGCCTTGATCGTGTGGACGTGGGCCGCCGCGACGATCTCCGCGGCCTCGTCCCACGATGCCCGGACCAGGCCGCCCTTGCCGCGCGCCTGCTTGTACGCGCGCGCCGTCTCCGGGTCGCCCGTGACCTCGGCCCACGCCCGCACCGGGTCGCCCGTGCGGGCCTTCGCGTCGCGGAAGGCGCGCAGCAGCACGCCGCGCACGTACGGGTACCGGACCCGCGTCGGCGAGTAGGTGTACCAGCTGAAGGCCGCGCCGCGCGGGCAGCCCCGCGGCTCGTACTCGGGCGAGTCCGGGCCGACCGACGGGTAGTCCGTCTGCTGCGTCTCCCAGGTGATGATGCCGTCCTTGACGTACACCTTCCACGAGCACGAGCCCGTGCAGTTCACGCCGTGCGTCGAGCGCACCACCTTGTCGTGCGACCACCGGTCCCGGTAGAAGACGTCGCCCTCGCGGCCTCCCTGGAGGAACAGCTGCCGCAGGTCCGGTGAGACCTCCCCGCGGCGCAGGTGCTTGCCGAGCCGGAGCAGGGCGTCCTCGCCGCCTCCACCAGGGGACTCAGGGCGTGGGGCGCCCTCGGCGCGGGCGGCGGTGCCCGGGCCTGGGACGGTGGACTGCGACATGCGACCTCCTGGGGCGAGCAGGATCGTGCTTGTACGTTCGTCTGCCTTGCAGTATGCCCAGGTACCGTCTCTTCTGCCCGGCGAGCGGTGCCCCGTCGCCCCTGGCCGCGCGATTGTCTACGGTGCTCCCATGACCTCGTTCGACGGGCCCTCCGCGGTCTTCCCCCTCGCCCACCTGCCCGTCACCGTCGTCACGGTCTCCGACCGCGGCTCGCGCGGCGAGTCGCCCGACCGCTCGGGCCCGCTGCTGGTCTCGCTCCTGGAGACGGGTGGCTTCGAGCGCGTCACGCTGCGTCTGGTGCCCGACGGCGTCGACTCCGTCCGCGACGCCCTCACCTCGGCGCTGGTCGAGGGGGCGCGCCTCGTGATCACCACGGGCGGGACGGGCATCGGGCCGCGCGACCACACGCCCGAGGGCACGGCCGAGGTCGTCGACCAGGAGCTGCCGGGCGTCGCCGAGGCGATCCGGCGCCGTGGGGCGACCGTGGTGCCGAGCGCGGTGCTCTCGCGCGGGATCGTCGGGACCGCGCCCGCGGCGCACGGGACGCGCGCGCTCGTCGTGAACCTGCCGGGGTCACCGGGCGGGGTCCGCGACGGGTGGACGGTGCTCGAGCCGCTGCTGCCGCACGTGTTCTCGCAGCTCGCGGGCGGGGACCACTAGTCTTCTGCGGCCTCCGCACCCAGCGGAAGGTGGGTGGCCCTCAGCCGCCCGCGAAGGGGGGCAGGACGTCGACCTGCTGGTCGTCGGCCAGCGCGACGCCGTGGTCCGCCGTCCGCACGCCGCCCACGAGCACCGAGCAGCGCGGCAGCACCTCGGCGAGCGCGGGGTGGCGCGCGGTCATCGCCGCGAAGAGCTCACCGACCGAGGCACCCGGGAGCGACTCGGCCTCGAGGCCGGCCGCCTCGGCCGCCCCCGCGAAGTAGCGGACCTGCGGCACGTCACGCCCTCTCGAGCGAGGGGTCGGCGGGGCCCGTCGCGTCGGCGGGGCCGGTCGTGTCGGTGGGCTCGGCGGGTTCGCCGACGACCTCGTCGAGCGTCGCCTCGACGTCCCACGCGAGCGCGAGCTCGGTGGCCCGCTCCATGGCGTCCAGGCCGGGGTGGTCCGCCCCCTCGCCCGCCGAGAGCCCGGCGACGTACCCCGCGATGAAGGTCGTCAGCGGGGCCGCGGGCCTCTCCACGCGGTGCGCGGCATCGCGGGCCAGGTCGAGGATCGCTCCGATGTCCACCGCCTCGCGGTCGAGGTCGAACTCGTCGACGAGGGCGTCCACCCAACGCTCGAGGTTGCTCATGCCATGCCTCCCGATGATCCGTGCAGGTCGTGACTCGGAGTACTGCGCTGCGCGCGACGGTGCGCGTATGACTCCGCATCCTGCCACGTGTCGACGTCGGTGCTCAGGCCGTCCACGTCCTCGACCTCGAGGAGTCGCAGACCTGAGACGAGCCGACGCACGGGGGCGCCGTGTAGGCCCGACGGCGGGGGCCCGTCCGCCGCCCCCGCGCGATCGCCGTCGGACAGGTCCCCGGCGGACGGTTCGCCGACCGGGACACCCCGCGCGACCCGGACGACCGCGGCGTCGAGCGCCTCGCGCCGGTACAGCCCCACGAGCCACTGGGCACGCCCCTCGGCCGCGAGGTGCAGGCCGTCGATCCCGTCGTCGTCGCTCGTGCTGGTCCGGGAGGCGGTGGCCGCCCCCGCCACGAGCAGCGGCACGGCCTCCGCGGCGCGCGGGACGTCGCAGGCGAGGAGAAGGACCCAGGGGGCTGCGCCGTCGGGCAGCGCGGCGAGGCCCGCCGCGGCGCCCGCGACGGGACCGCCGAACGGCGGGTCCTCGCGCGTGAGGACGTACGCGTCGGAGGCCAGGTCGTCGGGCCCGACGACGACGGTCGCCCGGGCGTCGCGCGTCGCGGCGAGCACGTGGTCGAGCAGGCGGGCCCCGTCGAGCACGAGCCGTGGCTTGGACGTGCCCAGACGGCTGGCCCGGCCTCCCGCGAGCACGACGGCGTCGAACGCGAAGGCCTCGGACGGCGGGGGAGTGCTCACACCGAGCGCACCCAGTCGCCCGACTTGCCGCCCGTCTTGGCCTGGAGGCGGATGTCGCTCAGCTCGACCGACTTGTCGAGCCCCTTGACCATGTCCACGACCGCGAGCCCCGCGACCGCGACGGCCGTGAGGGCCTCCATCTCGACCCCCGTGCGGTCCGCGGTGCGCACGGTGGCGCTGATCTCGACCCCGTGGTCCTGGACGTCCAGGTCCACGGACGCGCCGTGCACCCCGATGATGTGCGCGAGCGGCAGCAGCTCGGCCGTCTTCTTGGCCCCCTGGATGCCCGCGATGCGCGCGACCGCGAGCACGTCGCCCTTGGGGACCTCGCCCGAGCGCAGGGCCGCGACGATGTGCGGGCCGCACCGGACCACGCCGGTCGCGGTCGCCGAGCGGACGGTGGGCTGCTTGAGGGTGACGTCGACCATGCGGGCGTGGCCGCGCTCGTCGAGGTGGGTGAACTCGCTCATGCGATCACCATGACATGCACGGTGTCACCGGGCCCAACCGCCTCGACCTCGGACGGCACGACCGCGATCGCGTCGGCCCGGGTGAGCGCCGAGACGTGGTGCCCGCCCGGGCCGAGCGGGGCGACGCCGCGCGCACCGACGAACCGGACCGGCAGGAACTGCTGGCGCCCCGCGGGCGAGCGCCAGCCCTCCGCGGCGACGCGCTCGACGAGCGGCTCGGCGGGGCCGGGGTGGCCCGCGAGGCGCCGCACCGCGGGCCGCACGAACGCCTGGAACGACACGTACGCGCTCACGGGGTTGCCGGGCAGCCCGAGCAGCGGGGTCCCGCGCCAGCGTGCCGCGGCCTGCGGCTTGCCGGGCTGCATGCCGACCGTGACCAGCAGGACGTCGGAGGGGCCCGCCGCGGGCAGCGCCGCGTCCTGCGGGCCGCTCAGGACGTCCTTGACCACGTCGAACGCGCCCGCGCTGACCCCGCCCGAGGTGACGATCAGGTCGACATGGGGAGCGACGTCGTCGAGCACCGCGCGCAGCGCCTCGGCCGTGTCGGGGACCGCGCCCACGCGCACCGGGACGCCCCCCGCGTCGCGCACGCACGCCGCGAGCAGGAGCGAGTTCGAGTCGGGGATCTGGCCGGGCCCGGGAGCCGTCCCGACCGGGACCAGCTCGCTGCCCGTCGACAGCACCGCGACGCGCGGGACGCGGTGCACGGGCAGCGTCGCGTGGCCCGCCGAGGCGGCCGCGGAGACGAGCCGCGCGGTCGTCGGGGCGCCCGCAGCGGCGACGAGGTCGCCCACCGCGACGTCCTCGGCCCGGTACCGGATGTTGGGGCGCGAGGGCGCGTCGACCTGGATCGTCGCGTCGAGGGGCGCTCCGGCGACGAACCGTCGCGTCGAGGTCCGCTCCACGGGCACGACGGCGTCGCACCACTCCGGCACGGGCGCACCCGTCATGATGCGGGTCGCCTCCCCGGGGCCGTGGGTCGAGCCCGCCGGGAGAGCGTCGGGGGAGCCGGGAGAGGTCGGGGCCGCGGCGATGTCGCCCACGACCCGCAGGGTCACGGGGGACGCGGCGCTCGCGGTCGTGAGGTCCGTGCTCCGGACCGCGTACCCGTCCATCGCGGACGCGTCGAAGCGGGGGACGTCGAGGAGGGACCGGACGTCCTGGGCGAGCACGCGCAGCGCCGGCGCCCCGGTCGCGAGCTCGTCGAGACCGACCTGCTCGGCGGCCAGCGGCGAGACCAGGGTCAGGACGTGGTCACGGTACTGCTCGACCGTGTGCGCGGTCCGGGCCGCCGACACGCCCGCCCCACCCGGTCCGTCGTCGGGACGTGCCCGGTCCCGAGCCCCGTGGGCTTCGGTCAGATCGTCGGAGGCGCGCGGGTCCATGGGGACACCGTAGGCCGACGGGGCGGGCGAGGGGCTGGTCGGTGCAGCGCGGCGGACGTGGACCGTCCGCGGAGCGGGCCGCCCGGAGCGCAGAGGAGCCCCGGTCGTCCGGGGAGAGGCGTGCCGGGCCGTGAGCCCGACCCCTCGTCAGCCGCGCGTGCCGCGCCGCACGGGGCCCAGCGTGAAGAGCAGCGTCAGGAGCGCGGTCACGGCGAGCGCCGCGAAGCCCAGGCCGTACGTCCCGTTCGCCTGGTAGACCGCGCCCATGATGAGCGGCGGGATGAACCCTCCCAGGCCACCTGCGGCCCCCACGAGCCCTGTCACCGCACCGACCTTGTCCTGCGGCGCGACCTTGGCCACGAGCTCGAACGTCGCGCCCGACGACGCGCCGAGACCCACGGCGAGGCCCAGGAACGCGATGGTCCCGAGGGGCACGAGGTCCGGCTGGAACGCGACCACCGCCGCCAGGACCGTGACGATCGCGAAGCACACGACCGACACGGGGATGCCGCCGAACCTGTCGGAGAGGGTCCCGCCGATCGGCCGGCACGCGACCGCGAGGACGACGAACCCGGCCGTGCGCGCCGCGGCGTCGGCAGCCGTGAGGTCGTACGCGTTGACCAGGAACGTCGGCAGGTAGACGCTGAACGCCACGAACCCACCGAAGCCCACGGCGTACAGCCACGAGAGCTGGAGCGTCGCAGGCAGCTTGAACGTGGCCCACGTGCGTGCCAGGAAGTTCCCGTGCGCGGCGGGCTTGCGGTTCGGGGAGTCACGCACGAGCAACCACGACACGACCGCGTACACCGCCAGGACGCACGCCACGAGGACGAACGGCGCCTCCTCGCCGTACGTGTCCGTGATCCGCACGGTCGTGAACGCCGAGATCGCCGTCCCGCCCATCCCGATCCCGAAGATCCCGAGCGCGGTCCCCCGCCGCGCGGGCGGGTACCACGCGTTGACGAACGGCACCCCGACCGCGAACGCGGTACCGCCCAGCCCCAGGAAGAACCCACCCAGGATGAGCAGGGGATAGGTGTCCGCGACGAACCCGATGAACAGCACCGGGACGATCGTCGCCGCGCTGACCAGCGGGAACATGATCCTGGCCCCGAACCGGTCGGTGAGGGCCCCGACCGGGATACGGCCGAGAGACCCCACGACCACCGGTACCGCGACGAGCACCGACTGCTGCACGGCCGACAGGCCGAGCGCCTTGCTGTACGCACCACCGAGCGGGCTGATGAGCGCCCACGCCCAGAAGTTCACCGCGAAGCCGATCGTCGCGAGGACGAGCATCAAGGTCGCCGAGCTGCCCGACCCGGACGCCGTCGGCGAGGGCGTCGAAGCCTGCCCGGCTCCGGCCGGTGCGGGACTCTCGCCCTGCCCGGCTCCTGGTGACGCCGGGGGTGTGGCTGCTTCGTCGTGGTGCGTCACTGTGACTCCCGGGGTTCGGTCGCCCGTCCTTGGACGAATCGGTGGAGCTCGAGATTCCCGCGCGACCCACGCTAGCCGCGAGGGTGACGTGTCGCGCGGGCTGGCGGAGGCGCCGTCGGGCCCTACGGTGGTCTTCCGAGCCGTGACGCGGCGCCTCCCGGGGAGCCTGCTCCCGGCGCGCCGCACCCATGGCACCCACCCGACCCGGACCCACGAGAGCCCCCCATGACGCTGCTGTTCCTCGGTGTGATCCTCATCAACGTCTTCGCGTTCACGCTCGTCCTGGTGCGCGCCCCGCTGTTCCGCACCGAGGTCTACCGGCCCATGCTGCTCAACATCGGGCTGTCGGTGCTGCCGGTGTTCGTGCTGACGTTCTGGATCATCGGTGACCTGACGCTCAGCGCGGCCGGGGCGCCGCTGTGGCTCGTCACGACCGTCGCGGCGGCCGGGCTCGTGGTCTGGCTGCTGCTCCTGCCCAACGCCGGGTACCTGGTGACCGAGCTCAACTTCAGTCACCGCAAGGACGGCGAGGACGTGCCGCTCTGGTACGACATCGTCGCGGTCCTGACCCTCGCCATGTCCGGGGTCCTCAACACCGTGGTCAACATCTTCCTGGTGCAGATGTTCTACGCCGTGCTGCGCTACCCCGACGACCTCAAGCCGTTCCAGCGGACGGCGTCCTGGCTCGTGGTCGCCGTGATCCTCGTGCTGGTCTCGTTCGGCATCTACCTGGGCAGGTACATCCGCTTCAACAGCTGGGACCTGATGCACCCGGTCGGGTTCCTCCAGAAGTTCGTCCGCTACTTCCGCGCCCCGGGCAAGGTGCGCGACGCGCTGCTGTTCAGCGGTCTCTACACGGTGTTCTTCGCGCTCATCTACCTGGTCGTGATCGGGTCGCTGCTCGAGACGATCACGGCTGTGACGGGGTGACGGAAGGTCCGTCCTGTGGCGGTCTGGTGCTTTCCTCCCGATAGACCCTATGCTCACGTGCTGTGACAGCCCCCGAGTACATCGAGATCACCCGCCGACGCATGGTCGAGGACGGATGCGAGGTGGGATGGGACCAGGTGGGTCCTGTGCAGGCCATGGTCGGCTACCGGGCGAAGTTCGTCCCTGCCGCGATGTCCCGCACCCACGTCGTCACCGCAGTCGCTCACTTCACGCCGTCCGCGCTGGACGTCGACCTCTACACACGGGACGTCTCGACGTTCGCCAAGCGGCGCAGCAGCTCGCTGCGCGGCATGCAGTCAGGGGTCGGTGCGTTCGCGGTGATCGTCGCCGACGGCGTCACGCCCGAGCTCGTCGCCGCCGCGACGGTGAAGCCGCGCCTCGAGTTCGCCGTGATCGTCCAGCCCGTCCTCGTGGACCTCTCGGCGCGCGAGATCCACACGTTCCGGGGGCGCCGGTTCATCGGCGCGGCGCTCAACGGCTTCCTGCGGCGCACGCTCGACGCGCAGATCCAGGCGCCCGTCTGACGGTCCGAGGATCCTGGCTCGCGTCGCTGCGCCGTCGTGGGGCCGCGCCGCGTGCCTGTGCGGCGGCCGGCTCAGCGCGGCGGCTCGTTGCCGGGCTTGGGCGGTGAGTACGGCGCCGGACCCGTGTAGCGCTCGCCCGGGCTCCGGGTCAGCGCGCGCACGGTGAAGGCGGCCGCGACGAAGCCCGCGCCCAGGTAGGGGAGCACCGACACGAGGGACGAGACCGGCAGGAGGATCGTCTGGAAGATCGCGGCGCCCGACGAGTAGTAGAGCTCGGAGGCGAGCCGCGGCAGCGCGACGTTCCCCACGGCGCCTGCGACGATCATTCCCGCACCCCACCAGAGGAGTGCGGTGGCGCTGAGCTTCGGGGGCATGGGCGGTCCTCTCGACGGGCTGGCCCCGGCGGCATCGCCAGGACGGGTCCGGGGACGCCTCGACACCGAGGCGGGTCACCGGTCCGTGGACACTATCGGACGAGGTGCCTCGCGGACGGGCGTGGCCCGCGCGTCGCCGTGGGGCGGTCCTCCGCGTCACCGACGGGCGTGAAGCCCGCGCGGCGGGGGAGGGGCGTCAGGCCGACGGCGGCGCGACCGAACCGCGGATGACCAGGTGGAGCGGCAGGACCGTCCGAGCGGGCTCGAAGCCCGTGGCGGCCCCACCGTTCCCGGCCGACTCCTGCGCCTCCCGGCGGGCCATGGCCCGTTCGAGCGCGTCGACCGCGGAGAGCGCGAGCGCCGCGACGGGCTGCTCGAGGGTCGTGAGCTGGGGGCGCAGCCACTGACCGATGCGGATGCCGTCGCAGCCCACGACCGACAGGTCCTCGGGGATGCGGATGCCGTGGAGCTCGGCCGCGCCGAGCATGCCGACGGCCACGATGTCGCTGCCGACGAACACCGCGGTGGGCGCGCTGCCCGGTCGGGTGAGGTAGGGGAACGTCGAGGCGCCGAACTGCTCGGTGTACGGGCCGTGCCGGATCAGGTCGGGGTCGGCCGTCAGCCCGGCGTCGGCCAGGGCATCGAGGTAGCCGCGCTTGCGTTCCTGGGTCGTCGAGAGCTCGGACGGGCCCGCGACGTGCGCGATGCGGCGGTGCCCCTGCTGGATGAGGTAGCTCGTGGCCTGGTACGCGCCGCCGTAGTTGTC
Source organism: Oerskovia merdavium (assembly GCF_014836755.1). Lineage (GTDB taxonomy): Bacteria > Actinomycetota > Actinomycetes > Actinomycetales > Cellulomonadaceae > Oerskovia > Oerskovia merdavium. The sequence goes on from NZ_JACSQF010000007.1 coordinate 63,774, forward strand.
GACCGTGACGGTGTCGACCGCGAGGTCCAGGTCGATCTCCTCGTCGATCACGACCACGGGCAGGCCGTCCGCGACCGCGCGGGCCAGGCGCTCGTCGGTGCGGCTCATCCCGACGTAGATGAGGCCACCCAGGACGTCGGTCCCGCCGATGAGCGGGCTGAGGCCGCCGTTGCGCTCGCCGTGCTTGCCCGAGACCGCGACGACCAGGGGGATCTGCCGCGATGCCGCGAGGTCCGCGCACTCCTCGGCGAGCGTCGTGAAGAACGGGTTGGTGAAGTCGGGGACGACCAGGGCGACGACGCCCGTCCCGCGCGCGGACGAACCCGGCGCGGACGTCCCCGCGCGCGAGCCGCGCGCGACACGTCCCGTCGAGCCCGTGCGGTAGTCGAGCGCCGCCACCGCGGCATCGATACGTGCTGCGGTCTCGGGCTGGACGTTGAGCTGGCCGCGCAGGTAGCGCGAGGCGGTCGAGGTCGAGACCCCCGCGTGTTGCGCAACTTGCGTCAACGTCATGGCTGCTGCCCCTCTGCTCGTGCGCCCGGCCGTCGGATGCCCCCAGAGCCTATCGCTGCGCTGGTGGCAGGCACGTCCTGTGTCCGCCGGAACCCCGGGATCGTGCCGATCCTGCAGGCGCGTGCCGTACGTGGCACCGCCCGGCCCACGGCCTCGGTTGACACCAGCCTGACGCACACCTAGGTTGTTGCGCAACAGCAACACAACATTGCGCAACGTCGCCGATGTGCGACGTGGCCCGAACCGTCTTTGAGGAGAACCGCATGAGCCGCGTGCTGCTTGCCGGAGAGTCGTGGATCAATGCCGCGACGGACTACAAGGGCTACGACGCCTTCCCGCACGCCCAGCTGGAGATCGGCTGCGCCAAGCTCCTCGAGGCGCTCGCCGCCGAGGGCCACGAGGTCACCCACCTGCCCTCGCACCTCGTCGCGACCGACTTCCCGTCGACCCTCGAGGAGCTCGACGCCTACGACGTCGTCCTGCTCTCGGACATCGGCGCCAACACCCTTCTGCTTCCCCCCGTCGTGTTCTCCGAGGGGCGTCCCTTCCCGAACCGCATCAAGCTCCTCGCCGAGTGGGTGCGTCGCGGCGGCGGCCTCATGATGGCCGGTGGCTACCTCAGCTTCCAGGGCTTCCAGGCCAAGGCCAACTACCACGGCACCGCGGTCGAGGCCGTGCTGCCCGTCGAGATCCTCCCGTACGACGACCGCGAGGAGACCCCCGAGGGCATCGGCGGCGTCCTGACCGACGTCGAGCACCCCGTGACCGCGGGCCTCGACGCCGAGTGGCCCATCCTGCTCGGCTACCAGAAGCTCACCGCCAAGGCCGACGCGACCGTCCTCGCCACGATCGAGGGGCGCCCCCTCGTCGCCGTGCGCACCGAGGGCGAGGGCCGCACGCTGGCCTTCGCGTCCGACATCTCCCCGCACTGGGCCCCGCGCGAGTTCATGGAGTGGTCCGGCTACGCGAAGCTCTTCGGCCAGGCCGTGACCTGGCTCGCGGGCTGATGAGCGCCGACCACGGGAGCGGGGGCGCCCCCGCCCATGCCCCCGAGATCACGGTCGTCGGCAGCCTCAACATGGACGTCCGGCTGACCGTCGACCGGATCCCGCGCTCGGGCGAGACCATCAGCGCGACCGGCCTCAAGCGCTCGCCGGGCGGCAAGGGGGCCAACCAGGCCGTCGCCGCCGCGCGGCTCGGCCGCCGCGTCGCGATGGTCGGGGCCGTCGGGGACGACGACGCGGGCCGTGAGATCACGGCCCGGCTCGTGGCCGAGGGGCTCGACGTCACGTCGGTCGCCTCGTCCGAGCAGCCCACCGGCACGGCCGTGATCCTCTGGGAGCAGCCCGAGTCGACCATCGTCATCGAGGCGGGTGCCAACGGCGACGTCGACGAGTCGTTCGTCGACTCACGGGACTCCGCGGTGCGCGCCGTCACCGACGCGCAGGTCGTGCTGTGCCAGTGCGAGACGCCGCTCGGCTCGCTCGCAGCGGTCACGCGCCTCGCGACCGGGACGACCATCCTCAACCCGGCCCCCGCGGTCCCGGTCCCGGCCGAGATCCGCGACTGGTTCGACGTCCTGGTCCCCAACCGGTTCGAGCTCGCGACCCTCGCAGGAGCCGGCGAGGCCCCGGCGTCGCTCGCGGACGTCGTGGCCATGGTGCGCGGGCTCGCGTTCCCGGGTGACGTCGTCGTGACCCTCGGGGCCGACGGCTCGGTCGTCGTCCCCCGCGACGGGCTCCCGACGCCCGTGCCCGCGGTACGCGTCGACGCGATCGACACCACGGCCGCGGGCGACAGCTTCTGCGCTGCCCTCGCCGACGGCCTGCTGCGCGGCGAGGACCTCGTCGGGGCAGCCCGCTGGGCGGCCCGCGTCGCGGCCGTCACGACCACTCGCGACGGGGCGATCGAGTCCCTGCCGCTCGCCCACGAGGTCCCTGCAGCCCTCCCGGAGGACGTCGCACCGGGGCAGTGACCCGCCCGGCACAGCACGACCCGCACGACCGCACGACCCCCACCCAGCCCGACCACTCAGCGTCGACCCAGGGCTGGCCGTTCGATCGGTCCACCGATCCGACGTACCGTCGAAAGATGAAAGGCACGGCCAAGCAATGAAGCACACCACGCCGGAGACCGCCCCCCGCTCGGGAGGCGCCCAGACGGTCGCCCCGTCGTCCCAGCGCAGCAAGGTCAAGAGCACCGCGACCGCGCTCCTCGTCCTCGCGACCGTCCTGGCCGGAGCCCTGGGCCCCATGCAGGCGGCGGTCAACGGTCAGCTCGGCAAGACGATCGGAGACGGCCACGCGGCCGCCCTCATCTCGTTCGGCACGGGCCTGGTCCTGATGTTCGTCATCGTGTTCGCGCGTCCCGTGACGCGTCGCGAGGCGCTCGCGATCCCGCGCCTCATCAAGGGCCGCACGATCCCGTGGTGGAACTTCCTCGCGGGCCTGTGCGGCGCGGTCATCGTCCTGTCCGAGGGCGTGACGGTCGGCGTCCTGGGCGTCGCGACGTTCCAGATCTCGCTCATCTCGGGTCTCGTGATCTCGGGCGTGATCTGCGACCGTCTGGGCGTCACGGCCTCGGTCAAGCAGCCGCTCACGTTCTTCCGCCTCGCCGGCGCGGTCCTCGCGATCGTCGCGACGGTCATCGTCATCTCGCCGAACTTCTCGGCCCCGCACACCATCGCCCTCGCGATCATGCCGTTCGTCGGCGGTCTCCTCGCCGGCTGGCAGCCCGCGGGCAACGCGGCCGTCGCCGACGCCACGGGCTCGATGCTCGTCTCGATCGGCTGGAACTTCCTGGTCGGCTTCACGGCCCTCGGCATCGCCTACGCGATCCGCGCCATGACCTCGGGCGTCGACTTCCAGCTCCCCGGCTCGTGGTGGATGTACCTGGGCGGCCCGCTCGGCCTCCTCTCGATCGCCCTCATGGCCCTCCTGGTCCGCGGGCTGGGGCTGCTGCTCCTGGGGCTCGCGTCCACCGCGGGTCAGCTCGTCGGCTCGCTCCTCATCGACGCGGCGATCCCGTCGCTCGGCCACACGATCTACGCCGCCACGATCATCGGCACCGTGATCGCGCTGATCGCCGCGGTGATCGGCATGATCCCGTCGGGGAAGTCGCCGGAGGCGACAGCCGACACCGCAGTGGCCGCCGCCGTCGGCGGTGGTGAAGCAGGAGAGGTGAGCCCGCGATGAACGTCACGCCGGCAGGGTTCGTCCAGACGGTCACCGGACCCGTCGCCGCACAGGACCTGGGGCTGACCCTGCCCCACGAGCACCTGTTCAACGACCTCTCCGGTGTGCTCGACGCGCCGAGCTACGAGTTCTCCCAGGCCGTGGTCCGCGAGCCGGTCTCCGCCTCGGTCGCCTGGGCGCTGCGCCAGGACCCGTACTGCTGCGCCGACAACATCGCCGACAAGCCGGTCGCGGCCGTCGAGGCCGAGATCCGCAGCTTCGCGGCCCTCGGTGGGCGGACGGTCGTGGACGCGACGTCGAGCGAGGCGATCGGGCGCAACCCCGAGCGCCTGCTCGCCGTCGCGAGCCGCACGGGCCTCAACGTGGTCATGGGGGCGGGCGCCTACCTCGAGAAGTTCGAGGGCGAGCGCATCACGGCCCAGTCGGTCGACGCGCAGGCCGCGGCGATCTCGCGCGAGCTGTCCGACGGCGTCCGTGACACGGGCATCCGCCCGGGCGTCATCGGCGAGATCGGCGTCTCGCTCGACTTCACGGCGGGCGAGCGCGCCTCGCTCCGCGCCTCGGCGATGGCTCAGCTCGAGCACCCGCAGGTCGCGATGCAGATCCACCTGCCGGGCTGGCAGCGGCGCGCGCACGCGCTCCTCGACCTCGTGCTCGACGAGGTGGGCGTGCGGCCCGAGAAGGTCGTGCTGTGCCACATGGACCCCTCTGCCGAGGACCCCGAGTACCAGCGGTCGGTCGCCGAGCGCGGGGTCTGGCTCGAGTTCGACATGGTCGGGATGGACATCACCTACCCCAAGGAGGGGGTGTCGCCCGACCCGCACACGACCGCGGGCGCGGTCCAGCGGCTCGTCGACCTGGGGTTCGCTGGGCAGGTGCTCCTGAGCCACGACGTGTTCCTCAAGCAGATGTGGGTGCAGAACGGTGGCAACGGCTTCGCGTACGTGCCGACGGTCTTCACCGAGATGCTCGCCGAGCGTGGTGTCGAGCGCGAGGTGCTGCGCCGGCTGACGCACGACAACCCGGCGGCGATGCTGACGGCGTGACCGGGTGACCGGGTGACCGGGTGACCGGGTGACCGGCTGACCGGGTGACCGGCTGACCGCGAGGTAGAACGTGCTGCGCGAGGTAGTGCGCGGTGCGTTCTATCTCGCGCAGCACGTTCTACCTCGGCCCGGGGGCCCCACCCGGCCGCCGGCGGGGCGAGCGTCGGGCGGTCGGCGCGCGACGTCGTCGGGCCGGTGGAAAACTCGGCCCATGCGATTCCGGACGACGATCCTCCAGAGCGGCAAGACGGCCACCGGCCTCCCCGTGCCCGACGACGTGGTCACCGCGCTCGGCGCGGGCAAGCGCGTCCCGGTGCGCGTCACGCTCGGCGGGCACACCTACCGCAGCTCGGTCGCGCCGCACCAGGGACGGTTCATGATCGCGCTCAGCGCGGAGAACAGGGAGGCCGCCGGGGTGTCGGGCGGCGACGAGGTGGACGTCGAGATCGAGGTCGACGACGCACCGCGCGAGGTCACGGTGCCCGACGACCTCGCGGCAGCGCTCACGGCCGAGGCGCGTGCGGCGTTCGACGGGCTGTCGTTCAGCCGCCGGCGCGCGCTGGTCGAGCCGATCGAGGCCGCGAAGACCCCCGAGACCCGGCAGCGGCGGATCGACAAGGCCGTCGCGGAGCTGGCTCCCGGCGCGTAGGTCCCACGACGGAGATCCTCGGCAGGACGACGGTCGGCCCCGGTCCCCGGGGGCAGCACGTCCCTACTCCGAGCCCGCAGGCCCTCCCAGCAGCGCGAACGCGCTCTCCGCGGTGTCGACCAGCACCATCGGGTCCGCGAGCACGGCCGGGTCCGTGGCGGCGAGCTGCACCGTCACGACGTACGTGTCGCCCTCGGCGTCCTCCGCGAGCCACGAGCCCGCCAGGACGCCCGGCGCGCTGCCGCCCTTGAACGCGACGTAGGGCCAGGCCGTCGCGTCGACCTCGATGCCGGGGTTGACCGAGAGCACCTCACGGACCACGGGGTCCTGCTCGCCGCGGTCGTGCAACCAGACGTGCGCGGCGCACAGGTCCGACGACGTCGCGAACCAGTCGACGTCGTCCTGCCACACGGGCGTGGTCACTCCCGCGGGGTCGACGTCGAGGGGCCCGCCGGGCAGCGCGTCGAGCAGCGCGCGCCGTTCCGCGGTGCCGGCCGCGGCCCACCCGGTGGCCTGCGACGGTGAGCCCCACGCGATCGTGAACGCGTCGCGGGTCGTCAGGAACGGGGTGTTCAGGGACGGGTCGGCGTGCCCCAGCTCGGCCTGCGCGCGTTCGACGACGTCACGCCCCACGGCCTGGACCAGCAGGTCGGTCGCGGTGTTGTCGCTGATCGAGATCATGAGCCCGGCCGCCTCGCGCACCGTGACCACGGTGCCCGTGGGCGCGTCCTGGAGCTGGCCCGAGGGCAGCGACCGCACGTCGTCGGTCACGGTCAGCTCGTCGTCCCAGGTCAGCGTCCCTGCCTCGACGGCCTGCGACACCGCGCCCAGCACGTAGAGCTTGAAGATCGAGCCGAGCGGCAGCACCTCGTCCGGGTCCGTGCCGCCAGGGGCCTCCTCGACCGCCTGGCACGTCCCGTTGTCCAGGACCTGGGCCACGAGCAGCGAGCTCTGCGCGTCCACGGCGTCGAGGCGTTCGCCCAGCTCGTCCCAGCTCGCCGCGGGCTCGCGGTGCGGGTCGTCGCCCGGGCCGAAGAACAGGGTCTCGATGCGGCTGTCCGCATCGACACCGATCTGCATCGTGAAGTACTGCCCGCTCGCCCCGACGATCGTCAGCGCGGCCTGCTTCTCGTCCGCGTCGACCACGTCGGCCGAGACCGGCACCCACTCACGGTCTGCGCGGAGCTGGTCCAGGACGGGCACGAGCTGCGCGGCGGGCACCTGGTCCAGGAACGACCGGGCGAACCGCCGCTCGAGCGTCGCGGCGTCGGGGGAGGCGTCCGCGTTGAGCACCTCGAGCACCCAGCCGGCCGCCTTGCCGACCGTGCCGTCGGGCAGCGCGACCGCGGTCGGGGCCGCGCTCGGCGTGGGCGGCACCTCGGAGCCGTTCCCGGACGACGAGCACCCGGTCAGTGCGAGCCCCACGACGAGGAGGCCTCCGACGAGGGGTGAGCGACGGCGTCGGGCAGCAGAGAGGGAGGGCATCGAGACACCCTACGGAACGACCCTCGCGCGGCGGGTGCGGACCCGCCGGTGCCGCCCGACCCCGGTCTCAGGACGCGCGGGCCGCGAGCCGCGTCACGACGCGCTTGGCCTCGCGCCCCGCGAAACGGCGGGCGAACACGCTCGCGGCCGCAGCGGCCGCGGCGAACGTGACAGCGCTGATGATGCCGACCTCGGGGTCGTCCAGGTCCTTGGGGGCATCGTGCCCCGTCGCCTTGGCCCACGCGAAGCTCACGACCTTCTGCGCGACCCAGCCCGCGGCCAGCGTCAGGGCGACGGTCGCGACCTTCTCGGTGAGGGTCTGCTCGTTCTCGGCCATGTGGACCTCCTGGTGAGGGTGCGGCGGGCGGGGCGCGCCGCGCGTCGTGCACGTGCCCGACGGCGGAGCTCAGGTCCCACCGTAGCCGTCGCCCCGGGCGGGGCGCGCCTCGGGCGAGACCACACGCCGGACCCCTGCCCGCGCCGTCGGGCCGCGGTGTAAAGTCGCAGGTGAACGACAGGGGAGCGCCGACCGCCCGGAGACAACGGGCAACAGGCGCTGAGAGTGCGGACCACCGCAGACCCTCGAACCTGATCCGGTTAGCACCGGTGGAGGAAGTCGGGCTTCTCCAGCCTCGCTCACGGACCTTCCGTGCGCGAGGTCCCCCTCCTGTGACGTCCAAGGAGGACACGTGAACACCATCAGTACCCGCCGCGGCCCCGCTCACAAGATCGGCCTCGGCCTCGTCGGCGGGCTCAGCGCGCTGGCTCTCACCGCCTGTGCCGGGTCGACCGACACGGGCGCGGGCGACACCTCGAGCGCGGAGGCGAGCACCGTCACGCTCGTCACGCACGACTCCTTCAACGTGAGCGAGGACGTCCTCGCCGCGTTCGAGAAGGAGTCCGGGCTGACCGTCAAGCAGGTCGCTCCCGGCGACGGCGGAGCGCTCGTCAACCAGCTGATCCTGACCAAGGACGCGCCGCTCGGCGACGTCGTGTTCGGCATCGACAACTCGTTCGCGACCCGCGCGATCGACGAGGGCGTGCTCGAGCCCTACACGCCCGCGGGCCTCGCCGACACGGCGGCCCAGTACGCCGTCGGGGACGGCGAGCTGACCCCCGTGGACCTCGGCGACGTCTGCGTCAACGTCGACCACGCCTGGTTCACGGCAGCGGGCATCCCCGAGCCCGTGACCCTCGACGACCTGACCGAGCCCGAGTACAAGGACCTGCTCGTCGTGACCAACCCCGCGACGTCGTCGCCCGGGCTGTCGTTCCTGCTCGCGACCGTCGGCGCCTACGGCGAGGACGGCTGGGAGGGCTACTGGAGCAAGCTCAAGGACAACGGTGTCAAGGTCGCCGACGGATGGTCCGACGCCTACTACGTCGACTTCTCCGGCTCCGAGGGCAAGGGCCCGCGCCCCCTCGTGCTGTCCTACTCGACGTCGCCCGCGTTCACGGTCACCGAGGACGGCACCGAGACCACGACGGGTGCGCTGCTCGACACCTGCTTCCGCCAGGTCGAGTACACGGGCGTGCTGGCCGGGGCCAAGAACCCCGAGGGCGCCAAGAAGCTCGTCGACTTCCTCGTGAGCGACGCGTTCCAGGCCGACATCGCCGACAACATGTACATGTACCCGGCGGACGCGGACACCGAGCTGCCCGAGGGCTGGGCCGAGTTCGCGCCCCTGTCCCCGTCGCCCTTCGAGGTCGCACCGGCCGACATCACCGCCCACCGCGACGAGTGGATCAAGGCGTGGACGTCGACGGTGATCGGCTGAGCACGTTGCCCGTGAGCCGCGGCGTGCCCGCGGCGGTGCAGCGCGGCGGGCGGGTCCTCCTGTGGGGGCTCGCCGCCGGGTTGCCGCTGCTGTTCCTCGGGGTGTTCTTCGCGTGGCCCGTCGTGACGCTGATCGCCCGCGGGTTCGTCAGCAACGGCTCCCTTGACCTCTCCGGCTTCGCCGAGGTGTTCTCCGAGCCGCGGACCTGGCGGATCATCGGGCTGACGCTGTGGCAGGGCGTGCTCGGGACCGTGATCTCGGTGCTGCTCGGCGTGCCCGGCGCGTACGTGCTGTACCGGTGCCGGTTCCGGGGGCGCACGTTCCTGCGCGCGTTCGTGACCGTGCCGTTCGTGCTGCCGACCGTCGTGGTCGGGGTGGCCTTCCGCTCCCTGCTGGTCGAGGGCGGGCTGCTCGGGTTCCTGCGGCTCGACGGGACGTTCGGGGCGATCGTCCTGGCCCTCGTGTTCTTCAACTACTCGGTCGTGGTGCGGACCGTCGGCGGGCTCTGGGAGCACCTCGACCCGCGCGCCGAGGAAGCGGCTCGCGCCCTGGGCGCCTCGCCCTGGCGTGCGTTCCGGTCCGTGACGCTGCCGTCGCTGGCCCCGGCCATCGCGTCGGCCGCGTCGATCGTGTTCCTGTTCTGCGCCACGGCATTCGGGGTCGTGCTCGTCCTGGGCGGGGTCCAGTACGGGACCATCGAGACCGAGATCTGGATCCAGACCACGCAGTTCCTCGACCTGCGCGCGGCCGCGGTGCTCTCGGTCGTGCAGCTCGTCGTGGTCGTGGTCGCGCTGAGCGTCGCCAACCGGACCCGCACCCGCCGCGAGCGCGCGCTCCACCTGTCCGCGGCGACGTCCGCCGCCCGGCCGCTGCGCCTGCGGGCCGACGCGGCCCCGCTCGCGGTGACCGCCGTCGTCGTGCTGGGCCTGATCGCCCTGCCGCTCGTCAACCTCCTCGTGCGCTCGTTCCAGACCCCCGACGGCTGGAGCCTCGCGAACTACGCGAACCTCGGCACGACCGGCGGCCGCAACGCCCTGAGCGTGACCGTGTGGGAGGCCACGGCCAACTCGCTCCGGACCGCCGCGATCGCGACCCTGCTCGCGGTCGTGATCGGCGGGCTCGTCGCGCTCGTCGTCTCGCGGCGTCCGCGGTCGCGCACGGGGCGGCGGGCGATCAGCGCGCTCGACTCGGTCTTCATGCTCCCGCTCGGCGTCTCGGCGGTGACGGTCGGGTTCGGGTTCCTCATCACGCTCGACAAGCCGCTCGGCATCGACGTGGACCTGCGGACCTCGGGGCTGCTCGTGCCCATCGCGCAGGCGGTCGTCGCGATCCCGCTCGTGGTCAGGACCGTGCTGCCCGTGCTGCGCGCGATCGACCCGCGCCTGCGCGAGGCCGCCGCGACGCTCGGGGCGTCGCCCGCCCGCGTGTTCGCCGCGGTCGACGGGCCCATCGCGGCCCGGTCGCTGGGCCTCGCGATCGGGTTCGCGTTCGCGGTGTCGCTCGGCGAGTTCGGGGCGACGTCGTTCCTGGCCCGGCCCGACGCGGCCACGCTCCCCGTGGTCATCTTCCGGCTCATCGGGCGGCCCGGGGCGGAGAACTACGGCATGGCACTGGCCGCGAGCGTCGTGCTCGCGGTCCTCACGGCAACGGTGATGATGGTGGCGGAGCGCCTGCGCGGCGACCGCTCGGCAGGAGAGTTCTGATGGACGGAGCCACGGTGGTGGATCGGAGCGAAGGCCTCGACGGCTCGGCTGTGCCGCGCGTGCCGCACCTGCCGCACGAGCCGCACGACCCGACCAGGAGCCCGGCGGGCCGAGGGCTCACGGTGCGCGACGTCGTCGTGCACTACCCCGACCCGGCCTCCCCCCGGGGGCCCGGGACGACGGCCGTGCGCGGCGTGAGCCTCGACCTCGCACCGGGCGAGGTGCTCGCGCTGCTGGGGCCGAGCGGCTGCGGCAAGTCGAGCCTCCTGCGCGCGGTCGCGGGGCTCGAGCCGGTCGCGGGCGGGAGCATCGCGTGGGACGGGCGCGACCTCGCGGGCGTGCCCGTGCACCGGCGTGGGTTCGGGCTCATGTTCCAGGAGGGGCAGCTCTTCCCGCACCGGGACGTCGCGGGCAACGTCGCGTTCGGGCTCCAGATGGCAGGCGTCAAGCGGTCCGCGGCGGCGGGCAGGGTGGCCGAGCTGCTCGACGTCGTCGGGCTCTCCGGGTACGCGCAGCGGCCCGTCGCGACCCTGAGCGGTGGCGAGCGGCAGCGCGTCGCGCTCGCTCGCGCGCTGGCGCCCGAGCCGCAGCTCCTGCTGCTCGACGAGCCGTTGTCCGCTCTCGACCGGGGGCTGCGCGACCGGCTCGCGGCGGACCTGCGCGCGGCCCTCGTCGCGACCGGGACCACCGCCCTGTTCGTGACGCACGACCACGACGAGGCCTTCACCGTGGCCGACCGCGTGGCCGTCATGGACGCCGGCCGGTTGCTCCAGGTCGCGGCGCCCGAGGACCTGTGGCGTGCGCCGGCGTCGCGCCGGGTCGCGGAGTTCCTGGGGTACCAGGCGTTCGTCGCGCAGGAGGCTTCGGGCGGTGCCGGAGCCGGTGGCGAGCTGCTCGCGATCGGTCCGACGGGGCTCGTGCTGGTGCCCGCCGACCGTGGTCCGGGCGAGTCGTCCGACCACGGCCCGGGCGCGGCGCCGGACGGTCCCGACGGAGTGGTGGCGTGGACTGCGATCGGCACCGTCGTCCGCAGCGCCTTCCGGCGCGGTCGCACCGAGGTCACGGTCGAGGTGGACCTGGGGTCGGGTCCGCAGCGCGTGGTCGCGCTGGGCACGCCGTCGGCGGGCTCCGTGCCCGACGGCGCCACGCACCACCCGTTCGCTCCCGCACCGGGGGAGCGGGTCCGGGTCGCGCTCGACCTCGCAGGCTGTGCGGTGGTCCCGGCGGACTCGTGATCCGCTGGGCGCCGGTGCCGCCGACCATGCGGTTGTCGTCGGCCGAGCATGCGGTGGGCGTCCGATCCCGCGTCGCCTCGAACGACAACCGCATGCTCGGCACGGGGACCGGCAGAAGCACCACCCACCCTGCGACCGCCCGTCCCCGGCGTTAGCGTCGGAGCATGAGCGACGCCACGATCGACCACGTGACCGACCGTACCGAGGAGCACGACGGCAAGGCCGCGAAGATCCTGTACCGGCCGTTCGGGCTGATCAGCTCGATCATCGGGGGCCTGGTCGCGGGCCAGGTCTTCAAGCAGGTCTACAAACGCGTGTCTCCGGGCCACCGCAAGGACGCACCCACGCCGCTGCAGTCGGAGTACCCGCTGCGCGAGATCCTGGTCGCCGCACTGATCCAGGGCGCGGTGTTCTCCGGGGTCAAGGCCCTGATCGACCGCGGCGGGGCGCGAGCCTTCCAGAGGTGGACGGGGGAGTGGCCGGGGGACTGAGCAGCGTGACCCCGAGCCGTCAGTCGCCTCCGGCGTCCCGCACCAGCACGGCGAGCTGTGTCCGGTTCTCCAGGCCCAGCTTGTCGAGGACGCTCGACACGTGCGCCTTGACGGTCGGGACGCTGAGGTAGAGCTCGCGCCCGACCTCGGCGTTGCTCGCACCGCGCCCGACGGCGAGCGCGACGTCGCGCTCTCTGCCGGTCAGCAGGTCGAGCGACGCCCGCGCCCGTGCCCGCGCCTCACCGACCGAGGCGGCCGAGGCCATGAGACGTCGCGCGACGTCGGGCGACAGCACGGGCTCGCCGGCAGCGGCAGCGAGGACCGCAGCCGCGATCCGGGCCGGGGGCATGTCCTTGAGGAGGTAGCCGACCGCGCCGGCGCGGAGCGCGCCGAGCACCTCGTCCTCGGTGTCGAACGTCGTGAGCACGACGACGGCGGGCGGGTCGGTCCGTGCGCGCACCCTGGCGGTCGCGGTGATCCCGTCGACCCGAGGCATCCGCAGGTCCATGAGGACCACGTCGAGGGGGTGGGCGTCGAGGAGGCCGGGGACCTCCGCGCCGTCGGCGGCCTCGCCGACGACCTCGATGCCCAGCGTGCCGTGCAGCATCATGCGCAGGCCGGACCGCACCAGGGCGTCGTCGTCGACGATCGCGATCCGCACGGGTCGGGTCATGAGTCCCACGGTAGCGACACCGTGAGCCGGAACCCGGCACCCTCCGGGGCCGGCCCGGCGCGCACCTCGCCGCGCAGCAGCCCGGCTCGTTCGCGGAGCCCCACGAGCCCGGTCCCCGTGCCCTGGAGCGTGGGGACGTGCCCGGGCGAGGGGCCGTCGTCGGACACGTCGACCCGGACCTCTCCCGGAGCGACGACGACCGCGACGCGGACCGCACTGCCGGGAGCGTGCCGCCGGGCGTTGGTCAGCCCTTCCTGCACGGCGCGGAAGGCCGCGGCCTGCACGGTGGCCGGAACCCTGCCGAGGTCGCCGTCCAGCTCCCAGTCGACCTCGACACCAGCGAGCCGGGACTCGTCGACGAGCTGTGCCACGTCGGCCGGGCCGGGCGGCGGGCGCAGCGCGTCGGGCTCGGCGCGCAGCACGCCCACCACGTCCCGCAGGTCCTCGAGCGCGGCGCTCACGCCCTCCCGGACCAGGCCTGCGGCGCGGGCGACCTCCTCGGGCGGGGAGTCGGGCCGGAACTCGAGCGCCCCCGCGACGGTTGCGAGCAGCGACAGCCGGTGGGCGAGCGTGTCGTGCATCTCCCGGGCGATCCGCGTGCGCTCGGCCGTGCGGGCCTCCCGCACGCGCAGCTCCTGCTCGCGCTCGGCCCGCAGCGCCCGCTCGCGCAGGTCCGCGACGACCTGGGCCCTGGCCTGCGCGAACGCCCCCCAGCCGACGAGGGCGGCGTGCACCGCGGCGTCGCACAGCAGCCACCACCCGAGCGGGAGGCCCGTGGGGCGCCACAGCGCCTGGACGGCGTGCCCCGCGAAGCCTGCCGCGGCGACGAGCACCGCGACGCGCAGGGGCCGACGACGGGCCACCTCGAGCGTCGCGACCGTGGATGCGGGCGTCGCCGCGGGGGACAGTGCTGCGAGCGCCGCCAGCACGAGGGCCGGCACCACGGGGTCGCTGAGCGCCGCCGCGCCGTCCCTGGGGCCCGGTCCTGTACGGCGCGGTGACCACCACAGGAACGGGCTGAGGGCCACGGCGACCAGACCGACGACGACGTCGAGCACGACGCGCGGCCCGGGCTCGTCCGGCAGGGCACCCCACAGCATCAGGGCGGTGAGGGCGCCGACCGCGAGCACGGCCCCGGTCAGCACGGTCCGGGAAGGGGCCCGCGGCGGTGAGCACGGATCGTTCGGGTGGATGTTCATGCCGCCACCGTAGGAACCGGCGCGATGCCACCACCACCGACTTTCGGAGGGGGGAGCGGGCCGTCGGTCGTGGTGGGCGAAGACGTCGGCAGGGTCCGGCGCCGAGGTCCGCGGGCCACGGTGGGGACGTCGGCCGAGGGGCCGGCGACCGGCCCGAGCACCGCTCGGTCGGCTGACCGAGGGAGGCGTCATGGGCACGGACGATGCGGGCAGGACCGAAGCAGGCACGAAGGACGCGGGCGCGGACGGGCTCGACCCGGCCGCGGGGCGAGGGGCCGTGCGCCCCGAGACGAGGACGAGGAGGGTGCCCGGGTGGAGCGTGCCGTTGCTCGCCGCTGCGGCAGGGCTGCTCGTGTGGGGCGCCGGGACGGCGCTCGGGGTCGAGGCCGTCGTGCGGGGCGGGGCCGGTGACACGGTGGTCGGACCGGTCGCCGTGATCGTCACCGCGCTGCTCGTCGGTCTCGCGGGTTGGGGCGTCCGGTCGCTCCTTCGCCGGCTCGGCTCGCCGCGGGCCGGAAGGACCCCAGGTGAGCGGACCTGGCTGGTGACCTGCGCCGTCGTGCTCCTGGTGTCCCTGCTCGGTCCGCTGGGTGCGGCGAGCACGTCCGCGACCGTGCTCCTGGCCGCGCTCCACCTCACGGTCGGGGCCGTGGTCGCGCTGGGCCTGCGGCGCTGAGCCCCCATGGCCTGCGGCGCTGAGCCACGCGGCCCGACGGCGGCACGCACCCCGCGCGCGCAACGCGCCGGGGTGCGTGCCACGGTGGGAGGCCGGGACCGATGAGTTCGGCAGCGGCGCCCGGTCTCACCAGACGTACCCGCAGACCCTGAAGGGACCTCATCATGGCCAAGCTCGTCTCCACGCTGTTCAGCTCGCTCGACGGCGTCGTCGAGATCGACCCGACGTGGCACTTCCCGTACTTCGACGAGCACATGGGCGCCGCGGTCGACGAGGACTACACGGGCGTCGACGCGTTGCTCCTGGGGCGCGTCACGTACGACAGCTTCGCGGGTGCCTGGCCCGGTCGCGAGGAGGCGGGCGAGGAGGACGCGGTGTTCGCCAAGCGGCTCGGCGACCTGCGCAAGCTCGTCGCGACCCGGGGCGACGCGGACCTCGGGTGGCGCAACGTCGAGAAGGTCGACGGCGACCTGGTCGAGGCCGTGACCACGCTCAAGGAGACCCCGGGCATCGCCAAGGTCCTGGTCGCGGGGTCGATCTCGGTCGTCCGTCAGCTCCTCGCGGCCGGGCTCGTGGACGAGCTGAGCCTCCTGGTCCACCCGGTCGCGGCGCGCAAGGGGGAGCGGCTCTTCGACGAGGGGGACACGATCTACCCCTTGCGGCTGCTGCGCTCCGAGGTCTTCCCCACGGGTGTGGTGCACCTGGTCTACGGGCCGAGCGAGCTGCCCGGGAGCGAGGGGTACGACGAGGCCAAGGAGCACGTGCCGGGCGAGGCCTGAGCCTGCTGGAGGGGTGCCGAGCACGAGGTTGCGGTCGTTCTGGGCGTCAGGACGAACGCAACCTCGTGCTCGGCACCAGCAGTCCGAGCGTCAGCTCCGCTGCTCGAGGTACCACCCGATGAGCGCCTGCGTCGACGGGTCCTGCGCGGCCAGCGCGGCGGCGTCGCCCGTGACCGCCGGGGCGATCTCGTTCGCGAGCTTCTTGCCGAGCTCGACGCCCCACTGGTCGAACGAGTCGATGCCCCACACGACGCCCTGGACGAACGTGATGTGCTCGTAGAGCGCGATGAGCTGGCCCAGCACCGAGGGCGTGAGCGCGGGCGCGAGGATCGACGTCGTGGGGCGGTTGCCCGAGAACACGCGAGCGCTCACGAGGTCCTCCGCGGTGCCCTCGGCCCGGACCTCGTCGGCGGTCTTGCCGAACGCGAGCGCCTTGGTCTGCGCGAAGAAGTTCGCGAGGAACAGCGAGTGGACGTCGACGGGCTCGTCGCCCGCCGCGGTGTCGGCCAGCGGGTGCGCGGGGTTGGCCACGGCGATGAAGTCGGCGGGGACCAGGCGCGTGCCCTGGTGGATGAGCTGGTAGAACGCGTGCTGCCCGTTGGTGCCCGGCTCGCCCCAGAAGACCTCGCCGGTCTCGGTCGTGACCGGCGACCCGTCCCAGCGCACGGACTTGCCGTTGGACTCCATGGTCAGCTGCTGCAGGTACGCCGGGAAGCGGTGCAGGTACTGCGCGTAGGGGAGCACCGCGTGCGTGTGGGCCCCGAGGAAGTTGACGTTCCACACGTTGAGCAGGCCCATGAGCGCGGGCACGTTCTGCTCGATCGGGGTGGTGCGGAAGTGCTCGTCGATCGCGTGGAAGCCCGTGAGGAACTCCTCGAAGCGTGCCGGGCCGATCGCGATCGCGAGCGACGTCCCGATCGCCGAGTCGACCGAGTAGCGGCCACCGACCCAGTCCCAGAACCCGAACGCGTTGGCGGGGTCGATCCCGAACGCGGCGACCTTGTCGAGGGCCGTGGAGACCGCGACGAAGTGCTTGCCGACCGCGGCGGTCCGGGCCTCGTCCGAGTCCTCGAGGGCGCCGACGGCCGCGAGCTCGGTCCACAGCCAGTCGCGCGCGAGGCGCGCGTTCGTCAGGGTCTCGAGCGTCCCGAACGTCTTGGACGCGACGATGAACAGGGTGGTGCGCGGGTCGAGGCCCGCGGTCTTCTCGGCGACGTCGGTCGGGTCGATGTTGGACACGAACCGGACGTCGAGGTCCTCGGCCTTGTAGGGCAGGAGGGCCTCGTAGGCCATGACGGGGCCCAGGTCCGAGCCGCCGATGCCGATGTTCACGACCGTGCGCACGCGCTCGCCCGTGACGCCGGTCCACTCGCCCGAGCGGACCTTCTCCGCGAACGCGTAGACCTTGGCGAGCTCGGTGTGCACGTCGGCGTCGACGTCCTGGCCGTCGACCGTCAGCTCCGGCGAGGCTCCGGACGGCCGCCGCAGCGCGGTGTGCAGCACGGCGCGGTCCTCGGTCACGTTGATGTGGTCGCCGCGGAACATGGCGTCGCGGCGTCCGGCGAGGTCGACGTCCTGTGCGAGGCGCACGAGGAGCGCGATCGTCTCGTCGGTCACGAGGTTCTTCGACAGGTCGACATGGAGGTCGGCGGCGTCGAACGTGAGGCGCGCGGCGCGGCCCGGGTCCTGGGCGAACCATGCGCGCAGGTCTGGGTTCAGTGCGGCCTGGTGGGCCGTGAGGTCGGCCCAGGAGGGAGTGGTGGTGGCGTCGATCGGCGGTGTGCTCGCAGTGCTCACGATGGTCTCGCTGCTCCCTGGTCGGTGGGGGTCTTCGGGGGTCGCCCGGGTCTTGGCCGGACCCGACAACCGTAGGCCGCGACCTGCGGGGTTGTCCTGATGGCTCACGGTGCGAGCGGTTGTGAGGTGCGGTGCCGGACAGTCGGGCGCGCCCGACGGCGGATCGTCCGCCGGGTGCGCCCGTCGCCGCGCGCCGGCGGCAGGGCCTGCGACGGCCGCAGGATCGTCAGTCGAGGCGCTTCTGCCAGACGGCCGCGACCCCGACGGGCTCGAAGCCGAGCGCGACGTTGATCGCGAGCATGTGCTCGTTCTCCTGGGCGTTCCACGTGTTGATCCGGCGTTCGCCGGGTCGTCGATCCTCGTAGGCGCGCAGGTTGGCGATCTTGACGAGCATCCCGAGCCGGTGGCCGCGGTGCTCGCGGAGCACGAGCGTGTCCTCCTGGAACGCGAAGGGCACGTCGGGGACGGGCATCTGCACCACCGAGAAGGCTGCGAGCGTGCCCGTGTGTGCGTGCTCGGCGACCGTGATCAGCACGTGCTGGTGCCGGCCGGCGAGGTCGCGCAGGTGGCTGCGGACGCGTGCGGCGTCCCAGGGGCTCTCCGCGACGTCGAGGCCCGCGTTGGGGATGTCGGTGCTCATGCGCGTCCACAGGACCGCGACCTGGTCCTCCCACACGGTGGGCACCTCGTCCCACCAGGTGTGCAGCCGGTAGTCGTCGTCGGCCGCCTCGGTGGACCGCGCGTCGAGGGCGTCGAGCAGGGTGGGGTCGACCGGGAGCCGGAGGACCGAGGCGCGCTCGACCTGCTCGAGCGTGAAGCCCCGCCCGAGCGCGAAACGTGCCGGGCGTGACGCGACGGGCACGCGGCCCGCGCCCGTCGGTGCGTCGAGGGCGTCGGGACCGGGGGAGGGCTCGGGAGAGTGGTTGCTGAAGGTGATGACCGTGGTCCGGTCCGCGGCGCGCGCGATCTCCTCGACCCGTGCCAGGAGGGTGTCGCCGATGCCCTGGCCCTCGAGCCCGGGGCGCACCATGAGCGTGACGTACGCGAGGTGCGTGTTGCTCACGGTCGCGAGGTTGACGATCGCGGCACCGCCCACGTCGCGGGGGGCCGGGGCGGTGCCCTCGGTGAGCGGGACGTCGGCACCAGGGGAGGCGTCGGCTGCCGTCCCCGGAGCGCCGCCAGGAGCCTCTCCAGGGAGCGCGACGACCAGGATCTTGCGGTGGTACCCCTGCTGCTGGAGCGCCCCGTGGATCACGGGCAGGGGAGCCCACCAGTCGGTCCAGCCCCAGGTCGCGAGCTGCACGTCGTGCTCGATCTCGCTGTACGCCTGGTACGCCCAGATGTCGGGGTGCTCGAGCGTGGGCGGGACGGGAGGGGCGTCGACCGCGCGCCAGGTCGTGCCTGCGGGGGCCGCGGCCCCGGGAGAGGTCTCGGTGCTCGTCATGCGCTCCACTCTCGCGCCCGGGGGCCCGCTCGGGCCAGACAATAACGACACATCGCTCTCCGTCGGGCGGGACGGGCGAGCGGCCGGAGTCAGCACGCCGCGCCGCAGCAGCACGCCGCGCCGGCTCCGCTCACCGCCTCACGCGAGCCGCAGCTGCCACTCCGCGTCGACGCTCGCGACCTCGAACCCGAGCGCCTCGTTGATCGCGAGCATGTGCCGGTTCTCCTGCGCGTTCCATGTGTGGATGCGCCGCGACGAGGGCCGCACGCGCGCGAGCTCGTCGAGCACCGCGATCTTGACGAGCGTCCCGAGCCGGTGGCCGCGGTGCTCGCGCAGCACCAGGGTGTCCTCCTGCATGACGACCTGGGGCCGGTCGTGCGGGTAGGAGACCATCGAGAACCCGGCGAGCCGTCCGGTCGCGACGTGCTCGGCGACCGCGATGAGATACCCCTGCCCTCGGTCGGCGAACGACCGGGAGGCCGCGCGGACGCGGTCCGCGTCCCACGGGTCCTCCTCGAGGTCGAGCCCGCCCGAGGGGGCGTCGGTGCTCATGCGGGTCTCGAGCACGGCGAACTCGTCGATCCAGTCCTCCGGGACCGTGTCCTGCCAGAGGCGGACCCGGTACCGGTCGGCGGCGGCAGCACGGGCAGCCTCGCGCAACCGGGCCACGACGTCCTGGCGAGGAGGCAGCGAGATCGCCGAGTGCCGCATGACCTGCTCGAGCGAGAACCCGCGAGAGAGCGCGAAGCGGGTGCCCGGGTCGTCGAGCGGGACGCGTCCGCTCCCGGTCGGCGACTCGAGCGCGCCGGGCCCCGCAGGGGGTTCGGGCGAGTGCGACGAGTCCGACAGGATCACGGTGCGTCCGGCCTCGCGCGCGATGCGCAGGCCCTCCTCCCAGAGCGCTGTACCCACGCCTTGGCCACGGTGGTCGGGGTCGACCCCGGCGTACACGATCGCGACGTGCGTGTTCCCCTTCTGGGGAAGGCCCACCATGCCGCGCCCGACGACGTCGCTCGCCGCCGGGGTCCGGTCCGGTTCGCCGCCACGGGCGCCGTGGGCTACCGCGACGAGCCGGACGGTCTTCTTGTACTCCTGCTGGGCCGTCATGCTGACGAGCGTGGTCGCGGCGTCCAGCGCGAGGTCGGTGTGCCCGTGGATCTCCCGGTCGACGGCCTCTCCCACACGGACGGTGCCGTGCACGCCCCACGCCTCGGGTGCGTCGAGCGAGTCCGGGACCGGCACGCGCAGGACGCGCCACGCCGTCGGGCCGGAGACCTGGTCCTCCGCAGGGGCCGCGGTCTGCGACGGGCCGCTCACGCGCCCACCCGCTTCTGCCAGCCCGCGTAACCGCCGGCAGGTGTGAAGCCCAGGTCGATGTTGATCGCGAGCATGTGGTCGTTCTCCTCGGCGTTCCAGGTGTGGATACGTTCGGTCGCGGGCCGGCGCACGGCGAGCTCGTCGAGGTTCACGACCTTGACGAGCATCCCGAGGCGGTAGCCGCGGTGTTCGCGCAGCACCAGGGTGTCCTCCTGGAACGCGAAGGCGGGGCGGTCCTTGGGGTAGGCGAAGACCGAGAACGCGGCGAGCGTGCCGGTCGGGACGTGCTCGGCGACCGTCATGAGCAGCCCGTGCCCCTTGCCGAGCAGCTCGTCGACCCAGACGCCCACGCGCTGCGCGTCCCACGGGTCCTCGCGGAAGTCGATGTCGCCCACCGGGGCGTCGGTGCTCATGCGCGTGAACAGCGTCCCGACCTGCTCGCGCCGGTCCGGGGGGACGTCGTCCTCCCACACGAGCGTGCGGTAGTCGGGCCCGGCGGCCTGGACGGCCCGCGTGCGCAGGCCGTCCAGCAGGGTGGGGTCGACCGGCAGCGCCAGGATCGAGTGGCGCTCGACCTGCTCGAGCGCGTAGCCCTTGCGTGCGACGAAGCGCGGCCCGGGGGCGTCGGCAGGGACGCGCCCGGCGCCCGTGCGCGCCTCGAGGGCCCCTGGTCCGGGCGGCGGCTCGGCGCCGTGCTGGGTGTCCGTGAACAGGACGGTCCGGCCCGCGTCGACGAGGATCTTCTCGCCCGTCTCCCACAGGGCTGTCCCCAGCCCCTGCCGACGGGCTGCCGGCCGGACCTGCACGGACAGCTCGCCCAAGTGGGTGTTGCTGCTGGTCGGCAGTGCGAGTGCCAGGTGGCCGAGCACGTCCTGCGGTCGCGGGGTCTCGGGTGCGTCCGCGCGGACGGCGACGAAGCGCTGCTTGGTCGTGTACTGCTGGCTGTCCATCCCGGCAAGGATGTCGCGTGCCTCGTCGGCGAGGTCGTCGTAGCCGTGGATCTCTGTCGTGACCTCGGCCTCGACCTGGGCGATGCCCTGGTACGCCCAGGCGTCGGGGGAGTCGAGGCTCGGGGGGTGCGGTGCCTCGAGGACCCGCCAGGTCGTCGTCGACTCGGTCGGTGGGCTCATGGTCCCAGCGTGCTCCGCGGAGAGCGAGCGGTCCATGGTTTTTCTGGGTGCGCCCGCGTCGTCGGACGCCGGAAGGCCCGGCCCTCCGAGGGTGCCGGGCCTTCCGGGATGCTGCGGGGAGCCGTCAGGTGCCCGACGGCGGAGCGAGGGTCAGGCCCTCGACCTGCGGCCCGAGATCAGACCCCAGACGAGCAGCACGACGAGCGATCCGATGAAGGCCCAGAACCACGTCGAGAAGGACCAGAACTCCTGGTTGGGGTCGGAACCGAACGCCCGGCCGATGAACCCGCCGACGAACGCCCCGACGACACCGACGACCAGTGTCACCACCCAGCCTCCGCTGGCCTTGCCGGGCATGATCGCACGAGCGATGGCTCCCATGATCAGACCGATGACGATCCAGGACAGAAACCACATAGTCACTCCGTTCGTCCGGGCGACGACCCGGACGGTGCGAGTCCGGCCGGGAGCGTCGGTTCCTGCTCACCGTGGCACGGTTGGGCGGTGCTCGCACGCCCAAAGGCGACATTCGCCGCAGAGGCGCTCTGCGCCGTCGGGCCGTGACGACCGGTCCCGCGCGGGTCGGGAGCCGCCTACGCTGGGGTGGTCCGACGTCGGGAAGGGAAGTGACCATGCGGGTCGACAGCTGGCTCTGGGCGGTCCGCCTGACCAAGAGCCGATCGGTGTCCACGGCCGCGTGCCGCGCCGGTCACGTCAAGGTGAACGGGACGCGGGTCAAGCCCGCGGCGAACCTCAAGGTCGGCGACACCGTGACCTACCGCGGCGAGCGCGAACGGATCGTCGAGGTCGTCCAGCTGCTCACCAAGCGCGTCGGCGCGCCCGAGGCCGCGAAGGCGTACGTCGACCACAGCCCACCGGTGCTGCCGCGCGAGGCGGTGCCGTTCGTGCCGGTGCGCGACCGCGGGGCAGGGCGCCCGACGAAGCGTGAACGACGCGAGATCGACAAGCTGCGCGGGCGCGACCTGCCCCCGGTGGGCTGGGTCGACGAGGACGACTAGTCGACCCCGAACTCCATCGCGGCGCGGTCCAGCGCCTCGTCGAGCTCGGACGAGGAGGTGCCGCGTGACGCGATGGCCTCGGCGCCGCCCTCGGGCATCTGGCCGATGAGCTCGGTCTGGCCCGTCCCGATCAGTGCCGCGTGCTGCGCGCCGACCATGCCGAGACCCGCGTACTGCTCGAGCTTGGCGCGCGAGTCGGCGATGTCGAGGTTGCGCATGGTGAGCTGGCCGATCCGGTCCGTGGGACCGAACGCCGAGTCCGTCGTGCGCTCCATCGACAGCTTGTCGGGGTGGTACGAGAAGTTGGGGCCCGTGGTGTCGAGGATCGAGTAGTCCTCGCCGCGACGCAGGCGCAGCTTCACCTCGCCCGTGATCGCGGCACCGACCCAGCGCTGCAGCGACTCGCGGATCATGAGGGCCTGCGGGTCGAGCCAGCGGCCCTCGTACATGAGGCGGCCCAGGCGGCGGCCGTCGTTGTGGTAGCTCGCGACCGTGTCCTCGTTGTGGATCGCGTTGACGAGGCGCTCGTAGGCGATGAACAGCAGCGCCATGCCCGGGGCCTCGTAGATGCCGCGGCTCTTGGCCTCGATGATCCGGTTCTCGATCTGGTCGGACATGCCGAGCCCGTGGCGGCCGCCGATCGCGTTGGCCTCCATGACCAGGGCGACGGCGTCCTCGAACTCCTGGCCGTTGATCGCGACCGGGCGCCCCTTCTCGAAGCGGATCGTGACGTCCTCGGTCGCGATCTCGACCGCGGGGTCCCAGAAGCGCACGCCCATGATGGGCTCGACGTCCTCGAGGCCCGTGTCGAGGTGCTCGAGGGTCTTGGCCTCGTGCGTCGCGCCCCAGATGTTGGCGTCGGTCGAGTAGGCCTTCTCGGTGCTGTCGCGGTACGGGAGGTCGTGGGCGAGCAGCCACTCCGACATCTCCTTGCGCCCACCGAGCTCGGTGACGAAGTCGGCGTCGAGCCACGGCTTGTAGATGCGCAGGTTCGGGTTGGCGAGCAGGCCGTAGCGGTAGAACCGCTCAATGTCGTTGCCCTTGAACGTGGAGCCGTCGCCCCAGATCTGGACGTCGTCCTCGAGCATGGCCCGCACGAGCATGGTGCCGGTCACGGCGCGGCCGAGCGGGGTCGTGTTGAAGTAGGAGCGCCCGCCCGAGCGGATGTGGAACGCGCCGCACGTGATCGCGGCCAGCCCCTCCTCCACGAGTGCTGCGCGGCAGTCGACGAGGCGGGCCAGCTCGGCACCGTAGGCCATGGCGCGGCCCGGCACGGAGTCGATGTCCGGCTCGTCGTACTGCCCGATGTCAGCGGTGTAGGTGCAGGGCACCGCACCCTTGTCGCGCATCCACGCGACGGCGACGGAGGTGTCGAGCCCCCCGGAGAAGGCGATGCCGACGCGCTCGCCGGCCGGAAGTGAAGTGAGTACCTTGGACACGACTCAAGTATATGCAGACGATTGCATATTCATGCAATCGGAACGGCGAGAAGGCCCGTCCGAGGCCGCCTGCTGATCCAGGCGGGCTCCGGACGGGCCCTCGTGATGCTCCCGCCGCCACGTTCTCCAGCGCGTCGACGGGACGATCGTCACCTCAGCAGGCGCCGAGGTTCTTCCACACGCCCCACTGGCCGCTCGTGCCCGGGTTCTCGCCCGTGGTCCACCACTTGGCCTCGTACCTCGTGTTGTCGTACGAGACCCGGGCGCCGCCCGTGTAGACCGACCCCGCCGACCAGGCCGGGTCCGTGCACGTGCCGTTGCCGGTCGTGCCGCCGGTGCTTCCGGTCGGGTCGCCGCCCGTGGGGTTGCCGCCGGTCGGGTCGCCGCCGGTCGGGTTGCCCGTGGGGTCGCCGCCGACGGTGATGTCGACGCAGTTGTAGAACGCGTTGACGGTGTTGGACACGTTCCACCGGGCGAGCACCGTGTGGTTGCCCGCAGGCAGGTTCGTCAGGGTGTGCGAGATGTTGCTCGGAGGCTGCGCGCCGCCCTGGCTGAACGTCTGGTGGAGCTTGCCGTCGACGAAGTACTCCCACGTGCTCGTGTTGTGGGCCGCCGTGAGCTTCCACTGGAACGTCACCGTCGAGCCGACGCTCTTGCGGGGCCAGGCCTTGCTGTTGTCGTCGAGGACGGTGAACCCGCTGCCGCCCGAGCACTGCATCGACCCCTTGGGTGCCTCGACGCTCTGCGGCTCGTACTGCACCCCTCCGCAGCTGAAGGACACCGCGCCCGTCGCGCAGTTGTCCTGCCGGCTGGGCGGGGACGTGATCCACCCGTGCGCCGAGGCGCTCGGTGCCACGACGATCGGGGCCGCGATCGCGGCCACCCCGAGGACGGCGGCGATCATCGCCGCGCGTAGTCGTCTCATGTTTCTCTTCTCGCTCTCCATGGAAGTCGGTAGGCCCCATTGCCGGGCGACCTACTCATGTCGAATCGGACATCTTCGACGCTAAGGAAAGAAACAGGCAGGCACAATCCGGTAAAGCACGTAGGGGGTCCTACGTATCGGGCGCGCACAGAAATGGCGCCGTGCCAGGAGAATTCCCGCCCGGGCGCCATTTCCGCGCGCTTCGTGCACGGTACCTCACGCCCTCACGGGCGCATCGAGCGTCAGCAGGCGCCGAGGCTCTTCCAGGGGCCCCACTGCGCGCCCGCGCTGGGAGCCTCGCCCTTGGTCCACCACTTGGCCTCGTAGACCTGGCCGTCGAGCGACACCTTGGTGCCGCCCGTGTAGACGGCGTTGGTGTCCCAGGCCGCGTCGGCGCACTGGCCGGGCGTGCCGCCCGTGGTGCCGCCGGTCGTCCCGCCGGTCGTGCCGGTCTCGCCGCCGGTCGTGCCGGTCTCGCCGCCGGTGGTGCCGGTCTCGCCGCCCGTCGTGCCCCCCGTGGTCCCGCCACCCTCGACCGTGATGTCGATGCAGTTGTAGAACGAGTTGACCGTGTCGGCCACGTTCCAGCGCGCGAGGATCGTGTGGTTGCCGGCAGGCAGGTTCGTCAGGGTGTGCGAGATGTCCTTGGGCGGCTGCGCGCCACCCTGGTCGTACGTCTGGTGCAGCTTGCCGTCGACGAAGTACTCCCACGTGCTCGTCGCGTGGTTCGCGGTGAGCTTCCACTGGATCTTGACCGACGAGCCGACCGTCGTGCGCGGCCAGGGCTTGCTGTTGTCGTCGAGGATCGTGTAGCTGCTGCCGCCGCTGCAGGTCGTGCCGCCGTGCGGGGCCTCGACGCTCTGCGGCTCGTACTTCAGGGTGCCGCAGTCGAAGGACACGGCGCCGGTCGCGCAGTTGTCCTGACGGCTCGGCGGGGACGTGACCCAGCCGTGGGCGGAGGCGGCGGGCGCCAGCACCACGGGGGCGACGATGGCGGTCGCGCCGAGAACGGCGGTGATGAACGCCGCGCGAAGTCGTCTCATGTGCATCTCGCTTTCATTGTGGTGGACGGCGAGACGCAGGGCCTCGGTCCACCTCGACCAGAACGCTGCGACGGTAGGTCAGCGGTCGTCGCGTCTTCAAATGGTCGACAGGGGTAGGGGAAATCACGTAGTCGCGCCGTCGTGGTGCGTGGAACGGCTACCTGGTGCGGATCGGGAGCGAGGATTCCAGGGGCGTGCGATGCCCGTGAGATCGTTTCGACGATCAATCGTGTGGAGAACACCTAGATGACCGGAACGTCCGATCTTGGACAAGCGCCGCGTCGGCAGGTCGGCGGGACCGGGTCTCCGGCGTGACGTCACGGCCGCGGGAGAGGTCCGCCGGCCGCCTCGGGCGAGCGCCGCCGTCGGGCGGGGGACGAAAGTCCCTGCCCCCAGGGACCGTCGTCCGTGGCCCGGGAGGCGCGCAGCCGGGAGGCTGGGAGCATGCCGAACCGTGGAGAGAACCTGACTGCTGCCGTCGTGTACGAGTCGATGTTCGGGAACTGTGAGAAGGTCGCCCGCCAGATCGCCGCCGGCATGGCCACGGGCGTTCCCGTCAAGGTCGTCGACGTCGCGGACGCCGTGGCGGACCCCTCGCTCCTCGACGACGTCGACCTCGTGGTCGCGGGCGGTCCGACGCACTCCATGTCGATGAGCCGTCCGGGGACCCGGGCGGAGGCCGTCCAGCGCTCGGGCGGCACGGTGCCCGCCCGCAACGTCGGGCTGCGCGAGTGGTGCGTCGCGCTGCCCGAGCACTCCGAGGGGGCCGGCCCGCGCTGGGTCACGACGTTCGACACCCGCACGGCCCTGGGGCGTGCGATCCCGAGCTCGGCGTCACGCGCCGCGGCCCGGATCATCACGCGCAAGGGGTACGAGATGCTCGTCCCGCTCCGCTCGTTCCTCGTCGAGGACGCCGCGGGGCCGCTGGTCGACGGGCACATGGAGCAGGCCTACGTCTGGGGCGAGTCGATCGCCGCGGCGTTGCGCGCGAAGGCGCCGCTCACGGTCTGAGACCGTGGGTGCAGGACGGCCCCACCAGCAGCCGAGCCCGGCCGGGGAAGACGGGCTCAGCCGCTGGTGGGGCCGTCGTGCTGCTGGAGCAGGCCCGTGACGACGTCGAGGATCACGGAGTCCTCCATGCCGAGCGCGCGGCCGCGGGCGACCAGCTCGGTCGCGAGCGCGGCGAAGGACTGCTGGTCGGCCTCCGAGGTGCGGTGCTCGGGCACGGCGACCACGGTTCCCGTGCGCCGCCGGGAGACGACGGCGCCGGCCGCCTCGAGCTCGCGGTAGGCCCGCTGGACCGTCCCGACCGAGATCCCCAGGTCGCGCGCGAGGTCGCGGGACGAGGGCAGGCGGTCGCCCGGGCTCAGCGCCCCCAGGGACACCAGCGCGGTGACCTGGCTGCGGATCTGCTCGTAGACGGGGACAGGGCCTTCGAGGTCGACCGTGAGGGTCTTCATGCGGCGGACGGCAGGGGCGCCGCGGGGGCGGCAGGTGCAGGGTGGCGGGCGAGCACCGAGAGCCCTGCGACGACCGACGTGATCCCGATCGCGGTCGCGACCGCGAACGCGACGAACGCGGCCGGGCTGCGGTCCGCGGAGAAGAGTGCGAGCGACGCGAGGAGCATGACCGCGGCCGTGCCCAGCCCGATGAGCAGCTGCACGCCCGCGAGCACGTGCGCTGCGCTGAGGCGGCGCAGTGCGTCGTCCTCGGCGGGGGTCGCGCCGCTCACGACCGCACGGCGAGAGACGAGCTTGAGGACTCCCAGGGTCGCGAGGGTCACGACGGCCAGGGCGACGAGGAGCGGAACCCCGTAGGGCCAGCCCGGGTAGGGGCCCGAGCTCCCGGTCGACCAGCCGTCGGGGGAGACCTGGATCGGGGCGTCGACGGCGCGCCCGCCCTCGCCTGCGGTCAGGCCGAACACCACGAGCCCGACGGCGGAGATCGCCACGGTCACGAGGAAGAGGGTCAGGCGCCACTCGCCCAGGGAGCGGACGCTCCGTCGGGCGAGCGCCGCGGTCCGCACCGCACCCTGGGTGCGGGGCCAGGTCAGCTCGCCCACGGCGCGGACGGCGAGGAGCAGTACGGCCGTGGCGGGCGGCGCGACGGCGAGCAGCAGACCGGGGGTGTGCGTGCTGCTCGTGAGGTCCGCGGCGCCGGCAGGAGAGAGGGCGTAGGCGAGCACGAGCAGCGCGAGCAGGCCCGCGACGGCCGAGGTCGTCCGCTCGTGGGTCAGGGCGGCGTCGAGGACCTTGCGGGTCGGGTGCCGACGGGAGCGGACCGAACCGGCCAGGATCAGCACCGCGGCCGAGACGGCGCAGAGCGCAGCCAGGGCGGCGACGGGCGGACCGAACATGGGCACTCCTCCGGATGGACCAATGAATCATAGTATTGACTCATTGGTGCCCGGGTGTCCAGCCCGCTCCTCGCCGTCGCGGGGTGCGCCTCGCCCCGTGGCTCGGCGCACCCCGCGAGCGTCACCAGGTCGAGGGTGCCGGGGGAGCGACGACCTGGGGCCGGTCGTCGCACGTGATGGTGTTCGGCAGCTCCCACGGTGCGAGCCAGGGGCCGGTGGTCCCGCCCCCGTCGTTCCCGCCGAGGTCGGTCACCGTGAACTCGGAGCCCGTCGCGGGGAAGTTGAACGAGCCGCAGTTGTTGATGCCGACCGCCCCGACGTTCCGGGCGTCGACGTTCTCGAACGTCGCCGAGCCCGCGACGCGTGCGCTCAGGACCGAGGTGCCGGTCCCGTCGATCCGGGTGTCCTTGAAGTGGACGCCTCGGATCGCGACCTGGTCCTTCACGGGCCAGTCGGACACCAGCATGATCGCGTTGTAGGTGCTGTCGAGGAAGTGGTTGCCGACGACCTGGACGTCGGCGTCGATGTCGCGGTCGAGCGCGTAGAACCAGATCGCACCGAGCCCGATGTTCCAGTTGAGCTCGTACGTCCCGGACCGCACGGTCGTGTTGTCCGTGATCCGGAGGCTGCCCGTGAAGGGCTCGGCGCCGAACCGTGACCCGACGTGGAGCGCGCTGCCCTCGCGGACGGGGTCGGCGACCAGGTTCCTCGACACGGTGTTGTCGGTGCCGCCGTAGACCGCGATCCCGTTCGCGAGCGTGGGGGACTGGATCGTGTTCCGGTCGAACGTGTTGTTCGCGTTGGCGAGCTTCTCCGACCACATGGCCAGGCCGTCGTCGCCCGTGTTGCGGACCAGGTTGTTCGAGACGACCGAACCGGTCACACCGCCGTGGAAGTTGAGACCGTCGGCGATCTGGTCGGTGATGACGTTGTTCGTCACGCGCAGGTTGTCCATGGGGCCGTCGAACCACAGCCCCACCTTGGTCCGGTGGATGTAGAGCCCGTCGATCGTCGAGTCGCTCAGGGCCCCTCCCACGCCGTTCACCTGGTCGGTGTCGATGCGCTCGCGGACGTCGCCCTCGATCGTGAACCCGGACAGGTGGACGTCGCGGCTCCCGCCGTCGGCCGCGTCCTTGCCGTAGAACCCCACGCCCGTGTGCACCGAGCCGTCGGGAGCGGGGGTGCTCAGGGCCGTCTCGCGACCCTTGACGATCGTGTACCAGCTGCCTGCCCCCTGGATCGTCACGTCGTCGACCATGATGTGGCGGTTGACCTGGAACGTGCCCGGCGGGACGTAGACGGGGACTCCGGCCTTCTTCGCGAACGCGATGGCCTTGTCGAACGCGGGGGCCGAGTCGCGGCGACCGAACGGGTCGGCGCCGAACGCGAGCACGTTCGCGGCGCGCAGCGTGACCTTCGGAGGTGCCACGACCTGCGAGTCGAGCAGGTCGATCACGGTCCAGGCGGCCTGGCTCCCGGCGGGGACGGTGAGGCGGACGGTCGATCCGGCCGGGTAGGTCCTCGTCAGGAGCAGGCGCTGCTCGTCGTAGAAGTGCGTGGGGCGGAACGGCTTGGCGATCTCGGGGGCTGGTGTGGTGGCGGCCGGGACGCACGCGCACTCGGTGATCCACCAGTCGGGGTGCAGCAGGTCGGCGCCCGGGTCGTTCGTGAACGGGTACTGGTTGTAGAGCCACGAGTACTGCGACGTGAGTGTCATGGTCCGGCTCGGACCCCGGTCGATCGACACCGCGAGCGGCGCGGTGATCCCGCCGCCGCCCGGCGCGTCCGGGATCGCGTAGCGCACGGTCAGCGCGTTGGCGGCCTTCGGCAGCGTGAACTCGACGTGCTGGCCCGGCGTGAGCCGGACGCCCGAGCGCCCCGAGGCCTCGGACGCGAGCGTGTAGGCGGTCCGGTCGGGGGCGAGGACGGTGCCGTTCGTGACGGCCGACTCCGCCTCCTGCTCGACGATGCCGAGGTCCGCGCCGCGCCCCGCGACGAGGTACGGGGCCAGCGCTGCGCGGGTCGCGGCGGGGCTCGACGGTCGGGGGTCGCGACCGTGGGCCGATGCGCCGGCCGCGGCGCCGACGACCAGGCCGAGCGCGACCGCGAGTGCGGTGAGCGAGGTCAGGGCCCGCCCTCGTGCGCCGTGGGGAGGGGTGGGCCGGAGGGGTGTTCGTGTCATCGTCGACTCGACTTCTCTCGGGAAGGCGGTGCCTTCGCGGTACAGGGCGTCATCGCCCTGACGGTGAGCCGAATCTATGGCCGGGCGTTCACCCACGCAAGAGTTCTGTGAGAACTTTTCGCAGTTCTGTCAATTTCTTGCGTGCGCCGAGTGGTGACTACCCGCGACGGGTGATGCCGCGACCACCCGACGCCCCAGACGGTGGGGAGGACGATCCCTCGGCCACAGGAGACCACCATGAGCGACACCGCCCCTCCGACCGCCCCCGACACCGTGGTCCTCGTCCACGGCCTGTGGATGACGCCTCGCAGCTGGGAGCACTGGGTCCCGTACTACGAGGCCAAGGGGTTCCGCGTGCTCACGCCCGGCTACCCGGGGTTCGAGATCGAGGTCGAGGCGCTGCGCGAGAACCCCGAGGTCATCGCGAGGCTCACGGTCCCCGAGACCGTCGACCACCTCGCCGGGATCGTCGAGGGCCTCGACAGGCCGCCCATCATCATGGGCCACTCGTTCGGCGGCACCCTGACCCAGCTCCTGCTGGCCCGCGGCCTGGGCGCGTCGGCCGTCGTGATCGACGCGGCGCCGACCGAGGGCGTGCGGGTCAACCCGCCGTCGCAGATCAAGTCGCTCTTCCCCATCCTCAACAACCCCGCCAAGGCGCACCGCGCCGCGGGGTTCACGCCCGAGCAGTTCCACTACGCGTTCACCAACACGCTCACGGCCGAGGAATCCCGCGAGGTCTACGACCGGTACCACATCCCTGCCCCCGGGAGCTGGGTGTGGGCCTACGGGCTCATCGCCAACTACAAGCCGGGCAAGCAGGAGACGTGGGTCGACTACGACGCGGACCGCGCGCCGCTCCTGTTCATCACGGGCAGCGAGGACCACATCATGCCGGCGTCGGTGAACCGGTCGAACGCCCACAAGTACCACCGTTCGCCCGCCGTGACCGAGGTGCTGGACCTCGAGGGCCGGTCGCACTGGACGTGCGCCGAGCCCGGCTGGGAGGCCGTCGCGGACGCCGCCATCGAGTGGGCCGTCGCGCACGCACGCGCACCCCAGGAGGCAGGGGAGCCCGCCTGAGCACTGGCCTCCGCGTGCGGCGCCCGTCCGCACGGGGCGACGTCTACCGCCCGACCGTCGCTCCGGCGTCGGGCGGGCGCAGCGCGTGCGCGAGCTGCCGGCGGGACGAGACCCCGAGCTTCCGGAACGCCTTGCGCAGGTGGTAGTGCACGGTGTGCGGGCTGATGAACAGGTGCGCTGCGATCTCGGCGTTGGTCGCGCCCGAGGCCGCGAGCTCGACCACGCACTGCTCCTGCGCGGTCAGTCCCGTCGTGGGCCGGTCGAGCGGTGCCTGGGCACGCCCCGTGACCGCCGCGAGCTCACGGCGGGCGCGCGCCGCGAACGGCTCGGCCCCCATGCGCTCGAACAGGTCGAGCGCGGTGCCCAGGGCGTCCGCGGCCTCGCGCCGGCGACGCCGTCGCCGCAGCCACTCGCCGTGCAGGAGGTGGGCCCGCGCCAGGTCGGCGACCGCCCGCGTCCGCGACAGGTGCCCGACGGCGTCGCGGAAGTGGGCGTCCGCCTCGCCGTCCTGCGTGAGGAGGGCTCGCGAGCGGGCGAGCACGCCCAGGCCCCACGGCGCCCCGCTCGCCGAGGTCACGTCGGCGAGACGGGCGAGCGCCGCGTGGGCCGCGTCGTCGTGACTGCTGCGTCGTGCGGACTCCACGAGGTCCGGCAGGACCCGGAGCCCGACCTGCAGGAACCCCTCGCGGGCGATCGTCGACGCGGCGTCGAACGCGGTGGCGTGGTCGCCCGCAGCGAGGTCGAGCAGCATGCGGGCGGTCCGCGCCAGGCTCACGGCCCCGCCCAGACCCAGGCGGTCCGCTGCCCGCTGCGCCTGGTCGATCCGGTCGCGCAGCGCGGGCGAGTCGGGGCCCTGCCACGCGAGCAGCTCGACGTTGACGAAGATCCGGGCCTGCTCGGGGCTGAGCCCCACGGCCTCGCGGAGCTCGTGGACCTCGGCGAGGAGATGGTCGGCGGCGTCGAGCCGTCCCATGACGGTCTCGCACAGCGCGAGCACCCACAGCGCCGAGTCGAGGGCCGGGATCGCCCCGGCGGCCCGGGTCTGGGCGCCGGCCTGGCGCACGAGCTCGTCGCGGGCGGCGTCGTCCCACAGCGCCGTGGTCACGGCGACGGCCAGGAGGCCGTGCCGCGCGAACGTCTCGGACGATGCCGCGCCGGGCGCTCGCATCGCCTCGACGGCCGTCCGCAGCGCCGGGACGCACCGCGCGTCGGGGGTCGTCGCGAGGGCTGCGAGCGCGTCCAGCAGGGTCGAGGCCACGTCGGCCGGGCGGCCGAGACCGGTGACCTGCTGGGCGCGGACCTCCCGCGCGAGGTCCGCGAGGGTGTCGTCGCCCGCTGCCCGCTCGGCGCCGAGGATCTCGCCGAACGCGGTGAGCAGCGCGTCCTGGGCGGCGGCCGGGTCCGTGGTGCGCAGCGTGCGTGCGGCGCGCAGGAAGAGGCCCGGGCTCTCGGCCGCGGCGTACGGCGCGCTGGAGTACTTGCGGGCGACGGCCCGAGCGGTGAGGCATCTCGCGAGGACCGCCGGGGCGAGCGAGTGCTCGTCCACCCCGTCCAGGAGGGCCAGCGCACGGACGGGCGACCCCGCGTGCGACGCGGCCTCTGCGGCGGACACCGAGCGTTCGTCCCGCCCAGGACCGGGTGGGGTGAGCTCGACCGCGCGTGCGAGGAAGGCGGCCCGGGCCGCGTAGCCACCGCGGGCGTGGGCGCGCTCGGCGCCCTGCCCCAGTGCTGCGGCGACGCCCTCGTCCGGGCCGAGGGCGGCCGCCGAGAGGTGCCAGGCTCGCTGGTCGACGTCGGCGGGCCTGTTCGTCACGGCCGCGAGCGCGGCATGGGCGGCGCGGCGCTCGCTGCCGGTCGCGCCGCGGTAGACGGCCGACCGCACGAGCGGGTGACGGAAGGCGACGTGGTCCTCGACCGTCACGAGCCGGTCGTGCTCGGGTGGGTCGGAGGCGTCGGCGGGTAGTCCGAGGGCCTCGGCGGCTGCCCGGACGTACGCTGCGTCGCCTCCGGGTTCGGCCGCTGCGAGGAGGAGCCAGCGCTGGGTCGCGGGGGCGTACGAGCGTGTCTGGCGCTGGTAGTGCTCCTCGAGGTGGCTGCCGACCGGGAGGGGGGCGGAGAGCACCGCGCCTCCGGCGAGCTGCGACGCGCTCAGCTCGCCGCTCAGGTCGAGCAGCGCGAGCGGGTTGCCACCGGTCGCGGCGACGATCGAGTCGGCGACCTGGGGGTCGAGGGCCGTGCCCACCTGGGAGCGCAGGAGCGAGAGCGCCGCGTCCCGCGGGAGCCCGGCGAGGTCGACGGTGGGCAGGTCCGACACGGCTGCGGCCCCCGGGGTGCCGGTCCGGACCGAGAGGACCAGGGCCACCCGCTCGGCGCGCAGCCTGCGGCCCACGAACGCGAGGAGGTCGAGCGACTCGCGGTCGAGCCACTGCGCGTCGTCGGCGAGGACGAGGACGGGGGCGTCGTCGGACAGCGCGGCGAGGAGCGACAGCACGGCGAGGCTCACGAGGAACCGGTCGGGTGCGGGGCCCGACGACGTCCCGAGAGCTGTGCGGAGCGCGTCCGCCTGGGGAGCGGGGAGGGCCGCGATGCGCGGGGCCAGGGGGAGGAGCGCGCGCTGGACCGCGGCGAAGGGCAGGTCCGTCTCGGTCTCGGTCCCCGTGAGGCGCAGGACGTCGAGGCCGTGCGCGCCGGCGCCCAGGTGGTCGAGCAGGGCCGTGC
The DNA here is from genome assembly GCF_014836755.1 of Oerskovia merdavium. Classification (GTDB taxonomy): domain Bacteria; phylum Actinomycetota; class Actinomycetes; order Actinomycetales; family Cellulomonadaceae; genus Oerskovia; species Oerskovia merdavium. The sequence goes on from NZ_JACSQF010000007.1 coordinate 97,648, forward strand.
GGCCAGAGCCGGGCTCTCCGCGCAGGACCAGCACCCGGCTCGATCCTTGACGCACCGCGGCCAGCAGGTCGTCGAGGACCTGCTTCTCACGCTCGCGGCCCAGCAGGGTCACGTCGTCCGGTACGACGGCCACGCACCACATCCCTCGAGCCCCGCCGGAGGGCTCTGTCCACGGCACGGCGGGGGTCGGGGTGCCCCTCAGCGGGACACTAGCGGGTGATGCGGGCTACGTCACCGGGAAGGGTGCGTCGGACGCTGCGCGCGTCGGCGGAGGGCGCCGAGAAGGCGTCGGACGCTGCGCGCGTCGGCGGAGGGCGCCGAGAAGGCGACGGGCTCTGCGTTAGTCGGCGGAGGGCGCCGAGAAGGCGACGGTGATAGTGACCGCGACGGTGATGCGGCGACGTTCCGCCCGTGCGCCTCGCGAGAGACCACGGGCGTCCGGCTCCCTGCCGCCTGCCCCCTGCCTCGTGGGGCCTGGGGGACAGTTGTCTTTCTGCGTAGCCACCACAATTGTGGTGGCTACGCAGAAAGACACCCGCCTCCGGGAGGGGGCGGACTTCGATCACCGGTGACTGGTGCGCCGGCCAACCAGCCGCCAACCGCTGGCTGCCGATCGACCGACAGGCGCCAACCGACAGGCGCCGGCCGGCAACCGGTCGGCAACCGGTCGGCACCGGACGCAGCCGACCGCCGCCGGTCCGTCAGTCGACCGTCACGGCGTCGAGCACCGGGAGCCGCGCCGCGCGCAGCGCGGGCCATCCCGCGGCCAGGACGCCGACGAGCACCGCGACGCCCACCATGGTCCCGAGCCCGGCCCACGGGATCGCGAGGGCGGTGAAGCCCGTGCTCGCGAACACGGTCGGCATCGCCGCGGCGAGCCCCACCCCGACCGCGAGCCCCAGCAGCGTCCCGAACACGGCCGTGAGGACCGACTCGATGACGATCGTCCCGGCGAGCTGCGACCGCCCCAGACCCACGGCCCGCAAGAGCCCGATCTCACGCGTCCGCTCGATCACCGACAGCGCCAACGTGTTGACGATGCCGAGCACCGCGATGACGATCGACAGCCCCAGCAGGGCGTAGAGGATCGTGAGCATCTGGTCGATCTGGCTCGCGAGCGCCGAGACGTACTCCTCGTCGTCCATGACCGACACGATCATGTACGGCTCGGCGGCCGCGGTGACCGCGGCGTCGAGCTCGGCCTGGGTCACGCCGTCGGCCGCCTTGACGAGCACCATGGTCGACATCTCCGCAGGAGCCACAGAGAGCTCCGCGAACACCGTGTCGGGCACGACGACCGGGACGCCCAGGGCGGGCGAGTCGAAGATCGACCCGATCGTGACGTCCACGCTGCCTCGCTGGGTGCGGAGCGTGAGCTCGTCGCCCAGGGCCCAGCCCTCGTCCGTCGCGGTCGCCTGGAGGACGCTGACCTGTCCGTCGGCGAGCGTGTCGAGGCTGCCCTCGACCGTCTCCGTCTGCCACGTCCGGCCGAACACGCCAGGGTCCACCCCGAGGACGAACAGGGGAGACGCGTCGGCCTCGTCCCCCGAGGAGCGCCCGACGAAGTACTGGTCGGCCGTCAACGAGTCGGCCGCGCCGACCTCGGGCAGCGCCGCGATGTCGCTCACCGCCCCCGAGGGGACCGTGCCCGTCGCGGACTCGACGACCAGGTCGGCCAACGACTCGTCGGCCACGATGGACTTCATCGACGCCTGCATCGACACGGCCAGGACCGAGGCCGCACCGACGAGCGACATGCCGATCATGAGGGCGCTCGCCGTGCTCGCGGTGCGGCGGGGGTTGCGCGTCACGTTGCCGCGCGCGAGCGTCCCGAGGGGCTTGGCGAACGTGACGAACGGCGCCGACATGACGTGCAGGACGCCGCGCGCGACGACCGGGGCCAGCAGGAGCGTCCCCACGACCACCCCGACGGCCCCGAGGCCGAGGAGCGTCCCCGTGCCCGCGTTCTCGTCGGCCGCGGCCTGGACGACCGCGACGACCACCGCTCCGACGCCCGCCCCGGCGATGACCGCGCCCGCGATCCCCCGGGCGCGGAGCGACCCGGCCTGGGCGGGGGAGTCGTCGCGCATGGCCTCGACCGGGGGGACGAGCGCCGCGCGTCGGGCAGGGAGCGCCGCCGACGCGACCGAGACGACCACGCCCAGCACGAGCGAGACCACGACGGTCGTCGCGTCGAGCGGGATGTCGCCCGCGAGCTCCATGCCCATCGACCCGAACATCGCCTTGAGCGCCGTGACGAGCCCCAGGCCGCCGAGCACCCCGAGCGCGCCGCCGAGCGCCCCGATGACCGCGGCCTGGACCAGGATCGAGGCGAACACCTGGAGCGGGGATGCCCCCACGGCGCGCAGCAGCGCGAGCTCGCGCTGCCGCTGCCGCACCGTCATCGCGAACGTGTTGGCGATGATGAACCCGCCGACGAACAACGAGATCCCCGCGAAGACCAGCAGGAACGTCTCGATGAACCCGAGCTGCGACGCGATGTCCTCGCGGGCCTCGTCGCGGGCCGTCTCGCCCGTGACGGCCTCGACGGGGGAGGTGCCGGTGGCGGCGGACGCGGAGCTGTCGAGCGCGACCGTGATCCGGTCGGCGAGCTCCTGCTCGCCCACGCCCTCCTCGGCCAGGACCGAGATCGTCGAGACCGTGCCGTCGGGCGCGAAGGCCGCCGCGGCCGTCGGCTCGTCGAAGAACACGATGCTCGCGCCGGCCATCGAGGCACCCATGTCGACGATCCCGGTCAGGGTCGCCTCGGTGACCTGTCCTGCGACGACGAGCGTGGTCGAGTCCCCGACCGTGAGGCCGCTGGCCTCGGCCGTGCCGGCCTCGAGCAGGAACTCCCCGGGGCCCGACGGCGCCGCGCCCTCCGCGATCGGCGTCGAGGGGTCGGCGGCTCGCCACGCGAGGCCGAACGTCGGCGCGCCCGTGGTGGGCGGCGGGGTGCCGTCCGCCCCGACGAGCACCAACGGACCGGTGTAGTCGGCGAAGGCGTGCGCGACGCCGTCGACCCCCTGGACCGTGTCCGTCAGGTCTGCCGGGATCGTGGTGCGGACCTCGCCCGCGCTCGCGTTCTCCTGCGTGAGCGCCGCGGAGTCCTCGGCACCGCGCAGGTACACGTCGAACGAGGACCCGGCGTCGACGATCCCGTCGAACGTCGAGGAGAGCATCTCGCGCAGCGAGAAGGTGCCCGCGACGAACGAGACGCCGAGCACGACCGCGAGGATGGACAGCCCGAGGCGCACGAGGTGCGCGCGGACGTTGCGCAGGGCGACGCGCAGCATCAGGCGGCCGCCTTCTTGCGCGTGAGGGAGCCCAGGACCTCGAGGACCGAGTCGGGCGTGGGGTCGGTGATCTCGTCGACGATCCGGCCGTCCGCGAGGAACAGGACGCGGTGCGCGTAGCTCGCGGCGACGGGGTCGTGCGTGACCATGACGACCGACTGGCCCAGGTCGTCGACCGACTCGCGCAGGAACGTCAGGACCTCGCGCGAGGACGTCGAGTCCAGGTTGCCCGTGGGCTCGTCCGCGAACACGACCGCAGGACGGGAGACCAGGGCGCGCGCGCACGCGACACGCTGCTGCTGGCCGCCGGACAGCTCGCTCGGGCGGTGCGTGAGACGGTCCGTGAGCCCGACGGCGTCGACCACCTTCGCGAGGTACGCCCGGTCCACGGGCCGGCGCGCGATGTCGAGCGGCAGCGTGATGTTCTCCTCGGCCGTGAGCGTCGGGACCAGGTTGAACGACTGGAAGACGAAGCCGAGCCGGGTGCGGCGCAGCTTCGTGAGCTGACGCTGGTTCATGCCCGAGACCACGAGGTCGTCGACCACGACCGTGCCGGCCGTCGGGGAGTCGAGGCCCGCCATGCAGTGCATGAGCGTCGACTTGCCCGAGCCCGAGGGGCCCATGATCGCGGTGAACCGACCACGCCCGAAGTCGACGTCGACGCCCGCGAGCGCGTGGACGGCCGTCGGGCCCTTGCCGTAGGTCTTGACCAGGCCGCGGGCCGACGCGATGGCCTGCGTGGTCGTGGCGCCGTGCTCGAAGGTGCCGACCGCACCGGAAGGGAGCGTGGGGGACGTCGTCGTGCGGGACGGGGAGGACATGGCGGACTCGTCTCTGGGAGGGTGCGCTGGGCTGTGCAGCGCCCCTGACGGAGCGGGTCGACGGGGCACCGAGCCCTGCTCACGCTCGCCCCTCCGGGCCGCTGGCACCATGGTGGCGCGCACGGCCCGGGCCGGGCATCGGGGATGCCCCTGAGAAGGACCCTGAGAGTTGCCTGAACCCGGGTCCGGTCGAGGCCCGGCGGCCGAGGTTCGGCCGAGGGCTAGGGGGTGGCCGGAGGAGCCGGGTCCGCGGGAGGGGCGGGGTCGGCCGGGGGAGCAGGGTCGGCCGGAGCGGGGTCCGGAGCGTCGTCCCTGGGGGTCTTCTTGGGAGGCTGAGGGGCCGGCGCCTGTCCCACCATCGCGGGGTCGGGTCCCGGGAAGCCGATCACCGGCGTGCCCTCGAGCGCGGTCTCCATGAAGGACCGCCACGTCGGTGCCGCGAGCGTCGAGCCGTACCACCGCTTCTCGTAGCGGCCGTTGATGCGCATGTAGCTCATGGAGACGTCGTTCTCGGCGTTGCCGATCCACACGGCCGTGACGAGCTGGGGCGTGTACCCGATGAACCAGGTGTGGTTGTTGTTGTTCGCGGTCCCCGACTTGCCCGCGCTCGGGCGGGAGAGCTGGGACTTCTTGGCCGTCCCCTGGGTCATGACGTTCTCGAGCGCGAACGTCACGGTGTTCGCGATCCGTGGGTCGATCGCGTTCGGGGTGCAGTTCGCCGACGGGACCGGGAGGTCCGCACCGTCGGCACCGACGACACGCGTGATCGCGATCGGTGCGCAGTAGGTGCCGCCGCTCGCGAACGTCGCGTAGGCCGCGGCCATCTGCAGCGGGGACGAGTTCTGGGTGCCGATCGTCATGGTCGGCATGACGTGGATCGAGGACGCGTCGCCCGTCAGCTCGGACGTGATCGAGGGCCGCAGCCCGGCGTTCCACGCGGTGTCCCGGACCGCGCACAGGTCGAGCTGGGACTCCATCGACGCGTACGCCGTGTTGACCGAGTTGAAGGTCGCGCGCAGGACGGGGATCGAGCCCTGGTCGGTCGACCCGTCGGAGTTCCCGGGCGACCACGGGATGCGGTCCAGGCGGGCGCACGACGCGCGGAAGTCCCTGTTGGGCACGAACGTCCGCTTGTTCGCGTTGACCGTGTCGTTGAGGGTGTGGCCCGAGCGCAGCCACTCGGCGAGCGTGAAGACCTTCCAGGTCGAACCGGGAGAGAAGCCTCGGGACGAACCGTGCAGCTGGTCCGCGGAGTAGTTGATGGCCGTGGTCCCGGGGGCAGGTTCGCGGGCGACGTCGTAGGGCCGGTTCTGGGCCATCGCGAGGATCTTCCCGGTCCCGGGCTCGACCGTCACGAGCGCGTCCTCGAGCCCGCTCGGGTCCAGGGCGGGGACGGCGGCCGTGATGTTCGCCTCGGCAGCGGCCTGCAGGCGGGGGTCGAGCGTCGTGGTGATGTCGAGACCGCCGCGGTAGAGCAGGGCCTGGCGGTCCTTCTTGGTCTCGCCGAACGTCGGGTCCGACGTGATGACCTTGGTGACGTAGTCGCAGAAGAACGCGGCCCCGGCGGCCGTCTGGCACCCGGCGGAGATTGGCTGGACGTTGAGCGTGGCAGGCAGGGGGGTCGCGACGGCCTCGTCGTGCTCCTGCTGGGTGATGTACTCCTGCTCGAGCATCCTGTCGAGGACCCTGTTGCGACGCGTCTCCGAGGTGGCCGGGTTCGTCACGGGGTCGTACCTGGTCGGCGCGTTCGTCACCCCGGCGATGGTCGCGGCTTCGACGATGCTCAGCTCGGAGGCGTGCTTGCCGAAGTAGTGGAGCGAGGCGGTCTCCACGCCGTAGACCCGGATGCCGAACTGCGCGATGTTGAGATAGCCCTGCAGGATCTCGTCCTTGCTCATGACCGTCTCGAGGGAGATCGCGAGCTTGGCCTCGCGTGCCTTGCGGCCCAGGGTGTCGTCGCGGGCCGCGCGGACCGCGATGGGGTCCTCGTCGCGCATGGCCTGCTCGATCAGGACGTTCTTCACGTACTGCTGGGTGAGGCTCGACCCGCCCTGGGTGTCACCGCCCGTGAAGTTGTTGATCGCGGCACGGCTCACGCCCTCGGGGTCGAGGCCGCCGTGCTCGTAGAAGCGCTTGTCCTCGATCGCGACCACGGCGTTCTTCATGTGCTGCGAGACCTGGTCGAGCGGCACCACGATGCGGTTCTCGGTGTAGAACGTCGCGAGGAGCGTGGTCCCGTCGTTCGCGAAGACACGCGACTTCTCGGACAGCGGACCGGGCTTGAGGTCGTCGGGCAGATCCTCGAACATCTGCGTGACGTCCTTGCTGACCGCGCTCGCCCCGGCGGCGAGCGGCAGCAGCAGGCCGGCCGCGAGGACTCCCCCCACAGCCGACACGAGCAGGAAGGCCAGGAGGAGCGCGAGCGCCTTGACGGCGTGGGGCTGCTGGCGGGGTCGTGTGGACTGGCCCATCTGCCGACTGTACGTCCGGCGGTGCGGCACGGCTCGGTGACGCCCAGGTCGTGACCTGGGCGTGACATCGGTCGTGCTCGTCGCAGCGAGCCGGAGGGGGCGCCGATCCCCCCTCGGCGGGGTGCGCCCCCGGGGCCGGGAGGTCCCGTCCACGTGACGGCCGACGCGCACCTCGCCAGGCGGTGGTCGTCCCGTCGCCCTAGCCTGGAGGTCGACCCGGGAGGCGACATGCTCACGTCCCGCACGCCCCGAGGCCTCGACCGGCTCGTCAACTTCACGGACGCCGCGGTGGCCATCGCCATCACGCTCCTCGTCCTGCCGCTCGTGGACCTGGTGACCGACGGCAAGGAGCACGAGCTCCGGACGATCTTCGAGGACGAGCGCGGGACGTTCCTCGCGTTCGCGATCAGCTTCGTCGTGATCGCGAGCTTCTGGTCCGGGCACCACAGGGTGTTCGAGCACCTGCAGGACTACTCGTCGGCCGTGCTCTGGGTCAACTTCCTGTGGCTCGCGAGCATCGTGTTCATCCCGTTCACGACCCAGCTGCTCGCCGACCAGGGCACCGACACCGCGCCCGTGAACGCGCTGTACATCGGGACCATGGTCGTGACGACCGCGAGCCTGGCCCTGATCGAGGTCCTCGCGATCCGGGACCCCTCGCTCCAGCGGGCCGAGGTCCGCGGGCAGCTCGACGCCCGCGGGGCGTTCGTGGCGATCGGCCTGCTGCTCGTCGCGCTCGTGCTGAGCGTCGTCACGCCCGTCGTCGGGCTGTACTGGCTGTTCCTGCTCTTCCTCTCCGGCCCGCTGACGCGGTTGTTCGGGGTGCGACCTCACAGGGTGGGTGCGAGCCCGGTGCCGGAGGACCCGGGACGGTCCGACGGGCGGGACTGACGATCAGGCGTCCAGCGCGCTAGCGTGACGCCGTGCCACTCACGCTGTGCGTCCTGCTCTGGGCCGTCGACGGTCAGGTCGAGTCCCTCGCGCGCTACGAGGACGAGGTCCTCGCGCTCGTCCCGCGCCACGGTGGGCGGGTCCTGACGCGGGTCCGGAGCGTGCCCGGCGAGGACGCGTCCCGGCCCACCGAGGTGCAGGTCATCGAGATGCCCGACGACGCCGCGCTCGCCGCGTACATGGCCGACCCGGACCGCGCGGCGCTCGCGGACGTGCGGGACCGGTCGGTCGCCCGGACCGAGATCGTGCGCGTGGAGCAGGTCGTCGGCTGACGGTCGGGTCGTGGGGCGGCGGGCTCGCCGCCGAGGGCGACCGGCCGGACCGCCGGGGTGGCGCTGGGCGTCGTCGACGGTGACCGACGGCCGTCGACGCCGCGCGCCGTCCCCGGTCGTCAGACCCGGACCCGCGACGTGTCCCGGCGCAGGTAGCCCCATGCCAGGACCGCGCACACGATGCCGTTGACGAACCCGGCGAGGACGTCGGTCGGCGAGTGCATGCCGCGGTACAGGCGCGCGAAGCCGACCGCGAACGGGACGAGCACCGCGAGGACCGTGAGCACGACCCGGAGCACCGGGTTCTGCACGCGCTGCGCGAGCAGTGCGAGCGTGAGGTAGAAGGCTGTGGAGGCGCCCGTGTGACCGCTCGGGAAGCTCGAGGTGGGCGGGGCGTGGTCGAGCATCTCGACCTCGGGGCGCGAGCGTCCCACGACGAGCGAGGACGTCAGGAAGACCAGGGCCTGCAGCGACACCGCGAGCGCGGGGACCAGGGCGAACCACCACTGCCGTGTGCGCCACCAGATCAGGGCGACCGCGAGCACGCAGGCGCCGATGATGAACTCGGTCGTCCCGATCGCGGACAGGAGCTCGGTGACCGTGTCGAGGAACGGGGTCCGCAGGTCGACGAGGGCCCGGTTGACCCCGGCCTCGCCGGGCAGGTTCTCGAGCGGACCCTTGATGAGGAACCCCAGCCCCACGACGGCGAGCCACAGCACGGCGCCCGGGAGGAACGCCCGGAGGGCCAGGTCGCGGGCGACCTCACGGCCGGTCGGCCGAGAAGGGTCGAGCTCGTAGCGGTGGACGAACGGGTGCACAGGGCCTCCAGCGGTGGTCGGCACGCGACGACCTGGGTCGACGCGTGGGCGTCACCGGACATTACGTGCAGACCGGGCGACTCGCGCGGGGGAGCGACCGCGGCGGCCGACGCCGCGGTGGGTGGTGGGCAGCGTTCGTCGCCGAGCATGCGGTTGTCGTCGCCAGACGGCTGATTCGGGACGACAACCGCATGCTCGACCCACGCCAACCGCATGCTCGTCCCCCGGCCGGCTCCTGGGTAGGGTCGTCCGGTGCAGCCACCGAGAGAGGTCCTGGCCGCGTTCGGCGCCGTCGGCCCCGCAGTGAAGCTCGACGGCGGGCGGGGCGCCGCGTGGCGCGCCGGCGACCTGGTGCTCAAGCCGATCGACGTGCTCCCGGCCGAGCTCGCCTGGCTGCAGCGCCACGCGCCGGCGGGCAGCGACGACCTCCGGCTGAGCCTGCCCGCGCGGAGCCGGACTGGCGAGCTCGTCGTCGGCGGCTGGACGGCGTTCCCTGTCCTGCAGGGCGAGCACGTCGCGGGGCGATGGGCGCAGATCGCGGGGGTGGCGCACTGCTTCGCACAGTCGTTCGACGGCGCGGAGCGGCCCCCGTTCCTCGACGAGCGGACGCACGCCTGGGCTCGTGCTGACCGCCTCGCCTGGGGCGAGGACTCGGTGGAGGTGCCCGACGACGTCCCGCACCTCCCAGCACTGCTCGCGGCCCGACGTGGCGTCGACGAGCCCTCGACGATCGTCCACGGCGACCTCACGGGCAACGTGCTGTTCGCCGACGGCCTGCCGCCCGCCGTGATCGACCTGACGCTCTACTGGCGGCCCGTGCGGTACTCGGTGGCGATCGTCGCCGTCGACGCTGTCTGCTTCGAGGGAGCGCCGCTGTCGCTCCTCGAGACGATCGACCCGGGGGAGGGCTTCGCCCAGCACCTCGTGCGCGCACTGGTGTTCCGGATCGCGACGGACTGGTTCAACGGACTCCTGACGGACACCGACGAGGTGTACGCGGCGACCGTGGAGCGGGTGCTCGACCTGGCGTCGCAGGGGCGGTAGCCGCACCCTCGGTGCGGCTGGCCGTCAGGGCGGGCCGGTGGCTTCCGCACCCGAGCGGTGCAGGGCCGCCACGACAGCGACGCCCGCGATCGTCAGGACTGGCCCGAGCACGAACGCCGCTACCTCCGCAGGCATCAGGCGGCCGACGGTGTGCCCCTCGTCCGCGGCGACGCCCTCGACGTAGCCGGTGTAGGCACCCGCGGCGAACAACAGCGCTCCCCCGACGATCGCGAGCCAGCACAGGACGAGGACGCCCCGTCGCAGACCTGGAGCCATGTCGTCTTCTCCTCGCTCGAACCGGCAGCTGCGGGAAACCGTAGCGCAACAGCGAGATCCGCCGTCGGGCAGGTCTGGAGTGCGGCCCGCGCCGCTGCGAGGATGCGTGAATGGCTGACGCAGAGACGTGGGACCTGCTCGACGACCAGGGCAGTCCCACCGGGGAGGTGCACCGCCGAAGCGACCCGGGATGGCCCCTGGGCCGCTTCCACCTCATGGTGGCGACGTGCGTCGTCCGGTCCGACGGCCTGGTCCTGCTGACACGTCGCGCCGCGACCAAGACCTTTCCGTTCGCGTGGGAGATCCCCGGCGGCAGCGTGCTCGCGGGCGAGACCGGAGCTCAGGCGGCCGTGCGCGAGGTGCGCGAGGAGACCGGGCTCGTGATCGACGGCGAGGCCCTCACGCGGGTGGGCAGGGGGCCGCTGCCCACAGCGTTCCTCGACGTCTACGTCGCGGCCGTTCCCGGTCGCCCGCGGCTGGTCCTCGACCCGGCCGAGGTCGACGACGCAGCGTGGGTCAGCTGGGCCGAGGTCGAGGCGCAACGCGCCGCAGGAGGGATGCCTGCGCCCTGGGTCGGGAGCTTCGCTCCGCTCTGGCCCGAGCTCACGCGGGTTGTCGCGGAGGTGGCATGCCGAGGGTGAGCTGCCAGACCGCCGAGGCGCGACCGGTCCACGAGCCCGTCAGTGGTGCAGGTGGATCGGCATCAGCACGTGCACGTCGTCCGGTCGGTCCGCTGCGGCGACGCTGAGGGCCGACCGGTCGTCGAGGGCCAGTGCGACGTGCTCGGCACGGGCCGCGCGGACGCTGTCGAGCAGGAAGCTCCGCGAGAACCCGAGCGTCCCCGGCGGCCCCGGAGGGGTGATGTCCACCCGGTCGCCGTCCAGGCGAACGGCGACGACGTCCTCCGCGTCCATGACTGCCCGGAGCAGCTCGTCGGACGTGACCGTCGTCATCGGGGACGTGCCCGAGCACAGGAGCCGCTCGTAGTCGGGGTACGCCGCGTCGAGCGGAGCGCCCTGCGCCCCGAGGACCTCCAGGACGTCCCTGCCCAGGGCGACCAGCCCGACGTCGGGCAGTCTGGCGTGAGCGAGCCCGTCCAGGAAGGCGAGCGGCGCGACGACGCGGAACGGCGGGCCCGAGACCTGCTGCACGGGGATCGTCGCGATGGCGAGGCGGAAGCGGTCGCACCCGACGAGCCGGAGCGTGTCCCCGTCCAGATGCAGCAGGATGCCGGCGAGCCCGGGCCAGGCGGCGTCGGCTCCGCCCGCGTGCCGCCCGGCTGCGACCCCCCCCCCGCGGGCCCCCGCCGCGCGCGCTCACTATCCTGAGGGGGTGCTCATCGACCTCCACACCCACTCCACGGCGTCCGACGGGACCGACGCCCCGGCGCAGGTCGTCGAGGACGCAGCCGCCGCAGGCCTCGACGTCGTGGCTCTCACCGACCACGACACGACGGCCGGCTGGGCCGACGCCGCGGACGCCGCCACCCGCAGCGGTATCGCCCTGGTGCGCGGTGCGGAGATCTCGGCCCGCTCGGGGCACGTCTCGGTCCACCTCCTGAGCTACCTGCACGACCCCACGCACCCCGACCTGCTGGCCGAGACCGAGCGCACGCGCGTCGACCGGGTCTCGCGGGCCCGGCGCATGGTCGAGCGGATCGGCGAGGACTACCCGCTGACGTGGGAAGATGTCCTGTCGCAGACCGAGGAGGGGACCACGATCGGGCGGCCGCACATCGCGGACGCCCTGGTGGCCACCGGCCACGTCAGCGACCGTTCGGCGGCATTCGCCACGATCCTGCACCCCGGCACGGGCTACTACGTGCCGCACTACGCCCCTGACGTCCTGGACGCCGTGCGCGCGGTGCGCGCGGCCGGTGGGGTGCCCGTCTTCGCCCACCCGGGCGCCGACGGGCGAGGGCGCGTGGTGCCGGACGCGGTCATCGAGCAGATGGCCGACGCAGGACTGCTGGGGCTCGAGGTGCACCACCGCGACCACAGCGCACAGCAAGTTGCCCGTCTCGAGGACATCGCCCACACCCTGGGCCTCTTCGTGACGGGTTCGAGCGACTACCACGGAGCCGGCAAACCGAACCGGCTCGGCGAGAACACGACAGCACCACGAGTGCTGGAGACGATCGAGGAGCTAGGCACGTTGGACGTGATCCGATGACGGCGCGGGCGGTGATGTCGTGAACGACATCATGGACCTCCGCCTCTTCACCGAGGTGTTCATCACGCTGTTCGTGATCATGGACCCTCCCGGGACGGTACCGATCTTCCTGGGCCTGACGAGCGCCATGGGCGCCAAGCAGCGCAACCAGGCCGCCAGGACGGCGATCCTCGTCGCGTTCGGCGTGATCGTGTCGTTCGCGGTGTTCGGCCAGCAGATCCTCAACTACATGGGCATCTCGCTCCCGGCGCTCAAGGCGTCGGGTGGGCTCCTGCTCCTGCTGGTCGCGATGGAGCTGCTGACGGGAAAGATGGAGGAGCCGACGCCGTCGGGCAACAAGGGCGTCAACGTCGCCCTGGTCCCGCTCGGCACGCCGCTCCTCGCGGGCCCCGGTGCGATCGTCGCGACCATGGTGTTCGTCCAGCGTGCCGACGGGTCCGCTGCGGACTGGGTCGCGATCGCGGCGGGCGTCGTCGCGGTCCACATCACGCTCTTCCTGGCGATGCGCTTCGCGAACGTCATCCACCGGGTCCTGGGCGACTCGGGCACGATCCTCGTGACCCGCATCGCAGGTCTGCTGCTCGCGGCCATCGCGGTGCAGCTCGTCGCGGACGCCGTCACGGCGTTCGTCCAGGCGGCCAGCTGACGCCCGGCCGACCGTAGCGCCCCGACGCCCGCGCGCCCTGGTGGGGGCGGCGGGCTGGCCGGGCGCGTCCCGGCGCGGCGGCGCGCGTCGACGCGCGACGATCCGCGAGCCCGACGGGCGTTACCCGATCGGTACGGACGTCCCCGTCCTGGTATCGCACCCACGTCCTAGGGTGAGCCCCGGAGGGGCGCCGCATCCTTCCGTCATGAGTATCGAAGGAGTGCTGATGAACTCACCGCGTCGCCGTCGACCCGTCGCCCTCACGACCGGGATCGCCCTCGCCGTCCTGACCGCCTCGCTCGTCGCGGGATGCACTCCCGAGGAGAAGGACGCCTCGGCCGGCCTCGGGCTCGTGCCGGTGCCCACGGACGTGAGGGTCGGCGGGGGAGGCGCGTTCGTGCTCGACGCGGACTCCACGATCGCGCTGGTCACGCCCGAGGTCATGGCCCCGGACGTCCACCACGTCGGTGAGGAGCTCGCCGAGCACCTCGGGACCGCGACCGGTTTCGACCTGCCGCTCGGCCCGGCGGTCGACGGCGCCGTGGGCGAGATCCGCCTCGAGCTCGTGCCGGACACCGAGGTCGTCTGGGAGCGGGACGGCCTGCTCGACGACACGGGTGTCGACGCCTACGAGCTCACGGTCGACGACGAGCAGATCGTCCTGACCGCCACGTCGCCCCCCGGTCTGTTCCGTGGCGTGCAGACGTTGCGCCAGCTCTTCCCGCCGGAGCTCGAGGCGACCACGGTCCAGGAGGCGCCTGCGGGCGGGTGGACCGCCCCGGCGGTCACCATCTCCGACGAGCCCCGGTTCGCCTACCGCGGCGCGATGCTCGACGTCGCGCGCCGCTTCTACCCGGTCGAGTCCGTCAAGCGGTTCATCGACCACGCGTCGACGTACAAGCTCAACGCGCTCCACCTCCACCTGACCGACGACCAGGGATGGCGCATCGCGGTCGACGCCCTGCCCGGGCTCACCGAGGTCGGCTCCACGACGCAGGAGGGGTGGGAGCCCGGGACGGGGGACGGCGAGCGCTGGTACTACACCGCGGACGAGTACGCGGAGATCGTCGCGTACGCGCGCGACAAGTACATGACGGTCGTCCCGGAGATCGACGGGCCGGGGCACACGCTCGCGGCCCAGGCATCGCTCGGCTCGCTCACCTGCGACGGCGTCGCGACCCCTCTCTACTGGGGACCCGAGGTCAACAACCCGATCGTCTGCGCGAGCGACGAGAACATGGGTGACGTCCGGGCCTACCTCCAGACGGTCCTCGCCTCGGTCGCGGGGCAGAACCCCGGCCCGTACCTGCACCTGGGCGGCGACGAGGCGCCCAGCCCGCCCGGTTGGTACCAGAGCTACGCCGAGGCCGCGAACGAGATCGCGACAGGCCACGGCAAGACCGTGATCGGCTGGCACCAGTGGGGAGCGTCCGAAGAGCTGCCTCCCGGCGCGCTGATCCAGTACTGGGGTGTGGGGGAGCGGCTGCGCGGGGTCATCGGCGGGGAGGCGAAGAACGCGGACCTGGTCGACGTCCAGGCCGCGCTCGACAAGGGCGCCCGGCTCATCATGTCGCCCGCCGACCGCACGTACCTCGACATGAAGTACGACGAGGACACCCCGTACGGCCTCGAGTGGGCCTCGCGCATCACGCTCGAGGAGGCGTACGACTGGGACCCCGCGACCGAGCTCACCTCGCCCGACGGAAAGAGCACCCTGGCGGACGAGTCCGACATGGCGGGCGTCGAGGTGCTGCTGTGGTCCGACCGCTCCTACCCCGACAGCCTCGCGGGCCTGCCGACGAGCACCGACGTGTTCGTGCCCGTCGACACGTACGCCGACTTCATGCTCTTCCCGCGACTGCCGGCGACGGCCGAGGTCGCGTGGTCGGAGCAGGCCGACCGCAGCTACGCGGACTTCCGTGACCGGGTCGTCCAGGTGTCCCCGCGCTGGACCGCGGCGGGCATCGGGTGGAACCAGGTGGCCGACGTCGACTGGGTCCCGTGACGGCGTGAGGCACCGCACCCGCCTCGGCTGAGGTCGTCCCGCCGGGACCTACCAGGCCCCGGGGTCGGGTTCGGCCGCGACGAAGGTGACCCGTCCGTCGTCGGACACCACGAGGCCCGGGTTGTGCGCGACCTCCCACCGGAACCCGTCCGGGTCCGCGAAGTACCCCGAGTAGCCGCCCCAGGCGCGCACCTGAGCAGGCACGACGACGGAGCCTCCTGCGGCGAGCGCGCTCGCCAGGACGTCGTCCACCTCGGCGGGCGAGCCGACGTTGTGCGCGAGCGCGACGGGCACCACGGGCACCGGGCCGTGGTGCGCCTCGTGGATGCCGGGACCGGCCTCTTCGAGGAGGTCGGCCCGGCGCCACAACGAGAGCAGGAGGCCGTGACCGACCTGGAGGAAGACGACCTCGCCCGCGACCTCGTCGACAGGCTCCCATCCCAGCCCGTCGACGTAGAAGGCGCGTGCCCGGGCGACGTCGCGCACCCCCAGGGTGATCAGGCTGACGCGAGGTTCCATGGATCCACGCTAGCCCCGACGCGTCGGGCACGCCGCCGCTGCGCCCCGCGCGGGAAAGGTCCCGGGACGACGACGGCGGGCCGCCGCTCCGAGGAGCGACGGCCCGCCGTCAGGGTCGTGCGTCGAGGATCACTCGGCCGGAGCGGAGGCCCCTGCGGTCCCAGCGCCCGAGCCGCCGCCGTGCGTGCGGCGACGGTTGCGCTGGCGGCGCGGACGCGACGGAGCGCCGTCCGCGGACGCCCCGGCGGCCGGAGCCTCGGCGCGCGGAGCCTGCTCCGAACCTGCGGAGGCCGTCGCACCCGAGGAACGCTGCGCGCCCTCGGTGCTGCGGACACCCTCGCGTCCACCGGACCGGCCGGCGTCGCGCGAGCCGCTGCGCCCGCCGTCACGGCCACCCGAACGTCCGGCGTCGCGCGAGCCCGATCGGCCCGCGTCGCGGCCCGCGTCCCGACCACCGCGCGCGGACGACGGCGAGCCGCCGCGCTTGCCGGTCTCGCCCAGGTCCTCGAGCTTCTCGGCGTCCAGGCCCGCGCGGGTCTGCGCGGACTTGGGCAGGCGGCCCTTGGTGCCCTCGGGGATGTTGAGGTCCGAGTACAGGTGCGGGGACGTCGAGTACGTCTCGACGGGCTCCGGGATGTTCAGGTCCAGGGCCTTGTTGATGAGCGACCAGCGGGGCACGTCGTCCCAGTCGACGAACGTGACAGCCGTGCCCTTGTTGCCCGCGCGGCCCGTACGGCCCGTGCGGTGCAGGTAGGTCTTCTCGTCCTCGGGGCACTGGTAGTTCACGACGTGCGTGACGTCGTCGACGTCGATGCCGCGGGCCGCGACGTCGGTCGCGACGAGCACGTCGATCTTCCCGGAGCGGAAGGCGCGCAGCGCCTGCTCGCGGGCGCCCTGGCCCAGGTCGCCGTGGATCGCGCCCGAGGCGAAGCCGCGGTCCGCGAGCTCGTCGGCCACCTTGGCGGCCGTGCGCTTGGTGCGCGCGAACACGATCGTCAGACCGCGGCCCTCGGACTGGAGGATGCGCGCGAGGACCTCGACCTTGTCGAGCGCGTGCGCGCGGTAGACGACCTGCTTGATGTTCTTGACGGTCTGGCCGCCGTCGTCCGGGTCGTTGGCCCGGATGTGCGTCGGCTGCGTCATGTAGCGGCGGGCCATCGAGACGACCGCGCCCGGCATGGTCGCCGAGAACAGCATGGTGTGGCGGGCCGCGGGCGTGCGCGAGAGGAGCTTCTCGACGTCGGGCAGGAAGCCCAGGTCGAGCATCTCGTCGGCCTCGTCGAGCACGACGCAGCGAGCGCGCGTGAGGTTGAGGTGCCCCTGGTTCATGAGGTCGATCATGCGACCCGGGGTGCCCACGACGACCTCGACGCCCGCGTTGAGCGTCGCGATCTGCGGCTCGTACGCACGACCGCCGTAGAGCTGGATGATGCGGACGCTGCGCTTGGCCGAGGCGGCCTCGAGGTCGCCGGCGACCTGGACGGCGAGCTCACGGGTCGGGACGATGACGAGAGCCTGCGGCTTGCCCGGCGCGGGGAGCTGGTCGAAGCCCTCCTCGCCCGGGGCGACGACGCGGTGCAGCAGCGGCACGCCGAAGCCGAGCGTCTTGCCGGTACCGGTCTTGGCCTGGCCGATGATGTCGTGCCCCGACATCGCGACGGGCAGGGTCATGGCCTGGATGGGGAACGGGTGGGTGATGCCGGCGTCGGCCAGCGCCTCGACGATCTCCGGGCGGACACCGAAGTCCGCGAAGGAGACGTCCTTGGCCTGGACGCTCGACGAGAGCGTGCCCTGTGCGTCGTCGACAGGGGACTCGGCAGGGGTGAGGTCGAGCTCGGTGGGCTCGACAGGTGTTTCGGTGGTGGTCACTGGTGCCTCGTGGTTCTGATGTCTGGCGCGAGGCCCCGCACGTGCGTGATCGACCCGACGGTTGGCGGGTCCACGATGCTCCGGGAAGATCCCAGGCAGGTACGGTCTCTCGCGCCTAGTGGCCGGCAGCCGATCGTGGGTATTCGCCGCGAAGACGTCGTCGGGGGTCGTCGGCCGTGAGGCGCGAACCCCGGTTCCGCCCGCGCGCACCGACCGAGGTCGGCGTCGTGCAGTGTCGTTCGCAAGTCTTTCGGCACGGGGTGGGGCTCACGAGCACCCACCGGGCACCGGGGATTCGGACGACCGGGCAACCGATGTACCCCTCCATACTATCGGACGGCACCCGTCAAGCCGGTCAAGGCTCGTCATGTCGCGTCCCCCGACAGGGGACGTGCTGCGGGACTCGACTATCCTGACCCGATGAGCGAGCCGCAGCACCACGACCCGTCCGTCGGTACCGAGAAGCTCGCCACGGACCGTGACGCGATCGGTCTGCTGGGCCTCATCGCGTACACCGAGCTCGCGACCTTCGGCCGCCTCGCGGCCGACGCGGCGAACGCCCCGACCCTCGCGCAGCGCCACCAGCTCTCGCGCCACGCGGGCAAGATGCTCGCGCGCCACGAGCGCGTCCTCGAGCGCATCGCCGACCTGGGGGGCGACCCCGAGGCCGAGATGGGCGCGTTCGACGGCATCTTCGACGACTTCGAGGCGCGGACGCCGTCGAGCACCTGGTGGGAGGGCGTGCTCAAGGGGTACGTCGGCCACGGCGTCGCCGACGACTTCTGCCGCCTCGCCGCGGACGGGCTCGACGACGAGTCGCGCGACCTGGTCCTCGAGATCCTGTCGGACGGCGTCGACTCCGAGCGTTCGGCGACCGTCATCGCGGACGCCGCGGCGGCGGACCCCGTGCTTGCGTCACGCCTCGCGCTGTGGGGACGGCGGCTCGTGGGCGAGGCGCTCGGGCTGGTGCAGACGCTGCTCGCCGAGCGCGAGGGACTGAGCCGGCTCCTCGCGGACGGTGCGGGCCACCGCACCGAGGCCGGGACCCCCGGCGCGGCGGACGCGACGGGGACGGCCGCGGACCGTCAGGCGTGGGTCTTCTCGCAGCTCACGGCGGAGCACACGCGCAGGATGGGGCGGTTGGGCCTCGCGGCCTGAGCGGTCCGGTACAGCCTCGCGGCCTGAGCGCCTCAGGTCGTCGTGACGCACGACGAGGGCGGTGCCCGGCCGTCGAGCCGGGGCACCGCCCTCGTTCTTCGTGAGCCCTCAGAGGGAGCCGAAGCCCACCCGACGCTGCTCCTCGGTGCCGATCTCGACGTAGCCGATCGACGACGTCGGGACGATGACGCGGCGACCGCGTGAGTCGAGCAGCTCGAGTGCCGGTCCGCCCGCCAGGGCGGCCGAGACGGCGGCGGCGACGGCCTCCGTGGTCTCCTCCGTCTCGATCACGAGCTCGCGGGCCAAGTTCTGCACACCGATGGTGACTTCCACGTGATTCTCCTTCGCGAGCGTCGCCCGCGGGTGATCCCGCCGGCCACTGGTCGACAACTCCTCCGATACTAACGAGATTCCCGGTGACCTCCGGTGCTCCCGCGCTGGTGAGGGGTGGGGGCGCGCGCTGGTGGGGGTACCGAGGGGCTCCGAACCGTCAGGCGTCGCGGCGGAGCATCCCGTGGACGCCGCGCCAGGCGAGCGCGGGCAGCAGGCGGGTCAGCTCGGCGGTCGTCACGTCGCTCCCGGCGCGCACGGCCTCGGTCGCCGCCGTCCGGGCGATCGCGGTGCAGGTCCGGGCGACCACGAGCGCCTCCTGCTCGGTGAGCGACGTGAGCCGTCCGAGCACCTCGGCGAACTCGCGCGAGTTGATCTCGTCGGGCTCGAGCACGCGAGCCCGGACGCCGGGGTCGCGCATGACGTCGGACTCGAACAGGAGCCCGGCCGACGGGCCGGCAGACCGGGCGTAGTCGACGTAGGCCCGTACGATCCCCTCGATCACGGCGAGCCCGTCGACCGCGAGGGCGTCGAGGTCCTCGGACGACGTGCCGGGGGCCGCCGAGCGGAAGGGCGCGAGGACGGCGCGCACCGAACGGACCAGGGCTGCACCCTGCTCGTCGACCAGGGCCATGTAGAGGTCGAGCTTCGACGGGAAGTGCCGGTACAGCACGGGCTTGCTGACCCCGGCGCCGTCCGCGATGTCGTCCATGGTGATGTGGTGGTAGCCGTGGTCGGAGAACAGGCGCTCGGCGACCGCGAGCAGCTGGGCGCGCCGCTCGTCCCGTGGCATGCGCACGGGTATGGACCTGGTGGTTCTCGGCTTCTCTGCGACCCCCGACATGCGGCGATAGTACGGGCCGCGGCGACGGGCCGTGACGGGCGGTGCGATCATGGACACGTGATGCCCCCGGAAGCCCCCCACGACGGATCGAGGGGACGTCCGGAGGGCGCCCCGCAGTGGCACGAACGCGCAGGTCAGGCGTCGTCCGCCCGCCCGACGGCGCCGCGCACCTCGCGCAGGGCGCGCGCCAGGGCCGGCCTGGGACGGGTCCGCCGGCGCGGGATGCGTCGCGGTCCTGCGCTCGTCCTCGCGTCGGTCGGTCTCCTGGCCGGGCTCGGGGCCGGGGGGCTCGGTGCGGGGTCGCTCGTGCCGGGAGCTCCTGGGGCGGCCGACGCCGCGGTGGCGGGCGGTGCGCCGGACGGCTCGGTGAGCGGCGCCGTCGGGCAGGTTGTCGACGGGACGCCTGCCGAGGTCGACGCGACCACCCCGGGGACCGACGCGACCGCCGGAGCGTCCGAGACGCGGGGCGAGGACGCCGCGAGCCGGTCCGTCCGGGACCCCCAGCTGGGGCTCGACGGGCCCGGGTCGCTCCCGCTCGTGCTCGAACGTGAGGTCGAGGCGGGGTCCGGCCTGGTCGGGACCGAGGTGGTGCCGGACCTCGGGGGTGCGCTCGTCGTCGTGCCCGCGGAGGTCGCGGCGCCGGGGACCGGGACGGTCAAGACCGTGCGCGTCGAGGTCGAGGAGGGGCTGCCCGTGGACGGCGAGACGTTCGCCGCGGCCGTCCTGGCGACGCTCAACGACCCCCGGGGCTGGGGACCGGTCGACGGTGTGACGTTCGCCCGGACGGGGGGAGACGCGAGCATCCGTGTGGTCCTGGCGAGCCCGGCCACGACCGACAGGCTGTGCGCCCCGCTCAGGACCGGGGGGACGTACTCGTGCGGTGTCACCGGTGCGGCGATCCTCAACTTCTCGCGCTGGGTCGAGGGGGCCTCGGACTTCGACGGCGACATGGGGCTGTACCGGCACTACCTGGTGAACCACGAGGTGGGGCACGTGCTGGGCCACCGGCACGTGAGCTGCCCCGCGCCGGGGACCCTCGCCCCCGTCATGGTGCAGCAGTCCATGTCGACCGAGGGCTGCCTGCCCAACGGGTGGCCGACGCTCGGGTAGGGGATCCGGGCGTCGTCCGCGAACCCGGCCTGCTGTGCCGCCCGGGACCCGACGAGACCCGGGGCGTGCCCGTCGCCCGGGTGCGCCGGGCTGTGGGTGGCTCGTGATGAGATCTTCCCGTGCTGCACCTCCCGGACCTCCGCCTCGTCCTGCCGGACACCGCTTCCGCGGCGCCCGTCCGGCTCGACGCGACCCAGCGGGCCGCGCTCGACGCGGCGCGCTCGGAACCGGCGACCCTGGTGGTCGGGGCGCCCGGGACGGGCAAGACGACCGTGGCCATCGAGGTCGCCGCACAGGCGTTGAACGAGGGGGTCGACCCGGCACGCGTCCTGGTGATCGCGGCCTCGCGGCGCTCGGCGGCAGAGGTCCGGGACCGGTTGTCGGCCCGCGCGGACCGGACGGTCAGCGCCCCCATGGTGCGCACGGCTGCGGCGGCGGCGTTCGCGGTGCTGCGTGCTCGCGCGGCCGCGATCGGCGAGCCGCCCCCCACGCTCATCTCCGGCCCCGAGCAGGACCTCCTCCTGGCCGAGCTCCTCGCGGGGCACCTCGACGGGGACGGCGTGCCGCTGCGCCTGCCGGACGGGCTGCCGGAGGAGGTACTGGCCCTGCGCGGGCTGCGCCAGGAGCTGCGCGACCTGCTGATGCGCGCGGCCGAGCGTGGCCTGACGCCCGCGGACCTCGACGACCTGGGCGCGGCGCACGAGCGGCCCGAGTGGCGGACCGCCGCGCAGGTCTACCAGGAGTACCTCGACGTGACCGCGCTGCGCGTCGGCACCCCGGACCTGGGCGCGCGCTACGACCCCGCCGTCGTGGTGGACGAGGCCGCCGAGGCGCTGCTCGCCTGGGAGGACGAGGTCACGGGTGCGGTGAAGCCCACGTGGGACCTGGTCGTCGTGGACGACTACCAGGAGGCGACGATCGCCACCGCGCGCTTCTTGCGCGTCGTGCACGACGCGGGCGCACGCCTCGTGCTCCTGGCGGACCCGGACACCGCGGTCCAGACCTTCCGTGGCGCGAGCCCGGGACTGGTCGGTCGGGCTGCGGCACCCGTGCGCCGTCGTGCTGCGACGGGCGAGTTCGACGCGCGCGTCGAGGTCCTCGGGACCGCCTGGCGACAGGAGGACGCGCTGCGCGACGTCACCCGGACCGTGACGACCCAGATCGGTACGGTCGCGGGGGCGGTCCACCGTGGTGCTGCGGCCTCACCCGTTCCCGTCTCCGAGGACGGGGCTCCTCGCGGGGCGTCGGTCGCGCTGCTCGGCAGCGGCGCCGAGGAGGCCGCGTACGTCGCCCGTGAGCTGCGCGCCGAGCACCTGCTGCACGGCACGCCGTGGGGACGTATGGCCGTGGTCTGCCGCGCAGGGGCCCAGCTCGCGACGCTCCGGCGCGCCCTCATCGCGGCCTCGGTGCCCGTCGGGATCCTCGGCTCGGACGTCCCGCTGCGCGAGGAGCCCGCGGTCACGCCGCTGCTCGCGATCATGCGCGTCGCGGTGGGCCTGCCCCCGGCCGGGTACTCCCGGGGCCTGGACGGCGTGCGCGGCACAGCAGGGATCGACGACGCCGTGACCCGTGACGTGGGAGACCCCGCCGAGACCCTGATCGAGCGGGAGCCGCAGGTTTCCGGCGCGGCCTTCGACGAGCTGGACCCCGTGACGGCTGCTGCGCTCGTGACCTCTCCCGTGGGCGGGCTGGACGTGGTCGCGCTGCGACGCCTGCGCCGGGCGCTGCGCGCCGAGGAGCTCGGGTCGGGCGGCGGGCGCACGTCGGACGCGCTCCTGGTCGAGGTCCTGCTCGACCCGTCGCGCGCCGCGACGCTGCCCGCGAGCGTGCGCCGTGGAGCCTTGGCCGTGGCCCGGGTGATCGCGGCCGGACGCGAGTCCACGCTGGCCCCCGACGCGACCGCGCAGACCGTCCTCTGGGCGATCTGGAGCGCGACCGGGCTCTCGGACCGCTGGCGCGACGCCGCGCTGGGCGGGGGAGCGGTCGGTGCGCGCGCCGACCGCGACCTCGACGCGGTCCTCGCCCTCTTCCGAGCCGCCGAGACGTTCGTCGACCGCATGCCGGGAGCCCCGCCGTCGGCGTTCGTGGAGTACCTCGAGTCCCAGGACCTCCCCGCGGACTCGCTCGCGGCCAGGGCTGCCGGGACGGACTCGGTCGCGGCGCTCACGCCCGCGGGCGCCGCGGGGCGCGAGTGGGACGTGGTGGTCGTGGCCGGGGTCCAGGACGGCGTGTGGCCGGACCTGCGCCTGCGCGACTCCCTGCTCGGCTCGGAGGCGCTCGCCGAGCTCCTCGCGGGGCGCTCGCAGGACGCGCACGGCCTGGGCCCGGACGCACGGCGCGCCGTCCTGACCGACGAGCTGCGCTCGTTCGCGGTCGCGACGTCCCGCGCGTCGCGCCGCCTGCTCGTCACCGCCGTGAGCGACGTCGACGAGGTGCCCTCGCCCTTCGTCGACCTCGTGTGCCCACCGGCAGGACCGGGCGACCCCGAGGGTGCGGACGGCGGGCCCCAGGACGGTGGCGACGGGGACGACCCGGTGGGATCCGACGAGGAGCGCGACCCTCGCCGTGTCCAGGTCGGGCCACCCCTCGACCTGCGCGGTCTCGTGGCCGCGGCGCGCAGCCTGCTCGTGGAAGAGGTCGTGCGCGGGGACGGTGCCACGCGAGACGAGCGGGGCCCTGCCGACCCCGAGCGTCCCGAGGCGCTCGCGGAGCTGCTCGCCGACCTGGCGCTCGCAGGGGTGGGCGAGGCCCGCCCCGAGTCCTGGTACGGCGTCAACCCCGTCTCGAGCACCGAGCCCCTGTGGGGGCCGGAGGACACCGTCATGATCTCGCCGTCCAAGGTCGAGTCGGTGAGCAGGTGCGCGCTGCGCTGGGCCGTGGAGAGCGCGGGCGGCACGGCCCCCGACGCGACGGCCCAGTCGCTCGGCAACCTGGTCCACTCGATCGCGCAGGAGGCCCCGCGCGGCACGCACTCCGAGCTCGCCGCCGAGCTGGACCGTCGCTGGCCCGAGCTCGCGCTCACGCCGGGCTGGCCCACGACCCAGACACGCCACAAGGCCGAGGACATGGTCGGCCGCCTCGCGGGATACCTCCAGGCCTCGGGCGAGCCGCTCCTGGTCGAGGCGCCGTTCGAGCTGGAGATCGGCCGCGCCGTGCTGCGCGGGGTCATCGACCGGGTCGAGGACGCCGGGGACGGCGCGGTGCGCGTCGCGGACCTCAAGACGGGCAAGACCAAGCCGTCCGTCGCGGAAGCCGTGACCAACCCCCAGCTCGGTACGTACCAGCTCGCGGTCGAGGGCGGCGCGCTCGACCTGCCCGAGGGCACGCGGAGCGCCGGCGCGCAGCTCGTGTTCGTGGGAGACGGCAAGGACGCCGGGCTGCGGACACAGTCCGCGCTGGAGCCCGAGCCCGACGGGTCGAGCTGGGCACGCGAGCTCGTCGAGGACGTCGCGGACACCATGGCCGACTCGGTGTTCACGGCCCGCGAGAACAAGCTGTGCTCGGTGTGCCCCGTGCGCAGGTCCTGCCCCCTGATGACGGAAGGCCGCCAGGTGATCGCATGAGCGCCGAGTCGCTGTTCGAGGAGCTGGACCTCGGGCCCGTCGGACAACCGGCCGGGGCCGTCGGGGAGGGCACGCGCGAGCTGCCCGAGCCCCGTTTCTCGGCCGTGCGGATCGCGGAGATGCTGGGTCGTCCCCGGCCCACCGACGAACAGGTCGCCGTGATCGAGGCGCCGCTCGCGCCGCTGCTGGTCGTGGCCGGGGCAGGGTCGGGCAAGACCGAGACCATGGCCGCGCGTGTCGTGTGGCTCATCGCGAACGAGTGGGTCGCCAAGGAGGCCGTGCTCGGGCTGACGTTCACCCGCAAGGCTGCGGGCGAGCTCGCCGAGCGGGTCCAGTCGCGTCTCCTGCAGCTCGACCGCGCGCTGGGCAACGACGGCGCGGCGCTGTCGATGCTGGACCGGCCCGCGATCTCGACCTACAACTCGTACGCCGCCTCGCTCGTGGGGGACCACGCGCTGCGCATCGGGATCGAGCCCGGCGCGCGGCTGCTCTCGGAGGCCAGCCAGTGGCAGCTCGCGGCAGAGGTCGTCGAGAGCTGGGCGGGTGACCTCCAGACCGACGCCGCGTTCTCCACGGTCGTCGGCGCGGTGCTGTCGCTGTCCGGGGCGCTCAGCGAGCACCTGCTGAGCCCCGACGAGGCCCGCGCGGGCATCGCGGGCATCGTCGACTCGATCCTCGCGACGCCGCTCGGCGGCAAGCGCACCGAGCACTACGCCGAGGTCAAGAGGCTCCTCGGCTCGCTCGGGGAGCGGCACCGGCTGCTCGACGTCGTCGAGACCTACCAGGAGCGCAAGCGGACCTCGGACTCGCTCGACTTCGGGGACCAGGTCGCGATCGCTGCCCGCCTCGCGCGGGACGTCCCTGCCGTCGGGGCAGGGGAGCGGGCGCGGTACGGGGTCGTGCTGCTCGACGAGTACCAGGACACGTCGTACGCGCAGGTCGAGCTCCTGTGCGCGTTGTTCGGCGGGCACCCGGTCACGGCCGTGGGCGACCCGAACCAGTCGATCTACGGCTGGCGTGGCGCGAGCGCGTCGGGCCTCGCACGCTTCCCCGAACGGTTCCGCACGACGGGGCCCGGCAGTACGGGGGCACCTGCGGACGTGCGATACCTCAGCACGTCGTGGCGCAACGACCGGGCCGTCCTGGCCGCGGCCAACGTCACGGCCGCGCCGCTGCGCGAGGGGGCCACGCGCGTGCCCGTGCCGCAGCTCGACGAACGTCCCGGGGCCGGACGTGGCGTCGTGACCGGGGTCTACGCGGCGACGCTCGAGGAGGAGGCTGCGGCGGTCGCGGACTTCGTCGCGGAACGCTGGCGCCCGCGCACGCGCCGTCAGGAACGTGTGACCGCGGCCGTGCTGTGCCGTGCACGCTCGCAGTTCCTCGCGATGGAGGTCGCGCTGCGCGCCAAGGGGCTGCCGGTCGAGGTCGTGGGCCTGGGGGGCCTGCTCTCGACACCGGAGGTCGTGGACCTCGTCGCACTCCTGGAGGTCGCGCACGACCCGTCGCGCGGCGACTCGCTCATGCGCATCCTCACGGGTCCGCGCCTCAACCTGGGTGCAGCGGACCTGCACGCGCTGAGCAGCTGGGCGGCGGACCTGGCACGCCGGGACGCGGCGCGCCGCCCGTCGGCGGACTCCTCTCCGGCCGGCCCGTCGGGCGGTGAGGGGGCGGTCGAGCTGCCCGGCGTCGCCGAGGACGGGACGCTCACCGTGGTCGAGGGCGACGTGGTCGACCACCGGTCGATCGTCGACGCGCTCGACGACCTGCCCGCGCCCGGACGCGCTGCGCGTGACGGTCGTGAGCTCACCGAGGAGGGGCACGCGCGGCTGGCTGCGCTGGCCAAGGTCTTGCGTGACCTGCGCGGGCAGACGTACCTGTCCTTGCCGGAGCTCGTGACGCAGGCCGAGCGAGCCCTCGGCCTCGACATCGAGGTCACCACCGCCGCCACGCTCGCGGCGGGAGGGTTCGGCGAGGAGGTCGGTGACCGAGGGCGAGCGCACCTCGACGCGTTCCGTGACGTCGCCGCGACGTTCTCGCAGTCGGCGGACCTGCCGACGCTCGGCGCCTTCCTCGCATGGCTCGGCACGGCCGGCTCGCAGGAACGTGGCCTCGACCTGCCAGTGCGCGAGCCTGACCCCGACGCGGTGCAGATCATCACGGTGCACGCCTCGAAGGGCCTGGAGTGGGACGTCGTCGCGGTTCCGGGAATGGTCGACGGGATCTTCCCCAACACCGCGGTGGGGGACAAGGGCCCGACGGACAGCGGCTGGTTCACGGGGCTGGGCAACCTGCCGTACCCGTTGCGCGGTGACGCCGAGGACCTGCCCGTCTTCCACCACGAGGTCGCGGAGGACGCCAAGGACCTCGACGGTCGACGCAAGGAGTTCCTCGCGGCGAGCGGCGAGCACCAGGTCGACGAGGAGCGCCGTCTCGCGTACGTGGCGTTCACGCGCGCTCGCGCCGAGCTGCTGCTGGCCGGGTCGTGGTGGCGTGACGCGACCAGGCCGCGCACACCCTCACCGTTCCTCGTGGAGCTCGCCGAGGCCGGCATCGTCAGCGACGCCGACTGGGCCACCATGCCCGCGAAGGACGAGACCAACCCGCGCGACGAGCTGGTCCACGAGGCCGACTGGCCGCGCGGGGAGCCGGCTGCCGGTCGGAGCGAGGCCGCCGGCGCCGCGGCCGGAGACTCGACCGAGGCGGTCCTTCCGTCGACCGAGCCGCGTGCCCGCGCGGTCGTGCGGGCGGCCGCGAGCAGGGTCCGGGAGCGGATCGACGCCCGGGCGTCGATCGTGGCGGACGAGGGGCCAGGTGCTGGGCCGAGCGCGCTGCAGGAGGGGCGTTCGCCGCTGCTCGACCCCTCGGGCACGGACCTGCGCGAGCTCGCGCGCATCCTGCTCGAGGAGCGCGACCGCCGTGACGCCCGGAGCAGCGAGATCACGTTCCCCGCGCACATCTCGGCGTCGGGGCTCGTGCGGCTCGCCGCCGACCGGGACGAGTACGCGCTGCACCTGCGGCGTCCGGTGCCCGCGCAGCCCACGGTGCACGCGCGCCGCGGCACGCAGTTCCACCTGTGGGCCGAGCAGTACTTCACGTCGTCGTCGCTGCTCGACGTCGACGACCTGCCAGGGGCTGACGACGAGGACATCTCCCCGGACCTGGACCTCGACGCGCTCCAGCAGACGTTCCTCGCCTCGGAGTGGGCGGGGCGCACGCCGATCGCCGTGGAGGTCGACGTCGAGACCCCCGTGGGCGGCATCATGTTCCGCTCGCGCATCGACGCCGTCTTCCCCGAGAGCCCCGAGCACGCCGGCGGTGCGCGGGATGCCGTCGTCGTCGTGGACTGGAAGACGGGCAAGGCTCCGCGCGACGCCGAGGCCCGGCGCACGCGTGAGGTCCAGCTCGCGGTCTACCGGCTCGCGTGGTCTCGCTGGTCCGGGCTGCCGGTCGAGAAGGTCAACGCGGCGTTCTACTACCTGGGCTCGGACGAGACGGTGCGTCCGGAACGGCTGCTCGACGCGGCCGAGCTCGAGGCGCTCGTGGCGGGGCGCGGCACGTGATCGCTCCGACCTCCGGCTACCGCTCGTCGTCCCCGCTCGTCACCTCGTCCAGGTCCAGGAGCATGTCGACGGCGTCGGCGACCACGTCGTCGAGACCGTGCCGCACGCCGTGCAGCAGCCAGCGGGCCAGGGCCAGCTCGCCCGCGAGCAGGGCCCGGTCCGTCAGGTGCGGGTCGGTGAGCTCGGTGCGGCGCAGCTGGTACGCCTCCATGATCGAGTCGATCGCCTCGGGCGGGGCCGCGACGAGCAGCCACGCGAGGTCGTCGGCGGGGTCGGCCACCCGTGCCTCGGCCCAGTCGGTCACGGCGACGACGCGCCCGCGCGCGACGAGCACCTGACCTGCGCCGAGGTCCCCGTGGACCACGACCGGCTGGTACTTCCACAGCGACACGTCCTCGAGCGCGGCCTCCCAGCGGCGCAGGAGCCGGGCGGGCACCTTGCCGGTCTTCGCGGCCTCGTCGACCTCGGCCAGGCGCCGGTCGCGGTACTCGGCGGCCGTGTAGACGGGCAGGCCCGCGTTCTCGACGACGGACTGCGGCAGCTCGTGCACCGCGGCGAGCACGCGCCCCAGGTCCGCGGCGAGCCCCGGGCCGGGGCGCAGGGTGTCGAGGTCGAGCGGGACGCCGCCGTACCGGTGGTGCACCACGGCGCGCCCGCCCTCGGGCAGGAGGGCGTAACCCAGCACGTCGGGCACGGTGAAGGACAGGACGCCCGTCGTCACGTAGTGGCGCAGCGAGTCCAGGAGGGCCGTCTCGGCCTCGAGGGCGGCACCGGCCGCGAGCGTGCGAGGAGCGCGGACGACCCATTCCTGCCCGTCGCCGTCGGTGACGATCGCGACGTCGTCGTCCCCTGTCGCCTCGGACGGTCGGACCGACCGGACGTCGAGGCCGGGGACGGCTGCGGTCGCGAGCGCGGCGAGGGTGAGAGGTGAGCGTGGCACGCGTCCACGGTAGTCGGTGCGCGGCGGCAGGCCGTCCCGGTGGCAGGTGTGTCCGCGAAGCGAGCCGCGCCGGGTGCACGATGAGCACGGCGAGCGCCGCGCGCCCGGCGTGACCTACGGTCGACAGGTGACCGACCAGACCTCGCCCGCAGCACCCGTCCAGGCCCCGCAGCCCCCGGCGGGCCCCCTTGCACGTCCCAGCGCGTTCGCCGCGCACCTGCCGCTCGCCGACTCCGCGCTCGACCGTGCCGCGCACCGTCGCACCGAGGAGGGCCTGTTCGCGACGCTGCGCGCGGACCCCTCGACCCGCGTGGTCCTGCTGCACCGGGGGCGTCTCGCGGCCGTGCCGGACGGCCTCGCGCTGGCCACCCCTCAGGACGTCGCTGCCGTTCCCGAGCCCCACGCGGCCACGGGCGACCACAGCAACACGCCGCGCTGGATCTTCCTGGGCGAGGACGGGCCGTCGGGCACGTCCTTCCTGGCCCTCCTCCTGCCCGACGACGCCGACGACCTCGATCTCGACATCGAGGGAGTGGATCCCTCCGGCCCGCTGTCGGTCCTGGTGCGCGCGCACGAGTGGGCGGGCCTGCGCGAGCTGGCCTCGCGCCTCGGTCCGCTCGACACGGGGCTCGCCACCGAGACG
This sequence comes from Oerskovia merdavium, assembly GCF_014836755.1. Taxonomy (GTDB): domain Bacteria; phylum Actinomycetota; class Actinomycetes; order Actinomycetales; family Cellulomonadaceae; genus Oerskovia; species Oerskovia merdavium. Next base: position 126,956 of record NZ_JACSQF010000007.1, read on the forward strand.
GTCGCTCTCGCGGCCTGGCACGCGGCCAACGAGCGCTGCCCGCGCTGCGGCGAGCCGACCGTCCCGGTCGCGGCGGGCTGGGTCCGGCGCTGCGTGGCGCAGGACATCGAGCACTACCCGCGCACGGACCCGGCGGTCATCATGGCGGTCGTCGACCCGGGCACGGGAACCGGCGACGACCGGCTCCTGCTGGGGCACGCCGCGCACTGGCCCGAGGGGCGCTTCTCGACGCTCGCCGGCTACGTCGAGCCGGGCGAGGGGCTCGAGCAGGCCGTGCGGCGCGAGGTCGGCGAGGAGGTCGGCGTCCGGATCGGCGAGGTCGTCTACCGTGCGAGCCAGCCGTGGCCGTTCCCTGCCTCGCTCATGCTGGGCTTCACGGCGACGGCGCTCACGACGGACGTCCGGCCCGACGGCGAGGAGGTCACCGACGCGCGCTGGTTCACCCGGGCGGAGCTCACCGAGGCCACGGAGAGCGGGGAGGTGAAGCTGCCGAGCCGTTCCTCGATCGCGCGGGCGCTCGTCGAGGAGTGGTTCGGGGGTCCGCTCGCGGGGGAGTGACGTACCACGGGGTCGTCCAGAGTGCTCGACGGGCCGATCCTCGATGCCCCTGTTCTTCGCGGCGTTCCTCTTCGAGGCGACCATGACCGAGCCAGGCTTCTTCGTCGGCGCGCACGTCCTGGTCGGGCTCGGCGCGGTCTGCTTCACGCTCTTCTCGATCGTGTCGATCCTCGAGGCGGGAACCTCGAAGTAGCCGGTCAGCCGGGCACGTGCGGGCTGCGCGTGCGCGCGACCGCGGGCTGCGGAGCACGATCCGAGCACGGCAGAAGGCCCCGGACTCCGGTCCGGGGCCGTCTGCGACGACGACGCGCCGCGTGGTGCGCGACAGCACCTCGTCCGGAGGCGGGGAGGTCAGGCCGCGAGGCGCTCCTTGACCTGGGCGAGCGACGGGTTGGTCGCCGCGGTCCCGTCCGGGAAGACGACGGTCGGCACGGTCTGGTTGCCACCGTTGACCTGCTCGACGTAGGCCGCGCTCTCCGGGTGCTCCTCGATGTTGACCTCGGTGTACCCGATGCCCGCGGAGTCGAGCTGGGTCTTCAGGCGACGGCAGTATCCGCACCAGCTCGTCGAGTACATGACGATCGATCCGGCGTCGGGGGTGGTCGGGGCCGTGGCCATCGGTGCTCCTTCGTTCGCGGGGCCCGGGCGTGCGCACGGGCCGGCAGCCGCGCCGGGTGCGGGACCCGGGTGCTGCCGTCGTGGGCAACGTCCGCGGGGGTGCGGTTGTTCCCCGTCGGGCGAGGGCGGTCTTCGTCGGGGGTGCTCGGCTCGGCGAGCTCCCGTGCGCGACCGTGCCGGCGTCAGCGCCGTTCGGCGAGGTCGGTGACCTCCTCGAACGGTGTCCCCAGGCCGACCACGGCATCTCCTCCGGTGACCCCGGCCTCGATCACGACCGCGACGACGTCGGTGGTCGCCCAGGTCTGGTGGACCTCGCCCCGCTCCCAGACGACTGCCTCGCCGCTCGTCAGGGCGAGTCTCGTCTGCTCGGGGCCTGTGCCCGAGGACACGACGGCCTCGCCCGAGACGACTGCGAAGACCTGCGGCGCCGTGGCGGGATGCTCACCCAGCGTGCCACCCGCACGGACGCGGGCGACGTTCACGTGCGTCCGCTCGGAGTGCTCGACCAACGGGAGGAGCGTCATGTCGACTCCCGAGCTCCCGAACCGGTCGATCGTGTGCTGGGGAAGGCGGAAGATGCGCATCGGTCGATTGTGGCAGCGCTGGCACGCCTCGTCCCGGTCGCGCGTTCCCGGTCGCGCTCGACGGCGACCGCGCCCGACGACGACCCCACCCTGTGGAGAGTGGCGTCCGGTGTGGGCGGCGGCTGAGAGAATCGACGTGATGCCGAACGAGTCAGCGGACCAGATCCTCGAAGCCCTCGACCCCGACCAGCGTGATGTCGCCCTCGCGCTGCACGGGCCCGTCTGCGTGCTCGCGGGTGCGGGCACGGGAAAGACACGAGCCATCACGCACCGCATCGCCTACGGCGTGCGGACGGGCGTGTACACGCCCACGAGCGTGCTCGCCGTGACGTTCACGGCCCGCGCCGCGGGCGAGATGCGCACGCGACTGCGCGAGCTCGGCGCCACCGGGGTCCAGGCCCGGACGTTCCACGCCGCGGCGCTGCGCCAGCTCAGCTACTTCTGGCCCAAGGTCGTGGGCGGCGCCCCGCCGCGCATCCTCGAGTACAAGGCGGCCGTGGTCGGCGAGTCCGCGCGGCGGCTGGGCCTCGGCGTGGACCGCATCGCGGTCCGTGACCTGTCCTCGGAGGTCGAGTGGGCCAAGGTCTCGCTCGTCACGGCGGACGACTACGTGAAGGCGTGCGCGGCGATCGACCGCCCGGCGCCCGCGGGGTACGACCACCAGACGGTGGCTCGTCTCATCGCCTCGTACGAGGAGGTCAAGACCGAGCGCTCGGTCATCGACTTCGAGGACGTCCTGCTCATGCTCGGCGACATGCTCTCGTCGCAGGGCGCCATGGCCGACGAGGTCCGGCGCCAGTACCGCCACTTCGTGGTCGACGAGTACCAGGACGTCTCCCCGCTCCAGCAGTTCGTCCTCGACCAGTGGCTCGGTGGACGCAAGGAGCTGTGCGTCGTGGGTGACCCGTCGCAGACCATCTACTCCTTCACGGGAGCCACTCCCCACCACCTCCTCACCTTCCCCACGAAGTACCCGGGCGCGCAGGTCGTCAAGCTCGTCCGCGACTACCGCTCCACGCCCCAGGTCGTGACGCTCGCGAACCAGCTCCTGGCGCGTGCGGGGCGCCGCGGGGGAGCACACCAGGCTCTCGAGCTCATCGCCCAGCGGCCCTCGGGCCCGCCCGTCGCGTACGTCGCCTACGACGACGACGAGGCCGAGGCCAAGGGCGTCGCCGCGCAGATCGGGCGGCTCCTGGCCGCGGGGACGCGAGCGAGCGAGATCGCGATCCTCTACCGCACCAACGCCCAGTCGGAGGGGTTCGAGCAGGCGCTCGCGGACGCGGGCATCGCCTACCTGGTCCGTGGCGGGGAGCGTTTCTTCCAGCGCAAGGAGGTGCGTGACGCGATCGTGCTGCTGCGCGGCGCGGCCCGGTCCGCGGACCCGGCGGTCCCCATGCCGGAGACGGTCCGCGACGTGCTCATGTCGGCCGGGTGGGCCTCCGAGCCGCCGTCCGCGCGGGGCGCGGCCCGCGAGCGCTGGGAGTCCATGCAGGCACTGGTGGCCCTGGCCGACGACGTCGCGCGCGTCGCGCCCGAGGACGCGCCTCCCACGGTGGCCTCGTTCGTCGCGGAGCTCGACGAGCGTGCGTCGGCCCAGCACGCGCCCACGGTCGAGGGCGTGACGCTCGCCTCGCTGCACGCGGCCAAGGGGCTCGAGTGGGACGCGGTGTTCCTCGCCGGGATGAGCGAGGGGCTCATGCCCATCTCGCTCGCGGAGACGGACGAGGCCGTGGCCGAGGAGCGACGCCTGCTCTACGTGGGGATCACGCGTGCCCGTGAGCACCTGCAGGTCTCGTTCGGCCGGTCCCGCAACCCTGGTGGGCGGGCCACGCGCCGTCGCACCCGGTTCCTCGACGGCCTGTGGCCCGACGACGAGCAGTCGCGCACCCCTCGACGCAGTCGCGCCAACCAGAACAAGGTGCACCTCACGGGTGAGTACGACCGCGCGCTGTTCGAGCAGCTGCGCGAGTGGCGGCTGTCGGTCGCGCAGGAGACGGACAAGCCGGCGTTCACGATCCTCGTGGACACCACGCTCGCGGCGATCGCCGAGACGCGTCCCTCCTCGGTGCCGGACCTCGCGAAGATCAACGGGATCGGACCGGCCAAGATCGAGAAGTACGGCGAGACCCTGCTGGACATCGTGGCGCGATCCGGGGCCTGACCTGGGGGTCGGGCGGACCCTTCGCGGCCACCCGAAAAACTCGTCGAGAAGAATCTCGATAAATAAGTTGTGCCCCCTTCCGAGGGCGGCATATGGTTCAGGAGTCCTTGTAGGAGAGGCGCGCGCCGAGAGGCGAGCGCTCGACGGAGATTGGAGGTGGGTGAACATGGTGAAGCAGATCCTGACGACGAACCCGACACATGTGTCGGCCGATCCGAGCAACCGCGCACGACGCGGCGGATCCCTCGTCATCCGCCCCGCGCCCGACTCCGCACTGAGGACGTCGCCGGTCTAGTCACCGGCACCACCCTTCTCAGGCCGCGGAGTCCACCTGGACCCGCGGCCTTCGTGTTTCTCCGAATGCGATCGTCTTCCCGGTCAGCCGTCCACCATCCCGGACGCGACGACCATCTGCGGGTCCTGTGACAAAGAAGTTCACACGCAAACAGGACATCACTGGAGGACATCGTGCGGCTCACCGCGCTGCTCGACAACATCACTGCCCAGGGCGGATCCGGCCCCTGGACTCCCCATCAGCCCCTCTCCACCCCCCTCGGTTCGTCCGACGCGGCCGAGTTCGACCGGCTCCTCGCCGGTCTCCTGCCGTGCCGGACGAATGACCCCGAGCTCTGGTTCGCCGAGCAGTCGACCCAGGTCGAGCAGGCCAAGGCCCTGTGCCAGGCGTGCCCGCTCGTCGCGGGCTGCCTGGCCGGCGCCCTCGAGCGCCAGGAGCCGTGGGGCGTCTGGGGCGGCGAGGTCTTCGTCGACGGAGCCGTCGTCGCCCGCAAGCGTGGGCGTGGACGGCCGAGCAAGGCCGAGGTCCTCGCCCGTCAGGCCGAGGAGGCGGCTGCCCGCGAGGCAGCCGGGTCCGTCTCGGCATCATCGGCGGCCTGACGACATGGCCGCCGCACCCGTCAGGCTCGAGCACCCGCACCGCGGGTGGCTCACCACCTCGCGCAGCCTCGGCACGGCATCGGGAACACCGATCTCGATGCAGGCCGTGGCTGCGCGGGGCGTCAGCCCGTCGAGGTGCACGAGCACCTGGCTCGCGGCGATCGCCGAGCCGACTGCTGCCAGCGTGGTCTCCTCGACGTCGAGGACCTCGCGCTGAGGATCCCGGAGCTGGTCCGCGAGCTGCGGCCACTGCGGGTCGAGGTCGGCACGATGCCCCTCGACGCACCGGACGCACGGCGTCCGCCCCGGTCGGACGAACGGTCCGACCACCACGTCAGCCTCCCGCACCACCACAGGTAGGTGCGGTGTCCCGTCGCCTGTGAACCGCCCGTACCTGTCGGGGCGAAGCACGCGGCGCTCGATCACCACGACCACGTCCGGGCGTTGCGCGTGGGGCGAGACCCAGCGCGAGGCGTTGACCACCCGGGCCCGCACCTGCGGTGCGAGGTCCGCGAGGAGCCGCGCGGCGGCCTCGCGGCGCGGCATCCCGACGTCTCGCGGCCGGTAGCCGCCGAGCCCGACGTCGGTCGCCTGGACCGGCGCGGCGTCGTCGAGCAGGAGGGTCCCGACCCCCGCCGTGGCGAGGACGACCGCGGTCCCGACGCCCAACCTTCCCAGGCCGTCGATCGCGACGGCCGCGCTCGCGCGGCGGGACAGCGTCGCGTGCCCCGCCGCGTCGGGGCGCAGGAGCGAGAGCGTCGCGGCGTCGGCCGCGCCGCGTGCGGGCGCGGTCACGTCCTCGCGCACCTCGTCCGGCTGCCCGACGACGAGGAGCGCCTCGCGCAGATGGCGCAGGATCGCGCGTTGCCGCTCGGGCGGGATGGCACGGACCTCGGCCGGGGCCAGCAGGAGAGGTCGGGCCGAGCGGTCGTGGTCGAGGAGCCACGCCTCCTCGTCCTCGCTCAGACCGCTCAGGAGCACGCTCCACCGGTCGTCGGTGCCGTACTGCAGCTCGCCGGGGCCGCGGCGCAGCACGATGGTCCCTGGGCGCAGCCGGACGGGGAACGGGGATGTGTCGACCATGGGCGTCTCCTCGGCTGTGGGCTCTCGGAGATGCTCCGTCGGAGCCTGCGCGGTTCAGCCTGCCAGCGCCCCGCCCCTCGCGGACGTTGTCCACAGCCGCGTTTGCACAGGCCCGCCACGCCCGCGGCGCGCGGCCAACGCTTGACCGTTTCTCGACGGTTTCTCGCACACGCGTCGCAGAATCGTCGGCGTGGTCTATGGCATATGTCACGATGAACCACTACGGTCTGTGCCGTGGCCTACGAAGCCGAGCGAGGTACCCAGGGTGGTGCCGAGACGTACGTCGAGGTGCGCCGGAGCCGTCGTCGCAAGAGCACGGTCAGCGCATACCGCGACGGGGAGCGCACCATCGTGTCGATCCCCGCGCGGTTCACGCGAGCCCAGGAACGCGAGTGGGTGCAGCGGATGCTGGACCGGCTCGCGGACAAGGAGAGACGGCGCAGGCCCTCCGACGCCGAGCTCGTCGCGCGCGCCACGGAGCTCTCGACCAAGTACCTCGACGGACGGGCGCACCCCACGAGCGTGCGCTGGTCCAGCAACCAGGGCCGACGCTGGGGCTCGTGCACCCTGATCGACGGCAGCATCCGGATCTCGACGCGCGTCCAGGGCATGCCCGAGTGGGTCCTGGACTACGTGCTGCTGCACGAGCTCGCGCACCTGCTGCACGCCGGGCACGGCCCGGGGTTCTGGGCTCTGCTCGAGTCCTACCCGCGGACGGAGCGTGCCAAGGGCTTCCTCGAGGGGGTCTCGTTCACCCGTGACGGCGGTGCCCCCGAGTCACCGGACGACGACAAGGGTGCCCCGCCCCACGTCGAGGTCGAGGCGCACCCTGCGGCGGCGCAGGACGGGGCCACACCGGAACCCGCTCCACGGGCGACGCCCGACCGGCACGCCGTGCCGGCCGGACGCGGCGCGCAGACCCCCGCGAGGCAGGCCGCGCGCTAGGTGCGCGGGGAGCCGTCGGCCTCGGTGTCGTCGGTCGAGCCGTCGGCCTCGTTGAAGATGTCCGCGAGCGCCTTGTCGAGGTCGGTCTGCTCGGCCTGGACCTCGGCGCGCCGCGACTGGTAGCCGGACGGGTCGTCGAGGTCGAGCGGGCTGGGTAGCAGGTCCGGGTGGTCCCACACGGCGTCGCGGGCGTCGGCGCCGCCCTGGACCGCGATGAGCGCCCACAGCGTCGCGGCGTCGCGCGAGCGCCGCGGCCGCAGCTCGAGCCCCACGAGGGTCGAGAAGATCTGCTCGGCGGGGCCGCCGGCCGCCCGCCGGCGGCGCAGCATCTCGCGCAGCGGTACGGCGTGGGGAAGGTGGGGGAGCGCGGCCTGTGCGCTGACCTCGTCGACCCAGCCCTCGACGAGCGCGAGCGCGGTCTCGAGCCGGAGCAGCGTGGCCTCCTGCTCGGGGGTGTTCTGGAGGCCGAACACCCCACCCGACAGCGCGTTCTGGAGGGCGCCCGTGTCGGTCACGTCGATGTCGGAGAGCTGGGACTCGAGCGCGTCGAGGTCGATCGTGATGCCGCGCGCGTACGCCTCGACCAGCCCGAGCAGGTGCCCGCGGAGCCAGCTCACGTGCGTGAAGAGGCGCGCGTGCGCGGCCTCGCGCAGCGCGAGGAAGAGACGGACCTCCTCGAGCGGTGCGTCGAGCCCCTCGGCGAAGGCCGCGACGTTCGTGGGGAGCAGCGCAGTGGCGGGCTCGGGGAGCAGCGGCAGCCCGATGTCCGTCACGCCGAAGACCTCGCGCGACATGGTCCCCGTCGCCTGCCCGATCTGCATGCCGAACACCGCGGAACCGAGCCGGCGCATCATCTGTGCGGGGTCGAAGTCGGCGCCGAGCGCGCCCGCAGGCAGCCCAGGGATGCCGAACGACCCGGCGTCGAGCGCGTCCCCGCCGCCGGGGAGCTGGTCACGCAGGACCGTGGAGAGCGCGTCGGCGACCGACGACGCGACGGGGGCGGCGAGCGCGTTCCACGCGGGGAGCGTCTTCTCGACCCACTCCGACCGGCTCCACGCGTACCGCTTGCCTCCCGCGGGCGGGAGGTCGGTCACGGCGTCGAGCCACAGCTCGGCGACCGACAGGGCCTCCGTCGCGGACCGCACCCGGGCGGGCGTGAGCGACGGGTCTCCCTCTGCGACAGCCACCTGGCGCGCGATGTCGTGCGCGACGTCGGTGTTGACCGGGCCGTTGCCCGAGCTCGCGAGGAGCCTCTGGACCTGGGCGAGCACGTGCTTCATCGCGGCCGGGTCGTTGCTCAGGCCGCTGCCGGCGGCGAGCGCCGCCGGGTCGAGACCGCGTGCACGCAGCTCGCGCAGCGCTTCGTCGGCGTCCGCGCCGAACATGGATCGCAGGAGTTCTTCCCACTGCGCGTCGGGCTGGTCGCCCGCGCCGGAGGCGAACTCGTCGGGCGGTTGGCTGCTCATCGGGGTCTCCTCGGGATAGCGTCAGGAATCACCGTAACCACAATCTGGGACCAGCAAGGGGGCGCGAGGCATGTCGGAGGGCTCGGTTCGCTCACGGCGCAGCGCGCCGGGGGCAGGGACGCCCGGTCCGTCGAGCGCGCCCGGGGAGGACGACGGACGGGCGAGCGGCGCCGTCGGGCAGGGGGACGGCGCGGCGACGGACGCCGCCTCGGACGGTCAGGGCGAGCGCCCTGGCGCCGACGACACGACCGTGGTCGTGGGCGAGGGGCGCGTCGCGGCGCTCGTGCGTGAGGCGCTCGGCGGGCGGGGCCAAGAGCGGGCGCCGACCGAGGCCAACGACCTGGCCGCGCCGTGGATCGCGGGTGCGCGGACCGTGGTCGTGGTCGCGCCCGCGGGGGAGTTCGGGATCAGGGCGCTCAAGGGCGAGACGCGCCGGGCCTTCCTCGTCGAGCAGGCGCGCCGTGTCGTCCGTGCGGCCGCCGCGCACGGCGTGCGCCAGGTCGTGGCGGTCACGTCCGCGACGGTGCACGGCGCGAGCGCCGACCGGCCCGTCGTCGAGGACGCCGACCCCGTCTCTCCGGACGCCGCAGGATTCGTCGCGGACCTCGTCGCGTTCGAGGAGGCGCTCGCCCACGAGGTGGGGCTGGCGGGCGAGCCCGTGCGGCTCGCCGTCCTTCGCCCCGCGGTCGTCGTCGGCCCCGAGGTCGACACGATCCTCACGCGACACTTCGAGGCGCCTCGCCTGCTCGTGGTCAAGGGCAGCGAGCGCCCCTGGCAGCTCGTGCACACCGACGACCTCGCCGCGGCGGTCCGCCTCGTCGCGGACGGAGGGCTGTCCGGGACGTTCACGGTCGGGGCGATCGACGAGCTCGGCGAGCCCGACGTGGTGACTCCTGCCGAGCTGGTCGAGCGCACGGGGCTGGCGACCGTGAGCCTGCCCGCGGCGACCGCGTTCGGTGCAGCCGAGCGGCTGCACCGCGTGGGCGTGCTGCCCTCGCCCGCGAGCGACATGGCGTTCGTCGTGCACCCGTGGACCGTCTCCGCGCGCGGCCTGCACGAGGCGGGCTGGGTGCCTGCGTGGTCGAGCGCCGAGTGCGTCGACGTCCTCATGGACGGTGTGCGCGGCCGGATCGCAGTGGGTGGCCGTCGTGTGGGTGGCCGGGACGCCGCGGCGCTGGGGGCCGCGGGGGCGGCGGTCGCGCTCCTGGGGACGGCCGCGATCTGGCGGCAGGCCCGACGGCGGTGAGCCGCCTCGGGCGGTGGCCTCGCCCAGGGCGGGCCTCTCGTCGGGCGTGCTCCCCGTGAGGTGAGGGGATCTCCCGGCGCGCGCGACGTCGTCGGGGGCTGGCAGGAACCTCACGGCCCGCCGCCAGCGAACCTTCAGGATTCTCGGGGATGATAGCGACGTGACAGAACCGCTCGCCCCCCGAGACCCGCACGAGCCCGCGCCCGGCGCCGACCCGTTCGGCCCTCCGCCCGAGGACGACTACACGCCTCCTCCCGTGACGCGCCGCTCGCTCACGCTCGGGATCTCGTTGCTGGCCACGACCCTCCTGGTCGCGGGCCTCGCGGTCATGCCCGCGCCCTACGTGGTGCGCTCGCCCGGCCCCACGCAGGACACGCTCGGCAAGCAGAACGACCGCGAGCTCATCCAGATCGAGGGTGCTGAGACGTTCGACTCGACGGGCGAGCTCCTGCTGACCACGGTGTCGGTCGCAGGCGGCCCCGGGTACCCCGCGAACCTGTTCCAGGTGGTCGAGGGCTGGGCCCAGCGGTCGCGGTCCGTGCGCCCCGTCGAGGAGACGTTCCCGCGCAACGTGACCCAGGAGGAGACGGCCGAGGAGAGCCAGGCCGAGATGCTGTCCTCGCAGGAGACAGCGACCGTGGCCGCGCTCACCGAGCTCGGCTACGAGGTGCCCGCGACGCTCACGATCCAGGGCGCCGCGAAGGACACGGGCGCGGCCGGCGTCGTCGAGGAGGGCGACGTCATCACGTCCGTCGACGGCAAGGAGGTCGTGACCTACCAGGACCTCATCGACGAGCTCGCGACCGTGCCCCCGGGCGAGGACGTGGTGCTGGGCGTCGACCGCGACGGCGAGGTCGTGGACCTCACGATCACGACCCAGGAGGCCGACGGCAAGGCGATCCTGGGCGTCTTCATCGACCCCGACTTCGAGCTGCCGATCGACGTGAAGATCCAGATCGACGACATCGGCGGCCCCTCGGCGGGCACCATGTTCGCGCTCGGGATCATCGACCAGCTCACGCCCGAGGACGAGGCCAACGGCAACGTCATCGCGGGCACCGGGACCATGAGCGTCGAGGGGAACGTCGGGCCCATCGGTGGGATCCAGCAGAAGCTCTACGGTGCGAAGCGCGACGGCGCGACCTGGTTCCTGGCCCCCGAGTCGAACTGCGACGAGGTCGTCGGGAACGTGCCCGAGGGCCTGAACGTCGTCAAGATCGCGACGCTCGAGGACGCGCGTGACGCGATGGTGGCGATCGGCGAGGGCGAGGGCGCGAGCCTGCCGACGTGCACCTCGTGACCGCGAGGACCTGAGAGGCCGCACCGAGACGACGACGGACTCGGCTGCCGACCCGGCTGCCGGAACGACGACGGGGCCGGACGCCCACGGTCGCCCGGCCCCGCCGCCGTGCTCTGCGCCTACTCGAACGTGGCGCGCAGCGCCTCGATGAGACCGGGGACCAGGTCCGGCCCGAACGCCACGTCCGTCCCGTCGTCGTTGGCCCGCGTGCGGACCGCGCACCACGGGGTGCCGTCGCGCAGGACGCCGACCGCGAGGCGCACGTCCTGCCGGTCCGGGTGCGAGGACAGGTAGGCGAGCGCGGCCGCGGGATCGGTCGGCAGGCCCTCCTCGGCCGAGGGCGGCAGGATGACGCGCTCGGCGACGATCGCGGCGCCGTCGACCGTCGGCGGCCACGACAGCGTGCCGAGCAGCTCCTCGAGCGTCTCGGCGTCGGGCAGACCCTCCTGCTCGACCGAGACCAGGTGGTCGGGGATGCCGCGCGCCGCGGTCACGACCTCGGGCGGGAGCTGGTCGGCCAGGCCGGGGTTGGCGGCGATCGCGTCGGCGGTACGCACGAGCGCGAACACACGGGGCGGCGAGTCCCAGCCGTCGGCCGCGACGTGGGCCTCGACGTCGCGGACGGCGTCGGCGAGCGCGAGCTGGGCGAGGGGGACGATCGGCGCGGGGGCGTCGTCGGGCACGCCCGTGGGGGCGGGCGCGGTGAGGTCGTCGGGCTGGTCGGGGGCCGGGGAGGTCGTGTCGGGCATGGCACCAGCATGTCAGGCCCGACGGCGTCGGCGCAGTCGGCGGGTCCGGTCCGAGGTCCTGTGGGAACCTGGAACCGCTGCGGGCCGTTGACGGAATGGACGGCCTGTGGCCGGACCCTGTCAGGGCTGTGGACCACCTGTGAGAACAGGAGGTCGGCGCGAGCGACGGGGGCCGGTGCAGACGCCCGACGACCTGACGCTCGACCGAACGCAAAGAGGTAAGCCCACCGTGTCATTCGCCGCAGCGCCACGACGCCCCGCAGGGCGCGAGGCCGGCTCCAAACGACGACGTAGCCCGCTCGGCATTGCCGTCGCAGTCGTGGCCGCCCTCGTCCTCCTGCTGTTCCTGCTCGCCCAGTTCTGGACCGAGGTCCTCTGGTTCACCCAGCTCGGGTTCGAGGACGTCCTGTGGACCGAGTGGGGGACCCGCGCGGCGCTGTTCGTCGGCGGCTTCCTGGTGATGGGAGGACTCGTCTTCCTGTCCCTGTCGCTCGCGTACCGCTCGCGCCCCATCTACGCACCCTCGACGCCCGAGCAGGCGACGCTGGACCAGTACCGCGAGGCCGTCGAGCCGCTGCGCAAGGTCGTGACCGTCGCGGGGCCGGCCATCATCGGCTTCTTCGCCGGCGCGGCGGCCTCCTCGCAGTGGAGCACGGTGATCCTCGCGCTCAACTCCGAGCCGTTCGGCACCAAGGACCCGCAGTACGGGATGGACATCTCGTTCTTCGTGTTCACGCTGCCCGTGCTGCGCTTCGCGGTCGGTTTCCTCATGGCCGCGGTGATCATCGCGGGCATCGGGGCGCTCGCGACGCACTACCTGTACGGCGGCCTGCGCATCGGCGCGGGGGCCGGGAACGGGCCGCGCACCACCAAGGCGGCGCGCGTGCAGCTCTCGGTGACGGCTGCGGTCCTCATGCTCCTCATCGGCGCGAACTACTGGCTCGACCGCTACTCGCTGCTGACCTCGTCGGGTGACAAGTTCGACGGCGCCTCGTACGCCGACGTCAACGCGGTGATCCCCTCGAAGGCGATCCTGACCGGTGTCGCGATCCTCGTGGCGCTGCTGTTCGTGCTCACGGCGATCCGCGGGAACTGGCGCCTGCCGGCGATCGGGGTCGGCCTGATGGTCGTCTCCGCGATCGCGATCGGCGGCATCTACCCTGCCGTCGTCCAGCGCTTCCAGGTCGCGCCGAACGCCCAGGAGTTCGAGGCCGAGTACATCCAGCGCAACATCGACGCGACCAAGTCCGCGTTCGGGCTCGACGACGTCGAGGCCGCGAACTACGACGCGAAGACCGAGGCGGAGGCGGGCGCACTGCGCGCGGACGCCGACACGACGGCGTCGATCCGTCTGCTCGACCCGCAGATCGTGAGCCCCACGTTCCGCCAGCTCCAGCAGAACAAGCAGTACTACAACTTCCAGGAGACCCTCTCGGTCGACCGGTACATGATCGACGGCGAGAGCCGCGACACCGTGATCGCGGTCCGCGAGCTCGACCTCGACGGTCTGGGCGCGAGCCAGCGCAACTGGGTCAACGACCACACCGTGTACACGCACGGCTACGGCGTCGTCGCCGCGTACGGCAACCAGATCGGCCCGGGCGGACAGCCGGCCTTCTACGAGGGCGACATCCCCTCGGTGGGCTCGCTGCCCGAGTACGAGCCGCGCATCTACTTCAGCCCGGAGTCCGACCAGTACTCGATCGTCGGCGCCCCCGAGGGCACCAAGTCGTGGGAGTTCGACTACCCGGACGACGACGCGGGCGGCCAGGTGACCAACACCTACGGCGCCGAGGACGGGGCCGTCGCAGGCCCGAGCGTGGGCTCGTTCGGCAACAAGCTGCTCTACGCGCTCAAGTTCGGCTCCGAGCAGATCCTGTTCTCGGAGCGCGTGACCGACGAGTCGCAGATCCTGTACGACCGGTCGCCGCGCGACCGCGTCGCCAAGGTTGCCCCGTACCTGACGCTCGACGGCAAGGTCTACCCGGCCGTCGTCGACGGACGCGTCAAGTGGATCGTCGACGGCTACACCACGACGAACTCCTACCCGTACTCGGCGTCGCGTCCCCTCGACGAGGCGACCCAGGACACGCTGACGGCGACCTCGCAGTCGGTGGCCGCGCTGGCGCCGCAGCAGGTCAACTACATCCGCAACTCGGTCAAGGCCACGGTCGACGCGTACGACGGTTCCGTGGACCTGTACGCGTGGGACACCGAGGACCCGATCCTCAAGGCGTGGGACAACGTGTTCCCGACGTCGCTCAAGCCGATCTCCGAGATCAGCGGCGACCTGATGAGCCACCTGCGCTACCCCGAGGACATGTTCAAGGTCCAGCGTTCGCTCCTCACGAGCTACCACGTGGACGACGCCCGCGAGTTCTTCTCCGGTCAGGACTTCTGGAACGTGCCGCGGGACCCCACGGCCGAGGGCACGGGCAACTCCAAGCCGTACCAGCCGCCGTACTACCTGACGCTCCAGATGCCGGGTCAGGAGGCTCCGGCGTTCTCGCTCATGACGACGTTCATCCCGGGCGGCAACTCCGACCGCGAGATCCTCACGGGCTTCCTCGCGGTCGACGCGGAGGCCGGGAGCACCGCGGGCGTCAAGGCGGACAGCTACGGCAAGCTCAGGCTGCTCGAGCTGCCACGCAACGCGACCGTGCCTGGACCCGGTCAGGTGCAGAACACGTTCAACTCGAACCCGACGGTCTCCAACGAGCTCAACATCCTCAGCCGAGGCAACTCGACCGTGATCCACGGCAACCTGCTGACGCTCCCGGTGGGTGGCGGTCTGCTCTACGTGCAGCCGGTGTACGTCCAGGCGTCGACGGGGACCAAGTTCCCGCTGCTGCGCAAGGTGCTGGTCAACTTCGGTGACCAGGTCGGGTTCGCTGACACGCTCGACGAGGCCCTCAACCAGGTCTTCGGCGGCGAGTCGGGGGCCGACGCCGGGGACGCCGGGGGAGAGGTCCTGCCGGAGATCCCGACCGACGGGGAGACCACCCCGCCGGCCGAGGGCACCGATCCCGGGACGGGCACCACGCCGGACACCGGGACCGAGGCGCCCGAGGCCAGGGCCCGCCTGGACCAGGCGCTCCAGGCAGCCAGCCAGGCGATCAAGGACGGCCAGGCCGCCCTCGCCGAGGGTGACTTCGCGGCCTATGGCGAGTCGCAGGAACGCCTCCAGACCGCCCTCGAGACGGCCATCGCGGCCGAGCAGGAGCTGGGGGGAACCACGACCCCGTGAGACGGCGCCCCGGCACGGGGTGCTCGGACGGTGGTCGGCCGGTGAGGTGACCGGCACGACGACGGAGCGCCGCTCCAGATCCACAAGGGTCGGGAGCGGCGCTCCGTCGTGTCTGGGCCCGCCACGGCTCAGGACCGCCTGCCGAGGGTGTCGGAACCGCCGCCGGGGTGACGACACGCGGTACCAGAGGGCGCGGCTTGTCATTTCTGGTACGGCAGGCAAACATTGGGCCTCATGACCAGTGCAACCGTTTGCAGCAACGCTTACATCGTCGAGGGGGTGCTCGGCTCGCTGCCGACGGTCGCACTCGTCCATCCGAGCGGCGCCGAGCTCGTCGTCGCCCTGCGTGGCGCGACCGTGCTGGCCTGGCGGGCGCCGTGGGGTGCAGGCTCCGAGGAGCGCGAGGTCCGCGACCTGCTCGACGGCTACGTGGCCGAGTCCGAGCTGCTCGCGCAGGAGGCGACGCGCTCGGGGCTCATGTTCCCGTTCGCCAACCGCGTGGCTGCGGGCACCTACACGTTCGACGGCGTCACGCACCACGTCCCGCCCGCACCGGGCGAGGTCGGCACCCTGCACGGCTTCGTCCGGCTCCAGGACTGGGAGCTCGTGCCGGGCGTCGACGCGGAGGACTCCGTCGACGGGGCGGTCTCGGTGGAGCTCGCGACGTGCGTCCGGTCGACCGACGTCGCGGGCTACCCGTTCGACCTCGAGACGAGGATCCGCTTCGAGCTGACCGAGGAGTCGCTCGACGTCACCTGGTCCTACCGCAACGTGGGACGGCTGGCCGCGCCGGTCACGGCGGGTTGGCACCCGTACTTCCGCGTCCCGGGCCATGCCACGATCGACGCGCTCGAGCTGCACGTGCCGGCGCGTGCGACGGTCGCGACGGACGCGGGCCTCATCCCGCTCGACGGCGAGGCGGCCCGGGAGGTGCGTGCCGCCGTCGGGCCGCTGGGGCTCGCCGGGACCACGCTCGACACCGCGTTCACCGGCCTCGTGCCCGACGCTGACGGCCTGGCGCGCACCCGGGTCCTCGACCCGGCGACGGGCGCCGGGGTCGAGGTGTGGCAGGAGCGGGGCAACATGCACGTCTACACGGGCGACGGGCTGGGCAGCCGGGCGCGGGCGTCGATCGCGCTCGAGCCTGTCGAGAGCCTGACGAACGCCTTCAACCGACCGGACTGTGCACAGCAGGTTCGGCTCGCTGCGGGCGAGGAGCGCGAGTTCCGGTTCGGTGCCCGTGTGATCGCTCCGCGCGAGGGCTGAAACGGGGGGCCGGGGTGCCCGATTTGGCGCCTCGGCCCATCTCCCGTAAGGTTGTGTTTACCGACGCGGGGTGGAGCAGCTCGGTAGCTCGCTGGGCTCATAACCCAGAGGTCGCAGGTTCAAATCCTGCCCCCGCTACAAAGGAAGGCCCGGTTCAGCAGAAATGCTGCACCGGGCCTTCGTCATTTCCTCGGCCGTGAGGGGCCCGCTCCGACGGACCGTTGGGCAGGCCGGGTTCCGGCTCGTGAACGGATCCGCCTCACCGCGGTCCCGCTGTCCGGTCCGGCGTCTCGGCGGCTGGAGGGCATCCTCCGTGGTGTGACGTGGCCGACAGGGAATCGAGTAGGAGTCCCGGCAGATGATCCCGTAGAGTGGTGTTCACCGACGCGGGGTGGAGCAGCTCGGTAGCTCGCTGGGCTCATAACCCAGAGGTCGCAGGTTCAAATCCTGCCCCCGC
>NZ_JACSQF010000007.1:143629-179973 GCF_014836755.1 Oerskovia merdavium
TACACAGGAAGGCCCGGTTCAGCAGAAATGCTGGACCGGGCCTTCGTCATTCCCTGTGCGGGACCGTGTCGTGCCGACCGCTCTGCGGGCCCCGCGCGTCCGTCGTCGCGGCCTCGGCTACCCGCCAGGCGCCGACCCACCAGCCGCCGGTCCGCCGGCTACGGCGCCAGCGGGACGGCCCAGAACGCACCTCGGGCGCGGACCACGTGCAGCGGTCCGCGCCCGAGGCGCGACGAGGACGCGACGCGTCAGTCGGCGAGCGTGAAGCCGGTCGTCCACTGGGTCGCGCCCGAGCCGGCCAGCGTCATCTGGACGAAGCCGAGGGCCTCGAGCTCGCGAGCGCGCTTGAGCGAGCCGGCGTCGACGCCCTTGAGGCCGCCCGCACGGACCAGGTCGACGAGCGTGCTCTTGGCGTCGTTGTCGTCGCCCGCGACGAGGACGGTCGCGGTCTGGTCGGCGACCTGTCCGCTCGCGAGGGTCGAGGCGAAGTTGGTGTTGAACGCCTTGAGGACCTTGGCCGTCGGGGCGAGCGCGGCGATCTCGGCGGCGGCCGAGGAGTCGGCGGGCACCACGAGCGAGTCGAACGTCGCGAAGTCGACGGGGTTGGTCGGGTCGACGAGGACCTTGCCGTCGAGGCGGCCCGCGTACTGCGCGAGGACCTCGGGCACGGCGGGGAAGGGGAGCGCGAGGACCACGAGCTCGCCCGTGATCTCGTCACCCACGACGCCCGAGGTGAACGACGCGCCCGAGCCGAGCGCTGCGGCCTTCTCGGCGTCGCGCGCCAGGACCTGGACCTGCGCGCCGGCGTCGAGGCCGATGCGCGCCACGCCTGCTGCGATGTTCCCTGCGCCGATGATCGTGATGCTGGTCATGTAGTCCTCCGGGGCTGCGACGTCGACCGGGGCCGACGCGATTGGTTGTTGATACAACTAACGTAGACCCACTTAGTTGTCGTGTCAACCATTGCCGCTAGACTGGTCCCATGACCGACGACGTGCGATGGCTCTCCCCCCGCGAGCTGCGGACCTGGATGCGCCTCCAGGCCGTCTCCGAGCTCCTCCCGGGCGTGCTCGACGCCCAGCTCCAGCGCGACGCGCAGCTGACCCACTTCGAGTACCTCGTGCTCGCGATGCTCTCGGAGGCCGACGACCACACGCTGCGCATGACGGACCTCGCGCTCAAGACCAACGCGACGCTCCCTCGCCTGTCGCACGTGGTGAAGCGGCTCGAGGGGCGCGGCTACGTCGAGCGCGTCCCGTGCCCGACCGACAAGCGGGCGACGCTAGCGGTCCTGACCGACGCCGGGTGGGACAAGGTCGTCGCGACGGCCCCGGGCCACGTCGACACCGTGCGCGAGCACATCATCGACCGCCTCACCCCCGAGCAGGTCGAGCAGCTCGACGGGATCGCCCGGGCGATCCTCGAGTCCCTCGACACCGAGGGCCGGCTCGACGCGCTCCACCTCCCCGAGGACTAGCGCGGTGTGACGCGACCCACCGTCTCACCGGACGTCCCGCCTATGTCTCACCGCGTGGGACCGGCGTAGAGTCGTCCTCCGGCGAGTCCCGGCAGCACGCGTCACCCGCGGCGGCCCGGTACCGCCTCGTCACCCTCCTGACCCCGGAAGGTCCTCATGCGCCGCCTGAACGCCGTGCTGCCCGTCGCAGCCGTCTCGACCGCCCTGCTCCTCGCGGGCTGCTCGTCCGACACGTCGACCGACGCCGGGTCGTCCGGCGCCGCGACGCCCACGTGCGAGCCGGGCGCCCTGCCCACGCACACCGACGGCAAGCTGACCGTCGCCGCGGGCGAGGCGTACTCGCCCTGGTACATCGGCGAGCACGACAGCGGCGAGGGCTTCGAGTCCGCGCTCGTCTACGAGGTCGCCGACCAGCTCGGGTACGCCGAGGAAGACGTCGAGTGGGAGCTCGTGACGTTCGAGCAGATCGTCAGCCCCAGCATCAAGACCTTCGACTTCGCCGCGTGGCAGACGTCCATCTCGGACGAGCGGCGCAAGGCCGTCGACTTCTCGAGCCACTACCTCACGACGCGCCAGGGCGTGATCGTGCAGGAGGCCGGCCCGTACGCCTCGGCCACGACGCTCGACGAGCTCAAGGACCTGCGCATCGGCGTCACGGCCGCCCAGACGAGCCTCACGCTCGCCAAGGCCGCGTTCGGCGACGACGCGAACCTCGTGCCGTTCAACGGTGCGGGCGACGGCATGACGGCCCTGCAGTCGGGCACGATCGACGTCATGATCATGGACGTCGACCAGGGCGTCGCGGCCTCGACCGAGTACTTCCCGGACTCCGTGGTCGTCGGGACGCTGCCGGACCAGGGCACGGTCGAGCAGTACGGCCTGGTCCTCGACCTCAACTCGACCCTCACCGAGTGCGTCTCGGCCGCGGTCGACGCGCTCGAGGCCGACGGCACGCTCGCCGAGCTGCGCACGACGTGGCTCAAGTCGGACGACATCCCCGAGCTGGGCTGAGATGAGCGAGGGCGCGTCGGGCGCCGCGCCGCAGGACGGCCCCGTGCCCGACGACGGCGCTCGCCCCGCGAGCGCGGGCTGGACCCCGTCGCCCCTCGCCCGGGCGAGGGACTCCTACCGACGTGCGCGCCGCCGTCGGGCCGCGTGGGTGTCCGTCCTCTCGACCGTGGTCGTGGTCGCGGTCCTGTACGCCGTGGTGACCACGGCCCCCGGCTGGGAGCGCACGCGCGACGCGTTCTTCTCCCCGCAGAGCGCCTGGGAGTCGCTGCCCGCGATCGCCGAGGGGCTGTGGCTCAACCTGCGGGTGTGGGTCGTGGCGTCGGTCGTCGGGATGGTGCTCGGCATGGCGCTCGCCGTGATCCGCACGAGCCGCATCCCGGCCCTGTTCCCGCTGCGTGCCTTCGCGGTCGCGTACGTCGACGTGTTCCGCGGCGTGCCGCTGCTGCTGGTCCTGCTGCTCGTCGGGTTCGGCCTGCCGGCCCTGCGCCTGGAGTGGTTGCCGACGTCGGGGGCCTTCCTCGGCGCGCTCGCGATCATCCTCACGTACACCGCGTACCTGGCCGAGGTGTTCCGCGCCGGGATCGAGTCGGTGCACCCCTCGCAGGTCTCGGCCGCGCGCTCGCTCGGCCTCACGCGCGCGCAGACGACCCGCAGGGTCGTGCTGCCCCAGGCCGTGCGGCACGTGACCGCGCCGCTCGCGAGCAACCTCGTCTCGCTCCAGAAGGACTCGGGGCTCATCTCGATCCTGGGCGCGGTGGACGCGATCCGGGCCGCGCAGATCGCGGCGTCGGGCAGCTACAACTTCACGCCCTACGTCGTGGCGGGCGTCCTGTTCCTGCTGGTCTCGATCCCGCTCACGCGCGTGGTCGACGTGTACTCGGCGCGTCAGGGCTGGCGCGGTTCGCTCGCGACCGTGAGCGGCGCGGGGGCCATCCGATGAGCCACCTGCTGTCCCTGCGGGGGATCCGCAAGACGTACGGCGAGCGCCTGGTGCTCGACGGGATCGACCTCGACGTCGACGAGCACCGCTGCGTCGTGCTCGTCGGGGCGTCGGGCTCGGGGAAGTCGACGCTGCTGCGCGTCGTGAACCTGCTCGAGGAGATCGACGACGGCGAGATCCTGCTCGACGGGCAGGACGTGGCCGACCCGCGCCTCGACGCGAACGCCGTCCGGGCGCGCATGGGCCTGGTCTTCCAGTCGTACAACCTGTTCCCGCACATGAAGGTCATGGACAACGTGACCCTCGCCCCGCGCCTCGTGCACAAGCGGGACCGCGCCGAGGCGGAGGCCGCGGCCGAGGCCATGCTGCGTCGCGTCGGCCTCGCGCACCGCATGACGGCCTACCCCGACCAGCTCAGCGGGGGCGAGCAGCAGCGGGCCGCGATCGCGCGGGCGCTCGTGTCCTCGCCCGAGCTCCTGCTGCTCGACGAGGTCACCTCGGCGCTCGACCCCGAGCTCGTGGGCGAGGTCCTCGACCTGCTCGCGGACCTGCGGGCCGAGGGCGTGACGATGCTCGTCGCGACCCACGAGATGGGCTTCGCGCGCGAGGTCGCCGACGAGGTCTGCTTCCTGCACCAGGGCCGCGTGCACGAGCGCGGCACGCCCGAGCAGGTCCTGGGCGACCCGCAGCGCGAGCGGACCCGGGAGTTCCTGCGCCGGCTGCGCTGAGGTCGGCACGACGGGGCGCCGTCGGCCCGGTCGCCTCCGCCGGGGCCCGCCCTTTCGTGCGCGGCGCGCGGCGCGCATGATGGAAGCAGGTCCCTCAGCGAGGAGGCACGTCATGAAGGCAGCGGTGGGAGACAGGATCATCCGGGCCTCGGGGGTGGTGGGCGGTGCCGTCCGGGACGGCATGGTCGTCGAGGTCCAGCACGAGGACGGTTCGCCGCCCTTCCTGGTCGAGTGGGCCGACACGGGCGAACGGACGCTGGTCTACCCGGGGCCGGACACCCTGGTCCGCGCCCCCGTCGAGGGGGCCGTCGCGCACGAGGTCACGGTCCCGGTGCACTCGAAGTCCTGGCACGTCCAGGTGAGCCTCGTGGAGAGCGAAGGACGCACGACGGCGGAGGCCATCCTGGTCGGTGACGTGCCCTCCGAGCTCCACGCCACGGGCAGGGCGCGCAAGGACCCCGGCGACGCCGAGATCGAGGCGATCGGCGACCACGTCGCCGCCGCGCGCGCGCTGCGTGCGCTCGCCGACCGGCTGCTCGGCATCGCGGAGTCCGAGATCGAGGGCTCCACGGGGGTGCCTGCGCACGTGCACCACTGAACCGCCGCGGGCTGCATCAGCCCGCGGAGCGCGGGGCTCCCTCCCGGTAGGCCCGCCGACGGCGGCGGGGTGGTTCGAGGAGGAGCCATGAAACGCCTGGTGCTCTGCTGCGACGGGACCTGGAACTCCCCGGTCCGGGCGAGCGTGTCGAACATCGAGAAGATCGCCCGCTCGGTCCACACGGGGATCGGGCCGGACGGGGTCCAGCAGATGGTGTTCTCGGTCGAGGGGGTCGGCGCGCGCGGGTACCGCGTGGACGCGCTGCTCGGCGGGGCGTTCGGCTACGGGCTCAGCCGCAACGTCGTGGCCGGGTACCGGGACCTCGCGCTCAGCTACGAGCCCGACGACGAGATCTACGTGTTCGGGTTCAGCCGCGGGGCGTACACGGCCCGCAGCGTCGCGGGCATGATCGCGAGCGTCGGGCTGCTGACCGCGGACGCGCTCGCGGACCGGCGGGCAGGCAACCTCCTGGCGGAGGCCGAGGCGCTCTATCGCGACCGGACACCGGCACGCAAGGCCAAGGCCTCCCGGTTCCGGGAGCAGCACTGCTACCCGCAGGTGCCCCTCACGTTCCTCGGGGTCTTCGACACGGTCGGCGCGCTGGGCGTCCCGGGGATCACGCGGCGGCGGTCCCGGTTCCACGACGTGCGTCTCTCGGGCGCGGTCCAGTGCGCGCGCCAGGCGCTCGCGATCGACGAGCGCAGGCTCACGTTCGAGCCCTGCCTGTGGGACGTCCCGGCCGACGACGACCGACCGGGCGGCGTCAAGCAGGTCTGGTTCCCGGGCGGCCACAGCGACGTCGGGGGAGGGACCGCCTCGCCGGGGCTGTCCGACGTCGCGCTCCTGTGGATGATGGGCGAGGCTGCGGCGTGCGGCCTGACGTTCCACCCCGACCGGGTCCTCGCGCAGCTCGGCGACGACCCCGAGCTGGTCTGCCGCTTCACCCCCGGTCCGGTGTACCGCCTCCTCAACGTCGTCAAGAGGTGGCGCCACCGCCCGCGCTTCCGCGGCACGCGCCGCCTGCTGGCGGGTGTGCCGCTCGACGACGGGTTCGTCGACGACGTCCTGCTGTCCGACCTCGCGCTCGCCCTGACCGCCGATCCCACGTCCGTGTACGGCAGGCACGCGGTGAACGTCGCCTGGTGGAAGGAGACGGCGGGCACGGGGCTCGCGGTCGAGCCCGTCCCGCTCCTGAACGACCGCTCCCGCCCACTCGTCCTGGCGTGACGGACGGCACCGCGACGCGGCCCTGGCTAGCCTGGAGGTGGTGACGCGCCGCGCCGCCGGTCGGGTGTCGCCCGCGAGGGCGCTCGCGGGAGGAGCGGGACATGGCATGGCTGGACGCGATCGGAGACCTCAACTGGTGGGCGGTGCTCGTCGCGACCGCCTCGACGTTCCTCGTGGGCTTCGTCTTCTACGCGAGCGGGGCGCTGGGCAAGCGGTGGGCCGGGCTCGTCGGCCTGACGGAGGAGGAGATGAGCAGCAGCGCGGGCGCCGGTCCACGGTTCGCGGCCACGGGGGTCGCCTCGCTCCTCACGGCGATCCTCCTCGGGGCCCTGATCCTGGCGACGGGTGTCGACGGGCTGTGGGAGGGGTTGCTGTTCGGCGCGGTCATCGGGCTGGTCTTCCGGGCAGGAGCCCACGTGATCCACAACGGGTTCGCGCACCTGCCGACCCAGCTCACCGTGATCGACGGGGTGCACGACGTGATCGCGCTCGCGGTCATGGGCGCGATCCTCGGGGTCTGGCAGTAGTGGCGGGCGGGGAGGTCCCGTCGGTCTCCGCGGCCCGCGCCGTCGTGCACGGGCACGTGCAGGGCGTCGGGTTCCGGTACGCGACGACCCGTCGCGCGGCCGAGCTGGGCCTCGTCTGCGAGGCCCAGAACCTGCCCGACGGGACCGTGCTCGTCACGGTGCGCGGAGCGGCGGCCGACGTCGAGGTCCTGGTCGACTGGCTGCGCGGCGGCAGGACGCCCGGCCGGGTGACGGGCGTCGACGTGCAGCCGATGTGATGCTGGGGCACATGACCTCCGCACCGGGCACCCCCGCCGCACCGCGCACCACCGACCTCGTCCCGGCCGACGCCCACGTGTTCGGGAACCCCGACGCCCCCGTGACGATCGTCGAGTTCGGGGACTTCGAGTGCCCCTACTGCCATGACGCCGCGCCCGTCCTGCGCACGGTCGTCGAGGAGTCGGGCGGCCAGGTCCGGCTCGTCTTCCGCCACTTCCCGCTCTTCGAGGTCCACCCGTACGCGCTCACGGCGGCGCTCGCGGCCGAGGCGGCGGGGGCGCGCGGGCGGTTCTGGGACATGCACGACCTCCTGTTCGCCCACCAGGACCGGCTCGACGACGCCGGTCTCTCCCACTGGGCGCAGAAGCTCGGCCTGGACGGTGCCAGCGTGGTCGGTGACGCGGCCCAGCGGTTCGGAGACGTCGTGGAGCGCGACTACCTCGCCAGCTCTGCGGCGGGGGTGCGCGAGACGCCGACGGTCTACGTCGAGGGCGTGAGGTACCGCGGACGCGTGACCGAGGACGGCCTGCGCGCGGCGGTCGCCGCGGCGACCGTCCCGGCGAGCCGCACCACCCCGGACGGGGCCTGAGGCCCGCACCGACGCTGCCGGGCGTCACGCACCGGCTCCGCCCTGCGGGTCCCGTGACGTCTCGGCGGCCTCCGGCGCCCGCCACGGCCGCGGTGGGAGCCCGGGTGGGGGACCGGGCGACTCGGGCGAGCACAGCGGGAGACGTTCGCCCAGGATCCGCAGCGTCACCGACCCGGCCACGGCCGCGACCAGCGAGCCCGCGAGGATCCCGATCTTCGCCTGCTCGATCAGCGCCTCGTCGTCGAACGCGAGCTCGGCGATGAACAGCGAGATGGTGAACCCGATCCCGGCGAGCATCGCACCGCCCAGGAGGTGCGAGTAGCGCACCCGACCGGGCAGGTCGCCCAGGTTCAGCCGCAGCGCGAGGGCGGAGGCGCCGAAGATCCCGACGGCGTTGCCCACCACGAGCGCGACCGCGACGCCGATCGTGAGGCGGGACGTCATCGCGGCCGACAACGACTCGGCGTCCAGGTGCACGCCCGCGTTGGCCAGCCCGAACACGGGGACCACGACGTACGCGCTCCACGGGTGCAGGATGCGCTGGAGCCGGTCGCTCGCGGGGACCGCTGCGCGTGCGGCGAGCTCGGTCAGGTGCTCGCGCTCCGCCGTCGTCTCCTCGCGCAGCCGTTGGGCGTACCCCGGGACGTCGTCGACCTGGTCCCGACGCGACCGCCGTGACGGGACGAGCAGCCCGACGAGCACGCCCGCGAGCGTCGCGTGGACCCCCGAGGAGTAGACCGCGAGCCACAGCGCCAGGCCCACGCCCACGTAGGGCGCGAGGCGCCAGACGCCGAGCCAGCGCATCACGAGCAGCGCGACCACGAGCGCGCCCGCGATGCCCAGCCCGGGCAGCCACACGCCGTCGTTGTAGAACACGGCCATGACGGTGATGGCGCCGATGTCGTCCACGACCGCGAGCGTCAGCAGGAACAGGCGCAGCCGGTCGGGGCAGCGCGGGCCGAACAGCGCGAGGACCCCGACGAGGAACGCGGTGTCGGTCGACATGACCACGCCCCAGCCGTGCTGCGCGTCGGTACCCGCGTTGAAAGCCAGGTAGACGAGCGCGGGGACCAGCAGCCCGCCCAGCGCACCGAGCGCCGGGACCGCGACCGTCCGACGGTTGCGGAGCTCGCCGCTCGTGACCTCGCGGTTGATCTCGAGGCCGATCACGAGGAAGAAGATCGCCATGGCGGCGTCGTTGACCCAGTGGTGCAGGTCCATGTCGAGCGACCACTCGCCCAGGTGCATCCCGGCCGTGGTGGCCCACAGGTCGTCGTACGCGGCCGACCACGGCGAGTTCGCCCACACGAGCGCGATCACGGTCGCTGCGAGCAGCAGCACCGCGCCGCCGGCCTCGGTCGCGAGGAACTGCCGGACGGCCGGGGCGACGGGGCGCACGGGGAAGCGCAGCGGCGGACCCGGTCGCTGGTCGAGCGTCGGGAGGAGCGGACGGGCGCCGGGCTGGGCCGGCGGGACCGGGGGAGTGGACGTCACCGCTCCAAGGTCGCAGCGCGGGGCGCCCGGCGCAACGGGTGTCCGCCCGGGCGAACCCGGGCGGGTGCGGCCGGTGTGCGCCCACGGCCGGCCGGGTGCGGCCCGCGGGCCCGGGCGTGAAAGGCTGGGTCACGTGCCGTCCCGCTGCGGGCGGGCGGTCCGGCAGGTGAGGAGCAGAAGTGACGGCAGAGCAGGCTGCGACGAGCAACGAGGGATCCGCCGGGCCGACGACGTCGCTCCCGGCCGAGCGCTCCGGCGCGTCCAGGGCAGGGCGCCGGCAGGCGGCGAGCAGCGCCCGCCCGGACGTGGGCAGGGTGAGCGTCGAGCGGCACCGCCGCGAGGTCGAGGCGCTCGTCGGCGCCGCGCTCACGGCGCGCGGCTCCGAGCGGGTGGCGCTCGCCGACGCGCTGGACCGGGTGCTCGCCGTGGATCTCGTCGCCCCCGTGGATCTCCCGGGGTTCCGCAGCTCCCAGATGGACGGGTACGCGGTGCGGGCGGCAGACGTCGCCGGGGCCGCGAGCGCGTCCCCCGTGGTCCTTCCCGTCGTGGCGGAGATCCCGGCCGGGCCGGGCGTGCCCGCGGTGCTCGCCGCGCGGACCGCGGCCCGGATCATGACGGGCGCCGTCGTGCCCGAGGGGAGCGACGCCGTCGTGCCCGTCGAGGACACCGACGCCGCGCGCTTCGGTGGGCGCTCGACGAGCGCGGCGCGAGGGACCCTCGGGAACCAGGTCGGCGTGCTCGTGCCGCGCGCGGTCGGGGAGTTCGTGCGGGACGTCGGGACCGACGTCCGTGCCGGCGACCTGGTCCTGCCCGCCGGGACGCTCCTGGGACCGCAGCACCTGGCCGCCGCCGCGTCGTGCGGCGTGCCCGGGCTGGACGTGCTGGCGCCCGTGCGGGTCGCGGTCGTCTCGACCGGCACCGAGGTCGTCGAGCCAAAACAGGTTGCCGCGACGGGTCAGGTCTACGACGCGAACCTCACCGGGCTGTCGGCCGCCGCACGGCGGGCAGGAGCCGTCGTGACCCTGGCCGAGCGCACCGGGGACGACCCGGCCGAGCTCTCGGCCGTGCTCGAACGGGCTGCCGCCGAGGCGGACCTGGTCCTCACGTCGGGCGGCGTGAGCCAAGGAGCGTACGAGGTCGTCAAGGACACGCTGGGCGAGGGGGTGACCTTCCGGTCCGTCGCGATGCAGCCCGGCGGGCCGCAGGGCTTCGGCACGGTCCACGGGACCCCCGTCCTGACCTTCCCCGGCAACCCCGTGAGCGCCCAGGTCTCGTTCGTGGTGTTCGCGCGTGACGTCCTGGAGCGAGCCGCGGGGCGCCCGCCCCGCGACGAGGAGGACCGCAGGACCGTCGAGGTGATCGACTCGCCACCGGGCAAGCGGCAGATGCTGCGCGGCCGCACGGGCCCCGACGGCAGCGTCCGCGTCGTGGGTGGCGCGGGCTCGCACCTCGTGGCCACCATGGCCTCGGCCGACGTGCTGGTCGAGGTTCCCGAGGGCGTCGGGCACCTCGAGGCGGGCGAGCAGGTACGGGTCGTGCGGCTGTGAGCGCGGTGGACGGGGTGAGTGCGGTGGACGGGACGGCCGGCACCGGTGGGGCGATCGAGGGAGACCAGCGGGTGGCACGAGACGGGAAGCAGCACGAGGGCGCGTCGGTCGCCGACGGGCCGGGCGGAGAGCAGCGGGTCAGCGATGGTGCGGCCGGTGCGGCCGGTGCGGCCGGCGGTGCCGGCACAGTCGCGCTCGACGTGTCTCGCGTGACGAAGGACGCGCTCGACGACGCCGTGGTGCGCGCCGTGGAAGGCGCCGTGTCCTCGCGCGAGTGCGGCGCCGTCGTGACCTTCCGTGGAGTCGTGCGGGACGTCGACGGCGGGCGCGACGTCACGGGCCTCGACTACGAGGCGCACCCCGACGCGACCGAGGTGCTCCGGCGGTGCTGCGCGGCGGTCTCGGCCGAGACGGGCCTGCGCGTCGCGGCGGTCCACCGGTACGGCGTGCTGACGATCGGGGACGTCGCGCTCGTCGCGAGCGTCGCCTCGGGGCACCGGGCCGAGGCGTTCGCGGCCTGCTCGCTGCTCGTCGAGCGCATCAAGGCCGAGGTGCCGATCTGGAAGCGGCAGCACTTCACCGACGGCGACTCGGAGTGGGTCGGGCTGTAGGCGCCCGCGCCGGGAGGAGTGGCGGCTCCGAGGTCAGTCGCGGGGGTTGTCCTTGAGCAGGCCGAACCCGATGCCGACGAGGGCGCCCAGGATCAGGCCGGGCCCCGCGAGCAGGAGCGTGCCCGCCACGGTGCCGATCAGGGTTCCCAGCACCGTGCTCGGACCTGCGGTGAGACGGCTCGGTCCGGGACGGTGGACCGGGAGGGCGTCGGTCCGGGGGGCGGGCTCGGGGGTGGTGGTGATGTCGCTGGGACGTTCGAGGAGTGCCACCCCTCCATGGTAGGTCTGGCGGGGTCTCTCGGCCGGGTGCCGCGAGGCTCGTCGGGCGGGATCCCCGATGACCTTGGACACGTTCTGCGAGGTGGTCGACGCGAGGGTCGAGGCCCGTCGCCCGACACGCCCGACGGGTGCTCAGCCCCCGATCGCACCCATGCTGCGCTCGGTGCGGGCGAAGGCCTCGGGGTCGTCGGCCGGGCCGCCGACGGCCCCGGCGTCGGGGGCGCCACGATCGAGACCGTGCGCGAACGGCTTGGCCCACATGGCCGCCTGCCAGGCCGCGACGATCTGCGCGTCGGACGCTCCGCCGTCGGGCACGTGCGTCCCTGGCGCACCGGCCGAGCCGGTGGCGCCCCCCGACCGCAGGAGAGCGCGCAGGTCCACCTCCTCGTTGCCGAACAGGCACGAGCGCACGGTCCCCTCCGCGGTGAGCCGGGTCCGGTCGCAGTCCCCGCAGAACGAGCGCGTGACCGAGGCGATGATCCCGACCGTGGCGGGACCGCCGTCGACGGCCCACTCCTCGGCGGGGGCCGAGGGATCCTCACGGCCCACGGGCGTCAGGTCGAAGCGTTCGCCGAGGACGTCGAGCAGGCGCTCGGCCGAGACCAGCTGGGCGCGGTCCCAGTTCTGGTCGGCGTCCAGAGGCATCTGCTCGATGAAGCGCAGCCGGCACCCGTGCTCGACGGCCCACGCGAGCAGGTCGGCCGCTCCCGCGAGGGTCTCGGGCATGAGGACCGCGTTGAGCTTGACGGGCGACAGGCCGGCGTCGAGCGCGGCCCGGATCCCCGCGAGCACCTGGGGCAGCCGGTCGCGGCGCGTGAGCTCGGCGAAGTGCCGGCGGTCGATGCTGTCGAGCGACACGTTGACGCGGTCCAGCCCGGCGTCGACGAGCTCGCCGACGCGCTTGTCGAGGCCGATCGCGTTGGTCGTCATCGAGATCCGCACTCCTGGCGCCGCGGCGCGGGAGCGACGCACGATCTCGGCGAGGTCGGGGCGCATGAGCGGCTCTCCGCCCGTGAACCGCACGTCGCGGATGCCCAGGCGGTAGCCGATCCCCACGAGCCGCCCGATCTCGGCCGGGGTCAGCAGGTCGTCGCGGGGGATCGCGGGGAGCCCCTCTGCGGGCATGCAGTACGTGCAGCGCAACGAGCACTTCTCGGTCACGGAGACCCGCAGGTCGTGCGCGACGCGGCCGTAGCGGTCGACGAGCGCGTCGGTGTCCGGGCGCCCCAGGGTGCTCGGCGCCCCGGCAGGACGCACGCGGGGCAGCCCGAGAGCGACGGCAGTCATGATCGCGAGTCTACGCAGCGGCGGGCGGTCGGGCGGGGGCTGTCCGGCGCCGAGTGCATGGTTCGGCTGCGACTCGCCGGGCGTGTCGCTGCACGACCATGCACTCGACGGGTCGACGGGTCGACGGGTCGACGGATCGACGGATCGGCCGATCGGCTGCGCCCGGGGCGGCAGGAGGGGCGCCGCTACCGGGCGGCGCGGGCGTCGTACGCCTGCTGGGCGGCGACGACCTGGGGGACCGCGCCCTCGAGCACGTCGAGGAGGCCGACGAGCTGGTCCGCCACGACCCGGCCGAGGTCGGTGAGCGAGTACTCGACGTGCGGGGGGATGGTCGCGCGGACCTCGCGCACCACGAGTCCGTCGCGCTCGAGCCCCTGGAGCGTCTGGGCGAGCATCTTCTCGCTCACGCCGTCGATGCGCCGGCGCAGCGCGTTGAAGCGCACCGCGCCGTCGCGCAGCCCCGCGACGGTCAGGACGCCCCAGCGCCCGGTCACGGCCTCGAGGGCGTGGCGGGACGTGCAGCCGCGCTGGAACACGTCGGCGATCATCTCGTCGGACGGTCCCGTGGTCTCGGGGGTGGGCTGGAGGTCGGTCACGAGGACAGCCTAGCGTGCAGGCGGATCGCAAGCACTGTGACATAGAACGCACTGTCGGAAGGATTGCACTTACGAAAAGTTAGTGCCAGGCTGTCGCGGTACCCACCACCCCTTCAGGAGGACCACATGATCGCCGTCACCGCAGCCACCGGACACCTCGGACACCTCGTCGTCGAATCGCTCCTCGAGCGCGGCGTCGCCCCCGAGCAGATCGTCGCCGCCGTCCGCACCCCGGCCAAGGCTGCCGACCTCGCCGAGCGCGGCGTCCTCGTCCGTGAGGCCGACTACTCGCGCCCCGAGACCCTCGCGACCGCCCTCGAGGGTGTCGACGTCGTCCTCCTCGTCTCGGGCTCCGAGGTGGGGCAGCGCGTCCAGCAGCACGCGAACGTGGTCGAGGCGGCCAAGGCCGCCGGCGTCCGCCACCTCGTCTACACGAGCGCCCCGCAGGCCACCACGTCCGCGCTGGTCCTCGCGCCCGAGCACAAGGCCACCGAGGAGCTCATCGCTGCCTCGGGCCTGACCGCGACGATCCTGCGCAACGGCTGGTACACCGAGAACTACGTCGGCAACGTCGAGCAGGCGCGCGAGACGGGCGTCCTGCTCGGGAGCGTCGGCGACGGCCTCGTCGCGTCGGCGAGCCGCAAGGACTATGCCGAGGCTGCTGCCGTCGTCCTCGCCGCGGCCGACGCCGACCCCTCGCTCGAGGGTGCCGTCTACGAGCTCTCGGGCGACGTCGCGTGGGACCACTCGTTCCTGGCCGCGACCATCGGCGAGATCGTCGGGCGCGAGGTCGTCTACCAGGACGTGACCCCCGAGGCGCACGTCCAGGCCCTGCTGGACGCGGGTCTCGACGAGGGGACCGCGGGCTTCGTGGTCGCCCTCGACGGCAACACGCGCGACGGTCTGCTCTCCGCGACGTCGGGCGAGCTGTCGCGCCTCATCGGGCGCCCGACGACGACGCTCGCCGAGGGCCTGCGGGCCGCGGTGGGTGTGACGTCGGCCGCGTGACGCCGGTCTGACCCCGCCCTCGCCGAGTGCATGATTGCGCTGCGACACGCCCGGCGTGTCGCAGCGCAATCATGCACTCGAGGGTGACGGGTCGGCGCCGGGAACAATGCCGGCTTCCAATTAGTTAAACCTTCAACTATTCTGGAAGCAGAGGTCGGGACCCGGCCCTGGACGGAGGACACCATGACTGACCGAACGAACAGCCCGGCGGAGACCACGTCCCGCGTGCCCGGCACCGACACTGCCGCCTTCGCGGCCAAGGACCTGCTGTCCGCGGAGACCTCGATGGACGCGGTGACGCTGCACGTCGCCGATCTCGACCTGATGACCCGCTACTACCGCGACGCGCTCTCCCTGGCCGTGCTGACGCCGTCGGACGCTCTGCTCGCTGCGATCCCCGGCGCCGGAGCCGGCTCGCGCGACGAGACCGTGGTCCTCGGGCGCGGCGCGACCCCGCTCGTGGTGCTGCGCCGCGGCCAGGACCTGCCGCGCGCCCGCCGCGGCGAGGCCGGCCTGTTCCACACGGCCCTGCTGTTCGACGACGCCCCTGCGCTCGCCGCAGCGGTCGCCTCGGTCGCGCGCACCGCACCGAGCACGTTCGTCGGCAGCGGTGACCACCTGGTCTCCGAGGCGTTCTACTTCACCGACCCCGAGGGCAACGGCGTCGAGCTCTACCACGACCGCCCGCGCGAGACCTGGACCTGGCAGGACGGCCAGGTCGCGATGGATACGCTCTACATCGACCCCAACGCGTTCATGCAGGAGCACCTCACGGACGCGGCGCTCGAGCGGGCGCTCTCGACCGACGTCGTGGGCCCGGACGACACCGTGGTGGGGCACGTGCACCTCCAGGTGGGCGACATCGCCACGGCCCGCGAGTTCTACGTCGACACCCTGGGCTTCGAGGCCACGGCCTCGCTGCCCAGCGCCCTGTTCGTCTCGGCGGGCGGGTACCACCACCACATGGCCATGAACACGTGGAACAGCCAGGGAGCGGGGCCGCGCGCCTCGACGCTGGGCCTGGGGCAGGTCGCGATCTCTGTGCCCTCGGAGGATGACGTCACGGCGCTCGTCGACCGTCTGTCCCGGCGCGGGATCCAGATGCGCCACGACGGCGCGACGCTGCGGTTCGACGACCCGTGGAAGAACCTCATCGAGGTCGCGGTGCGCTGAGCCGCGCCCCCTCTCGCGCGCTGAGTGCGGAGTTCTTGCGCGAC
This sequence comes from Oerskovia merdavium, assembly GCF_014836755.1. Taxonomy (GTDB): domain Bacteria; phylum Actinomycetota; class Actinomycetes; order Actinomycetales; family Cellulomonadaceae; genus Oerskovia; species Oerskovia merdavium. The sequence goes on from NZ_JACSQF010000007.1 coordinate 159,024, forward strand.
ACGCCCGGCGAGTCGCACAAGAACTCCGCACTCGGCGGAAGGTGGGGCGCCTCAGCGCTTGGCGGGCTCCTCGCCGCGCGTGATGCCCAGGCGCTTGGCGAACAGCTTGCGCTGCACGAGCCACCCGGCCAGCGCGAGCGCGGCCCACGCCAGGAACGACACGACCTGCTCCCACCCCACGGACGGGTCGCGCAGGAACCCCAGGGTGTCGGGGGAGACGCGGCCCAGGCCGCCCAGCACGATGCCCGCACCACCGATCGTCGTGAGCCACAGCAGTGCCCGGCGCCGGTACTTGTCGGCGAGGAAGCCGCACGCCGCCGCGACCGCGATGACGATGATCGCCGCGAGGACCCAGTTGCCCGAGTCGCCCGAGACCGTGCCGTACAGCTTGGCACCGATCACGGCCCCCGTCACGATCCCGATGAAGAACGACGCGAGCTTGAACACGAACGCCACGGCGATCCAGGCGACGAGCCCGCCGAGCACCCCGACGAGCAGGGCCGTGGTCTGGCTCGCCCCGAACAGGTCGCCCAGCATCCAGCCGAGGCCGAACCCGGAGGCGATCACCGCCAGGTGGACCGAGCCGACGCCGAGGAAGCACAGGAGCAACCCGACGGCGACGATGACGAGACCTGCGACGACCGGGTCCATGAGACCTCCTGGCGTGAGGTGGGGCTAGTGCTTGGCCTTGATGACCAGCACGGGTGCGTGGGCGTCGAGCAGGACGCGCTGCGTGGTGCTGCCGAGCAGGAACTTGCCGACGGGGGAGCGCTTGCGCGAGCCGATCACGACGAGGCTCGCGGTCAGGCGCTCGGCCTCGTCGAGGATCGCGTCCGCAGGGTCGATCCGAGACTCGCGGTACGTGACGGTCGCCGCGGGGGTGCCCGCGGGCAGGGCGTCGAGCAGGTGCGCCAGGTCGGGCGGGAGGGGCGGATCGTCCTGCGGCGGGCCCTCGAGCGGGGTCAGGACGAAGACCGCCAGCGGCAGGTCTCGGCGGACCGCCTCGGCGGCTCCGGCGTGCAGGGCCGCCTCACCCTGTGGCGAGTCGTTGTAGGCCACAAGAACGGTCATCGCCGTTGTGCTCCTCGTTCGTCGTGCCCGGGTCAGCGGGCAGATCGCGTGTGCCCTCGCACTCTCTCACACCCCGGGGGTCCCTGCAGGGAGCGTGGGAGCGCGTCGCGGGACCGGATGCCCGACGGCGCCGCGGCCCCCGCTGCGCTCGCCCGAGGTCGCGGGCTCCCGGGGCGGGCACGGGTGGCGCCGGGCGTCCCCTCGCAGGTCAGGCGTCCGTGGCCAGCACGTCGGGGAGACTCAGCGACGGGGGCAGGAGGGGTGGGGCCACGGAGCGGACGATCCGGGCGAGCTCGCGGTGCCGGTCTGGTCCCATGCGGTCGGCGGGCGCCGTCACGGACAGCGCGGCGACGGCCTGTCCCGCGCGCAGCAGCGGCACCGCGAGGCAGCTGATGCCGGGTTCGTTCTCCTCGTCCTCGGTCGCGTAGCCGGCGGCCCGGGCGGCGGTCAGCGTGTCCCACAGGGAGTCCGCGGTGACCGTCGTGGCGCCCGTGTCGCCGGTCGCGGCGGCGTACCAGGACATGCCCGAGCGATCGGTGGTCCGGAACGCGAGGAGCGCCCGTCCGAGCGCGGTCGTCGCGGCGGGCCGGCGTCGTCCGACCGCCGACCAGACCCGCACGGCGCGCGCGGGCTCGACCTTGTCGAGGTAGACGATCTCCGGGCCGGACAGCACGCCGAGGTGGACGAGCTCGCCCGACGCCTCGCACACGGCCGTGAGCGCCGGGCCCAGGAGGGCCGGCAGGTTCTCCTCGCCCAGGAACGTGTCGCCGAGCGCGGTCGCGGCGGGTCCCAGGCGATAGCTGCCCGTCGCGGGGTCCTGGTCGGCGTAGCCGCGGAAGCGCAGGGCCGACAGCGTGCGGTGCAGCGAGGTCTTGTTCAGGCCGAGCTCGGCGGCGAGCGCGCCCAGGGTGAGCCCGTGCGGTCCTGCGGCAGCGAGCCGCTCGAGGGTGAGCAAGGCCTTGTCGACCGAGCCGAGGGGACTGCTCGTGGAGCCAGGGTCTGCCGGTGCGTGGTCTGCCGAGGAGCGGACTGTCGGTACGGGGTCGCCAGGGGTCTCGGCGCCCGGACGGGCTACCACGTGGACGCACCGCTCGCGTAGAGTGATTTCGCATTCCAGAACATCCGTTCACTATAACGAAACGCGAGGCCTCATGTCACCCGCAGCGCCCCCGACCGACGTCGACCAGCTCTTCGCCAGGGTGCGGGTCGTGCCCGTGGTCGTCGTGGAGGACGAGGCGCAGGCGCTCGCCCTCGGAGCCGCTCTCCTGGACGGCGGCCTGCCCATCGCCGAGATCACCTTCCGCACCGCCGGTGCCCGCGCCGCGATCGCCGCAGTCACGCGCGAGCTTCCCGAGCTCGTGACCGGCGCGGGCACGGTGATCAACGCCGACCAGGTCGACCAGGCCGTCGACGCCGGTGCGCGTTTCCTCGTCTCTCCCGGGTTGAGCGTCGACGTCGTGCGCCGGGCCCAGCACCACGGCCTGCCGATCTTCCCGGGCGTCGCGACGCCGTCGGACGTCATGGCCGCCCTGGCCCTGGGGCTCGACGTCGTGAAGTTCTTCCCCGCCGGGATCAACGGGGGAGTGCCCGCGATCAAGGCGCTGTCCGCGCCGTTCCCCGGCCTGCGGTTCGTCCCCACCGGCGGTGTGAGCGCGGCCAACGCGACCGAGTACCTCTCGGTGCCCTCCGTCCTGGCCGTGGGCGGCTCCTGGATGGTCGAGAAGTCCCTCGTGGAAGCCGGGGACTTCGCCGAGATCACGCGTCGCTCCGCGCAGGCCGTCGCGCTCGCGGCATCGCTCGCACCCGCCCGGGAAGCCGCCGTGCCGGACGCGCCCGCCGCGGACGCCGTGCCTCCGGCACCCGCAGGACCGACCGCCCCCACCGCGCCCGCGGCACCCGTCGCCGCAGGAAAGTGAGCTGACATGACCGACACGACCCCCCGCCCCGCGGGCGCCCCCCTGAACCTGCGCCCGGCCGCGGACTGCACCTACGACGTCGTCTCCCTGGGCGAGGTCATGCTGCGCCTGGACCCGGGGGAGCGGCGCATCAAGACCACCCGCTCGTTCGACGCGTGGGAGGGCGGCGGGGAGTACAACGTGGCGCGCGGCCTGCGCCGGTGCTTCGGTCTGCGCGGCGCGATCGTCACGGCGCTGGCGGACAACGAGGTCGGTCGCCTGGTCGAGGACCTCATGCTCACGGGCGGCCTCGACACGAGCTGGGTGCAGTGGGTGCCCTACGACGGGATCGGTCGCACGGTCCGCAACGGGCTCAACTTCACCGAGCGCGGCTACGGCGTGCGCGGCGCGGTGGGCGTGAGCGACCGCGGCAACACCGCGATCGCCCAGATGCAGCCCGGGGACGTCGACTGGGACGAGCTGTTCGGTCGTCGCGGCGTGCGCTGGCTCCACACGGGCGGGATCTTCGCGGCGCTGTCCGCGTCGTCCGCGGACGTGGCCGAGGCCGCCATGCAGGCCGCACGCCGGCACGGCACGATCGTGTCCTACGACCTCAACTACCGCCCCTCGCTGTGGCAGGGCATCGGCGGCCCGGCGCGCGCGCAGGAGGTCAACCGCCACCTCGCGCAGTACGTCGACGTCATGATCGGCAACGAGGAGGACTTCACGGCGAGCCTCGGGTTCGAGATCGAGGGCGTGGACGAGAACCTGACGGACCTGGACACCGCGGCGTTCCGCGCCATGATCGAGACCGCCGCGGCCGCGTACCCGAACTTCCAGGTCATCGGCACCACGCTGCGGGCCGTGCGGTCCGCGACGCGCAACGACTGGGGGGCCGTCGCGTGGTCCCGGGTCCAGGGGTTCGCCGAGGCCACGCACCGCGCGGACCTCGAGATCCTCGACCGCGTGGGCGGGGGCGACTCGTTCGCCTCGGGCCTCGCGTACGGGCTCATGGAGCTCGGGAGCATCCAGGAGGCCGTCGAGTACGGCGCCGCCCACGGTGCGATCGCCATGACCACGCCCGGCGACACGTCGACGGCGTCGCTCGCCGAGGTCCGCAAGCTCGCCTCGGGCGGGAGCGCGCGCGTGCAGCGCTGACGCGGCACGCCGAGATGCGGCGAACGGGGGTCCAGGAGCGCTCTGGACCCCCGTTCGCCGCATCTCGAGTCGGGTGGTCCGGCCCGCGGGCGCCTCGCCTGCCCGCGGCCTGGGGGCCTTGCCTGCCCGCGGCCTGGGGGCCTTGCCTGCCCCCGTCCCGCCCGGCCTCAGTTTCCCGGCGGCACGCCGCCTCATCCCGAGCGGCGCCCCGAGGTCGCGGCTAGGGTGGACGAGGACGGACAGATCGGACACAGCGCGTCGGGAGCCTCCGTGGCCCGGCGAGCGCGAGGAGGCTCACGTGGTGCAGCGTGGTGGGGTGCCGTCGGGCCGCCTCCCGCGACGCACGGTCGACGCCCCGTCGGACATCGCCCGAGCGGTCGAGCACGCGCGCATCCTGCGCGGGGCCGGGGACCCCACCGGCGCGGCCCGTGTCCTCGACCGAGCCTTCGACGCCGAGGGCGTCCGCACCAGGACCGTGTCCGAGCGGCTGCGCTTCCGCGCGCTCGTCCTGCGGGCGGACCTCGCGCTCCAGCTGCACGACGACGTCGCGGCCGCCCGGTTCCTCGCCGGTGCCGAGGCGCTGCCCCTGCTCGCGGACGCGCTCGCGGCGCTCGACGACGACCTGCACCTGGCCGAGGAGCTGCGCGAGCGCCTCGACGCCGACTGAGCACCCGCCCGGCCCCACCCCGTCAGGGTTGCGTCAACACCCGCCGGCCCTCCGTCAAGAACCCGTCAACGTCCCGCCTCCCGCCTCCTCCCACGGCATAGACCTGGGGTGTGCGCAGGAGCTGCGCACCGGCACGGCGCCTCCACGCCGACCACGGCACCTGCCCGCGGTCCCCGAGATCCGCCCGCCGCACGACGTTCGAAGGCAGAACTCAGATGGCCGACCTGGCCTACATCCTGCTGACCGTGGTGTTCTTCACCGCCGTCGGCCTCGTGGCCCGCCGCCACGGCTCCTCCGGGGGGTCCACGTCATGACGGTCCTCGACTGGGTCGGGCTCGGTGCCGTCGTGGTGCTGCTCGGTTACCTGTTCGTCGCCCTGCTCCGCAGCGACAAGGTCCGGTGAGCGCGACCGTGCTGACCCAGACCAGCGTGCTGACCCACGCGACGGCGACCCAGGCGGTCGGCGAGGTCGCGTCGCAGGCGCCCGGCGTGTGGCTCGCCGTCGGGCAGCTCGTCCTGCTGCTCCTCGCGCTCGCCGCGGTGCACGCCCCGCTCGGCGCCTACATGGCGCGCGTCTTCACCTCACCCCAGCACCTGCGCGTCGAGCGGGCCGGATACCGGGTCATGCGCGTCGACCCCGACGCGGAGCAGAAGTGGAGCACCTACCTGCTCTCGCTCCTCGGCTTCTCGATGGCCTCGCTCCTGCTCCTCTACGGGCTCGCGCGCCTCCAGCAGCACCTGCCGATGAACCTCGGCTTCTCGGTGTTCGACCCGGCCGGCGCGTGGAACACCGCGGTCTCGTTCGTGGCCAACACCAACTGGCAGTGGTACTCGGGCGAGGCGGCCGCGGGGCACCTGCTCCAGATGGCCGGGCTCGCGGTGCAGAACTTCGTGTCCGCGGCCGTCGGCATCTCGGTCGCCGTCGCACTCATCCGCGGCTTCGTGCGCTCGGGCACGGACGGGCGCGTCGGCAACTTCTGGTCCGACCTGACCCGCACGTGCGTGCGCATCCTGCTGCCCATGGCGTTCGTCGGCGCGATCGTGCTGCTCGCCACGGGCGTCATCCAGAACTTCGACGCGCACACGGCGATCGACACGGTCGCGGGCGGCACGCAGCACGTGCTCGGCGGCCCCGTCGCCTCGCAGGAGGTCATCAAGGAGCTCGGCACCAACGGCGGCGGGTTCTTCAACGCCAACTCGGCGCACCCGCTCGAGAACCCGAGCCCGTTCTCCAACCTGTTCGAGATCTTCCTGATCCTCGTGATCCCTTTCACCCTCCCTCGCACGTTCGGCCTCATGGTCGGGGACAAGCGTCAGGGCTGGGCGATCCTCGGGGCCATGGGCGCGCTGTGGTTCGTCGCGGTCGCGCTCATCACCTGGGCCGAGATGGCCGGGCCCGGAGCTGCACCCCTCGCCGCGGGCGGCGCCATGGAGGGCAAGGAGACCCGCTTCGGCCTCGCCGCGAGCGCCCTGTTCGCCGCGTCGACCACGGGCACCTCCACGGGTGCGGTCAACGCGATGCACGACTCCCTGACCGCGCCGGGTGGCGGCGTGACGATGTTCACCATGATGCTCGGCGAGATCGCGCCGGGAGGCGTGGGGTCGGGCCTGTACGGGATGCTCATGCTCGCGATCGTCGCGGTGTTCGTCTCGGGGCTCATGGTCGGGCGCACGCCCGAGTACCTGGGCAAGAAGATCGGTCGCCAGGAGATCACGCTCGTCGCGCTGTACATCCTCACGGTCCCGTTCCTCGTGCTCGTCGGCACGGCGCTCGCGATCGCGCTCCCCGCCGGCCAGGCCGGCATCCAGGAGGCCGGCCCGCACGGGCTGTCCGAGGTCCTGTACGCGTTCACGTCCGCGGCCAACAACAACGGGTCGGCGTTCGGCGGGCTCACGTCGGGCACCCCCTTCTACAACACGGCCCTGGGCGTCGCGATGCTCGCCGGCCGCTTCATCCCCATCGCCCTCGTCCTGGCCCTCGCCGGACGCTTCGCCTCCCAGAAGACGGTCCCCGCCACCGCGGGCACCCTCCCGACGCACCAGCCGCTGTTCGTGGGCGTGCTCGGGACCGTCGCCCTGGTCGTCGTCGGGCTCACCTTCGTCCCCGTGCTGTCGCTCGGTCCCATCGTGGAGTCGCTCTCATGAATCGTTCTTCTTCCGTCGCTCCTTCGGGGAGCGTCCCCGCGGGGGGTGGGGCGGGTCTTCCAGAGGACCTCGTTCCTCGGTCCTCCGCCAGGCCCGCCACGACCCGCCCCACCCCCCGCGGTGACGCTCCTGCTGGTGTGTCCGACGCGGTGTTGCTTCCTGTCGCTGGGGGCTCAGCCGGTGCTGTCGGTGAAGGTGCTGTCGACGTGGCCGGTTCGCCGGCGTCGCCTGGCCCGGCTGGTCCTGTTGGTGGCCGCAAGACCGGGCCCGGGCGCGGCGCGTCGCTCTCGTGGACCCAGGTCAGGGCGGCGCTCCCCGGAGCGTTCCGCAAGCTCGACCCGCGCGAGCTGGTGGCCTCGCCCGTGCTGTTCGTGGTCGAGCTCGGGGCCGTCGCCACGACGCTGCTCGCGGCGTTCGACCCCAGCGTGTTCGCGTGGGCCATCGCGGTGTGGCTGTGGGCGACCGTGCTGTTCGCGACGCTCGCCGAGTCGGTCGCGGAGAGCCGGGGCAAGGCGCAGGCGTCGAGCCTGCGCGCGACCCAGCAGCAGACGACCGCGCGGCGCGTCGTGGCTCCGTCCGACACGCTCGCGTCGGGGACGGGCCTCGCGAGCTGCCCGACGGCGGAGGTCCCCTCCTCGACGCTCGCCGTCGGGGACGTGGTGGTCGTCCGGGCGGGCGAGATCATCCCCGGTGACGGCGACGTCGTCGAGGGGGTCGCGTCGGTCGACGAGTCCGCGATCACGGGCGAGTCGGCCCCGGTGATCCGCGAGTCTGGCGGTGACCGGTCGGCGGTCACGGGCGGGACCGTGGTCCTGTCGGACACGATCGTCGTGCGGATCACGGCGCCCGCGGGCCACACGTTCGTCGACCGGATGATCGCGCTCGTCGAGGGGTCGGAGCGCCAGCGCACCCCCAACGAGATCGCGCTCAACATCCTGCTGACCTCGCTCACGATCATCTTCCTGCTGGCGGTCGTGACGCTGCAGCCGTTCGCGGTCTACTCGGGCTCCAAGCAGTCGATGATCGTCCTGATCTCGCTGCTCGTGTGCCTCATCCCCACGACCATCGGGGCGCTGCTGTCGGCGATCGGCATCGCCGGCATGGACCGTCTGGTCCAGCGCAACGTCCTCGCGATGTCGGGCCGCGCGGTCGAGGCCGCGGGGGACGTCGACGTGCTGCTGCTCGACAAGACCGGCACCATCACGTACGGCAACCGGCAGGCGGCCGACCTCCTCACGGTCGGCGACGTCACGACGGCGCGGCTCGCCGAGGCCGCCCGGCTCTCGTCGCTCGCGGACGAGACGCCCGAGGGCAAGAGCATCGTGGTGCTCGTCCGTGAGCGGTACGGCATGGGAGACCGGACCCCCGCGGCAGGCGCGCCCGACCACGCGACGCCCGCGACGTCGTCGGGCGGCGAGAGCACTGCGGGTACCGCGGGCGCAGGCGGGGCCGACGACCTGACCGGCGCCGAGATGGTGCCCTTCTCCGCGCACACGCGCATGAGCGGGATCGACCTGCCGTTGCCCGACGGGCGCGTGCGCCGCATCCGCAAGGGGGCCGGCAGCGCGGTCCAGCGCTGGGTCCACTCGACCGGCGCCCCGACGAGCAGCGGCCCCGGTGGCACGGTCGCCGAGCAGCTCGCGGCCCACGTCGAGGCCGTGAGCTCCTCGGGCGGCACACCGCTCGTCGTGGCCGAGCAGGTCGGCGAGGGGCCCGCGCGGGTGCTGGGTGTCGTCCACCTCAAGGACGTCGTCAAGGCGGGCATGCGCGAGCGGTTCGACGAGCTGCGCGCCATGGGCATCCGCACCGTCATGGTCACGGGCGACAACGCCGTGACCGCGCGGGCCATCGCCGCGGAGGCGGGCGTCGACGACGTCCTGGCCGAGGCGACGCCCGAGGACAAGCTCGCGCTCATCCGGCGCGAGCAGGCCGGCGGGCGGCTCGTCGCCATGGCCGGCGACGGCACCAACGACGCGCCCGCCCTGGCCCAGGCCGACGTGGGCGTCGCGATGAACACCGGGACCACCGCCGCCAAGGAGGCGGGGAACATGGTGGACCTCGACTCCGACCCGACCAAGCTCATCGAGATCGTCGAGATCGGCAAGCAGCTCCTCATCACGCGCGGTGCCCTGACGACGTTCTCGATCGCGAACGACATCGCGAAGTACTTCGCGATCCTGCCCGCGATGTTCATGGTCGTGTTCCCGCAGCTCGCGGTGCTCAACGTCATGCGCCTGTCGAGCCCCGAGTCGGCCATCCTGTCGGCCGTCGTGTTCAACGCGCTCATCATCCTGGTGCTCATCCCGCTCTCGTTGCGGGGCGTGCGGTACCGGCCCTCGTCGGCCTCCGCGATGCTGCGCCGCAACCTCCTGGTCTACGGCGTGGGCGGCCTCGTGGCCCCGTTCGTCGGGATCAAGCTCATCGACCTCGTGATCTCCCTCATCCCCGGGATTGGCTGACATGCCTGGCACTCTCTCCACCCCCGCGGGCGTCCCCGGACGCCCCGCCCCCCTCGCGCGTCCCTCGGCCTCGGCCGGTGCCGCGTCCCTGTTCCGCCAGACGCTCGCAGGCCTGCGCGTCCTGCTCGTCCTGACGCTCCTCCTGGGCGTGGCCTACCCGCTCGCGGTGTGGGGCGTCGGGCAGCTCGCCCTGCCCTGGCAGGCGAACGGCTCGCTCGTGCGCAGCGACGGCACGCACGCCACGTCGATCACCGACACCGGTGCGGACGGAGCACCCGTCGTGGGCTCGGCCCTGATCGGTCAGGACTTCGCCGCGGCCGACGACGCCGAGCGCTGGTTCCACGGCCGCCCCTCGGCTGCGGGCGACGGGTACGACACGCTCGCGTCCGCGGGCACCAACCTCGGGCCGCTCAACCCCGAGCTCGTCGCCTCGATCGACGAGCGTCGTGCGGCGCTCGCGGCAATCAACGGCGTGGACCCCGCAGAGCTGCCGGCCGACGCGCTCACGGCCTCCGCGTCGGGCCTCGACCCGCACGTCAGCCCCGCGTACGCGGCCCTGCAGGTGGCGCGGGTCGCCGAGGCGAGGGGCCTCGACGAGGCCGTCGTCGCGGACCTCGTGGCGCAGCACACCGCAGGCAGGGACCTCGGTGTCCTGGGCGAACCGCGTGTCGACGTGCTCGAGCTCAACCTCGCGCTCGAGAACTCGGAGAAGATGAACCCATGACGACGAGCGCGAGGCACCGAGCCGCGGAGCTGACGGCGCGGGTGCCCCGTGCCTGAGGGACGCGACGGCCAGGAGGCCGCAGGGTCCGGGAGCCCCCAGGAGGGGCGCCCGGACCCGGGCGCGTCCGCGGGCGGGGAGGGTCCCGGAGCCCGCAGGGCAGGGAGGCCCGACGGCGCCGCCCGCCGCCCGGGTCTGCTCACCGTGTACCTCGGGGCCGCGCCGGGCGTGGGCAAGACGTACGCGATGCTGGGCGAGGCCCACCGACGCAGGGCGCGCGGCACGGACGTGGTCGTGGGCCTGGTCGAGACGCACGGGCGCGCCGCGACGATCACGCAGATCGGCGACCTCGAGGTCGTGCCGCGTCGCGTCGTGAGCCACCGGGACGTCGAGCTGACCGAGCTCGACGTCGAGGCCGTGCTCGCCCGCGACCCCCAGGTCGTCCTGGTCGACGAGCTCGCGCACACCAACGCTCCCGGCTCGCACCACCGCAAGCGCTGGCAGGACGTGCAGGACCTCCTGGCCGCGGGCATCGACGTGGTGACCACGGTCAACGTGCAGCACCTCGAGTCGCTCACCGCGGACGTCGAGGCCATCACGGGCGTGCGCCAGCGCGAGACCGTGCCCGACCAGGTGGTGCGCGACGCCGACCAGATCCAGCTCGTCGACCTGTCGCCGCAGGCGCTGCGGCGCCGGCTCGCGCACGGCAACGTCTACCGGGCCGAGCAGATCGACGCCTCGTTGTCCTCCTACTTCCGCACGGGCAACCTCACGGCCCTGCGAGAGCTCGCTCTGCTGTGGCTCGCGGACCGCGTCGACGACGCCCTGACCCGCTACCGGGCGGACCACGCGATCTCGGGGACGTGGCCAGCGCGCGAGCGCATCGTCGTCGCGGTCACGGGCGGTCCCGAGGGCGAGACGCTGCTGCGCCGCGGCGCCCGGATCGCCCAGCGCGCCGCGGGTTCCGAGCTCGTCGCGGTCCACGTGCTGGCGACCGACGGGTTGCCCAGCGCGCCGCCCGCGGCCATCGCGGCCTCGCGCGAGCTCGTCGAGTCGCTGGGCGGGACGTTCCACACGGTCGTGGGCGAGGACGTCGCCTCGGCGGTCGTCGACTTCGCGCAAGGGGTCAACGCGACCATGATCGTGGTGGGCGTCTCGCGGCACTCTCGCTGGCGAGAGGCCCTCCTGGGGTCCTCGAGCGCCGAGATCGCCCGCCTGGCGGGGACGATCGACGTCCACCTCGTGACGCACGAGAAGGCGCGCGCGGGCAGGCTCCTGCGCGGCCGGTGGTCCGCGCTGTCCCGACCGCGCCGGACCGCCGGGTGGGTGCTCGCGTTCGTGGTCCCGGCCGTGCTGACCGGGGTGTTCTGGCTCCTGCGCGACGTCGTCTCGCTCTCGACCGAGCTCATGCTGTTCCTGGCCGGGTCGGTGGGCGTCGCCCTCGTGGGTGGGCTGTGGCCCGCGGTGGCCGCGGCCGTCGTCTCGTTCCTGTGCCTCAACTGGTTCTTCACGCCGCCGACCGGGTTCCTCACGGTCCAGGACCCCGAGAACCTCCTCGCGCTCCTCGTGTTCGTCCTGGTCGCCGCGGCCGTCGCGTCGGTCGTCGACCTCGCCGCGCGACGGACCGCGCAGGCCTACCGGGCGCGGGCCGAGGCCTCGACGCTCGCCGCCCTGTCGCGGTCCGTGCTCTCGGGCGAGGACACCGCGCAGGCGATCGTCACCCGGCTCGCCGAGACGTTCGGCCTGTCACGGGTCGAGCTCGAGACGCGGACGGGGGAGCGCGGTCCGTGGCGGACGGTCGCGAGCACGGGCCGGGTCGAGGGAGACGTGCTTCCCGCCGGGGAGGGAGCCCTCGCCGCGGGGGACCGGACCCCCGCCGAGCAGGACGGGCGCACCGGGGCGCGCTCCGCCGTCGGGCACCCGGGCGACGCCCAGCGGACCGAGCTGCGTGTCGACGACACCCACCGCCTGTCGCTGTGGGGCCGGGCCCTGCCCGCGAGCGACCGTCAGGTCCTCGAGGCCTTCGCGGCGCAGGCCGGGCTCGTCCTGGAGTACCGCCGCCTGCGCGAGCAGGCCGCCCAGGCCGCGGTCCTCGAGGAGGCCGACGCCACGCGCACCGCGCTGCTCGCGGCCGTCTCGCACGACCTGCGCACCCCGCTCGCCTCGATCCGCACGGCCGTGGACGGGCTGGCCTCCCCGGACGTGCACCTCGACGACGAGGACACCGACGCGCTCACGCGCACCATCCAGGACTCGACGGGACGACTCGAGAAGCTCATCGACAACCTGCTCGACCTGTCGCGGCTGCAGACCGGGAGCGTGCGGCCCAACCTGCGTGCGGCGTCGGTCGACGAGATCGTGCCGCTCGCGATCGAGCCCTACGGTCCGGGCGTCGTGCGCCTCGACGTGCCCGACGACCTGCCGCTCGTGCGCACCGACCCCGGCCTGCTCGAGCGGGCGGTCGCGAACCTCACGTCGAACGCGGTGCGGCACAGCCCGCCCGGTGAGCCCGTACGGATCACGGCCTCGGCGGGACCCCGGGAGATCGAGCTGAGGATCGTCGACACGGGCCGCGGCCTGTCCGACGAGTCCAAGATCCGCATGTTCGAGCCGTTCCAACGTCTCGGCGACACGACCGGTGAAGGTCTGGGCCTGGGGCTCGCGGTCGCGGACGGGCTCGCCCGGGCCGTGGGCGCGAGCATCATGCCCGAGGACACGCCCGGCGGCGGACTGACCATGGTGGTCACGGTCCCGCGCGAGGCGCGGGAGGATGACGACGTGAGCACGGACGGCACAGGCAGCGCGGACAGCGGCACCCACGGTACGAGCAGCACGAGCGAGACGGACGAGGTGCGCGGATGAGCGGCGACGGCAACCGGGTGCTCGTCGTCGACGACGACGCCGGTCTCGTGCGCGCGCTCGCGATCAACCTGCGCGCGCACGGCTGGGACGTGACGGTCGCCATGACGGGCGCCGAGGCCCTCGACGCGGCCGCGAGCGCCCGGCCCGACGTGATCCTGCTCGACCTGGGCCTGCCCGACCTCTCGGGTTTCGAGGTCATCGAGGGCATCCGCGGGTGGAGCGCCGTGCCGATCGTGGTGCTCTCGGCGCGTCAGCTGGGCGACGACAAGGTCGATGCGCTCGACGCGGGCGCGGACGACTACGTGACCAAGCCGTTCGCGATGAACGAGCTGCTCGCGCGGCTGCGGGCCGCGGTGCGTCGCGCCCAGCCGGCCGAGGTGTCCGAGCCGGTCGTGGAGGCGGGGGACCTGCGGATCGACCTGGCCCGCCGCCGGGTGCTGCGGGCCGGGCAGGAGGTCCGGCTGAGCCCCACCGAGTGGTCGCTGCTCGAGGTGCTGGTGCGCCACCGGGGCCGCATGGTCGGGCGGCTGCAGCTCCTGCACGACGTGTGGGGGCCTGCGTACTCGGCCGAGACCAACTACCTGCGCGTCTACACCGCGCAGCTGCGGCGCAAGCTCGAGGACGACCCCGCGAACCCCCGGCACATCATCACCCAGCCGGGCATGGGCTACCTCTTCGAGGTCTGACCGCCCGTCCTGCCCCGTGGCTCGCACCTGTCCGCCGGTGACACCCACCTTGCCGGCCCGAGGCGGGAACCCCTGCGCCACGCCGACCGTTGTGCGTTCGACCCGACGAAGGAGACCCGTCATGCTGTGCCCTCTCGACCAGACCGTGCTCGTGATGTCCGACCGCAAGGGAGTGGAGATCGACTACTGCCCCACGTGCCGCGGCGTGTGGCTCGACCGGGGTGAGCTCGACAAGATCATCGACCGCAGCCTCGAGGCCGAGATCGCCGCCGAGGCCGGCGGCCCGGCGGCAGCCGCGGCTCCGCGGGCGGCGACGCCCCCGCCCGTGCAGTACCCGCCGACCCAGCAGCTGCCGGTCCCGCCGCAGCCCGCGCCCTACGGCTACGCGGACGACCGTCGCCGGGACGACTACCGGGGCGACGACCGCCGCCGGGACGACTACCGCGGGGACGACCGGTACCGCGGGGCCGACCGCGGGTCGGACCAGTACCGCAGCGACGATCCGCGCTACCGCAAGCGCAAGAAGAAGGAGTCCTGGCTCGAGGACCTCTTCGACTTCTGAGCCTCGGACGGCACCGTCCCCTCGCGGGGCGGCGCCGTCGTCGTGCATCCCCGGACCTCTGTCCCCTCTCCACCTGCTGAACTTCCTCTGACCTCCGGATCGGATCGACATGGCTGTCCTCGACACGTTCTCCCTCGCCGGCCGCACGGCGCTCGTCACGGGCGCGAGCCGCGGGATCGGGCGCGGGCTCGCGCAGGCGCTGGGGGAGGCGGGGGCGCAGGTCGCGCTGACGGCGACGACGCTCGACGCCGCGCAGGCGGCGGCCGACGAGCTGCGGGCGCTGGGGCTCGCGGCGCACGGCTACGAGCTCGACGTCACGGACCGCGAGCAGGTCGACGACGTCGTGGCGCAGGTCGGGCGCGAGGGCGGCGGTGTCGACGTGCTCGTCAACAACGCGGGGATCTCGATCGGGGGAGCGTCCCTCGAGATCGAGGACGACGTGTGGCACCGCACGCTCGCGACGAACCTCGACGGCGTCTGGTACTGCTCGCGGGCCGTGGCCCGGCAGATGGTCGCGGACGGTCGGGGCGGGACGATCGTCAACGTGGGGTCGATGTCCGCGCAGATCGTCAACCGTCCGCGGTGGCAGCCCGCGTACCTGGCGTCGAAGGCCGCGGTGCACCAGCTGACCAAGGCGCTCGCGGCCGAGTGGGCGCCGCACGGGATCCGGGTCAACGCGATCGCGCCCGGCTACATCCTGACCGAGGCGTCGCCCGTGGACCAGCCCGAGTACTACGACGACTGCGTGGCCCCCGCGGCGATGAAGCGGTGGGGCACCCCCGCCGAGCTGGGGCCGGTCGTGGTCATGCTCGCGAGCGAGGCGTCGAGCTTCATGACGGGGGCCGTCGTGACGGTCGACGGCGGGTACACGCTCTTCTGATCGGCGACGTGCCGGGCCTGCCCTCGCGGGCTCGCCCGGTCTGACTCTCGGCCCCCTTCTGGGTTGCGAATCGCAAAACAAAAAGGGTGAACCTTCTACTTCTGCTTGACGCTTGTCAGAAGTCTCCCTAGGGTCGGGCGTGCACCGGGACCCCGCCACCGCGGGGCCGGGCCGAGGTCAGGGCCCACGACGTCGTGGGCCACGGGATCGGTCACGCAGCCCGCGTGCAGACACGGCTCGCCCGTCCGACCTCACGTGCCCGCAGGGCGCGCGGGGTCACCGGTGCGAGCGCGCAGGGATTCGACGACGAATACCTGACCGCTGCCGGATCCCCACGGTCCGGGTCGGCGGGCAGAGGAGAGGGAGAACCATGACGCAGGACACCGCCGCCCCCGACGGACTGCTCAAGCGACAGATCTCGCGACGGTCGATGCTGGCCGGGACGGTCGCGAGCCTCGTGGCGCCCACGGCGCTCGGCCTCGGCGCGGCTCCCGCCGCGGCGCACGGCAACGGGAACCACGGCAAGCCCGACAAGGACAAGGGCAAGCCGGACAAGAACAAGGTCCGCCGCCTGACGATGTACGCCGAGGCGCTGCCCGGCGGCCTCGTCGGCTACGGGCTCGAGCCCGGCAAGGCCACGGTCCCGGGGCCGACCCTCGAGATGTGGGAGGGCGAGACCTTCGAGATCACCCTGGTCAACACCACCGACAAGCGGCTCTCGCTGCACGCGCACGGCGTGAGCTACAGCCACGACTCCGACGGCAGCCCGCTCAACGCGTCGTTCAACGAGCCCGGCCAGTCGCGGACCTACGTGTGGCGCACCCACGCCGCGTACACGACCAAGGGCGGCCAGTGGATGCCCGGGAGCGCCGGCTACTGGCACTATCACGACCACGCGCTGGGCACGGACCACGGCACCGAGGGCGTCAAGGTCGGCATGTACGGTGCGCTCATCGTCCGGCGCAAGGGAGACGTCCTGCCGGACCGCCAGTACACGGTCGCGTTCAACGGGATGTCGATCAACAACCAGGTCGCGCCGAACGTGCCCGTGTTCGAGGCGAACGAGGGCGAGCGGGTCGAGTTCGTGGCGATCGGCCACGGCAACGCGTTCCACACCTTCCACCTGCACGCGCACCGGTGGGCGAACAACCGCACGGGCTATCTCACGGGTCCGAACGACCCGACCCAGGTCATCGACACGCGCGACCTCAACCCGGGCGACTCGTTCGGGTTCCAGGTGATCGCGGGCGAGAAGGTCGGCCCCGGCGCGTGGATGGTCCACTGCCACGTGCAGTCCCACTCCGACATGGGCATGGGCGGGATCTTCCTGGTCGCCGACAAGGACGGCAGCGTGCCCGAGCACGCGCAGGCCGCGCTCCACCGCTACCAGGGGCACGCGCACCCCTAGCCCGGTCGGGCGCTCGGAGCGACGAGCCAGGACCGGCGGGGCCTCGCCGGCCCGCCGGTCCTGGCCCGCCGACGCCGTCGCCGCGGGCGCCCCCGAGACTCGCCCCGCGGGCGCCAGGTTCTCAAGCAGTGGGTCGATCCGTTCATCGTGGCGCTCGTCGCGACCATGATCCTGGGGCTCGTGGTCCCGTTCCCCGCAGGGGCCCAGCGCGTCGTGGACGCGGTCGCGGACGTCGCGGTCGCGGTCCTCTTCCTCGTCTACGGCATGCGCCTGTCGACCACCGAGGTGTGGGCGGGCCTGAAGAACGTCCGGCTCCAGGGCGGCATCCTCGCCTCGACCTACGTCGTCTTCCCGCTCATCGGCCTCGCGGTCTCCTGGGCCGTGACCCCGCTGGTCGGCGCGCCGCTCGCGGCGGGCATCCTCTTCCTGTCGTTGCTGCCCTCGACCGTCCAGTCGTCCGTGGCGTTCACGTCGGTCGCGCGCGGGAACATCGCCGGAGCGATCTGCGGGGCCACGGTCTCGAACGTCGTGGGCATGGTCGTGACGCCGCTGCTGGTCCTGTGGTTCATGTCGTCGAGCGGCGCGACGGGCGGGCTGAGCGGGCTGCGCGACGTCCTGGTGCACCTGCTCGCCCCGTTCGTCGTGGGCCAGCTCCTGCAGCCGTTCGTCGGCAGGTGGATCCGGGCCAGGCGGTGGCTCACCCTGTCCGTGGACCGGGGCACGATCCTGATCGTGGTCTTCGGGGCGGTCGCCGCGGCGACGAGCGCGGGGGTGTGGGCCGGGATCTCGGCGTGGACGATCGTCGCGCTCGTCGGGATCAGCGCCTTGATCCTGGTCGTCATGCTCGCGGTCACGTGGTGGGGCGGCGCCGGGCTGCGGCTCGGTGTCGAGGACCGGATCGCGCTGCTCATGTGCGGGTCCAAGAAGAGCCTGGCCACGGGCCTGCCCATGGCCGCGGTGCTCTTCCCCGTCGCGGTCGCGGGCACCGTGGCGGTGCCAGTGATCGTCTTCCACCAGCTCCAGCTCATCGTGTGCGCGGTCCTGGCGCGCAGGCTCGCGCTGCGCGCCGACGCCTGAGGCCCGGCCGGGCAGCCGGCGGGGCCGGAGCGAGGGCGGCGAGCGCGAGGACCGATCCGTCGTCGGTCCCTCGCGCCCGGCGCGCCGCGCGCGTCGTCATCGGCCCGACGGCGTCACGCGCCCCAGCCGGCGAAGCGCCCCACGGCGACGAACACGGCGAGCAGCAGCAGGAGGGCGTTGACCGGCACGGACTGCTTCTCGCCCAGGCGCACGTGCAGGGGGATCGCGCCGATCTGCGTGACGGCGAGGCCGACGGCGGCGATCGGGGTCAGGATCGGGGCGATGCCCGTCACGAGCGGGAGGATCAGGCCGATCGCTCCGAGCAGCTCGAGCGCCCCGAGCACGCGCACGGCCGTGAGGCGCTCGGGCGTGACCCAGCGCATCTGCTCCATCAGCTTGCCGGCCGGGGTCGTGAGCTTCATGAAGCCTGCGCCGGCGAAGGCGACAGCGAGCAGTCCAGCGGCGATCCAGAGGGCGACGTTCATGTGATTCCTTCGAGGTCGGTGACGCGAGGCGCGCCACGGTGGAGAGGGCCACGGGTAACTGCCCGTCTGGTCAGTCACCTTTTGTGCCGGAGGACATCATGGGTAACCTGAAGGAGGTCTACAAAAGGCACACCGGTGTTCCCGGTGGGTCAGGAAACGGAGAGTCCATGACCACGACGGCCGCCGGTGCCCACCAGGCGCCAGGTCCCGACGCTCAGCACGTGCCACGGCCCCGCGCGCTCCACGTGCCGGGTCCTGACGGTCTGCACGTGCCACTTCCCGACGGTGGCGGCTGCGGCGCCGACCACGCGACCAGCGAGGTCCGGCGCGTGCTCGACCGGGTCGGCGACAAGTGGAGCGTCCTCATCCTCGGCACGCTCTCGAGCGGGCCGCTGCGGTTCACCGAGCTCCTGCACGGGATCAGCGGGATCTCCCAGCGCATGCTGACGCTCAACCTGCGCCAGCTCGAGCGCGACGGGCTCGTGAGCAGGACCGTCCACGCCGTGGTCCCGCCGCGGGTCGACTACGAGCTCACGGAGCTCGGTCGCACGCTGCTCCCGCCGGTGCTCGCCCTGGTCCGGTGGGCCATGGAGAACACCGACGAGATCCAGGGGCATCGCGAGGGCTTCGACGCGAAGTCCGCGGGCGGCCAGGGGTGAGCCGCGGCTGAGCGAGCCGGCCGGTCACGGCGCTCGGCGCGGCGACGGCACGGTCGATCAGAGCACAGGACCCATCGGTCCTGTGCGGGGCTGCGACCTCAGCGTGCCGCGACCTGGTCGCGGATCTGACGCTTGGCGCGCAGCAGGATGCCGGTCATGCCGTTGAGGCGCAGGGGGCTCACCGCGTTGGTCAGCCCGATCGTGAACGGGTAGTCGTCGGGCACGGCGAGGGCCTGCTCGGGCGTCAGGCCCTCGAGCCCCTGGGCCAGGATCGAGGCGAACCCGCGGGTCGTGGGGGCCTCGGCCGGTGCGGTCGCGTACAGGTGGACGCCGTCGGCCTCGACCTCTGCGAACGCGCGGACCGGGGACTGGCACTCCTCGACGCGCTCTAGCAGTCCCGGGGCGTTCTGGTAGCGCGCGGGCAGGTCCGGCAGCTCGCGCGAGAACTCGAGGAGGAGCTGGAGCCGGTCGCGCTCGCCGAGCGCGAGGAAGTCGTCGCGGATCTCGGCGAGGACCGGGGGCAGCTCGGTCGTGGCGTCGTCAGTCATCCGTCGATCTTCCCACCCGGGGGCGTCCACCGGCAGCCCGCGCCCGCCCTGCGGACGGCCGCGGCGCGCGAGCCCCGAGAGTTCGCCCGCCCTCGCCGCGCACCGCCCGACGCCCGTGGATACGTTGGGCCCGAGCGCGCCGACCCCCGGCGCGGAGGGACGGAGAGTCATGGGAAAGCTGTCGAACGACCTGCGCACGTTGAGCCACGAGGCCTACCTCTATCTCTACCCGCTCGTGACCATGGACCTGACACGTCGCCAGGGCACCAACGTGGAGGCGGGGGTCCGCCCGGGGTTCGGGCCGCCCAACACGTTCCACCACCTGCGCGCGTTCCCGCCCGCCGACTTCCGGGCGGTCGTCCGCCCCAACTTCGACACCCTCTACGCGAACCTGTGGCTGGACCTGACCGACGGCCCGGTGCTGCTGCACGTCCCGGACACCGACGACCGCTACTACATGCTGCCTCTCCTGGACATGTGGACCGACGTCTTCGCGACGATCGGCAAGCGCACCACCGGGACGGGGGCAGGCGACTACCTGGTCGTGGGGCCCGACTACGAGGGCGAGCTCACCGAGTTCTACGACGACCTTCCCGAGGAGGTCGCGCTGATCGTCGCGCCGACCCCGCACGTGTGGGCCATCGGCCGCATCCAGACCAACGGTCCTGCGGACTACCCGGCCGTGCACGCGGTCCAGGACGGCATGAGCGTGCGCGCGCTGGGCGACCGTCCGCCGTTCGTGATCGACCCGACCGCGGACACGCGGACCGAGCCCCTGCGGCAGGTCGACGCCCTCAGCGCGGTCGACTTCTTCACCTACGCGACCCGTCTGCTCGACACCAACCCGCCGCACCCCACTGACTTCTCGGTGCTCGCGCGCATCGGTGCGCTGGGCGTCGTCCCGGGCGACGAGTTCGACCCCGGCCAGTTCGACGAGGCCGAGATCGTCGAGATCGAGGCGGGCGCCGCGAGCGCGCGCGAGCTGCTGGGTGCGTCGCAGGCGACGCTGGGGATCGCGGTGAACGGGTGGTCGCTCTTCCGGGAGCCGATGGGCGTGTACGGCAACTACTACCTCCAGCGGGCGTTCGTCACGCTCGTGGGGCTCGGGGCAAATCCGGTCGAGGACGCGATCTACCCGTTCCTCGTCGAGGACGCCGACGGGGAGGTCGTGAACGGCGACCACGACTACGTGCTGCACTTCGACGCCGACGAGCTCCCGCCCGCGGAGGCCTTCTGGTCGGTCACGATGTACGACGCCGAGGGATTCCAGGTCGCCAACGTCCTGGACCGGTTCGCGATCGGTGACCGCGACGACCTGCGGTACGGGGCGGACGGCTCGCTCGACCTGTACCTCCAGCACGAGAGCCCCGGCCCGGACCGCGAGTCCAACTGGCTCCCCGCCCCGCGGGGACCCGTGGGCGTGACGATGCGCCTCTACGCGCCGCGGCCCGAGGCGCTCGACGGTCGCTGGGTCCCGCCGGTCGTGCGCAAGGTCTGAGCGGCGGAGCCCGGGGTGTGGCCGGCCGGCGCCGCCCCGGGCGTCCTGCGGTGAGGACGAGGGATGCCCGACGGCGGTAGGCCGGGTCCGCGCCCCGGCCCCCCGCCGCCGGGGGGGGCTCGCCCGTGTCGCAGGCCACATTCGCGGCCGCTCGCGACGTCCTGGTGCC
>NZ_JACSQF010000007.1:179983-200210 GCF_014836755.1 Oerskovia merdavium
TCGGCGTGGGCCTGGGCCTGCTTGGCCAGGCCCCCCCCCCCGCGGGGGGGCACCAGGAGAGCGCCCCGTGCGGGGCGTCACCTCAGAGGCGCGCGGGGACCTCGCCCGGCTCGGTGCCCTTGACGATCGGGACGCGGACCGCGTTGCCCCACTCGGTCCACGAGCCGTCGTAGTTGCGGACCTTGTCGAAGCCGAGCAGGTACGTCAGCGCGAACCACGTGTGGCTCGAACGCTCGCCGATGCGGCAGTAGGTGATGACCTCGTCGTCGGTCGACAGTCCCAGGCCGCCCTCCTGGTAGATCGCCTCGAGCTCCTCGCGCGACTTGTAGGTGCCGTCCTCGGCGACCGCGGTCGCCCACGGGACGTTGCGCGCGGTGGGGATGTGACCGCCGCGCAGCACGCCCTCCTCGGGGTAGTCCGGGATGTGCAGGCGCTCGCCCGTGAACTCCTGGGGCGAACGGATGTCGACCAGCGGGCCGTTGCCCAGGTGAGCGAGCACGTCCTCCTTGAAGGCGCGGATCGTCTCGTCGTCGCGCTCGACCACGGGGTACTCGACGGGCTCGGGCGTGGGGACGTCGGTCGTGGTCTCGCGGCCCTCGGCGATCCACTTGCCGCGCCCGCCGTCGAGGAGGCGGACGTCCTCGTGGCCGAACAGCGTGAAGACCCATGCCGAGTACGCGGCCCACCAGTTGTTCTTGTCGCCGTACAGGACGACCGTGGTGTCGCGCGAGATGCCCTTGGAGCCGAGCAGCTGGGCGAAGCCCTTGCCGTCGAGGTAGTCGCGCAGGTCGGGGTCGTTGAGGTCGGTGTGCCAGTCGACCTTGACGGCGCCCGGGATGTGCCCGGTCTCGTAGAGCAGCACGTCCTCGTCGGACTCGACGACGACGACGTTCTCGTCGTGCAGGTGCTCGGCGAGCCAGTCCGTGGAGACGAGGCGGTCGGGGTGGGCGTAGGCGGCGATCTTCTCGGTCGTGTCGAGGGGTGCGGACATGATGTCCTCCTGAGGGCTCATGGGCTGGCAGGGCGGCGGCGGGGATGCACGCAGGGCGGCGCGGGCGGGGTCGGGCTGAGACGTGCGTGCCGGCGCGGTGGGTACCGCTCGGGCACGTTCGTCACTCTAGGAACGGTGTCCACGGACCGGAAGGCCCGTCGCACATGCTGAGACAGTGTTACCCGTCGGAGGGCAGCGCCAGGGCGGCCGAGGAAGAGCCCGTCAGTCGCGTGCGATGGGTGCGGTCACCGCGCCCGTGAGGGAGACCAGGTCCGCGGGGGCCAGGCCCACGTCGAGCCCGCGGCGCCCGCCCGAGACGTAGACGGCGTCGAACGCCAGCGCCGACTCGTCGATCACGGTGCGCAGCCGCTGGCGCTGGCCCAGGGGCGAGATGCCGCCCACCACGTACCCGGTCGCGCGCTCGGCCGCGGCCTGCTCGGCCATCGCGGCCTTCTTGCCGCCCGCCGCGTGGGCGAGCGCCTTGAGGTCGAGCTTGCGGTCCACGGGCACGACGCCCACGACGAGCGTCCCGTCGACCGAGGTGACCAGGGTCTTGAACACCTGCTCGGCCGGGATGCCGATCGCGGCGGCCGCCTCGAGCCCGTAGCTCAGGTCGGACGACGGGTCGTGCTCGTAGGGGTGCACGGTGTGCGGGACCCCGGCCTTCTCGAGCGCGACGAGCGCGGGGGTGCCTGCGTGGGGGGAGGACTTCTGCTTCTTGGCCACAGGGAGATTGTGCCCCTAGGCGCGCGTCTCCGGGGGGTGCGGGAAGGTGGCGGCTTGTTGCGGCGGTCGTGTCGCGGAGTCCTCCACGAAGCGTGGACGGCAGGCGAACCAGCCGGCGACCACTCCGGGGACCACGGTCGCTGCGAGCGCGAGGAGCGGGATCGTCCACGAGCCGGTCGCCTCGCGGAGAAGGCCCAGGCCCAGCGGGCCGAAGCAGGCCAGGCCGTAGCCGATCCCTTGGACGAAGCCGGAGACGGCCGATGCCGACTCCGGGGTCCTGGTCCGGCGGTTGATCAGCGTCATGCAGAGCGGGAACGTGCTCACCCCGATCCCCAGCGCGCACACCCAGAGCACCGTGCCGCCGAGCGGGGAGAGGATCAGGCCCAGGTAGCCGGCCATCAGGACGACCGAGCACGCGACGACCACGACGAACGGGTTCGCCATGCGCGTGGCCACGTGCGGGACCACCAACGCCGCAGCCACGCCCCAGGCCGAGTGCAGCGCGATCATGGAGCCGCCCAGGGCCGGGCTCCCGCCCGCGTCGGTGAGCACGGCCGGCACCCAGGTGATGATCCCGTAGTTGGACAGGGCCATCATCGCGAACAGGACGACCAGACCCCAGGCGGTCGACGACCGGCTGATCCGTGGCCTCGCCCCCGTGGTCGCCGGGACGCTCGGGCGGTGGTGGTCGGCGGGCAGCCGCGCTGCCAGGACGAGCCAGACCACCGCGGCCAGCGCGGCCGGGACCGCCCAGACCCCTACTGAGAGGCGCCAGCTCGTCGCCTCCGCCACCGGGACGGCCAGCAGCGGGGCGACGAACTGACCCGTCTGCATCAGGAGCAGGTAGAGCGAGGTCCACAGGGCGATCCGGTCGGGGAACCAGGCCTTCACCAGGGGGACGATCACGACGTTCGCGGCGCCGATCCCGGCCAGGGCCAGCACGGTCGACAGCACGAGCGCGAGGGGAGTCGGTGAGAAGGCGCGCACCACGAGCGACAGGGCGGTCAGGCCCAGCGCCACCGTGGCCGTGCGCTCGAGCCCGAACCTCCTCGTCACCACCGGGGCGAGAAACCCGAAGACGGCGAACGACGCCGCAGGCACGGTCCCGAGCAGGCCCGCCAGGGCCACTCCGAACCCGAGGTCGGACCCCATGATCTCGAGGAGCGGGGTGAATCCGGTCACGGCCGTGCGGAGGTTGACCGCCGTCAGCGCGACGGCAAGGCCGGCCCACACGGTCAGGTGCCCACGGCGTACCGGGATGCGCGCTGGAGAGAGTGTCGTCACGCTAAACTCCACGATGAGATCGGCGAATGATGGGATCATGGGATGAATCCAGGTGAGTCTGACACACGGCGGCCGATGCGTCGAGCAGGTCTGATCGACCAGGCGGTCGAGCGCTTCCGCGACGAGGTGGTCTCCGGTCGCTGGCCGGTCGGCGACCGGATACCGACCGAGACCGACCTGGTGGCGGAGTTCGGGGTGGGGCGGAACACGGTCCGCGAAGCGCTCCAGTCGTTGGTGCACGCGGGTCTGCTGCGCCGTGAGCAGGGCCGCGGCACCTTCGTCATCTCCAGCTCCGAGCTGACGAGCACCCTGGAACGTCAGCTCGCCGGGGGCAGCCGTCGCCACTACCTGGAGCTGCGCCTCGCCCTGGACAGCACCGCGGCCTCGCTCGCCGCATCGAGCCGCTCGGAAGCCGACGTCGAGCTGCTGCGCGAGCTGCGCGACCGACGCGCATCGATCTGGTCGACCGGTGACCGCGACCAGCGGGCAGGCGCCGACCTCGACCTGCACCGTTCGATCGTGGCGGCCACGCACAACCCGCTCTACCTGCAGCTCTACTCCAGCATGCTCGACGTCTTCGCGGTCCACATGCGCGACGAGGAGCACGAGGACGAGGACGCGGCCCACCGTCGCCACCACGAGCTGGTCGAGGCGATCGCTGAGGGGGATGCCGATCGGGCAGCGGCGATGGTGGCCGCCATCTTCGGGCCGTTCATGCACTGAGCCGCGGAGCGGGCTCCCGCTAGACGTTCACGTCGACGAGCGAGCCGATCCCGTACGTCACCGCCATGGCGATCGCGCCACCCAGGACCGTGCGGATCGTGGCCCGCCGGGTCGGCGACTGCCCGAGCTTCGCGCTGCCCCAACCCGTGAGGACCAGCGCCAGGACGACCGCGACGAACGTCACGGGGATCCGTGCTGCGGTGGGGGACAGGAGGATCGCGGCCATGGGGAGCAGACCACCCACCGTGAACGAGACGATCGAGGCGACCGCGGCCTCCCACGGCGAGGTCAGGTCGTCGGGGTCGATGTTGAGCTCGGCGTCGGCGTGCGCCGCGAGTGGGTCGTGCGCCGTGAGCTGGACGGCGACCTCGTGCGCGAGCTCGGGCGTGAGCCCCTTGGCCCGGTAGATCCCCGCGAGCTCGGTGAGCTCCTCGGCGGGCATGGTCGCGAGCTCCTGGCGCTCCTTGGCGAGCATGGCCTCCTCGGTGTCGCGCTGCGTGCTCACCGAGACGTACTCGCCCGCGGCCATCGACAGGGCCCCGGCGAGCAGCGCGGCGGCGCCCGCGGTCGCGATGACGGGGATCGACGTGCTGGTGGCGGCGACACCCACGACCACGCCCGCGGTCGAGACGATCCCGTCGTTCGCGCCGAGCACCCCGGCGCGCAGCCTGTTGAGCCGCGACCCGGTCCCCTCGGTCTGGTGCTGCTCTCCCTCGTGCGGTGTCGTCTCCTGGTCGCGTGCGCTCATGAGGCCACGGTAGGACGGGGGAGCGAGCCTGTCGTGGTGGGCCACGACGCGCTCGCTCTCGTCCCGGGCGCCGAGCGTGTGACCTGCACCTCAGGCCCGCGAGGACCTTCGTCCCTGGCCGACCCCGGCCCGTCCTGAGAGGCTCGAGGTGGCAGAGGTGACCGCCGGCAGGGGATGCGTCAGGGGCGCATCGGAGCAGGGAGAACGCACATGAGCATCGACGACCCTCGTATCGAACGGATCCTCGCGGCCGCGTCGCGGGCCCCCAGCGTCCACAACACCCAGCCGTGGTCGGTCCGTGTGCGCGGCACCACGCTCGACATCCTGGCCGACGACTCGCGCCGGCTGACGCACGCCGACCCCGCCGGCCGGGAGATGCTCATCAGCTGTGGCGCGTTCCTCGCGAACCTGCGCGTCGCGGCGCGCCGCGAGTCCTTCCGTCCGGTGCTGACGCTGCTGCCCGACGACGCCGACCCTGCCCTGGTCGCCCGCGTCGACCTGGTGCCGGGCGTCCTGCCCGACGCCGACGAGCTCGACCTCGCGGTCGCGATCGAGCGGCGTGCCACGTCCCGGGTGCCGTTCGAGGACCAGCCGCTCGACGCCGACGTCGTCGACGACCTCGACAGGGCGGCGACGTCCGAGGGGGCACGGCTCGTGACGCTCGCGCCGCAGGCGCCCGAGCGGACCGTGCTGCTGGACCTCGTGCGCGAGGCCGAGGAGGCCGCCGGCAAGGACCACACGGGCCGCGTCGAGCAGGCGCGCTGGGTCACGAGCGACCCCGACCGGCCCGACGGGATCCCGGTCGCGGCGCTCGGTCCTGCGAGCGACGACGCGCTGGCCCCCGTGCGGCACTTCGGCGGCGACAGCACGAGCGACCGGGCCGCGTTCGAGCACCGGTCGACGCTCGCGGTCCTCACGACCCCCGGCGACTCCGTGCGTGACTGGCTCGCAGCGGGCCAGGCCCTCGAGCGCGTCCTGCTGACCGCGACCACCTACTTCGTGCACGCCTCGTTCGCGACGACGGTCCTGGAGAACCCGACCACGCGGGCCGCGCTCGCGGCGGCGCTCGACGCGGGGGCGCCTCAGATGGTGCTGCGACTGGGATACAGCGCGACGTCCCCCCGGACGCCCCGCCGCCCGGCCGACGACGTGGTCCGGTAGACCCCGTCAGATCGTCCCGACCGCCACGACGCTCAGCACCACGGCACCGGCCTCGTCGCTCGCCGCGAGGTCGACGACGGCGCTGATCGCCCAGTCGTGGTCGCCGGCCGGGTCGTCGAGCACCTGGCGGACGAACCACGTGCCGGGCTCGACACGCTCGCCGTCGGGGCGCACGCCGTTCTCGAAGATCTGCACGAGGGCCGACGAGCGCGCCGCGGCGTCCACGCCGATCGCGTCGTTGCCGTGCAGCTCGAACATCGGGTCGAGCGCGTCGGCCCACGCGTCGCCGTCCCAGCCGCTCGCCTTGTCGAGGGCCTCGAGCGCGTCGTAGTTCTCGCGCGCCGCGAGCTCGACCCGGCGGAACAGGGCGTTGCGGACCAGGACGCGGAACGAGCGCGGGTTGCCCGTGACCGGGCGGACCGGGGCCTCGGCGCCCGTGCCGGACAGCGGGCCGTCGCCGACCTCGTCGTCCGCGTCGTCGTCGACCGGGTTGGCCAGGCGCTCCCACTCGTCGAGCAGCGACGAGTCGGTGCCGCGCACCAGCTCGCCCAGCCACTCGGTGATGTCCTGGACCTCCTCGGTGCGGTGCTCCTCGGAGATCGTCTGGCGCATCGAGCGGTACGCGTCCGCGAGGTAGCGCAGCACGACGCCCTCGGTGCGGTCCAGGCCGTACACGGACACGAACTCTCCGAAGGTCATGGCCCGCTCGACCATGTCCCGCACGACCGACTTGGGCGAGAGCTCGGCGTCGGAGACCCACGGGTTCGAGTGCTTGTACGTGACGAACGCGGGCTCGAGCAGGTCTGCGAGGGGCTTGGGCCACGTGATGGTCTCGAGCAGCGCCATGCGCTCCTCGTACTCGTACCCCTCGGCCTTCATGGCCGCCACGGCCTCGCCGCGGGCCCGGTGCTGCTGCGCGACGAGCACCTGGCGCGGGTCGGACAGCGTGGCCTCCAGGACCGAGACGACGTCGAGCGCGTGCGTGGGGGACTCGACGTCGAGCAGGTCGAGCGCCGCGAGCGCGAACGGCGACAAGGGCTGGTTGAGCGCGAACTCGCGCGGCAGGTCGACCGTGAGGCGCACCGTGGGGCGCTGCCCGCTCGGGTACGTCGGGTCGGGCACGCGCACGCGCTCGACGATGCCCGCGACGCGCAGCGAGCGGTAGATGCGGAACACCTGGCGCACGTGGCGCTCGCGCTGGGCCTCGGTGTCGTGGTTGGCCGTGAGCAGGTGCTTCATGGCTCGGACCGGGTCCTCGCCCTTGTCACCGCGCGCGAGCACGTTGAGCACCATGGCGTGGTTGACCGTGAAGTGGCTGGTCAGGGCCTCGGGGTCGGCGTCGCGCAGACGCTCGAACGTCGCGTCGGTCCAGTTGACCGCACCTGCGGGTGCCTTCTTGCGGACGATCTTCTTGAGCTTCTTGGGGTCGTCCCCGGCCTTGGCGAGCAGCTTGCGGTTCTCGATCACGTGCTCGGGGGCCATGACGAGGACCTCACCGAGCGTGTCGTAGCCCGCACGGCCGGCGCGGCCCGCGATCTGGTGGAACTCGCGTGCCGTGAGGTGGCGCATGCGCTCGCCGTCGAACTTCACGAGGCTCGTCATGAGGACGGTGCGGATGGGGACGTTGATGCCGACGCCCAGGGTGTCGGTGCCGCACACGACCTTGAGCAGCCCGGCCTGGGTCAGGCGTTCGACCACGCGACGGTACTTGGGCAGCATGCCCGCGTGGTGCACGCCCACGCCGTGGCGCAGGAACTTGCTGAGCGTCCTGCCGAACCCCGACGTGAAGCGGAAGTCGCCCAGCTCGGCCGCGATCGCGTCCTTCTCCGAGCGGCTCGCGACGTTGATGCTCAGCAGGGCCTGGGCGCGGTCGACCGCGTCCTTCTGGGTGAAGTGCACGACGTAGACGGGCGCCCGGTGCGTCGTGACGAGCTCCTCGATGACCTCGCCCAGCGGCTCGACGACGTAGGCGAACGTGAGCGGCACGGGACGCTCGGCGCTCGTGACCTCGGCGACGGGGCGTCCCGTGCGGGTCTCGAGGTCCTCGGTGAACGTGCTCGTGTCGCCCAGCGTCGCGGACATGAGCACGAACTGCGCCTGGGGCAGCTCGAGGAGCGGGACCTGCCAGGCCCAGCCGCGCTGTGGGTCCGCGTAGTAGTGGAACTCGTCCATGACGACCTGCGCGACGTCCGCGTCGGCGCCGTCGCGCAGCGCGATGTTCGCGAGGATCTCCGCGGTGCAGCAGATGATCGGTGCGGTCGGGTTGACCGACGAGTCACCCGTCATCATGCCCACGTTCGCGGACCCGAACACCGCGACGAGAGCGAAGAACTTCTCGCTCACGAGCGCCTTGAGCGGGGCCGTGTAGTAGCTGCGCCCGGGGGTTCCTGCACGGTGCGCGGCGAGGGCCGCGTAGTGCGCGCCGACCGCCACGAGCGACTTGCCCGACCCCGTGGGCGTGGCCAGGATGACGTGCGCGCCCGAGAAGATCTCGATGACGGCCTCGTCCTGGTGGGCGTAGAGGTCGATCCCCGTCTCGGTGGCCCACTCGGTGAACCCTTCGTAGAGGGCGTCAGGGTCGGGGGTGCCCGAGCCGTCCGGTGCCGGCAGGTGACGAACCAGGCCGGGCTCGGGACGGGTGGTGGGGGTCGTGGTGCTCATCGTGGCCATTGTCGCAGAGCGGGCGCCTGGCGGTGGGCCGCGTCGCGTGGTCGCCCGGCTGTGCCGCGCCACCGAGGGGCGGCAACCTTATGGCTCCCGTGGACAGCGCTGTCATGCCATGCAAAGGTGCAGAACGCCCAGCACTGACGCTGGGTACACCGAGCAGCCCACGCCGTGGTGGGCAGGAGGGCGAGCCGTATGACTCCTCGTCAGCACGCGACAACTCGTTCGAAGCAGCACCGTCGGAGCCCGATCCCGTCGACCGCCCTGGCGCTCGCGCTCCTCGTGGGGGCCGTTCCTGCGGCGACCGCTCTCCCGGCCGCGGGCGCGGCGCCGGCCGCCCCGACCGCGGTCCGGGCCGAGGTCGTCCCGGTGGACCAGCCCCTCGTCTCGTACGTCAACCCCTTCATCGGGACCAAGGACGACGGGAACACCTACCCCGGGGCGAGCGTCCCGTTCGGCATGGTGCAGTTCTCGCCCGACAACGGCCACAACGTCGGGTACGACCACGGGCGCGACCGCATCCGCGGGTTCTCGCTCGTGCACCTCTCGGGGGTCGGGTGCGGGCTGGGTGGCACGCTGCCCGTCCTGCCCACGACGGGCGACGTCACCTCGACCGACTACGGGCAGTACGCCCTGCAGTACTCGCACGACGACGAGGAGGCCTCGCCCGGGTACTACCGCGTGGGGCTCCAGGCGTCGGCGGGCACCATCGACGCCGAGCTCACGGCCGGCGAGCACACCGCGGTCCAGCGCTACACGTTCCCGTCGACCGACAAGGCGAACGTGCTGATCAACACCGGCCAGGCCCTCAACCGGGTCACCGGGTCGACCGTGACCGTGATCGACGACCGCACGGTCGAGACGACCATCACCCAGCGCGGCTTCTGCCAGGACACGCAGCCCTTCACGATCCACACGCGCACGACGTTCGACCGCCCCTTCACGACCTACGGCACCTGGCAGGGCGGCACCGTCACGGCGGGCGCTGCGAGCGCCACGGGCGACGGCCGCGTGGGCGCCTACCTCCGGTTCGACACCACGGGCGGCGACCTCGACGTCGAGGCGACCACGTCGATGAGCTACGTCGACGCAGCGGGAGCCTCCGCGAACCTCGAGGCCGAGGCGGGCACGTTCGACGAGGCCCGCACGGCCGCGACCGCCGCGTGGGAGGAGCGGCTCGGGTCGGTCGCCGTCCAGCGCGGCGCCGAGGACGACCTGCGCACCTTCTACTCCTCGCTCTACCGGAGCTTCCTGGCCCCCAACACGGGCACCGACGTCGACGGGCGCTACCGCGGCTGGGACCAGGAGGTCCACGTCGCCGAGGACTTCACCTACTACCAGAACTTCTCGCTGTGGGACACGTACCGCACGCAGCAGCAGCTGCTCGCGCTCCTCGCCCCGCAGGAGTCGCAGGACATGGCGCTGTCCGTGGTGCGCGCGGCGGAGCATGGCGGCTGGCTGCCGCGCTGGGGCTACGGGACCGTCGAGACCAACATCATGACGGGCGACCCGGCCACGCCGTTCCTCGTGAGCGCGTGGAGCCAGGGGCTCCTCGCAGGGCACGAGGAGGAGGCCTACGCGGTCCTCCAGCAGAGCGCCGACAACATGGCCCCCGCCGACTCGCCGTTCAACGGACGCGCGGGCAACGACACGTACCTGGCGAGCGGGTTCGTCCCGCACGAGCCGGGACGGTCGGGCAAGCCCGGAGACTACGACCTGCAGCACGGTGGTTCGGCAACGCTCGAGTACGCGCTCTCGGACGCGATGCTCGCGACCATGGCGCGCGGCCTCGGCCATGACGAGGACGCCGACCGCTACGCCGCGCGCGGCCAGAGCTACCGTTCGGTGTTCGACCCGCGCACCGGGGCCTTCCGCGCCCGCAACGCCGACGGCCTGTTCGTGGGCGACCCCGACCCGGCCAAGAGCGACGGGTTCCACGAGGGCACCGCGGTCCAGTACCAGTGGCTCGTCCAGCAGGACGTCCCGGGCCTCGTGGACCTGATCGGCGGCACGGACGCCGCCAACGACGCGCTCGACGCGTTCTTCGCGTACGACCAGCTGCTCGTGGACCCCGAGAAGACGGCCCGCGAGGTATGGGTCAACGGCACCTACTCCTACTACGACCAGGACACCTACAACCCCAACAACGAGCCCAACCTCCACGCGCCGTACGTGTACCTGTGGACCGGGCAGCCGTGGAAGACCAACGACGTGGTGCGCGCGGCCCTGACCCTCTTCACCGACGGCCCCGACGGCGTCACGGGCAACGACGACCTGGGCACCATGTCGGCGTGGCACGTCCTGTCGGGGCTCGGGATCTACCCGATCGTGCCGGGCACGGACACGTGGGGCCTCTCGACCCCCCTGTTCGACGACGTCCGGATCGACCTCGACGAGTCGTTCTACGCCCGGAGCGAGCTGCACATCACCGCACCGGGGACGTCGACCGAGAACCGCTACACGGCCTCGGTCACCGCAGGGGACACCACGGTGGACCGCGCCTACCTCACGGGCCCCGAGCTGACCGCGGCCGGAACGCTGTCGTTCGCCACGAGCGCCGAGCACACCGCGTGGGCCACGGGCGAGGACGCCGCGCCGGGCGCGGTCGACCGTGTCGACGTCGAGGTGAGCCGCCTGTTCGCAGGCCTCTCGACCGCGCACCCGGTCATCCGACCGGGCACGACGGTCGACCTCGTGGCGAGCGTCGTCGCGCAGGGCCCGGGCACGGTCTCGGGCGAGATCCAGGTGACCGGGAGCGACGCGGTCCAGGTCCAGGACGGCTCGGGTCCGTGGTCCGTCGTCTCGGACGGGCTGCCGGCCACGAGCGAGATCCCGCTGAGGCTCTCGGCCGCTCCGGGCGTCGCGCCCGGTGCGTACCCCGTCACGGTCGTCGTGACCGACGCCGCAGGGCACGAGGTCTCCCGCGAGGTGACCGTCGTCGTCGCGCAGGAGTCGTGGCTGCGCAGCAGCTTCGACAACGTGGGGATCGGCGACACCGGGGCGGCCAACGCGAACTTCGACGGGCAGGGGGCCTACCTGCTGCGCGACCTGCTCGCCGAGCAGGGTGCCGTCCAGGGCGTGCCGGGACTCGTCCCGGGCACGCAGCTGGGCTACGTGCTCGCGGCCGAGGAGCCGGGGGCGCCCGACAACGTCCGCGCGAACGGCCAGGTGCTCGACGTGCGCGCGAGCATCGGCACGGCGCGCCAGGTCTCGCTGGTCGGCTCGAGCAACAACGGCACGCACGGGGGCGACCTGGTCCTGGGATTCACCGACGGGACGAGCCAGACGTCGCGCGTCGAGCTGAGCGACTGGTGCACGGGGTCGCCCGTGGCCGGGAACATCCTCGTCGCCAAGGCGGGCGCTCGCGGCAGCGGCACGGGGACCCAGCGCATCGGGTGCGGCCTGTACGCCACGGCTCCGGTCGCCGTCCCCGAGGGCAAGGCGCTCGCGACGATCACCCTGCCGCGCGCGACCAACATGCACGTGTTCGCGGTGGCGAGCGATGCGGTCGTGGTGGCTCCTGAGTTCGACGTGGTGGTCTCGGCGAGGACGCAGTGCGTGGCGGGGCGGGTGGTGGTCTCGGCGCGTGCGGTGAGCGGTGAGGACCTGCCGGTGGACGTGAAGGTGTCCTCGGTGTTCGGGTCCAGGTCGTTCGTGGGTCTGGCGTCGGGCAAGAGTGCGTCGGCGTCGTTCGCGACGCGTTCTGGCGCGGTCGAGGCGGGCCAGGTCACGGTCGTGGTCACCCAGGACGGTCGCTCGCAGGAGGTCGTGGCGTCCTACGACGCCACCACCTGCGACTGACCCACCACGTGCCCGCCCGGGGAGGGAACCCCGGGCGGGCACGTCGGTGCGACCCGCCCGACGCGCAGGACACGGGCGGGGCGCCCCCGGTCCGCCGGGACGACCGGCGTTCCGCAGCACGTCACGAGGTCAGGTACGACCAACGAGGGAGCAGAGCGTGAGAACAGCACGAGGCAGGACACGAAGGGTCGTCGCGGCACTCGCCGCAGCGGCCGTCGCGGGCGCGGGGCTCGTGGGAGGGGCGGCGGTCGCCGCCCCGCCGGCACCAGCGGCCGGGGCCTCCGACACCGGACTGGTGACCGACCCGGTCGACCTGGTCGACCCGATGGTCGGCACGGGGCAGGCGAACGGCGTCGTGGGGGAGATCAACAACTTCCCCGGACCGTCGATGCCGTTCGGCATGATGCAGCTCTCGCCCGACACCCAGGTGTCGGTGGGGAACGGCGACCGGGCGTACGCGGGGTACCGCTACTCGCACCAGGCGATCCGCGGGTTCTCGATGAACCACGCGTCGGCCGGGTGCTGGGTGTTCGGCGACGTCCCGATCCTGCCTGTCGCCGGGAGCGTGGGCAGTGCGCCGTGGGACCGCAAGGAGGAGTTCTCGCACGACCAGGAGAGCGCCGAGGTGGGCAGGTACGCGGTGACCCTCAAGAGCTCGGGCATCGAGGCCGAGCTCTCGGCCGCGACGCGCTCGGGCGGCATGACGTTCGACTATCCGCAGACGGGCGACGCGCAGGTCATCGTCAACCCGGGCGGTTCGCTCGGCACGGTCTTCGGGTCCACGGTCGAGGTCACGGGCAGCCGCACGGTCACCGGCTCGGTGTCGAGCGGCGGGTTCTGCGGCAAGGGCAACCGCTACACGCTCTACTACGCGGTCGAGTTCGACCAGGACTTCTCGTCGTTCGGCACGTGGGAGGGCACGACCCTCACGACGGGCGACCGCTCGGCGAAGGGAAGCCGCGCGGGAGCGTGGACGACGTTCGCGCCGGGCTCGACGGTCCAGGCCAAGGTCGCGATGTCGTACGTGAGCGTCGAGGGCGCGCAGGCCAACCTCGCGGCCGAGATCCCGGGCTGGGACTTCGACGCGGTGAGGGACGACAACCGCGCGGCCTGGTCCGACCTGCTGGGCAAGGTCCAGGTCGCGGGCGAGGACGCCGCCGACAAGACCATGTTCTACACCTCGCTGTACCACTCGATGATGCACCCCAACACGTTCGACGACGTCGACGGCCGCTACGTCGGGTTCGACCAGCAGATCCACCAGGTCGCCGACGGTCGCACCCGGTACGCCAACTTCTCCGACTGGGACACCTACCGGTCGCTCGGCGCGCTCCAGGCGGTGCTCGCCCCCGAGCGCGCCTCGGACATGGCGCAGTCGCTCGTGAGCTCGGCCGTCGAGGGCGGCTGGCTCCCGCGCTGGCCCGTCGCCAACGGGTACACGGGGCAGATGACCGGCGACAGCTCGGTGCCTCTCATCGCGAGCATGTACGCGTTCGGTGCGCGGGACTTCGACGCCGAGACGGCGCTCGAGTACATGGTCAAGGGCGCCACGACCGAGGGCCGGACCCCGAGCGGGTACGTCCAGCGGCACGGGATCGGGACCTACCTCGAGCGCGGGTACGCCCCGCAGACCGAGGAGTTCCGGGGTGACCACCGCGTGGTCGGGGCGTCCATCACGCTCGAGTGGTCGGTCGCGGACTTCGCGATCGGTCGCCTCGCGGGGGCCCTGGGACAGGACGAGACCGCGGCCGAGTACCAGGCGCGCGGCCAGTACTGGCAGAACATCTTCGACCCGAGCACGAGCACGGTCGCAGCCCGCAACGCGGACGGCTCGTTCGTGGTCCCGGACGGGAGCGGCGGGTTCGGGCAGGAAGGCTTCGACGAGGGCAACGCCGAGCAGTACACGTGGCTCGTCCCGCAGAACGTCGCGGCGCTCACCGAGGGGCTGGGCGGTCGGGAGGCCGTGGCCGAGCGGCTCGACCGGTTCACCACGACCCACAACTCGGGTCCCAACGAGCCCCGGCTCTGGATCGGCAACGAGCCGAACTTCGGCGTGCCGTGGCTGTACGACTACGTGGGACAGCCCTGGCGCACGACCGAGCTGGTCGACGAGATCACCGCGACGCTGTTCTCCCCGACGCCGGACGGGAAGCCGGGCAACGACGACCTGGGCGCGCAGGCGGGCTGGTACGTCTGGGCCGCCGCGGGCCTGTACCCCACGACCCCCGGGACCGACGTCCTGGCGATCAACACCCCGCGCTTCGACCGGGTCGTGATCGACCTCGGAGACGGCAAGGCGCTCGACCTGCGGGCGCCGGGCGCGTCGACGGGGCAGCGGTACATCACGGGCATGACGGTCGACGGGCAGCCCTGGGACCGGACCTACCTGCCCGAGGGCCTGATCCACGAGGGCGGGGTCGTCGAGCTGGCCCTGTCGGCCGAGCGCGACACGTCCTGGGGCACGTCGCCCGAGGCCTCGCCGCCGTCGTTCCGCGAGGGTGAGCAGGGGCTCGTCGCGAACGCGGGGAGCGCGCTCGTCTCGGTCGCCCCGGGCGGCACGGCGACGTCGCCGGTCGACGCCCAGCTCTTCGGGGACCTGGAAGCCCAGGTCGCGGTCTCGGTCGACGCGCCCACGGGCATCACGGTCACGGGTGAGGCCCTCGTGCCCGACGGCGCAGGTCACCTGCGCGGTGACCTCACCTTCGCGGTGGGGCAGGACGTGCCCGAGGGCTTCCACGACGTCGAGGTCACGCTCACGGCCGGGGGTACCGAGAGGCGTGTCCCGGTCACGGTGCGGGTCGCGGCCGAGGGAAGCCTGTTCGCGGCGTTCGACACGGTGGGGAGCGCGAGCCAGGCCCAGCGGGGCGGCGCCAACTTCGACGGTGCGGGGAACTCGTTCTCGCGCGAGGCGCTCGCGCAGGCGGGGCTCACACCGGGTTCGGCGCACGACGTCGGCGGGCTGCCGTTCGTCTGGCCCTCCTCGCCCGAAGGACGCCCGGACTCGCTCACGCTCGACGGCGAGACGGTCGTCCTGCCGGCGCCGAGCGCGGGCTTCTCGCTCGTCGGTGCTGCGACCAACGGGACCCAGCAGGGCAAGGCGACCGTGACGTTCACGGACGGGACCACGGCCACGACCACGGTCGGCTTCGGTGACTGGGTCCTGCCCAGCGCGGACGGCAGCCCGGTCCTGGGGAACGCGGTGGTCGCGCGCATGGACCGCCGCAACGGGGACAAGGACAGTGCGTTCGTGTTCTCCACGGCCCCCTACGTGGCCCCCGAGGGCAAGAAGATCGTCTCGATCACGTTCCCGCGGAACAAGGACCTGCACGTGTTCGCGGTGGCGAGCGATGCGGTCGTGGTGGGGCCTGTGTTCGACGTGGTGGTCTCGGCGAGGACGCAGTGCGTGGCGGGGCGTGTGGTGGTCTCGGCGCGTGCGGTGAGCGGTGAGGAGTCGCCGGTGGACGTGAGGGTGTCGTCGGCGTTCGGCAGCAGGTCGTTCGTGGGTCTGGCGTCGGGCAAGAGTGCGTCGGCGTCGTTCGCGACGCGTTCGGGTGCGGTCGAGGCGGGCCAGGTCACGGTCGTGGTCACCCAGGACGGTCGCTCGCAGGAGGTCGTTGCGTCCTACGACGCCACCACCTGCGACTGACCCGCGAGCGGGGGGGGTGCTGGTCCGGACGCGTCCCGGACAGCACCTCCCCTCTCCGTTCGCGTGACCGGGACCCGCTGGTCTCGCCGCGAAGAGCACGACGCCCCGTGGCAGTCTGGGCGCATGGTGACCGACCGGCGCGTGGACGCGCCTCGCTTCCACCCCGAGACCGCCGCCGAGTGGCGGGCCTGGCTCGTCGAGCACCACGCCGACGAGGTGCCCGGGGTGTGGGTCGTGCAGTGGCGCCGGGCGAGCGGTCGAGCCCCGATCGACTACGACGCGCTCATCGAGGAGGCACTGAGCTTCGGGTGGATCGACGGGACCGTCCAGACGATCGACGACGAGCGCTCGATGATGTGGCTCACCAGGCGGCGGCCTGGGAGCCGGTGGACCCGCCTGAGCAAGGAACGGGTCGCGCGAGCCGAGGCGGACGGGCGGATGACCGACGCGGGGCGCGCGGTGATCGAGGCGGCGCGGGCCGACGGTTCCTGGACGAGGTACGACGACGCCGAGGCGCTGGTCGTACCCGACGACCTGGCCTCCGCGCTCGCGGCCGCACCGCCCGCCTGGGAGCACTGGGACGGCTTCCCGCCCGGGGTCCGCCGTCTCGTCCTCGGGTGGATCGCGGACGCCCGGCGGGCACCGACCCGTGCGGCCCGGATCGCCGAGACGGCCGAGAAGGCGCAGCGCGGCGAGCGTGCGCACGAGCAGCCCCGCTGAGGTCCGTCGCGA
Source organism: Oerskovia merdavium (assembly GCF_014836755.1). GTDB lineage: Bacteria > Actinomycetota > Actinomycetes > Actinomycetales > Cellulomonadaceae > Oerskovia > Oerskovia merdavium. Next base: position 196,460 of record NZ_JACSQF010000007.1, read on the forward strand.
CACAGCCACCACGAGCGGCTAGCGTCCCTCGGAGCGGCAGAACCGCCGTCGGGCCGGAGGGGTGAGGCATGGACGTCCTGCAAGAGGCGCTGATCGACCCGGTCAGCAACTTTCTGTACTCCTACGTCCTGATCTACGTCCTCATCGGCGCCGGCATCTGGTTCACGGTCCGCACGCGTGCCGTCCAGGTGCGGCTGTTCGGGCTCATGTTCCGCCTCGTCGGGGGCTCGACCGGTGCGGCCGAGGGCGGTATCTCCTCGTTCCAGGCGTTCTGCGTGGGCCTCGCGTCACGCGTGGGCACGGGCAACATCGCGGGCGTCGCGATCGCGCTGACGCTCGGCGGCCCCGGCGCGATCTTCTGGATGTGGTGCGTCGCGCTCCTCGGCATGGCCACGGCGTTCGTCGAGGCGACGCTCGGACAGATCTTCAAGGTCCGGGCCGACGACGGCTCCTACCGCGGCGGCCCCGCGTACTACATCCAGCGCGGCCTGGGCTCGCGGCGGTGGGGGATCGTGTTCGCGATCCTGCTGATCTTCGCGTTCGGCTTCGCGTTCAACATGGTGCAGGCCAACACGATCAGCGAGGCGCTCGACAACGGCCACGCCGTGGCGCCGGGCTGGACCGCGGTGTTCCTCATGATCCTCGCGGCCCCCGTCCTGTTCGGCGGGGTCAAGCGTGTCGCGAAGGTCGCGGGGATCGTCCTGCCGATCATGGCGGGGGTCTACGTCCTGCTCGCGGCCACGATCATCCTCATGAACCTCGGCGCGGTGCCGGGCGTGGTCCGGCAGATCGTCGAGGGCGCGTTCGGCCTGGACCAGGCCGTCGCGGGCACGGCCGGCGGGATCCTCGCCGCGCTGCTCAACGGGGTCAAGCGCGGCCTGTTCTCGAACGAGGCGGGCATGGGCAGCGCCCCGAACGCGGCCGCGACCGCGACGGTCTCGCACCCGGCCAAGCAGGGGCTCATCCAGTCGCTCGGGGTGTTCGTCGACACGATCGTGGTCTGCTCGGCCACGGCCTTCATCATCCTCATGGCAGGGCCGTCCGTGTTCGACCCGGGCACCACGACCGACGCCGCCGGGGCCTCGCTCACGCAGCAGGCCGTCGCGGCCCAGCTCGGGACGTGGACCGTGTGGCCCATGACGATCCTCGTGTTCGTCTTCGCGTTCTCCTCGGTGCTGGGCAACTACTCGTACGCCGAGGTCAACCTGACCTTCCTCGGCATCCGTGCCAAGGCGCTGACCGCGCTGCGCACGCTCGTGCTCGCCGCGATCGGGATCGGCTCGCTCATCGAGCTCGAGGCCGTCTGGGCCGTGGCGGACGTCGCGATGGCGCTCATGGCGCTCGTCAACCTCGTGGCGATCACGCTGCTGGGCCGCTGGGCGTTCGGGGCGCTCAAGGACTACGAGCGCCTGCGCAAGGGCGGGGGCGGGGACCGGTTCGTCGGGGTCGGGAACCCGGACCTGCCGGGTGACGTCCCGGGCGACGTGTGGGCGCCGGTCCAGGAGGGCTCGAAGGCGTAGCCGGGGCCGCTCGGCCCCGGGGGCCGTGGCGTCAGCCCAGGTCCCAGAGCAGGCGGTAGTAGGCGATGCGCTCCTTGTCGGGCTCGATGCCGTAGGCCTCGTACACGATCCCGTCGTAGCCCGGCCCGTAGTTCCACTCGGTGCTCCACGCGGCCACGGCCAGGTCCGCCCAGCGGTCGGCGACCCCGAGCGACCCGAGGTCGACGTGCGCCGCGAACGTGCCGTCGGCGGCCAGCAGGGTGTTGGGCGCGCACGCGTCGCCGTGGCACACGACGAGCCGGTCCACGGGAGGAGTCAGGTCGAGGAGCGGACGCGCCTCGGCGACCGAGAGCTGCGCGTGCTCGGGGAACCAGTCGGACGGTCCCTCGCCGTCGGCGATCCGCTCGTCGGCGCGCGCGATGCGCGCCTCGACGCCCCACGTGAACGGGCAGTCCTCGACAGGCAGCGTGTCGTGCAGGACGCGCAGCCCGTGACCGATCGCCGCCGCGGCCGTCACGGGCTCGGCGATCCAGCGCGGGTCGACGGCCGACGCCGCGTCGATCGCCTCGGTCACGAGCCAGGCACCGACCTCGTCCTGCCCGGCGTCGAGCACGCGTGGCACGGTCGCGAACCGTGAGGCCCACGCGAGCCGCTCGGCCTCGGCGAGCAGGTCGATCTCCGGCGTCCCGGCCGCGACCCACTTGACGTACCGAGCCGTGGCGCCCGTGCCCCAGCGGAACGTGAGGCCGCCGAGGTCGTTCTTCCACACCGGGACCAGGTCCCCGCCCCCCGCGGCGTCGACGAGCGAGCGGACGGCGGGTGGGACGGGCACGGGCCCCGTCGGGATCTCGGCGAGCGGCGGTCGGGTCATGCCCCGATCCTGCCAGGTCGCCGTACCCCCTCCTCGCGCGCCCGGCAGGCACCCTGTCGGCAGGCCAAAGCCCACCGGGTCCTCGGCCGTGGGTCGGTCAGGTCGGACAGATCTCGAGCCGCGCGGTGTCGGCGGGCAACTGTCGCACGCCTCAGCCCAGCAGGCGTTCGCAGACCTCGACCAGCCGTTCGCGCAGCGTCGCGGACCGCTCGGCGAACCCGCGTTGGAGCCGTACGTACTCGGCCTTGCCCTCGGGCGTCTCGATCGCCACGGGGGCGACCCCGTAGGACGACACGTCGTAGGGGCTGGCCCGCATGTCGACCCAGCGGATGTCGCGCGCGAGCTCGAACGCGTCGAGGACCAGACCGCTCGGCACGGCGGGCGACAGCTTGGTCGCCCACTTGTAGAGGTCCATGTTGGCGTGCAGGCAGCCCGGTTGTTCGAGCGCGGGCTGGGTCTCGCGCGTGGGCTGGAGCCGGTTGAGGCTCACGGCCTCGGGGGTGAAGAAGCGGAACGCGTCGAAGTGCGAGCAGCGCACGGGGTGCGAGGCCACGACGTCGTCGGTGCCGCGGGCACCCAGCCGCAGCGGCAGGGGGTGACGGTGGTCGCGCCCCTGGGCGTGGTCGCGGTAGACCATGGCCCACTCGTGGAGCCCGAAGCAGCCGAGCGTCGCGGGTCGTGAGGCCGTGGCCGAGAGCAGCTCGCGCGCGTAGCGCACGGTCTCGCCGCGGTCGGCGAGGAACGCGTCGACGTCGAGCGTCACGTCGCCGGTGGCGTCGGCCCCGTACCACCGCCAGGTGGCGCGCTCGGCGAGGAGGGGAGCGGCGCCGTCGGGCCTGCCGCTGGCACCGGAGAGCGTGACGCCCGCACCCGGGTGCCACCGGCGGAGCTGGGCCGGGCGCGTGGGGTAGTAGGTGAAGAGGAAGTCCTCGACGGCGTGCTTCTCGCCTCGGGTCCGGCGCTCGCGCCAGCCCGCGGTCAGGGCGTCGGCGCGCTCGGCGTGGGCCTCGGCGAGGAGGAGCCACTCGTCCCCGGCGAGCCGTCCCGGCCCGACGGCGTCGCGCGCCACGGGAGGGCGCGTGCGGTGGGGAGCGGGGAGCGTGGGCATGGCTCCAGGGTAGGCGTCGGACGGTGGGGCGACCCTCGTCGGCCCGGGACGAGCGGCCCGGGCACGGTCCCTACCGCTGGCTGAACCAGGTGACGTCTGTCACGGTGAAGGTGAGACTCCTTGGACGAGCCGGGGTGCGGTGAGAGGGGACACCCGGCTTCTCGACCAGCACGGACCGTCGTCGCGACACGGGAGCGGGACCGACCCGGCGCGCTCCTACGGCCCGTGCTCCTGGCGGGGCGTCGGGCCGTGTCCTCGGCAGGCCCGGACCAC
>NZ_JACSQF010000008.1:0-34750 GCF_014836755.1 Oerskovia merdavium
CCCCCCCCCCCCCCCCCCCCCCCCCACTTCTCGACCGGCTTCTCGTGGGCCGCTCCCCGCTACGACGCCCCGGGTGCGCCCCGGCACGGCCCTGACGACTCCCCCGACATTTCCCCTGGCACGCTCCCCCGCCGCACCGTGATGATGAGGGCATGACCGCCCCCTCCCCACGCCCCCTGCCCGCCGGCTACCGCTTCGCCCCGCTCACCGAGGCCGACAAGCGCGCCCTCCTCGACGTGGACACGTGGGCTTTCCCGTCCGAGGTCGACCTCGACGAGCAGGTCGGGCTCCCGCTGCCCCTGACCTGGTCGCGGACGTTCGGCGTGGTGAGCGAGCACCAGGACGCCGACGCCGTCCCGCTCGACGGCGCCGTCCCGACCGTGAGCGAGCTCGCGGCCATGCATTCCTCGTACCCGTTCTCCCAGTTCCCCGTGCCGGGCGGGACGCTGCCCGTGAGCGGCCTGACCTGGGTGGGCGTGCACCCGCAGCACCGGCGCCGGGGCATCCTCAGCGCCATGATCGACCTCCACTTCGAGGAGGCCCGGGCCGCGGGCGAGCCCGTCTCGGCGCTCTTCGCTGCCGAGGCCCCGATCTACGGGCGGTTCGGCTACGGACAGGCCGCGCAGGACCTGCGCCTGACCATCCCCCGGGGCGCAGCCCTGCGCGACGTCCCGGGCGCCGACGAGCACACGGTCCGCATCGAGAAGGCCGACCGCGCCCGGCACGGAGAGCTCGTCGACACCCTGCACCGCGCGGCCGGAGCCGACCCGGGCGGTCACGGCACGGGGATCAACCGGCCCGGCTGGGTCACGCGCGAGACGCCCGAGCTGCAGGAGTCCTGGTGGTCGGACCCGGCCGTGTTCCGCCGTGGCCGCGAGTCCGAGCGCATCGTCGTGGTCGAGCGCGACGGGGAGCCACGCGGCTACGCGACCTTCCGCCGCAAGCTCGCGTGGGAGACCACGGGTCCGCGCGGCACCGTCAGCACGGGTGAGGTCGTCGCGCTCGACGCGGCTGCCGCCCGAGCACTGTGGGGCGTCCTGACGGACCTCGATCTCACGAGCGAGATCGAGCCGTTCATGATCCCGGTCGACGACGCCATCACCCACCTCCTGGTCAACCCGCGGGCAGCCGCGGGGCGGGTGGCCGACAACCTGTGGGTCCGTGTGCTCGACGTCCCCGTGGCCCTCGCCGGACGGCAGTACGCGGGGGACGTCGACGTCGTCCTGCACGTGAGCGACGAGCGGGTCCCGGACAACGCGGGCCACTGGCGACTGCGCGCCACGGCGTTCGGCGAGGCGACGTGCGAGCGCACCGACGACCCCGCCGACGTGTCGCTCGACGTGCGCGAGCTGGGCTCGGCGTTCCTGGGCGGTGTCTCGCTCGTCTCGCTCGCGACAGCCGGGCTCGTCACCGAGCACCGGCCCGGTGCCCTGGCAGCAGCGAGCGCAGCGTTCGGGTGGCCCGTGGCGCCCGTGTCGAGCTGGGTGTTCTGACCGCGACCCGCGTCGAGTGCGTGATTCGGCTGCGACTCACCGGGCGTGTCGCAGCACGATCATGCACTCGACGGCCGGTCGGCCTCGTCCTCCGTCACCGCTGGCACGTCGGGCACCAGTAGAGCTTGCGCGCCGCGAGCTCCTTCATGAGCACGGGCGTCCCGCACACGCGGCACGGCAGGCCGTCGCGGTGGTAGACGTAGAACGCCTGGTCAGCGGGCACCGAGCCCGCCGAGCCGTCGGTGTTCTGCCGCACCGTCCCGGTGCGTACGGGCGCTCCCGGGTGCGCGCCGTCGTCGGGCAGGCGGTCCTGCGGGCGCGTGGTGACGATCGCGCCCGTCGCCGCGCCGTCGCGCATGAGGACGACCAGGTCGTCCCAGACACCCCGCAGCGTCTCCGCGGGCACGTCCCTGCCCGCCGTGAGCGGGTCCAGGCCCGCACGGAAGAGCACCTCGGCGCGGTAGATGTTGCCCACCCCGGCGATGACGTCCTGGTTCATGAGGAGCTGCCCGACGCTCGTGCGCGAGCGGCGCACGGCCGCCACGAAGCGGTCGGGGCCGCCGGCCGGAGCGGGGTCGTCGCGGATCGGGTCCGGCCCCAGGCGCGCCTCGACCGCGCGCACCTCGTCCGCGGACACCACCTCGCACGCCGTGGGTCCGGTCAGGTCCGCGACCGCGTGGGCCCCGACCAGCCGCACGCGCACGGCCCCGCGCGGCGCAGGAGGCGTCCACGCTTCCTCGCCCTGCGGGGCGAGGGGCTCGAGGGGCCCGGCGGGGATCGAGTCGCGCTCGCCGATGCGCTTGCGGGGCGCACCGATCGCGTGCACGACGGCGGAGCTCCCGTCGCCCGCGAACGTCCAGGCCCCGTAGAGCCCCAGGTGGACGCGGAGCCAGCGCAGGTCGTCGTCGGGCGGGACGCTGGGCGCACCGCCCGGCTCCGGGCGCGCCGAAGCGTCGGCGAAGCCCAGGAAGAGCTGCTTGCCCCAGGCCCGCGAGGCGACCAGGCGGGACCCGTCGAGCAGCGCGGCCCCGGCCGTGAAACGCCCCTGCGGGCTCGAGACGGCCAGGACCTGCCCCGCGAAGAGCTCGGCGAACGTCCGCGCGAGGCGGTGGACGGTGTGCCCCTCAGGCACGGGGCACCCCGCCGACCCGCACGCGGAGCGTGGTCAGGCCCGACCTCACGCCTGGTGGCGCGAGGCCTCGTACGCGGCCAGCTGGTCGATGCGACGCTGGTGGCGTGCGTCGCCGCTGAACGGCTCGGCGAGGAACGCGTCGATGAACGACGTGGCCTCCTCGACCGTGTGCTGACGCCCGCCGACCGAGATGACGTTGGCGTCGTTGTGCTGGCGGGCCAGCTTCGCGGTGTCGAGGTTCCAGGCCAGGGCGGCGCGCACGCCGTCGACCTTGTTGGCGGCGATCTGCTCGCCGTTGCCCGAGCCGCCGATCACGACGCCGAGGCTCCCGGGCTCCGCGACGACGGCCTCGCCGGCCGCGATGCAGAACGACGGGTAGTCGTCGAGGGCGTCGTACTCGTGGGCGCCGTGGTCCACGACGTCGTGGCCCGAGCTCTTGAGGTGCGTGACGAGGTGAGCCTTGAGCTCGTACCCCGCGTGGTCCGCTGCAATGTGAACGCGCATGGCCCCCATCATCCCCGATCCTGCCCCCGGATGCGTTCGCGCTCGCATAACCTGAGACGCATGACACAGACCTCACCACACGTCGAGGGCCAGACGGCGGGCACCACCGGCACCCCGACCTCCGGTATCGACCTGTCCGCGATCGACCCGGCCGTCCGTCCGCAGGACGACCTGTACCGGCACGTCAACGGCAGGTGGATCGAGTCCCACGAGATCCCCGCCGACCGCTCGATGGACGGCTCGTTCCGCGCGCTGCACGACCAGGCCGAGGAGCACGTCCGCGAGATCATCAAGGACGCCGCGGCCGCGGTCGAGGCCGGTGACGCCACGGGCGTCCAGGCCCAGATCGGCGCGCTCTTCGCGAGCTTCATGGACACCGGCACGATCGAGGCGCGCGGCGTCACCCCGCTCGCCCCGGACCTCGCCCTGCTCGCGGCTGCGACGACCCAGGCCGAGCTGACGGGCGCGCTCGGCGCGCTCCAGCGCACGGGCGGTGCCGGCGCGTTCGGGTTCTGGGTCGACAACGACGCCAAGGACCCCGAGAAGTACGTCGCATATCTCTACCAGGGCGGCCTGGGTCTGCCCGACGAGGCGTACTACCGCGAGGACCAGTACGCGGACGTGCGTGCCAAGTACGTCCCCCACGTCGCACGCATGCTGACCCTCGCGGGCGTCACGGTGGACACGTGGGGCGCGTCCCCCGAGGAGGCCGCCGAGCGCGTGCTCGCGCTCGAGACCCAGCTCGCGGCCCACCACTGGGACGTGGTGCGCGACCGCGACGCCGACCTCACCTACAACCCCATGACGCTGGGCGCGCTCGCCGAGTCCGCGCCGGGCTTCGACTGGCACGCGTGGGTCCTGGCCCTGGGTGCGCCCGAGGGGTCGCTCGACCACCTCGTGGTCCGCGAGCCGGGCTTCGCGACCGGGTTCGCCGAGCTGTGGCAGTCGGTGCCGCTCGAGGACTGGAAGCTGTGGGCCGTCTACCACCTGGTCTCGGCGCGCGCGCCCTACCTCACGGACGAGCTGGTCGAGGCGAACTTCGACTTCTACGGCCGCACGCTCTCGGGGGCGCAGGAGGTCCGCGAGCGCTGGAAGCGCGGCGTCTCGCTCGTCGAGGGCGCGCTGGGCGAGGCCGTGGGCGCGGTGTACGTCGAGAGGCACTTCCCGCCGGCCCACAAGGCCCGCATGGAGGAGCTCGTCGCCTACCTCGTCGCGGCGTACCGCGAGTCGATCCTGGGGCTCGACTGGATGACCGAGGAGACCAAGGTCAAGGCGCTCGCGAAGCTCGAGGCCTTCACGCCCAAGATCGGGTACCCCGTCAAGTGGCGCGACTACTCGGCCCTCGTGGTCGAGGCCGACGACCTGGTGGGCAACGTCCGCCGGTCCAACGCGTTCGACCAGGACCGCGAGCTGGGCAAGATCGGCAAGCCGCTCGACCGCGACGAGTGGTTCATGACGCCCCAGACGGTCAACGCGTACTACAACCCTGGCATGAACGAGATCGTGTTCCCGGCCGCGATCCTCCAGCCGCCGTTCTTCGACCCCGAGGCCGAGGACGCGGTCAACTACGGCGGGATCGGGGCCGTGATCGGCCACGAGATCGGCCACGGGTTCGACGACCAGGGGTCCAAGTACGACGGCGACGGCCGCCTCGAGGACTGGTGGACGCCCGAGGACCGGGCCGAGTTCGAGATCCGCACCAAGGCGCTCATCGCGCAGTACGACGAGTTCCGCCCGGTCCAGCTGCCCGCTGACGGCCCGCACGTCAACGGCGCGCTGACGATCGGCGAGAACATCGGCGACCTGGGCGGGCTGTCGATCGCGCTCAAGGCCTACCGCATCGCGCTGGGGCGCCCGTTGTCCGAGGCCCCGGTGATCGACGGCCTCACGGGCATCGAGCGCGTGTTCCTCGGCTGGGCCCAGGTGTGGCAGTCGAAGGGCCGGGACGAGGAGGTCGTGCGTCGTCTCGCGACGGACCCGCACTCCCCCAACGAGTTCCGCTGCAACGGCGTGGTGCGCAACCTGGACGAGTTCTACGAGGCGTACGGCGTGACGGAGTCCGACGCGCTGTACCTCGCCCCGGAGGAGCGCGTCCGCATCTGGTGACGGGCCCGGACGCCCGCTGCTCCGGTCCCCGTGGGGGCGGAGCAGCGGGCGTCCGCGGTCGCGCGCCAGGTGATCGGTCGGGCAGACGGACGCGCCCGACGGCGCCGCTCGCCCGGGTGCGTCACGCACCCGGGCGGTGCGACGTCAGAAGGACGAGAGCCCGGCCTTGGCCACGTTGAACCCCTTGCCGGTCTCGCTGTCCGTGCAGCGCATCCCGGTCTTGGAGCTCGTGCACGTGTAGGTCCCGACCGTCTTGGTCTGGTCGTACTCGAGCACGGCCACGTCACCGCCTGCCTTCTGCGGCTGGTCCGCGGCCGGGACGCACGGGATGTCGACACCGTCCGCGGTGAGGGTCACGAGGTAGCCCGTGGTGCCCTTGCACCCCTCGACGGGCGCGGGCTGCGAGGCGAGCTCCGCGATGCCGCACGAGATGCCCAGGTCACCGATCGTGCAGGTGATGTTCTTGCTGGGCGTCGTGACGGTCTCGCCCGCGATCGCGACCGGGGCGTCCTCCGCCTCGGCGGGCGCGTCGGGAGTCGCCGCCGGGGCCTCCGCGACCGTGCCCTGACCGTCGGGCGACTCCGCGTCCTTGCCGCCGCCCGCGAGGCTGATCGCGAAGGCGATGACGATCGCGACGAGGATGACGTCGACGACGATGAACGCGATCCAGCCCGGGCTGAGCCGGCGGCCGCCGCCGGACCCGCTGCCCGTCGCCGGGCCGCTCGGCCGCACCGGGGGCTGCGCGCCCCCACCCGTCTGCGCCTGCTCGGCGTACGCGGGCTGGTAGGGCTGCGCGGCCGGCTGTGGTGCGTAGACCGGCTGCTGGGGAGCGGCCTGCGGCGGATAGGTGGCCTGGCCCTGGTAGACGGGCTGCTGGGCAGCCGCCTGCTGGGCGGCCTGGCCCGAGCCCGGCGCGAACGCGGGCGGCGGCGGCTGGTACGCAGGCTGCTGCTCGTGGACGGGCTGAGCCACGGGAGCGGCGGGCTGGGCCGGCTGGTAGGCCGTGGCCTGCTGGTCCTGACCGTAGCCCGGCTGGGCCGGCGGCTGCTGGTAGGCCGGCGGCTGGTACGCGGGCTGGGCCGGCTGGTAGGCCGTCGCCTGCTGGTCCTGACCGTAGCCCGGCTGAGCCGGCTGGTAGGCCGTGGCCTGCTGGTCCTGACCGTAGCCCGGCTGGGCCGGCGGCTGCTGATAGGCCGGTCGCTGCTGCGCCGGAGGCACGGGCGCCTGGTACGCGGTCGCCTGGCCGTCGCCGTACGACGGTTGCGCGGGCTGGACCGGCTGGTAGGCCGTCGCCTGCTGGTCGGGCGAAGGAGGGGTCGGGTACGTCGCGGGCTGCTGCGCCCCCGGCTGGAAGGCCGGCGGCCGCTGGGCAGGCTCGGAGTGCGGGGGCGGCGGAGGCACGGGGGCGTTGCCGGACATCACAGCTCCTCAGAGGACGGGACCCCGCAGTTTCGGGGCAGAAGTACGCAGCATGGCACGACGATCCTGCGTCGGTCGAACCGCGACCCTGTCCGATGAGTCCGCTATGCACCCCGTGCGAGGTCGGTGCCCCGAGGCACCGGCTCCCTCGAGACCAGGTCAGCGCGCCCGCTCGTCGACCTGCACTCCCGCTCCCGGGCGCCAGGTCTCGGTCCGGACCTCCTCACCGTCCACGGTCGTCAGCACGACGCGCGACAGGTCGATCCAGAAGAGCCGGAACGGCTCGCCCGGCTCCGCCGTCCCCGCGGGTCCGAACCGGCGCGCGTCGTCGGCCGAGGAACCACGGGCGGTCCCGTCGATCTTCACGTCCCCGCTGGTCATCGTGCCGTCGCCCGGGTTCGAGTGCAGCACGAACCGCGGGTCGAGGCGCAGGTCCATCGACTTGCCCGAGCGCGACGACGAACCGATCCACGCCTCGTCGCGGGCGAAACCGACCTCGGTGCCGCTGACGCGCGGCGACCCGGTGAGCGTCCGGGTCGCGAGGACGTGCTGCGCGGTCGCCTCGAAACGGGCGCGCACCCGCCGGGCAAGATCGGGGGCGTCGTCGACGAACTGCTTCCAGGAGGCCATGCCGCGATCCTTCCACGTCGGCAGTCGACCGCCGGGCCGGTCCAGGACGACGCCGGCGCGCCTCCGGCCGGGCCGGGGACGCGCCGTCGGGCGTGCGTGCCCGTCAGTCGAAGACCGGGCCCTGCGTGCGCGTGCGCTTGAGCTCGAAGAAGCCGGGCGTCGAGGCGACCAGGACGCACCCGTCCCACAGCCGCCCCGCGTCCTCGCCCTTGGGCGCGGGCGTGACGACCGGACCGAAGAACGCGACGTCGCCGAAAGCGACCACGGGCGTCCCCACGTCCTCGCCCACGCGCGAGATGCCCTCGGCGTGCGAGGCGCGCAGCTCGGCGTCGTAGCGGTCGCTCGTCGCGTGCTCGGCGAGCGAGGCGGGCAGGCCGACCTCGGCGAGCGACTCGGCGATCACGGCGTCGAAGTCGCTGCGCCCGCCCGGGTGCAGGCGCGTGCCGATCGCGTCGTAGAGCGGCTTGACGACGTCGTCGCCGTGCTCCTGCTGCGCCGCGATCACGACCCGGACCGGGCCCCAGCCGCGCTCCATGAGGTCCTGGTACTTCTCCGGCAGCTCGCGGCCCTCGTTGAGGACCGACAGGCTCATGACGTGCCAGCGCACGCTCACGTCGCGGACCGTGGAGACCTCGTCCATCCACCGGCTCGTCATCCAGGCCCAGGGGCAGAGCGGGTCGAACCAGAAGTCGGCGGTACGCACGGGGGCGTCGGTCTCGCGCAGGTCGTCAGCGATGTCCGACGTCGTCACAGCAGTCACGTGGTCAGGTCTCCTCGGTGGTTCGAAGGTCGGGTGGAGGCAGGACGGACCCGCTCCCCGAGTGCTCAACGTCACGGACCCCGCACACATTCCTGCAGGCCAGGAGGTCCTCGCAAAGTCCGCGACCGGCAGGTCGCCGCGTGGGAGAATCGTCGTGGCCTACCGGCCAGCCCGATCCGTACTGAGGAGATGTTGTGCCCGGAGAGAACCTCACCCGCGCCGAAGCCGCCGAGCGCGCTGGTGTCGTCACCGTCCGTTCCTACGAGGTCGCGCTCGACCTCACGACCGGACCCACGACGTTCGGCTCGACCACGGTGGTGCGGTTCGCCGCGACCCCCGGGGCGAGCACCTTCATCGACCTGATCGCACCGACGGTCCACGAGATCACCCTCAACGGTGAGGCTCTCGACGTCGCCCAGGTCTTCGCGGACTCCCGCATCCAGCTGACGGGCCTCGCCGCCGAGAACGAGCTCCGCGTCGTCGCGGACGCCGCGTACACCAACTCGGGCGAGGGCCTGCACCGCTTCGTCGACCCGGTCGACGGCGAGGTCTACCTGTACAGCCAGTTCGAGGTCCCCGACTCGCGCCGCGTGTTCGCCGCGTTCGAGCAGCCCGACCTCAAGGCCACGTTCCAGTTCACGGTCACCGCGCCGTCCGCCTGGCAGGTCGTGTCGAACTCCCCCACGCCCGAGCCCGTCCCCGCGACGCACGCGACCGACTCCACGGTCGACGCCTCGACGTGGACGTTCGAGCCCACGCAGGTCATCTCGACCTACATCACCGCGATCGTGGCTGGCCCCTACGTGGTCGAGCGCTCCGAGCTGACCTCGTCGGACGGCCGCGTGATCCCGCTCGGCGTGTTCGCGCGCAAGTCCCTCGCGCCGCACCTGGACGCCGACTACATCTTCGAGAAGACCCGCCAGGGCTTCGCCTTCTTCGAGGAGAAGTTCGACTACCCGTACCCGTTCGCCAAGTACGACCAGCTCTTCGTGCCCGAGTTCAACGCCGGGGCCATGGAGAACGCGGGCGCCGTGACGTTCACCGAGACCTACGTCTTCCGCTCCAAGGTGACCGACGCGATCAAGGAGCGTCGCGTCGTGACGATCCTGCACGAGCTCGCGCACATGTGGTTCGGCGACCTGGTCACCATGAAGTGGTGGAACGACCTGTGGCTCAACGAGTCCTTCGCGGAGTGGGCCTCGACGCTCGCGACCGCCGAGGCGACCGAGTGGCACGAGGCCTGGACGACGTTCGCGGCCATGGAGAAGTCCTGGGCGTACCGCCAGGACCAGCTCCCCTCGACGCACCCGATCGTCGCGACGATCAACGACCTCGAGGACGTGCAGGTCAACTTCGACGGCATCACGTACGCCAAGGGCGGCTCGGTCCTCAAGCAGCTCGTCGCCTGGGTCGGCATCGACGCGTTCATGGCCGGCGTGGCCCAGTACTTCAAGAAGCACGAGTACCAGAACACCGAGCTGAGCGACCTGCTCACCGAGCTCGAGGCCACGAGCGGACGCGAGCTCGGCTCGTGGTCCAAGCTGTGGCTCGAGACCGCGGGCGTCAACACCCTGCGCCCCGAGATCGAGCTCGACGCGCACCGACGCATCGTGTCGTTCGCGGTGCTCCAGGAGGCCCCGGCCGACTACCCGACGATCCGCCCGCACCGCCTCGCGATCGGTTTCTACAACGTGGTCGGCGGCAACCTCGTGCGCGAGCACCGCATCGAGATCGACGTCGACGGCGTCCGCACCGAGGTCCCCGAGCTCGCGGGCCTCGACCGTCCGCAGCTCGTGCTGCTCAACGACGACGACCTGGCGTACGCCAAGATCCGTCTCGACGAGTCCTCGCTCGAGGTCGCGATCGAGCACCTCGCGGACATCACGGACCCGCTCGCGCGCTCGCTCGTGTGGGGCTCGGTCTGGGACGCGACGCGCGACGGCGAGACCCCGGCGGGCGAGTACGTGCGCCTGGTCCTCGGCAACATCGCCCGCGAGACCGAGTCCACGACGATCCGCACGACGCTCAACCAGCTCGCGCTGGCCGCGAAGTCGTACGTGACGCCCGGCAAGCAGGCCGCGACGCTCGCGGTCGTGGGCGACGAGCTGTGGCGCCTCGCCCAGTCGGCACAGGCCGGCACCGACGCGCAGTTCCAGTTCGTGAAGTTCTTCGCGCACCTCGCCTCGACCCCGGCTCACGCCGACGCGCTGCGCGGGCTGCTCGACGGGACCGTGACGCTCGAGGGCCTCGAGATCGACACCGACCTGCGCTGGGAGATCCTCGAGGGCCTCGTCCTCCTGGGCCGTGCGGACCAGGCCGAGGTCGACGCCGCACTCGCCCAGGACCACACCGCCACGGGCCAGCAGTCGGCGGCCCGTGCGACCGCGACGGCCCCGACGACGGCGGCCAAGCTCGCCGCGTTCGCGTCGCTCGTGGACTCGGACGAGGCACCCAACGCGATCGTGCGCGCCACGACGCAGGGCTTCCAGCACGTCAACGACCCGGCCGTCCTGGCCCCGCTCGTCGAGAAGTACTTCGCCTCGCTGACCACGCTGTGGGCCGAGCGGAGCTACCACATCGCCGAGACGCTCGTCGTGGGGCTCTACCCCGCGCCGCTCGCGAACGCCGAGCTGCGCGACGCGACGCAGGCCTGGCTCGACTCCCACGCCGACGCCGCCCCCGCGCTGCGTCGTCTGGTCGTCGAGAACCTCGCAGGCGTCGAGCGGGCGCTCGCGGCGCAGGCCGCGGACGTCTGAGGCTGACCCACCGCTGACGACCGACGCCGGGGTGGAGGGGAAGGTTCCCTCCACCCCGGCGTCGGTCGTTCCCGTGCGTGCGCGAGGTAGTAGCAGGGCAGCGTCGAGGGAGAGGGCCGGAACCCTCTCCCTCGGCGTCGGACCACTACCTCGGCAGCAGGATCAGGACAGCGCCTCGCGCATGACCTTCGCGAGCGAGAGCAGCCGAGCGTTGTCGAACAGGTCCTCGAGCAGCACCACGTTGCCGGACGGGTCGCCCAGGGGCACCTTCCAGTTGGGGTACTCCTGGTCCGTGCCGGGCTGGTTCTGCGTGCGTCGCTCCCCCACGGCGTCGGCGAGGGAGACCCCGAGGAGCACCGCGGGCGACTGGGCGACCAGCACGTGCAGGGCCTCGACGAGCTCCCGCTCCGACGGGTCCTCGCCGACGAGCCCGCGCTCGACGAGCAGCGCGACCATCGTGTCCCGCTCCTCGCGCGCCTCACGGCGGACCACGTACGCGGGCTCGGTCAGCAGGCCCAGCCGCTCGCGCAGGTCCACGTGCTCGCCCGCGAGGTATCCGGCGGTCGGCGGCAGGTCGTGGGTCGTGATCGTGGCGAGCGCGAGCCGACGGTACGCCTCAGGAGGCAGCGGGTGCCCGCCCTCCCCCTTCTCGAACCACAAGACCGAGGTGCCGAGGATGCCGCGCTCGGTCAGGTAGTCACGGACCCAGGGCTCGAACACCCCGAGGTCCTCGCCGATCACGACCGCTCCGGCGCGCTGCGCCTCGAGGCACAGGATCCCGATGAGCGCCTCGTGGTCGTAGCGGACGTAGGCTCCCGCGTCGGCGCGCGCCGCTCCCGGGATCCACCAGAGCCGGAACAGCCCGATGATGTGGTCGACCCGGATCGCGCCCGCGTGCCGCAGCACGGTGCGCAGCAGGTCGCGGTACGGCGCGTAGCCGGCCTTGGCGAGCGCCTGCGGGTGCCACGGCGGCTGGGACCAGTTCTGGCCCTGCTGGTTGTACATGTCGGGCGGCGCGCCGACCGTCACGCCCCCGGCGAGAACGCCGCGGTGCGCCCACGCGTCCGCGCCGTGCGGGTGCACGCCCACCGCGAGGTCGTGCATCACACCGATCGACATGCCGGCCTCGCGGGCCGTGCGCTGCGCGACCTCGAGCTGCTCGTCCGCGACCCACTGGAGCCAGCAGTAGAAGTCGACCTGGTCGTCGAGCTGCTCGCGCAGCGCCGCCACCCCGGGGGACGACGGGTCGAGCGCGTACGGCGGCCAGTCCTGGTCACCGAAGTGGTCGGCGAGCGCGCACCACGTCGCGAAGTCCTCGAGCCCCTTGCCCTGCTCGGCGCGGAACGCGTCGAGCGCCGCCTGCCGGGCCGTCGAGCGCGGCGCGGCGAACACGACCTCGAGCGCAGCCTTCTTGGCCTCCCACGCGGCGTCGCGGTCGATCGGCCCGGGGTCGGAGCTGAGGTCGCGGACGGGGTCGAAGGCCCACTCGACGAGCGACCTGTCGGCCGCCGTGAGGTAGCCCGTCTCGCGCACGTCCTCGACGCGGATGTACAGCGGGTTGACGAAGCGCCTGCTCGTGGGCAGGTAGGGCGAGGGCGTCATGGGGGTCCGTGGCTCGGCCGCGGCCAGGGGGTTCACGAGCACGAAGTCCGCGCCGGCCCGGTGCGCGCCGAGCCAGGCGAGGTCGGCGAGGTCCGCCAGGTCCCCGACTCCCCACGAGGCGCGCGAGCGCACCGAGTAGAGCTGCGTCATGAGGCCCCAGGCACGACCTCCCGAGCGCAGGGGGTCAGGAAGCTCCAGGCGCTGCGGCGTCACGACGAGCGTCGCGCGGGCCTGCGTCCCGTCGCTCGTCGCGTGGATCTCGTGCCACCCCAGGGGCAGGTCCTCGGGGACGGCGAAGGTCGCTCGACCCACGGCCCGCCCGTCGACCGTGCGGGGCTCGACGTAGTCGTCGACCTGCGGCAGGTCGCGCCGTTCGCGCACCGCAGGTGCCGTCGACCGGTAGCCAGGCGCCTCGGGAGACTCGAGCTCGACCCACACCTCGACCTGCGCACCGTCCGTGACGTGCACGGGGAAGCGCGCGCCGACGCCCTGCCGGACGACGACCGTGGGCGGCAGCATCTGGCGCCAGGTGTCGTCCTCGGAGTGCTCGAGGCTCACGGCGACCTTCTCGGGGGACGAGGCGGGCACCCCGAGCGCCTCGAGCACCGCGACGAGGGTCTGTGCGCTCACGGGGCGACGTTCCCCGTCGAACCCCCAGAAGTCGGGCGCCACTCCGTGGACCGCGGCCAGCTGGACCAGCGGTTCGGGCACGTCGGCCGTGACATGTTGGAGAGCGCTCACGAGGCGATCCTGCCAGAGCACGACCCGCTCGGCAGACCTTCGGCCCGGCGCGGCGTCGCCCCGGCCACCGGGCCGCGCCTGCACCCACCCCCGTGGCGCCCCGTCACAGGTCCCGCACGCCGCCTGCGCAGACCCTGCCCGTGCTCTCCTGGTGAGGCTCGTCACGCGGGGTGCGCGACGCCGTCGGGCGCCCTGCGGGGACCGGTAGCCTGCCGGGATGGCATCACCGACCCCGACCCCCCTCGACGACGTCACTGACAAGATCGCCGACCAGGCCAACGTCTGGCTCGAGTGGTTCCTCGGTGCTCCCCTCCGGATCATCCTCATCATCGCGATCGGCTCGGTCGCGCTGGCCGTGGTCCGGCGCATCATCGGCAACGTCACCGAGCACATCGCGGACGGCACCCCGATCACCGACCGCCGCGGCATGAAGGGCCTCAAGGGCCTCTCCGAGTCTCCCGTGGGCACCATCCTGGTGCGTGCCAACCCGCTCACGAGCGCCCGCCGCGCACAGCGCGCCCGGACGATCGGGTCGGTCCTGCGCTCGACGGCCAACATCCTGTTCGGGACGACCATCGTCCTCATGGTCCTCACCGAGCTCGGGATGAACATCGCACCGTTCCTCGCCTCGGCGGGCATCGTCGGTGTCGCGCTCGGGTTCGGCGCCCAGAGCCTCGTCAAGGACTTCCTCTCGGGGACCTTCATGCTGCTCGAGGACCAGTACGGCGTGGGCGACTCGGTCGACTTCGGGGTCGTGTCCGGGACCGTCGAGGAGGTCGCGCTGCGCGTGACCAAGGTCCGCGACGGGGACGGCACCCTCTGGTACATCCGCAACGGCGAGATCCTGCGCACGGGCAACAAGTCGCAGGAGTGGGGCCGAGCCTCGGCCGAGGTGCACGTCGCCTACTTCGCGGACCTCGACGAGGTCCAGCGCTGCCTGCGCGAGGCGGGCGAGGAGGTCGCCGCGGACCCCGTCCTGGGGACCTACCTGCTGGAGCAGCCTGCCGTGTCCGGCATCGAGTCCATGAGCCCCGAGGAGCTCGTGCTCAAGGTCAGCGTCAAGACCCAGGCCTCGATGCAGGGCGAGATCTCCCGGGCGCTGCGCAAGGCGGCCCGCGAGCGCCTCGCCGCGGCCCACGTCCCGATGGCCGGGGCCGAGGACCCCTCGACGGTCGAGGCGGACCCCGTCGACCACCTGCTCGTCCCCGCCCACGGGACGCCGCCCGCGCAGGTGTCGGCTCCCGCGAGCGCCACCGCGCCCCGCGACGCGGTGCGTCAGGAACTGCCCCAGGACACCGTCCAGGCGTCACCGCAGGCAGAGCGCTAGCAGAGCGCTCGCCGGGCGCCGGTCGGCCGCCTCAGGACCAGGTCAGGACGGGCTCGCCCGCAGAGACCTGGGTCCCGGGGGGAACCAGGGACGCGAGCAGCCCGGGGTCGCCCTGGAGCGCGATCACGGGGCACACCGTGGACAGCCCGAGCGCGGCCACCCGGGCGGGCTCCCAGGTGATGAGCGTCGCGCCCACCTCGACGCGGTCTCCTGCCTCGACGTGGAGCTGGAACCCCTCACCACCGAGCCTGACCGTGTCGATCCCGAGGTGCACGAGGACCGTGCGCCCCTCGGCGGTCTCGAGCGCGAACGCGTGCGGGAACAGCGACCCGATGGTCCCTGACACCGGCGCCACGACCGTCGAGACCCCGGCCGCGTCCGCCCCGGGCTCGATCGCCAGCCCGGGGCCCACGAACTCCTGGGAGAACACCGGGTCGGGGACCTCCTCGAGCGCTACGACCGTCCCCGCCAGCGGCGCGGTGACCACGAGGCCCGGCCCGTCGTGCGCCGAGCCGGGCCTCGTGGGCCGTGCGTCCTGTCCGCTGCGGGGCATCTGCTCGCGTCAGCGCAGGGTGTCGAGCTCGGCGGCGAGGTTGTCGGCCTCCGGGCCGACGATCACCTGGATGATCCGTCCCGATCGCACCACGCCGAAGGCCCCCGTGGCCTTGAGCCGGGCCTCGTCCACGAGCGTCGGGTTGGTCACCTCGACGCGCAGCCGGGTGATGCAGGGTTCGAGGTCGACGACGTTCTGCTGTCCGCCGAGCGCCTCGAGGATCTGCTGTGCCTTGCTCATGTACGAACTCCTGACTCCTGTGCTGCGGGCGCCGTTGCCTGTGCGAAGGACTGCGGACAGGCCTCTTTCCTCCACCCTAGTCTCAGTCGGCGCTCGGAGGGCGCGGGCGTGCGGGCGATTTCGGCAGGGGACCACGTGCCCGTCCGCTTGGCGGACCGCACGCGGCTGGGGAACACTGCGGGTGAGGACACCGGCCGATCGCCGGACCCGACCAAGACCTTGGAGGACGACGTGGCCAGCGAGGAACAGCGGACCATCACCGGCATCGGGGTGTGCCCCGGCAAGGTCGTGGGACCGGTCGTCTTCCTGCCCGAACCGCTCGCGGAGCCCTCGCCCGGACTCCGTCTGCGGCCCACCGCGGACCTGCAGGCCGAGGCGGACCGCATCCCGGTCGCGGCGGCACAGGTCCAGGGGGACCTCGAGCGCGCCGCGGCGAACGCGACGGGAGACACGCGCGACGTCCTCGAGGCCACGGCCGCCATGGCCGCCGACCCGACGCTCGCGGCCGACGCCGCGCGGCGCGTCATCGACGAGCACCTGATCGCCGAGCGCGCGGTGTGGGAGGCCGCCGAGTCCGTCGCCCAGCAGTTCGAGGCCCTGGGCGGGTACTTCGCCGAGCGAGCGCGCGACATCGCCGACGTCCGCGACCGCATCGTCGCGGCGCTCTCGGGCAGGCCGGCCCCTGGCGTTCCCGACCACCCCGAGCCGTTCGTCCTGGTCGCGCTCGACCTGGCCCCGTCGGTGACCGCGGGCCTGGACCCGGCCCGCGTCCTCGCGATCGTGACCGACGGCGCCGGTCCCACGTCGCACACCGCGATCGTCGCCAACGCCATGGGCATCCCCGCGGTCGTCGCCGCGACGGGCGCGAGCGAGGCCCTGACCGCGGGCGACACGGTCCTCGTCGACGGGTCGGCGGGCACGGTGCTCGTGCACCCCACCGACCAGCAGGTCGCCACGGCCCGGGCGCTGGCGGCGACCGTCCGCACGTTCTCCGGCGAGGGCCGCACGGCCGACGGCCACCGCGTCCAGCTCCTGGCCAACATCGGCGACCCCGCGGGGGCCGAGCCCGCCGCGGCGGCGGGCGCCGAGGGCGTGGGCCTGTTCCGCTCCGAGTTCTGCTTCCTCGACCGCGAGCAGCCGCCCTCGACCGAGGAGCAGGTCACGGCGTACCGGACGGTCTTCCACGCGTTCGCCGGTCGCAAGGTCGTGATCCGCACGCTCGACTCGGGGGCCGACAAGCCCCTGCACTTCCTGTCGGTCGACGACGAGGAGAACCCCGCGCTCGGCGTGCGCGGCCTGCGCACGGCCGAGAAGTGGCCCGAGCTCCTCGAGCAGCAGCTCGAGGCCATCGCGATCGCTGCCGCGGCCGAGGAGGCCGAGGTCTGGGTCATGGCCCCCATGGTCTCGACCGTCGCGGAGACCGAGTGGTTCGTCGCGCGCTGCGCGGCGCACGGACTGGGCACCGCGGGCGTCATGATCGAGGTCCCGAGCGCGGCCCTGCTGTCCGGCCCCATCCTCGCGCGGGCGCACTTCGCGTCGATCGGCACCAACGACCTCACGCAGTACACCATGGCGGCCGACCGTCTCCTCGGGTCGCTCGCCGAGCTCTCCGACCCGTGGCAGCCCGCGGTGCTCCAGCTCGTCGCCGCGACCTGTCGCGGCGGGGACCTGCAGGGTCGCCCCGTGGGCGTGTGCGGCGAGGCCGCCTCGAACCCCGTGCTCGCGGCCGTGCTCGTCGGGCTCGGGGTGTCCTCGCTGTCCATGACCGCGCGGGCGATCCCCGACGTCGCCGCACTGCTCGGCGCGGTCACGATCGGGCAGTGCCGTGAGGTCGCCCAGCTCGCGCTCGCGGCCGAGAGCGCGACCGACGCGCGCGCCGTCGTGCGGGCAGCCCTGCCACAGCTCGACGAGCTGGGGCTGTGACGTGCCCGGGAGCGGTGAGCGTCACGTCGTGACGGCACCCCCGGGCACGACGCCGGGTGGGATGATGGCGGCGTGACCAGCGACCCTGCTCCCCACCCCGGCGCCTCGCCCGCGCCGCTCCCCGTGAGCGCCGCCGCCCCGCGGCTGCGCGAGTCCGTCACCTCGGCGGGCTCGTTCTACGACGAGATCGGCGGGCACGAGACCTTCGTGCAGCTCGTCGACGTCTTCTACGCGGGTGTCGCGGCCGACCCGGTGCTCAAGCCCATGTACCCCGAGGAGGACCTCGGCCCGGCCAAGGTCCGGCTGACGACGTTCCTCGAGCAGTACTGGGGCGGGCCCACCACCTACTCCGAGCAGCGTGGGCACCCGCGCCTGCGCATGCGCCACGCGCCGTACAAGGTGAACCCCGACGCGAGGGACCGCTGGCTCGCCCACATGCGCGCAGGCGTCGACTCTCTCGACCTCGCGCCGCTGCACGAGGCCACGCTCTGGGACTACCTGGAACGTGCCGCCCACTCGCTGATCAACACCTTCGAGGAGTGACGTGACCGACGTGACGGCCCCCCGCACCGACCAGTCCGAGCAACGCGACCACACCCAGCCCCTGCGGACCAAGGTCACGGCCGACGAGCTCGCCCGCGACCCGCTGGGCAACCTGCTGCGCGCGCTCCAGCTCGAGGAGAAGCCGGCCGACGACTCCCGCTCCGACGGCGCCGACGTGCGCTTCGGCGGCCTGAGCGTCGACCAGCCCAACGCCCGGATCTACGGCGGCCAGGTGCTCGCCCAGGCGCTCATGGCCGCAGGCCTGACCGTCGAGGGCGACCGGCGGCCACACTCGATGCACGGCTACTTCCTGCGCGCGGGCGACCTCGACGCCCCCATCGAGTTCGCCGTCGAGAAGCTGCGCGACGGCCGCTCGTTCAGCGCACGCCGCACGCACGCCGTGCAGCACGGCAAGCCGATCCTGTCGATGATCGCCTCGTTCCAGGAGGAGCAGGACGGCGTCGAGCACACCTCGCCCATGCCCGAGGCACCCGCCCCCGAGACCCTCCCGTCGGCCTTCGACGAGCTCGGCAAGATCCCGCACCCCGCGGCACGCTCGCGCTCGCACGAGGCCGCGTTCGACCTGCGGCACGTGGGCGGCTCGCTCTACCTGGGTCCCGGCGCCGAGCGCACCGACCACCAGATGGTGTGGATGAAGGCCCGCGGGCCCGTCGAGGGCGACCAGCTCCTGCACCGTGCCCTCATGGCGTACGCGTGCGACCAGATCATGCTCGAGCCCGTGCTGCGCAAGACCGGCTCGAGCTGGGTCACCCCCGGCGCGTCGATCGCGAGCCTCGACCACGCCATGTGGTGGCACCGTGACGCGAGGGTCGACGACTGGCTGCTCTACGTCCAGTCCTCCCCCAGCGCCCAGGGTGGGCGCGGCCTCGGGGCCGCCCGCGTCTACACGCGGGAGGGGACGCTCGTGGCGAGCATCGCGCAGGAGGGCATGCTGCGGCTCCCGGTCTGAATGAGGTGGCTGGCGCCTGGTGGACCGTGCGACACTCCGAGGCCATCGATGATCGGAGCCTCATGTCCACGCCCCTGGCGCCAGCCCTCACGACCCTGTGGCGACCCACGGGACCGGCCGAGCTCGCGCTCGTCGAGGCGTCGGGCTGGACGGCCTGGCCTCCACGGCTGCCTGAGCAACCGATCTTCTACCCGGTGCTGAACGAGGAGTATGCGATCCGGATCGCGCGCGACTGGAACGTCCCGCACTCGGGGGTCGGCTATGTGACGCGCTTCCAGGTCGAGTCCTCGTTCCTCGAGCGCTACCCCGTCCAGCAGGCGGGCGGGCGGACGATCCTCGAGCTGTGGGTCCCGGCAGAGGACCTGCCGGACCTCAACGCGCACATCGTGGGGCGCATCGAGGTCGTGCACGAGTTCCGCCCTCAGGACGCGACAGCCTGACGGGCGAGCCGCCCGGGCGCGGGGCAGGATGACCGGATGGTCCGCCTGCGCCGCGTCTCGGTCTCCTCGCCCGGGTACGGCCGACGCCGCCACGGGAAGGGCTTCTCGTACCTCGACGTCGACGGCTCCCGGCTGACCGACAGGAACGAGGTCGCACGCTGCACGCGCCTCGTCGTCCCGCCCGCCTGGTCGGACGTCTGGATCTGCCGGTACCCGGACGGCCACATCCAGGCGTTCGGGTACGACGACGCGGGGCGCGGCCAGTACCTGTACCACGACCAGTGGCGGGAGCGCCGCAGCCGCCGCAAGTTCGACCACGTCCTCGCGGTGGGCGCCCGCCTGCCTGCGGCTCGCCGCCGCGTCGCCAAGGACCTCGCCCTCGACGGGATGCCGCGCGAGAAGGTCCTCGCGCTCGCGTTCCGGCTCCTGGACCTCGCGTACTTCCGGGCCGGCAGCGAGACGTACGCGAAGGCGAACGGCAGCTACGGGCTCGCGACGCTGCTGACCGAGCACGTGCGCGTGCGCCGCGACGGCTCGGTCCACTTCCGCTACCCCGCGAAGTCGGGCCAGGTGCGTGACGTCGTCGTCGACGACGATCGGGTGCGCGAGATCGTCACGACGCTCGTGCGGCGTCGGGACGCGGGCGATCTGCTCGCGTGGCGCGAGGAGGCGCCGGGCGGTGTCGTCTGGCACGACGTGACGAGCGCGGACGTGACGGCCTACCTCAAGGAGCGCCTCGGCGAGGACGCGACCGCGAAGGACTTCCGCACCTGGCACGCGACGGTCCTCGCGGCCCTCGCGCTCGCGGACTCGGGCGCGCCACCCGCCTCGGCCCGTGCTCGGCGCGCGGTGGTCGCAGGCGTCGTCCGGGACGTCGCCGACGAGCTCGGCAACACCCCGGCCGTCGCGCGGTCGTCGTACGTCGACCCGCGCCTGATCGACCTCTGGGAGCGCGGGCAGACCGTCGCTCCGCTCCTGGGCAGGCGCCGGAGCCAGGCCGCGGTGGAGCGTGCGGTGCTCGACCTGCTGGCCTAGTCGCGGGCCCGGTCCAGGCTGCTCCGGAGA
This sequence comes from Oerskovia merdavium, assembly GCF_014836755.1. Classification (GTDB taxonomy): domain Bacteria; phylum Actinomycetota; class Actinomycetes; order Actinomycetales; family Cellulomonadaceae; genus Oerskovia; species Oerskovia merdavium. Next base: position 20,205 of record NZ_JACSQF010000008.1, read on the forward strand.
CGGACGAGCCCCGCGGGACGAACGGCCCTTCCTGGGAGTCTCCTGGACGTGCTACGTTCTGCCGCCATCTCATCACGTTCAAGCACGGAGCATCGACGATGATCTTCTTCGGCTGGGGCCGCAAGGCCAAGTCACAGCACATCTCTCCAGAGCAGGCGCTGGTCCTCGCCTACGCGTACGTCCACATCTTCTGGCTCTTCCGTATCACGGTGCCGCGGGAGTACAGCCTCGCGACGCTGACGCCGTCGGGCTGGGCCCAGCGACCGCTGACCGCGGACGAGACGACGAGCGCACGCAGCGAGCTGTCGATCCACTGGTGGTGGAAGTGGGGGCTGGCGATCATCGGCGTGCCGTTCTTCGCGTTCTTCGTCCTGGTCCTCGCTCTTCCCGCCTGACGCGGATCACGCCCAGGTCCCGGGGGCCGGCAGGTCGCGAGCGGCCGGCCCCCGGGCCACCATGGGGAGCACCATGACTCCCGTCGACGACACCGCTCCCCCACCCACCGCGACCGCCCCTGCCGACAGACCGACCGAGAGCTCCGAGCCGACCCCCCTGACGGTCGCCGTCACGGGCGTCACGGGGTACGTCGGTGGCCGCCTGGTCCCCGAGCTCCTGGACGCCGGGCACCATGTCCGGGCGCTCGCCCGCCGCCCCGAACGCCTGGCCGGACGCGACTGGGCGCGCCGCGTGGACCTCGTGCAGGCCGACGCGTCCGACCTCGACCAGATCCGCGACGCGCTCCGCGGGGCCGAGGTCGCGTACTACCTCGTCCACTCCCTCGGCACGGGCAGCTCGTTCGCGGCCCGCGACCGGCGGACCGCGCTGACCTTCGCGCAGGCCGCCCGCGAGGCGGGCGTGGGCCGGATCGTCTACCTGGGCGGCCTGTTCCCCGACGTCGACGACGCCGAGCTGTCACCGCACCTGGCCTCGCGCAAGGAGGTCGGGGAGATCCTGCTCGCCTCGGGAGTCCCGACGACGGTGCTCCAGGCCGCGGTGATCCTCGGCTCGGGCTCGGCCTCGTTCGAGATGATGCGCTACCTGACCGAACGCCTGCCCGCGATGACGACGCCGCGCTGGGTCGACAACCGCATCCAGCCGATCGCGATCCGTGACGTGCTGCGCTACCTGGTCGGCAGCGCCACGATGCCCGCAGACGTCTCGCGGGCGTTCGACGTCGGCGGCCCCGACGTCCTCACGTACCGCCAGATGATGCAGGGCTACGCCCAGGTCGCGGGGCTCCCCCGGCGGCTGATCGTGAGCGTCCCGGTCCTGACCCCGCGCCTGTCGAGCCACTGGGTGGGTCTCGTGACCCCTGTCCCCGCGAGCATCGCGCGCCCCCTCGTGGAGTCGCTCGTCCACGAGGTCGTGTGCGACGAGCACGACATCGCGCAGTACGTCCCCGACCCTCCCGGCGGGCTGATCGGCTTCCGCCGCGCGGTCGAGCTCGCGCTCGAGCGCATCCACGACGGCGAGGTGACCACCCGCTGGTCGTCGGCCGCGGTCGAGGGGGCACCGAGCGACCCGCTGCCCTCGGACCCCGACTGGGCGGGCGGCTCGCTCTACGTCGACGAGCGGCGACGCGTGGTCGACGCCCCGCCCGACGTCCTGTGGAAGGTCGTCGAGTCGATCGGTGGGCAGGGCGGCTGGTACTCGTGGTCGCTCGCGTGGCGGGTCCGCGGGCTCATGGACCGCTTGTCGGGGGGACCGGGTCTGCGCCGGGGGCGCCGTGACGAGAACACGCTCGTGGTCGACGACGTCCTGGACTTCTGGCGGGTCGAGGCGATCGAGCCGGGCCGCCGGCTGCTGCTGCGCGCCGAGATGCGGCTCCCCGGCCTCGCGTGGCTCGAGCTGCGGGTGGACGAGGCGGCCGAGGAGGTCGCGGAGCCCGACGACGTCGGCCCCGCCCCCGAGGACGCGTCCGGCCCGTGCCGGACGTACTTCGCGCAGCGCGCGCTCTTCTACCCGCACGGGCTCGCGGGCCAGGCCTACTGGTGGTCGGTCAAGCCGTTCCACGGCGTGGTGTTCGGTGGCATGCAGAAGAACATCGCCGAGGCTGCCGAACGGGCGGCCGCGGCGGCGCGCACGGGTCCGGGCACGGCCGACCGGACCGTCACTCCTCCGCGGTGAGCATCCGGTCCACGAGCGCGAACGCGGTCTCGCTCACGACCATGCCCGCGAGGGTCACGTCGGTGAGGTCGGCGTAGTCCTCGATGAGCTCACGGATGTCCTCGTCGAGGACGCCGGGGCGGTGGACCGCCCCGCGCGCGGGCACGGCCCCCGAGACGAGGTCGAACGCGAGCGACGCGATCGCCGCGAGCAAGGGATCCTCCGAGGCGACGAGCCGGGCGATCGCGGCGCGTCCGGCGAACGAGGTCGCCTCGCCCGTGACGGCCTGGAAGGCGAGCAGCGCGACCTGCAGCGTGCGCGGCCCACCGAGGAACGCGGCGTCGAGGCCGGGCAGCAGCTCCTGCGCGGCGAGCAGGACCTCGAGCTGGAGGTCGACCTGCTCGGCGGGCTCGCCGGGCAGGTGCGCGGCCCCCATGGTCAGCAGCAGGAGCGCGACGCCGCTCCGGACCTCCTCGGCCAGGCCCTCGTCCCGCACGACCGCGGCCAGCACGCGCAGCGCGGGCAGCGACGCCTCGTAGAGCGCGCCGTCGTGGTTGACGACCTGCCACAGCAGGTCGAGCGCCTCGTCGCGCTCGGGTCCCTCGGGCCCGACGACGGCGCGCACCAGGGGCGGGAACGCGTCGGCGGGGCCGAACGCGCCCTGGAGGGCCTGCCAGTCCACGGCGCCGAGCTCCGCCTCGACCTCCGAGACGGGAGGGATCGTCCGCCGGACGACAGGCGCGGCGATCTCGGATTCGACGGTCTCGCGTTCGGCGGTGACGGCCTCGGCCTCGCCGACGACCTCTACGGTGTCCACGCGCGCATCATGACATCTACCGGGGACATCCGTCACCGTCGAGTTCGTCACCACCCCTCTCAGCATCTCGTCAACGCCCCCTGCGCCGGAACTCCAGAGGGTCCTCGACGAAGGGCTGCCAGGCAGCGCGCTCGTCGTCCGTGATGCGTCGCGGAGCCCCCGTCGACGCGTCGACGACCACGATCGTCGTCGCGGCCTTGGCGTAGGGGCGGCTACCGATCGAGGGTCCGGTGCGTCCCGAGGGCTCGGGCCACTCGGTGTGGACCTCGTAGCAGACCTCGAGGCTCGCCCCGCCCAGGTGCCCGAGCCACATCTCGACGCGCACCGGGCTGCGCGTGAAGCCGAGCGGCCGCAGGTACTCGATCTCCTGCCGGGCGACGAGCGTGTGCGAGGTCGCGTGGGGGCCCGTGTCGAGCACGGCCGTGGGCCAGCTCTCCTCGACCGTGGCCTCGGGATGACGCCAGAAGGCCGTGATGCGGGCGTCCTCGAGGAGCCGGAGCATCTCGACGTTGTTGACGTGCTGGTAGGCGTCGAGGTCGGACCAACGCAGGGCGACGGGGACGTGCAGGCGGGTCATGGAAGTCCTTTCTTCGATTCCGCAGGGCCTCGCACCACGTCGCGGCCGATGGCTCGGGACGTGGGGGCACCCGGGCCACCCTACGCCCGCCTCACCCCGCCGCGATATGGGCGGCCACGCGGCACGTCGTCAGGGCCGACAGCTCCTCGGCCACCGGCAGGCGCACCTGGCCGTCCGCGACCCGACCGACGCTCTCCCGCAGCCTGCGCCGGGCACGCGCGGCCCGCCGTCGGGCACCCAGCGCGCCCGCGAGGCGCGAGACGAGCGCCACGACCAGCCCGACCACCACCCCGCCCACGACCATGAGCGTGGGCCACGGGAACCCGCGCCACGTCGGGGTCTCGGGCGCGGGCAGCTGGAGGTACGCGAGGACCGCGAGCACACCGAGCCACACGAGGCCCGCCGCCAGCACTCCCAGGACGACCCACTGGACGAAGCTCACGACCCCCCACCAGACGGGGCGTCGCGTGGCCTCGAGCTCGGTGCCGGCCACGGCGAGGTCGAGCGCGTCGTCCAGACCGTCGGTGCTCGACGCGACCCGGGACCGCGCGGCGAGCACCCAGTCCTCGGGCGCCCCTGCCGTCATGGTGCCGACGTACTCGCGGACCGCGACGTGGGCCCGGGCCGCGAGCGTGGGCGAGGCGGGCGGGAGCGACGTGCGCGAGAGGTCCGGCCGGTCCGTGCCGCGCGTCAGCCCGAGGCGGCGCAGCGGGTCCACGCGCAGGCGCCCGATCCAGCGCGTGGGGGGCCAGCCGGTCGCGGCCCGGGCACGCCGGTTCGCCGACCCTCGGACGGCGTCCACGACCGTGGGCACCCCCGCCGCGGCCTCGAGCGCGTCGACGAGCCGCTCGCGCGCGGCCTTCTGCGAACGGTCGGGGACCTTGTCCCCGCACGCGTCCGCGATCCTCGTCGCGACCCCGCGCACGTCGGCGACCAGGCGGGCCACCGCCGCCTCGCGCCGCGCGGCGGCCTGGTCGAGGAGCGCGTCGAGCTCGTCGACCCCCTGCCCCGTGGTCGCCGAGACGCCCAGCACGCGGGCCGCAGCGAGCCCGTCCTCGGCCACGAGGCGACGCAGGTCCGCGAGGCACGCGGTCGCCTCCTCGGGGGTCAGCCGGTCGATCTGGTTGAGCACGACCACGACGACGTCCCCGTGCCCCGCGAGCGGACGCAGGTACCGCTCGTGCAGCGCGGCGTCGGCGTACTTCTGCGGGTCCACGACCCACACCAGGAGGTCGACCCGCTCGACGAGCCGTTCGGCGATCGCCCGGTGCTCGGTCTCGACCGAGTCGTGGTCCGGCAGGTCCAGCAGCACGAGGCCCTGGGTCGCCACCGCCGCACGGTCGGCCGCGTGGTGCCGGTCACCGACCTCGAGCCAGCTCAGGAGAGGGTCCGCACCCGGACCCCAGACGACCGCCATGGGGCGCGACGTCGTTGGACGCGTGATGCCCGGGCGCGCGAGCGGCTCCCGGGCGATCGCGTTGAACAACGACGACTTGCCCGAACCGGTCGAGCCCGCGAGCGCCACGACCGTGTGCTCTGCCGACAGCGCGCTGCGCGTGGCCGTGCGGTCCAGGACCGCGCGCGCGTCGTCGAGGAGCGCTGCGGGCAGCCGCCCCTCCCCCGCGGAGACCGCGGTCTCGAGCGCGGAGACCCGGTCGGCGAGGTCGAGGCGGGCCATCAGCGCTCGTCCCCGGGCTCGTCGGTCGCGGTCGTGCTGGTCACGTCGGCGGCGGTCTCGTCGGCGGGGCGTGCCCCGAACAGGCGCCGCCAGAAGCCGGGACGCTCGGCGCCCGGCCGTTCCTCCGCGGGAGGCGTGCCGGGGGTGCGGGGGTCGTGCGCGTGCGCGCCGCGCAGGGCTCCCGCCTGCCCGACGACGGAGCCCGGGTCCGGCGCACCGGTCACCTCTGCGGCGCGGGCCTTCTGCTCGCGCCGCGCGGCCCGGCGCACCTCCTCGGCCGCGGCGCGCAGCGGGGCACCGGTCGCCTCCCCCGTGCCGAGCGCGTCGAGCTGGGACGTGAAACGTCGGGCCTCGCCGTCGAGCACGGCCCCGACGCGGGCCGAGAGGCGGTCCTGGGCCGTGCGCGTGAGCCGGCGCACGGCGTCGTCGCCGAACACGGCCTCGAGCAGCTTCTGGGCGAGCACCGCGGTGCCGCCCGCGATACCGATCTCCGCCCCCGTGATGCCGCCCGTGGACGCGAAGACCAGGACCATGAGCGAGACGCCGAGCCCGTTGAGCCCGAACGACAGAGCACGCGCCGTGCCCCTCTTGGCCGCGGCCTGCTCGCTCACGAGCGCGAGGACGTCCGCCTGCCAGCCCCGGATCTCCTCGGCCACCCGGGTGCGCAGGGTGCCCGAGGCGCGGGACAGGTCGAGCCCGTCGAGCAGCGCGGCCCCCGACGGATCGGCGCGCCACGCGCGGTAGCTGCGCTCGGCGGCCTCCTCGGCCGCGTCGAGCACGACCGACTCCAGCCCGTGCGTGATGGCCTCCTCGACCTCGGGGACCTTGCGCCCCTTGCCCCGGAAGAACCCGCTGATCGCGTCGCGGACCGAGCCCACCTTCTGCTCGACCGCCCGGAAGAACTCGCCCGTCCCGACGAAGTCCTGCCAGCGCGAGAGCACCTCGCCGCGCAGCATGGTGCCGTCGCTCGTCGCGGCCAGGACCGTCCGGCGCGCGTCCTCGTACGCGGCGTCGACCGCGGCACGCAGGTACCCGTCGGCCTCGTGCTGCACGTCGACCGCGCCCGCGAGCTCGGTCGCGCGCCGGACCAGGTCGTCGACCACACCGTCGCGCGTCGCGTCGATCACGGCCGAGCGCGCGCCCGCGTCCCCTCCGAGGGCCGTGAGCCAGCGGGAGATCTCCCCCACCGCGGTCTCGGGAAGGAGCCCGTCGACGAGGTGCGCCTCGGGCACCAGGAAGATCGGCGCGTGCCCCAGACCGTTCTCGGAGGCCAGGCGGTGCAGGTCGGCGCCCACGGCCTCGGCGCCGGGGTCGACGCGGTCGAGCACCAGGGCCACCTGAGCCCGGCGCCGGGCGGCCTCGTGCAGCAGGTCCCACGGCACCGCGTCGGCGTAGCGCGCGGCCGTCGTGACGAAGAGCCAGAGGTCCGCGGCCCCGAGGAGCTGTGCCGCGAGCTCCCTGTTCTCGACGACGACCGAGTCGACGTCGGGGGCGTCGAGGAGCGCAAGGCCCTGCGGGAGGGCCTCGGACGCCACCAGGCGTACCGACCGGTGGGCCGACGGGCTGTCCGTGTGGTCGACGGTCCCGGTCACGCGCGCTAGCCCGGGCAGGATGCGGTCGGTGCTGAACCAGCGCACGTCCAGGGGGTGGTGCACGAGCACGGGAGAGCGCGTCGTGGGCCGCAGCACGCCGGGCACCGTGACCTTCTCGCCCAGGACCGAGTTCACGAGCGTGGACTTGCCCGCCCCCGTCGACCCGCCCACGACCACGAGCAACGGGGCGCTGCGGGCTCGCAGGCGCGGCAGCAGGTAGTCGTCGAGCTGGTCGACCGCGAGCGCGAGCGTCCGGCGGTCCTCCTCGACCCCGGGCGTCGTCAGGGGCAGGCGCTGGGCGGTGAGCTCGCCGCGCAGGACGTCGAGGGCCGCGACGAGCTCGTCCGTGCCCGACTGCGCGGCACGTTCGAGCGACCGCCCGACCACGGGGTCCTCCGCTGCGGCGTGCCGCCCGAGCAGGCTCTCCTCGACCGACGAGGGCCCGTTCGCCGAGGGCCCGTCTGCCGAGCTGCTGGGCGCCGGCGCGTCGAGGTCCTGCCCGGTGCCGGCGGGACCGCTGCCGGCGCCGGGCTCGCCCGGCCCGTCGTCGCTCGTGCGCGCGGCACCGCCGTCGGGGTCGCCGCCGACGGTCCGGCCGGCGTCGTCGCTCGGGATGGTCATGGGCCTCAGTCTGCCGGACCCGGCAGCCGAGCGACCGGTGAGCGCGCCGCGCACGCCGGGTGACGTCGGGCCGGAGGCCGCGAGCGCGGGAGAGCTGGACCGGGCGAGTCGGGAGGGGAGACGGGGGCGACCGGCCCAGCCCGCGGGCGGCGCGCCACGCACCAGAGGGCCCCGACGAGGATTCGTCGGGGCCCTCTGGTGCGGAGCGTGTCGTTCGTCGCGGCTGCCCCGGTGGGGCGGCACGCGTCAGCGACGGATCAGTCGCGCGTCAGCTTGCGGTACGTGACGCGGTGCGGGCGCGCTGCGTCCGCGCCGAGGCGGCCGATCTTGTTCTCCTCGTACGAGGCGAAGTTGCCCTCGAACCAGTACCAGTTCGCCGGGTCCTCCTCGGTGCCCTCGTACGCGAGGATGTGCGTCGCGACGCGGTCGAGGAACCACCGGTCGTGCGAGACCACGACGGCGCAGCCCGGGAACTCGAGCAGGGCGTTCTCGAGCGAGCCGAGGGTCTCGACGTCCAGGTCGTTGGTGGGCTCGTCGAGCAGCAGGAGGTTTCCACCCTGCTTGAGGGTCAGCGCGAGGTTCAGACGGTTGCGCTCACCGCCCGAGAGCACGCCGGCCGGCTTCTGCTGGTCCGGACCCTTGAAGCCGAACGCCGCGACGTAGGCGCGCGAGGGCATCTCGACGTTGCCGACCTTGATGAAGTCGAGCCCGTCGGAGACGACCTCGAACAGCGTCTTCTTGGGGTCGATCCCGCCGCGCGACTGGTCGACGTAGGAGATCGACACGGTCTCGCCGACCTTGAGGTCGCCGCCGTCGAGGGGCTCCAGGCCGACGATGGTCTTGAACAGCGTCGTCTTGCCGACACCGTTCGGACCGATCACGCCGACGATGCCGTTGCGGGGCAGCGTGAAGCTGAGCCCGTCGATGAGCTTGCGCCCGTCGAAGCCCTTCTGCAGGTTCGAGGCCTCGAGGACGACGGACCCCAGGCGCGGGCCCGGCGGGATCTGGATCTCCTCGAAGTCCAGCTTCCTGGTGCGGTCCGCCTCGGCAGCCATCTCCTCGTAGCGCGCCAGACGCGCCTTCGACTTGGTCTGGCGGCCCTTCGCGTTGGAGCGGACCCACTCGAGCTCGTCCTTCAGACGCTTCGCGAGCTTCTGGTCCTTCTTGCCCTGGATCGCCAGGCGCTCCTGCTTCTTCTCCAGGTACGTGGAGTAGTTGCCCTCGTAGGGGTACAGGCGTCCGCGGTCGACCTCGCAGATCCACTCCGCGACGTGGTCGAGGAAGTAGCGGTCGTGGGTCACGGCGAGGATCGCGCCGGGGTAGGACGCGAGGTGCTGCTCGAGCCACAGGACCGACTCGGCGTCCAGGTGGTTGGTGGGCTCGTCGAGGAGCAGGAGGTCCGGCTTCTCGAGGAGGAGCTTGCACAGGGCGACGCGGCGACGCTCACCACCCGAGAGCACCGACACGTCGGCGTCCGGCGGCGGGCAGCGCAGCGCGTCCATGGCCTGCTCGAGCTGCGAGTCGAGGTCCCACGCGTCGGCGGCGTCGATGGCCTCCTGGAGGGTGCCCATCTCGGCGAGCAGCGCGTCGAAGTCTGCGTCCGGCTCGGCCATGAGCGCCGAGATCTCGTTGAAGCGGTCGAGCTTGCCCTTGATCTCGGCCACGCCCTCCTCGACGTTGCCGAGGACCGTCTTCTCCTCGTTCAGCGGCGGCTCCTGCAGCAGGATGCCGACCGAGTAGCCGGGCGAGAGCCGGGCGTCGCCGTTCGAGGGTTGCTCCAGCCCGGCCATGATCTTCAGGATCGTGGACTTACCGGCACCGTTGGGGCCGACCACACCGATCTTGGCACCGGGAAGGAAGTTCAGGGTGACGTCGTCGAGGATGACCTTGTCACCGTGCGCCTTGCGCGCCTTGTACATGGAGTAGATGAACTCAGCCACTGGCTCTGTTCCACCGTTCGATCGCTCGCGGGATGCTGTGCGCCCGCCCCGGACCCGGGGTGCCCCAGGTGGGGCGGGCGTCTTCGACCCCTCAGCCTACGCGGTCGAGGTTCAGCGCGTCGCCAGGAGCTCGCGGGCCACGGCCTCCTCGCCCGGGTCCTCGTCGGCACCGAGGCGCGCGGCACCCTCGTCCTCGTCGAGGTCGAGCGCGTCGTCGACCAGGCCGTGCTCGGCGTCGTCGTCCTCGGCGACCGGCTCCCCCAGCGGGCCCAGGTCCCACTCGGTGTCGCGGCCGGTGTCGGCGAGCAGTCCCGAGGCCTCCTCGTTCCCTGCCCTCTGCCCGGGGTCGACGGCCACCTGGCCGCTCGTGGCGTCGTCAAGCGTGGTGGGGCGGTGGACCGTGGGCGAGAAGCGGGCCTGCCCCCGCGTGAGGTCCGGTCCCAACGCGCTCGCCTCGATCACGAGGTTGGTGCGCGGCCCCTCGGGGCTGGTCCACTCGTCGACCGCGAGGCGTCCCGTGACCACGACCGCGTCGCCCTTGCGCAGCGAGGCCACGACGTTCTGGGCCATGCTCCGCCACGCCTTGACCGTGAACCAGATGGTCCGGCCGTCGACCCACTCGCCGCGCGTACGGTCGAGGTAGCGCGTGGTGCTCGCGATGCGGAAGCTCGTGAAGTCGTTGCCGGTCGGGGACGCGAACAGCCTGGGGCTCGTGCCCATGAAGCCTGCCAGCGTGACCGTGACGTCGTTGCCCATCGTTCCTCCTGGGTGCGGGGCCGGCCTGGTGCCGACCGCGACCTCAGGCTGACGGTTCGCGGGCCGCCGTGTCCTGCGTCGAGGGGTCGTCTGTGGACGGGGCGACCATGTCCTGGGGTGTGGGCAACCTCAACGCCCCGGTGAGCGGTGCCGCCCTGCCCGTGTCCCGCGCGGACTGCGCGAGCTCCCGCACCCTGCGGTGCTCGTCGAGCAGCTTCTGCGTGGGCTTGCCCATGGTCTCCTGGACCACGCGCTCGACCGCCCCGCGCCCCGACGCCAGGACCGTCGCCTCACGCCGACGGGCCAGGGTCCGGCGGATCTGGATCCCCGCGAGGAAGAAGCCGAGCGCCACCAGGACGGCCGCGCCCGCCACGATCGCGAAGGTCGCGACGATCGTCCGGTCGAGGTCCAGCACGCCCAGCGAGCTGAGGATCGCGAGCGCCCCCGTGACGACGGCCACGCCGATCGCCACGAGCGCCGTGGTGCGCGTCGCACGAGCCGACGAAGGGCCACGCGTGTCGAGCGAGACCTTGGACAGCGCCCGCTGGGTGTCCTCGACCAGGCGGTCTGCCGGGGCGACGGCCTCGTCGAGCGCCCGCTTCCAGCCCGGGCGCAAGGACTTCCCGGCCCGCGCGAGCCACCGGCTGCGCGAGAGCGCGACCGCGTCGGTCTGCGGCGGCGCGAACTCGGGTCGGCCGTAGCCGTTGCGCACGGCCGCGGCGACCTGGCCGGCCACCGCGGAGAGCCCGGTCGCCTCGCCGATCGCGACGACCTCCTCGTCGACCGCGGTGCTCATGGTCCACGGCACCTCGCCCGGGGTCTGCTCGAGCAGCAGGGCCCCCGCGCGGTCGAGCTCGCCCGCGACCCGGCTCGCGGCGACGCTGCGACGGGCCACGGCCTGCTGCAGCAGCTCGCGCACCTGGCCGAGCCCCTCTCCCGTGCGGGCCGAGACCATGGTCACGTACACCCCGGACAGGCCGTCCTCCTCGAGGAGGCGACCCATGTCCGCGACGAGGTTGCCGCGCTGCGTGGTCGGGACCGTGTCGATCTGGTTGAGCGCCACGACCATCGACGCCTCGAGCCCGACCGACTTCTGCAGGTAGCCCGAGTGCAGCGCGTCGTCCGCGTACTTCTGGGGGTCCACGACCCACACGAGCAGGTCGACGAGCGGCAGGACGCGGTCGACGACCGCCTGGTGCGCGGGCTCGATCGAGTCGTGGTCCGGCAGGTCGAGCAGGACCAGCCCGTCGAGGCCCTCCTCGGCGTCCCCGTCGAGCTCGCTGCCCCGCGTGATGCGCCGCTCCGGGTCGACCTCGAGCCAGTCCAGGAGCGCCGTGGCCTGGTCGCTCCACGAGCACGCCGTGATGCGGGCCGTCGTGGGTCGCTTGGCGCCCACGTCGGCGAAGTTCAGGCGCGAGATGCGGTTGAACAGGCTCGACTTGCCCGAGCCCGTGCCGCCCGCGAGCGCCACGACCGTGTGGTCGACGCCCAGGGCAAGCCGCTCGCGCACCCCGCCGATCGCGGTCCGGATCCGGTCCGCGACCTCCGGGTCGAGCCGGTCCCCCGCGAGATCGAGGGCCCTGCCGAGGTCGTCCGCACGGGACCTGAGCTGAGAGTCGTGGGACGTCATGAGAGCCTCCTGAGCTCAGCGAGGCGCAGGCGCAGCCCGACGGCGGCATCCGGCGCGAGGGCGGGGATGTCGAGGCGTTCCAGCAGGTCGACGGGTTCGCGGGCCACCATCACGGCGGCACGGTCGGCGAGGTCCGAGGCCAGGGTCTGCGCGGAGGCGAGGCCCGGGTCGCCGAGCAGGGACTGCACGAGCCGCGTGGCGTCGTCGACCCCCGCGGCGGACGTGAGGAGCAGCGCGACGAGCCCCGTGGGCCCGAGCGCCTTGACCGCGGCCTCGGCCCGGCGGTTCTCGGCGCTGTCCTGCGGGGTGACGCCCGGCTCGTCGATGCCGCGCAGGGCCTCGACCGCGCGCTCGGCGACCGAGACCCACTCGTGGACCTGGTCCTTGGCGGCCTTCGCGCGTGCCGCCTCACGGGCCGGGTCGCCGTGCTCGGGCGCGAACGCGGGGCCCCCGGGGGGAGCGTCCGGGCCGGTGAGAGCTGCGCGCAACGCGTCGTCGGCGCTCGAGCCCGCCGCGACGAGCGTGCGCGTCGCGGCGGCACGGACCTCGTCGAGGAGCGGTTCGAGCGCGGCCTCGCGTGCGCGCCCTCTGCGCTTGGTCGAGCGCGCCAGCCCGTGGCGCACCTTGAGGCGGTCGATCTTCTCGGCGCTCGCGAGCTGGGCCCAGCGCGAGGCGACCGAGCCCTCTGCGACGACGCCCGAGGCGACGGACGCGCGGGCCGTGGCCTCGGCGTCGGGCAGGGCCTTCTCGATCGTGGCGCGCAGCACCTCGGCGGCCTCGACCTGCTGCTGGACCGCGTCCGCGATGCCCGTGACCCACGCCGGGAGCGCGGCGAGCGAGCCCTTGAGCGTGCGCACGATCACGGCGCGAGACCGGTCCGGACCCGCGAGCATGGTCAGCCACCGGGCGATGGGGGTCACGGTCGCGCGGTCGAGCATGCCCTCGTGCGGCCCGACGTCGGGGATCACGAAGAGCGGCACACCCTCCATGCCGTGCTCGCGCAGGCGGGCCAGGAGGTCGCCGCGGATGGTCGTGAGGTTGTGCTGCGGGACACGGTTGAGGACCATCGCGACGCTCGCGCCACGTTCCATGGCCTGACCGAGCGCGACCCAGGGCAGGGCGTCGCCGTAGCGCGCCGCCGTGGTCACGAAGAGCCACAGGTCCGCGGCCTCGAGGAGCTGGGCGGCGGTCGAGCGGTTCTCGGCGAGGAGCGAGTCGAGGTCCGGCGCGTCCAGGAGCGCGGTGCCGCGCGGGACGCCGTCGTGCTCGACGACGCGTGACATCGCGGTCGTGGGGCTGTGGACCAGGACGTCCACGTCGAGCGGGTTGTAGGCGAAGACCGGCTCGCGGGTCGTGGGGCGCAGCACGCCCGCCTGCGACACCTCCTCGCCCAGCAGCGAGTTGTAGAGCGTCGACTTGCCCGCGCCCGTCGACCCCGCGATCACCACGACCGCCGGGGAGGACAGCTCCTTGAGCCGCGGCAGCAGGTGCTCGTCGAGCTGGTTGAGCAGACGCCGGCGGGCGGCCTCTGCCTCCTCGACCCCGTCGAGGACCAGCGGGAGCTCGACCTCGGCCACGTCGCGGCGCAGGTCACGGCCCACGTCGAAGACCGTCGTCCCGATCTCCTCAGGGGTGTTGCCGGGCGTCCTGCCCGAGGCGGGGGTGGCCCGCGGGGCACGGTCGGCAGCATGTCGGGTCGTCACCCGTTCATCTTCTGTGGTTCCCGAGGCGATGCCAAACGCGCGCGCCGGTCGCGGGGCCGCGGACTGCCGAGGAGCCGGGCGAGGCCGGCGGGCGGGGCTGTGCGGGACCGTCTGCGACACGGCCGTCTCGCGCGCGTGCGCGCAGGTCACGGCCGGATCCCACTACGATGGTCCCCGCGCCCCGATAGCTCAATGGATAGAGCAACGGCCTTCTAATCCGTAGGTTGCAGGTTCGAGTCCTGCTCGGGGCACCACCGCGCGTCGTCGCGACGGCGCCTCGCCGTGTCTCTGACACGATCTCCCCATGCCTCTCGCCGACCTCCTGCGGCTCGCCGTCGCGGTCCTCGTCCTGGTCGCCCTCGCGTACGGGGTCCTGGCCTGGACGGGGCGTCGCACCGTCCCTGACGCCCTGGTCGCGGTCCTGCGCGCGGCCGCGCAGCTCGCGCTGGTCGCGCTGGTCATCGGGTGGATCTTCGCGCACCCGGCCGCGGTCGTCCCGTACCTGGCCGTCATGCTCGTGGCCGCCGGCGCCACGTCCGCACGGCGGATCGGTGGCGGCTGGGCGGCCCTGCCGTGGTTGCTGGTCTCGATCGGTACCGGACCGGCGGTGGTGCTGGGAGTCGTGCTCGCGGCGGGGGCACTCGCCCCGACCGGGCAGGAGATCCTGCCGTTCACGGCCCAGGTCATCGGCGGCGCCATGACGGCGGCCTCGCTCGCGGGCCTGCGGATGCGCGACGACGTCGCTCACCGGTGGGGTGAGGTCGAGGCCATGCTGGCGCTGGGCTTCACGCGGCGCGAGTCGGTCGCCGACCTCGGACGCCAGGCCGCGGCCCGCGCGCTCGTCCCCGCGATCGACCAGACCCGGGCGGCCGGGCTGGTCACCCTGCCCGGGGCGTTCGTCGGGCTCCTGCTCGCGGGGGCCGAACCGTGGCGGGCCGCCCAGGTCCAGCTCCTGGTGCTCGTGGGGCTGCTGGCCGCCCAGTCGATCTCCGCGGTCGGGACGGCGGTGCTGACGGCTCCGCTGTGGGCGGCTGCCCGGCCCGTCGTCGCGGTCCGCTAGGACGGGCGACGAAGCTGCGGCGGCAGGCTGGCCGGGGATCTCCGGGTGGTGTTTTCGTGTAGCCAC
>NZ_JACSQF010000008.1:34760-129531 GCF_014836755.1 Oerskovia merdavium
ATGGTGGTGGCTACACGAAAACACCACCCGCCCCCTGGCGGCCCAGCCCGGGCATCCGGCCGAGACACCCGGGACGCCCGCTCCGGCGTCGGGCCGGCGGGCCGGCGGGCCGGCGGGCCGGCGGGCCGGCGGGCCGGCGGGCCGGCGGGCCGGCGGGCCAAGCCAACAGAACCGGCGAGCTGTTTTCTCGAACGCGACCAGGCCTCGAGCCGCCCGAACCTACCGAGCCTGAGCAGCCGGCAGCACCTTCTCCAGGAACGCCGACACGTCGGCGAGCTCCTCGGCGCTGATCGAGTGCGGCAACCCCGGGTAGACGACCTCGGTCACGTCGGTGAACCGCGGCAGCCAGGTCGACGTCCGCGCGGTCGCGTCGGGCGCGATGACCTGGTCCGCGTCGCCGTGACCGAAGAACACCGGCGGCCGGCGCGCCGCGAGCGCCGAATCGCCGGGCAGCTCCGCGTCGAGCACGAAGCCCGAGAGCACGACGCCCGCCGCGAACCGCTCGGGCGCGGCCCGCAGGAGCTGGGTCACCATGAGCCCGCCCTGCGAGAACCCCACGGGTACGACGGCAGTCCCCGGCTCGACGTTCACGTCGAGCCAGGCGAGCACCGCGGCGGTCGCGGCAGCCACAGGCTGCGGGTCAGGCCGCCCGGGCACCCCGAGAGGGAACCACGAGAACCCTCCGTTGCCCGCGGCCAGGGGCGCTCGCAGCGAGGCCCAGTCCCACACCGCCGGCAGGTGCCCGGCGATCGCGGGCAGGTCGTGCTCGTGCGAACCGAACCCGTGGAGCAGCAGCAGGAGCGGTCGCCCCGCCTGGTTGCTGCCGCGGACGTGGACCGTGATGTCAGCGCTCATGCCGAGAATCCTTCCATGGGGAGTTCTCACCCCCCTCAGGGCGTGAAAGAGTAAAGAACCGGCCACCCGTCGCGGATATACTCCCGGGACCGGTCGGTGGACCGGCTTGCCCGGTTCGCCGGGTTTCAGGGGTGGGTCTCGCGCTGACCCCTGCTCCAGGATCGGCGTCCGGTCAGCGCCCCGGCAGCCGACCGGCAGAATCGAGCGAAGGATCACGATGACCGAGGCAGCACCGCTCCAGCCCCCCGCCGCGACCGAGCACCTGGTGCTCTCGGCACCCGAGCCCGTGAAGCCCGTCGCGACCACGCAGGCTCCCGCGATGGCCCCGCGTGTCGACGAGGCAGCGATCCCCGGCCTGGACCAGAAGGTCACGTCCTACCTGGACGCGCTCATGGCCTCCGACGCCCGCTCCCCCGAGTTCGCCGCCAAGGCCAACGACGTGCGCACCATGGGCGACCAGGACATCCGCACCGCTGCCGACTCCTCGAACCGCCTGCTGGCCACGCCCGTGCGCGCCCTCAAGGAGGGCGGGCTGTCCGAGGGCTCCAAGGTGGGCAGCACGCTCCTCGAGCTGCGCCGCACGGTCGAGAACCTCGACCCGTCCGAGGCGAGCATGGGCCGCAAGATCCTCGGCTTCATCCCGTTCGGCGACAAGCTGACGGACTACTTCCGCCGCTACGAGTCGGCCCAGGGCCACCTCAACGCGATCATCCGTGCGCTCTACGACGGCCAGGACGAGCTCCGCAAGGACAACGCGGCCCTCAACCTCGAGAAGCAGCACCTGTGGGACACCATGGCACGGCTCAACCAGTACATCTACGTGGCCGAGCGCCTCGACGCGCAGCTGTCCGCCAAGACCGCCGAGCTCGACGCGACGGACCCGGAGAAGGCCAAGGCCCTGCGCGAGGACGTCCTGTTCTACGTCCGCCAGAAGCACCAGGACCTCCTGACGCAGCTCGCGGTGTCCATCCAGGGCTACCTCGCGATCGACATCGTCATCAAGAACAACGTCGAGCTCATCAAGGGCGTCGACCGCGCGACCACCACGACCGTCTCCGCGCTGCGCACGGCCGTCATCGTGGCCCAGGCCCTCGCCAACCAGAAGCTCGTCCTGGACCAGATCACGGCGCTCAACACGACCACGTCGAACATGATCGCCTCGACGTCCAAGATGCTCGCGGACCAGTCGGCGTCCATCCAGTCGCAGGCCGCGAGCGCGACCGTCGGGCTCCCCCAGCTCCAGGCCGCGTTCCAGAACATCTACGCGACCATGGACTCGATCTCGACGTTCAAGGTCCAGGCGCTCGACTCGATGGCGCAGACCATCGGCGTCCTGGAGACCGAGACGACCAAGGCCCGCGAGTACCTGGACCGCGTGGCCCAGGGCGACCAGACCGGCGCCGCCACGGGCGCGCTCGACCTCGGAAAGGTCTGATCCGGACACCATGGGCTGGTTCCAGAACCTGTTCGGCGGCGGGCGCAACCGCCCGCCGGAGATCCCTGCGCTGCCTCCGGCGCCCACGAGCGCGGACATCCTCGCCTCGGTCGACGCCGTCCAGGCGCAGATCGAGGGCAGGGTCCCGCCCGCGGTGACCGCGCGCGTGAACCGCATCGCCAAGACCGTGGACGACATGGCGCCGCGCCTCGACCGCCTGGGGGGCGGCACGGCCCAGGCGCACACGGTCGTGGCGACCGCGACGAGCTACCTGCCGGAGGCCGTGGGCGGCTACCTGCGCCTGCCGCGCGACTTCGCGGACACGCGCGTCATCAACCGCGGCAAGACGTCGCTCATGATCCTGTGCGACCAGCTCGACCTGCTGGGCGTGACGCTCGACAAGATCTCGGACGCGGTCTCGCGCGCCGACGCCGTGGCGCTCGTGGCGCACGGGCAGTTCCTCGCGGAGAAGTTCCAGACATCCTCGATCGCCCTGGCCCCCGAGGCCGGGCTCGGCTCGGCCCAGCCGCAGGCGCCGGGGACCCCGGGCGGGCTGGAACGACCATGAGCGCCGCGCGCCAGGGGGCGCTCGCCCGCAGCATCGCGGTGCTGACCACGGTGGGTCGCCAGGCGGGCCTCGTGCCCGACGACGTCACGCGCGAGGGCGAGCGTCTCGCCGCCGCGGTGGCCGAGTCGTCCACGGGCGCCGCGCCCGCGTGGCTCGAGGCCGTGGGCCGCGCCCCCGACGACTTCACCGCGTTCTTCGAGGCCGCCCAGCGCGGTCGCCGGTGGCGCTCGGCCCCGACCGACCAGCTCACGACCCTCGTGCTGGCCGGCTCGGAGCACGCCGGCGCCTACGCCGAGGCGCTCGCGAGCGTGATCGACGCGGCCGGCGCCCTGGGCTCCCCCGGGCTCGCGGTATCGGCCAACGCCGCGTCCACGACGGCCGTACAGCGGGCCGCGGCCCAGCCCCGCACCACGCCGCAGCCGGCAGGGCCATCAGTGCCGTCAGCGCCGGCGGGCCCCCCGGCGGCCGGGCCTCACCCGCACGGCAAACCCACCCGCTTCCCCGCGCCCTCGTTCGACCCGACCCTCCCGAGCGGCACGAACCCGTTCGACCTGGGGTCCCTCGTCGGCGCGGGCGGGCTGCGGCCCCCTGCTCAGGACGTCGTCCCCACGGTCGACGCGATCCTCGACGCCCTGGGTGCGCGCACCCCGGGCGACGCGGCCCCCCCGACGCACGCGACGCCGTCGGGCACACCGGCCGCCGGCGGCCCGCAGAGCGCGACCACGGGCGACGCCCCCGCCGAGGAGGAGACCGAGGCCGAGCCGCCCCGGTCGCTCGAGGAGCTCCTGGCCGAGCTCGACGCCCTGATCGGGCTCGACCGGGTCAAGCACGAGATCCGTCAGCAGACCGAGCTCCTGCGCATCGAGCAGCTCCGCACGGCCGCAGGCCTGACCCGGCCCACGCTCACGCGCCACCTCGTGTTCCTCGGCAACCCCGGGACGGGCAAGACGACCGTCGCCCGCCTGGTCGCCGGGATCTACCGCGCGCTCGGGCTGCTGAGCAAGGGGCACCTGGTCGAGGTCGACCGTTCCGAGCTCGTCGCGGGCTACCTGGGCCAGACGGCCGTCAAGACCTCGGAGGTCGTGGCGACCGCGATCGGCGGCGTCCTGTTCATCGACGAGGCCTACGGCCTCGCGGAGGACCAGTACGGCGCCGAGGCGATCAACACGCTCGTCAAGGACATGGAGGACCACCGCGACGACCTCGTGGTGATCGTCGCCGGGTACCCCGGCCCCATGGCCTCCTTCATCGCGACCAACCCCGGCCTCGAGTCGCGCTTCTCGACGACCATCACGTTCGACGACTACTCGGACGCCGAGCTGCGCGGGATCTTCGAGCGCATGGCCACCTCGGCCGACTTCGAGCCGCTGCCCACGACCCTCGACCGGTTCGAGGAGATGGTCTCGCTCGTCCCGCGCACCGAGGGGTTCGGCAACGGACGCCACGCGCGCAACGTCCTGGACGGGGCCATCGCCCGTCACGCGTGGCGCCTCAAGGACACGCCCGAGCCCACGCTCGACGAGCTGCGCCGCCTCCTGCCCGAGGACCTGCTCCCCGCGGGCGAGGCGCCCGAGAGCATCCTGCAGGCGACGCCCACCGAGGACGCCGCGCCTGCGGACGTGCTCGACGAGCCCAGCTCGGCGGACGACGACCTCGACCTCGCCGAACCCGCCGAGGACCACCAGCCCGACGACGACCAGCCCACCGACGCGACCGTCTCCCCTCAGGAGGAGCCTGCATGAGCCAGACCCTGACGCCGCCGCCCGGGTCCGCCCCCGCGCCCGGTCGGGCCGTCCAGCCCGCCCACCCCGGTCAGCCGGGCGGGCAGGCCGGAACGGCGCCCACGACGCAGGCCCAGGAGCGTGCGGAACGCCGGGCCGGGGTCCGCAGCGCGCTGCGCCGCACCCCGGGCAAGCTGCGGATCGCGCTCGCGGTGTGCGTGCTCGCCTCGATCGTCTTCGGTGCGCTCGGCTTCCAGGCCGCGCGCGTCCAGGGGATCGCGCTCGAGGACGCGCGCTCGGACACGAGCCAGCTCGTGGGCATCCAGGACGTGCGCAACAACCTGGTCGTGGCCGACGCGTCCGCGACCAACGCGTTCCTGGTCGGAGGCCTCGAGCCCGCGGACCAGCGCGAGCGCTACGACGACGCGATCGCGAACGCCTCGATCCGTCTCGCCGAGCTCGCGGGCGCCAACAGCGCCGACGCGACCGAGCTGGGCGTGGTCGCGTCGCAGGTCACGGTCTACACGGGGCTGATCGAGCAGGCGCGAGCGAACAACCGGCAGGGCTTCCCGGTGGGCTCGGCCTACCTCGACCAGGCCTCGACGCTGCTGCGCGACGAGATCCTGCCGACGCTCACGACGCTCGTCGACGACAACGCCGAGCGCGTCGCGTCCGACCTGTCGATGGTGCGCAACGCGATGTGGATCCTCGCGGCTGGACTGCTGTGCCTCGCGCTGCTGATCGTCACGCAGGTCTGGCTCGCCAAGCGCACGCACCGCGTCCTCAACGTGGGCCTGCTGGTCGCGAGCATCGTGATCCTGGTCGTGGGCGTGGGCGGGGCCGTCCTGCTGAGCCAGACCAACAGCGCGGCCGCCGCGGTCCGCGACGGCCCGTACGCCGCGACGCTCGCGGCCTCGACCGCGTACTCCGAGGCCAACGACGCCAAGGCCATGGAGAGCTTCACGCTCATCAAGCGCGGCTCGGGCCAGACGTACGAGGAGTCGTTCGTCGAGCTGACGGCCGACGCGACGCAGCGACTCGACCAGGCGGGGGCCGACGGGAACCTCGACGGCACGTCCGCCGGGTACCTGGGCGAGTGGATCACCCAGCACCAGGCCATCCGCGCGCTCGACGACGCGGGAGACTGGGACGGGGCGGTCGCGCTCGCGACGAGCTCGGACGAGGGCGGTCCGAACGCCGCGTTCGCCGCGTTCTCGCAGACGGTCACGTCCGACATCGCCGAGAACATCAAGGCCACGCAGGCTGACCTCGCCTCGGCCGGCAACCGCTCGGCCCTCGCGGGCTGGCTCCTGCTGGCAGCGGGTCTCGCCGCGGCGGTCCTCGCCTGGCGCGGCCTGAACGTCCGACTGGAGGAGTACCGGTGATCACCTCGACCTTCCGCAAGAGCGGGCGCATGGGCGCCCTGGTGGCGCTGGGGCTCTCGGGCGCCCTGGTCCTGGCCGCCTGTGCCACGCCCGACGCAGCCCCCTCCGCGGGAGCGCCCGTCGCCTCGGTCGTGGGGACGTCGGGCGGAGCGGCCGGGTCCTCGGTCGCCGCTGCGGCGACGTGCGAGAACCCCGTCGCGTCCTACGCCCCCGACGGGCCGCTGCCCGGACCGGGAGCTCTGCCCGCGGGCAGCACCATGGCCGCGATCCGCGACCGCGGCTCGCTGATCGTCGGCGTCTCGGCCGACACGCTCCAGCTCGGGGCCCGCAACCCGCTCAGCGGGCAGATCGAGGGCTTCGACATCGACGTGCTGCACCAGGTGTCGAACGCGATCTTCGGTGACCCGGACCGGCTGCAGTTCCGCGTCATCACCTCGGGCCAGCGCCTCGAGGTGCTCGAGAACGGCGAGGTCGACGTGGTCGCCCGTGCCTTCACGATCAACTGCGAGCGCTGGGAGACCATCGCGTTCTCCTCGGAGTACTACCACGCGGGCCAGAAGGTCCTCGTGACGCGCGACTCCGAGGCGCAGGGCATCGCAGACCTCGCGGGCCAGCGCGTGTGCGCACCGGACGGCACCACGACGCTCGAGCGCCTCCAGGAGTACCCCGACATCACCGCGGTCCCCGCGACCACGCACACGGGCTGCCTCGCGCTGTTCCAGCAGGGCAAGGTCGACGCGATCACGGGCGACGACACGATCCTCGCGGGCTTCGCGGCCCAGGACCCGTACGCCAAGGTCGTGGGTCAGGCGATCTCGGACGAGCCCTACGGCCTGGGCATCCCGGCCCAGAACGTCGACATGGTCAAGTTCGTCAACGGCGTCCTGGAGCAGATGCGCACCGACGGCACGTGGACGGCGCTGTACGACGAGTGGCTCGGCGTGCTCGGCCCGGCCCCCGCGCCGCCCGTCGCCGTCTACGGCCGCACGCCGTGACCTCTGCCTCGTCCGCCTCGCCTGCTGCCGGGCCGCCCGTCGCCCCCCGGACCCAGCAGGCTCCGAGCGCGCCCGGACGTCTCGGCGAGGCGATCCCCGCGGCCGAGCTCTACGAGTACCTCTCCCGGCTCGAGGAGTGGCTGCGCGCCCGGCGGACCGAGCTCGACCGCCTCGACGCGGCCGCCCAGTCCGCGGCGTCCCCCGAGACGTACACGGCCGACATGCTGCTGGCCATGACCCTCTGGCAGGCGGCCCGCACGCGCGCCGACGAGATGGGCGCCGTGTGGGACTCGGGGCGCGCCGACGCGGTGGGCCGCGAGAAGATCTCCCAGCTCGTCTGGGGTCGGCTCAGCTCGCCCGACGGCTCGTCGCTCGTCTCGCTCGTGGAGGCCACGCGGCTGTGCGACGCGATCGTCTCCGCGCTGCGCACCCGTCTGTCGTTCGACCCGAACGCGGCCGACGAGGTCGCGCGCTTCCGCGGGCTGCGCGCCGAGCTGGCGCGCTGCGACGAGCTCGCGGGATCCGACACCACGGCTCGCGGACGCGTCGAGAAGCTGCGCGAGCGGTGGACGAGGCTGCGCGACAAGGCGTCGAACGGCGCCGACGTCACGGGCCCCCTCACCGAGCTCGAGGCCGAGGTCGCGCGCACCGAGCGGGACCTCATCGTGGGCGCCTCCGAGCGCCGCGAGCTCGCCCGCGACCGCAAGCAGGCGGTCGAGCGCTATGCGGCCCTCGAGGCGCGCGAGCCCTCGCTGCGCGAGCTCGCGGCCCGGTGCCGGCGCGAGATCGCCGCTCCCCCGCGCCTCGCGGTGCCCGACGTCTCACGGCTGGGCGAGGTCCCCGCGGACCGCGCCGGGCTCGACGGGTTCCTCACGCGCCTCGCGACCGTCGCGCGCGCGTTCGACACGGTCGAGGCCTCCTACTCCGCGCCGCTGCGCGAGCGCGCCGAGCTCCGCTACCGGCTCGACGCGTACCGCGTGCGGGCCGACTCGAACGGGCGCAGCGCGTCCCCCACGGTCCGGTCGGGACTCGCCGAGGCCCGCGCGGCGGGCGAGGCCGTACCGTGCGACGTCGTCCTCCTGCGCTTCCTCGTCGAGCAGTACCAGTTCCTGACCCGCGACCTGCCTGCTCACCTCTCGTCTCCCGCCCCTGGATCGTCGCCCGTCCCGGGCCAGGAAGGATCGTCCTGATGACCACATCGACCACGCAGGAGCCGTGCGCCCAGCCGGGCTGCGACGGCTTCATCGAGGACGGCTACTGCAACGTCTGCGGCTCGCCGGGCGGATCGTCCGCGTCGCCCGTGCCCTCCACGGGGGGTGCCACGGGCACGACGACGTCGCCCGGCGCGGCAGCGTCGCCGTCGGCCATGCTCGGCACGGGGATCGCCCAGGCCGCACCGAACTACGCCGCCGGTCCCGGACCCGAGGGCGAGGCCGTGTCCACGCGCACGGGCCGGACCAGCTCGACCCAGCTCGCGAGCGCCGCGCTGGGCTCGGCCCGCTCGGCCGTCACGGGCACCAAGTCCACGCGCCGTGTCGGCACGTCCTCGACGCGTCTGCGCGGGCACCGCCTGGGCGCGGGCCTCACGACCGTCCCCAGCGCCCCCGTCCGCGACCCGCTCCAGGCCATCATGGCCGTGCCCGAGCTCGCCGAGTCCAAGCGCTTCTGCCCCACGTGCGGCGCCAAGGTGGGCCGCTCGCGCGACGGCGTCCCGGGCCGCACCTCGGGATTCTGCCCCCAGTGCCGCACCGCGTTCTCGTTCGACCCGCAGCTCTCGCCCGGCGACGTGGTCGGCGGACAGTACGAGGTCGTGGGCTGCCTCGCGCACGGCGGGCTCGGCTGGATCTACCTGGCGCGCGACCAGAACGTCTCGGGCCGCTGGGTCGTCCTCAAGGGCCTGCTCAACTCGGGAGACCCCGACGCGTTCGCGGCCGCGATCTCCGAGCGCCAGTTCCTGGCCGAGGTCGAGCACCCGCTCATCGTCGAGATCTACAACTTCGTCATGCACGACGGCGCGGGCTACACCGTCATGGAGTACGTGGGCGGCAAGTCGCTCAAGGAGATCCTCAAGGACCGCCGCGACGAGAACGGCGGCGTGGTCGCCCCGCTGCCCGTGGACCAGGCGCTCGCGTTCGTGCTCGAGATCCTGCCGGCGTTCGCCTACCTGCACGACCTGGGCCTGATCTTCTGCGACTTCAAGCCCGACAACATGATCCAGCAGGGCGACGGCGTCAAGCTCATCGACCTGGGCGGCGTGCGGCGCCTCGACGACATGACGTCGGCGATCTTCGGGACCGTGGGCTACCAGGCCCCCGAGGTCGCCGAGGTCGGCACCTCGGTCGCGTCCGACATCTACACGATCGGGCGCACCCTCGCCACGCTCGTGCTCGACTTCCGCGGCAACCAGACGACGTACGTCTCCTCCCTGCCGCCGGTCGCCGAGACGCCCGTCTTCCAGAAGTACGACTCGTTCTACCGCCTGCTCGCCAAGGCCTGCGCGCTCGACCCGTCCGACCGCTTCGCGACGATCGACGAGATGCGCGCCCAGCTCATCGGGGTCCTGCGCGAGGTCGTCGCGACCGACCGGGGCCCGGGCAGCGGGGCGCTGCACTCGGCCGCGTCGATGCTCTTCGAGGCCCCGGTGTCCGACGACGCCGACGCGCCGCTGACCTGGGACGCGCTGCCCGCGCTCAAGGTCGACGAGTCCGACCCCATGGCCAGCTGGCTCGCGGGCGTCAACATCGCCGACCCCGCGGCGCGCATGGCCGCGCTGGCCGCGGCCCCCGAGGGCACGGTCGAGGTCCGCCTCGCCTACGCCCGGGCCGCGATCGAGCACCGTCGCTTCACCGAGGTCGAGAAGACCATCGCCTCGATCCTCGCCGACGACCCGTGGGAGTGGCGGGCCGCGTGGATGGGCGGGCTCGCCGAGCTCGCACGCGGCGAGGCCGCCGCGGCGCGCGCCTCGTTCAACGCGGTCTACGGCCAGGTGCCCGGCGAGCTCGCGCCCAAGCTCGCGCTCGCCGTCTCGTGCGAGGTCAGCGGCGAGCCGGACATCGCCGAGTCCCTCTACGTGATCTGTGCCCGCTCGGACGCCAACTACACGGCCCCGGCGGCGTTCGGGCTCGCCCGGATCCGCCAGGCCCGCGGTGACCTCGACGGCGCGCTGCACGCCCTGGACCTGGTCACCCCGACCCGGAGCTCGTACACCGACGCGCGCATGCGCCGTGCGCGCCTGCTCGCAGGGTCCGGCCGTGGCCTCCCGGCCCTGGCCGAGGCGCTCGCGAGCGTCGAGTCGGTCGCGATCCCCCAGCGGGAGCGGGTCTCGCTCTCGATCGACGTGCTGAGCTCGGCGCTCGCGGAGGTCACGACCGCGTCGACGAAGCAGGTCGGCACCGTGCGCATCGGCGGTGTCGAGCCCAAGGAGCCGCCGCTCCGCGACGCCCTCGAGGGGGCCTACCGCGAGATGGCGACGCTGACCGACGACAAGATCGCGCGCATCGACCTCGTGGACCAGGCCAACGCCGTGCGCCGCTGGACCACGACGTGAGCGCGGAGGACACCGGCGTGCTCGCGCCCTGCGCCACGTGCGGCGAGGTCCCCGCTCCCGGGGCGAGGTTCTGCGAGAACTGCGGCTCCGACGTCGGGCCGGCGGCGGGCGCCGCGGGCGGGCCGCCCGTCCTGGCGCGCCCTCCCGTGCCCGCGCTGCCCGAGCCTCCTGCCGACCTCAAGCCGACCGATCCCCCGGTCGACCCGGCGTCCGACCCCGTGCCCCCGCCCCCTCCCGTCGCCACTCACCGCCCCTGCACGAGCTGCGGCGGGACCGTCGCGGACGACGGCTACTGCGAGCAGTGCGGCGAGAAGGCCCAGGTCGAGCGCGACCACTGGGCCGAGCGACCCGCGCCCTGGGTCGCGGGCGTGTGCGACCGCGGCATCCGCCACGCGCGCAACGAGGACGCCATGGCGCTCGCCGCGTCGGGCGATCCGGCCACGGCCGGGCGCTTCGCGGCGCTCGTGGTGTGCGACGGGGTCTCGGCCGCGCCGGACTCGGACGTCGCGAGCCTCGCGGCCGCGCGTGCGGCCCGGGACGTGCTCGCGTCGGGCGGGCCCGACGGCGCCACCCCCGTCACGGGGGACGTCACCGAGCGCATCCAGGCCTGGCAGGCCCTCATGGTCGCGGCCTCCACGACCGCGAACGACGCCGTGCTGGTCGCGGTGGGCGACAAGGCCGAGCGGGCCGAGCCGCCGTCGTGCACGTTCGTCGCGGCCGTCGTGGACGGCCCGCTGATCGTCGCGGGGTGGGTCGGCGACTCGCGCGCCTACTGGATCCCCGACACCGGCACGGCCCGCCAGCTCAGCGTCGACGACTCGTGGGCGCACGAGCTCATGGCCATGGGCACCCCGCGCCACGTGGCCGAGAACTCGCCCCAGGCGCACGCGATCACGCGCTGGCTCGGCCCCGACTCGACCGACCCGGCCGCGCGGTGCGCCCCGACGGTCCCGGACTCGTCGGGCTGGCTGCTGGTCTGCTCGGACGGCCTGTGGAACTACTGCTCAGCGGCCGACGACCTCGCGGACCTCGTGCGCTCGACCGAGGCCTCGACGGGGCGCGAGCCCCGGGCGCTGGCCACCGAGCTCGTGCGCTGGGCCAACGCCCAGGGCGGCCGCGACAACATCACGGCGACCCTCGCCCGGTTCGAGGCGCTCCCCGCCTCGACCACCTCCGATAACCTGCACACAGACGCTGTCACGGGCGACGAGCCCGCGACGCGCGCCCTCTGATCCACGAAGGAGCCCAGAACCCATGGCCGAGTTCTCCGCCGAGGTCTTCCAGAACGAGTTCCTGTCCGAGGGCGCCACGGATGTGCACGCCATCGTGACGGTGACCGCCCGAGGGGCAGGTCAGGCCGGTGCCGCGACCTCCGGGGGCGGCGTCGCCGAGATCATCATGGTCGACACGTCCGGCTCGATGTCGGGACGCAACATGGAGTCCGCCAAGTACGCGGCGCAGGTCGCGGTCGACCAGATCCTCGACGGGACCTGGTTCGCGATCGTCGGCGGCAGCCATGTCGCGCAGCGCGCGTTCCCCTATCCCAACGCGCGCGTCGCGATGGTCCAGATGGAGCCTGCGGCGCGTGAGGAGGCCAAGCGGGCCATCGCGATGATGAGCCCGTCGGGCGGCACCGCGATGAGCACGTGGCTCCAGCTCGCTGCCCAGCTCTTCGACACCGTCCCCCAGGCCGCGCAGCGCCACGCGATCCTGCTGACGGACGGCAAGAACGAGTCCGAGCCGCGCGAGAACCTGTCGCAGGTCGTGCGCAACGTGACCGGGAAGTTCCAGTGCGACGCGCGCGGCGTCGGGTCCCGCTGGCAGGTCGACGAGCTGCGCGAGATCTCGACGGCCCTGCTCGGGACGGTCGACCTGATCGCCGACCCGAGCGAGATCGCGGCCGACTTCTCCTCGCTCATCCAGAAGTCCATGTCGCGTGGCGTGGCCTCCGCGGACCTGCGCGTGTGGGCCCCGCAGGGCGCGCAGGTGCTGTTCGTCCGCCAGGTCGCCCCGACGGTCGAGGACCTCACGACGCGCCGCGCCGTGGTCAACCCGCTCACGGGCTCCTACCCCACGGGGTCGTGGGGCGACGAGTCGCGCGACTACCACGTGGCCGTGCGCGTGGCCTCGAAGCCCGTGGGCTCCGAGCAGCTCGCCGCGCGGGTGCAGCTCGCCGTGAACGGCGAGGTGGTCTCGTCGGGTCTGGTCAAGGCCAAGTGGTCCGACGACGGTGCGCTCACCACGCGCATCAACCCCGAGGTCGCGCACTACACGGGCCAGGCCGAGCTCGCGTCCGCGATCCAGGAGGGCCTCGCGGCCAAGGCTGCGGGCGACGAGGCGACGGCCACGGTCAAGCTCGGCCGCGCGGTCCAGCTCGCGGCCGAGACGGGCAACGACGAGGCGACCTCGCGCCTGCGCAAGGTCGTGGAGATCGAGAGCGAGGAGCAGGGCACGGTGCGCCTCAAGCGCAACACCGACAAGCTCGACGAGATGGCCCTCGACACGGCCTCGACCAAGACCACGCGGGTCAAGCGATGAGCGCGATCTGCCCCAACGGGCACGCGTCCGAGTCGACCGACTACTGCGACGTGTGCGGCGAGCCCATGGGGGCCGCGTCGAGCAGCGCGTCGGGGGCGGTGTCCTCCGGCTCCGCGGGGGCCGGCGCGCCCGCCGCCTGCGAGGGTGCCGGTGGTGGCGAGCCGATCACGTGCCCGCACTGCTCGTTCCCGGCCGCGGCCGGTGCGCTGTTCTGCGAGAACTGCGGCTACGACTTCACGACGGGCTCGCTGCCCGAGCCCGCCGGGGCGCCGTCGGCCGCGACCCCCGCGCCGCTCGCTCCCCCGGCGTCCTCGCTCGACCTGGACCCGGTAGCCCCTCCCGCAGGGTCGCCCGCGGCCGCGCCGTCGCCCGACCCCCTGTCGGCTCCGGCGGCCCTCACGCCGCCCGGGGTCGATCCCGGGGCGGGTGGCCCGTCGACTGCCGCGGTCGCCGCCGGTGCCCCGGGGACGGGTCCGCTCGTCGCTCCCGGTGCTCCTGCCGACCCGGCCGAGGGCGAGGCGACGTCCGCGCGGACGGGCGCGACGCCGTCGGGCTCCGGGACGCACCTGCCCACCCCGCCCGTGCCGGGCGAGGACCAGTGGGTCGTCGAGGTGTGGATCGATCCCGACTGGTACCAGGCGCAGAAGGCCGAGGACCCGTTGCCCTCGGCCGGGCTGCCGGGGCTCGTGGTGCTGCGCGAGCGCAGCGTGCTCGTGGGACGTCCGTCGGCGTCGCGCAACATCCACCCGCAGATCGACTGCGGCGCCGACTCGGGCGTCTCGCGGCGGCACTGCCAGCTCAACACCGACGGGCAGCGCTGGTGGGTCGAGGACCTCCAGTCGTCCAACGGGACGTACCTCAGCCCTGCGGGCGGCGAGCTGCCGATCGACCCGATCCCCGCCGGCCAGCGCCGCGAGGTCGCCGACGGCGACCGCATCTACCTCGGTGGGTGGACGCGGCTCGTGATCCGCAAGGCGATGCCCGGCGAGGTCTGACCCTCGTGGTGTGACGGCGGGCGGCGCGAGGCCCCCGTCGGGCGCGCCCTCCGGCGAGGTCTGAGATCGGGGGGTGTCGTCCGCGCAGCCACCACAATGGTGGTGGCTGCGCGAACAACACACCTGTCCCCGGGCACCGGTCGAGCCGCGGACCGTCAGGAGATCGCCCCGTCCTGACGCGTGGGGGGACGGCTCGTTCCCCGGTTGCACGCCCCTCCTCGCGGAGTACGCTCAAAAATGAGCACACTCACCAGGAGGTGGTGTCGTGATCGCCACGGCAGCAGCGAACGAGCTCCGCACGACTCCCCCGACCGGGCGCCGCCAGCGTGCGATGCGCGAGAAGGAGAAGCGCATCTTCGAGGCGGCCTCGACGCTGTTCGACCAGCGCGACTTCCAGCACGTCGTGACCCAGGAGATCTCCGAGCGTGCCGACGTCGCGGTCGGGACCCTGTTCCGGTACGCGGCGTCCAAGGGCGAGCTGCTGCTCATGGTCTACAACGAGCACCTCCGCGAGGCTGTCGCGGCCGGCGAGAGAGCGTCGGCCGGGATCGACGATCCGCCCGACGCCGTGGTCGCGCTCGTCGCACCGATCCTCGTCGAGAGCTCGAAGCACGCGCAGAACGCGGCGGCCTACCAGCGCGAGCTGTTGTTCGGCTCCCCCGAGGAGAAGTACCGGATCGAGGGACTGGCCCTCGTCGAAGGCCTCGAGGCGCGGATCGCCGAGCGGCTGGTCGCGGCGGCGAGCCCCGCCCTCGGTGCGCCGGGCACCGCTCCCGGCCCAGCGGTGGAGGTACCCGACGCCGTCGGGCAGGACGCCTCCCGGGTGGCCCGCAGCGTCTTCGCGGTGCTCCACCTGCTGCTCGCCCAGGCCTCGACCGGCGCGCACGCGAGCCGAGACGCCTCGGTCGAGCTCGACGCGCAGGTGCGCCAGATCGTCCGCGGGTTCCTCGCGACCGTCGCCCCCGCCCCCTGACGTCCGGGCCGAGGGCGGAGATCCCGCCGCGGCCCGTGCTGCACCCACTTCAGAAGATCCGTCGATGAAGGGAATGGCACATGTTCTACAGCAGCGGCAACTACGAGGCGTTCGCGCGACCGCGCAAGCCCGAGGGAGCGGAGAGGAAGTCGGCCTGGTTCGTCGGCGCCGGCCTCGCGTCCCTGTCCGGGGCAGCCTTCATGATCCGTGACGGGCAGGTCCCCGGGAGCCAGATCACGATCCTCGAACGCCTCAAGCTGCCGGGCGGCGCCCTCGACGGCATCCGGGAGCCCAAGAAGGGATTCGTCGTGCGCGGCGGACGCGAGATGGAGGACCACATGGAATGTCTGTGGGACCTCTTCCGGTCGGTGCCGTCGATCGAGATCGACGGGGCGTCGGTCCTCGACGAGTTCTACTGGCTCAACAAGGACGACCCGAACTTCTCCCTGCAGCGCGTGACCGAGAAGCAGGGGCAGGACGCGCACACCGACGGCCTCTTCACGCTCAACGACAAGGCCCAGAAGGACCTCGTCAAGCTCTTCCTCGCGACCCGCGAGGAGATGGAGGGCAAGCGGATCAACGAGGTCCTGGGCAAGGACTTCCTCGCGAGCAACTTCTGGCTCTACTGGCGCACCATGTTCGCGTTCGAGGAGTGGCACAGCGCCCTGGAGATGAAGCTGTACCTGCACCGGTTCGTGCACCACGTCGGCGGCCTGCCCGACTTCAGCGCCCTGAAGTTCACCAAGTACAACCAGTACGAGTCGCTCGTGCTGCCGCTCACCCGCTGGCTCATCGACCAGGGCGTGACGTTCCACTTCCAGACCGAGGTCACGGACATCGACTTCGACATCACGCCCGAGCGCAAGCTCGCGACGCGGATCCACTGGATCAAGGACGGCGAGGAGGGCGGCGTCGACCTGGGCGAGGACGACCTGGTGCTCACCACGATCGGCTCGCTCACCGAGAACTCCGACGACGGTGACCACCACACCGCCGCGAAGCTCGACGAGGGCCCGGCCCCGGCCTGGGACCTGTGGAAGAACATCGCCCGGCGCGACCCGTCGTTCGGGCGCCCCGAGGTGTTCTGCACCAACATCCCCGAGAGCAAGTGGGAGTCGGCCACCGTCACCACGCTCGACGCCCGCATCCCGGAGTACATCCAGAAGATCGCCAAGCGCGACCCGTTCAGCGGCGGCGTCGTGACGGGTGGGATCGTGACCGTGCGCGACTCGGCCTGGCTCATGAGCTGGACGGTCAACCGGCAGCCGCACTTCAAGCAGCAGCCCGAGGACCAGATCGTTGCCTGGGTCTACTCGCTGTTCGTCGACACCCCCGGGGACTTCGTCAAGAAGCCCATGCAGGAGTGCACGGGCGAGGAGATCACGCAGGAGTGGCTCTACCACCTGGGCGTTCCCGTCGAGGAGATCCCCGAGCTCGCGGCGACGGGTGCCATGACGGTGCCCGTCATGATGCCGTACGTGACCTCGTTCTTCCTGCCCCGCCGGGCAGGCGACCGCCCCGACGTCGTCCCCGAGGGGGCCGTGAACTTCGCGTTCATCGGCCAGTTCGCCGAGACCACGCGCGACACGATCTTCACGACCGAGTACTCGGTGCGCACCGGCATGGAGGCGGCCTACCAGCTCCTCGGGATCGAGCGGGGCGTGCCCGAGGTCTTCAACTCGACCTACGACGTGCGCAAGCTGCTCGCCGCGACCACGCGCCTGCGCGACGGCGAGGAGCTGCACATCCCCGGCCCCGGCATCCTGCGCAACCGCCTGCTGCGCAGGATCGACGCGACCGAGATCGGAGAGCTGCTCAGCGAGTTCGGGCTGCTGCACGAGAAGAAGTAGGGCGGGTCGTCGCACCGCGTCCGGCTCCCCGGGGGTGGGGTGCGTTGTTCGCGTCGTCGCAACAATCGTGGTGGCTGCGCGAACGACACACCCCACCCCCTGGGCCGTCCCTACCGGGAACGGGGTGCGTCCGGACGACCACGCACATCGACGAGCGCATCCTGCCCCCTCGAGGGGGCAGGATGCCGGTATGAGCACAGCATCAGCCGGCCCTCTGTCCGGCTACGTTCTCGAGGTGGTGCGCAACGACAGGTCCACGACCCTGTGGTGGGGTGAGGGTGCCGACGGCGGCGACGTCGTCGC
Source organism: Oerskovia merdavium (assembly GCF_014836755.1). GTDB lineage: Bacteria > Actinomycetota > Actinomycetes > Actinomycetales > Cellulomonadaceae > Oerskovia > Oerskovia merdavium. The sequence continues at coordinate 51,926 of NZ_JACSQF010000008.1, forward strand.
GACGCGCAGCGGCAGGGTGCTCACGTGGACGAGCCCCGAGGCCTGCTTCGCCGCGGCGGCCGTCGAGGGCTGGGACGTGGCTCACGACGAGGCGACGCGGATGGACCTGACTCCGGTCCTCGAGTGGCTGGCTCGCCGACGAGCCCTCGATGCGGCGGCGGCTCTGAACGCGTGGAACCTGGCAGGCGACATGGCGCGCAGCACCAGGACACCCTGGGGAGACCGTGGGCGCGTCGCGGATGCCTGTCACGACAAGCTCACCGTGGCGTGCATCCCGTGGCTCGTCGGGCAGGACGACCGCTCGCCCCGTTGGACCGTGACCGAGGAGCGCTACCTGCGCAAGCGGGTCGGTGCGGCGGTCGCGCTGTTCGACCAGCAGGTCGCGGGGCGTCGCCACCTCCGCCCCTAGACCCGCGCCGGGACGATTCCTCAAGCCGGGACCCCCACGCAAGGCCCCGGTTGGAGGTTTCCTCCAACCGGTTGTCGACTTCCGCCAACGCACGCTGCTCTCCCTGATTCGTGGCGCCGACGCACCGGCCCCCTGTCCCCGACAAGAGTGGACACGTGCCACCCGGCACCTCACGCCCTTCCCGAGGAGACCCCGTGGCCCGCGCAGTGCGCACCGACCTGCCCGCAGAACTGCCCGCTGACGTCCCCGCGAGCGAGCACCCCGACGCACCGGTGTCGCACGAGCCGGCACCCCGCAGTGCGGGTTCCGAGACCTCCGCGACCTCCCGCTGGCGCATCACCGCCGCCGACGCAGCCCGCATCGCGACCTTTGCCGCACTGACCGCGGTCCTCGGCATGCCCGGCTCGCTGGCCCTGTTCGGCAACGCGGTCCCGATCACGCTCCAGACCCTGGGCGTCATGCTCGCCGGCGCCCTCCTCGGCGCGTGGCGCGGTGCGCTCGCGATGCTCACCTTCCTCGCCCTGGTCGCGGCGGGCCTCCCGCTCCTGTCGGGCGGCCGCGGCGGCCCCGCGGTCTTCGTGGGCCCGTCGGTCGGCTACCTGATCGGGTTCGTGGCGGGCGCTGCGGTCGTCGGCCTGATCGTCGAGCGCTTCCGCACCCTGACGTTCTGGCGGGTCCTGGTCGCGAGCGTCGTGGGCGGCATGCTCGTCATGTACGCCCTGGGCATCCCGCTCCAGGCGCTCGTCACGGGCTTCCCGCTCCAGACCGTCGCGACCGGGTCGCTCATGTACCTCCCGGGCGACCTCCTCAAGGCCGTGATCGCGGCCTCGGTCACGGTCGGCGTGGTCCGCGCCTACCCTGCGGCCTCGCCGCTGCGCCGCCCCCAGAGCCCCCGACGCTCCACCGAGCAGCGGTCCGCCGCGAGCCCCGCGGCCTGATCGACCTACGATCCCCTCATGCCCGTCGCCCGCACCGTCATCGCGCACGCCCGCAGCTCCGCAGGGGGTCGCTGCGCGCTGCGCTCACCGGAACGCTCCCGCACCTACCGAGCCCTCGCCGCGGACGTCGTGGCGGGCGCGGAGTTCCTGCGGGCGACCGGGACGGTCATGGGCGATGTCGTCGCGATCTCGCTGCCCGACCCGGTCGACCTCCTCACGGCCCTCCTCGCGGTCGACCTCGCGGGAGCCACTCCCCTGGTCTGCGACCACTCGTGGTCGCGGGCCCAGCGCGCCGAGGTCCTGCGGACCATCGCCCCGGCGGGCTTCGTCGAGGTCCCGCTCCCGCGCGGCAGCGCCACGGACGCGCTCGCCCCGCTCAGCGGCCCGGTCACGAGCACCCTGCCCGACGACGTCGCTCCCCTCGAGCCCTCGGCTGCGGACCTCGCGTGGGCCGGCTTCTCGTCGGGCAGCACGGGTCGCCCGCGCGCCGTGGTCCGCACGCGCGGCTCGTGGGTCGGGTCGTTCGAGGCGGCGGCCCGCCTCACGGGCACCAAGCCCGAGGACACCGTGCTGGTGCCCGGCCCGCTCGCGTCCTCGCTCTACTGCTTCGCGGCCGTGCACGCGCTCGCGACCGGGGCGTGCGTCCAGCTCGCCAAGGGGGACGCTGCGATCACGACGGCCCTGGCGACCTCCGACGTCGTGCACCTCGTCCCTTCGGCGCTCGAACCGATCCTCGACGCGATCGAGGCGGGGGCCCCGAGCCGTCTGCGGACCGCCGTGGTCGGCGGTGCCTCGCTGCCCACGGACGTGCGCGAGCGCGCGGCGCGCGCCGGGGTCGCCGTCGTGACCTACTACGGGGCCGTCGAGCTGTCGTTCGTGGCGATCGACACCGACGGCACGGGTCTGCACCCGTTCCCGGGCGTCGAGGTCGAGGTGCGCGAGCTGCCCGGTGCGACGCTGGGCGAGGTCTGGGTGCGGTCACCCTGGGTCGCGCAGGGGTACCTCGCCCGCGCGACCGGCCCGTTCCGCCGCGAGGGCGAGTGGTCGACCGTGGGCGACCTCGCGGAGCTGCCCGCCCCCGGGGACGAGGACGCTCCCCTGGTCCTGCGCGGGCGCGGCGACGGCGCGATCCTCACGGGCGGCGCGACCGTGGTCCCCGAGGACGTCGAGGTCGTCCTGCGCGCGATCCCGGGCGTCGAGGACGTCGTGGTCGTCGGCACCCCGCACCGGCGCCTGGGCGCGGTCGTGACGGCCGTGGTGCAGTGCGCCGACCGCCCGGGCCTCCGCGCCCACCTCGAACGGGTCGCCCGCGCCTCGCTCTCGGCCGCCCAGCGACCGCGCCGCTGGTACGGCGTGCGCGAGCTGCCGCGGACGCCGTCGGGCAAGGCGGCGCGCGGCGCGATCAGCGAGGCTCTCCTGTCCGGCGGCCCCGCGTACGAGGCGCTGCGGTGAGCGCCTCCCCCGACTCCCCCGTGATCGTCGCCGCGCGGCGTACCTGGATCGGCACGGCGGGGCACGGGCACGCAGACCTGTCGGCGACCGACCTCGCCGCCCCCGTCCTCGGAGCGGTGCTCGCCGACCTCCCGGCAGGCCACGGCCTGGGCGTCGAGGACGTCGTGCTCGGGAACTGCACGGGACCTGGCGGGAACCTCGCGCGCGTCGCGGTCCTCGCCGCCGCCCTGCGCGACCCGGCAGGACCGCTGTCCGAGCGCGTCCCCGGCCTCACGATCGACCGGCAGTGCGGCAGCGGGCTGGCCGCGGTCCTGCTCGCGGCCCAGGGTGTCCGCGCCGGCGACGGCGACCTGGTGCTGGCCGGTGGTGTGGAGAGCGCCTCGACCGCCCCGCTGCGCGCCCACCGCCCGCCCCGCGGGTCGGGTGCCCAGCCGGTCCCCTACGACCGCGCCCCCTTCACACCCTCCGCGCTCGGCGACCCCGACATGGGCGCCGCGGCAGACACCCTCGCTCGCGAGCACGGCATCGACCGCGAGCGCCAGGACGCCTACGCCGCCCGTTCGCACGCCCGCGCCCTCGCGGCGCACGCGGCGGGCCGCTTCGGCGCGGAGGTCGTCCCGGTGGATGGCCTCGCCCGTGACGAGCGCGCCCGCAGGCTCGACCCCGCGCTGCTCGCGCGCCTCCCGTCCGCCTTCACGCCGGGCGGCGACGGGACAGCGGGCAACGCGAGCCCGGTCAGCGACGGGGCCGCCGCGGTCGCGGTCGTCCCCGAGCGGGTCCGGGCACGGCTGGGCGTGCCGGGCCTGCGGCTCGTGGGCGGCCTGACGCGCGGCTGTGACCCGCGCCTGCCCGGGTGGGGCCCGGTCCCGGCGGTGCGCGAGCTGCTGGAACGCACGGGCCGCAGCACCGACGACCTCGCGGCTCTCGAGCTCGTCGAGGCCTTCGCGGCGCAGGTCCTGGCGTTCACGGGAGCGTTCTCCCTGCCCGACGACGACGCACGCCTCTGCGCGGACGGCGGCGCCCTGGCCCTGGGTCACCCGTGGGGCGCGAGCGGAGCGGTGTCGGTCGTGCGGCTGTTCAGCCGCCTCGTGCGCTCGGGCGCTCCGGCGGGTTCGCTCGGGCTCGCGGCCGCAGCGGTGGGCGGGGGCCTGGGCGTGGCCGGGCTGTTCGAGGTGGTCCGGTGAGAGGGACGAGCGCGCGGAGAGCGGCTGCGACAGAAGCACCGCGCCATGCGACCGAGCCGCCCGAGGTGGGCTGCGTCGTCGGGCTCGAGGACGTGCACGTGCGCCTGGGCGAGCGCGACGTCCTGCGCGGGATCACCGCGGAGCTGCACGAGCGGCGCATCGGGATCGTGGGGGCCAACGGCTCGGGCAAGAGCACCCTGGCCCGGCTGCTCGACGGGCTCGTCCTGCCCACGCGCGGGACCGTCCGCGTCGACGGCCTGGACACCCGCCGCTCAGGTGCCCAGGTCCGCCGGCGCGTGGGCTTCGTGTTCTCCGACCCCGACGCCCAGATCGTCATGCCGACCGTTGCCGAGGACGTCGCCTACTCGCTGCGCCGCAGCGAGCACGACCGTGCCGCGCGCGACCGGCTCGTCGCCGACTGGCTCGCGCGCCACGGCCTCGACAGGCACGCCGACCACCCCGCGCACCTGCTCTCGGGCGGCCAGAAGCAGCTCCTCGCGCTCACGTCGGTGCTCGTCAGCGGTCCGCGCCTCGTGGTGGCCGACGAGCCCACGACCCTGCTCGACCTGCGCAACACGCGCCGCGTCGCGGCGCTGCTGGCCGAGATCCCGCAGCAGGTCGTGCTCGTCTCGCACGACCTCGACCTCATGGCGGGCTACGACCGCGTCCTCGTGGTCGACGAGGGCCAGGTCGTGGCCGACGACGAACCCGCGCCGGCGATCGCGTACTACCGCCGGCTCCTGGACGAGCGGCCGTGAGCGGGACGAGCGCAGCAGCCGGGGCCTACGTCGTCGGGCGCTCGCTGCTGCACCGCGCGCCCGCCGGACCCAAGCTCGCCGCGCTCATGCTCTGCTCGCTCGCCCTGCTGCTGGTCCGCTCCCCCCTGGGCGTCGTGCTCGCTGCACTCGTGGTCGCGAGCCTCTACGCTCTCGCAGGCGTCGGCGGTCGCGCCGCATGGGGGCAGGTGCGCCCCCTGCGCGTGTTCGTGCCCGTGCTCTTCGCGCTCCAGTGGTGGCTCATGGACCTCACGTCCGCAGCCGTGCTCAGCACGCGGCTCGTGGTCCTCGTGGCGCTCGCGGGACTCGTCACGTGCACCACGCGGGTCGCCGACCTGCTCGGGGCGATCGAGCGCGGGCTCGCACCCCTGGGGCGCGTGGGCGTGGACGTCGAGCGCATCGCGCTCGTGCTCGCCCTCGCTCTGCGCAGCGTGCCCGTGATCGCGGACCTCGCGGGACGGGTCCGCGACGCGCAGCGGGCGCGTGGGCACGAGCGCGACGTCAGGGCGTTCGCCGTGCCGCTCGTCGTGGGCGCGATGCGCCAGGCCGACGCCCTGGGTGAGGCCCTGCGGGCGCGCGGGTTCGACGACTGAGGTCGTCGTCGCCGCCTCAGGCCCGGCGCCGCGCCAACCAGTCGATCGCGACGAACCCCTGACGTCGCTGGAACGCGCGCAGGGTCGGCATGTTCTGCGGTGCGGGGTGCCGCGCGGCGTCGAAGAAGTAACCCGCGAGCCCTGCGAGGAAGGCGTCGACGTGCTCGCGCGTGGCCCCGCGGAAGAGCGGGTGCGACGACGCGATCGCGTCGACGTCGACCGTGCTGTCGTTGACGCGCGCGTCGAGCAGCAGGGTCAGGGCGTCGATCCAGCGAGCACCCGTGGCGGCCCACGGCCAGTCGACGACCCACACGCGCGAGGACTGGTCGACCAGCACGTTGTCGAAGCGGAGGTCGAGGTGGACGAGGCGGTCGCCGTGCGCGGCCTGCGCGGCCGTCGCCGCGAGCGCCTCGAGCTCGTCGAGGTGCTCGACCGCCCAGGCAGGAAGACCCACCAGGTGACCGTCGGCGCGCAGCCGGGACCAGCCCGCGAACGTGGGAGCGAGCTCGGTCGTCGCGTCAGGGAACGGTGAGACGCCGGACCCGTCGCGGACCACGGGGAGCTCGAGCAGCGCGCCGAGCACCGCGATGAGCTCGCGGCGCTCGGGCGGCAGGTCGGGGTGGCGCCCCTCGACGTCCTCGACGACGAGCGCGACCCACTCGTCGCTCTGGTGCGCCCCCAGGAGCCGGGGCGCGGGGGCCGCGCCGGGCAGGCGGCGCAGCACGTCGAGCTCGCGGCGATGGATGTCGTACGCGTCGGCGTTGCGCGAACGGCTCACGGCCTTGACGAAGGCGCGAGCACCCGAGGCGGTGCGCACACGGTCGGCACTGCCTGGAGAGTAGCCCTGGACCTGGCTCGCGGCGAAGACCACCGGCCCGCCCAGGATCTCCTCGACGTCCGTGCGCACCTGCGGTGCGAGCTCCTGCCAGGTCGTGCGCCGCGTCGAGTCCACCCGGCGAGACTAGTGCGCGGGCGCGGCGTGCACGGACAGCGCGCGCCCGCGAGTCTGCGGAGCGCGCCGCCTACGTGCCCGCGGGCGTCGGCTGCTTCTCGATCTCGACCCTCGTCATCTCGGGCGTGAACGCGTAGACGGCCTCGCCCTCCGCCGAGATCCACCACTTGCCGCACATCACGGTGCTCCTGGCCTCCTGGTCCTCCGGCCACCAGCTCGCGAGCAGGGTGGAGTCGGTGCGGTAGTCGTCGGCCACCAGGTCGCCGCGCTCGGGCCTGGCGACCAGCGGGTCGTCGGCCGAGACGGCCGTGCAGTCGGCAGGCAGGCCGTCGAGCGACCCCTGGAACGTCACCAGGCGCTCGTCGCCCGTGGTGCGGAAGATCCCCCGGACCTTCGCGGCGTCGTCGGGCACCCAGGTCGGGACGACCTTCTCGTCCTTGCCCTCCTTGCCGGTCTCGAACGCGAAGGTCTTGGTGTGGCCGGCGTCGCGTTCCTCGAGCCCCTCGGCGATCGAGCCGCACGCGCTGAGCGTGAGGGCCGCGAGGCCTCCGAGGGCGACGACGAGGAGCGTGCGGGGGCGGCGGGACATGGACGGGGACGTGGTGTTCGTGGTCATGGCATTGACGCTACGGACGCGTCCCGGGGCACCGCGTCGGGTCCTGGTCGGGTCCTGCGGGCTCGTGGCTGCACCGCTCGCCGGACTCTCCTGCCGACCGGCTCCACCCCTCGGTGCAGGCCGGGGGCAGGTGTCCCAGGGTCATCCCCTAGGCGGTGCGGCGCCCGGTTCGTCCCGTCCGCCCCACTGGTCACCCGTCGGCCCCCACCGCGTCGGGCACCGTTCACCGACCGGACACCCGCCGCGCCTAGGTTCCGAGCGTCTGCCCTGCACCCTGCGGGGCCATCGGAACGAGGAGCACGGAATGCGCGTGGTTCACCAGTCCCGCCGGCACGGGAAGGCGGCCGGGATCGTGGCCGCCGGCCTCACGGTCGCCGTCGCCGCCGGGACGTTCGGGGTCGTCGGCACCGCCGTCGCCGCCCCCGACCCGTCCGTCCCCCCTGCCGTCACCCTCTCGCCGCTCGGCACGTACTCCACGGGCCAGCTCGACGAGTCCGCAGCGGAGATCGTCGCGTTCCACGCGGCCTCGAAGCGCCTGTTCGTCGTCAACGCCCAGTCCGGGAAGGTCGACGTCCTCGAGGCCCAGGACCCCACGGCCCCGACCCGCCTGTTCGAGCTCGCGGTCGGCGGCACGCCCTCCGCGGACGGCTCGGTCGTGGCGACCGACGCCGTCGTGAACTCCGTCGCGATCCGTCCCGACGGTCTCGCCGTCGCCGCGGTCGAGTCCAGCACCAAGACCGACGAGGGCTGGGTCGTCTTCTTCGACGCCGCCGCCCCCGTGACCACCCCGGGCACCGCGCCCGCAGCAGCGGTCCTCGGCGCCGTGCGCGTGGGCGCGCTGCCCGACATGGTCACGTTCTCGCCCGACGGCACGCGCATCGCGGTCGCCAACGAGGGCGAGCCCGCAGACGACTACAGCATCGACCCCGAGGGCTCGATCTCGATCGTCACAGCACCCGCGGGCCTCGCGAGCGCCGCCCAGAGCGACGTCCGCACCGCGACGTTCCACGCGTTCGAGGCGGGTGGACCCAGGACGCTGCCCGCGGGCGTCCGGGTGTTCGGCGGCCGGGAGGCCGCGGGCACGGGCGTCCCCGAGCGTCCCGTCTCGGAGAGCCTCGAGCCCGAGTACATCGCGTGGGACGCGACCGGCACGGTCGCCTACGCGAGCGTGCAGGAGGCGAACGCGCTCGCGGTCGTCGACGTCGCGAGCGCGACCGTGACCGACCTGCTGCCGCTCGGGACGCAGGACCACCTGGCAGCCGGCAAGGGCCTCGACGCGTCCGACAAGGACGGGAAGATCACCATCCGCTCCTGGCCCGTCAAGGGCCTCTACGAGCCCGACACGATCGCCTCCTACCAGGCGGGCGGCGCGACCTACCTCGTGACCGCGAACGAGGGCGACTCGCGCGACTGGAAGGGCTGGTCCGAGGTCGCGCGCGTCAAGGACCTCGGCAAGAAGGGCGTGCCCGGCCTGTGCGCCGACGCGTTCTCGTCGTTCGTCGGCGCGCCGGGCAACCCCGCGACGCTCGCCGAGCTCACGGCCGACGCCCACCTGGGCCGCCTCAACATCAGCACCGCGAGCGGCCTGCGCGCCGACGGCTCGTGCTACGAGGAGCTGTACTCCTACGGGTCGCGGTCGTTCTCGATCTGGTCGACCGACGGCCGACAGGTCTTCGACTCGGGCGACGCGTTCGAGCAGCTCGTCGCCTCGGTCGAGCCCGACTTCTTCAACTCGAACCACACCGGGTCCGGGTTCGACGGGCGCAGCGACGACAAGGGCCCCGAGCCCGAGGGGCTCACGCTGGGTGAGGTCGGCGGGCGCACCTACGCGTTCATCGGCTTCGAGCGCGTGGGCGGGATCGCGGTCTTCGACGTGACCGACCCCGCGCACGCGACCTACGTCTCCTACGTCAACAACCGCAACTTCTCGGTGAGCGCCGAGGCGACGCCCGAGAAGCTCGCCGAGGCCGGCGACCTGGGACCTGAGGGCCTCACGTTCGTCCCGGCGAGCGACTCGCCCACGGGCTCGCCGCTCCTCGCGGTCGGGAACGAGGTCTCGGGCACCACGACGTTCTACGACGTCGTCGTCCCGGGGGCCGAGCCCGGCGACGGCCAGATCGACCTGACGGTCACCATCCCGGCCGCTCCCGTCGAGCCGGGCGAGTTCGTCTGGACGGTCGACGGCGGCGCGCGCGTGGTCGACCTCGGCACGGCCCGGCTCGCGGGCGACCACCTCGCGGCGGCCGGACGCCTGGGCGCCGTGACGGTGACGGACACCCGAGCGACGGCCCCCGCCTGGTCCGTCTCGGCGCAGGTCGGGGACTTCACCACGACCGCCGGGGCGCGCACCCTCCCCGGCAAGCACCTCGGCTGGACGCCCGCCCTGGTCACGGCCGGCGGCGGGACGCTCGCGGGCGCACCGGTGGCGTCGGGCCTGGTGAGCGGGAACGGCCTGGCCGACTCCGCCCTGCTCGGATCCGCAGCGGCGGGGCACGAGCTGGGCAGCGCGGTCCTCGGCGCCGACCTCGACCTGCGCCTCCCGGTCGACGCGGCCGCCGGTACCTACACGGCCACGCTGACCCTCACCGCGATCGGCTGACCGACATGACCCGTCGCCACGTGAACGGTGGCACCCGGTCCACCCGGTCCCGCGTCGCGACGGCGCTCCTGGTCGGGGCGGTGGCAGCGCTGCTGTCCGCCGCCCCGGCCGGGGCCGCGGACCAGCCCGTCGCTCTGCCGGTGACCTGGGGCGTCGCCCCTGCCTCGGCCCCGACCTTCGACTTCGCCCTGGAACCCGGCGCGACCCTCACGGACCAGCTCGTCGTGACCAACCACGGCGAGGTCCCGCTCGACCTCGCGGTCTACGCCGCGGACGCCTTCACCTCACCTACTGGAGCGCTCGACGTCCTGCCCGCCGGCACACCGTCCGAGGACCTGGGCGCCTGGATCTCGACCGACGTCCCGCAGGTCGCGGTCGCCCCCGGTGAGCGCGCGACGGTCCCCTTCACCCTCACGGTCCCGACCGACGCCACGCCCGGCGACCACACGGCTGCGGTCGTGACCTCTCTCGTGACGGGCGCGGGAGCGGGTGGGGTCGCGGTCGACCGGCGCCTCGGCACGCGTGTCCTGGTCCGCGTCGCGGGCGACCTCGCCCCGTCCGCGACCGTCACGGACGTCGACGCCGACTACGCCGGGTCGTGGAACCCCGCCGGCACGGGTGACGCGCACCTCACGTTCACGGTGACCAACACGGGCAACGTGCGCCTCACGGGCCCGCTCGCGGCGACGGTCGCCGGCCCCATGGGTGTCGGGGCCGTCTCGGTCCCGCTGGGCGACCTCCCCGAGCTCCTGCCGGGCGACGCGATCACCCTCACGGGCACCGCGACGGGGGTGGCGCCGCTCGGGCGCCTGTCGGCGGCGGTCGCGCTCGCGCCCGTGGTCGCCACGACGGCGACCACCACCCTGCCCGACGACGCCACCTCCCACGCCCTCGACCCCGCCACGGGCGAGGCTCACCTGTGGGCGGTCCCGTGGTCGGTGCTCGCGGTGGCGACCCTCCTCGTGGGTGCGGTGCTCGCGTGGCGGACGCTGCGCCGTCGGGCACGCGTGCGCTTCGAGGCTGCGGTCCAGGACGCGCTCGCGGCCGCCTGACCGCGCCACGCACCGCCCCGGACCGCCACCGGCAGCCACGCACGGCCCCGGACGGACACCGGACCGACACCGGGCGCCCCGGTTGTCAGAAGTGGGCCGAGGTATCCCCCGGCCCACTTCTGACAACACATCCGTGGCAGGTCGTTGCGGCGGCCGGCTCGCGGTCCTCACCCCTCGGTCGCCGGCCCCCCTACCGCCAACGCTCAGCCCTCAGCCGTCGCCCCGGCCACCGCAGCCTCCTCGGCCGCCGACGCACGCGACCCCTTGAGCGAGAGCAGCATCGAGACGGCGAGCCCGGCCGCGGTCAGCCCGACCAGCAGGCGGTAGTCGACGACCCCGACGACGGCCGCAGCGACCACGGTCATGACGAGCTGCGGGACGTTGAGCAGCATGTTCGTCGCTGCCGACGTGCGCCCCTGGAGCGTGGCCGGCGTCTTCAGCTGGCGCTCGGTGACGAACCCGACGATCGCCCACGTGACCCCCAGGCCGATCGCGCCCATGCCCACGACGATCGCCACGAGGTTCGTGCCCAGCGCGGGCAGGATGCCGAGCGTCACGATCCCGAGCGCGAGCGCGACCAGTCGCTGCGACCCGATCCGCTTGATCATGCGCGCGGCCGTGAGACCCGCGACGATCGCCGTGACGCCCTGGACGCTCGAGATGGGGCCGAGCATCTCCGGCCCCAGCCCCAGGCCGCTCTCGATGATCGCGAAGCTCACCGCGTTGAGCACACCCACGGCCCCGAACCCGACCGCGAGGGCCACCGTCAGGACGCCGAGCGGGGTGGTGCGGAACAGGTGCCGGAACCCCGCCGTGACCTCGGCGAGGAACGGCTCGCGCTCGTCCTGCGGCGTCGGCGGGGTCTCCACGAGCACGATCCGGGACACGAAGAACGCCGCGACCACGAACGCGACCACGGCCGAGACCACGAGGGGCAGCGGCCCGACCGCGACGTACACACCAGCGCCCATGACGGGCATGACGAGGCGGAACGTCTGGTCGATCGTCGTGAGCCGGCCGTTGGCAGCCCCCAGGGCCTCGTCGGGCAGGAGGTCGCGGATGAGCCCCGACTGGGCCGCGGCCGTCGCGAACCCGATCCCCGAGTACAGGACCGTGACCACGAAGATCAGCCAGACCTGCCCAGGACCGCGCACGGCGAACAACGAGAGCAGCGAGACCGCGCCGACGAGGTAGGCCACGATCATCATGCGGCGGCGCGAGACGCGGTCGGCGACCTGGCCGAGCAGCGGCGAGACGAGCGCCGGGAGGCCCAGGGCCGCGAAGACCAGGCCCGCGGTGCCGTTCGAGCCCGTGAGGTCCTTGACCCACACCGCGAAGATGATCGCGAGGACCGAGTCCGCGAAGTTCGTGAATCCCCACGCGACCGTGAGGAAGCGGAAGGGCCGGGTGCGCAGCGCCTGCTTGACCAGGGTCTCCTCGTCGGTGGTCGTGCTCATGCGCGGGGCTCCTCGCCGGTCGGCAGCTCGACCGTGACCGGGCCGTCCGCGGGCGCGCCCGGGGTCCGTGCCGCGGGGCTCCCGGCGTCCGTCGGCGCGTCGGGGTCGAACGGGTCCGCGTTGACGACGCCGAAGAACCGCGCGGACCGCGATCCCTCGGGGCGCAGCTCGGGGTGCGTCCAGCGGCCTTCGAAGCGGTCCGTGATCGCCTGGAGCTCGCGCGAGAGCTCGGTCAGCTCCTCGGGCGTCGCCCAGAACGAGCTCTTGGTCATGACCGAGGCGAGCAGCCACTCGTGGGGCTGGCGGGGCGCGCTGTCGATCCAGTGCGCGACCCGCGCCGCCTCCTGGTCGACGACGATCCGCGCGAGCTCGCCCGCGGCCCGCAGCGACTCGGGCTGCTCGGGGTCGTAGCGGCTGGTCCGTCCGGTGCCCACGGGCTTCCACGGCTTCTCGCGACCGACCCGCTCGGCGGGCTCGACGAACCCGTACTTGGCAAGCATGCGCAGGTGGAACGAGCAGCTCGCGACCGACTCCCCCGTGACCTCGGCGCAGCGCGTGGCCGTGGCCTGGCCCTCGTCGTCGAGCAGGTCGAGGATTGCGAGGCGCAGGGGGTGCGCCAGGGCCCGGATGCGCTCCGGGTCGGAGGTCGTGACGGCCTCGTCGCGCTGCGCCGGGGCCGGGACCTGTGCGGGCGGGTGGGCGACGTCGTCGGGCGGGGTGCTGGGTGGCATGCCGCCACCCTACGACTCTAAAGAAGTCTTGCGCAAGAGTTCTTTAGAGTTGCAGGAGCGCGCTCCGGGCACTCCTCCCAGGTCCGCTACGGACGAGGTTCGGTGACGTCATTCGACAGAGACCAGACGCCCCCCGGTGAGCAGCAGCCGCACATCGCAGTGTTGAGCGACGGTCTCGCTGTGCGTCGCGACGACCATGTGCCGCCCGTCGCGCTGCAGGCGGGCGAAGAGCTGGAGAATGTCCTCCTCAGTACCCTCGTCGAGGGCGCCGGTCGGCTCGTCGGCGAGGATGATCTCCGGGTCCTTCGCGATCGCCCGAGCGATGGCGACCCGTTGCGCCTCCCCCCCGGAGAGAGTGTTGACTCGTGAACGCTCGAATCCGCCGAGACCCACCAGTTCGAGACACTCGCGCGCACGGGCCACTGATGCCTTCCGGTCGACCCGGCGGCCCGGGACGCCACGCACCTCCACGCCGAGAAGGACGTTGCGCAGGACGTTCCGGTCCTCGAGCAGATCGTAGTGCTGCGTCACGATCCCGACTTTCTCGCGACGGAATCGGGCCGCCGCGCTCGGCTGCCTGCTGACCTGCCTGCCGTCGGCGACATAGGTCCCGTCATACCGGAGATCGAGTCCCGCGAGGATCCGGAGGAGTGTGCTCTTCCCCGAGCCCGAGCGGCCGAGCACGGCCACCGACCGGACGTCGTCACGGAACGCCAGGTCGAGCCCGTCGAAGAGGACGCGTTGCGCACCGTTCCTGTCCCGCAAGACCTTGGTCATACCCTCGAGCCTGATCATGACCGACCTCCTGGAACTGCGAAGACCGCTCCGACGAGGAGGCGGTGCTGGACGAGCCCGTCCACGACGAACCAGACGACCATGAGCGCGAGAGTCGCCAGGAAGGCTCCCGGGCCCACCCCTGGAAGCAGGGGCAACCCGAGAGCGAACAGCGCCCCCACTGCCACGTACTCGACCATCCAGAGCCTGCGCTGCAGGCGAACGATACGTGGGAAGCTCCACCCCAGCGTCCACAGCACACTGGCAGCAGGACGCCGCCGAGCGCGCAGGTGCAGCGAGACGAACGTCCCCGCGCAGGCCACCCCCCCGGCGAGCAACGCCAGCACGACGACGAGCAACCCGCGGTTGTCCACGATGAGCTGTCTCATCAGACCGAACTGGATGAGGTACGTCGGAACGCCGATGAGCGAGTAGTCCTCGAACCCCGTCCTCATCGAGATCTGCCTCAGCTCGTCGGCGACCCCGTCGAAGCCCGTGCCCCCGCCCGACGCGACGTCAGCGTTGATCATCGCGAACGAGAGGATCCCGAGAAACTCCTGGTCCAGCGAACCGATCTCGGTGAGAGACTCCGGGTACGGCACGATCATGGCCGAGTCCAGGTACGTGTTCATCTCTCCCTTGTAGAACATCGCAGACCCCTGCCTGAGGATTCCGACCACCTCGAACTCCATCGGGCGGAGGTAGAGCGAACCGCTCAACCTCTCTCCGACCTGGTAAACGCCCTCATAGGCACTGCCGAGGAGCACCGGCACCTTTCCGCCCGGATAGTCGACGGTGCCCCAGTCGATGGACGTGCCGCTGGCTACCTCGATGTCGTAGAACTCCAGGGCCTGACGGTTCATCTGCATCGCTCGGACGTCCTCGACCACCGACCCCGAGGTGGCATCGACGTACTCGTCCGTGAGCGAGAGCTCGTTCCCGTAACCTGGGTCGAATTCGTCCCCACCCCGGAAGTCCTGCACCGGGATCTGCTGGTCAAAGGCGGAGAGCAAGGTCAGGTCGTCGGACGTGTTGAGCCCGTCGTAGAACGCACCGAGCTGCTGGATCGACCGTGTTGACTGGCGGAAGGCATAGAAGGCGTCTGGGTCGGTCAAGGTGTCCACCACACCGAAGAGGTCGACTTCCGTCTCCTCGGAGAACGCCGAGCTGATCGCCGAGGAGACGGAAGTCGCAAAGCTCGCGACGGTCGCGACGATGAGGAAGAACAGCGCCAGCACGACGACCTTCACCGAGATCGGCACGACGTTTCTTCGTAGGTCGATCAGCACCTCGCTCACGCGCCCGCACCCCCTTGACGTGCCGCACCGAGCAAGAATGCACCGGCAACCACGGCACTCTGCACCAGGAGTCCCGCACCAAGAACGTCGAGCGGGACGTCAGTTTTCGACAGGAACGTCGACACCACCGCGACGACAGCAGCGGTCACGATCCCGATCGCGGTCACCTCCGCCAGCAGCCTCAGCCGCGTGAGCGAACGAGGAACACCCAGAAGGTGCAGGACCAGGTTCCGCCGACGGGTCGCGAAGCTCAGGAAAACACCTACGAACACCCAGCCCATCGCGACGAGCGCTGCGCCGAGCACGAGGATCAACGGGGAGACCACGTCGATGTTCGTCCGGCGGCTGGTGGCTGTCGAGAAGTGCTCGACCGACGCCGCACCGTGCAGCCCTGCATACCGCGTACCAGCATCTGGGCCGTCCAGCACGAGCGGCTGCGGTTCGCCCGAGTCGAACAGATCCGGATCGAGCACGAGGATGTCATTGGCCAGCAGGCTGTTCTCACGCAGCCCGAGCCGGCCGACGACCTCATAGGATCGCTCCCCGAGTTGGACGAACTCACCGGTCGCCCCCTGAGAGACCACGACCCTGGATCCGACGAGCGCCACTCCTCGCTCTCCGCTCCGGAAGGTTCGGCCAGCATGAACAGGAAAGCTCAGTCGGGCTGATGAGCTTGCAGCGACGGCACGCACGGTGCCACCTGACGTCAGTTCAGTGAAGACTCTCAGGTCACCGTCCGGCGATACCGCGAGCGCCTGTGCCGCGGTCGCGTCGACCAGGACTGCGTCGGCGGAGTAGAGCGAGTTCCCCTCTAGGTGGATGGCCCGCTGGCGGGAGTCGTAGATCGCAAGAGTCGCGGCGAGCGCCGAGAACAGGAGAAGCAGGAGAGCGCAGATCGCGCGACTCTTCACTGTCATGGTCGACCTTCGTGGTAGGCACTGGGCCGGGAGGGTCGTGAGAACCTCCCGGCCGGCATGTCACTTGCCGTAGTAGGTCTTTGCCTTGCCGTGGCCGCCACTGTTCGCATAGGGGTCGTACGCGACCCACTTGGTGACGGCCTCCGTACCACCGGTCCCCCACTTTCGACCCGAGGTCGCGATCACGCCCGAGTATGGCCAGTTGTGCTCGAGCTGAGCGGTCGTGTAGTGATACGTACCCACCCACGTGGTCCATCCGTGGGAGCGCTTGTGCGTCGTGCCGCCGATCAAGGTGTCCTCGGCCTTCCCCGTGTGCTTCGGGGTCGCAGCCAGGGCGGCGAACGGCAAGGCATGGCCATGTGCGGCGAACGCACCGCCGTCCTCCGACCAACCACCGAGCACATCGTTCGCCTGGGCCGACGTGGCGGGAACTAGAAGAGTTGCACCGAGGATTCCGGCGACGATGGCGGAGTACAGACGGTTTTCATGCGGCCCCCAGGTCGAGTGTGGTTGCGCGGGAGCCGACAGTTGCACAACCCCCCCGCTGTGAATACGCGCAGAGTAGCCCATTTCCGAAGATCAGGCCATAAGGGTTGTAAACGCGCACCCGGTCAGCCACGCCCGTTCGCCGCCGACAGGCGCTTGATCTCGTGCAGCCTGTCGATCACCACCACGCCCCCGAGGACCGCGACCGCGAGGCTCGCCCCCGCGAGCACGTCGGTCACGAAGTGATAGCCGAGGTACAGGCGACTGCCCCCCACGACGGCGATCACCACGACGCTCACGGCGACCCAGACCACGAGCACGAGCCGGCGCTGCCGCCCCTCCTGCCACTGCCGCCACACGAGGTAGCCGCCGACCAGCACGAGCGTCGCGGCACCGATCGTGTGCCCCGACGGGAACGAGAAGCTGCGCTCGACGCCTGGGACGACCATGGCGGCGTCGTCGGGCCGCGGCCTGGCCACGAGCGCCTTGAGGAGAGTCGACACGACCGTCGAGGCGATCATGGCCCCGGCCAGCAGGCCCGGTTCCCACCAGCGCCGGGTCGCGAGCCCCCACCACAGGCACCCCACGCCGACCAGGATCGGCAGCACCACCGGGCCGAACAGGTTCGTGACCACGGTCAGGACCGACGTCGCGGTGGCGGTCCGGTGCGCGACCATCCACGCGAGGACGGCGTCGTCGGTGAACCAGAGGTCGTCGCGCTCGCGCACCGAGTCGTAGACGACCAGGAAGCCCAGCACGCCGATCACGACCAGGACCAGGCCGGGCAGGGCGGCGACGAGCCGCGCGCGCCACACGCTCCCCGTGCCCGACGGCGCCACCTCCCCCGCGCTCACGTCACGTCGTGCGTCGCTCGGCTCGCTGTCTGCTCCCATCCAGAGAGCCTAGGGAGAAAAAGGCGTGCACCGCCCGGTGAAGAGGTGGTTGTGTTGCACCTATCACCGCGGTGGCGTCCGTCCGGTCAGTACCGGGCGGTGGAGGACCCGGCCAGGTCCACGAATCCGACGTCACGAAAGACGAACCACCATGCATCCCCAGCTCATGCACGACGTCGCCGACCTCGGTCGGCGCGAACAGCTCCAGGAGCAGACGCTGCGCCGCAGCAGCCTGCGACGGACGACGACCCGCATCCCGGCGCGCACCCGGCAGGCCCGCCTGCCGCGTCGCACCGCATGACGGCGCCCGGCCGCTCGGCGATCTCCCGCCGACCGGGCACCCACGACCGAAGGCCCTGATCTCCTCGTCACAGGAGTCAGGGCCTTCGTGCTGCCCGGCGCGCGGCAGGGAGCGCGGCCGGAGCGCCGCGGGCGACCCCTCCCCCGCCCACGGCCTAGGCTGTGGGCGTGAGCCCTGTGAACACCAATGACCGCATCGTGTGGATCGACTGCGAGATGACCGGTCTCGATCTGGGCGCCGACGCGCTCATCGAGGTCGCCGCCGTCGTCACCGACTCCGAGCTGAACGTCCTGGGCGACGGGATCGACGTCCTCATCGCCCCGCCGGCCGAGGCGCTCGAGCAGATGGGCGACTTCGTCCGCGAGATGCACACCACGTCCGGGCTCCTCGAGGAGCTGCCGGGCGGCACCACCATGGCCGACGCGCAGGCCCGCGTGCTCGAGTACATCCGCACCTGGGTCCCCGAACCGGGCAAGGCACCGCTCGCAGGGAACTCGGTCGGCACCGACAAGACGTTCCTCGAGCGCGACATGCCGGAGCTGGTGGGCCACCTGCACTACCGGATCGTCGACGTCTCCTCGATCAAGGAGCTCGCACGGCGCTGGTACCCGCGCGTGTACTTCGCGTCGCCTGCCAAGACCGGCGGCCACCGTGCGCTGGGCGACATCCTCGACAGCATCGACGAGCTGCGCTACTACCGCGAGGCGCTGTTCGTGCCGCAGCCCGGCACCGACTCCAAGACCGCGAAGGCGGTCGCCGAGCGCATCAAGGAGACCTCGGTCTCCAAGTCGATCGGGGCGTCCGGAACGGCCGCCAGGACCGGGACCGAGCCGGAGGCCGCACCCCTGTCCTGAGACCCCTCAGAAACCAGGTACACTTTTCGACGGCTGCTAAAGAGTTCTTCGGAGCTCGAGCAGGCCGTGGTGGGTATAGCTCAGCTGGTAGAGCACCTGGTTGTGGTCCAGGGGGTCGCGGGTTCAAGTCCCGTTACTCACCCCACGGAGAGAGGCCCCTCGCGTTCGCGCGAGGTGCCTCTTCTCATTCCGGTCACACCCCTCGACCCGCACGGGCGACGGGTGTGATTCCGCTCACCGGTGGCGGCCTCGCCAGCCCCACCTACAGTGGGTGAGGTGTCAGCCCCCGCGAACGTTGCCGTCCGTGGTGAGCACCAGCACGCCGAGGCCGTTGCCACGCTGGTCCGCTCCGCCGCCGCCGTCGAGTCCGGCCACCCGTTGCGCCTGGCCAAGCGGACCACCAACCTCTTCCGTCCCAGACGCCCGTCGGACGGGCCGGGCCTGGACGCGTCGGGACTGACGGGTGTCGTCTCGATCGACCCCGCGGCCGGCACCGCGGACGTCCAGGGCCTGTGCACCTACGAGGACCTGGTCGCGGCCACGCTCCCGCACGGCCTCGTGCCGACGGTCGTCCCTCAGCTGCGCACGATCACGGTCGGTGGCGCGCTGGCGGGCCTGGGCATCGAGTCGAGCTCGCTGCGCAACGGCCTGCCCCACGAGGCGGTCCTCGAGCTCGACGTCCTGACACCCGCGGGCGAGGTCGTCACGGCGGCGCCCACGGGCGCGCATGCCGACCTCTTCCGCGCGTTCCCCAACTCCTACGGCACGCTCGGATATGCGACACGGGTGCGGCTCCGCCTGGACCGGACCGAGCCGTTCGTCGCGGTCCGCAACGTGCGCCTCCACTCGGTCGCCGAGGTCGCGGCCGCGATCGGCAAGATCGCGGCGGACGGGTCGTGGGACGGCGAGCAGGTCGACTTCTGCGACGGCGTGCTGTTCGACCCGGGCGAGCTGTACCTGTGCCTGGGCCGGTTCGCGTCGCGCGACGAGGCACGGACGCTCGCGCCTGCCCCGAGCGACTACACGGGCCAGGAGATCTACTACCTGTCGCTGCGCGAGAAGTCGCTCGACGTCCTGCGCACGCAGGACTACCTGTGGCGCTGGGACACCGACTGGTTCTGGTGCTCGCGCGCGTTCGGGGTCCAGAACCCGCTCGTGCGCAGGCTGTGGCCGCGGCGGTGGCGACGTTCGGACGTCTATCGCCGGATCGTGGGTCTCGACGAGCGCCTGGACCTCACGGGTCGGCTCGCCGACCTCCGCCGTCGGCCCCGCAACGAGCGGGTGGTCCAGGACGTCGAGGTCCCGCTCGACCAGGTCGAGAGCTTCATGGCGTGGTTCACGAGCCACGTGCCCATGACGCCGGTATGGCTATGCCCGCTGCGCCTCGCGTCGCCCGAGCCCTGGCCGCTGTACCCCCTCGAACCTCACCGGGTGTACGTCAACGTGGGGTTCTGGGGCGGCGTGCCGATCGCCGAGGGCGCGCACGACGGCGACGTGAACCGCCAGATCGAGATGGCCGTCGCCGTCCGCCACGGCCACAAGTCGCTCTACTCGACCTCGACGTACGGCCGCGAGACGTTCGACACCCTCTACGGCGGCCTCGACTACGCGGCGGTCAAGGACCGCTACGACCCCGCGGGGCGCACGCCCACGCTCTACGAGAAGGCGGTACAGGGAGCATGACGCAGATCGCAGTGGCCGACGTCCTCGACCAGCTGGCCGACGGCCCGCTCCCGTTCGGGTTCACCGCGTACGACGGGTCGAGCGCGGGGCCCGCCGATGCCGCGTTCCACGTCCACCTCGCGAACGAGCGCGGCCTGCGCTACGTCGCGACGGCCCCGGGCGGGCTGGGACTGGGACGCGCGTACGTCGCGGGCGACCTCCAGGTCGACGGGGTTCCCGGAGGGGACCCGTACCCCCTGCTCAAGGCCGCCGCGGACGGGTTGCGGCTGCGCCGGCCGAGCGCAGCGGAGGCCGCGCGGATCGCCCGGGGCCTGGGGCTGGGCGTGCTGCGCCCGCCCGAGCCCCCGCCCGAGGAGCACCTGTCGCGGCTGCGCCGGCTCACCGAGGGGCTGCGGCACTCGCGCCGGCGCGACGCCGAGGCCATCAGCCACCACTACGACGTCTCGAACGCGTTCTACCGCCACGTCCTGGGCCCGTCCATGACGTACACGTGCGCGTGCTTCCCGACCCCGCAGTCGACGCTCGAGGAGGCACAGGAGCACAAGTACGCGCTCGTCGCGGGCAAGCTCGGCCTGCACCCCGGCATGCGCCTGCTCGACGTGGGCTGCGGATGGGGAGGCATGGTCCGGCACGCGGCCCGCTCGGGCGTCCGGGCCCTCGGGGTCACCTTGTCGCGCCAGCAGGCCGAGTGGGCGCAGGACCAGATCGAGCGCGAGGGTCTCGCCGACCTTGCCGAGGTCCGGTACGCGGACTACCGGGACGTCACGGAGGGCGGGTTCGACGCCGTGAGCTCGATCGGGCTCACCGAGCACATCGGGGTCGCCAACTACCGCGCGTACTTCACGTTCCTCCAGGGGCGGCTGCGGGACGGCGGGCGCCTGCTCAACCACTCGATCACGCGCCCGACCAACACCGCCCGCCCCCGTGCGGGCGGCTTCATCGACCGGTACGTCTTCCCGGACGGGGAGCTCACGGGATCGGGCCGGATCATCTCGACCATGCAGGACGTGGGTCTCGAGGTGCGGCACGCGGAGAACCTGCGCGAGCACTATGCGATGACACTGCGCGAGTGGGGGGCCAACCTGACCCGCCACTGGGACGAGTGCGTGGCCGACGTCGGGATCGGGACCGCCCGCGTGTGGGGCGTGTACATGGCAGGGTCACGGCTCGCGTTCGAGCGCAACGAGATCCAGCTGCACCAGGTGCTCGCGGTCCGTCCGGAGCCGGGCGGGGGGGCGGACTTCCCGCTGCGCCCGGACTGGACCCCGTAGGCCCGACGGCGGCGCTCGCCGTGGCGGTAGCGTGCGGCGTCCGAGGAGTCAGGGCTCGTCGCGCGCGGTCGTGAGGTGCGTGCGCACGCACCGCCAGCCGTCGGCTCCTCGGACGAACACGTCGGTGATCCACTCGTCGGAGCTGAACGCCTGTCCGCGGTAGTGCCCGGTGTTGGCGCCGCGCCCGGTCAGGACGGCGACGTCCCCCAGGTCGCGCACGCTGCCCGTGATCTTGCTCATCGTCTCGTGCGTGAGATCCCCTGAGCGGACGAGGGCCAGGAAGGACTCGCGGGACGTGATGCCGTCCTCGCCGACGATCTGCCAGTCGTCGGTCGTGAAGCGGCCGATCGCACCGGCGTCGTTGTCGACGATCGCCCGTCCCCAGGCGGCCTCGACCGCCTCGAGCTCGGTCGTGAGGTCGTGCTCCTCGTCGGTCATCCGTCGATCTCCCGTCGGTTCCTGGTGCGGCCGGGACGGCCCGTGAAGAGGGCCGTCAGGACCTTGGTCCCCCGGCTGCGAACCCTTCGGCACTACGCCCCGGCGGGGTCCGTCGGATCACGCCTCTCCTCATTGACAATCTGTCATCTCCGCGTGACAGAGGCCACACTCTCACGCTTGTGAAGGCATTCACAAGCAGGTTAGGGTCGACACATCGAAGCGCTCCCAGCCCCGGGTTCGCAACGAAGTTCGGCCCTTTCCGTTCCTTCACCGCAGGTCGTCCGACCTCTTCCTCTGGGAGTCACACCATGAGCACCAGCACCGCTGGTCCCGCCCGCTCCGTCCGTCTCATCGGCCTCGTCACGATGATCGCAGGCCTCGTGCTGCTGCTCGCCGGCGCAGCCACCTGGGCCACCATCTCCTCGCAGCTCGCCGCCGAGAAGATCACCGTCTCCGAGGACGCCTCGATGTTCGGTGGCTCGCAGGTCCGCGGCCCGTTCACCGCCTACGCCCAGGCAGAGGTCATCAACAAGCACGCGCTCGCTGCCTCGGAGGGCAAGACCTACGCCGAGCTCGACAAGGAGGACCCGGCCCGTGCGACCGTCATGAACGGCTCGTTCCTCCGCGCCTCGCTCTTCACCTCGGTCGTCTCCTACGGCGTCAGCGCACTGGTCATGGGCCTCGGTGTCCTGTTCGGTCTCCTCGGCTACGCACTGCGCCGCATCGGAGCAGCTCCCGCCCTGGTCGCCGGTCCCTCGACGCCCACCCCTGAGGTCGCCAAGGTCTGATCTCGGACCGGCTCCACCGCACGACCCGCACGGCAGATCACCCGGCAGATTCTCCCGGCATGGTGAAGGGCCGACGAGCACCAGTTCGTCGGCCCTTCATCACGTCCGGGCCCGGCCGGCAGCCCGTGTGCCCGCCGAGCAGGACACAGACCGTCGGGGACGGAGAGCGTCAGGCCGTGGGTGCCGCGACCAGGCGCTGCGCCACCGCGTCGGCGAACCGGTCGAGCGACCCCTTGCCGAGCGAGAAGAAGAGCGAGGGCTCGGTGAGCTCGACCTCGATGACCATGGGCGCGCCGTCGTCCCCGCCCACCAGGTCGACGCGCGCGTAGAGGTTCGGTTCCTGCCCCGGGACGGCCTTCGCTGCGACCTCGAGCGCCTGCTGCGCGACCGCGAGCTGCTCGGGGCTGGCCTCGAAGCGGCTCATCTCCTCCTGCTTGTACAGCCCCTGGGTGGGACGGTGCGGCCCGGTGAGGAGCGCGTTCTTGCGCACCGCGTGCGAGAACTCGCCGTCGATGAAGACCAGGCCGGTCTCGCCGGCCGTGTCGACGCTGCGGACGTAGGGCTGCACCATGACCTGGCGGCCCGAGACGAGCAGGTTCTTGGCGTGCTGGATGGCGAGGCCGCGCGAGTGGGCCTCGCCCGACTGGTAGCGCCCGGTGTCCTTGGCCCCAGCGCTCACGACGGGCTTGATGACGAAGTCGCCCTGCGCGGGCAGGCGCGTGTGGATGGCGCGCGACGACAGGTTCTGGCTCGGGTCGAGCCAGAGCGTCGGGATGACCGGGACGCCCTGCTCCTCGAGCTCGCGCAGGTAGCGCTTGTCGGTGTTCCAGCTGATGACCGCTGCGGGGTTCAGCACCCGCCCGGCGCGCTCGGCCCACTCGACGAACTCGTCGCGGCGCGGCGCGTAGTCCCAGGCGGAGCGCACGACGACCGCGTCGAACGAGGTCCAGTCGACCGTCTCGTCGTCCCACACCGAGGGCACTGCCTCGATCCCCCGCGCGGCGAGGGCCCCGACGAGCGGTGCGTCGTCGGGGTCGAGGTGCGGCAGGACGGAGCAGGTGGCGACGGCGATGCGCGAGGTGGTGGTCACGCACAAGAGCCTAGACGCCCTGGGCGCGCTGAACACGTGGGATCGGGTGAGATCTCCGTCGCGCCGCTAGACCGCAGCGGCGTCGGCCGTGCGGCGCAGGGCGGCGAGGATGCCGTCCGCGGTGAAGGAGCCGACGACGTCGCCCACCTCGTCCGCGACGGGCACCCTGCCCATGGCGGACCCGGGCAGGGCCGCGATCGCCTCGAACGCCTCGGTCAGCGGCGCGCCGAGCCGGATGGGCTCGGGGGCCGGGGCGGAGATCAGCTCGGCCCCGTCGAGGTCTCCCCGCTGCACCGTGGCCAGGCCGAGCATCCGGACCGGCGCTCCCTCACCGATGAACTCGCGGACCGCGTCGCTCGCGGGGTGCGCCAGGACGGTCAGCGGCTCGGCGAGCTGTTCGAGGTGCCCGCCGAAGCTGAAGACCGCGATCCGGTCGGCGAGGCGGACCGCCTCGTCGATGTCGTGGGTCACGAACAGGACCGTGGTCCCGAGCTCGCGCTGGATGCGCCGGAACTCGGTCTGGAGCCGGCGGCGTCCGGCAGGGTCGACCGCGCCGAACGGCTCGTCCATGAGCAGGACGGGCGGGTCGGTCGCGAGCGCCCTGGCCACTCCCACCCGCTGTCGCTCGCCCCCGGACAGCTCGTGCGGGTAGCGCTCGGCGTAGGTGCCGGGGGCCAGCCCGACGAGCTCGAGCAGCTCACCGACCCGCGCCCTGGTGCGTGCCCTGTCCCACCCGAGCAGCCCGGGCACGGTCGCGACGTTCTGGGCCACGGTCCGGTGCGGGAACAGGCCCACGTTCTGGATGACGTAGCCGATCCTGCGGCGCAGCGCCACGGGGTCGCCCTGCGTGATGTCCTCGCCGCGCAGCAGGATGCGCCCGGCCGAGGGTTCGACGAGCCGGTTCGTCATGCGCAGCGTCGTGGACTTCCCGCAGCCCGAGGGCCCGACGAGCGCGAGCATCTCGTGCTCGCGGACGCTCAACGAGAGGTCGCCCACCGCGACCGTGCCGTTGGGGTACTCCTTGCGGACGCCGTCGAACACGATGGCCGACTCGTCGGTGATGCTCGGGAAGGCTGCGGTCGCCTCGCTGGTGCCTGTCGTGGAGCTCGCCATGCCCCGACGCTACCGGGCGCCGCACGTCGTCGCGCGAGCGGTGGGCGGCTCGGGATAGGTTCGACGGCATGCCACCCAACCCGTGGTTCTCGTGGAGCTACGTCCAGAACAACTGGGGAGAGATCTCCCAGGCGCTCGTCGAGCACACGACGATCACCCTCGAGGCCGTGCTCATCGCGCTCGTGATCGCGCTGCCCCTCGCGGCCCTCGCGCACCGTGTGCGCTGGCTGGCTGTGCCCGTGCTCGGCATGACGGGCGTCATGTACACCATCCCGTCGCTCGCACTCTTCTCGATCCTCGTCCCGTTCACGGGGATCGGGCGGACACCCGTGCTCATCGGTCTGGTCATGTACGCCCTGCTGATCCTGGTCCGCAACATCCTCGTCGGTCTCCAGGGCGTGGACCCGGACGTCCGCGACGCCGCCCGGGGCCTGGGCTACGGCTCGACCCGGCTCCTGGCGTCGGTCGAGATGCCCAACGCGCTCCCGAGCATCATGACGGGCGTGCGCCTCGCGACGGTCTCGACCGTCGCCCTCGTGACCGTGGGGTTCGTCGCAGGCTACGGCGGGCTGGGCACGCTCATGTTCCGTGGCTTCCGCTCGAGCTACAACGCGCAGATCATGACCGCGACGCTCCTGTGCCTGCTCCTGGCGGTCGTGCTCGACCTCCTGCTGCTGCTCCTGGGGCGGGCGCTGACACCCTGGTCACGCACGCGCGGCGCCTCGTCGAGGACGGGGGCCCGGGCTGCGGCCGTCGCCACCGGCGCGGCCACAGCGCCCGAGCCGCAGGAGCCGCAGGAGCCGCAGGACCGGACGGCGGTGCGGGACGCATGAACGTCGTCGAGCAGGCCCTGACGTGGCTCAACGACCCGCTCAACTGGACCGGACCGGACGGGCTCCTGGTCCGCACGGGCGAGCACCTCGAGATGACGGCCGTCGCGGTCCTTCTCGCGGCACTCGTCGCGCTGCCCGTCGGCATCTGGCTCGGGCACTCCGGGCGCGGGGCCGGGCCGACCATCGTGGTCGTCAACACCTCGCGCGCGCTGCCGACGTTCGGGATCCTGCTCATCCTCGCCGCTGGCGGGCTGTTCGGGAACCGTGCGGCGGTCATCTCGGCCGTGATCTTCGCGATCCCGCTGATCCTCGCGAACGCCTACACGGGCGTCGCCGAGGTCGACCCCGACGTCAAGGACGCCGCGCGCGGCATGGGCATGTCGTCGCAGCGCTCGTTGTGGCTCGTCGAGGTGCCGCTCGCCGTGCCGTTGGTCGCGGCGGGTCTGCGCACCGCGATCGTGCAGGTCATCGCGGTGCTGACCCTCGCGGCGTTCGTGGGGGGCGGGGGGCTCGGGGTCCCGCTGCGGGTCGGCTTCTCCAACCAGCGGTACGGGCAGGTGCTCGCCGTGGGCGTCGTGATCGCGGTCCTGTGCCTGGTCGTGGACGCGGTCCTCGCCCTGGTCCAGCGAGCCGTGACCCCCGCACCGCTGCGAGTCCGGGCCGGGACCTTGCGCTGAGGTGTCGCTCGGGTTGCCGGTCTGCGGCCCCGGGGGTGGAATGGGTTGTCCGTGCGAGCCGACGATCGAGAGGCCCCGACACACATGTCACGGCGATCCACCACCCTTCGCACCCTGTCCGCTTCCGCCCTCCTCGTCCTGGCCCTCGCGGCGTGCGGCGAGGCCGGCTCCTCCGGTACCGGAGGGAACACCTCCGGCGGTTCGACGTCCACAGCGAGCGGCGCCGCGTGCGAACCGGTCGCCGGTGACGCGCTCGTCGTCCTCGAGGACGACAAGCACCTCCAGACGGTCGACAACATCATCCCCGCGGCCAACGCCGCCGCGGTGGCGAACCAGCCCGCGGTCCTCGAGCTCCTCGACACCGTGTCCGCGGCGCTGACGACCGACAAGCTCATCGCGCTCAACAAGGCCGTCGACGTCGAGCGGCAGACCTCCTCACAGGTGGCCCAGAAGTTCGTCGAGGACGAGGGCCTCGCAGCCCAGGACACCCCGGGGACGGGCACGTCGCTGGTCGTGGGGGCGGCGAACTTCTCGGAGAGCACGACGCTCGCGGAGATCTACGCGGCCGTGCTGCGCTCGGGCGGGTACGACGTCACCGTGCAGACCGTCGACGCGCGCGAGACGTACCTGCCCGCGCTCGAGTCGGGCCAGCTCAGCGTCTTCCCCGAGTACGTGGGCACGCTCACCGAGTTCCTCAACAAGGAGATCAACGGCCCCGACGCGGAGCCCCTCGCGAGCGGAGACCTGGACACCACGGTCGCGGCGCTGCGCGAGCTCGGTGCCGAGAAGGGCCTGACGTTCGGCGAGCCGTCGTCGGCCCAGGACCAGAACGCGTTCGCGGTCACCACGGCCTTCGCCGAGGAGCACGACGTCTCGACCCTCTCCGAGCTCGCCGAGGCCTGCCCGGGCGGCATCACGCTGGGCGCCGGTCCCGAGTGCCCCGAGCGCGCGTTCTGCGAGCCCGGGCTCGAGGAGAAGTACGGCCTGAACATCACCAACTTCGTGAACCTGGACGTGGGCGGCCCGCTGACCAAGGCCGCCCTCCTGCAGGGCGAGATCGTGCTCGGCCTCGTGTTCTCCTCGGACGGCCAGCTCGGCTGACGAGTAGGCGGCTGCTCGGGGCAGACGGTCACAAGCCGTAGGTCTCGAGCAGCCGTAGCCAGACCTCGCTGATCGTCGGGTAGGCGGGCACAGCGTGCCACAAGCGTGCAAGCGGCACCTGCCCGACGATCGCGATGGTCGCGGCGTGCAGCATCTCCGCCGCGTCCGGGCCCACGAACGTCGCGCCCACGATCACCTGGCGCTCGGTGTCGACCACGATCTGCGCGGTCCCCTCGTAGCCCTCGGCCACGAGCACGGCCCCGGACACGGACCCGAGCTTGTACTGCACCGCACGGACCGGCAGGCCCGCCTTCTTCGCCTCGGCCTCGGTCGACCCCACCGACGCGACCTCAGGACGCGTGAACACGACCTGGGTCCTGGCCCCGTGGTCCGCGGTCGCGGCGTAGCGGCTCCAGGGTTCGGGGACCTCGCGCGCCGCCCCGCCCGCCCCGGCGGCCCGCGCCTCCTCGGGTCGGACCTTCCCGAACCGTGCCGCGACCACGTCGCCGACGACCCTGCCCTCGTACTTGCCCTGGTGCGTGGTCGCGACCCGTCCCGTCACGTCACCGCACGCGAACAGCCACCCGCCCTCGACCCCCTGGACCTCGAGCTGGTCGTCGACCGCGAGCGCCTTCCCGGGCTCGAGCCCGACCACCTCGACCCCCAGGTCCCCCGTGCGCGGCACCCGACCGGTCGCGACGAGCACCTGTGCGCCGGCGACCCACCCCTTGCCCTGCGGGCCGTCGTACGCGAGGCGCGCTCCGCCGTCGGGCAGGGAGGTCGCCCCCGTGACGCTCACCCCCAGCCGGACGTCCACCCCGATCGACCGCAGGCCCGTCGCGACGGCCTCGCTCGCGAACGGCTCGGAGCGTCCGAGCAGGCGACCGCGCGAGAGCAACGTGACCTTCGACCCGAGGTCGGTGAAGGCCGTGGCCATCTCGACCCCCACCACTCCCCCGCCGACGACCACCAGCGACGCCGGGACGTCCTGCACGCTCGTCGCCTCGCGGCTGCTCCACGGGTCGGTCTCGGCGAGGCCGGGCGTGTCGGGCAGCACGGGCACGCTGCCCGTCGCGACGATCACGGCGTGCCGCGCCGCGATCAGGCGGGTCGCGGGGAGGTCGTCGACGTCGGCGTCGGGGTCCTCGGGGCTGACCTCGACGAGCCTCGGCCCGACCAGTCGTCCCAGGCCGCGCACGAGCGAGATCCCCGCGCCGTCGAGCCACTGGACCTGGCCCGAGTCGTCCCAGTGCGAGACCATCTCGTCGCGGCGTGCCAGGATCGGCGCGGGGTCGAGCGTCGGGCTCGCCTCGACGCCCGGCACGGCGCGGGCGGCCGCGAGCGCCGCCCCGGGGCGCAGCAGCGCCTTGGACGGCATGCACGCCCAGTAGGAGCACTCGCCGCCGACGAGCTCGGCCTCGACCACGGCCACGCTCAGGCCCGTGCGGCTCGCGCGGTCGGCTGCGTTCTCGCCGACGGGTCCACCGCCGATCACGATCACGTCGAAGGTCTCGTCGGGGGTGGCCTGGGTCCGGGGGTCGCTGCTGCTCATGCCTCCCATCGTGGCCCGGAGGACGCGGGGCTGCGCGTCGGGCGGTCGGCTCGCCGAGCGGCGGGGCGGGCCGCTCGGCCGCCGGCCGCGGCTCAGGCGACGCGCGCCTCGTCGAGACGGTCGAGGATCTGCGCGACCGTCTCGGCGACGGTCCACCCCGTCGTGTCGAGAAGCAGCCCGCCCGGGGTCTCGCGGGCGGCCTCGGCGAACTCCTCGGGGGTCCAGGCACCGTAGGCCTGCTTGTGCCGGGCGGCGTCGCGCGCCGCGAGGGTCGCGGCGTCGGGCGTCAGCACGACGGCGTAGCGCGGGCGGGTGCGCAGGCTCGCCGTGAAGCGGGCCAGGTCCGGCCCCAGCAGGATGTCCTGGACCACTGCGGTGATGCCCGCCGCCGCGTACGTGTCCGCAGCGTGGGCCGCGAGGGACTGCCGCAGGTCGAGCTGAGCCCGCGCAGCGGGTGAGATCGGCGGGTCCATCGAGGCCTGGCCGCTCACGACGAACCGCCGGAACATGTCGCCGCGCACGTGCGCCGCGAGCGGGAAGGTGCGAGCCAGGGCCTCGGCGACGGTCGACTTCCCGGAGGCCATGGCCCCCGTGACGACCAGGACGGGAGCCGACGGACCGAGGTGAGCGGCGCCGTCGGGCGGGGAGGTCGAGGACATGTCCGGAGCCTAGGTCGCACGGCCCTCGCCGCGAAGCGAATTACCGCCCCCGACCGGAGCGGAAAAGGGGCGTCAGCTCACTTCTCGGCGAGAGCCGGCCCTGCGGGACCGAAGCCCGGCGGCCTCAGACCCGGCGGAACTCGAGATCCGTGATGGACCGGCCCGCGGCGTGGCCCTTGCCCTCGAAACTCGTGCGCACGCGCCCCTCGAAGCGCGGCGCGACCGCCCCGACCCCGTGGACGTTGACGAACGACGGGTTCGCTCCGATGACCTCGAGCATCTGGTCGGCGTACTCGGCCCAGTCGGTCGCGAGGCGCCACGTGCCGCCGGGGCGGATCGCGCGCGCCGCGAGCTCGACGAGCGAGGGCGTGACGAGGCGACGCTTGTGGTGCCGCGCCTTGTGCCACGGGTCGGGGAAGAAGACCCACAGCTCGTCGACGGACCCCTCGGGGAGCGTCGTCGTGAGGACCTCGGCGGCGTTGGCCTGCAGCAGGCGCACGTTCGTCAGCCCGCGCTGCGTCGCGCGCAGCACGGTCTGCGCGAGCCCGGGCGTGTAGACCTCGACGGCCAGGAAGTCGCGCTCCGGGGTCGCCTCGGCCGCGTGGACCACGGCCTCGCCCAGGCCCGACCCGACCTCGACCACGAGCGGAGCCCGGCGACCGAACGTGGCTGCGACGTCGAGGACGTAGGCGGGGTCCACCGAGGTGCGGGCCTCGGCGCGCGGGACGTCGACGACGAGCCGCTCGGCGTGCTCGTCCCACGCGCGCTGCTGGCGGGGGTTGAGGCGGCCGCTACGACGGACGAAGGACACGATGTCGGTGCGGAAGCCCTGCTCGCGGGCTTCGTCGAGGGTCTCGGGCATCCGACAAGTCTAGGCGGGCCACGAGGCGGCCCCCGGTGCGTAAGGCGGACCTCCTGGAGGTCCGCCTCACGCACCGGGGACTACTGCGACCGGGCCGCGGCCGGCAGGACTCGCACGGGCGGCCGGGTCGACAGCGCCCGCGCGCCGCGCCGGTCCCAGCCCGACGGCGTCACACGTACTGCGCGTACGCCGGCAGGTCGAGCTGGCCGTTGCCCGACAACCCGATCACGACGACCTCGGGCTCCGTGACGGTCCGCGCGTACGCGATCGCGGCGGCGACCGCGTGCGTCGACTCGGGCGCCGGGATGATGCCCTCCGAGCGGGCGAACTCGAGCCCTGCCCGGAACGCCTCGTCCTGGTCGATCGCGACCGCGTCCATGAGCCCCAGGTTCACGGCGTGCGACACCATGGGCGACATGCCGTGGTAGCGCAGGCCGCCCGCGTGGATGGCCGGCGGCACGAAGTCCTTGCCCAGCGTGTGCATCTTGAGCAGCGGCGTGAGGCCCGCGACGTCGCCGTGGTCGTAGCGGTACTCGCCCTGGGTGAGCGACGGGCAGGCCGCCGGCTCGCACGCGACGAGCCGCGTCGTCGTGCCCTCGCGCAGGTTGCGCCCGAGGAACGGGAACGTGAGCCCCGCGAGGTTCGACCCGCCGCCCGCGCAGCCGAACACGACGTCCGCGCCCGTCTCCCCCGCCTCCTCGAGCTGGACCAGCGCCTCCTGGCCGATGACCGTCTGGTGCAGCATCACGTGGTTGAGCACGCTGCCCAGCGAGTAGTGCGCCTGCGGGTCCTGCGCCGCGACCTCGACGGCCTCGCTGATCGCCATGCCGAGCGAGCCCGTGGTGTCCGGGTCGCTCGCGAGGATCGCGCGCCCCGACGCGGTCAGCTCCGAGGGCGACGAGTGGCACACGCCCCCGTAGGCCTCCATCTGGAAGCGGCGGTACGGCTTGGAGTCGTACGACGCCCGGACCTGCCACACCTCGCACGTCAGACCGAGCAGGGCGGCGGCCATCGAGAGCGAGGCCCCCCACTGCCCGGCGCCCGTCTCGGTCGTGAGGCGCGTCGTGCCCTCGATCGCGTTGTAGTACGCCTGGGCGATGGCCGTGTTCGGCTTGTGCGAGCCGACGGGGCTCACGCCCTCGTACTTGTAGTAGATGCGGGCGGGCGTGCCGAGCTCGCGCTCGAGGCGGTGCGCACGGACGAGCGGCGCGGGCCTCCACATCGCGTAGATCTCGCGGATCGTCTGCGGGATCTCGATGTAGCGCTCGGTGCTGACCTCCTGCTCGATGAGCGCCATGGGGAACAGCGGGGCCAGGTCCGCAGGCACGAGGGGCTCGAGCGTGCCCGGGTGCAGGTGCGGCGGCACGGGCTCGGGCAGGTCGGCGTTGAGGTTGTACCAGTGCGTCGGGACGGTGGAGGGGATCTCGACGCCGAGCGGCTCGAGCGAGCGAGCGGTCGGACGGATCGGCACCCGGGGTGCGGCCGGGACGGAGGTGGAGACGGGGGACGTCGTCAAGGGACTCTCTCCTTCATGGATGGGCACGTGCCGGGGCACGTTCCGGGCGATCCACTCCGGGAGACCTGCTGGACCGCCCGTCGTCGGGCTCGGTCAGCACGCCACAGCGTCCGACCGTCAGTGGTCGGGCCACCAGGTGTGCGCGGTGAGCAGGTTCACACCGGTGACCATAGCCGACGACGGACGGGGTGTGAAACGGGTCTCACCAGCGGCCTGCAAGGAAGGGCGTGAGGGGGGCCGGCCGCGCGGCGGCGGGCGGGAACGCCGAAGGCCCCTCCCCCGCGTCTCCGCAGGTGAGGGGCCTTCGTGTGGTGCGCCATCATGGACTCGAACCATGAACCCGCTGATTAAGAGTCAGCTGCTCTGCCAATTGAGCTAATGGCGCGCGAGAAGAAACACTACTGAACAGGCCCGGTAGAGACAAATCAGGAGGCCGGGCGGGCCTGTGACCTGCGCGACAACCGCCTGCGCACACGGTTCGCCCGGCCTCTTCTCGCCGGCGGACCTACAGGTACAGGCCGGTCTTGCCGTCGCTCTCCTCGGGCTGCGAGACGGCACTGACGTCCTTCTCGCGCAGCAGCACGTAGCTCTTGCCGCCCAGCTCGACCTCGGCGCGCTCCTCGGGGTCGAACAGCACGCGGTCCCCGCGGCTCACGTGCCGGACGTTCTCGCCCGTCGCGACGACCTGCGCCCACGCGAGGCGCTTGGGTCCCACGGCCGTGGCGGGGATCACGAGCCCCGCGGACGACTGCCGCTCGGACGCGTCGACCTCGGGCAGGACGAGGAGACGGTCGTGCAGCATGCGCAGCGGGAGTCGCTCGGGCGCGGTGGCCGACGGCGTCGCGCGGCTCGCGGAGGCGGCCTTCCGGGGGGCGGGGGTCGGGGTGTCGTTCGTGCTCGGGGTCGTCTTGCTCACGACCCCCACGCTACCCGTGTCCTCTAGGCTCGGAGGGAACCGTGAACGCTTCCCGAGGAGTCCCATGAGCACGCGCCTTGCCGTCGGAGACGACGCCCCCGACTTCACCCTCCCGACCGCCGACGGCGGCTCCGTGACGCTCTCCGAGCTGCGCGGCAGCTCCGTGATCGTCTACTTCTACCCGGCCGCGTCGACGCCCGGCTGCACCAAGGAGGCGTGCGACTTCCGCGACTCCCTCGCCTCGCTCCAGGGCGCGGGCTACCAGGTCGTCGGCATCTCGCCGGACCCGCTGCCCAAGCTCGTGAAGTTCGCCGAGGAGGAGCTGCTGACGTTCCCCCTCGCGTCCGACGAGTCCAGGGCGACGCTCGAGGCCTACGGCGCGTGGGGCGAGAAGAAGCTCTACGGCAAGACGGTGACGGGCGTGATCCGCTCGACCGTCGTCGTCGACCCCGAGGGCAAGGTCGCGCTCGCGCAGTACAACGTCAAGGCCACGGGCCACGTCGCCAAGCTGCGCCGCGACCTGGGTCTCGACCCCAAGAAGTAGGCCGCTCATCGGCGACCGGGGCAGTCGCCGAGCGCCCCGGTCAGGGCCGGTGCCACACCCGGCGAGCCGACGAACGACGCACCCCTCGCGCGCCCGTAGACTGTGCGGGCGCGCGAGTGGCGTAATTGGCAGCCGCGCCAGGTTTAGGTCCTGGTGTCTTCGGACGTGCGGGTTCGAGTCCCGCCTCGCGCACCACGTCGGTGCAGGTCAGCCGACCGGCACGTCGATTGCCCCCGGCGCCAGGCCTGGTCGCGGCTCGGCACAGCCGGACTCGTCCGGGTAGCCCCAGCCCTTCACGGGCACGGCGTCCCCGGCACAGCCGACGAGCTCGCGCTCACCGAGCGGTTCCTCGAGCTCGACCGTCACCTTCCGCACCCCGAAGTCCTCGCTGCACTGGCCCCTGGTGCGGAGCACGTACGCCCGGACCTCGACGCTCTTCGCGCCCTCCTCGACCTCGATGCCGTCGTCGTCGGTGCACGTGCTGCCGCCGGCGTAGACCCCGAGGTCGAGTGACGCCCCCTCCTCGGACACCAGGATCCACTCGACCCGCTGTCGTTCGGGCGCGCCCGGACCGCACCCGACGAGCACCCCGGCACCGACCGCGCACACGACGGCTCCTGCGAGCACCCGACCGACCGCACCCGGTCCCCTCCGCGCCGACCTGCGCCCGCCCGCTGCCCGTCCCGTCATGTGCGGGACCCTACCGTCCGCCGGGCCGGCTGCCCGCCCCTCCGACGCCTCGTCGTCCTACCCTGGAAGCAGGTCCCGAGGAGGCGATCCGACGTGCCGAACGGTCACAGGGTTCAAGAGACCACCGCGCGCGACGTCGCAGCAGCGATGTCGGCGATCGACCGGCGGCGCTTCCTGCCGCGCAACCAGCGCCCGTACGCGCGCGACGACCGACCCTTGCCGATCGGGCACGGGCAGACGAACTCGCAGCCACGGACTGTCGCCGACACGCTCCGGCTGCTCCAGGTGCCGCGCGGGGCGCGCGTCCTGGACGTGGGGTCGGGCTCGGGGTGGACGACCGCGCTGCTGGCTCACCTCGTCGGCCCGGGTGGCAGCGTCGTGGGCGTCGAGATCGACCCGGACCTCGCGGAGTGGGGGGCCTCCAACCTCGCGAGCTACCCGATGTCCTGGGCGCGGATCGAGGTCGCAGAGCCAGGACTCCTGGGGCGCCCGACGATGGGCGGCTACGACCGCATCCTCGTGTCGGCGGCCGCCCAGGTCCTGCCGCAGGAGCTGGTCGACCAGGTCGCGATCGGCGGGCGCCTCGTGATCCCCGTGCAGCACGTCCTGGTGCTCGTCGAGCAGCACCTGACGGGCACCGTCACGAGCCGACACGGTACCTACAGCTTTGTCCCGCTCATCGGCTCGTGACCGTCGGGTCGTCAGGAGCCGCTGCACCGGGAGTGCCCGTACGCCAGCGCGCCGCCGAGAAGTGGACCCTGCACCGCGCCTGGTAGGACTCGAGGCCGCCGACGTGCTCCGCACCCGCCGTCAGGGCGTCCCCGTCCGCGGCGGCGACGACGCGCTCGTGGAAGGGCGCGTCCTCCCCGCAGACCGTGCAGACGGCCGTGAGACGGTCGGCACGCTCAGCGAGGGCTCCGAGGGCCGGGATGGGCTCGAACGGCCGGCCGTCGAACGTCACGTCGAGGCCCGCGACGATCATCACGAGGCCGCCGTCGGCACCGCGCTGCACGACGTCGAGGAGGTCCGGCCCGAAGAACTGGGCCTCGTCGACCGCCACGAGCTCGACCGACGGGTCGAGGCGGTCCAGGATCTCGGCAGCCGATGCCGCAGGACGCGACGGGATGTCCAGACCGGAGTGCGAGCTGACGACGCCCTCGCCGCGCCGGTCGTCGAGCTCGTGGTGCACGACCTCGACGCGGCGCCCCGCGATCTGCGCCCGGCGCACACGCCGCAGCAGCTCCTCGGTCTTGCCCGCGAACATGGGCCCGCTGATGACCTCGACCCGTCCCCGCCTCACGTCCTCCATCGGGCCAGTACAGCACCGGCGTCCGACACGGGCCCGCCGAAGGTCAGGCGCGTGCTTCCCACTCGCTGCGGAGCACCCCCATGACCACCGCGTCGTACCGCTTCCCGCGCACGATCCGCGCATCGCGGAAGCGTCCTTCCTCGACGAACCCGAGGCTGCGTCCGACCCCCAGCATGGGCAGGTTCCCCGACCACGTCGCGAAGTCGAGCCGACCCCAGGCGGTCACCTGGAACAGGTAGGTGGTCCACAGGGCGAGCGCCTCGCGCCCGATCCCCCGCCCACGAACGGCCGGGTCGTAGACCCCGACGCCCATGCGCGCCCACGACGTCTCCTGCGACTCCCAGTACCAGGAGACGGTCCCCACGAACCGGTCGTCGGCGTCGGCGACCACGACGGTCCGAGGCGGCATCCCGTCCACCGCCCCGGCAGGGGCGGCAGCCAGGGCCGCGACGCGGGCGTCTGCCTGCGCGTCGTCGGGCACGGGGTAGTACGGCCCGTCCCAGTCGTGCCACTCGTGATGGGGCCGCAGCCACTCACGGAAGACGGCGAGGTCCGCGGGTCGCCAGCCTCGGAGCCGGGCAGCATGCCCGACGCCGTAGACCGGCACCCGCGGGTCCCTCGCCGTCACGTGTCCTTCAGCAGGTCAGGAGTCGTCGCGCGACTCGTCGTCCGCGACCGTCTCCTCGTCGTTCAGCCCAGCCGTCGGCGCAGGCTCTCCAGCAGCCTCGTCGCCAGCGGTGGCCGGCTCGGCGTCAGGTTCGACTGCCGTTCCAGGCGCGGCTGCCGCTCCGGACGTGTCTCCCGAGGCCGGAAACTGGCCCTCGTCGGCGACCTCCGGGGCGCCCTCCACGGCCTCGACGTCCGTCAGGACGGTCTCGACGCCCACGACCTCGGCCTCGGTGATGACCTCCGAGGTGACGGTCTCCTCGACCGGTGCGACGCCGTCGTGCTCGTGCTCGTGCTCGTGGGCGTGCGCCGCTGCTGCGGCGATCGTCGCGAGCGTGGCCTTGACGGCCTCACGGGCCTCCGACGTGACCTCGGGCAGGACCGGCACCGCGGGAGCCGCGGCGACCGGAGCGGTCTCCTTGGTCACGCGCTTGCGGCGCGAGCGGGACCGCGAGCCCTCCGCCTCGGCAGCGGGCTCCTCCGCCACCGGAGCGGCAGCCACCGGGGCGTGCTGGTGCTGGCCGCCGCCGTTGTTCGAGCCGCCCGACTTCTCGATCGGGTCGGTGTGCACGATGAAGCCGCGACCGTTGCAGTGGTCGCAGGTCTCGCTGAACGCCTCGACCAGGCCCTGTCCCACGCGCTTGCGGGTCATCTGGACCAGGCCGAGCGAGGTGACCTCGGCGACCTGGTGCTTGGTCCGGTCGCGGCCCAGGCACTCGACCAGACGACGGAGCACGAGGTCACGGTTGGACTCGAGCACCATGTCGATGAAGTCGATGACGATGATGCCGCCGATGTCGCGCAGGCGGAGCTGGCGGACGATCTCCTCGGCGGCCTCGAGGTTGTTGCGCGTCACGGTCTCCTCGAGCGTGCCACCGGAGCCGGTGAACTTGCCCGTGTTGACGTCGACGACCGTCATGGCCTCGGTGCGGTCGATCACGAGCGACCCGCCCGAGGGCAGCCAGACCTTGCGATCCATGCCCTTGGCGAGCTGCTCGTCGACGCGGTGCGCCGAGAAGGCGTCCTTCTCCGACGTCCAGCGCGAGACGCGCTCCTTGAGGTCCGGCGCGAGCTCGGCGACGTAGCTCGAGATCTCGTTCCAGGCGTTGTCGCCCGAGACGACGAGCGAGCTGAAGTCGTCGTTGAAGATGTCGCGGACGACACGGATCGCGAGGTCGGGCTCGCCCTGGAGCAGTGCAGGGGCGGAAGCCGACTTCGCCTTCTTCTCGATCGCCTCCCACTGGCCCTGCAGGCGCTCGACGTCGGCGCGCAGCTCGTCCTCGCTCGCACCCTCGGCGGCCGTACGGACGATCACGCCCGAGCCCTCAGGGACGATCTCGCGGAGGATCTTCTTGAGACGGGCACGCTCGGTGTCCGGGAGCTTGCGCGAGATACCGGTCATGCCGCCACCGGGCACGAACACGAGGTAGCGGCCGGCGAGCGTGATCTGCGACGTGAGGCGCGCACCCTTGTGGCCGATCGGGTCCTTGGTGACCTGCACGAGCACGGAGTCGCCCGACTTGAGCGCCTGCTCGATGCGGCGCGGCTGGCCGTCCAGGCCGACCGCGTCCCAGTTGACCTCACCGGCGTACAGGACCGCGTTGCGCCCCTTGCCCACGTCGATGAACGCGGCCTCCATGGAGGGCAGCACGTTCTGGACGCGGCCCAGGTAGACGTTGCCGGCCATCGAGACCTGCGACTGCTGGGAGACGTAGTGCTCGACGAGCACGCCGTCCTCGAGCACCGCGATCTGCGTGCGGCCGTTCTTCTCGCGCACGATCATGGCGCGCTCGACCGACTCGCGGCGGGCGAGGAACTCGGCCTCGGTGATGATCTGGCGGCGGCGGCCCGCGTCGCGGCCCTCGCGACGGCGCTGACGCTTGGCCTCGAGGCGCGTCGAGCCCTTGAGCGCGGTGACCTCGTCGGACACGCTGGTGCTGCGCTCGCGCGAGCGGGTGCGGCTCGACGACGACGTCGTCACGGTGACGCCCGCGCTGTCGCCCGACTCGGGGCGGCCGCCACGGCGACGGCGGCGACGGCGACGGCTCGAACCGACCCCCTCCTCGCCGTCGTGCTCGTCGGCGTGCTCGTCGTGCTGGTCGTCCGTCTCGGCCGAGGGCTCGACCGCGCCGGTCGTGTCGGTCGCGTCGGCGGAGGGCGACTGCTGCTCGTGCGAGGACTCGTCGTCCCCGTACTCGTCGTCGTCAGCACCTTCCGCGCGCGGCTCCCCGCCGCGCGAACGGCGGCCACGGCCACCGCGGCGGCGACGACGACGCGGGGCGCCGTCCTCGTCGGTCTCCGTGGCGGGGGCGGGCTCGGCGACCTCGTCGGCCTCGACCACGAGGTCGAGGTCGTCGAGCTCGAGCGCGTCGGCCGGGATCTCGACGCCCTCGGCGACGAGCTCTGCTTCGATCAGCTCGATCTCCTCGACCGCAGCGAGGTCCGCACCCACGAGCACGATCTCCGCAGCGGGCGTGACGGCGGCCGGGGCCGCCTCGGGTGCGGCGTCCGGGGCAGCCTCGGTCGCGGGCTGGGTGGTCGGAGCAGCAGTGGTGCCGGCCGACGCGGGAGCACCCGCGCCACGACGGGCAGAGCGTCCGCGTCCGCCGCGGGTGCGCGCCGGAGCCTCGGTCCGCTGCTCGACGGCCGGCTCGGGAACCTGCTCGGCGGCCGGGGCCCGGCGAGCCGGCTCGACGCGAGCCGCGGGGGCCTCGGCCGGGGCCGCAGGCTCCTCGGGGGTCCGGGACGTCGGCGTGGCGAAGCTGGGCATGGCGTCCGTCGCGAACGGAGACGTCGTGGGACGCACCACGCGGCGCGAGCGACGAGGCGCAGCGGCGGGGTCGGGAGCCTGGAAGAGCAGCGCGGTCGTCGCGAGGCGCGGCGTCGCGGAGCCGCCGCCCGTCGAAGCGGTCGACGGTGCGGGAGCGGGCTCCGTGGCGGGGGCCTCGGGAGCGGCGGCGGCCTGGGCAGCCTGGGTCGCGGAGACCTTGTTGATGCGGCGCGAGCGAACCTTGGGCGCGGCGGGCTCGGCCGGAGCCTCGGCGACCGGGGCCTCGGCGACGGGGGCGACGGCCTCGGCCGGCGCGGCGGTCGCGGCCGTCTTCGAGGTCGCACGGCGACGCTTGGCCGGAGCTTTCTCGACCGGAGCCTTCTCGGCCGGCTCCTCGACGGAGGCGGGCGCCTCGACCGGAGCCGCCTCGGCAGCGCTCGAACGCGTCGCCCGGCGACGCGTGGCGGCCCGCGGTGCGGCGGTCTCGGTGGGAGCAGTCGCCTCGACAGGAGCAGTGGCCTCGGGGGCCGAGGGCTCGACGGGAGCAACCGTCTCGGTGACGGCAGCCTCTGCGGCAGGCTTGCGGGTCCGGCGGGCGCGAGCCGGCTTCTCGGCCGGGGCGTCCTGCTCGGTGG
Source organism: Oerskovia merdavium (assembly GCF_014836755.1). Lineage (GTDB taxonomy): Bacteria > Actinomycetota > Actinomycetes > Actinomycetales > Cellulomonadaceae > Oerskovia > Oerskovia merdavium. Next base: position 91,321 of record NZ_JACSQF010000008.1, read on the forward strand.
CGGGCGCAAGTCCCAGCTCCGACAGCACGTCCAGCACAGGAGCGTCGGCAGCGGCACGGGCCGCAGCGCCGCGCTTGCCGCCGCGGCGCGGGGCTGCGGGCGGGGCGTCCTGCACGGCGGGGGCGGACTTCTCGGTGACGACCTTCGCGGCGGCAGGCTTCTCGGCGGCCGGCTCCTGCACGGGAGCCTGCTCGGTGACGGGCTTCGCGGTCACCGCAGCGGCGGGCGCGTCGACCGGCGTGGTGGTGGGTCGCACGACACGGCGCGAGCGGCGCGGCGCGGCCTCGGCCGAGGGCAGCTCGATGCCGAGCGAGCCCGTAGGGGCGGAGGGGTTCACGGGGGCCGGCTGCGCGGGCGTCGTGACGGCGGGGAGGGTGATCTGGGCCGCAGACGGGGCGTCCGGGGTGCCGGGGGCCGCCGTGGTGCGAGTGACCCGTCGTCGGGCCGGCTTCTTGGCGGGTGCTGCGTCCTGACCGTTCGACGAGCTCGTCGTGTCAGGGGTGTTGTCGAGGGTCACGCGATGCGCTCCTGGTACCCCGAAGGATCGCCCCCACATCGTGCGGCCCGTCGGGCGGTTGTCGTCGGCCGGGGCGTGCGCATCACAGCGCTGTCGTCCCCCGCGACGGAAGTCGGCGGTGGCGGCTCGAGCAAGGGCGAGCGGCGGGGGGCGCCTCGCCGTCCGGGCCATTCATCCCGGTCGGCGGCGCTCCGCGAGCCGCGGATCGCGGTTGCGACGAGCACGTACTGGGCCAGTGGGAGATGTGGTCCCCCCGGCTTGGTCAAGTATCGCACAGCCGAGGTCGATCAGATGGGCAGGTACAGGGTCGGGTGCCGTGTCGTCCAGAGGACCAAGGTCCCGATCCGGACCTTGTGAAGGTTCTCACAAACTGTCGTTTCCCGAGAGTTTTGGCGCCTCCCTGCCTCGCCGATGGTGCAGATTGGTCATAGCGTCAGGAGTACGACTGCTGACCCTGCCCTGAGCTCACCCTCAGAATCCCCCGGTAGCCCCCAGGAAACCCCCCAGGAGCGTTTGTGGACGTCCTCGATCTCGCGAGGTGGCAGTTCGCCATCACGACCGTCTACCACTTCATCTTCGTGCCGCTGACGATCGGGCTCGCCCCCCTCGTCGCCATCATGCAGACCGCATGGGTCCGCACGGGGAACGAGCGGTGGCTCAAGCTCACCAAGTTCTTCGGCAAGCTCCTCCTCATCAACTTCGCGATCGGCGTCGTGACGGGGATCGTGCAGGAGTTCCAGTTCGGCATGAACTGGAGCGAGTACTCACGCTTCGTGGGAGACGTCTTCGGTGCCCCGCTCGCCATGGAGGCGCTCGCCGCGTTCTTCATCGAGTCGACGTTCCTCGGTCTGTGGATCTTCGGCTGGGACCGCCTGTCCAAGCGCGTGCACCTCGCGTGCATCTGGGCCGTCGCGATCGCCGTGAACCTCTCCGCGTTCTTCATCCTCGCGGCCAACTCGTGGATGCAGCACCCGGTCGGGACGATCTACAACCCCGAGACCGGCCGCGCCGAGATGAACGACATCGGTGCGGTGCTCACCAACAACACCCTGTGGGCCGCGTTCCCGCACACCGTGACCGCGGCGTTCCTCACCGCGGGCACGTTCGTGGCAGGCATCGCCGCCTGGTGGATGGTCCGCCTGGTGCGCACCAAGAAGGCCGAGAACATCGAGCTCGCCCGCAACGTCTACCGCCCGGCGATCACGCTCGGCGTCATCACCATGATCATCGCGGGCCTCGGCGTCGCGGTCAGCGGTGACTTCCAGGCCAAGCTCATGTTCCAGCAGCAGCCCATGAAGATGGCGGCCGCCGAGGCGCTGTGCGAGAGCTCGCCCGACGGGGCCCCGTTCTCCATCCTCGCGATCGGCGACCTGTCCGACTCGTGCGAGGGCGTCAACCACATCCTCGAGATCCCCGGCATGACCTCGTTCCTCGCCAAGGGCAGCTTCACGGCCCCGCTGCCGGGCGTCGACGAGGTCCAGCAGACCATGACCGAGCGCTACGGCGACGTCACCGCGGACGGCGAGCCGGTCAACTACTCCCCCAACCTCGGCCTGACCTACTGGAGCTTCCGGCTCATGATCGGGTTCGCGGTCGGCTCGATCGCGCTCTCGCTCATGGCCCTGTGGCTCACCCGCAAGGGCAAGGTCACCGACAACAAGTGGTTCGCACGCGTCGGGATCTGGGCCATCCCCATGCCGTTCATCGCGTCGTCGTTCGGCTGGATCTTCACCGAGACCGGGCGTCAGCCGTGGGTCGTGGCCCCCAACCCGTCAGGGATCGACTCGATCCGCCTGCTCACCGAGCGCGGCGTGTCCACGGTCGTCGGCCCCGGCGTCGTGCTGACCTCCATGATCGTCTTCACGCTCGTGTACGGAGCCCTCGCGGTCGTCTGGTTCAAGCTCATCCACCGGTACACGGTCGAGGGCGTGCCGGACGTCGTGCACGACGACTCCCCCGAGGCGCGCGCCAAGGGCGACCCCGACGACCCGGACTCGACCGACGAGTCCGAACGCCCCCTGTCCTTCGCGTACTGACGCGCTCTGACGGCTCAAGGAGACCCAGTACTCATGGAACTCACCATTCTCTGGTTCGTGCTCATCGCGATCCTGTGGATCGGCTACCTGGTCCTCGAAGGATTCGACTTCGGCGTCGGCATGCTCATGCCGATCCTGTCCCGCAACAAGGACAAGGCCAAGCAGGACACCGAGCGCCGGCTCATCATCAACACGATCGGCCCGGTCTGGGACGGCAACGAGGTCTGGCTCATCACGGCGGGTGGCGCGACCTTCGCGGCGTTCCCCGAGTGGTACGCGACGTTGTTCTCGGGCTTCTACATCCCGCTGCTGCTGATCCTTCTCGCCTTGATCGTGCGCGGCGTCGCGTTCGAGTACCGCGGCAAGATCAACGACGACCGCTGGCGGGCGCGCTGCGACCAGGCGATCATCTTCGGTTCGTGGATCCCCGCGATCCTGTGGGGCGTCGCGTTCGCCAACCTCGTCCGCGGTGTCGAGCTCGACGCGGCGCACCAGTACGTGGGCGGCTTCTGGGCCCTGCTCAACCCCTTCGCGCTCCTCGGCGGGCTCACGACGCTCGTGCTGTTCCTCCTGCACGGTGCGGTCTTCATCGCCCTCAAGACCGACGGCGAGGTGCGGGTCAAGGCCCGCCGCCTGGCCGGGTACTTCTCGGTCGCCGCGGTCGTCGTGGCCGGCGGTTGGGCCGTGTGGGCCCAGGTCGCCTACTCGGTGCCGTGGACGTGGGCTGCGGTCGTCGTGGCGGCGCTCGCCCTGGTCGGCGTCGTGATCGCCAACGCCAAGGCGCGCGAGGGCTGGGCGTTCCTGTTCTCCGCGCTCGCGATCCTCGCGGCGACCGTCCTGATCTTCGGGTCCATGTACCCCGACGTGATGCCGGCCCACGACCCCGCGAACTCGCTGAACATCGACAACGCGTCCTCGACGCAGTACACGCTGACGGTCATGACCTGGGTCGCCGTGATCCTGGTCCCGGTCGTCCTGCTCTACCAGTCGTGGACCTACTGGGTGTTCCGCCGCCGCCTGTCGACCAAGGACATCCCGCCGCCCATCGGCCTCTCGCTCAAGAAGATCAAGGACGCCGCGTTCGGCGGTCCGTCGTCGGGCAGCGCCAGGTCCCTCGACCTGACCCCCGCAGAGGACGACAAGGACACGGGGACGGGCGCGGCGCCGTCGGGCTCGGCGAAGCGCGGGCCTGGGGACACCTCCGCGTGAAGCCCCTCGATCCACGGCTCCTGCGCCAGGCGCGGGCGGCCCGCGGGTACGTCGTGCTCACGGCGGTGCTCGGCCTCGTGACGGCCGGGCTCGTCGTGGCACAGGCGCTGCTCATCGCGAGCGTCCTGGCCCCCGCGATCCAGGGCAACCTCTCGCTGACCGACGTCGGCACTCCCCTCACGCTGCTCGCTGCAGTCGTGGTGGTGCGCGCCGGGGTCGCGTGGGCGCAGGAGCGGTTCGCGCTCAAGGCTGCGACCAAGACGATCGCAGAGCTCCGCGAGCAGGTCGTCAGCCATGCGGTGGCCCTGGGCCCCCGCTGGCTGGCGACCGGCCGCGGGCCCGCGGTCGCGACGCTCGCGACGCGCGGGCTCGACGACCTCGAGCCGTACATGGTCAGGTACCTGCCCCAGCTCCTGCTCGCGGCGACCGTGACCCCCGCGACCCTCGCGGTCGTCCTGGGGCTCGACTGGATCTCCGCGATCATCATCGCGGTCACGATCCCCCTCATCCCGGTCTTCATGATCCTCGTGGGCCAGCTCACCGCCGGGACGTCCGAGCGGCGCCTCAAGGTCATGCAGCGCCTCGGTTCCCAGGTGCTCGACCTCATGGCCGGCCTGCCCACGCTGCGGGCCTTCGGCCGCGAGCACGGGCCCGAGAAGCGCGTCAGGGCGCTCGGCGACGCCAACCGGCGCGCCACCATGGGGACACTGCGCGTCGCGTTCCTGTCGGGCATGGTCCTCGAGCTGCTCACGACCCTGTCGGTCGCGCTCGTCGCGGTCGGGATCGGCTTGCGCCTGGTGTACGGCGAGGTCGGGCTCGAGCCCGCGCTCGCCGTGCTGGTGCTGGCCCCCGAGGTCTACCTGCCGCTGCGGCAGGTCGGCATGCACTTCCACGCCTCGACCGACGGGATCGCCGCGGCCAACCAGGCGTTCGAGGTGCTCGACGAGCCGTTGCGGCCCGTCGGCACGACGCCCGCCCCCGCCCTGGCCGGCGCCCGGATCACGTTCGAGGGCGTGAGCGTGCGCGCGGGAGACCGCGACGTGCTCGCCCCCGCGGCGCTCACGACGACCTTCGGCTCCGCTGCCGGCGAGGCGGGCTCCGCGACGGACGCTCCGTCGTCGGGCACCGTGGTGGCCCTGACCGGGCCCAGCGGGTCCGGCAAGACGACCACTGCGCTGGTGCTGCTCGGGCTGCTCGCCCCCGACGCCGGGCGCGTCGTGGTGACCCCGCGCGAGGGCGAGCCCGTCGACCTCGCCGAGATCGACCCGACCACGTGGTGGCCGCAGGTCGCGTGGGTGCCGCAGCGCCCCACGCTCACCCCGGGCACGGTGCGCGACGTCGTGCTCGACGGCCGCGAGGTCCCCGACGACGAGCTCGCCGACGCCGCACGGCTCTCGGGGCTCGACGCCGTCCTCGACGTCCTGCCCGAGGGCTGGGCGACCCCGATCGGCCAGGGCGGCGTGGGCCTCAGCGTGGGCCAGCGCCAGCGCGTGGCCCTGACCGCAGCACTGCTGGGCGACCCCGCTCGCGTGCCGCTCGTGGTGCTCGACGAACCCACGGCGCACCTCGACGCGCGCGGCGAGCGCGCCGTGCTCGACGCCGTCCGGGCCTGGCGCGACCAGGGACGCACAGTCGTCGTGGTCGCGCACCGCACGAGCCTGGTCGAGCTCGCCGACCAGGTCGTCGTGGTCTCGTCGGCCGCGCTCCCCCCGGCTCCCCGCGCCGCTGCCGACGACGCCGCCTCGTCCTCACCCACCTCGTCTGGAGCCGTCGCATGAGCGACCTCGGCACGTCCCCCGACTCCCCCGTCCGCGGTACCGGCACGGCCGACGGAACGGCGACCGATCCCCTGTGGCGCGCGGTACGGCTCCTCGACGTGAGCTGGGGCCGAGCCGCGCGCGCGATCGGGCTGGGCTCGCTCGCGCTGGCCAGCTCGGTCGGGCTCGCGGCCGTCGCCGCATGGCTCATCGCGCGCGCGTCCCAGATGCCGCCCGTGCTCCAGCTCTCGGTCGCGACCGTGGCCGTGCGCGCGTTCGGCATCTCGCGCGGGGTGTTCCGGTACCTCGAGCGGCTGGCCTCGCACGACGTCGCGCTGCGCGGCATGGCCTCGCTCCGCGCCAACGTGTACACCTCGCTGGCCTCCGGACGTACGGCCGCGGTCGCTGGTGTACGTCGCGGCGACCTGCTCGCGCGCGTGGGTGCCGACGTCGACGCGGTGGGCGACGTGGTCGTGCGCGCGATCATCCCCGCGGGCGTGGCCCTCGTGGTGTCCGCGGGCTCGGTCATCCTGGTCGGGGTGTTCCTGCCGTCGGCCGGCGTCGCCCTGTTCCTGTGCCTGCTGCTCGCGGGCGTCCTGGGCCCCTGGCTCTCCGCGCGTGCCGCCCGCCGGACCGAGGAACGCGGCGCGGCCGCGCGCGCAGAGATGACGTCCACGGTGCTCGAGACGCTCGAGGGCTCGGGACCGCTCACGGTCTCGGGGCGGCTCTCCCAGCGGATGGACGCGTTGCGACGCACCGACCGCGAGCTCGCGGCAGTGACGGACTCGGGGGCCCGGACCTCGGGGACGGCCGCCGCGATCAACAACGTGGCGATCGGGCTCGCGGTGCTCGCTTCGCTGCTGCTCGGCATCCCTGCCGTCGCCGCGGGGACCCTGGCCCCGGTCGAGCTCGCCGTGATCGTCCTGACCCCGCTCGCGGTGTTCGAGGCCGCCGGGGTCCTGCCCGCCGCGGCCGTGCAGATGCACCGCTCGCGGCAGGCCGCACGCCGCATCATGGAGCTGCTCGACGCGGCGGACGAGGACGGCGACGCCGCCGCTCCCGCCCACACGGAACCCGCCGAGCGGTCGGCAGCGCGCGCCACCTCGGGCACCTCCGCACCGCTGGGCGACCGCCCGGAGGTCGTCGTGGCGGACGCCGCGTGCGGCTGGAACGGCCGCGCGGCCGTGACGGGGATCGACCTCGCGGTCCGCCCCGGTCGGGCGGTCGCGATCGTGGGACCGTCGGGCGTCGGCAAGACGACCCTGCTCATGACGGCCGCGGGGCTCATCCCGCAGGTCGCGGGACGCGTGAGCCTCGACGGCTCGCCGGTCTCGTCCTTCGCACCCGACGACGTCGCCCAGCAGGTGGTCTTCGTCGCCGAGGACGGGCACGTCTTCGACACCACGCTGCTCGAGAACCTCCGCGTCGCGCGCGGCGACGTCACGCCGGACGAGGCCGAGGCCGCCCTGGCCGAGGTCGGGCTCGGCGAGTGGCTCGCAGGCCTGCCCGACGGCGTCGGCACGATCCTCGGCCCGGACGCGACGACCATCTCGGGCGGGGAGCGCCGTCGGCTCCTCGTGGCGCGGGCCCTGCTGGCCCCCGCTCCCCTGCTGCTCGTCGACGAGCCCGCCGAGCACCTCGATCCGGCGACCGCCGACGAGCTGCTCACCCACCTCGTGGAGACCAGCCGGACGGGTGGGCGCGGCGTGGTCGTCGCGACGCACCGGCTCTCTGCGCTCGCCGCGGTCGACGAGGTGCTGCTGCTCGGCCGGACCGACGACGCGAGCCCCGAGAGCCCCGCGACCGTGGTCGCCCGCGGCACCCACGCGGAGCTGCTCGCGCACGACGAGGGCTACCGCTGGGCGCTCGCGCAGGAAGCCGCGGTCTGACACGCGGACCCGAGGCGGGTCGGGCAGGCGAGCCGGCTGGCCCGACCCGCCACGGGTGCGCGACCCGTCAGCCCAGCCGGGACAGGAACAGCGCCTCGCCCACCGCGAGCTGCTCGATCTCGCTCGGCGCGACCGACTCGTTGGGCGCGTGGATGAGGCACGCGGGCTCCTCGACACCGAGCAGGACGATCTGCGCGTCCGGGTACTCGGACGCGAGCACGTTGCACAGCGGGATGGACCCGCCCTGGCCTGCCGTGACGGTCTCCTTGCCGAACGCGTCGGCCAGCGCACGCGAGAGCGTGTCGAAGACGTGCCCGTCGGTCCGTGCCTGGAACGGCTGCCCGACGGCGTCGCGCGTCGTCGTGACCTTGACGCCCCAGGGCGCATGGTTCTCCAGGTGGGCCACGAGCTTGTCCTGGAGGTCCTGTGCGTCCGCCCCCGGTGGGACCCGCAGGTTGAGCCGGGCCGCGGCCCGGGGCTGGATCGCTGCGGCCGAGCCGACGACGTTCGGCGCGTCGATGCCCAGGATCGTGACCGCGGGGCGCGACCACAGCTGGTCGGAGACACGTCCCGACCCCAGGAGCCGGGTGCCCTCGATCATGCCCGCGTCGCTCCGGAACTGGTCCGGGTCGTAGTCGACCCCCGGCCACGTCGCGTCGGCGATCTCCGGCGGGATGCCGTCGATCGTCGTGTTCCCCGCGTCGTCGCGCAACGAGGACAGGATGTGGACGAGGGCCGCGAGCGCGTCGGGCGCCGCTCCCCCGAACATGCCCGAGTGGATCTCCCCCTCGAGCGCCTCGACGGTCACGACGACGTTGGTCGCACCGCGCAGCGACACCGTGAGCGTGGGGAGTCCGAGGGTCGCGTTGCCCGTGTCGGCGATGAGGATCGCGTCGGCGGCCAACTCCCCCGGGTGAGCCTCGACGTACTGGTCCAGCCCGCCGGTGCCCTGCTCCTCGGAGCCCTCGATCACGATCCGGATGCCGACCGGGAAGTCGTCGCCACCGAGCGCCCGGAGAGCGCGCAGCGCCGTGAGGTGCGTGACGATGTTGCCCTTGCAGTCGGCCGACCCGCGGCCGTACAGGCGCCCGTCGCGCTCGGTGAGCTCGAACGGTGGCGTGAGCCACGCGGCGTCGTCGAGCGGTGGTTGCACGTCGTAGTGCGAGTAGAGGAGCACCGTGGGGGCTCCGGGTGGGCCGGGGCGGTAGCCCAGGACCACGTTCGAGCCGTCGGGAGTCTCGACCAGGCGGGCGTCGTCGATCCCCTCCGCACGGAAGGCGTCCGCGACCCAGTGCGCGGCGCGCTCGCAGTCCTCGCGCGGGAAGAGCCGTTCGTCGGCGACCGACGGGATCGCGACGAGCGTCCGCAGGTCGTCGAGCGCTCGAGGCAGCAACGAGGCCACCTGTGCCTTGACGGGAGCGAGGTCTAGCGGTGTGCTGCTCACGATTCCTCCGGGGTGGTCGTGTTCTCGTCGAGGTTGAGGGAGTCGACATAGGCGTCGAAGTCGTCGAGCTGCTGGGGGCAGTAGACCGCGATCACGAAACGGGCCCCCTGGCGGCGGCGCTCGTCGACGAGCGACGGCCTGCTGCCAGGACCCGTGGCCCCGTTCGTGGACCCGAGGTTCGCGGTCGCCTTCACCAGGGCTGCCGGGTCGGTGCAGAAGCCGCCGCCGTCGGCGCCCAGCACCGCGACGATCTGGTCCTCGTCGAAGGCCGTGATCCCGATCTCCTCGAACTTGGCGTGCAGCTCGGCTGCGCGCTGCTCGGCGAGCTCGCGGTCCTGCGCTGCGTGGTAGTTGTTGTACAGCACCGCCATGAGGACTCCCACGGCGACGGCCAGGATCGCGGCCGCGGTGTAGACGATCCACCGCCGGTTGCCCTCCGGCTCGTCCTCGTGCTGCGGCAGCCCGTCGGGGCCGTTCGTCGTCGACGTCGTGGTCATGTCACGCCTCCTCCGTTCCGCCCGCGGGGGCATCGACGAGCGGCTCCTCCGGTCCTCCGACGTTGGCCGGGTTCTTCCAGTGCGGCTTGCGCAGGAGGTAGAAGAGCGCAGGCACCAGGATCCCGACGACGCCCAGGCCACCGCCCACGATCAGCAGGTAGACCCCTGCGCTGCCGCTCGAGAACTGTGCGGGCGGCACGAAGCCGATGATCATGGCCGCGACCGACGCGAGGAACCCGACCGTGCACAGCAGCGTGAGCGCCGGAGCGCGATACCCGCGCGGGTGGTCGGGCTTGTTGCGCCGCAGCCGGACCGCCGCCACGAAGAGCAGGAGGTACATGATCAGGTACACCTGCGTCGTGATGACCGACAGGATCCAGTAGGAGCTCGACACGTCGGGGATGAACGCGTAGAGCAGGGCGATCACCGTGGTCACGAGGCCCTGGGACACCAGGATGTTCTGCTGGACGCCGTGCTTGTTGAGCTTCTGCAGGAAGGGCGGCAGGTAGCCCTCCTCGCGCGCCACGGTCAGCAGGCCCTTGGACGGACCGGCGAGCCAGGTCAGCATGCCGCCGAGCGAGGCCGCGATGAGCATCAGACCCAGGATCGGGGTCAGCCAGCTCACGCCGAAGTTCGCGAAGAACGCGTCGAAGGCCTGCATGACGCCGGCCGTGAGGCTGAGCTGGTCGGCCGGGATGACCCAGCTGATCGCGAGCGCCGGGAGGATGAAGATCACCAGCACGAGGCCGATCGCGAGGAACATCGAGCGGGGGAACTCCTTGGCCGGCTTGCGCAGGCTCGTCACGTGCACGGCGTTCATCTCCATGCCCGCGTAGGACAGGAAGTTGTTGACGATGAGCACGAGCGACGCGATGCCCGTCCACTGCGGCAGCAGGTGGGAGGCGTCCATGGGGGCCGCAGACGTGTTGCCCTGACCGAGGAACACGAGCCCCAGGACGACGAGCAGCGCGCCGGGCACCAGGGTCCCGATGACGAGCCCGAAGCTCGACAGTCCCGCGACCGCCTTGGTGCCCTGCGACGACACCCAGACCCCGGTCCAGAACAGGACCACGATGACGATCGCGACGTACACCCCGTTGCTCGCGAGCGAGGGGTTGATGACGTACGCGAACGTGCTGGCCACGTACCCGAGGAGGCTCGGGTAGTAGAAGATCGTCATGGCGAACTGGCACCAGATCGCCAGGAAGCCCGCGGGCTTCGAGATGCCGTCCGCGACCCAGCGGTACACGCCCCCCGACCAGCCGGACGCGAGCTCGGCCGAGACGAGCGACGTCGGGAGCAGGAACACGAGCGCCGGGACGATGTAGAGGAACACCGCGGCCAGCCCGTAGACCGCCATGGTCGGCGCGGCGCGCAGGCTCGCGACCGACGAGGTGATCATGAACGCGAGCATCAGCCACGTGATGTAGTTCTTGGGGGTCCTGGCGGTGATCGCCGCGCGCATCTCCTCGCGGGTGGGCGGGGCACCGCGGCTCTCGGACGTGACCGACGAGGGCGCCCCTGAACCGCCCGACTCCGCTGTGGGTGAGGCCATCATTCCTCCGTGCCGCCGAGACCCCCCTGGACGGACGGGTCGCCGAGAACCGCTCGAACGTGCCAGACGTTGCGAACATATCGCCCGGCACGGGTTTGCGCTCCCGGAACGGGCCGGCCTCGGGACCACCCGCGACACGCCGGGACGGTCGGGCGTGTCGCGCTGGTAGCGTCGACAGGGCCGTCTCGCCGGCGCCCCGGCCGCCGGCCCGCCCGCACCGCCCTCGCCCTCGTCTGGAGCCACGCGTGAAGATCCTCGTCCCCGACACCCTCCCCCTCGACCTCACGTCCCGGGGCGTCGGTGACCCCACGCCGGGCGAGGGCGGCGCGCGGGACGTGCTCGTCGAGTACGACGCCGGGGCTCGCCTCCCGGTCGAGCACCGCGACGCCGAGGTCCTGGTCGCCTGGGCGAACTCGCCGGAGAACCTCGCGGACGCCGCCGCGCACCTCCCCCGGTTGCGCTGGGTCCAGACCCTCGCTGCGGGTCCCGACGCGATCCTCGCGGCGGGCTTCGCCCCGGACGTGGTCGTGACCAACGGGCGGTCGCTGCACGACGGCCCCGTGGCCGAGCACACCTTGGCCCTCACGCTCGCGGCGGTCCGGCGCCTCGACCGGTCGGGCACCGCGCAGCGCGAGCACCGGTGGGACTCGGCGCTGGGGCGCGAGCAGGCAGACCCCGCGACCAGCGGGCGCTTCACGCTGCACGGTGCGCACGTCACGATCTGGGGCTTCGGCTCGATCGCGGCCACGCTGGCACCGCTCTACGCAGCGCTCGGGGCCCGGGTCACGGGAGTCGCGAGCACCAGGGGCGAGCGGTTCGGCTTCCCGGTCGTGACCGACGCAGACCTGCCACGGGTCCTGGCGACGACCGACGTCCTGGTCTCTCTGCTGCCCGCGGTCCCGGCGACGCGCCACGCGTTCGACGCCACCCGCATCGCCCAGCTCCCGGACCACGCGTGGTTCGTCAACGCAGGCCGGGGAGCCACGGTCGACGAGGTCGCCCTGGTCGCCGCGCTGCGCGAGGGCCGCCTGGGCGGCGCCGCGCTGGACGTGACGGAGACCGAGCCGCTCCCGGAGGACTCACCCCTGTGGGACGCCCCGCGCACGATCATCACGCCCCACGTCGCGGGGGGCCGGCCGCAGGGCGCGTCGACCCTGGTCCTGGAGAACCTGGAGAACCTGCGCGCGGGCCGCCCGCTGCGCAACGTGGTCCCGCGGGGCTGAGCACCCGGCGGGCCCCGGTCGCGAGAGGGCTACCAGCGCGCGTTGCGCGGCACCTTCTGGCACACGGGGCACGTGTACGACGACCGGTTCATGAACTCGTCACGCCGCACGAGCGCTCCGCAGCGCGTGCACGCCTCGCCCTCGCGCCCGTACACCGCGAGCGAGCGCGAGAAGTAGCCGGACTGGCCGTTGACGTTGACGTAGAGCTCGTCGAAGCTGGTCCCGCCCTGGGCGAGGGCTTCTCGCATGACCTCCTCGGCGGCGTCGAGCACGCGGTGCGCCTCGGCCAGGCGCAGGGTGTCGGTGGGGCGCGCGTAGTGGAGCCCGGCGCGCCACAGGGCCTCGTCGGCGTAGATGTTGCCGACCCCGGAGACCAGCCGCTGGTCGAGCAGCGCACGCTTGATCCCGGTCCGACGACGGCGCACCGCCCGCGCGAGCTCGTCGCGCCGCAGCGCGGGGTCGAGCAGGTCGCGCGCGATGTGCGCGGCGGGCTCGGGGATCTCCGCGAGGGGCGACCCCCAGCCGCCCGGCGCGCCGTCGGGGGTCGGTGCGAGATCCGTCACGGACAGGTGCCCGAACGTGCGCTGGTCCACGAAGTCGAGGGTGCGCGGCGCGTCGTCCTCGCCGGCGAGCCCGGACAGCTCGAGCCGGACCCGCAGGTGCGGCACCTTCTCGACCGCGGCGCTCCCCGAGCGGACCAGGAGCTGGCCGCTCATGCCCAGGTGCGCCATGAGCGCGGTGACGTGCCCGCCCGCGGGCGCGGCGCCGTCGGGCACGTCGCCCGGCGGGGCGTCCTGCGTGCCCGACGTGTCCTCCAGGAGGAGCCACAGGTACTTGCCGCGGCGCACCGCGGCGCCCACGCGCTGCCCCACGAGCTGGCCCCGGAAGCTGTCCGGGCCGCCCTCGTGACGGCGGACCGAGTAGTCGCGCAGGACCTCGACGCCCGTGACCGTGCGTCCGGTGACGTGGCGGGCGAGGCCGTCACGGACGGTCTCGACCTCGGGGAGCTCAGGCAACGGTGCCCGGCTCGTCGAGGTGCTCGTCCTTGACCGTCAGAGCGTCCGTACCCGCAGCCGAGGCGGGCAGCGGCAGCTTCTGGATGGCGAGGTACGCCATCTCGGCGGCCTCCTGCTCGGCGTACTTCTTGGCCGAGCCGTGGCCCGTGCCGTAGACGACGCCGTCGAGCGAGACCTCCGACGTGAAGGTGCGCGCGTGGTCGGGGCCGTCGCCCGTGCTCGCGTAGACCGGAGCGCCCAGGTTGCGGGCCGCGGCGGACTCCTGGAGAGAGGTCTTCCAGTCGAGTCCTGCGCCCAGGTCCGCGGCGACGGCGAGCGTCGGGTCCACGAGCCGGTGCACCAGGTCGCGAGCGATCTCGAGGCCGTGGCTCAGGTAGGTCGCACCGATCAGCGCCTCGACGGTGTCCGACAGGATCGAGTCCTTGTCGTTGCCGCGCGTCCGGACCTCGCCCTTGCCGAGCAGGATGTACCCGCCGAGGCCCAGGTCGCGCGCGATCGCGGCGAGCGACTTCTGCGAGACGGTGGCGGCGCGCATCTTGGCGAGCTCGCCCTCCGGCAGGTCCGGGTGGCGGCGGTACAGCGCCTCGGTCACGACGAGCCCCAGGACGGTGTCCCCGAGGAACTCGAGGCGCTCGTTGGTGGGGATGCCGCCGTGCTCGTGGGCGAACGAACGGTGCGTCAGTGCAAGCACGAGAAGCTCGGGATCCAGGTGGATCCCGAGCCTCTCGAGAAGACCGGCGGCCGCGGGGGCTTCCGGCGTCACGCTATTCAGCCTGCGTGCTCGGTGCGCAGCGCCTCGACGTACTGACGGCCCTTGTAGGTGCCGCAGGTCGGGCACGCAGCGTGCGACAGCTTGTCGCCCTTGCACTGCGGGCAGGTCGTGAGGTTCGCGGCGGTGGTCTTCCACTGCGAACGACGCGCACGGGTGTTGCTGCGCGACATCTTGCGCTTCGGAACAGCCACGGCTAGCTCTCTTTCGTCTCGTCGGACACGCTCGGATCCTCGAGCATGCTCTGTAGTGCCGACCACCGGGGATCGACAATGTCGTGCGAGTGATCAGGATCCTCAGCCAGACGTGCTCCGCACTCGGAGCACAGGCCCTGGCAATCGGGCTGACACAACGGTCTGAATGGTAGTGCAGTGACGACGGAATCCCGAAGCGCGGGCTCGAGATCGATCAGGTCGCCCTCGAGCTCGTACACCTCGTCCTCGTCGTCACCGGACTCTGCCGCGGCCTTCGCACGCTCGGGATACACGAACAGCTCCTGGATGTCCGCGACGACGTCAGCCGTCACCGGTTCCAAGCACCGCACGCACTCCCCGACCGCCTGGGCCTGGGCAGTCCCTGTCACCAGGACCCCGTCCATCACCGACTCGAGCCGGACGTCCAGCTCGAGGTCAGCGCCTTCAGGGATGCCGATCACGACGGTACCGAGGTCTGCCGGAGCCTTGACCGAGCGAGTCACTTCACGCATCGATCCGGGACGCCGACCGAGCTCGTAGGTGTCGAGCACAAGAGGCGAGCGCGAGTCGAGAGTGATGGGTTCCTCCACGGGTTCTCAGCGACCCGAGCGGGCCACCAGGTGTTCAAGGTCACAACGCGCACGTCAGTCCCGCAAGAACCAGGGGGATCTCAGGGAGATGAACGTGCACCTCGGCCCCAGCCGATGACAGGCAGGACCAACGGACCATCTTACGGCATGACAGAACCGCCGTCGAACCTCACGAACTGACCCGGATCGGACAGGTGTTCCGGACCCCGCGCGCGGGGCACGCGGCCCGCGCCGCCGACGGGCCAGCTCCTACTCCCCCGAGCCGTCGCCGCCCTGGAGCTCGCCCATGCGCTGGGCGAGCTTGGCCCGCCCGGCGTGCACCTGCGCCATGATCTTGCCCAGGTCCACCTCGAACTCGGCGAGACGGCGGTCGCAGTAGTCGTCGGCGTCGACCCGCAGCTCCGCGGCGGTCCGCTCGGCGTCCTCGACGATCGCGTGGGCCCGCGACTCGGCCTGCACCACGACCTGCTCCTTCTGGACCAGCTCGATCGCGCGGGCGCGCGCCGTCGTGAGGATGTCCTCGGCCTGCTTGGTGGCCTCCGCGAGCACCGCGTTGGCCTCCGCGAGCACCTCGTCGGCGTGCGCGAGCTGCTCGGGCAGCGCGTGGCGCATCTCGTCGACGAGGGCCAGGGCGTCGGCCTTGTGGACCAGGACCGACGACGACATGGGCATGGCCCGAGCCGTCTCGACCAGGTGGGCCAGGTCGTCGAGGATCACGTGGAGCCCGGCCTCGGTCTGCGCCTCGTCCTCGGTCTGGGCGAGCGGGTGGTCGTTCATCGGCCTGTTCCTTCCGTGGTGGGGGTCGCCTGCCGCGCCTGCCGCGACTGCTCGGTCGCGGGCGTCGAGCCGGCCGCGCGGTCCGCGAGCGCCCGGCGCACGAGGTCGCCCACGCCCGCCGGGACGAGGTCGTCGACGGGGCCGCCGAAGCGGGCCACGTCCTTGACGAGCGAGGACGCGACGTGGGCGAGGGCGGGGTCGCCCGGGACGAACACGGTCTCGACGCCCACGAGGTGACGGTTCATGAGGGCCATGGGCAGCTCGGCGTCGAAGTCCGCGCCTCCGCGCAGGCCCTTGACGACGGCCACGGCTCCGACCTCGCGGCAGAAGTCCACGAGGAGACCGGGGACGATCGCGACGCGCACGTCCTCGAGACCCGGGCTCGCGTCGAGCGCGGCGCGGGCGATCTCGACGCGCTGCTCGGCGCTCAGGAGCGCGGACTTGGACGAGTTGCGGGCGACCCCCAGGACGACATCGTCGAACAAGGACCGCGCTCGGCGGACGATGTCGAGGTGGCCGAGGGTGAGGGGGTCGAACGACCCCGGGCAGACGGCGATGGTCACCTCGCCACGGTAGTACACGGGCCCCGGGAATCCGGGCAGGCCGGGGCCCGCCGCGGGCCGCGCCAGGCCGCGCGCGGAGCCCGGGCGCGGCAGGATGGGTGCCATGTCTCCCCAGTCCGGTCCCGTCGTCGTCCCCCTCCGCTCGGTCGAGCAGCTCACGCAGCTCTACCGGGACGTGCTGAGCCCGTCGTTCCCTCCGGCGGAGCTGGTCTCGCTCTCGTCGTTCCTCGCGGACCACGCGGCAGGGCACCTGGAGTCGTTGGGGGTCGTCGAGGTGCCCGACGGCGCCGCTCCCCCGAGCGGACCGGGTGCGGCCGGGCCGGGGCCCGGTGGGGCGGGCACGGCGGACAGCGGGCCGGACGAGGCACCTGCCGGGCGTGTGGTGGCCGGCGTCGTCGGCTCGTGGTCGGCCGAGGCGCGGGTCCTGCTCGTGCAGTACCTGGCGATCGCGCCGGGGCGGCGCGGGGGCGGGATCGGCGCGGCCCTGCTCGGGGCGGCCGTGGCCGCGTGGCTGACGAACCTGCGCCCGGCCATGGTGCTGGGCGAGGTCGAGCACCCGGGCTTCCACGCGGCGAGCGAGGCGCACGGCGACCCCGAGGCGCGGCTGCGGTTCTACGCGCGCCACGGCGGACGGGTCCTGGCGGTGCCGTACTTCCAGCCCGGCAACGCTCCCGGCGCCGAGCGTGTGCCCGCGCTGCTGCTCATGACGCTCGCGACCGAGGACCCCACGGCGACGAGCGTGCCCGCGGCCCCGCTGCGCACGTTCCTGCGCGAGTACTTCGTGGACAGCGAGGGCAGCCTCGCGGACGACGAGCCCACGCGCGCGCTGCTGGCCTCGGTCGCAGGAGAGCGCGTCGAGCTGGTCGCGGCCGACGAGCTCGACCGCGTCCCGGTGGGGCTGCTCGACGAGGCGTCGCTGCGCGCGCCCGCTGCCCCCTCCGGTCTGTAGGTCGCTCAGGACCTGGGCAGGCCCCTCAGGACGCGTCGCCCGCAGCCTCCCCGGCCTCGGCCGCGGCCGGACCCGCGTAGTACACGGCCGTCTCGCCGTAGTCCTTGCGGGCGAGCAGCTCCCATCCTGCGGGCCACTGCGGCTCGGGGCTGCGCGTCGAGCGCTCCACGACCACGACCGCGTCCTCGACGAGCGCCGACGTCACCGAGAGCTGCCGCAGGAGCTCGGCGACCACTGCCTCCGCGAGGTCGTAGGGAGGGTCGATGAAGACGACATCCCACGTGGTCGTCGGCGGCGACAGGACGAACTTCTCGGCCTTGTCCTGGACGACCTGCACGTTCGTCAGGCCGAGGGTCTTCACGTTGGCCCGGCAGACCTCCGCGGCGGCGCGCGCGGCGTCGACCAGCACGACCTTCTGCGCGCCGCGCGAGGCGGCCTCCAGGCCCAGGGCTCCTGACCCCGCGTACAGGTCCAGGACATAGGCCCCCTCGAGGACCCCGTAGTGCTCGAGCCGCGAGAAGATCGCCTCGCGCACCCGGTCGCTCGTGGGGCGCGTGCCCTTGGGGGGCACCTGCAGGCTGCGTCCACCGACCGTCCCGGCCACGATCCTCGTCATGCGGGACAGCCTAGACGGGCCGGCCCGGGGCCCGGCTACGACCGTTCGAGGAACTCCTCGCGCTCGGGGTCGAGCCTGCTCGTGATCGCGGCCCGCAGCTCGGGGTGGTGCTCGAGGTCAGGGTCGGCGGCGATCACCTCGGCCGCGTCCGCGCGTGCCTGCTCGATCACCGCGACGTCCTTGACGACGCGCAGCAGCCGCAGCGAGCTCGCCCTGCCGGACTGAGCAGCGCCCAGCACGTCGCCCTCGCTGCGCAGCTCGAGGTCGACCGTCGCGAGGCGGAAGCCGTCGGTGGTCTCGGCCATGGTCTCGACCCGGACGGCCGCGGGCGTGCCGGGCTCGACGGTCGAGACGAGCAGGCACAACCCCGGCGCGGAGCCACGGCCCACGCGGCCGCGGAGCTGGTGGAGCTGCGAGAGGCCGAACCGGTCGGCGTCGAACACGACCATCACCGTGGCCTCGGGCACGTCGACGCCGACCTCGACCACGGTCGTGGAGACCAGCACCTGCACCGCGCCGGACGCGAAGTCGGCCATGGCCTTCTCCTTGTCCGCCGGCGGCATCTGCCCGTGCAGGACGCCGACCGAGAGGCCGCGCAGCGCGGGCACGCGCGCGAGCTCCTCGGCGACCTCGAGCACCGCGCGCAGCGGCGGCCGGTCCGACCCGGTGCCGGTCCCGTCGAGGTCGAGGAAGTCGGGCACCTCGTCGAAGTCGTCGGTCCTGGTCCTCCTCCTCGCGGCCCCCTTGCCCTCCCCCGCGGCGTCGGGACCTGCGTCCGGGGCCGGGACCTCGGCGTCGGGGTGGATCCGGGCGCACACCACGTAGGCGCGGTGGCCGGCTTCGACCTCCTCGCGCACGCGCTGCCACGTCCGGTTCATCCACGCCTCGTTGTCCGCGGGGACCACGTGCGTCGTGATGCCCGCCCGCCCGGCCGGGATCTCGGTGAGCGAGGACGTCTCGAGGTCGCCGAACACCGTCATGGCGACCGTGCGCGGGATGGGGGTCGCGGTCATGACGAGCAGGTGAGGGCTCGTGCGGGCCTTGGCCCGGAGCGCGTCGCGCTGCTCCACGCCGAACCGGTGCTGCTCGTCGACCACGACCAGCCCGAGGTCCGCGAACTGCACGTTCTCGCTCAGCAGCGCGTGCGTCCCGACGACGATCCCCGCGCGTCCGCTCGCGGCGTCGAGCAGCGCGGACTTCTTGGCGGCGGCCCCCAGGGATCCCGTGAGGAGCGCGACACGCGTGCCGTGGTCGGCCCCACCCAGCATGCCTCCCTCGGCGAGCGGCCCGAGCAGGGTCGCGAGCGTGCGGGCGTGCTGCGAGGCGAGCACCTCGGTGGGCGCCAGGAGAGCGGCCTGCCCCCCGGCGTCGACCACCTGGAGCATCGCGCGCAGCGCGACGACGGTCTTGCCCGAGCCGACCTCTCCCTGGAGCAGCCTCTGCATGGGCCGCGAGCGCGCGAGCTCTTCGGAGATCTCCGCGCCGATCTCACGCTGCCCGGCCGTGAGCGTGAACGGCAGGGACGCGTCGAAGTCCGCGAGGACGCTGGGCTCGCCCGGGGCGAGCAGGGGCCGGGCCGTCGCCTCCTCGGCCTCGGCCCGCGCGCGCCGCTGGGCGAGCGCGGCCTGGAGCACGAACGCCTCCTCGTAGCGCAGGCGGTCACGGCCGTGCTGCCACTGGCGCGTGTCGAACGGCTCGTGGACGTCCTTGAGCGCGGCGTGCCGCGACCCGAACCCGCGGGCCTCGCGGACCGTGGGAGGCAGCGGGTCCGGCACCTCGTCCTCGGTCAGCGGGTCCAGGACCTGGCGGACGGCCTTCTGGATCCGCCAGCTCGGGATCGCGGCGCTCGCCGGGTAGAGCGGGATGGGGCGACGGGCCTCGATGAGTGCGGACTCCTCGTCGTCGGCGTCGACCCCGATGATCAGGTAGTCCGGGTGCGTGAGCTGGCGCGCCCCGCGGTAGGCGCTCACGACGCCCGTGAACAGTCCCGTGCGCCCGGGCTGCAGACGGCTCTCGTGCGTCCGGAGCGCCCCGGTGCCCTTGGCGAAGAACGTCAGCGAGAGCCGGTGGACGCCGTCGGTGACCTCGGCCTGCATCATGGCCCCGCCCCGTGAGCGCATGGCACGTACGGTCGCCTGGACCACGCGCGCCATGATCGTCACGTGCTCCCCGAGCACGAGCCCGCCGAGGTCGGTGAGCCTGCCCGGGTCGCCGTAGCGGCGCGGGTAGTGGCCCAGCAGGTCACCCGTGGTCTCGAGGCCCAGCTTCGCGAGCGCGCCGGCGGTCCGCGGGCCGAGCACCTTGGCGAGCGGCTCGGCGAACCGGTCCACGGGTCCCGTGACGAGGTCCCCGGCCAGCACGCGGGTGGCCGTCACGTGGTCCGGGGTCTCGGGCGTCAGGTCCTTGGTCATTCCGCTCCCAGCTCGAGGTCTGCGTGGTCGCGCCCGGAGTCGAGGACGACGACCTCGATGCCCGGGACGCGCTGGCGGGCGATGCCGACGACGACGTCGATCACGAGCGGGTCCACCCCGCGTCCCGGCATGATCGTGAGGACCTCGTCGTCCGGGCGCAGGAGGTCCTCGAGCGCGGGACGCACGAGCGAGCCGTCCGCCGCGACCTGGACGGCCCGGACGTCGGCGAGCGCGGCTCGCATCGCCTCGGCCTGGTCCTCCTCGACGAGCTGCGCCGCGGCGAGGGCCGCGACGACGTGCAGGTCCGTCGGGGCGTCGAGGACCTCGACGGCCTGCAGGTCGCCCGCTCCCGGCTCGACCCGCGACGCCGCCGCGCGGGCCGCGACCGCGGCCGCGGCGCTGCCCGGAAGCACCGTGACGAACCGGGCCGAGGTGTCCACCGCGACCCTCAGCACCTCCTCGGGCTCGGGGGCGCGGTCGGCCGCGAGCAGGACAACGGCCCCGCTGCGGGCCAGGTCCGGTACGAGCCCTGGCGCCGACGTGATGGCCACCACGCCGTGCGCGGGCACCTGCTGCTCGGGGTGGGGCGCGGCGGCCGACGGGTCCTCGTGCACGCCGCGCGCAGCGACCTGGGTCGCGAGGTGGCGCACGCAGACCTGGCGCAGCCCAGCGCGGTCGGCGGCGACCTGTCGCGCCGCGGCGACCGCGCGCCCGGGGTCGTCCGTGTGCACGTGCGCCTGCCAGACGCCGTCACCGACCACGACGACCGAGTCGCCGACCTCCTGGAGCGCGGTACGGAGCGCGGCTGCGAGGTCAGGGGCGTCCCTGCGGCCGTCCTGGACGGACTCCACGACGAACATGACCTCGAACTCGCCGTCGAGCCCCACGGCCGCGGGGTCGCCGCCGGTGAGCGCGGGCGACGGGGCGGCAGAGGGATCGGCGTGCCCGACGGCGACGCCCGCCCTCGCCCGCGGGTCCACCGAGGCGTCGGTCGTCAGGGTCGCCATGGCGTCCATGGTGCCGCCGGCCACCGACAGCGTCGGGAGCGCTGGCAGCACCGGACCTGCCGGCACGTCCGACGCAGGCGAGCCGCCGTGACCCGGAACCACCACCGGGGCCCCGCCGAGGCGCGAGGTCTCGGTCACACCGGCCTCCAGACCGGCGCCGTCGAGCCCGTCCGCGCCCAGGACGCGGCACAGCGCGTCGAGCACGAGGACGAGCCCGAACGCCCCCGCGTCTCGCACCCCGGCGCGCGAGAGGACCTCGAGCTCGCTGGGGCTGCGGAGCATGGCGCGGTGAGATCCGTCACGTGCCGCGACCACCACGCCGGTCAGGTCGGCGCCCGCGTCGGCCGCGGCGCGGGCCGCGGACGCCCCGCCGCTCGCGGCCGTGAGGATCGTCCCGGGCACGGGAGCGGCGACCGCCGCGTACGAGGCCCGAGCAGCGGCCTCGAACCGTGTCGCGACGCGCAGCGACCCCACGGGCTGGTCCGCGGACGTCACCGCGCCCGCGAAGCCGCGCAGGAACTCGCTGAGGATCACGCCCGAGTTCCCGCGCGCCCCGAGCAGCGCGCCCCGCGCGAAGGCGACCAGGACGGAGTCGGTGGGCTCGCCGTCGGGCAGGGCGGCCACGGCCCGTGCCCCCTCGGTGACCGTCAGGAGCATGTTGGTGCCCGTGTCCGCGTCCGCGACGGGGAAGACGTTCGCGCCGTCGATGCGCGCCCTGGCCTCCCCGAGGGTCCGGACCGTCTCGGTCACCCACGTCCGCACCACTGCGGGCTCGATGTGCTCCTTGCCGTCGGTCACGCTCGTGGGGCTCCTCGGTCCGGGGCGGCACGCGAGGGTGCCGAACCCCCGTCGAGCCTGCGATACTGTCCGGACCACCGTAGTCCGCCTCGCGCGCTGCCTCTTGCATGCGTTCGGGCCGGTTTGGGGTGGAGGGCGGCCATCGGCTACCCTATGGAGGTTGCCCGGACAGATCTGGGCGACCACGGACGCTCCCCGGCTTCTGCCGGTACGGCGCGTTCACCCCACAGACCATTCACTACGTCGCCGCTGTCCTTCGCGGAGGCGTGCACGACGATCAGGAGAAATCGTGGCTGCCAACTGCGAAGTCTGCGGCAAGGGCCCGAGCTTCGGGCACAGCATCTCGCACTCGCACGTCCGTACGAAGCGTCGCTGGAACCCGAACATCCAGCGCGTCCGTGCCATCGTTTCGGGTACCCCGAAGCGCCTCAACGTGTGCACCTCGTGCCTGAAGGCCGGCAAGGTCGTCCGTCACGTCTGAGCCTTTCAGCTCGTTCCACGAGAGCCCGCCAGGATCCGTCCTGGCGGGCTCTCGTGCGTCCGGGGGTGCTTCGTGCCCGACGGCGGGGCTCACCTCGAGCGGACGGGCGCCGCCGACGACGGGCGGACCTGGGCACCGAGTCGCACGGTCAGTCCGGCCGGTCGGCCGAGCGGCGCGAGGCGGGCCGCGCCCGCACGTGCGCCCGCTCCCCCTGGGGACCGTGGAGGACGAGCAGCTCGACCGGGTGCTCGTCGGCGCTGATGATGGCGTGCGGGGTACGGGTGTCGAACTCGGCGGCCTCGCCCTCGCCGAGGATCAGGTCGTGCTCACCGAGCAGGAGGCGCAACCGTCCGCCCAGGACGTACAGCCACTCGTAGCCCTCGTGCACCCTGGTCTCGGGCAGGACGTCCGAGGTCC
The DNA here is from genome assembly GCF_014836755.1 of Oerskovia merdavium. GTDB lineage: Bacteria > Actinomycetota > Actinomycetes > Actinomycetales > Cellulomonadaceae > Oerskovia > Oerskovia merdavium. The sequence goes on from NZ_JACSQF010000008.1 coordinate 114,036, forward strand.
GGCCGTGCAGGAGCTGCTTGTAGGCCTGGACGCCGCCGCGCCTGCGCGAGAGCGGCAGGAACGTGGACCCGTTGCGCCTGACCGGGCGCGCATGGATCCGCGGGTCCCCCGTGGGCGGGGCGCCGACGAGCTCGTCGAGCGGCACCTCGTGCTCGCGGGCGAGCGGCAGGAGGAGCTCGAGCGTGGGGCGCCGCCCCCCGGACTCGAGCCGGGACAGCGTGCTCACCGAGATGCCCGTGCGGTCGGAGAGCTCGGCGAGGGTCAGGTGACGCTGCCGACGCAGCGCGCGCAACCGTGGTCCGACGGCCTCGAGGGCTTCGGCGAAGGGATCGTCCATGGCGTCGAGTTTGCCACTTCGGCAAGAGGAATTGCCAGCAGGCGGCGGGGGCGCGGATGCTCGACGACGGAGGTGGTCACCGTGACCCGAGAGAACCCAGCGCCCGCCACGGGCGAGAGCACGCCGAGCAGCACCACGCCGGAGACCTACGACGTCGTGGTCGTGGGAGGTGGCGCGGCAGGCCTGAGCGGAGCCCTCACGCTCGCGCGGGCACGACGCAGCGTGCTCGTGATCGACGCCGGACGTCCCCGCAACGCACCGGCCGAGCACATGCACGGCTACCTGTCCCGCGACGGCGAGAACCCCGCCACGCTCCTCGCGGCCGGGAGGGCCGAGGTCGCGGCCTACGGGGGCCGGATCTCCCAGGGCACGGTCGAGTCCGCGACGGCCCTGCCCGACGGCGGGTTCGAGGTCCTCACGACCGACGGCAGGGCCGTCCTGGCCCGTCGTCTGCTGGTCACCACGGGCCTCGTCGACGAGCTGCCCGACGTGCCCGGACTCGCCGACCGGTGGGGCAAGGACGTCCTGCACTGCCCGTACTGCCACGGCTGGGAGGTGCGCGACCAGGCCGTGGGCATCCTCGCGACGGGCCCGATGGCGGTCCACCAGGCGCAGATGTGGCGCCAGTGGAGCGACGACGTGACCCTCTTCCTCCACGGGTCGCCGGCCCCCGACGCCGAGACCCGTGCCGCACTCGACGCGCGCGGCATCCGGGTGGCCGAGGGCCCGGTCGCGGGGCTCGCGCTCGACGCGGGCGTCCTGAGCGGCGTCCGGCTCGCGTCCGGAGACGTCGTCCCGTGCGCGGCGCTCGTCGTCGCTCCCCGCTTCACGGCCCGGTCCGCGGTCCTCGCGTCGCTCGGGGTCGCGACCGAGGACCAGGTCGTCGACGGGGTGACGATCGGGACCTACGTGCCCTCCGACCCCCAGGGCGCGACCTCCGTCCCCGGTGTCAGGGTCGCGGGCAACGTCACGAACATCATGGCGCAGGTGGTCGCCGCGGCGGCGGCCGGCGTCCAGGCGGCAGCCGCGACCAACGGCGACCTGATCGCCGACGAGGTCCGGCAGGCGCTCGCCGCACGCACGACGTCCAGCGAGCACGCGGGGTGAAAGGCTGAGAGGATCGGCGGACGACGTGCGGGCACGCCCGCCGCTCCTCTCTCATCCCACCAGCACATCACCTTGGGGAGATTTGCTGAAGATCCGGACAAAGAGGTTTGGTGAAACTCCACGGAAGTGGCAGGATTTGGTCATGGTGACGGAACTCAACGAGGTAACGATCCGCACGGCAACTCCACAGGACGCGGCGTCGATCGCCCAGGTCCACATCGCCTCGTGGCGGGGTGCCTATGCCGGGATCGTCCCTGACGACTACCTCGCATCGCTCGACCACGACCAGCGCGAGGCAGCCTGGACGCAGAACCTCGCGAACTCCGGCGCCGACATCCTCCTGGCCGAGGCCGACGGGCGAGCCCTCGGGTTCGCGAGCCTCGGTCCCGCGCGCGACGAGGACGCCGAGTCCGGAGACCTCGAGGTCTACGCGATCTACCTCGACCCCGAGGCCTGGGGACGCGGCGTCGCCCGCGACCTCATGCGCACCATGCTGTCCAAGGTCCCGCCGCGCACCCCGGTCTCGCTGTGGGTCCTCAAGGACAACGAGCGCGCCCAGCACTTCTACCGCCGTCACGGGTTCGCACCGGACGGGGTCGAGCGTCGCGACGACATCGGCGGCCGTGACCTGACGCAGGTCCGCTTCCGCCGGACGGTCTGACCAGGCCCGCAGCACACCAGCTCCTCCGTCGAGGGGGTCGCCCTCCAGGGCGCCCCACTCGACGCGTCCGGTACGCGACCGTCACGACCTGGCGAGGAAGGTCACCTGGGCAGCCTCCGTCGACCGCGGAGTCCCTCGCTGCGGACCAGGGTCCGTCAGCCGCGGAAGTGGTCCCACCCCACGCCGTGCGCGCGCGGCGCCTCCCCGTCGACCGTGACCGCCGGGGCCGCCGGGGCCGGATCCGCGGCACCGCCGGCTCCCGGCACGCTCGTGGGCCGCGCCACGACCCGGCCCACGGCCCGGAACGGCTCGGGCAGCGACGTCCCCGCCGGGAACGTCGCGAGCAGACCGTGGTCCTCGCCGCCGGTCAGGACCCAGTCCCGGGCGAGGGCCGCCTGCGCACCGAGGTCCGCCGGGCCCGGCCCCGTCGCTGAGAGCGGTCCGTCCGCCACCCGCACGGCCGACGCCGCGACGGCCAGCCGGTCCAGGTCGCCGCGGAAGGCGCCCAGGTCCAGGTCGACGGCCACGCCGCTGGCCCGGGCGAGACGCCCGGCGTCACGCAGCAGGCCGTCGGACAGGTCGAGCATGGCCGTGGCCCCGGAGCCCGCGGCGGCCGGTCCCGCGGCGAGCGGTGGCTCGGGACGCAGGTACGCGTCGACGAGCTCCTGGTCCAGGGGACCCAGGTCGTGGTCGAGCAGGGCGAGCCCCGCGGCGGACCAGCCCCTGCGCCCGGCGTGCGCGACGACGTCGGACACCTGGGCACCCGAGCGCAGGACCGGCTCCCGCCCGCCCAGGTCCCCGTGGACCGTGACCGCGACGACCACGTCGTCGCCGCTCGACAGGTCTCCCCCGACCACGGCCGCTCCGCTGGGCGCGCACGCCGCGGCGAGTCCGCGGGCCAGGCCCGTGACCCACGCGACCGGCAGGTGCCCCGGGATGACGAGCGAGACCACGAGCGAGGTGGGCCGCGCCCCCATGGCCGCGATGTCGGCGAGGTTCTGCATCGCGGCGCGCCACCCGACGTCGTACCCCGTGGACCACTCGGGGCGGAAGTGCCGACGCTCGACCAGCACGTCGGTCGAGACCACGAAGCGCCCGTCGGGGGCGCTCACGACGGCCGAGTCGTCGCCGGGGCCCACGAGGGTCGCCGCGCCCGTCGGCAGGAGCGGGAAGATCGCCGCGAGCAGCTCCTCCTCGGACGTCTCGCGCACCAGCACCCGGCCCTCGTTCAGATCAGTCACGGCGCCACCTTACGCGGGACGGGGGCCCCGCCGGAGCGGCTACCGTTGGAGGGTGCTGAACGCCCCTCGTACCCCAGCCCGACGCCGGACGCTCGCCGGGATCCTGCTGCTCGCCACGGTCGCCGGCACCAGTGCGTGCACCCCGACCATCGGAGTCCCGGTCGCCGACGACGCCGCGAACCCGAAGTGCGCCGAGGTCGTCCTCGCGGTCCCCGACATGCTGGGCGACCTGCCCAAGGTCAAGACCGACAGCCAGGCCACGGCGGCCTGGGGGGCGTCGGGCGCCGCCGTGACGCTACGGTGCGGCGTCACGCCGCCCGAGCCCACCACGACGGGCTGCCAGGGGGTGCCCAGCGCTGCGGGCAGCGTCGACTGGATCGTCGCCGACGACGGCAAGGGCACGTGGACCTTCATCACGTACGGTCGCGACCCCGCGGTCGAGGTCCAGATCCCGCCGTCGGTCAGCTCGGACCACTCGTCGTCGTTCGTCTCCGACCTCAACCGCGCGGTGTCCAAGGTCGAGCAGACGCGCTACTGCATGTGATCTTCGTGACCCGACCGACGCGAGGAGCGCGCCACCCGTACGGGTGGCGCGCTCCTCGCGTCGGTCGGGCGGCGCCCGGGTCGGTCAGCGCAGGCCCGTGGGGCGCTCGAGCGCGAGCTGGATGAGCTCGTCGATCAGCTCGGGGTACGAGATGCCCGACTTCTCCCACATGCGGGGGTACATCGAGAACGGCGTGAAGCCCGGCATGGTGTTGATCTCGTTGACGATGACCTGGCCCTCGTCCGTGACGAACACGTCGACCCGGGACAGGCCCTCGGCACCGACCGCCTCGAACGTGCGGACGGCGACGTCGCGCACCTCGTCCACGAGGTGCTGGGGCAGGTCGGCCGGGCAGCTCAGCTCGACGCCGGCCTCGTCGAGGTACTTGGCCTCGAAGTCGTAGAAGTCGTGGTTCGTGTCGGTCACGACGATCTCACCGGGCAGCGACGCGCGCGGGCGCTCGCCCTCGCGCCCACCGAGCACCGCGCACTCGATCTCGCGCCCGACGACGCCGGCCTCGACCACGACCTTGGGGTCGTGCTTGCGTGCCTCGTCGATCGCCGCGGGGAGGTCCGCGAGGTCGTCGACCTTGGTGATCCCCAGGCTCGACCCCGCGCGGGCCGGCTTGACGAACACCGGCAGCCCCAGGCCCGCGACCGTCTCCGTCCAGGCGACCGGGTTGCGGTCCCACTCCCCCGGGCGGATGACCGTGTAGGGCGCGATGGGCAGTCCCTGGCCCGCGAGGACGAGCTTCATGAAGTGCTTGTCCATACCCACGGCCGACGCGAGCACGCCCGCACCCACGTAGGGCACGTCGGCCAGCTCGAGCAGGCCCTGGAGCGTGCCGTCCTCGCCGAACGGGCCGTGCAGCAGCGGGAAGACGACGTCGACCTCGCCCAGCTCGCGCGGGAACTCGCCCGGCTCCAGGACGCGCAGCCCACGCTGCCCGACCGCGAGCGGCAGCAGGACCTCGCCGCCCGTCGCGGTGACCTCGGGCAGGTTGCCCGCCGTGATCTCCCAGCGCTCGGGCTCGTCAGCGGCGAGGACCCACTGGCCCGCCTTGGTGATCCCGACGGGGACGATCTCGTAGCGGTCTCGGTCGATCGCACGCATGACGCCGCCCGCGGTGGCGCACGAGATGACGTGCTCGCCGGAGCGTCCGCCGAAAAGGATGAGGACGCGCGTCTTGCGCGCGGGAGCACTGGGTTCTGGCTGGCTGGACATCGCGGACGACCCTACCGGAACCATGCTTCCCCGAGAGAACAGGAACGTTCCCCGCTCGTGAAGGAGCGGTGATAGAACGGGGGCATGAGCCACCCCCTGCTGACCGACGACCTGCTCGACCGCATCCGCTCGCGCGCCGCGGGCTACGACCGCGAGAACGCCTTCTTCACCGAGGACCTTGAGGAGCTGACCGCGGCCGGCTACCTCCAGGCCTTCGTCCCGGCCGCGATGGGCGGCCCGGGCCTCGGCCTGCGGGACGTGGCGCACGAGCAGATCCGCCTCGCGGGCGCGGCCCCCGCGACCGCCCTGGCCGTCAACATGCACCACGTGTGGACCGGCGTCGCGCGGTACCTGTACGAGCGCGGGGACCACTCGCTCGACTTCGTGCTCGAGGAGGCCGCGCGCGGCGAGGTCTTCGCGTTCGGGTACTCGGAGCCGGGCAACGACCTGGTCCTGTTCGGGTCCCGGACCCAGGCCCGTCCCGACGGCGAGGGCGGCTACTCGTTCCACGGCCGCAAGATCTTCACGTCGCTCTCGCCCGCGTGGACCCGGCTGGGAGTGCTCGGGATCGAGACGGCGGCCGAGGGCGGCCCGGAGCTCGACGGCGACCCTCGCCTCGTGCACGCGTTCGTGACGCGCGAGGGCGGCGGCGTCGACGTCCTGGACGACTGGGACACGGTCGGCATGCGCGCGAGCCAGAGCCGCACGACCCTGCTGGTCGGTGCGCACGCCCCGGCCGACCGGGTCGTCCGGCGCCTGGCTCCCGGCCCCTCGACGGACCCGCTCGTGCTCGCGATCTTCACGACGTTCGAGGTGCTCCTCGCGTCGGTCTACACGGGGATCGGCAAGCGAGCCCTCGAGCTCGCGGTCGAGAACGCGCACCGGCGCACCTCGATGAAGAACGGCGGCAAGCCGCTGTCGCAGGACCCGGACATCCGCTGGCGCGTCGCGGACGCGGGCATCGCGATGGACGGGATCTACCCGCAGATCGACCAGGTCGCGGGCGAGATCGACGCGCTGGTGGACCGCGGCGCCGGGTGGTTCACGGCCGTCGCGGGGCTCAAGGTGCGCGCCACCGAGACGGCGCGCGTCGTGGTCGACCAGGCGATCCGCGTGTCCGGCGGGTCCTCGTACTTCGCGTCCTCCGAGCTCGGGCGACTCTACCGGGACGTGCTCGCGGGGATCTTCCACCCCTCCGACGACGAGTCCGCGCACTCGACGTTCGCGAGCGCGCTGCTCGGACCGGTCGAGGACTAGCGCTGGGCGGGGCGGGGCGGCGTCGAGTGTGCCGTTCGGGTCGTCCGGCCGCGGCCGACGACGACCAGAGCTGCACGCTCGACGCACCCGCCCCGTCTCCACCTGCCGGTTGCCCGCGGCACCCGCTCCGCGTCGAGGCGTAATCTCACCTCCATGACGACCGAGCCGACCGGGCCGACCGCGCCCACCGTCCACAGCTCCCCCCTGTCCCCCGCCACGATCGCGGTCGCGGCCGGGCGCCCGCCGCGCGAGCAGGGCGGGCCCGTGAACCCGCCCGTCGTCCTGTCCTCGACCTACGTGTCGCGCGGCGTGCAGCAGCCGGGCGAGCTCCTGTACACGCGCATGGACACCGAGACCTGGCACCCGTTCGAGGAGGCCCTGGCCACGCTCGAGGGCGCCTCGGAGCCGGGCATCGTCTTCAGCAGCGGGATGGCGGCGATCGCGGCGGTCTTCTCGTTCGTCCCGGCGGGCGGCAAGGTCGTCGTGCCCCGGCACGCCTACCAGGTGACGCTTGGCTTCGCGGACGACCTCGCGGCCCGCCACGGGGTCGAGGTCGTCCGCGTCGACGTCGCCGACACCGACCAGGTGCTCGGGGCGATCGACGGGGCGGACCTGCTCCTGGTCGAGTCGCCGACCAACCCCATGCTCGAGGTCGCGGACCTGCCCGTGCTCCTTGCCGCGGCACGCGAGCGTGGAGTCCTCACCGCGGTCGACAACACGTTCGCGACCCCGCTGGGCCAGCAGCCCCTCGCCCAGGGCGCGGACGTCGTCGTGCACTCGGTCACGAAGTACCTCGCGGGACACTCCGACGTCGTGCTCGGGGCCGTCGTGACGAGCGACCCGGACCTGGCCGCGAAGGTCCGTGCGTACCGGACCCTGCACGGCGCGATCGCCGGTCCGTGGGAGGTGTGGCTCGCGCTGCGCGGGCTGCGCACGCTCGCGCTGCGCGTCGAGCGGTCCCAGGCCAACGCCGCGGAGATCGCCCGGCGCCTGGCCGAGCACCCGCTCGTCGAGGAGGTCCGCCACCCGAGCCTGCCGACCGACCCGGGCCACGAGCGTGCGGCCCGCACCATGACGGGCTTCGGGGCGATCATCGGGCTGCGCCCCCGCGGCGGTCGCGAGGCCGCGGACGCGGTCGTCGAGGCCGTCGAGCTGTGGGTACCCGCGACGAGCCTGGGAGGGGTCGAGTCGAGCCTCGAGCGGCGGCGACGGTTCGCGACCGAGTCGCTCACGGTCCCCGAGGACCTGCTGCGCATGAGCGTCGGCATCGAGGACGTCGAGGACCTGTGGGCGGACCTCGACCGTGCGCTGCGGTCTGCTGCGGGCAGCTAGCGCGCGGCGGCAGTCCCGTCGGTGGCCCGCGGCTCGTACGCCTCAGCACTGAAGACGACCACGCCCGACTCGAGGTCGACGTCGATCGGGGGCGCGGTGGACGGCGCCTGCGCGATGTCGAGCCGCTGTCGCTCCTTCTCCTCGGTGAGATGCACCCTGCTCGGCTGGAAGATGTCGACCAGGGCGCCGAACGCCCCGGAACCGACGCTCTCCCCCGAGCCGGTGAGCTCGCCGCGCTCCCGCTCTCTGGCCCGCCCGCTCACCATGCGCTCGATCGCGACCACCGCGACGACCACGAGCACGACGACGAGGAAGAGAGGCGCGCCCACGCTGCTGAACCACGGCATGGGGCAACCGTAGGGCGGACGGGTGCCGCTGTCATCCCTCGCGGCGCAGCTGGTCCGGATCGCCCGCCGCGACGACCCGGGCATCGTCGTCGGCGCGAGGCGAGCAGGTCGCGTCTCGCGAGGCGCGTTCCCCGATCGAGACCTTCCCTCCATGCGGCCGTGTCCTGCCCCACCTAGGCTTGAGGCGACCGAGAGCCGCTCCCGGTCGCACGCGCCGAGCAGGAGGCAGACATGGACCGCGCCACCCGGACGGCCACCCGAACGCCCCGGCGCCGGCAGCGACGACCGGCCGTCTCCGCCGTGTGCGTCGGCGTGCTCCTCGCGCTGACGGCCTGCTCAGGCGCGAACGGCGGCTACGACGCGACGCCCGACGAGTCCCCGTCGCCCACGGCGACACCGGCGCCCAGCCCCTCGCCGTCGGGTGACGCCACCGACTCCCCGACGGGAGCCACAGGATCGACCGGAACCGAGGGGGACGGGTCGACCGCTGCTCCCGCGTTCCCCGCGAACACCGACCCGGACGTCGCCGAGCCCTCGGCCGGCGCCGCTCTGACCGTGACCGACCTGCGGGTCGGGCGCCACGACGGGTTCGACCGCGTCGTCTACGAGCTGGGAGGCACGGGGACGCCCGGCTGGCGCGTCGAGTACGTCCCGGAGGCGATCGACGACGGCAGCGGGAACGTCTTCGAGATCGCCGGCGACGGCACGCTGCAGGTCATGATCTCGGGCTCGGGCTACCCCACGGACACGGGCGTCCCCGAGTACTCGGGCCCCAACCCCCTGCGTGTCGCGGAGACCGACGAGGTCGAGGAGGTCGCGCTCCGCGGCGTGTTCGAGGGGTACACGCAGTCGTTCATCGGGACCGACGACTCCGACAACCCGTTCCGCGTCTACGCCCTCACGAACCCGACGCGCGTCGTCGTCGAGGTGCGCGACGACGACTGACCGGCCCTGAGCGCACCCGTCCGGCCAGGCGCTCCGTGGGGACCGGGCCGGCCGCGCGGGGCGCAGGGTCAGCGTCCCGACGTCACGCCCTCGGACTTCTGGGGACGCGCGAGCAGCCCACGGGCCATGTCGTCGACCGGCATGCCCTCGTGCAGGACGGCCACGACGCCGGCCGTGATGGGCATGTCGACGCCCACCTTCTGCGCGAGCTCGAGGACGGAGCGGCAGGACTTGACGCCCTCGGCCGTCCCGCCCGTCGCCGCGACGGCCTCGTCGAGGCTCATGCCCTGCCCGATGTGCTTGCCGAGCGTGTGGTTGCGCGACAGGGGGGACGTGCAGGTCGCGACCAGGTCCCCCATGCCCGCGAGGCCCGAGAATGTCTCGGCGTCCGCACCGAGCGCGAGCCCGAGGCGCGTGATCTCGACGAGTCCGCGCGTGATGACGGTCGCGGTCGTGTTGTACCCGAACCCGCGGCCCTGGGCGATGCCCACGGCGAGTGCGATGACGTTCTTCACGGCGCCGCACAGCTCGACGCCCACGACGTCCGAGTTGGTGTACGGCCGGAAGTAGGACGACGAGCAGGCCGCGGCGACGAAGCGGGCGGTCTCCGGGTCGGTCGCGGAGACCACGGTCGCGGTGGGCTGGTGCTCGGCGATCTCGCGGGCCAGGTTGGGGCCCGAGACCACGGCGACCTTGTCCAGCGGGAGGCCCCACACCTCGGCGACGACCTCGCTCATGCGGCGGTCGGTGCTGAGCTCGACGCCCTTCATGAGGGAGACCGCGACTGCCCCCTCGGCGAGGTGCTCGCGCAACGGGGCGAGCGTCGCGCGTGCGCTCTGCGAGGGGATCGCCACCACGACGAGCTGGGCACCGGCGAGCGCCGCGGCCGCGTCGGTCGTCGCGGTGAGCCTCGCGGGCAGCTCGATGCCGGGCAGGTAGGGCGAGTTGTGGCGCGTGGCGTTGATGTCCGCCGCGACGTCGGCGTTGCGGCCCCACAGCCTGACCTCGCAGCCCGCGTCGGCGAGCACGGCCGCGAACGTGGTGCCCCAGGCTCCCGAGCCGAGCACGGCTGCCGTGACGGGTGACGGGCTGGTCGCGGTGCTCACTTGCGCTCCTCCGAGCCGGGGTTCTTGCGGACGTCGAACCGCTCGGCCGGGGCCTTCTCGCCGCGGATCTCCTCGAGCAGCCCGGTGATGGCGTCCATGATGCGGTTGGTGGCCTCGCGCAGGGTCACGGAGTCGATGGGACGCTCGTAGAGGTCCGACAGGTCCACGGGCGGGCCCGCGTGCACGGCCACGTTCTTGGGCGGGATCGGCCGGAACCGCTTGCTGTAGCGAGGCAGGATGTCCTGCATGCCCCACTGCGCGATGGGCACCACGGGCATGCGGCTCGCGAGGGCGAGGCGCGCGGCACCGGTCTTGCCGACCATGGGCCACAGGTCCGGGTCACGGGTCAGGGTGCCCTCGGGGAACACCGCGACGCACTCGCCCAGCGCGAGCTGGTCGACCGCCGCGCTCACCGAGGACGCGGCCCCCGCGGTGTTGCGCTGCACGGGGATCATCCCGGTCCGGTCCAGGAGCAGACGCAGGCCGGGGATCTTCCAGAGCGACGCCTTGGCGAGGATCTTGGGCGCCCGACCGTGGTCATAAAGGAAGTGGGCGAACGTCAGCGGGTCGATGTTCGACATGTGGTTGCCCGCGGCGATGAAGCCCCCCGTGGCGGGGATGTTCTCCGCACCCTGCCAGTCGCGGCGGGTGATCGCGAACATCAGGGGACGCACGATGAGCGCGACGAGTCGGTACGCGCGGCTGTCTGGATGAGCTTTCGGCACGGTCACCGAGCCTACCGGGCCGCGTGCCGTCGTCGGGCCCGACGGCGCCGCTCGCCCGGGGTGAGACCCTCACCCGGGGCGGGGCGCACCCTCAGATCCAGCCGTGCCGGCGCGCGAGGTGGACGGCCTCGTGGCGGTTCGTCGCGCCCAGCTTGGCCGCGGCCGACGAGAGGTAGTTGCGCACCGTGCCCGGCGCGAGCGAGGCGCGCGTGGCGATCTCCTCGACGGGCGCTCCCCCGGCGGCCAGCTCGAGCACGTCGGCCTCACGGGGCGTCAGGGGGCTCGCGCCGGCCGCGATGGCCTCGGCGGCCAGCTCGGGGTCCACGTAGCGTCCGCCGCCGTGGACCTGACGCACCACGTCCGCCAGGACGCGCGACGAGACGGTCTTGGGCAGGAACGCGCGCACCCCGGCCTCGAGCGCGCGCTTGAGGTACCCGGGGCGCCCGTGGCTCGTGACCATGACGACGCCGCACGCCGGCACCTCGGACGCCAGGGCCTGCGAGACCTCGATCCCGTCGAGGCCGGGCATCTGGAGGTCGAGCACCGCGACGTCCGGCAGGTGCTTGCGCGCTGCCGCGAGCGCCTCGGTCCCGGACGCGGCCTGGACGACGACCTCGAGGTCGTCCTCGAGCGAGAACAGGGTGGCCAGGGCGTCGCGGATGAGGTTCTCGTCGTCGGCGAGCAGGATGCGGATCACGCGGTGGGGCCTTCCTGGGCGGGGCGAGGGGCGCCGGTGCCGCGGCCCCGGGGGACGAGCGGCATGCGCGAGACGAGGCTACCGACCGCCGGGAGCGGGACGCTGGCCGTGAGACGGAACGTGGGGGGCTCGAGGTGGGTCTCGAGCCGGCCCCCGGCACCGGCGAGCCGCTCACCGAGCCCGATCAGCCCGGACCCGCTGGGGCTGCCCGGGCTCGTCGTGGTGCGGTCCAGGTCGGGGACGCCGTCGTTGGTCACGGTCAGGACCGCCTCGCCCCGCTCGACGCCCAGGGTGATCTCGCAGCGCGTCGCGTGGGCGTGGCGGACCACGTTGGTCACGGCCTCGCGCACGACCCAGGCGAGCGCCTCCTGCGTGGCCTCGGGCAAGGAGTCCTCGTTGCCGTCGCCGGACGACTCGATCGTGGTCTCGATGTCGGCCGACCGCAGGACCGAGCGTGCGCCGCTGAGCTCCGCGGCCAGGTCCGCGGCCCGGTAGCCCGCGACGACGGCCCGGACCTCGCGCAGCGAGTCCTGAGCGATCTGGCGCACCTCGAGCATCTGCTCGGCCGCGCCGGGGCGTCCGCGCGAGGCGAGCTCCGCGGCGAGCTCGCTCTTGACGGCCACGACCGAGAGCGTGCGGCCGAACACGTCGTGCAGGTCGCGCGAGAAGCGCAGCCTTTCCTCCGCGACCGCCAGGCGCGCGTGCAGGACGCGGTTGCGCTCCTGCTCCCACACGATCCCGAGCATCCACACCGACACGCGGTAGGACGCGAAGATGCCGACGCACATGAGGACGACGCCGATGCCCTGGCCCACCGCGATGCCCGCCGCCGTCTCGTCGCGGACCGGGGCGACGAACCACGAGACGAGCCCCGAGACCGCCGCGACGCCCACGGCCCCGAGCGCCAGCCACCGGAAGGTCAGGAGCGGCGCGCAGGCCGCGACCGAGAACGCGGTCGCCGCGGTCACGACCAGGACCGGGGTGTTGCCCTGGAACATCGATCCCTCGCCGGTCGGGTAGGCCGCGAGGCCGACCACGCACGTCGCGAGCGCGAGCCCCCACATGGTGCCCGGCGCCCACCGGGGCGGGGGCGGCCCGCCGAGGAACCGGGTGATCCCGTACCGGATGACGACGATGCAGGACGCCGTGTGCGCGAGGCACAGGCCGATCAGCGGGGCGAGCAGCACCGGGTGCCCGGTGGGCACCTCGCCCACGATCCACAGCACCACGAAGAGCTCGAACGTCGCGACGACGTACAGCGACCAGCGCGTGTAGGTGTCGAACCGTTCGGGGTTGCTGCGACGCGACCACGCGCCGACGAGGGGGTTCCAGCTCACGGGGGTCAGCCTTTCACGTGGGATCGTCGGCGGGGCGCCGGGTTGGCTCCCGTGTGGTCCGGGTGCTCTGGGTGCCGAGCACGAGGTTGCGGTCGCTCTCAGCGGGAGAGCGACCGCAACCTCGTGCTCGACCGACCGCAACCTCGTGCTCGACGCCGCCCGGTCCCCGCGTCACCACGGGCGACGTCGTGACCGCCTCAGCGGCGCGGCTCCCACCGCATGTACCGGGCCGCGAGCCACGCACCGATCACGCACCAGGCGAGCAGGATCGCGAGCGGCTGCGCGGCCAGGGCGAACGTCTCGCCGAAGCCGACCGCGACGCCGTCGGGCCCCAGACCCGTGAGGCCGATCGTCAGGAGCTCGCCGACCGGGTGCAGGGGCGTGAACGCGGCGAGCGTCTGGAGGCGCTCCGGCAGGAGAGCGAGCGGCAGCGTCGTCCCCGACAGGAGCAGCGCCAGGGCCATGATCGGCAGCGTCGAGAGCTGGACCGACTCGAGCGTGCGCGTGAACGCGGTGCTCGCGGCGGCGAGCGCCGCGAAGACGAACGTCCCCCCGAGGACCGCGACGAGCAGCAGCACCACGTTCGCGGGGGCGTCGAGACCGATCCACAGCGCGATCGCGGCCCCGCCCAGCACGAGCTGGCCGAGCATCGTCACGACCGCGGGCGTCGCTGCGCCGATCAGGATCTCGGCATCCGAGCACTGCCCGGTCCGCAGCCGCTTGAGCACGAGCTCCTCGCGCCGCGCCACGTACGCGCTCGCGAGGTTGTAGTAGACGACGAACATGAGCGCGAAGCAGATGAGGCTCGTGAGCGCGAACGCCCCGACGACCGACGCCCCGGCCCCGTCGCCCACGACCGCCTCGAGCGCCCCCGAGAAGTGCAGGAACGCGACCATCGCGGGGGCCAGCGCGACCCCGTTGAACAGGGCGGTGCGGTTGCGCAGGAGCAGCGTGGTCTCGGCGCGGACGAGCGAGACGACGCGGCGAAGCGAGCCCGCGAGGCCGGTCGTGCCGCGGGGGGCCGAGGAAGCACGGGTGGCACGGGTCGGGGTCTGGGTCAGGGTGGTCATGCTGCACGCTCCGTCGGGTCGATGGTGGAGGAGGACGGGTGGCCGGGCCCGTCGGCGATCGCGAGGAAAGCCTGCTCGAGCGACGCGGGGCGCGCCTCGATGCGGCCGAACGTCACGTCGCGGTCGGCCGCCCAGGCGAGCAAGACCGCGAGGCTGCGCTGGAGGTCGCGCGTCGCGATCGAGAGCGTGCCGCCCTCGACGCGCTCGAGGGTCTCGCCCGGCAGGAGCGGGAGGTCCGCGAGGTGAGGACGCACGCTCGCCTCGTCGACGTAGACGTGCGCGGGCTCGGCGTCGACGATCTCGGCGACCGTGCCCTCCTGGACGATCCGGCCGCCGTGCATGATCGCGAGGCGGTCCGCGAGGCGCTCGGCCTCCTCGAGGTAGTGGGTCGTGAGGACGACGGTCGTGCCGTCGTCGAGCAGCGACTGGACCAGGTCCCAGGCCGAGCGGCGGCTCTCGGGGTCCAGGCCCGTGGTCGGCTCGTCGAGGAACAGCACCTCGGGGCGGCCGAGGAGCGCCAGGGCGAGGTCCAGACGGCGCCGCTCGCCTCCCGAGAGCGACGTCACCGTCACGTCGGCGCGACCGCGGAGCGCGACCAGGTCGAGCGCCTCCTCGACCGGGCGAGGGGCCGCGAGCGTCCCGGCCCACATGCGCGCGGTCTCGATCGCGGTCAGGTCGGACGGGAAGCCGGCCTCCTGCAGCATGATCCCGATCCTCGGGCGGACGTGGGCGCGCTCGCGGTAGGGGTCCTTGCCGAAGACCCGCGCTGTGCCGGCCGTGGGGCGCGAGAGCCCCTCGACGACCTCGAGGAGCGAGGTCTTGCCCGCGCCGTTGGTCCCGAGGAGCGCGAAGAGCTCGCCGCGGCGGACCTGGAGGTCGACGCCCGCCACCGCCTCGAACCCCTGGGCGCCGCGGGTGCTGCCGCCGTACCTGCGGCGCAGTCCCTGCACGTCGATGACGAGGTCGTCCTTGCGCGCGTCGCGGCCCGTGGTGCCGCGGTCGAGGCTGTCGTTGTCCATGCCTCCAGCCTGGTGCCGGCCGGAGCGCTCAGGCAGTGCAGCCCTTCACCCGTTCTGTCGGTTTCCTCATGCTTCGTCGGTGAGGTTTGTCATGCCGCCCGTGCCCCGGCGTCCGGTGGCGGTCGCGGCGTCCGGCACGACCGCGGACGGCACGCCCGCGGTCGCCCCGGTCACGGTCGCGGTGTCCGGGGCCGGAGCGCTCGTCAGCGCGAAGCCGCCCAGGGTGAGCACCGAGAAGGTCAGGGCTCCCGCGCCCCAGGTGAGTGCCCGACGTCGGGCACCGCGCGGCTCGGCGTGGTCCGCAGGCCGCGCGTGGTCCGCAGGCCGCGCGTGGTCCGTGGGGCCAGCAGGCTCGGCCGGGCCGTCGAGCGGCTCGTGGTTCTCGGGTGACGTGGCGGACGGCATGGTCGCTCCTCCTGTCCGGGCGAACCCTTCGCCCGTGCCGACCACCCTCCTCGTCCGACCTGCGCACCGGGTGGTACGAGGCTGTGCGGCACCTGTGACCTCGCCCCGGCGGACGACGACGGGGGGGGGGGGGGGGGGGGGG
>NZ_JACSQF010000008.1:129541-198414 GCF_014836755.1 Oerskovia merdavium
CCCCCCCCCCCCCCCCCCCCCCCGGCGCCCGTGGGTCGGTCGCTCGGGGTCGGTGCCTGTCAGCCCCGGCTGACGTCGGCTCCGAGCGCGTCGAGCTTGTCCTGGAAGTACTCGTACCCGCGGTCGATCAGGCCGATCCCGCGCACGGTCGAGGTGCCCTTGGCCGTGAGCGCTGCGATGAGGTGGCTGAACCCGCCGCGCAGGTCGGGGACCTCGATGTCCGCCGCGGACAGGGGCGTGGGCCCCGAGACAACCGCCGAGTGGTGGAAGTTGCGCTGCCCGAACCGGCACGGCAGCCCGCCCAGGCACTCCTTGTAGACCTGGATGGTCGCGCCCATGCCGCGCAGCGCGTCGGTGAAGCCGAAACGGTTCTCGTAGACCGTCTCGTGCACGATCGACAGGCCCTTGGCCTGCGTGAGCGCCACGACCAGGGGCTGCTGCCAGTCCGTCATGAAGCCCGGGTGCACGGCCGTCTCGAGCACGATCGCGTTGAGGTCGCCACCGGGGTGGTAGAACCGGATGCCGTCCTCCTGGACCTCGAACTCGCCGCCGACCTTGCGGAACGTGTTGAGGAACGTCATCATCTCCGGCTGCGTCGCGCCCTTGACGGTGATGTCGCCGCCCGTCGCGAGGGCCGCCGAGCCCCAGGAGGCCGCCTCGATGCGGTCGCCCAGCGCGGTGTGCTGGTAGCCCATGAGCTTGTCGACGCCCTCGATGCGGATCACGCGGTCGGTGTCGACCGAGATGATCGCGCCCATCTTCTGCAGGACGGCGATGAGGTCCATGATCTCGGGCTCGATCGCGGCGCCCGAGAGCTCGGTGATGCCCTCGGCACGCACCGCGGTGAGCAGGAGCTGCTCGGTGGCCCCGACGCTCGGGTAGGGCAGGGAGATCTTGGTGCCCTGGAGGCGGCGAGGGGCGCGGATGTGGATGCCCTGCTCGCGCTTGTCCACCACGGCTCCGAACTGGCGCAGGATGTCCAGGTGGTAGTTGATGGGGCGGTCGCCGATCCGGCAACCACCCAGGTCGGGGATGAACGCCTCGCCCAGGCGGTGCAGCAGCGGACCGCAGAAGAGGATCGGGATGCGGCTCGACCCGGCGTGCGCGTCGATGTCCGCTACGTGCGCCGACTCGACGTCGGTCGGGTCGAGGTGCAGCGTGCCCCCGACCTCGTCCGCGACGACCTTGACGCCGTGCAGCTCGAGCAGCCCCGTCACGACGCCGACGTCGCGGATCTGCGGCACGTTGCGCAGCACGCTCGGCCCCTCGCCGAGCAGGGAGGCCACCATCGCCTTGGAGACGAAGTTCTTCGCCCCTCGCACGGTGATGGTCCCGTTGAGCGGTGTGCCACCGTTGACGTACAGCAGATCGTTCATGTGGTCGTCGTCGCCTAGCTCTCTCGATGGTCGTGCGGATGGGTCGTGCGTCTGACTCGGTCCGTGCGTCCCTGCGGCGCCCGTCGGCCTGGCGGGCCGCTCCGGCGTCGGTGCGCGGACGCCGCGCGCGGCGCCGTGCTCCCTGTCCCCCAACGCGGGGCATCCGAAGATTATTCACCCACCGGGGCCCGTCCGACGACGGCGGACCCTGCGGCACGTCGCTGACCAGCAGCGACGCGGCCCGACCGGGCCCGGCGCCAGAGTGCCCGCTCCCCCGGGCGCCCGACGGCGCAGGCTCGCCTCACGCGTGAGGCGGGCCCCGCCGTCGGGCACCTGCTGTGTCCTAGGCCTGGGCGGGCTCGTACTGCTCGACGTAGCGGTCGACCGCCGCGAGGTAGTCCGCGCGGCGGTCCTCGTCGATCCAGGAGGCCTCGAACGAGTTCTTCGCGAGCGTCACGACCTCCGCGGACGTGAGGCCGGCCTTGGCGGCGACCGCCGCGTAGTTGTCGGCGACGTACCCACCGAAGTACGCGGGGTCGTCGGAGTTGATCGTGATCTTGACGCCGTCGCGCAGGAGCTGGGCGACCTCGGCGGCCTTCATGTCGTCGGTCACGAAGCTGTTGGACACGGGGCAGCTCGTCAGGCCGATGCCGCGCGCCTTGACCTCGGCGACGAGCGCCGGGTCCTCGACGATGTTGGTGCCGTGGTCGATGCGGTCGACCTGGATGGTCTCGAGGACCGTGCGGATGTTGTCGATGCTCCCGACCTGGTCGATGTCGCAGTGCATCGTGAGGCGGTAGCCGAGCTCGCGGGCGCGCTCGAAGACCGCGGCGAACTTCTCGGGCGGGTTGCCCCGCTCGTCGGAGTCCAGGCCGACGCCCAGGATCAGGCCCTTGAACGGCACCGAGGCCTCGAGGGTCTCCGCGGCGCTCTCGGCCGAGTGGTCGCGCAGGAAGCACAGGATGAGGTCGGCGTCGACGCCGAAGTCGGCCGCGGCCGCCGCTGCGCGGTGGTAGCCCTTGACGACGGTCTCGAACGGGACGCCGCGCGAGGTGTGCGCCTGGGGGTCGAAGAACATCTCGGCGTGCTGGACGCCGTTCGCGGCCGCCCGCAGGAGGTACGCGTGGGCCAGCTCGAAGAAGTCGTCCTCGGTCTGCAGCACGTCCATGGCCGGGTAGTAGACCGCGAGGAAGCTCGTGAGGTCCGTGAACCGGTAGGTCGCCTGGACCTCCTCGACCGTGCTCTGGCCGATGTCGATGCCGTTGCGCTCGGCGAGGCGGAGCTTGAGGTCCGGCTCGAGCGTGCCTTCGAGGTGCAGGTGGAGCTCGGCCTTGGGCAGCCCGGTGACGAAGTCCAGAGTCGGCTGGAGGGGCAGGGGCATGGTTCTCCTTCGTGAGGGGGTCGTCCTCCCATCATGCCCCCGGCTCTCGCCGTGACCACATCGCGAGACGGCCACTTCGCCATGTGGGCACGGTCCTTACCGTGGGAGGGAAGTTACCGGGTAGTACGGTCCCCTTCCGTCGCGCAGGGAGACCTCCCCGAACCATCGTCTGCACCAGGAGCGCACCCCCGTGACCACAACGGCCGCCCAACCGTCCGCCGACCCCGAGGCCCCCGCCAACAGCAAGGGCCGCGTGATCTTCGCGAGCCTCATCGGCACCTCGATCGAGTTCTACGACTTCTACGCCTACGCGACCGCGGCCGTCCTCGTCTTCCCGACCGTCTTCTTCTCGGCGCTCGACGGCGGGACGTCCCAGCTCCTCGCGTCGTTCGCGGTGTTCGGGGTCGCGTTCGTGGCGCGCCCGCTCGGCTCGATCGTGTTCGGTCACTACGGCGACCGGATCGGGCGCAAGGGCACGCTCGTCGCCTCGCTGCTGACCATGGGGGTCGCGACGTTCCTCATCGGCCTGCTGCCGCCGTCGACCACGCCCGGCTGGGCCGTGCTCGCCCCCGCGCTGCTCGTCGTCATGCGCTTCTGCCAGGGCCTGGGGCTCGGCGGCGAGTGGAGCGGCGCCGCGCTGCTCGCGACCGAGAACGCCCCCGCGGGCAAGCGCGCGATCTGGGGCACGTTCCCCCAGCTCGGCGCGCCCATCGGGTTCATCCTCGCCAACACGACGTTCCTGGTCCTCGCCGAGACGCTGACCGACGCGCAGTTCGCCGCGTGGGGCTGGCGCGTGCCGTTCCTGGCGAGCGCGATCCTCGTCGTCGTGGGCCTGTGGGTGCGCCTGCGGCTCGTCGAGACGCCCGCGTTCCAGAAGGTCGTCGAGACCGGAGCGGTCGCCAAGCTGCCCGTCGCCCAGGTCTTCCGCACGTCGTGGCGCCAGATCGTGCTGGGCACGTTCATCATGCTCGCGACGTACGTGCTGTTCTACCTCATGACGACGTTCACCCTGACGTTCGGCACGGCACCCGCCGAGGTCCCCGCGGGTGCCGACGCCGCCCCCGGGCTCGGCTACGCACGCACCGACTTCCTCGTGATGCTCATCGTCGGCGTCGTGTTCTTCGGGATCTTCACGCTCGTCTCGGGCCCGATGGCCGAGCGGTTCGGCCGCCGCAAGCACCTCATCTGGACCACTGTCGCGATCATCGTGTTCGGTGCCCTGTTCGTGCCGCTGTTCACGGGCGGGACCGTGGGCGTCATGACGCTCCTGATCGTGGGCTTCACGCTCATGGGTCTGACGTTCGGCCCCATGGCCGCGATCCTGCCCGAGCTCTTCCCCGCCAACGTCCGGTACACGGGCTCCGCGATCGCGTACAACCTGTCGTCGATCCTCGGGGCGGCCGTCGCGCCGTTCATCGCGGTCGCGCTGTGGAAGCAGGCAGACGGCTCGCCCGTCCTGGTCGGGGTCTACCTCTCGGCCATGTCGGTCCTCACGCTCGTCGCGCTGCTCATCAGCAAGGAGACCAAGGACGTCGACTACACCGACAACGTGAGCTGACGCCCGTCCGGGTGCCCGACGGCGGGGCGCACCTTCCCACGGAAGGCACGCCCCGCCGTCGGGCATCCGCTCCGTGAGACCCGCACGAGCCCGTGGCATGTACTTCTGCGGAAGCACGACTTCTCCGCCATGCTGAGGGAACGACGCGGGGGAAGAGGCCGATCCGATGGAGGACGAGGCGCGGGACGGGGCGAGCGGCCGTTCGGGAGCAGCTCCCGGGTCGGCACAGCGCACCGAGCGCTCGCAGGACGACGCGAGGCCCGCCCCCGAGGCCGACCAGCTCGACTACCGTGCGGTGTTCGCCGCGCTGTCCGCGCCCAAGGTGGTGCTGGCACCCGACCTGACCGTCCTCGACGTCAACGACGCCTACCTCGACATGCTGGGCCTCCCGGCGACCGCGCTCGTCGGCCGCTCGCTCGACGCGGGCTTCACCTTCTCGCCCGCGGACGACGAGCACGTCGGACGGATCGTCCGCTCATTGGAGAAGGTCCTGCAGACCGGTCGGATCGACCTGCTCGAACCGTTGCGCATCGACCTGCCCGGTGACCGACCGGGCGAGTGGGTCGAGCGCCACTGGCTCGTGACGAACCTCCCGGTCTTTGACGCGAGCGGCCGCGTCGCCGCGCTCGTGCACCGCGCGGAGGACGTGACCGGGGTCGTCCGGAGCTCGCAGCGGACCGCGGCCGACCGGAGCATCGGGCTCGACGCCGCGGTGGTCGACCAGGCCCTGCACCTGGGGTCCTCGGTCGGCCGGTTCCAGGAGGGCCTCGACCGCGAGCGCCGCGCGGCGCTGCAGCTCCAGGACTCGATCCTCACCGCGCCCGCCCAGCCCGAGGGGCTGCGCATCGACGTCCGCTACCGGCCCGCCTCGCGCGAGATGCACGTCGGCGGCGACTGGTACGACGCGTTCGAGCTGGCGTGCGGGTGCACGTTCGTGGTGGTCGGGGACGTCGTCGGGCACGACATCTCCGCGGCGGCGACCATGGGTCAGCTCCGAGGGGTCATGCGCGGCGTCGCGTACGAGTCGGGCACGTCCCCGGCGACGATCCTCGAACGCACCGAACGAGCGGCCGAAGGACTCGGCATCGAGACGGCGGCGACGGTGGCCGCGGCACTCGTGGGGCTCCCCGGCCCGGCCGGCGACCGGGCGCTCACCTGGGTCTCGGCCGGTCACCCTCCGCCCGTCCTGGTGCGCGCCGACGGCTCGGCCGAGCTGCTCGCGCGGCACAACGACCGGATGTTCGGCCTCGGCTCGGGCACCTCGCGGACGAACCACGCGGACGTCCTGCACCCCGGCGACACCCTGCTCCTCTACACCGACGGCCTCGTCGAGAGGCGGGACCGACGGCTGCGCGACGCCCTGCGGGACCTGCCGGGGGTCGTCGAGGAGATCGCGGACGGCTCCCGGGACCGGTTCCTCGACGCCCTGGTCGCCCGACTCGTCCCCCGGCCCAGCGAGGACGACGTCGCCCTCGTGTCGGTCGAGGTGCTGACGGGTGATGCGAGCGGCGGCTGACGGGACCGGCGGGTGACGGACCGGCGGCTGACGAGGCCCGCGCGAGGTAGAGGGATACCGTCGAGACAGAGGGCCCTGGGCCTCTACCCCGACGCGTCCCCTCTACCTCGCGGAGGGGCGCCCGACGACGGCTACGGGTTGTGCACCCGTGCGACGTCGAGGCTCTCGCGGACCAGTCCCAGGACCACGGCCATCTCGTCGGCGTCGCGCGGCCCGTAGACCATGATCTCGGTCGCGTGGTCGGCGTACTGGTGCGCTTCTCCCCAGCCTGCCGCGCAGACCTCCTGGGCCCGTTCGCGCGGCAGGCACAGGTGCAGGCTCGTGTCGGTCACGCCGTGCAGGTGGACCGGTTCGAGGCGCTGGTCCGGCGTCGCGAGGGACGTCGTGGGGTTCGAGGTGCGCTCGTGGCCATCGAGGAACAGTGCCCGGGACGACGCCGGGGAGACCGAGCTGTGCCCTTCTCGGACGCCCTCGATCGTGGTCGCCGCGAGCACGAGCTCGCCCCACAGCTCGGCCGGCGCCAGCTGGTCGACCTGCCGGTGCGGTCCCTCGTCGGACGTGGTGGGACGAGGGCCTCGGCGCGGGGTGAGAGTCATGGGCGGGACGCTAGCGGGACCGGCACGGCTGCGGCGAGGGAATTGCCGGCGCGGGCAGGCTGAAGGCGCCCGACGACGGAGCGCACCCTCGCGGTGAGGGTGCGCTCCGGCGTCGGGCGCCTGGGTTCTGCAGCCCTGCCCGGCCTCGGCGGGAGGTGAAGCCTCCCACCGGGGCCCGGGACGGGCGCCGGGATCAGGCGAACAGGTTCGTCTGCAGGACCGTGTAGAGGATGGTGTGGACGCGCTCGCGCAGGCCGTTGCCGACCCCCACCGGGTCTGCCTCGACCGCGGCCCGGGTGGCCTTGTCCGACCCCGGGAGCATCGCGAGCATGAGGTCGTTGCCGTAGCGGGCCGCGAGACCAGGATCCATCCAGGATCCGAGCACCGCGTCGGTCGAGACGATGCCCTGGAAGCCCCACTCCCCGCGCAGGACGTCCTGCAGGAGCGCCTCGTTGCCACCGGCCCAGGTGCCGCCGATGTTGATGAAGGAGCTCATCGCGCCGGTCGGGTCGGCCTCCTTGACCGTGATCTCGAACGGCTTGAGGTACAGCTCGCGCAGGGCCTGCTCGTCGACGAAGACGTTCACGCCCGTGCGGGCGTTGACCTCCTGCTCGTTGAGCGCGAAGTGCTTCATGAACGTGAGCACGCCCTTGCTCTCTGCGCCCGAGACCATCGCGGCGGACATCATGCCCGACAGGTACGGGTCCTCCGAGAAGTACTCGAAGTCACGCCCGCCCAGAGCAGAGCGGTGCAGGTTCATGCCCGGTGCGTACCAGCCCTCGATGTCGTAGGCGACGGCCTCGTCGCCCACCGACTCGCCGAGCGCGAACGCGAGCTCGTCGTTCCACGTCGAGGCCACGACGATCTGCGTCGGGTAGGCGGCGGCCTCGAGCGGGCTGAACAACGAGTTGAGACCCGCCGGCCCGTCGAGCAGGTCCATCGCGGGGATGCCGAGGCGCTCGACCTCGTGCGTGCGGTACGCGCCCTTGGCGAAGAGGTCGATCTGCTCGTCGAGCGTGAGCTGGTCGAGGAACTTCTCCCACTGCGGGTCGTCACGGTCGAGGCCCGCCAGGTCGGCCAGGACGAGGCCGTTGTCGGCGCCGTAGCTCGGGACCTCGCCCTCCGCGGGCTCGATCTCCGGGTCCATGCGCGCGAGCAGCTCGTCGGAGGCCGTGGCACCCGGCTCAGGAGCCTGCGGGTACGTGCCCTCCCAGTCGGCGCGCGAGAGGGAGGTCAGGTCGCCCTCGGCGTCGGCGAAGCGGTTGGTCAGCTCGTACCCCGTGTCGGCGTCGGTGTCGTAGACGACGTCCTCGGCCACCACGTGCTCGAACTGCGCGACGGGCGTGTGCACGTCGGTGCGCACCGAGATCTGGTACGTCCCGGCCTCGAGCAGGTACGCACCGTGGCCCTCGGTGTCCCAGGAGGCCATGTCGCGCACGTCGAACGAGACGGTCACGGTCTCGGACTCGCCCGGCTCGAGCATCGTCGTCTTGTCGTAGCCCGCGAGCTCGATCGCTGACTTCTCGATGCCGCCCGGCGTCCAGGGCGCCGAGAAGTAGACCTGCACGACGTCCTTGCCCGCGACGTCACCGGTGTTGGTCACCGTGACGTCGACGCTGATCGTGTCGTCCTCGACGCGCGGGGCGGCGGTCTGCTGCTCGAACGTGGTGTAGCTCAGGCCGTGCCCGAACGGGAACTGGACGGCCTCGGCGTAGCCCGCCTCGTCGCCCGCGTACCGGGTCTCGTAGTAGCGGTAGCCGACGTAGATGCCCTCCTCGTAGTCCATGTACGAGCGCTTGACGTTGGCGTAGTCGAAGTCGCCGACGTTCTCGATCGCCGGGGCGCTCGTGACGTCGTAGGCGTAGGTGTCGGTCAGGCGGCCGGACGGGTTCACGTCCCCCGTCAGCACCTTGGCGAGCGAGACCGCGCCGCGGGGACCTGGGGTCCCGATCCACACCGCGGACTTGATCTGCGGGTACGCGTCGAGGAACCCGAGCTCCAGCTGGTTGCCCGAGTTCACGACCACGACGACGTCGTCGAACGAGGCCGTGACACGGTCGAACAGGGCGCGCTGCTCGTCGGTCAGACGCAGCTGCCCGGGGCTCATGTCCTGTCCCTCGACGCCGTCGTTGCCGACGACCACGAGGGCCGTGCCGGAGAACTCGGCGGCCTGGGCCATGACGTCGTCGGTCAGGTAGTCGGGAGCGGGCTCGCCCTCGTCACCGCCGCCCAGCATGGCGCCCGCGATCTGCACGAGGCCGTTGGCGCCACCGGTCTCGGTCTTGGCGCCCGCGTCCTCCATGGTCGCCTTGAGGTCGGGGTTGACCGTGATCCCCTGGTCGGCGAGCGCGTCGTAGAACGGCACGGCCTGCGACTGGTTGCTGCCGCCGGACCCGCCGCCCCCGAGGATGAGGTTGAAGGACGCGAAGCTGAACACGTTGAGGGACTTCTCGGCCAGCGGCAGGACGTCGTCCTCGTTCTTGAGCAGGACGATGCCCTCGTCGGAGATGTCCTCCGACACCTGGGCCGCGTTCTCCCGGGCGGCCACGCCTGCCGGGGAGGACGAGTCGTACTCGATCGACATGAGGCGGCCGAACGCGCTCGCGAACGGCGCGACCAGTCCCCCGATCGCGATCACGGCCACGGCCGTGACGCCCCACCCGACCGCGCGGCGCGGACGGTGCTCTACCTTGCGGTTGATCCGTGCGCGCCGCCTGTCCTCGCGGCGCTCCGCGCGGGTCATCCCGGCGCGGGCAGCAGCCCGCTCTGCCTTGGCGCTCTTCTTCGCCTCCCGGGCTGCGACCTTGTCGGCTGCCCGGGCTTCCTTGCGGTCCTGCGGCGCCATCGCCTTCAGCTCGGCGCGTCGGGCCCGCCTGGCCGCGCGCAGCTCCTGTGCGCGCGCGACCGCGTCCCGCTTGATCTCTGTGCGTGTCGCCATCGTTCTCAGTCCTTCTTCGGAGCCCGCGCGGCCTTCGCGTGGGCACGCCATGCCGGGACGAGGCGGCGCATGCCGCCCCAGAACCGGCCGTTGACCATCACGAGCAGGGCGTCGAGCATCGCGTCGTCGACCTTGCCCGCGCTCATCCGCGACACCGACCGGAACGGCAGGTCGAGCGCGAAGCGGGTGTTGTTCGCCGCCAGAGGGCGGCCCAGTGCCATGAGCAGTCGGCCGGCGGTGTCGATGAGCCCGACCAGCAGCCCCCCGACACCGCCTCGGCCCCGCGCCTGGGCGACGATGTCGTCGCGCGTGAGCGGCAGCCCGACAGGCCAGTCCGCGGCCGGGGGCGTGCGCCCCAGGAGCGCGGCGAACTCGTCGGCCGGGACACGGTCCACCTGGCCGCTGACGTAGTGCGGCAGGGCCGTGGCGCCGGGCGCGGTCGCACCGGGCGTCCACGGCTCGCCGTCGACCTCGACGGGCGCGCTCACCCGGAGGTCGCGCGACGAGGCGCCCACCTGGACCGTGGAGATGCCCGGCACGGTGCGCCACTGGTGCGTGACGACGTCGTAGGCGTCGAACGCGTGCTCGGCCAGGTCGACCGTCACGGTCGCACTCTCCCCCGCGTCGAGCGTGACCTTCGCGAAGCCCGCGAGCTCGCGGGGCGCGCGGAACGCGCCCTCCGCGGCGCCGGGCGCCTCGACGTACACCTGCACGGTCTCGGTCCCTGCACGGTCCCCGGTGTTGGTGACCGTGACGGTGACCTGCTCCCGGCCCGCCGTCAGGTCGCTGTACGCGAACGTGGTGTAGCTCAGCCCGTGCCCGAACGGGTAGCGGACGGGCAGGCCGACCTTGTCGGCGTAGCGGTAGCCGACGTAGATGCTCTCGCGGTGCTCGGACGTCGCCTCGGTCCGCCCGAACGTCGCCGACGACGGAACGTCCGCGTAGCGCAGCGGGTACGTCTCGGCGAGGCGACCGGCCGGGTTGACCGCGCCGGTCAGCACGTCGGCGACCGCCTGCCCGCCGCCCTGGCCCGCGAGGTAGCCGTGCACGATCGCGTCGACGTGCTCGGCGAACGGGAGCTCGACGGGGGCGCCGCCGGCCAGGACGACCACGACCGGGACCCCGAGCGCCGTCAGCTCGCGCGTGAGAGCGAGCTGGTTGCGCGCGAGGCGCATGTGCGTCCGGTCGACCCCCTCGGCCTCGGCGGACTCGTCCAGGCCGAGGAAGAGCAGCACGACGTCGGCGCGCTCGGCCAGGCGGACGGCCTTGCGTCGGCGTCGCACCGACGACGGCGAGTCCCACGCGCCCCGGCCCGCGTCGCGGCGTGCGTAGCCGGGCTCGTAGCCGACGACGTCCAGCTCGCTCGCCCGCAGCGCGTCGAGCGCGACGTCCACCCGGGTCGGGTTCACGAGCGAGCTGCCAGCCCCCTGGTACCGGGGGCTCGCCGCGAAGTCGCCGATCACCGCGACGCGGCCCGAGTGCGACCCGAGCGGCAGGGTCCCGCGCGCGTTGCGCAGCAGGACGACCGAGCGTCGCGCCGCCTCGACCGCGAGCGCGTGGTGTGCGTCGTGGTCGACCGGTGCGGCGCCGTCGGGCGTGCTGGCGGACCCGGTGCGCGCGGCGCCGACGCGCGTGCGGCTCGTCTCGCGGGCGCGCTCCGTGCGCGCGATGAGAGCGAGCAGCTCGTCGACGCGGGCGTCGAGGACCGCCTCGTCGAGGCGCCTCTCCTCGACCGCGCGCACGACCTCGGCGTCGGTCACCCCGTCGGTCGACGGCATCTCGAGCGCGTTGCCCGCGACCAGGCCTGCGACGCGGTCGTTGTTGCCGCCCCAGTCGGTCACGACGAGGCCGTCGAAGCCCCACTGCTTGCGCAGGATCTCGTCGAGGAGCTCGCGGTGCTCGTTCGCGTAGGTCCCGTTGACCTTGTTGTACGAGCTCATGACGGTCCAGGGCCGGCCCTCGGTGACCGCGATGCGGAAGGCCTCGAGGTAGGTCTCGTGGAGCGCGCGCTCGTCGACGACCTCGTCCACCGACATGCGGTGCGTCTCCTGGCTGTTCACCGCGAAGTGCTTGGCGCTCGCGGCGACGCCCTGGGACTGGATACCGCGGATCTGCGCCGCGGCGAGGCGGCCCGCGAGCAGCGGGTCCTCGGAGAAGTACTCGAAGTTGCGGCCCGCCAGCGGGTTGCGCTTGATGTTGAGGCCAGGACCGAGCAGGACGCTGACGTCCTCCGCGGCGGCCTCGGCGCCGAGGGCCTCGCCCACGCGCTCCACGAGGCCCGGGTCCCAGCTGTTGGCGAGCGTGGCCGCGGTGGGGAAGCAGGTGGCGGGGATGCTCGCGTTGAGACCGAGGTGGTCCGCTGCCCCGCCCTGCTTGCGCAGACCGTGCGGGCCGTCGGTGAGCATGATCGAGGGAACGCCGAGCCGGTCGACCGGCTTGGTGTTCCAGAAGTTCGCGCCTGAGGTGAGCGATGCCTTCTCGGTGAGGGTCATCTCGCTACGGGCACGTCGTCGGGCGTCAGGAGTGAGCACGGCGCCAGGATAGCCCAACCTCCACCACTTGGTGGAATTACGTGGCAGGGTAGCCTCTGACCTCGGAGAGGATCGTCGTGACCACACAGCAAGCAGCCCCCACGGGGCGACCCGACGGGTACGCCACCGGGCGGGCGACCAAGCAGTCGATCGTCGCCCGCGCAGCCGAGGCCTTCGCCCAGAAGGGGTTCTACGGAGCCTCCCTGCGAGGCATCGCGCGTGAGGCCGGGGTCGACCACTCGACGCTCCTGCACCACTTCGGCAACAAGACCGCGCTGCTCCTCGCCGTCATCGAGTGGCACGACGCGCAGCACGCGCCGCCCGAGATGCCCACGGACTTCACCCCCGAGGACCTCGCCGACGGGTTCGTGCACGTCGCCGAACGCAACCGCGAAGCACCCGGGCTGGTGCAGCTCCTCTCGACCCTCTCGGCGGAGGCCGGGACCCCTGGCCATCCCGCTCGCGCCGTTCTTCAGGAACGGCACCAGGTGCTGGTCTCGATCATCGGCGGGATGATCCGGTCGCAGCGCGAGCGCGGGGTTCTTGCGGACACCGGCGCCTCACCCGAGGAACGCGCGGCGCTCTTCATCTCCACCTGGGAAGGGCTGCAGGTCTACGACGCGCTGCACCCGGGGACGGTCGACGTGCCGGGAATGGTTGGGGAGATGCTGCGGCGGGAGTTCGGGATCGCGTGAGTTCCTGCGCTGCGGCGCCGTCGTAGCCGCGGGCGCGGCCCCGGGTTCCCGACGGCGGAGCACACCCCAGCCCTTCGACGGGCATCGCTACCAAACAGGCCGCGACCGACACCCTCGAGCCCGTCGATGACTTCGTGACCACGATCGCCGTGACGCCACGCTGGCCGAACTGAACCGCCGCCTTTTCGACGGCTTCACGGACGACGAGCTGACCACCGCCGCCCGCCGGCTCGAGGACGTGACGCGTACCCTCCCCTAGTTCGCCAGCGCAGCCGTCAGTTGGTCGACCTGAAAGCGATTGACGTAGCGGAAGGACTGCGGTGGCTCGAGTCCCGCATTGGCCCGGATACTGTGAAGGGGCGTGGGAGTTGCGAGCGGGACGGCATCCCTGAGCCGCAGGCCGTATCCACGTGACGCATCCTCGTAGTACTGGTCGAACTCGATCTGCGTCACTCCGGCGTCGTCCTTAACTCGTGGCCAAAGCTCTGTCGGGTGCGCCTCGATGATCTCGTCGAGGACAGCAGTGCCAAGGACAGAACGGGTTGGGCTGCTGGAGTACAGGACAACGAGCGTCCCGGCGTGGGCGTGAATCCGGGTACGGCGGAGCTCAACCGTCTTGTCGCCTCGAAGGATCGCTTCGGCGAAACGCGGTCGGATGCTCAGCATGACGCCCCGCCACTCAGCCTCCACGACGGGTGCCTTCCCGGTAGAGCCAGCTGAACACCTGCGAGTCGATCACGGTCGGAGACTGTATCGTGCCGAGCCGCTTCGAAGATCCTCCGGCACGCTCCTTGAGTCGCTCGAAGCGCACTGGGCGGACGAACAACTCGGTGTCCGCGAACCGCAGAGCCGAGGCGCGGCCCTCCCGTGCACTCTGCCGGACGTCGGAAAGATCCCATACGCCAAGTTGACTGTTGCGTCGGTGCAGACGCTCCGGCGAATCGACGTCGACGCTCACGAGACGTGAAACTCCGACCACCGCGCTCACGTGATCGGCACCCGACCTGCTTGCGTACCACGCGATGCGACTGCGGACCGTCGGGTTCGCTCTCGGCGTCCGGTAGTAGACGAGTTCGCGACCCAGGCCTAGCTCTGCCGGACGCTCAAGGAGCGTCGGACGGAACGCGAGGAGCCGGTCGGCGTAGTGCGGCTCGATCGGTATCACGACGTTCGCTACATCGCGGTCGAGCAGCTTCAATGGCCACAGCTGGCGTTCGAGTACCGCCACTTGAGCAGGGCGAGTCGCCTCAGCGATCGCGGCCGAGGCGCGCTGCTCGAGCGGGTGATCCCGAAGCAGTGCGATAGCGTCCGTGCTCGACCGCGCATCGAGCACGGCTGCAACACGCCGCAGTGGGTCGTCGGCCTGAAAGAAGCCGTCGTCCTCCAGGTCAGACACGAAACCACGGTGCAGATGCTGGTCAGTGATCCAAATCCGGTCTGCGCCCGCATCAAGCGCCTCCGTCTTGATCGACTGCAGGAGCCTGCGTCCGATCGTGACGCCCGTTGCCTCATGGGCGTGAACCCTTAGCAGAGGGACCACGAGTGCCCGCTCCTCGCTCTCCATCCGGGTCGCCCATACCGCTTGCGCCCTCCCTGTAGGGTCACGCACCCATCGGCGATGAGTGTTGGGGTCGCTCGCCTGCTCGCGCAGAAGCGCCTTGAAAACAGACTTTCGCTCGCCTCCGGCGTTATCGAGGAAGTCCAACAGGGCAGGCTCTGTCTCGGCGCCGCAGTCACTGACGCGGTACGCCGTGCCTTGAAGCTCGACCGGCCGGTACCGTGCGGCACTGGTCACCTCGTCCTGGTGAGCTGCAAAGTCTGAAGGAAGAAGCACGCGGAGACCCAGCGACTCGGCAGCTGCCTCGGCGTACCGCTCGATCATCTTCTCGTCGCGTGTGACGAGGATCCTGGCACCGCCCGCTGCCGCACTGATGATGTGGCGCACATCAGCCTTGTCCTTTAGGGGAATCTGTTCTGAGGGGATTCGCTTGCCGAACGCCCGTCGAACCTCGGCCTCACGCTCCGGCGGGTAGTCCATGTCCCGAAAACGGCCTAGCGTGCTGCGCTGACGCGCGCGCTCCTCGGCACTGGAGTTCTTGTCGATCTCGTTATGAGTCTCGCGCGTGATGGCAAGGCGAATCGAACCTCGCAGCCAGTCCGACTCCAGCACCCGAGCTTCCTCGGGCCCGGTCCCTGGGCGGTCCGTGATCAGATCGAGGAACACGTTGTGATCAATCGCGACCAGAGTCTCGGCGTCGCCGACGCCCTCGGAAAACAAGTCAGGGTGACCGTGGGAGCGCCACCAGCAGCACAGTGGCTTACTCTCCCTGCCACGCCCAGGCACTTCAGCACGCAACTCGAACCCCAGCGAGGGCCACATCTGGTTGGCAGGAAAGTCGCGTCGGCACTTAAGAAAGACGCCACGTAGATCCTGATGTCGAGCGCTCAGGGCCTCCGCAAGCGCGTGTGCAACCTTCCGCGAGCGGAACTCGGCCGCAACACAGAGATGGATGACACGCACCCGCTCACGCGCGATATCGTACAGCGTATACCCAGCGACCTCGTCGTCGACCTTCGCCGCCAGGATCCGGCCTTGCTCTGCGAACGACTGCAAAGCACCCCACGGCATGTGCCCAAGGATGCTTCGATGAGCGTCCGCGAGCTTGACGACGGCTGTCATATCGTCGGAGTTGGACTGCACAACTACAACCTCGACAGGTACGGCATGACCCATACCTCATTCCTACCCGACGGCCAGCCAGTTCGCGTCGGGCCACGCTACGCCTTGCCGAGCAATGCATGGTTCAGCGGGTGAAATGTGCGACCTCGACTTGGCTCAGCGCTAGATCACTCGATCGGCCACGCGGGACAGGTACATCTCATCGATCTGCTACCTGCTGGTAGACCTGGTCCTCAGCGTCGCGCATCTCCCTTTCCACGCGTTCGGTCAGGCCAGGGTCGTCGAGACGCACACCGAGTTCGACGTTCGCATACTCAGCGCTCCACGACAGGTTGGCGCTGGTGACGACGAGCCAGCGATGGTCGACAGCGAGAAACTTGGCGTGGTTGCGGACGGGTTTGCCACCGAACTTCTTGCTGATGAGAACGGTCGCCGGCGAGAGCCAATCGGCGATCTCGACAGCCGTCGGGCCGGAGCCCTTGGCAGCGGCGACGCCGTCTAGGTAGACGCGGACGTCTAGGTGCGGTCTGTGCGCAACTTCGCGAAGCGCCTGCCACATCCCGGAAGACTTCTGGATATTGAAGGTGGAGCAAACGACCGAGGTCCGGGCACGGGCGACCAGATCGACGAGCCGTGAGGTAAGGGCCCCCGCGCCGGCGACGTGGCCCGGCATCGTCCAGAGCGTTTCGGCTCGGGTCACATGCGACCGCGCTCCCTCGATTCCGGTAAGGACGGCGGCGAGCGTGTCCCGTTGATGCGAGAGTCCGGCATTCTTCACCAGCGAGAGCGCCTTGTACCGTCGGCCGGATTCGACCATCGCGAAGGCAGTCGACACCGATGACCCGTCAACCAGTGCCTGGGATACCAGCCGAGCCTCGGTGCCTGTCAGCAGGGCGCCGAGGTCGCGGAAGGCTTGCCGCTCAGCGGAAGAAGCCAAGTCCCTGCGCTCCCGGTAGGTCGACGAGGAATCGGCGGTCTAGGAACCGGTTGGCCTTCTCACAGGAGGTCTCGGACGCCATGGCGCAGGTGTGGCAGGCAGCGCCGTGGAGAAAGTCCTCGGGATCCTTCGGGGTTCGCTGCGCGCACACCGGGTCGGACGAGCACCGCACTGCACGCTCGAGGGCCCGATGCGCGACCCGCCAGAGCTGCTCAGGGTCGGAGAGCTGGACAAGACCACCCAGCGTCCCGTCCGAGTCGGACGCCGTGGTGACGATGAGCAACCCCGCTGACGGGCCGCGCCCCTCGCGTCCCTCCCACGCGTAGATGCGTTCGGACAGCGACGCCGCCGAGTAACCGGAGTACATTGCCATCTCGCGCAGCAGCACGTGGGACAGGGTGTGCAGGAGCCAGTACCGCGGAGGCGCCATGCGAGAGTCCGGGGCGACGTCCTTGGACGTCTCCGAGTACCGGGCGTTGTAGTTGCGCTCGTGCGACTGGCGGTGCGCCTCCCACAGCGGGGTGTCGTAGATCCGCTTCTCCCAGGCGGCGACGGCGCTCTCGTCGAACTGGAGGTAGACCCCTTCGCCTCGGTCCTCGGTGGCGATGGCCCACGTCGGACGGCCGGAGCGACTGAGGGGCACGATGCGCGCCGGCATGTCGTTGGCACGCTCCATCTCGTCGATGCGCGTGAACCCGACGACGGCGTTCACTTTGCGCAGCCGGTCGACCGCGAGGACGCGCGAGACGTGCCGCGCTTTCAGTTCTTCGTGGACGGCCTTCTTCGTCAGCGCGAGCCCGCTCTTGGCATCACCTTCGTGCTGCGGTCCCAGGGGGTCCTTTTGGAGGTAGTTCCACTCGGGCACGAGGAGGTCGGTCGGGTCCCAGTCCCGCAGCGCCTCCGTCTGCTCCTCGAGGGTCGGCTCGGGCGCCAGTGCCTGTTCGACGGCGAGCGCGAGCGTCTCGTCAGACCATGCGGCGAGGTCTGACTCCTCATCCTCGAGGTACTCCCTGAGATCGTCGAGCCGATCGTGGTACTTCTCGACGCGCTTCTTCCCGGCTTCCGCGAGGAGTTGGACACCGAGTGTCTCCTGCGTGGCGGCTTCAGCTTCGGGCATGACGACGATCGCCTGGGTCGCCGGGAACCACAGGTTCGAGGCGCCCAGCAGCATGAACCTTGTGCCGTTCTTGCAGCCCCGCTTGTCGAACGCGCCGAGGTGCGGGTGCCGACCGCGGCACCCTGGGAGCTTAGCGCGCCCGGCCTCGCCCTGCGCTTCGTTCATCGGCCGGGTCGCGCTGCACGCACCGCACCGGATGGACGCCGACGCACCCTTACCGACGGTCCGTTCGTCCATCGTCAGTGGAGCGAACTCGACGCCGGCGGGACAGGAGGCGCCCTGGTGCACCCACCAGTCGTACGGGAACTCGTCGAGGTGACCGTCAGGGCAAGCGAGAAGGTAGCGGGCAGGCACGGCCTGGCGGGGCACCTTACTCTTGCCCTGTCCCTTGCGCCCGGGGCAGTTCGGGTGCTCGAAGCGCGCCTGATCAGGGCGGTACGGATTGGTATTGACGTAGGCAAACCGGTCGAGGCGGCCCAGCAGATCGCAGCCGGTGCATCGGAGCCACTGCGGGAAGACGCGGGCCGGGACGCCGAGGTCGTCCCCTTCCTTGGAGAAGATGCTCTCCTTGGGCGCCCAGGGGAAGGGACGCAGTTCCTGCACGGTCCACTGACCGGGGAACCGGCGGACGGCGTCGAGCAGTCGCGGGGCGTGCACGGTGGGAATGCTGGAGCGACGAGCCCAGATGCGCTCCCAGTCGTCGGTGCCAGCCGGCATGACGGTGAAATGGGGCAGATCCATGACCGAACCGGGACCGTACGTGTACAGCAGCGACGACGGCCGCGCGGATCCGACCTTGGCCCGGTTCTTACTGGCCTTCTGCGCGGCGTCGGCGTCGAGGTCGCCGAGCGGGTCGAGCACCTCGGTGGTGGTGAAGTGTTCAGTCACGGGCGTTCCCCTGTCCTCCCGGAGCGGGCCGCCACGCGGGCGCATCGAGCAATTCGTAGGCCATGAGCTTCTTCTTGTCCGGTGTCACCAGGAGGTTGATCTCTGGCTGCACCTCACGCATCGAGTTCGCCACGGTGAACGGCACGCTGTCGTGGCCGTCCGCGGCGCGCGTGTTCTCCGGGGAGCGCAGCAGCGCGCTCTGCTTGGTCTCGTCGCGGACCTTCTCGTAGACGAGCTCGTGCTGATTCTGCGCGACGAACTTTCGACGGCTGGCCCACTGCCCGAGACGGTTGTGGAGTCGGTCCTGGACGATGACGCCCGCGTCCTCGCCGCCGGCCACCTTGGCGCGAGCCACCAGCCGGTCGATGAGCGCCTCGAGGCGCGGCAAGGCGTCGTCAATGCGCCCCGGAGACTTCTCCGGAGACAGTCCGCTCTCGCGGGCAGCGTCCATCACTCGGGCCGCACTCACGAGCACGCCGTCGAGGGACCGCTCGAGCGACGTCAGCGAGTACGGGGTGACGGACAGCGGCTCCACCTGCGAGTAGAAGGTCTCGTGGTAGTACCTGAACTGTTCGAAGTGCGCGAGGTCGCGGGGCCGGGCCCAGTTCCCGAGCGTGACGACGAGGCCCGGCCGGTCGGCGTCTCGTCCGACGCGGGACGACGCCTGGATGTACTCGGCGGTGTTCTTCGGCTGCCCGACCATCAGCATCAGGCCGAGCCGGGTGACGTCGACGCCGACCTGGAGCATGGAGGTGGCGAGCACCACGTCGAGGGGGTTGGTGTCTCGTCGTTCGGTCTTCTCCCCCGCCTTGTACTTGGCGGCTTGGTCGCGCTGCGCCTGCGTGGTGTCGACGTCGGCAGAGAACTGAACGCCCATCTGGTCCAGCGTCGAGGTGATCTCGGTCGAGGCGACGCGGGACGTGAGCTCGGCGAGATTGAGGCTGCCGTAGCTCGTGCCGAATCGCAGCGGGAAGTACTTGCCAGCGCGACGCTTGCGGATTGCGGTCTGCACGTCGTCCTGAATGTACCGGGCCATGCCGGCCAGCTCGCGGGTGGCATTGAAGTACCCGACGAGCGTCATGTACGGGTCGGCGGCGTCGCCAGCCTCGTCCATGAGGAGCTGACCGGCGGAGAGCAGGTTGCTCGCCACAGCGATCTCGGCGGTGGTGAGCCGCACGCCGGTGGTGCTGACGCCGATGTACCGGCGTCCGGGGTTCTCCGGCGAGACCGGCACCTCTTGCGAGAAGTACGTGTCTTCGACGTTAAGCACCTGCGGGGGGAACATCGTCACGGCGCGCCCATACAGGCCGCGGATCTGTTCGCCCGCGTTGCGGACGGTCGCGGTGGAGGCGACGACGAGCGGGCGAACGTCACGCCCCTCGGCGTCACGCCACGAGGTCAGCACGTCGATGGCCATCTCGAAGGCGCCGACGGCGGTGCCCAGTGCCCCGGTGATGAGGTGCAGCTCGTCCTGGATGATGAGGTCCGGCGGTCTCAGCCTGCCGACCTTGCGCACTCGCGCCGACGGGTGGTCACCGGACTTGGGGTGCTGACCGCCAAGCTTCACGTCGCAGCCGTCGTAGTCCTCGTGGACGTACCCGTGACGGTCGCACTTGCGGCTGACGTAGCCGAACAGGGCAGCCGCCTCGCCTTCGCGGGCGAGCCTGGCGAACTTGTCGACGGTCGCGATGACGAATGCGGGGGTGAGGCGGTAGATCTCCTCGTCGACGGTGAGGACGGGCAGGCCTTCCCCGTCCGCGGAGCCCTCGGCGAAGGGGCAGTCGCCGAACTCGTCGCCGCAGTACACGTAGATGCGCCGGGTGGTCTTGTCGCCGCGGATCTGCTTGGCACCATCGATGGTGGTGCCGCACCAGGGGCACCGCTGGAGCTGGAGCACGGTGAGGCCGTACTTGGAGTTGTGCTCGTTGGCCTTCTTGAGCTGTTCCTCGGCCTCTGAGTACCGCTTCGGGGAGACGGCGGTGCCCACCCACAGGCCGATGCGGAACGGCGTGGTCCCCCAGGTCTCCGGGTCCTTGCGGCGTTCGACCTCAGCGGCACACACGAGCGCGGTGGCGCGCTGGAACTGCTGAGCAGTGAGCAGCCGCAGCGTGTAGCGCATGAGGACGGCGATGCCGTCGCTGCCGTCGATCTTGCCGTCCGGGGTCTCGATGACACCCTGGCGACGCCGGACCGCGAACGTGAAGGCCGCGAGGCCGAGGTACGCCTCAGTCTTGCCACCACCGGTGGGGAAGAATAGCAGCTCGGCGCGAGCGGCTTCCCCGGAGCGACGAGTGATGGTGGGGTCGGCGAGTGCCTGGACCTGCATGAGCACGAACGCGAGTTGGAAGGTGCGCCACGAGTGGGCCCTGGGCCCACTCGCGATGACGGCGTCCCGTGCCTCAGAGAGGTCGAGTTCGGGCTTCTTGGACCGGTTGTCGGCGACTTGCGACTGAATGCGCTGGTCGGCCATGACCCGGTTCATGAATCGGAAGCAGCGGCGTGCTTCCTCGTTCTCAGGGTGGAGAAGGTAGTCGAGGCCGGCGCGGAGCTGGGTCGCGACCATCTGTGCGTCGCGGACGACATCGATGGCCACGTCGCGCAGATGCGCGCGAAGGGTCTCCGCCTCGTCCTGACGCTCCGCCAGCCAGGCGTCGTAGCCGTCGATGATGGGGCTGAGGCCCGCACGGAGTTCCTCCGTACCGGCGACGGCCAGCTGCTCCATGTCGAGGAGGGCGCCGTCGATCTCCTGGGCTCGGGTCTGCGGGGTGTCGGAGACGGGGAGCCAGCGGGTGCGGACCTGGGTGGCGCGCCGGGCACCGGGCGCGACGGTCCAGTCGACGGAACAGGTGCGGCCGATGGCGAACTCGAGCCGGTCTCGGTACTGGAGTTGGAGCAGGGCGATCTCGGGGTGGGAGTCGACCGCTGACTCCTCGACCACGTCGGCCACGGGGAGGAAGACGGCCTCGCCGCCTGCCTCGACGTGGAGCTGGGTCTGGTACATCCACGCGTCGGTGGGGATACGGCGGGGGGTCTCCCGGTCGTTGCAGAGTGCGACCTCGACGATGCGCCTCGAGCCGGAGTCCATGACGTCGATGCGGAGCAGCACGTCCTGCTCGAGCGGGACGTCGTGGGTCTGACCCGCCTGGAGGGCGCCGACCGCCACCAACTTCGCGTGGTCGTGCGGAGTGCGAACGTACGTGCGCTTCTCCCGACCGGACGCCGTGACCTCGCCCGTCGACTTCGCGGCGTACGAACCCCAGGAGGCGCGGATGGTCACGCGCTCCTGGTGAAGGGGAACTTGGAAGCGCAGCCCCATGGACGCGGGGATCATGAGCCCCTTGCGCAGCGGGGCGTCCTCGACGCCGTCGTCATCAGCCGACGCCGGCTCCTCACCTGCGGTCGAGACCGGGACGCCGCGGTCCTCGCCGACGTCACCAGGATCGATCACCTCGTCGTCGGCGTCATCCGCGTCGGCCGACATGACCGCACCCTTGCCGACAAGCTTGGCGGGCGCAATCCGACCGACCAGGTAGAGGCCGTCCGGCTGCGCGTCGAGTTCTTCCTCGTCGCCGTGCGCGGGGCCGAGGAGTTCCCGGTCGAGGATGTCGGCCAGGTTCTCTCGCACGGTCCACGAGTCCCAGTCGCCTTCAGGGCGGTGATTCAACTCGTACTCACGTCGGGCTGGGGCCGTCGGCGTGTCAGTAGCCGCCGTCGTGTCACTCATCGCGTCGTTGCTCCGCTCTTCACTTAACCTGCTCCGCCTCGAGGGCAGCACGGCGGTGGTTCTCCTCGAGCAAGCGGTCGATGATCTCGACGCGAGCCGGGGGGCTGACGGTCCAGCGGGTTATCTGCCGGTAGGTGTGGAACCCGTGGTCGAGTGGGACGTCGCCCCACCCGTAGGCAGCCATCACAGCCTCGTCGAGCTCGACGTGAATCTTGCGCAGTCGCGCAACGTCAGCGTCGTCAGCGTCTGCGATCTCCGGGTCGTTGATCCGGTTATAGAGCTTGGTCAGGCCCAGGTCCTGCTCCATCATGATGTAGCGACGCTCGGTGTCGAGAGTCTTGCCAATCTCGGCCAATCGTTCCGTTGGCTCGGGACGCGGAAATGTCTCGAAGACGTCGGACGGCGTGTAACGAGGATCACTCCGCATGGCAGAGCCGTATCGAATAACCCACGCCTGGTGAGAACTACTGGAAAGAACAGCCTGCGTGGAGAACGATGAATCGACGATAATAGTGAGCATATTGCTTAGACACTGACCCGTCGTGACACGCATCGGCATCAGCGACTTGCTAACGATTGTCACAGCCAGCACTTCGCTCAATCCAGCGATGCGATTCCGCAATTTTGGACGCTTCTCCGCGAACTGCCACCAGTAGTCTCGATAGGTCTTCCGATTGTTCCTCATTCGCTCCGGGTAGACTTGTTCTAGAACCCGCTCGAATGGCAGCTTGTATCGACGAGACTCATCCTCGCTTCGATTGCCGAAATCGATCACCCAGCGCCGCCCAGAAGAGTCCGGTCGCTGGTTCAGGTCCTCCCCGTTAAGGTAGGGCATGAGAACGTCTCTATTTGAAGGGTCAGCGCCTATCCACTCGTTCGCCTCTTGCGGACTGAGCAAAAACCCTGCACCCAGGACATAGTTGCCAATGAAGGACCCTCCTTGGTTCTCGGCGAGACGAAGCGGGTTCCCATTTATCCTACCCGCCGGCTCAAGCAGTGAATTAATGGACCGCACCCGACGCCCCCCGATCCAAGCACCCTGGCCACGATCGCCCGCGCGCGTTCCCCAGACCGCAGCGAATTCTAGATTTGCACTTTCCGCGGGCCACGCGGCGGACTGTATAGCACGCGTGATTGTGAGACCGGACGCCGTCATGTGGTCGAGTCCTACCTGACGAGTATCACCTTGGGCAATAGTGTTAGTCGCAATTAGCCCAATGTACCCATGCGGCGAAAGAAGTTCTTGCGCGCGCAGGAAGAAGTACGCTACAAGATCCGCACTTCCGCGCCGCATACCGGCCAGAACATTCACGAACCAATCGCGAATATCGACGCCCATGGCTCCGGTCAACTTTTGCCCTCCGAGGAATGGAGGATTTCCAATAACGGCATCGAAACCGCCACGCGCTATCACGTCCGGTACCACGACAGCCCAGTGCAGCGGCTTCCAGCGCTGATAGTCGGTCTCGACCTCTGGGGTCAGCCCACTCTCGATAATCCCGTCGAGCATCATCGAGTCAGCCGTGCCATGGGTGAACGCGCGGTCGACCGCGATGCGGAGGTTGTCGTACGCCTCGTCGAGCTGCTTTCCAGGCTTGCCGCCGAGCCGCAGGCCAGCGGCGATCACACCATCGGCCACGGTCGAGAGCTGCTCGACGAGCTTCTGATAGTCGCGCCACAGCCGGTTCTTGGCGTTCGTGTTGCGCTGAGGATCGTTCTCGTCGACTGGCGTGGCGAGCCGCTTGCGCAGGTCGATCGCACGCCGGATCACGCCGCGCACATCGAGCATCTCGACGCCGGTCGCCTCCGAGCCTGCGCCGAAGAGCGCGCCCGAGGAGTATGCCTTGGCCCGACCGCTCTCTCCGGTGAAGGTCTTCGAGCGCTTCGGGTCGATGTGCAGTGCCTCGAGCTGGTCAAGATCGGTGATGCCCAGCAGCGAGTTGCCGTGCAGGATCTTGTCGTCCACGAAGCTGAACGGCTGGTTGGGGTCGAGTGACACGAGCCAGAGCGAGAGCTTGCACATCTCGACAGCCATGCCGTTGATGTCTGCGCCGTAGAGGCAGTTCGCCACCACCTGACGTCGGGCGTAGATCTCGAGGTCACGGCCCGACTTGGTGTGGTCACCCTCGCGGTGCAGCGCCTCGATGTACTTCCCAGCGAGGTACTCGGCGGCGGCCACGAGGAACGCCCCGGAGCCGCAGGCGATGTCGGCGATCTTGAGATCGAGGATCTCGTAGGAGGCGATCGGCTTCCACTGGTCTCGGTCCGCCGTCTGATGCGGACCCGGCTGGTACACCAGCGGCTCGAGGGCGTGGAGCACGACCTCCTGCGCCAGGGACTTCGGCGTGTAGTGGGCGCCGGCGTTCGCGCGCGACGGCGTCTCCGCGACGGCGAGGCCACCGGGCTGGATGACCACCGGCCGGTTCCGCAGGTCGCGGCGGATGATGCCCGCGTACGGGCGAAGTTGGTCGAGCAGGTCCTCGTCGCGGGTGATCGAGAGCAATGCACGGTCCCGCTCGGCGAGCACCTCGGCGTCAGACTCGGCCAACAGCTTCTTGAGCTGAGCCGCCGACTTGGCGGTCGCGCCCGACTGCTCGGCTTTGATCCAGTCCCGCAGCGCGGCGACGGCGGCTACGTCGTCGCCGTGGTGCTCCCAGAGGTCGTCCAGCACGCTCAGCGGCGCCTCGGGCTCTTCACCCTCGGCACCGACGAGCCCGAGCGTGACCTCATCGACCTCGACCGCGGTGTAACCCAGGAGACCCTCATAGATGTAGCCGATCTGCTCCACGTCGATGTCGCGGAACGAGATGCGGCGGTACTCCCTGCTCACGGTCGCGTACTGCACCGAACGCAGCACCTCGAGCATCACGCGGTCGCTCACGGTGACGGCGAGGGCACCGCGCTCGTCCAGCGCCGTGAGGAATGGGAAGCGCTTCGGGTCGAAGAGCGACCCGCCGTACGAGGGCAGGCGCATGTCCTCGGTGTTCACGCCGGTGTAGAGGGCATGGGAGGTGGCGAGCAGCCGGTGCCAGGTGTGGTGGGTGGCGTCCAGCGCCTCGGAGGACTCGTCGCGGTCCCGCTGGTCAAGGGCATCCAGCTCGTCACTGATGCCGTATGCCTCCGTGAAGAGCGGCGTCTGCGGCATCATCGAGCGCTCCTCCGCGAACAGGAGGAACACCACCCGCATCATGGCAGTCACGGCACCCTCGTACACCTCACCCTTGTTCGCCGGGAGGGGGTCAGGGCGGCCGGCAGCGCGGGCATCCAGAGCGGACTCCGAGAAGGCGGTGACCAGCAGTTCCACCGCGCGGCGCACCTGCGTGCCCAGCGCGACGGTGATCTCCTCGGCGGCCGTCACCGACTCCTGGAAGAGTGCGGGCAGGCGATCCACCTCAGCACCACCGAAGAACCGCTTCGGCGCGATCAGCTCGAAGAAGGCGTCCCGGGTGTCCCGCTCCTCGATCCACGTCTGGGCGTCCACCACACCGGACGCCGTCATCACGCCGTCCTGCGCCGAAACCAGCGCCCACCACCGGCCGTCCGTCACGATGCCGATCGACACCTGCGATGCGCGCAGCAGGGCGTCCATCCGGTCGATCGGCCCAGCAGACCATCCATCGACGCCGGGCTGGCGCAGCGAGGTGACCGGGTCCACGGCCAGCACCAGGGCGCCGACCACCCCGTTGCGGACCAGGGCACCCGTCGCCGTCACCGTGACATCGTGGTTCGGCGACTTCGCCGTCGGTCTGCCACCGGGCAGGGTGGCGGTGTCCCACGTGAGATGGGAGCCCCAGCCGGCGACGTCCTGGAGGACGGTCGAGACCCACTTGTCGCGCGCCCCCCGGTACGCCGCATCAGCGTCGTCGAGCGCGGCCGGGTCCTGCCCCGCAGCCCCGACCGCCGTCGTCCACTTGTCCCACGCCCGGTCGAAGTCCGGCTTCGCGTCCCGAAGCGCCATCATTGCCGGGTCGCTCAGCGCGCCGATGCCCTGCGGCCACACGCGCTTCAGCGCCGGGATCGCGACGAACGGGCCGTCCCGGTCCACGAGCTCGAGCCAGGAGCGGTGGCGCTCGGTCACGTCAGAGGTACGGCGGATCATGCGAGGGCTCCGGGCTGGGCGTCGGCGGGGGTCAGGGCGAAGACGACGGCTGCGGCCGAGACGTACGGCTGGACGTCGGCGTAGCGGGCACGGATGGAGTCCAGCTCGCGCTTCTCCTCGTCGTCGAGGGTGTCGAGGCGGTCCTCCATGGCGCGCATGTCCCGCTGGAACTGGCGCTCCTGCTCGGGCAGGAGACCAAACAGCGTGCCGTCGGCGTCCTCCCGCTCCCGGCGCAGGGCCTCGAGGGAGTCACGCAGGTTACGACGGAACGCGGCGTAGATCTCCCGCGCCCTGTCGACGTCGGCGTCCTTGCGCTTGACCAGCGACTCAGCGACCGCCTGCTGCTTGCGTTCGGCGGCCTTCCGCATGGCGTCGTCAAGACGCTCCCGTAGACCTCGCTCCCCCGCGCTCGCGTTCCAGTCGTCCGCGAGCGCCGCCCGGACGGCGTCCGGCGCCAGCTCGAGGTCGGTGCGGTCGAGGGTCTGTTCCACGAGGTTCTCGGCCTTGGACTCGGCGAGGGCGCGGCCCTTGATGCGGATACCGGCGAGAAAGACCTCTTCGTGGAGGCGCAGGCCGCCACGACCGACCAGCACGAGACGGGCGACGGCCGCGACGCAGGACTGCTCGAGGTCGGGCACCACCACGGCCGTCGCGCGGTGTACTGCGGAATCCGCGCTGAACAGGCTGGACCGCAGGATGCGGCTGGCCTTCTGCATGAGGGCGTGCCCGAGGTGCACGTAGACGACCTCGTTGTTCGGCACCTCCGTCGCGGCGGCGCCGTCGAACGTGATGGGGCGCAGCCTTGCGTCCAGGCGCGTGTTGAGGCCGCGGAGCGCGGGCTGCCAGGCCTGGCCGAGGTTCGGCACGGTGTAGACGGCCGCGTCGGTGTCCTGATGGCCTGACACTTCGAGGGTCGGCTGGTCCGTCAATCGCAGCGCGGTATCCACGACGCGCCGGGCGTTGTCCGGCGTGAGGTGCATCCGCTCCTTGATGTTCTCGTACTGCTCCTCGAGGCGCGTGAGCGAACGGTTGAGCTCGGCCGAGCCCGCCATGACCGACGTGACA
Organism: Oerskovia merdavium; assembly: GCF_014836755.1. Taxonomy (GTDB): domain Bacteria; phylum Actinomycetota; class Actinomycetes; order Actinomycetales; family Cellulomonadaceae; genus Oerskovia; species Oerskovia merdavium. The sequence continues at coordinate 156,643 of NZ_JACSQF010000008.1, forward strand.
GCCTCCGCCTCGGTCGTGGGGCGCCGTCGGGGTGTCTTGTCGATGTGGCCGAACTTGTTCTGGATCTCGGCGTCGATCACCGGGTTCACCGAGCCGAGGTCGCCATGCACGTTGGCGACCTTGCGGGCGATGTACTCCATGAAGTGCATGTCCGCGCCGAACGTCGACGACGTCGACTCCGGCACGAACTGCACCACCTGCGGGTTCTGCGTCTGCCCGTACCGGTCGATACGCCCGATCCGTTGCTCGAGGCGAGACGGGTTGAACGGCACGTCGAAGTTCACCAGGCGGTGGCAGTGCGCCTGGAGGTCGATGCCCTCGCCGGCCGCGTCCGTGGCGACGAGCACACGCAGCGGCTCCTTCGACGGGTCCGCGTTGAAGCGGGCGCGCGTAACCTCGCGGGTCTCGGTGTCCGTCGAACCCTGGATCGTGGCCAGGCGGGACTCGTCGTAGCCGCGCTGGCGCAGGTTCTCCACGATCCAGTCGAGGGTGTCCGCGTACTCGGTGAAGATGACGACCCGCTCGTTGGACCACTCCCCACTCGGGCGGCAAATCGCCGTCAGCCAATCGATGAGCGCCTTGAGGCGCGAGTCCGCCTTGGGGCGATACCCGGTGCCCCACGTGACGAGGCAGTCGATCTCCTCCGTGGTCGCCGAGACCAGGGGGTCGTGGGTGGAGGTGCGCTCCCGGCGCAGCGTCGTGAACTCCGGGTGCTCGAGAGCGCCCTCCTCCTCGTCGGACGCCTCCGAGCCGAGCACCTCGGCGTAGTAGTCGTCCTCCTCGAGGTCCGAGCCTGCACTGAACTGCGCCGCGCGGTAGTTGGCGAGCGTCGTGCCGAAGGCGTACGGGCTCGACAGGAAGCGCTTCTTGAGGAGCATCGCGACGATGTCACCAGAAGCCTTCATGCCGTTCGCCCGAGCCGACTTTGTCAGCAGGCCGTCGAGCAGGTCGAACATCTGCTGCTCGTCCTGGGCGGGTTCGAACGGGATGGTCGAGATCTCGCGCGGCTTGAAGTTCTTCGCCACGATGTCGCCCTTGAGGCGGCGGACCGTAACCTCCTTGAGCGCCGTGTCATCCACCGTCGCGCCGCGGCTGAACCGGCGGTTGTCGATCATCTCGAGCAGCGCCGTGAACGACTCGCTGTGCCCGTTGTGCGGCGTTGCAGAGAGGAAGAGTCGATGCTCGCACAGGCGGGCCAGGTCACGGACGGCGGTGGTGCGCTGAGAGTCCACCGCGTAGCCGCGGGCCTTGCCGATGGTGGACGGGCTCGACGGCGCCACGTGGTGGGCCTCGTCGACCACGAGCACGTCGAAGGCGTACCGTTTGGCGCTGTTGACCGCGCCGACCCCGCTGGTTGCCTCCCGGAAGAGCCGCTGGGCGCGAACGCCAGGCAGCCACGCCATCGACACGATGACGCGCGGGAACAGGCGGAAGGGGTTCGCGTTGAGGCCGTGCGAGCGCCGCACGCGCGCCATGAGATCGGAGTTCACGATCTCGAACTCAAGACCGAACTTCTCCCGCATCTCGTCCTGCCACTTCAGCGCGAGGCTCGGCGGGCACACAATGATGACGCTGCGGGCGCGGTGCCGGAGCAGCAGCTCCTGGACCACCAGGCCGGCCTCGATCGTCTTACCGAGGCCGACGTCGTCAGCGAGCAGCAGGTTCGTGCGGGGTGCCTGAAGAGCTCGGCGGAGTGGCTCGAGCTGGTAGGCCTCGACGTTCGCGCCCGAGCGGAAGGGTGCCTGGAACTCCCCCGCGTCGGCCGACGTGATCGCGCCCCATCGCACGGCGTCCACGTAGGCGGCAAGGGTGTTGGGGTCGTCAAAACCGCCGATCTGCTCCGGCAGGCCGCGATCCGGGGCGACCGAGTGGCCAATCTCCAGTTCCCAGACGACCGCCAACTCCTCGCCGCGGCGGTCCTCGTCCAGTGACTGGAGGCTGACCACATGATTGAGGCCGGGACGTCCCTCATCGGCAGGGCTGCGCGGCAGGCCTTGTCGTCGGATGTCCGTGATGGCCCACGTCGACCCGCGCACAGTAACCACCTGTCCCGGCTCCGGGACCAGCGGTCCTGCCGGCCGAACTTCCGCAGCGGTGGGGTCGATGGCTGTGCTGGTCAAGCTCGCAACCTCTCAATTGTGGACAAGTCCATCCGGAATGAGACTGTGGACGATGGTAGGCGCACCCACTGACAGGGTTGATCACTCACGTGCCCTCCGGAAGGATTTCACCCGGTACAGGTCGACGCACAATCGAGACCTCACGTGCGAGTCGCTATCCTCGCGGACATGCCGCAGGTCTCGATCGGTCCCGACAAGTCAGGTGGAGTCGACGGAAGCGTCGCCGGCGCCGTCCTGACATTCCTGCAGAAGCTCGGACGAGACGACACCTCACCTGGCCTGCACATCGAGCCGGTAGTCGGCGGCGCTGATCACCGCTTGTACACCGGCCGGGTCACCAAGTTCTGGCGGGCCCTACTCGCCAAGGTCGGCGACGGCCCCAGCGCCACCTATGTCTACTTCGGCACGTTTCAGCACGACGAGGCCTACGAGAAGGCTAAGCGGCTCAAACTCACCGTCAACCCCCAGGCCAACGTGCTCGAGCTCGTCGAAGCTGCTGCGCCGCCGACGATCCTCGAGAACGTCCCACGGTTCACACAGCCCGAATACGTCGCTCCGCCTCCGTTCCCGACACCTACCCTGCCCGAGCCTGTACTACGAGCACGGGGGTACTCCGTCCACGATCTCCTCGAGCTCGGCATCGACGACACCCTCGCCTCGGACGCCATCCTGCAGACCGACGAGCTCGAGCTCGTCGCTCTCACCGACGACGCGCCCGCTCGCTGGCAGCAGAACGTCCTCCTCGAGCTCGCCGACGGCGTACCGCTCCACGAGATCAAGGCCCGCTACGGCCTCGAGAAGGTGCAGGGCGATCCTGATTCCGACTCCGTCGTGCTCGCCGCGCTGGATCGACCCGCGTCCCGGATGGACTTTGCCCTCGTCACCGACGATGCGGAACTGCGCGCCGCACTCGAAGACCCCGACTTTGGTCGCTGGCGCACCTTCCTCCACCCTGAGCAGCGGGCCTATGCCTACGGGGAGCGTAGCGGCTCGTTCCGCCTCTCCGGTGGCGCCGGAACCGGCAAGACGGTCGTCCTGCTGCACCGCGCCCGACACCTCCAGCGCGAGAACCCACAAGCACGGATCGTTCTCACCACGTACAACAAGACGCTTGCCAGCTCGCTGAGGGACAGTCTGCTGTTCCTCGATCCACAGACCCACCTCGCCAAATACCCCGGCGATGTCGGCATCTTCGTCGGCACAGTCGACGCCATCGCTTGGCGGCTCGTCACGCAGGGCGCCGCCCACGGCCTGCCCATCACCGACGCGGCCGGCCTCGTCCTCGGCACCGCCAGGAGTACCGTCGTCCAGGCGACCACCGGTGACGCGTGGAGACGTGCGCTCTCCCATGCAGGCCACGAGCTGCCGGAGTCCCTTCGGACGCCGGGCTTCTTCGCCGCCGAGTACGGCACCGTCGTCGTCCCCCACCGCATCACCACCCGCGACGAGTACCTCGCCGCCCCGCGAGCGGGACGGCGGGTCCCCCTCGACCGCGAGCGCCGCAGCCTGGTGTGGGATGTCATCGACGCCTACCGCGAGGCCGGCATCCAGTCCCGCACCACGGACTACGACGAGAAGTCGATGATCGCCGCCATCGCTCTCGATCAGGCCGCACCGACCATCGGTCGGCCCGTCGACCACGTCCTCGTCGACGAGGCGCAGGACCTGTCACCGTCGCGTCTCATCCTGCTGCGGGCCCTCGTTGCCGACGGGCCAGGCGACCTCCTCCTCGCCGAGGATGCTCAGCAGCGCATTTACGCCCCCCTCGTGGTCCTCAGCAGGTACGGAATCCTGATCCGCGGACGTTCCCGGCGTCTCACGCTCAACTACCGCACCACCGCCCAGACCCTCCGCTTTGCGAGCAGCATCCTCGCCGGTGAAGAGCTCATCGACTTCGACGGCGAGCCGACGCAGGACGACGGTGCGCGATCCGCCCGGGTTGGCCTGGCACCGCGCACCGAAGGAGCGTCGTCGCTGGACGGCGCCTACGCGACGGCGGCGCTGACTCTCCTGAGTTGGATCAACGACGGCGCGACGCCCGAATCTCTCGCCGTTCTCGTGCGTGGAGGCAACGAAGGCACCTACCTGCTCCCCGAGCTGGCCGATCGCGGAGTGACCGCCACCTATATCGGACCGCGCGACACGCCCTCCAAGGGGGCGGTGTCCGTCATGACAATGCACCGCTCCAAGGGCATGGAGTTCCGCCACGTCTTGCTCTTCGGTGTGACGGCCGAGGCGCTGCCCGCTCACGTGGACGATCTGCCCGAACCCGAACGGAACGACGCCGTGCAGCGGGAGCGGTCACTGCTCTACGTCGCGACGACTCGGGCTCGCGACGAGCTCGTCGTCCTGTGGGACGGCGAGCCGAGCGAACTGCTCCCGCTCGCCGTCTGACACCACTCGTTGCCATCCGGAGGGCTGATGTCGGATGCCGACGTTCCAGACCTGCTCGGGTTGGCAGACATGCATCTCCACTTGGCCATCTGCTACTCGATCACCCGCTTCCCCTGCTCGTTGTCGCTCTGAACCTTGATGGTGAGACTGATAAACCAGCGTCAACGCGTCAGGCGAGCACCACGAGAACGGCGAGCATGATCTTGGCACCTTCCGCGGCCACGGACGGGAGCACTCCCTTGGCTGGCCCCATGCACGAACTGGTCGGCACACGACCGAAGACGACCTCCGACGTGTGCCCGCAACAAGAGTGATTCCGCCGCTCACAACGCCAGCCAGCTAGACCTTTCGCTCCTCGACGCCGCTCGCGAGCGCTCGCCAGCGCTGGCAGAAGCCCTCCGGACAGTAGAGCTACAAGTGATCCATGCTTTGCTCCCGCGTCCACGAGCTGGCTCATGAGTCCATCAGCGCTTCCTCCGGTGACTGAGGCTCCCGGTGGTGGTCTCCGAACGCCCTGTACATCGCCATCGGCGTCAAGACCGCTCGCGCAATGGCGCACCCCGTCGGGTCTCGACTTGCTGGAGGAAATCCTTTACAGTTGGAGCACTGGTGTATAGGTTTCCCTACGGAGGTGGTCGTCGTGTCCGCGGACCTGCTGGCCGCCCTGCCTCCGACGTTCCGCTACTCGCAAGCCCGGGAGTGTCTCAACGAACGGCAGTTCCGGAAGCTCATCGACGAGGGGGAGATCATCGCGATCGCCCGCGGCCTGTACCGCAAGCGCGGCCTCGCGGGCGACGACGATCTCATCGATCTTGCCTCCCGCTCCCCCGACGCAACACTCTGCTTGCGGTCGGCCTTGGCCCGCCACGACCTCATCGACGACATCCCCGCCGAGATCGACATCGCGATACCTCGCGGGGCATGGACCCCGCACACCGAGGCGCCGGTGCGCTGGCGACACTTCGATACCAAGACATTCCCCATCGGTAGGGGCCTGCTAGACATCGGGGACGAATCGACCATCGGCCTGTACTCGGCGGAGCGCAGCATCATCGACGCGTTCCGGATGCGAAACATCGAGGGCCCCGAGCTCGCCAACGAGTCCCTGAAACGGTGGCTGCGGTCCGGCGGCCGGCCGTCGGAACTGCTGCGCGTGGCCCGCGACTTTCCCCGCACCCTGACCCCTCTGCGACAGACCATGGAGATCCTGCTGTGATCCGCCCGACGCACGGCACGCCCGCAGGGGATGCCTACCTGGATCTGCAGAATCAAGCGCGCCGCTCCAAGCGGCCTACCCAGGAGCTGCACCAGTTGTACGTGCTCGAGGGTTTCCTTGCGCGACTGGCCGCGAGCTCCGAGCGCAACCACTTCGTCCTCAAAGGTGGCGTGCTGCTCGCCGCCTTCGGAGCACGCCGCCCCACCAAGGACATCGACCTCGCGGCGCTCGAGACCGCCAACGATGTCGACACCGTCAGGGCACTCGTGGCCGACGTCGCCGCGACCGCGCTCCCGCAGGACGACGGGATCGAGTTCCTACCGGAGACAGCGCGAGCGGAGGCGATCCGCGAGGACGATGAGTACCAGGGCGTGCGCGTGCACGTCGACGCACGCTTGGCCACGGCCCGCCTTCCCTTCCACGTGGACGTGAACGTCGGCGACCCGATCTGGCCCGCGCCGTCAGACATCGCCGTCCCACGCCTGCGTGGCGGTGAGCCGATCACCCTGCGCGGCTAACCGATCCATATGGTCTACGCCGAGAAGGTCGTCAACGCCGTCCAACGCGGCCTGGCCAACACTCGATGGCGCGACTTCGGTGACGTATGGAGCCTGTCCAGGAACCACGCTGTCAACGCGGACGATGTCATCCGCGCTATCGACGAGGTTGCACACCACCGCAAGGCGACGCTGAACCCGCTGGCCGACGTGCTCGACGGGTTCGCTCCGCTCGCCCAGACGCGGTGGCCCCGTTGGCTGCGCGGCTCGGGATCACTTCACCTGCCGGCCGACATCGCACCCGTGCTCGACGACGTCATCGCGTTCGCCGACCCCGTGCTGACCGGCCAGGCCGCTGGCCTCACGTGGGACCCCACCAAGTCCATCTGGTACGAACCGCGATAGCCGGTTCACAGACTCCGGACCCCGAAAAGACCCGCCCCGTGGGAACCGTCTACCTGTCGCTTCGCCCACACGGCGATCTCGCTCAGCATCTTGACCAACGGACGCTGGCCGCCGCGTAGGAAATCCTCGACAGCACCAGCTTTGCTGTCGAGGAACCCCTGCGCGCACGCCGACTCGATGAGTCGATGAGTCGATGAGTCGATGAGTCGATGAGTCGACCTTGTCACGGTGATCAGAAGTTGATCCACTAGGGTTTGACAACCCAAGATCGCTACAATTCCGAGGTCCCGATATCGATGTTTCTTGGTGCGCCCCCGGTGTACCCTTTGTGGCAGCGCGAGTCGCCGAATCGCCTTGAGGGCGGTGCCTGCTTGGGTAACCTTGACGCCCTCCGTAGGGCTCTCTCTACCCGAGGAGAGTATCGGTGGCGGGTTGGTTTGACTGGGATCTTTGACGTGTTCTCACCAGGGCTGACGGTGTGATGGCGCGCTGACCAGCAGGTTCGGTGTCCGGGAGGCTTGGTGGGCGGACCCCGGGCGTCAGGATGTAAGTCGCCAAACACACAACCGCGACATCCTGGGGTCCCGTTTGATCACCTATCGTGCCAGCCTCGACGTGCCCGCTCACACCCTGAGGGTCGTCACCCGGTGGATCGGCGCCCACCGCCGCGCCCACGACGTGCGCCCCAAGCAACGGGTCGCGACCGCCCGCACGCAGGCGATCTTGGTGCTGCGCTGGTTCAAGGACGCCACACGGATACGACAGCTCGCGATCGACGCAGGGATCTCGCTCGCGACCGGCTACCGGTACCTGCACGAGGCCATCGACGTGATCGCGGCCCACGCCCCGAGCCTGCACGAGGTCCTCGCCATCGCGAAACAAGAGGACTGGCCGTTCGTGTGCCTGGACGGCACCCCTGGTCCCGATCGCCCAGCTGCACGGGCCCCGCAACCCGACCGGCGCCGACTCGTGGTACTCGGGCAAGCACCACCGCCACGGCGGGAACGTCCAGGTCGTGTGCGAGCCGACCGGGTACCCCGTGTGGGTCTCGCCCGTGTGCCCGGGCTCGACCCACGACATCACCGCAGCCCGCACCCACGTCCTGCCCGCTCTCTACCCGGCTGCCGCGGCCGGCATCGTGACCCTGACCGACAAGGGCTATCAAGGCGCAGGGATCGGGACCGGGCACCCCCACCGCCTGAGGGCCGACGCGCACGTCGACGACGTCACCCGCAACAAGCTCCTCACCAGCCTGCGCGCCGTCGCCGAACGCGGCAACGCCCTGATCAAGAACACCTGGCGAGCCCTACGCCTGATCACCCTCGACCCCGCCCGCATCACCGAGATCACCGCCGCAGCCCTCGTCCTACTCCACCTTCAACGAGGAAGCAGGTGACACCACCGCTGGTGAGAACACCACTTTGCCTGCTTGCCACCTGAGTCCCCCACCCCCGCGTCGCTTCCTGAGTGTTGACGACTGCGCTGACGAGGTCGGGGTGTGCTGCAGTCAGTACCCTTGGTTCGACAAGCCCAGGACCCGGCACGCCACCGCGACCGGCACCCGCACTTCCGAGTTCCGGTCGCGGCCATCTCACGAACGAGCAGGAAGACAATCGATCCGGCGGGTTCGCCTGAGACAGGCCTCCCGAAACCGAACGATTCCCTGCCGGATCAGCACAATTTGGCAACTCGCTTCTTACTGCCAACATGCCCACACCGTTGCTATTCAACGAAAAACTCTCGAAATCCGCCATCACAAAACTCCAGACTCCCAGCTAGCACCGCCAGGGCGACTGGCTTCCAGTGATTGACCCCCAGGCGTGCACGAGTACTACGTGAAGCGCGGGCCAAATGGTCAGCAACTCGCGAGGCACCGCCTATCCCGTGCAGTTCTTGGAGCCCACCAGCTTGCTCGGCGACCTCCTCAATCGCCTGCGTTTCGTATAGCTCGCCCAGTCGAAGGAACGCAAACTGTCGACGCAGCCCTGAAGCAAGACTCTCGGGGAGCGAACTAGATGACTGCACGGAGTACTCAATACTGAAATGCGGCTCGAAACTCAAGGCCGCATGCAAGAACTGCACAGTAGAACTGGAGAACACGGAGTAGGGGTGCACAAAGAGAGGCCCTAGAGCATCCGAGGTCTTGTCACCCTTGAGGTTATTGCACACGCTGCAACAGGGCACTAGGTTTATTGGAAGGACCGAGTACTCTGGGTATATTGACTTTGGTAGGAAGTGGTCAAGTTGCGATGTATCCCGATGGCCACAAAGGCAGCACCTGAGGCTAAGTGAGAGGATTGCCGACCCTTCAGATCTGAGTCTCCCGCTCCGGATTACTTTGTAAGACTTCTGGAGAAGACTGGCGTCCGAGTCGTCCCAAGCGACTGTTGGGTGGGCGCCGTCAACCAGTTCAAGTGAGTAAGATTCGCACCGTTCCGAAACCACAGGCCGTAAAAGACGCATGCGGGTAAGCGTATCTTCAGCGGTGCTGGAACTATGGACGCGATCGTATAGCTCCATAGCCGGTTGTTCAGGCGGGTAAAGGAAGATGATCTCAACCACCCCTGTTCGAGAATCGAAGAAACAAGGCGTGCGCTTGCGCACTCAGACCCATCGGAAATATCTGCTCAAGGTCAGCCTCGGACCTACTCTGGGCAAGTTCTCGTAGAACGCCTTGATAGTCGGTAGAGCTGCTATCGAGAGAAAATACATGTCTTGTGATCTCACCGATGTTCGATCCGAATGTCTCGATCGTCGGAGTCTGAACTGTGGTTCTACTGCCGATGCGATTCAGGACGCGAACTGACGACGCTGGGACCTCCTGGAGCACAACAGGGCTGTGCGTTGCGATCAATCCAAAAGAGTCAAACTCCTCAAGCAGATACTGACTCGCCTTCAGAAGCGCAGCCAGAAGGGGTGGATGGAGGTGGCTTTCGGGCTCGTCAAGAAGGACTAATGAACGTTTCCTGAGGTGAGCGGCGAGCTGCACCACGATGTTTAGGACGATCTTATGGCCAGTACTCAGTTCCCTAATGCTTGTTGCCGCTTCAGAGGGATCGTCTACCCATTCATCTGGTCGGATCCCGATTCGACCAAACGAGGGCTCGGCTCCAATGATTTGCAGGGCACGTCGCACGACGTTTGCACCTTTGGAGTTCAGAGTGAATTCTAGCGCCCGCAAAAATTCGCGGTCAATCTCACTAATGCTTTTCAGCTCAGGTTCCAAACTTTGTGCACCGACAATTCGGCGCAGACCGCAGTAAGTATACCCGAAGAACTCGGTCTTTCCCCGCTTGTCGTCCGTTGAGCCTTGAAGCGAGTCAATCTCAGGGAGTTTGAACGTATCGAATGCGCTATACGAGACCGCGACAACGGCCGCGAATGTACGGTCTTCCCCAGTTAGATGGGGTGACCCCTTGGTCAACTGGCTATTAGCACCGACTTTGCTAACCAGCCTAGCAATTTCGGCAAGCAGGCGGGTTTTCCCTGCGCCATTGTATCCGATCAGGGCATTACAGCGTCCGGGTACCGGCCCAGTGTCGTCGAAGTTGAACTGCACCTCTGAGCCGCTTGAGGGATCTACGTACGAAAAGCTCGCGCGCTGACGGGCACGGGCGGAACCACCACCGATGAACTCTACTGCGGTCTCAAGCACATGTTGAGCTTCGCCAAACCGCAAGAGCGATATCTCCCATGCTGTGTACTGTTCTGCCCGCTCTCTAGTTTCAGAACTGGCGATTGCGTCGTTCATGGCTTCAAGGTACGCATCGCGCATCGCCTTCGGGAGCGTGCCGAGCTTCTCGTAGTACTCGATATCTTGACCAAGCGAAACGTACTCGCCAGAAAGTCGCTCAAGCGGCGCTAGGGGGATTTCTGTGCGTCCCGATTCTTGTCCTAGTTTCATGATCTTTACGCCACCGAGGTCAATGGGATTGAGGTCTGGGGCGGAGATTTCCACGCCGTACAGAGTCTTGAATCCGAAGTCGTCCCAGTTGTCGTCTAAGAGTGAGATGTGTAGGCGCGAGTGTCCCGACCGGGTGCTATGAGCCCACTGTGACCTCTGAATGTTTACTCTCATCCTACTCTTTCACGTCCGAGTTAATCGGAACATCGCGAATGTCCGATCCGGCGGGCAGATGCTTGCTCGATTGTCGCATCGCTCGCGGGCGATTGGCGCTTCTCTGCGGGCGAGTCTTCCGATTGAGGGCACGCTGGGCCGTGATGGGACGTAGAGCCAGAGCGTTGACCCCATGCGTGAGCGCGCCTCTCCACAGCGCCCTACCTCGCCATGTTGGTGCGAGCCGTTGCGTTCGCGGCTGGCAGCGTAGATGCGACCCGCCTACCTGACTGGGCATGTCTTCGACACGCGGGTCCACGTGATGCAGGCTGAGAGGCTGACGGCGGCGTGATCGGCGATGGAGAGCTTCCCGTAGCCGGTCGCTAGGGCGCGCCACTACTTGGCCATGCAAAGCAGCGCCCGGCGACGTTGCATCGGCGCTCTCCAACTGCAACCGCTTGATCTCCCCCGTGTCCGCGGACGTCCCACCGGGCCGCTCGCCCGCTTCGACCTGCGCACGCCACTGCCACAACTGCAACGTCTCCAGCCCATCCCAGACACCCACATGGAATACCTCGCCGCTGCCGTCGGGTTCGGGTGGCTACTGTCCATCACGATCGAGGCACGGATAGAGGCCCTGACCTGCGGCTATGCCGCAGATCAGGGCCTTTCAGCAGGACGGTCAAACCTGTCCGTTTTGTCCCTGGTCTCAGAAGTTGATCATGTGCCCCGCGAGTCCATGAATGGCCTCCTGCACGGCCTCCGACAGCGTCGGGTGCGTGTGCACGTTGCGCCCCAGCTCCGACGCCGTGAGGTCCCACTTCTGCGCGAGCGTGAGCTCGGGCAGCAGCTCGGAAGCGTCCGGGCCGATCAGGTGGCCGCCGAGGAGCTCGCCGTAGCGGGCATCGGCGACGAGCTTGACGAAGCCCGTGGGCTCGCCCAGGCCGTGTGCCTTGCCGTTGGCGGTGAAGGGGAACTTGGAGACCTTGACGTCGTAGCCCTCGTCGCGGGCCTGCTGCTCGGTGAGGCCGAAGCTGGCGATCTGCGGCTGGCAGAACGTCGCGCGCGGCATCATGCGGTAGTCGCCGAGCGTCATGGTCTCGGCGCCGCCGATGGTCTCGGACGCGACGACTCCCTGCGCCTCGGCGACGTGCGCGAGCATGAGCTTCGCGGTGACGTCACCGATCGCGTAGATGTGGGGCACGTTGGTGCGCATGACGTCGTCGATCGCGATCGCGCCGCGGTCGGTCAGCGCGACGCCCGTGTTCTCGAGCCCGAAGCCCTCGACGTTGGGCGCGAAGCCCACGGCCATGAGGACCTTGTCGACCTCGATCGAGCCGGGCTTGTCGTCCTTGACGCCCTTGTAGGAGACGGTCACCGACGAGCCGCCATCCACCACGGTCTGCACCGCGGTCGACGTCAGGATGTTCACGCCGAGCTTCTTGTACTGCTTGGCGATCTCCTTGGAGACCTCGATGTCCTCGTTCGGCAGCGCACGGTCGAGGAACTCGATGATCGTCACGTCGACGCCGTAGTTCTTCAGCACGTACGCGAACTCCATGCCGATCGCGCCCGCCCCGACGATCGCGATCGAGCGCGGCAACTCACGCGTCAGGATCTGCTTCTCGTACGTGACGACGTTCTCGCTCAGCTCGACGCCCGGCAGCAGACGGACCTTCGAGCCCGTGGCGATGATCACGTTCGCGAACGTCACGGTCTCGGTCTGGCCGGACGACAGCGCGACGTCGATCGTGTTCGCGTCGCGGAACGTGCCGCGCCCGTCGTACTCGGTGATCTTGTTCTTCTTCATGAGGAAGTGCACGCCCTTGACGCGGCCGTCGGCGACGTCGCGGCTGCGGTCGAACGCCTTGCCGAAGTCGAACGACACGTCACCCGTCATGCCGAAGAAGTCGGCCTGGTGCGTGAACAGGTGGGCGAGCTCCGCGTTGCGCAGGAGCGCCTTGGAGGGGATGCACCCGACGTTGAGGCACACACCGCCCCAGTACTTCTCCTCGATGATCGCGACGGACTGGCCGAGCTGGGCCGCGCGGATGGCGGCGACGTAGCCGCCGGGGCCCGCGCCGAGGACGACGACGTCGTAGTGGTTAGCCATGTGGACCAGCCTAGATCGTCTGCCCGACGGCGGTGCGACCGATCGCGTCACACGTCACCAGGGCACGGGGCCAGGTCCGCGTAGGCGGCCCGGGGTGTGCTCTCGCGCGGACGCACCGCGACGGCGCACCGCCCGAGTCGTTACGATGCGCTACAGCCGCGTCGGATCCCGACCTCAAGGGCTCGTGGGCGGCGACACGGGCCTCGTGGAGACCTCATGTCCGTCGGACTCGTAGCACTGCTGGACGACATCGCAGCATTCGCCAAGCTGGCAGCAGCGTCCATCGACGACATCGGTGCCGCCGCGGGGCGCGCGAGCGTCAAGGCGACCGGCGTCGTGATCGACGACACCGCGGTCACGCCCCGCTACGTCGAGGGTCTGGCCGCGAAGCGCGAGATCCCGGTCGTGAAGCGCATCGCCCTGGGCTCGCTGCGCAACAAGCTCCTGTTCATCCTCCCGGCGGCGCTGCTGCTCAGCCAGTTCCTGCCGTGGCTCCTGACCCCGTTGCTCATGGTCGGCGGGACGTACCTCGCGTACGAGGGGGCCGAGAAGCTCTGGGAGATGATCTCGGGCAAGCACACGAAGGCGATCGACGACGCGGCCGCGAAGAAGGCCGTCGACGAGGACCGGGTCGTGTCGAGCGCGGTGCGCACCGACTTCATCCTCAGCGCGGAGATCATGGTCATCGCGCTCAACGAGGTCGCCGACGAGGCGTTCTGGTCGCGCGCGATCATCCTCGTGGTCGTCGCGCTGCTCATCACGGTCCTCGTCTACGGGATCGTCGGCCTGATCGTGAAGATGGACGACATCGGCCTGCACCTCGCCCGGCAGCGCACGGGGTGGGTCCAGTCGTTCGGCCGCGGCCTCGTGACCGCGATGCCGCGCGTCATGGCGGTCATCTCGACCGTCGGCGTGGTGGCGATGCTGTGGGTCGGTGGGCACATCCTGCTGCAGGGCACGTACGACCTCGGCTGGCACGGCCCGTACGACCTGCTGCACTTCCTCGAGTCGGGCGTGCACGGTGTCCCGGTCGTCGGCGGTGTGCTCACGTGGCTCGTCGACACCCTGGGCTCGGCGATCGTCGGCACCATCGTGGGTGCGGTCGTCGTCACGGTCGTGCACTTCATCCCGCGCAAGAACAAGCACCACTGATCCCCTGACGACGCCCGAAGGCCCGCTCGCCCGCGAACTCGCCGGGCGAGCGGGCCTTCGTCGTCCGGCCCGCGGCGCGTGTGGGTGGCCGGTCCTACCGTGGGAGGACCGCCAACGAGTCGCAGGAGGACGTCATGGCCTTGAAGTTCGGGTTCGTCGGGAGCTTCGGTTCCGCATCAGAGCTGGTCTCCATGGCCCGCGAGGCCGAGGACCACGGCTGGGACGGCTACTTCACGTGGGACGGCATCAGCCTGCCCGGCATGGAGGGCTACGACCCGTGGGGCATCCTCGCCGCGGCGGCCGTCCAGACCGAGCGCCTGACGCTGGGTGCGCTCGTGTTCGCACTACCGCGCCGGCGTCCGTGGGAGCTCGCGCGCCAGGCTCTGACGGTCGACCACCTCTCGGGCGGGCGGCTCGTGCTGCCAGCAGGCGTCGGGGTGCTCGACGACGCGGGCTTCAGCGCCGTCCCCGGCCAGCTCACGTCGCTGCGCGAGCGCGCCGAGCTGCTCGACGACGTGCTGGCCTTCCTCGAGCGTTCCTGGTCGGGCGAGGCGTTCTCGTTCGACGGGAAGCACATCTCGACGGGCGAGATGACGATCTCACCACAGCCCGTCCACGGGCGCATCCCCGTGTGGCCCGTGGGGGTGTTCCCGAGCGAGAAGTCCATGAGCCGAGCGGTCCGCTGGGACGGCGTGACGGTCCAGCTCCGGGGCGACCGCGGCCTGGACCCGCTCACACCGGAGGACGTGCGCGAGGTCGCGACCTGGGTGGGCGACCACCGTGACCCGGCGGCCGGTCCGTTCGAGCTCGTGGTCCAGCGGGACTTCGCGACCGACCTCGACGCCGCGGCCCAGGACGCGCGCGCGCTCGAGGCCGCGGGCGCGACGTGGTGGCTCGAGGCCGGGTGGGACCCGTCCACGATCACTGCGGAGTCGCAGCTCGCGCGGATCCGCCAGGGGCCGCCGCGACCGTGAGCGCGTGCGTCGCGCCACGTGCGACGCCCGTCGACGACCCTCCGTCCAGTCCCGGCGAACAGGTACGTCCCCCTCGTCCCGCACACGCCGACGGCGCCGCTCCCCTGGGTGGGGAGCAGCGCCGTCGGGCCGTGCGAACCGTTTGCGACCGTCAGGTCATGCGGACGGGCGGGCCGCCTCGATGTCGACCGTCGGCAGGTGCTTCGCCGGCAGCGTCTTGGGGCGCCACGACGCGCGCGTCTGCTCGAACGCCGTGATGTCGGCCTCGTGCTGGAGGGTCAGACCGATGTCGTCGAGCCCCTCCATGAGGCGCCAGCGCGTGTAGTCGTCGATCTGGAAACGGACCACGACGTCGTCGGCCGTCGCCGTGCGCTCGACCAGGTCGACCGTGACCTCGGTGCCGGGCTTGGTCTCGAGGACCTTCCACAGCAGCTCGATGTCCTCCTGCGCGACGATGCCCGCGACGAGGCCCTGCTTGCCCGAGTTGCCGCGGAAGATGTCCGCGAAACGCGAGGCCAGGACGACCTTGAAGCCGTAGTCCTTGAGGGCCCACACGGCGTGCTCGCGCGACGAGCCGGTGCCGAAGTCGGGGCCCGCGACCAGCACGGAGCCGGACGAGTACGCGGGCTGGTTCAGGATGAACGCGGGGTCCCCGCGCCACGCCGCGAACAGCGCGTCCTCGAACCCCGTGCGCGTCACGCGCTTGAGGTAGACGGCGGGGATGATCTGGTCCGTGTCGACGTTGCTGCGGCGCAGCGGGACACCGACACCGGTGTGGGTGGTGAACTTCTCCATGATGCTTCTGCTTCCTCGATGAGTCGGTCGTCAGGTGGCCTGCCGGGGTGGCGCCCCGCATGGGGTGCCGGGACCCGGTGTCAGACCTGCAGCGGGACGCGCGGGTCGAGCGGCGCGAGCGGCGTGCCGTCGAACGACGTGATGTCGACGTCGGCCGGCAGGTCCAGGTCGGCCAGCGAGGACAACGTCCCGCGGATGGCCGTCGCGGCCGCGACGAGCGGCGAGACCAGGTGGGTGCGTCCACCCTTGCCCTGGCGACCCTCGAAGTTGCGGTTGGACGTGGAGGCCGAACGCTCCCCCGGAGCGAGCTGGTCCGGGTTCATGCCCAGGCACATCGAACAGCCGGCGTTGCGCCACTCGGCACCGAAGTCGAGGAAGATCTGGTCGAGCCCCTCGGCCTCGGCCTGGAGGCGGACGCGCGCCGACGCGGGCACGACGAGCACGCGCAGCGAGTCGGCCTTCTTCTTGCCCTGGACGACCTTGGCGACCGAGCGCAGGTCCTCGATGCGGCCGTTGGTGCACGAGCCGATGAAGACCGTGTCGATCGCGATGTCGCGCAGCGGAGCACCCGGGGTCAGGCCCATGTACTCGATCGCGCGCTCGGCGGCGACGCGCTCGTTCTCGTCGGCGATCTCCGCCGGGACCGGGACGTTCGCGGACAGGGGCAGGCCCTGGCCGGGGTTGGTGCCCCAGGTGATGAACGGCTCGAGGTCGGCCGCCTCGAGCACGACCTCCTCGTCGAACGTGGCGTCGTCGTCGGTCTTGAGCGTCCTCCAGTACTCGACCGCGGCGTCCCAGTCGGCACCCTCGGGCGCGTGCGGACGGCCCTTGAGGTACTCGAACGTGGTCTCGTCAGGAGCGATCATGCCGGCGCGTGCGCCCGCCTCGATCGACATGTTGCAGACCGTCATGCGGGCTTCCATGGTCAGCTTCCGGATGGCCTCGCCGCGGTACTCCAGGACGTAGCCCTGGCCGCCGCCCGTGCCGATCTTCGCGATGATCGCGAGGATGATGTCCTTGGACGTCGCGCCCGGGGGCAGCTCGCCGTTGACCGTGATCGCCATGGTCTTGAAGGGCGCGAGCGGCAGGGTCTGGGTCGCGAGCACGTGCTCGACCTCCGAGGTCCCGATGCCGAACGCGAGGGCCCCGAACGCGCCGTGGGTCGAGGTGTGCGAGTCGCCGCACACGACCGTCAGGCCCGGCATGGTGAGCCCGAGCTGGGGGCCGACCTGGTGCACGATGCCCTGGTCCGCGTCACCCAGGGAGTGGATGCGCACGCCGAATTCCTTGGCGTTGTTGCGCAGCGTGTCGATCTGGGTGCGGCTCGTGAGGTCCGCGATCGGCAGGTCGATGTCGAGCGTGGGGGTGTTGTGGTCCTCGGTCGCGATCGTCAGGTCGGTGCGGCGCACCTGCCGGCCGGCGAGACGCAGGCCCTCGAAGGCCTGCGGACTGGTGACCTCGTGGATGAGGTGCAGATCGATGTAGAGGAGGTCGGGCGACCCGTCGGTGCCACGTCGCACCAGGTGCGCGTCCCAGACCTTCTCCGCCAGCGTGCCGGCCATGTTGGTTTCTCCTACCTGTGTCCTGCGGTGGTCGCTCACGCGGGGGCCGTGGGCGACGATCGGGGGGTACAACTCGGTCGTGGTCCGGGTGATCTTCCCGGTCCTTCGGCGACACCGACACCCGCAAACTTGCATCTCACTGTGCGAGACGTCAATATCGACCTATGGACAATTCTAGCGGAGTCGGCGTGCTGGACAAGGCGGCGTCCGTTCTGGGCGCTCTGGAGTCCGGACCAGCCACTTTGGCCCAGCTCGTCACCGCCACCGGACTCGCCCGTCCGACGGCTCATCGCCTCGCTGTCGCGCTCGAGCACCACCGCATGGTGGCTCGCGACATGCAGGGCCGTTTCGTCCTCGGACCGCGCCTGAACGAGCTCGCGACCGCAGCAGGCGAGGACCGCCTGCTCGCCGCCGCGAACCCCGTTCTCACGGCGCTGCGCGACCACACGGGCGAGAGCGCCCAGCTCTACCGCCGCCAGGGCGACCATCGCATCTGCGTCGCCGCGGCAGAACGCCCGGTCGGACTCCGTGACTCTATCCCCGTGGGGGCGACCCTCACGATGGGCGCGGGCTCGGCCGCCCAGGTCCTGCTCGCCTGGGAGGAGCCGGACCGCCTCCACCGCGGCCTGCGTGAGGCCGTCTTCACGGCCACGATCCTCTCGGGAGTCCGACGGCGCGGCTGGGCACAGTCCGTCTCGGAGCGCGAGCTCGGGGTCGCCTCGGTGTCGGCGCCCGTACGCGGACCGTCGGGGCGGATCGTCGCCGCGGTCTCGATCTCGGGACCGGTCGAGCGCCTGACGCGCCAGCCGGGCCGCCTGCACTCGGGCTCCGTCGTCGCCGCGGCCAACCGCCTGACCGAGGTCCTGCGCCGCGCCGGCGAGTGACCGTCCACCGACCCTGACCGAGGGGCGGGTGCCGTGAGGCGCCCGCCCCTCGGCGTTCCTGACTGGCGTTCCTGCCGGTCCTCGCCGCACCCGTCAGCGCTCGCCCCGGGGCAGGTCCCGCTGCGTAGACTCGGGCGATGACTCTCCTTGCTGCCGAGCACGCGCTCCAGGCCGCCCAGCGTGCCGGCGACGTCGACGCGCTGGACGCACTGCTGCATCCTCGGTGCGTCGGTGCAGGTCCGGACGGGTCCGTCTTCTCCAAGGAGGACGACCTGGAGAGCTACCGCTCGGGGTTCCTGCAGATCACCCGCCTGGAGGAGGAGTCGCTCGACGTCCAGGAGCACGTCCTGAGCGGCGTGACCAGGCTGGTCGCCGCTGTCGAGGCGGTCCAGGGCGGGACCGTGGTCTCCGCACGGTTGAGCTACACGCGCCTCTGGGTGCGGGCGGACGAGGGGTGGCTGGTTCTGGCCGCCACGCTCGCACCGGCTGCTGCGCCTGCCTGACCGGACGCGTCGTCGCGCTCGGCGCCCCCTGCGCGACCTTGTCCGGCGCTCCGCGCCCTCTGTGCGACCTTGTCCTGACACGGGACCCACGACCGATTCGGGCGAAACGCTAGACTCGTCGTCGGCGCGCCTCCGACGGCGTCCCGTCTGCTCTGGTCACCATGGCGAGCAGAGCACCACCGCCCCGATCGACGACCACGTGAGGACCACACGATGCCCGGCAAGGCCAAGACCATCCTGATGTGGGTCGTCATCGTCTTCCTGCTCTACGCGGTCATCAAGAGCCCTGACCGCGCAGCAGACATCGTCCAGGCGATCTGGGACGTCATCATGGGCGCGTTCGCGAGCTTCGGACAGTTCGTCCAGTCCCTCATCGAGTAGTCGACGGCATGGCGCGCGAGCAGCTGGAGGTGGAGGGCGCGGGTCGCCCTCCCCGCCTGAGCGCGCGTCATCTGCGCCGCTACATCATCCCCGGCGAACGGGTCGTCCTTGCCACACGGGCCCACTGGGGCAAGCTGGCCGAGCCCGTCGCCACGACGTTCGCCGCGTTCCTCGTCGTCGCATGGCTCGTGAGCGCGTCCGGTCCCACCGTGGGCGACGGCGCCCTCATGCTCTGGTGGGTCTGGCTCGCGGTCGCCCTGCGTCTCCTGTGGAAGGTCCTGGACTGGCGCAACGAGTGGTTCGTGGCGACCGACAAACGCATGCTGCTGATGTTCGGGCTCGTGACGCACAAGGTCGCGATGATGCCCCTCGGCAAGGTCACCGACATGAGCTACAGCCGTTCGATCGTCGGGCGCGTGCTCGGCTACGGCCAGTTCATCCTCGAGTCCGCCGGGCAGGACCAGGCCATGAGCCGCATCAACTGGGTCGCCAAGCCCGACGCGACGTACCGCAAGCTGTGCGACACGATCTTCCTCCCGGGGGGCAAGGGCGGCCCGGGCGGCTCCGGCGCTCAGAACGCCTCGGGTGGCGCCGACGGCTCCGCAGGCCGGCAGCAGGCCGCCCCGACGGCGCCCGGCCCTTCGACCACTGCTCCCCCGCCGCCACCCCCTCCGCCGGCCGCGGCACACCTCGCGTGGGCGCCGACGAGCGTCGGACCGGAGCGGGACCCTGCCGCGGCAGCGACCCAACCGGTCGCGGTGCGGTCCGTCCAGAAGGACGGCCAGGGGCACCTCTTCGTGGCCCCGCGCGGGAGCGCGCCCCGCCTGGCGGGGACCGACCGCCCCGTCATGGCGCCGCCGCTGCCCCCGCTCCCTCCGGCGAACCGTCTCGACGGCACCGACGGCGAGGCGGAGGGTCCGGCCTGGGAGGTCTCGGACGAGGACCGTGCGACGTTCGTGCCGATCGGCCGCTCGACGTCCTCCCCCGGGGCGCGCACCGAGCCCCCGGTCCCGCCGCCCCCCGCCTGACCTCGCCCGACGCCCCGTCCTGGGCTCTCCCAGGCCGTTCCGGTCAGCGTCCCGGCACGTTCGGGTCCTTCGACCCTGGCCGCGCGCCGCCCCGCAACCTACGGTGCAGTAACCACCCGTTCGGCGGTGGCAGCAGCACTCGCACCAGGCATGAGAAGAGTCCACCTGTGACCACGCTTTCCTTGACCGTCCCGTCGCCGTGCCCGCCGCTCCCGCGGGTCATCCAGGGCGGGATGGGCATGGCGGTCTCGTCCTGGCGCCTCGCGTCCGCGGTCGCGCACGCAGGACAGCTGGGCCTCGTGTCGGGCACGGCCCTCGACCTGGTGCTGGCGCGCAGGCTGCAGAACGGTGACCGCGACGGGGCGGTCCGTCGAGCGCTCGCCGCCTTCCCGGTCCCCCGGTTCGCCCAGCGGGTGATCTCGCGCTACTTCCGTCCCGAGGGGCGCAGCGAGGGTCAGCCCTACGCGCCGGTCCCGCGCCTCGCGCTGCGCCAGACCCGGCTCGCGCAGGAGCTCATGGTCCTGGGCAGCTTCGTCGAGGTGTGGCTCGCCAAGGAGGGTCACGACGGGCGCGTGGGGATCAACTTCCTCGAGAAGATCCAGATGGCCGCACCCGCCGCGGCGTACGGGTCGATGCTCGCGGGTGCCGACTACGTCGTGACCGGGGCAGGGATCCCCCGGGACGTCCCGCACCTGCTCGACCAGCTCGCGGAGCACGAGCACGTCGAGTTCCCCGTGACGGTCGTCGGCGGGAGCCACCACACGGTCGACTTCGACCCCGAGACGCTCCTCGGCGGCTCGCTGCCTGCCGTGTCACGTCCGACGTTCCTCGCGATCGTCTCCGCGCACGCCCTGGCCGAGCACCTGGTGCGCGAGGACCGCACCCGCCCGGACGGGTTCGTCGTCGAGGGGCCCCCTGCCGGCGGGCACAACGCGCCGCCCCGCGGACGGCTCACCCTCGACGAGGTCGGCCAGCCCGTGTTCGGCCCGCGCGACCAGGCCGACGTCTCGAAGGTGGCGGCGCTGGGGCTGCCGTTCTGGATCGCGGGCGCGCAGGGGACGCCCGAGGCGCTCGTCGCGGCCCGTGAGGCGGGAGCCGCCGGCGTCCAGGTGGGCACCCTCTTCGCGCTCGCAACCGAGTCTGGACTCGACCCCGCGCTCCGCGACGACGTCCTGACCCGGTTGCGCGACGGGACGCTCGACGTCCGGACCGAGGCCCTCACGTCCCCCACGGGCTTCCCGTTCAAGGTCGCGCAGCTCCCGGGGACGCTCGCCGAGGAGGGGCTGGTGGCGGCACGCCCTCGGCTGTGCGACCTGGGGTACCTCCGCACGCCCGTGCAGAAGGACGACGGCAAGGTCGCCTACCGCTGTCCCGCTGAGCCCGTCCACATGTACGAGCGCAAGGGCGGAGCCGCGGCGGACACCGTCGGCAGGTCCTGCCTGTGCAACTCCCTCGCTGCGAACGTCGAGCTCGGGCAGACCCGCGCCGACGGCTACGTCGAGCCGCCGCTCGTGACGCTCGGCGTCGACGTCGCCGGGGCTGCCCGGCTCTCCGCGCAGCACGAGGGCTCCTGGTCGGCCCGCGACGCCCTGGACTGGCTCCTGGGAGAGGGCTCGGCGGTCAGGGTGACGGACCTCACTGAGCGAGCGGTGCCCGTCGGCTCCTGAGACGCACGAGCTGAGCGGTCAGGTCCCAGTCGGCCGGCCGTTCCTCGGGCACGAACCATCGCGCCCCCGCATCGAGCCACACCTTCCGGGCCCGCAGCGCGGTGCGCCAGGAGAGGTCCTCGACCCCGCTCTCGGAACCGCAGCAGTCGCAGATCGCGTAGAGGGGAGTCCCGCCGCGCCACAGATCCTCCGGGACCGATGGATCCGACCATCCGCAGACCCTGCAGGTCGTCTCGACGAACATCACAGAAACCTAGCAGCCGGCTCCAGCCGGGAGGCGACCTCGCCGGGTCGCTCCTCGGCAGGCCGTCGCGGCCCACGAACGACGAAAGCCCGGTCATCTGACGATGACTGGGCTTTCGTGGTGGTACCCCCAACGGGATTTGAACCCGTGTTACCGCCGTGAGAGGGCGGCGTCCTAGGCCGCTAGACGATGGGGGCCAGGACAGCTCTCCCACTCCGAAGAGTGATCGAGCGTCATCGAGGCCCGGTCATCTGACGATGGCCAGGCCTCGTACTACGTACCCCCAACGGGATTTGAACCCGTGTTACCGCCGTGAGAGGGCGGCGTCCTAGGCCGCTAGACGATGGGGGCCTAAGCTCGTCACCCCGAGGGGCGCCGTGCCGTTGAGAACTGTACTGCACGATTCGCGTCGGTTTGACCGACTCGATGCGCTACTTGCTCTGCGCTGGGGTACCAGGACTCGAACCTAGAATGACGGTACCAGAAACCGTTGTGTTGCCAATTACACCATACCCCAAGGAGGTATCAGCGCCGCGCCCTCTTCCCGTTCCCGGGCTTCGGGTGAGCGCCTCACCGAGAGAAAACATTACCGGAGAGTCCCGGTCCGGCCAAATCGCCCTCAGCCGGCCTGCCAGTCGCTGCCAGTCGCTGCCCACTCCCGCCCGCACCCCGGGGTGGGCCGCGTCCGGAACGGACGTGCCGCCGTCGGGCACCACTGCTCCGACACGTCGCGGCCGACCGCGAGGAAACTGTGGACCTCGCCCACGCGACGTGGCACCGTCGAAGACATGAGCACCGCAGCACCCCCTGAGCCTCCGTCCTCCACCCCGCGCGCGTCCCACGCCGAACGCGCGTCGTCGTTCGGCGCAGGTGCCGACGACTACCGGGCCGTCCGCCCCTCCTACCCTGACGCCGCGATCGACTGGATGCTGCCCGCCGGGGCCTGCCACGTGCTCGACCTCGCGGCAGGGACGGGCAAGCTCACCGAGAAGCTGGTCGCGCGCGGCCTCCACGTGACCGCGGTCGAGCCCTCGGACGGCATGCGCGCCCAGCTCAAGGACGCCGTGCCCGGCGCCCACGTCCTGCCCGGCACGGCCGAACGCATCCCGCTCGAGGACGGGAGCGTCGACGCGGTCCTCGTGGCCCAGGCCTGGCACTGGTTCGACGTCGCGACGGCCGTCCCGGAGATCGCGCGCGTGCTGCGCCCCGGCGGCCGGCTCGGCGTCGTCTGGAACGTCCGCGACCACACGGTCGACTGGGTCGAGCGCTTCACCGAGATCATCCACCGCGGCGACTCGCTCGAGCCCGTCCACCGGACCCCGCAGCTCGACGGGGTCGACGAGTCCTTCACGCCGCTCGAGCACGCGACCTTCGACTGGGCCGACCACCTCCCCGCCGCAAGCCTCCGGACGCTCGCCGCGACCCGGAGCCATCTGCTCACGCTGCCGCCCGCCGAGCGAGACGAGCTGCTCGACGCCGTCGACCACCTCGCGGCGACCCACCCCGCGCTCGCGGGGCTCACCGAGGTCGACCTCCCCTATCGCGCCGAGTGCTGGCGCGCGGACCGCACCGACCGCGCGGTCGACGAGTGAGCGCGCAGCCCGAGGACCCCGGCGTCTCGGTCGTCCGGCTCGCACCCGGCCCCGTCACGCCCGACGACGTCCGCACCGCCGCACGCTGGCTCGCCGACGGCGTGGGTCGCCATCCGGACGCCGCGTTCGACGCGCAGGCCGGGCCCGTGCGGTGGTCGTGCTGGGCGACGGCCGAGCACGTCGTCGACGACCTCCTCGCCTACGCGCTCCAGGTCGCAGGGCTTCCCCTGCTCGACTACCTGCCGCTCGCCGGCCCCAAGGGCGAGGACGAGATCGCGCACGTCAAGCGCGAGGCGGGCCCGCCCGGGATGGCCGAGGTGCTCCTCGCGGGCGGCGAGCTCCTCGCCGCCCAGGTGGGCGCCCGTCCGGACACGGCCCGCGCCTACCACCCGTACGGGCTCTCGGACCCGCAGGGGTTCGCGGCCATGGGGATCGTCGAGATCCTCGTGCACGGGCGCGACATCCTCGAAGGGCTCACGGGTATCGCCCCCGACCTTCCCGAGGGCCTCAGCACCCGCGTGCTCGCGCGGCTCTTCCCCGACCTGCCGGACGCGAGCCGCGAGCTCCCGGCAGCACAGGTGCTCGTGTGGGCGACGGGTCGCTGCGAGCTCCCCGGACTCGCGCGCCGCACCCGCTGGCGCTGGGACGCGACCGTCCGGTAGCGCGCGTCGAGCGGTGCCCGGTCTGCCCGGGCACCGCTCGGTACATCAGCAGGCCGGCTCACTCCCCCGCGTCGAGCGCGGGCTGGGCAGCTCGCCACCCGCCTCAGGTCAGCGCCAGCACCGCCACGAGCGAGGTGCCGGTCACGACGGCGGCCGACGCCGTCCCGAGCACGAGCGCGCGCCGACCCGTGCGGACCAGGTGGGCGACGTCGACCCCCAGACCCATCGCAAACATCGCCGCGGTGAAGAGCAGCGTCGTGACCACGGTCGTCACCTCCACGACCGACGCGGGCAGCAAGCCTGTGCTGCGCACCAGCACGGCCACGAGGAAGCCCACGACGAACAGGGGCACCGGCGGCGTCCTGCGGGCCGCACGGGCCCCCGTGGCGGCCTCGACGTCCGCGGGGCGCGCCATGCGCTCGCGGCGCGCCCGCAGCACCCCGGCCCCCGCCACGAGGGGGGCGAGCAGCACGACGCGGGCGAGCTTGCTCACCGTCGCGGTCGCGAGCGCGGCCGCGGAGATCGCGCCACCTGCGGTCACGACCTGCGCGACCTCCTGGACGCTCGCCCCGATCCAGAGCCCGGCCCGGTCGTCGGCGAGCCCGAGCAGCCCGGCGAGCCAGGGCAGCACGAAGATCGCGAGCGAGCCGAAGATCGTCACGAGCGCGAGCGCGGTCGCCACGGCGTCGTCGGCCTCGCGGCGTGACTCGTCGTCGTCGCCTCCTCCGACCACGCCCTGCATGGCCGAGATCGCGGCCGCGCCGCAGATCGAGAACCCGGTCGCGACGAGCAGCGAGGTCACGCGCGGGACACGCAGCACGCGCCCCAGGGCGAGCGTCGCGCTGAACGTCACGGCGACCGTGATCGCCACGACCGCGAGGCCGCGCCAGCCGAGCGCGAGCACCTCGGGCAGCGAGAGCTGGAGCCCCAGGAGGACCACGCCCGCGCGCAGGACGCGCATCGCGGTCCACCGGGTCCCTTCCTGGGTCCGGGTGGTGAGGGCGTCCGCCCACCTCGCGGCACGCGTCGTCTGCCCGACGGCGTCGCTCGCCCCGCGCGCGCGGCGCAGGCTTCCGAGCACCGAGCCGACGACGGCACCGACGAGCAGGGACAACACGAGGGGCGAGAGCGGGACCACCTGCGCAAGGAGGTAGGCGACGACGGTCGCGAGCGCGCAGAACGCCAGCCCGGGGGCTGCGCGGCGGATCCAGGGAGCCGAGGCGGTGGCCTCGGTCGAGGGGGCGGGCGTGGTGGGCCGGCGAGCGGCGTGGTCGACGCCCGGGGTGGGGGTGTCGAGGTCGGTCGTGGGGGTCATGTTCTCAATGTGCCGCGCCGGCCTTCTCGTCAGAAGGCCCACCTGACGACCGAGCCATAGGATGAACCTATGGCCGCGAGCACCCCGCAGACACCTGCGAGCCCCCCTCCCCCACGTCGGGACCGGACCTCGCTCGGGCTCCTGGAGCTGCTCGTCGCGACCGACAGCCACGGCTCGATCAGCGCCGCGGCGCGTGCGCTGGGCATCTCCCAGCCGAGCGCCTCGGCCGGCATGCGGCGCCTCGAGAGGCACCTGGGGCTCGAGCTCGTCGCCCGCTCGACGCGCGGGGCCCGCCTCACCGAGACCGGGCGCGCGACCGCGACCTGGGCCCGCGAGGTCGTCGACGCCTCGGACCGGTTCGAGACCGCGGCCGCGGCCCTGCGCGAGGCCCCCTCGGCCCGGATACGGCTCGCGGCCAGCCTGACGATCGCCGAGTACCTCGCCCCTCGCTGGCTCGCGACGCTCGCGCTCGACGGCCTCACCCCGGTGCCCGGGGCCGGTGCGGGTCTGCCGGCGGGGCAGGGCAGCGCGTCGGGGCAACGCGGACCGTCGGAGGCCGCCCGCGGGCCGTCCTCTCCCGACGTCGAGCTGCTCGTGCGCAACTCTCGGGCCGTGATGGAGCTCGTCCTGTCGGACGACGCCGAGCTCGGCTTCATCGAGAGCTCGACCATGCGTCGCGGGCTGCGCAGCCGGACCCTGGCCCACGACGAGCTGGTCGTGGTCGTCGCGGCGGCGCACCCGTGGGCCCTGCGCCGGCGTCGCACCGCGACGGTCGAGGAGCTGCTGAGCGGTGGGCTCGTCGTCCGTGAGCGCGGCTCAGGAACGCGCGAGACGCTCGAGAAGTCGCTCGTGGCGGCCGGCGCCCGCCTCCCGGACCACCTGCCCTACCTCGGCTCGACCGCGTCGCTCAAGACCGCGGTCCAGTACGGCGGCGCGGTCGCGGTGCTTTCCCGGTTGACGGTCGCGGACGACCTGGCTCGTGGCACGCTCGTCGAGATCCAGGTGCCCGGCCTGGGGCTCTCGAGGCGGCTCCGGATGATCTGGAAGGACGGCACCGAGCTCTCGGCGGCGGCCAGGCGGATCGCGGCGGTCGCGGCCGGGAGTGCCGGGGCATCGCACCCGAGGGCCGGGCGGTAGGCCCCCGACCACCGGCCCCTGCCCCCTGACACCTGCCACCGCGAGGTAGAACGTGCGGCGCGAGGTAGGACGCGCCGCGCACTACCTCGCGCAGCACGTTCTACCTCGCCCGGCAAGACGTCGCACCTCGCACCGCAGGACGGGCGGCACAGGCAGAAGTCCGACGGTCAGCGCCTCGCGAGCACCAGGTCGCCGACCTCGTCGAGCGTCGCCACGACGTGCACCCCCGCCGCGCGCGCGGCCTCGGGGTCCTCCTCGTGCGGGCCACCGCGCCGGGTGCCCGGACGGTCGATCCACACGCCCGTCAGGCCTGCAGCGGCCGCGGCCCGCGCGTCGACGTCGAGCTCGTCGCCCACGTAGACCGTGCGCGCCGGGTCCGTGCCCAGGCGCGCGCACGCCTCGACGAAGACCCGCGGGTCCGGCTTGCCGAATCCCAAGGTGTCGACGCCCACGAGCATGGGCACGTCCGAGAGCCCCGACCGGGTCAGCTTGTCCGTCTGGAGCGCGACCGACGCGTTGGACAGCGCACCCACCTTGACTCCTGCCGCGGCGAGCCGTGCGAGCACAGGTGCGGCGTCGTCGTGCGCGCGCCAGCTCTCCTCGAAGGTGCCCCAGAACACCGTCTTCCACGCCGCGTACCCGTCCTCGTCGAGGACCACTCCGCCGAACGTCTCCTGCAGCTCGTTCGCGCGCAGCATGCGCTGGCCGTCGAACGTCAGCTCGCCGCGCGTGTACGCCCGGTACCAGCCGTGCGGGTCGCTGCGCCACAGCGCGAGGACCTCCCCGTACCTCTCGACCGGCAGGCGGGGCAGGTACACCTCGCACACCGCGTCGATCGCGAGCGCGAACGCGCCGCGGGTGTCGACGAGCGTGTCGTCGACGTCGAACAGGACTCCGTCAACTCCGTCAACGCCGTCGACGCTGTCGACAGCCGCGCCGGGCGCGACGTCCCCCGCGAGGGGAGCGACGCCGTCGGGAAGCGAGGGCAGCACCGTACCGGGCGACGGCTCGGGCGCGGTCACAGCGACGCGCGCAGCGCCCGCAGACGCGCCAGGGTGGACTCCTTGCCGAGGATCTCCATCGACTCGAACAGCGGCGGCGACACGCGACGTCCCGTCACGGCCACGCGCAGCGGCGTGAACGCGAAGCGGGGCTTGATGCCCAGCTCCTCGACCAGGACCGCCTTGAGCGCCTCCTGGACCGGGTCCGTCGAGAAGTCCTTCAGGGCGTCGAGCACGCGGATCGCGGCGTCGAGCACGGCCGGCGCCTCCTCGCGCAGCGCGGCACGCGCCTCGTCCTCGACCGGCACGGCGTCGTCGGCCACGAACAGGAAGCCGAGCATGCCCTTGGCCTCGCCGAGCAGGACCATGCGCTCCTGCACGAGCGGCGCACCCGCCGTGACGAGCGCCTGGTGCTCGGCCGAGAGGTCCGCGAACGAGTCGGCCGGGACGAACCCGCCCTGGTGCAGGTACGGGACCAGGCGGTCGCGGAAGTCCTCGGGCGCCAGCATGCGCAGGTGCGTCGCGTTGATCGCCTCGGCCTTCTTGAGGTCGAAGCGGGCGGGGTTGGGGTTGACGTCGGCGACGTCGAACGCCGCGACCATCTCCTCGACCGTGAAGATGTCGTTGTCCGCCGAGATGCTCCAGCCCAGCAGCGCGAGGTAGTTGAGCAGGCCCTCGGGCGTGAAGCCGCGCTCCTTGTGCAGGAACAGGTTGGACTCGGGGTCACGCTTGGAGAGCTTCTTGTTGCCCTCGCCCATGACGTACGGCAGGTGGCCGAACTGGGGCATGACGTGCGCGACGCCCAGCTCGAGCAGCGCGCGGTACAGGACGACCTGGCGCGGGGTCGAGGACAGCAGGTCCTCGCCGCGCAGCACGTGCGTGATGCCCATGAGGGCGTCGTCGACCGGGTTGACCAGCGTGTACAGGGGCTGGCCGTTGCCACGCACGATCACGTAGTCCGGGACCGAGCCCGCACCGAACGAGATCTCGCCGCGCACCAGGTCCGTGAACGCCACGTCGGTGTCCGGCATGCGCATGCGCAGCACCGGCTCGCGGCCCTCGGCGCGGAACGCGGCCTTCTGCTCGTCGGTCAGCGTGCGGTCGAACCCGTCGTAGCCCATGGCCTTGGGCCGACCGGCCGCGACGTTGCGCGCCTCGATCTCCTCGGGCGTCGAGAAGGACTCGTACGCGTAGCCGCCCTCGACGAGCCGACGGATGACGTCCTGGTAGATGTCACCGCGCTGCGACTGGCGGTAGGGCTCGTGCGGACCGCCGACCTCGACGCCCTCGTCCCAGTCCATGCCGAGCCAGCGCAGCGCCTCGAGGAGCTGCTGGTAGCTCTCCTCGGAGTCGCGCGCGGCGTCGGTGTCCTCGATGCGGAAGACGAACGTCCCGCCCACGTGCCGGGCGTACGCCCAGTTGAACAGCGCCGTGCGGATGAGGCCGACGTGCGGCGTACCGGTGGGCGACGGGCAGAAGCGGACGCGGACGGGCGAGGAACCAGGTGCAGGGATCACGTCCCACAGCCTATCGCCGCTGGGTCCTCGGGACCGTGCGCGGCCCGTCACGGGCCGCCGAGCGCCCGGACGAGCAGGTCGAGCGCCCGTGAGACCTCAGGCTCGCTGGGCGTTCCGTAGCCGACGACGAGCCCGGGCACGCCCTCGCCCGGCACGTGCCGGTGCTCGGCGAGGCCCGTGACCTCCAGGCCGAGGTCGGCCGCCCGCCTGACCACCGCGGCCTCGTCCACCGCGCCCGGGAGCCCGATGAGCGCGTGCAACCCCGCAGAGATCCCGGAGACCTCGACGGCGCCGCCCCCGACCAGTCCCGCCAGTCGACCGACCAGCAGGTCCCTGCGTCGGCGGTACCGCCCCCGGACCGCCCGGACGTGGCGGTCGTAGCCGTGGGACTCGATCAGGTGGGCCAGGGCGAGCTGGTCGGCGCTCCCCGTCCGGTAGTCGGCGTGGGTCTTCGCGTCCACGACGGCGTCGAGCCACCGCTCGGGAACGACCATCCACCCGAGGCGGACCGCCGGACCGATCGTCTTGGAGACGCTCCCCGCGTACACGACCTCGTCCGGGCCGATCCCCTGGACCGCCCCGACCGGCTGGCGGTCGTAGCGGAACTCGCCGTCGTAGTCGTCCTCGATCACGAGGCCTCCGGTCGACCGCGCCCAGTCGAGGAGAGCGCGCCGCCGGGCGGGCGCCAGCGTCGACCCCGTCGGGTACTGGTGGGCGGGGGTCACGACGACGGCGCCCACCTCGTCGAGCCCCGCACCTGCGAGCAGATCGGTTCGCGCCCCGTCCCCGTCGACCGGGAGCGCCCGGACCTCCAGGCCGGCCCGGCGGACGATCTCACGGTGGAACCCGAGGCCCGGGTCTTCCATCGCGACGTGGCGGACGTCGGCACCGTGGAGCACCTGAGCGACCAGCGCGAGCGACTGGGCGTACCCGGTGGTGACCACGACGCGTCGGGGGTCCGCCACGACACCGCGGGTGCGTGCGAGGTACTCGGCGAGCGCCGTGCGCAGCTCGGGCCGACCCCGTGGGTCCCCGACCCCGAACGCCTCGGTCGGTGCCGTGGCGAGCGCGGCCCGGGTGGACCTGGACCACGCGGCGCCGGGGAACGTCGTGGCATCGGGGCTGCCCGGTACGAGCCGGAGCATGCGCACCGGACGCAGGTCCGGAACCCGTCGCTCGGGAGGCGCCTGGGGGGCACCCCTTGCCGACGAGACCCGCGTGGCATCGAGTGCGGCCACGCGGGTCCCCGACCCTGCCCTGGCCTCGAGGTACCCCTCGGCGACGAGCTGGTCGTACGCCGCAGTGACGGTCCCGCGAGCGCAGCCCAGGTCGTGCGCCAGAGCCCGGGTCGAGGGCAGTCGGGAGCCGGGGGCGAGCCGTCCTGCACGGATCGCGTCACGCAGCGCGCCCTCGAGACCGGACCTCTTCCCGGTGCCATCGCCCATCTCGAGGTGCAGGTCCGCTCCGGAAGTGGACCACCGATCATTCATGCAAACGGACCTTACCGCTGGTCCGTACGCTCCGTACCGTCAGACGCATGACCACTGAGACCGCGCCCCAGACCGTTCCTGTCCCCTCCCGCCTTGCCGTCGACGAGCTCGCTCCGCTCATGAGCCGCGCGATGGCGTCGTTCGCCGCCGCGACCCGGAAGTCCTCGATCGAGCCCGCGCTGCTCGACCTGGTCTCGGCACGCGCTTCGCAGATCAACGGCTGCGCCTACTGCGTCGACACGCACAGCGCTGACGCGATCGCCGCGGGCGAGGACCTCCGCAGGGTCCTGAGCCTGTCCGTCTGGCGGGAGACGCCCTTCTTCACGGCTCGCGAGCGCGCGGCGCTCGCGCTGACCGAGGCGGCCACCCGGTGCGCCGAGGGTCCGGTGCCCGCCGAGGTCGTCGAGGAGGCTGCCGAGCACTTCGGCCCGACCGAGCTCGCCGAGCTCGTCTGGGCCGTCGCCGCGATCAACGCCTGGAACGTGGTCGGGGCTTCCCTCCACCCCTGGCCGCTCGACTGACACGACTGCCCCGGTGCCCGGTGCGGCCGTCGCCCCACCGGGCACAGAGCACGCCCCGCGGGCACAATCGCGTACATGTCCTCCTCCCCGCAGCCCACGCCCGACCCGGGCCGCACCGGCGCGAGCGAGCTCATCGCCGACGCGCTCGCCGCGGTCCACGAGGCGTTCCGCGACCTCGACGAGGGCACGGTCGCGACGTACATCCCCGAGCTCGCCACGGCCGACCGCTCACTGTTCGGCGTGGCCCTCGCAGGGGTCACGGGCAGCATCTACACCGCGGGCGACGCGGACGCCCCCTTCACCATCCAGTCGCTGTCCAAGCCGTTCGTATTCGCCCTGGCCCTCATGGACCGCGGGCTCGCCGAGGTCCTCGAGCACGTGGGCGCCGAGCCGAGCGGCGAGGGGTTCAACTCGATCCGCCTCGACCCCGCCACGGGGCGCCCGCCCAACCCGATGGTCAACGCGGGCGCGATCGTCACGACGTCCCTGGTCCGCGGGGCCTCCGAGGAGGAGCGCTTCGCGCGCATCCTC
Organism: Oerskovia merdavium; assembly: GCF_014836755.1. Classification (GTDB taxonomy): domain Bacteria; phylum Actinomycetota; class Actinomycetes; order Actinomycetales; family Cellulomonadaceae; genus Oerskovia; species Oerskovia merdavium. The sequence continues at coordinate 188,401 of NZ_JACSQF010000008.1, forward strand.
GACCTGCTCGGCGCGTTCGCGGGCCGCCCGCTCGACGTCGACGGGCGCGTCTACGTGAGCGAGTCCGAGACCGGGGACCGCAACCGCGCGATCGCCTACCTCATGCACAGCGCTGGCTCGCTCACCGCGGACGTCGAGGCGACGCTCGACACCTACTTCCGCCAGTGCTCGGTGCTCGTCACGGCCCGGGACCTCGCGGTGATGTCGGCGACGCTGGCGAACGGAGGCGTCAACCCGGTCTCGGGCGAGCGTGTGGTCGACGAGATCGTGACCGAGTGGGTCCTGGCCGTCATGGCCACGAGCGGCATGTACGACTACGCGGGCGAGTGGCTGCTGCGGGCCGGGCTGCCGGCCAAGAGCGGCGTCTCGGGCGGGCTCGTGTCGGTCGGTGTGGGGCAGTTCGGCCTGGGCCTGTTCAGCCCGCCGCTCGACGCACGCGGCAACAGCGTGCGCTCGGTCGCGGCCGCGCAGGAGATCTCCCGGCAGTTCGACCTGCACCTCATGCACCGCCCCGACCGCGACGTGCCGACGCTCTACCGGAGCACGCGCGCCGACCGGCTTCGCCAGCTCGCGCACCGCACTCCCTCCCAGCTCCGCCGCCTGCGGGACCTGGGCTCGGCGATCTCGGTGCGGGCCGTCCAGGGCACGGTCGAGTTCGCGGCGGCCGAGACGATCCTGCGCTCGGTCGACGAGCTGCCGTCGCCCCTGCCGAGCGGCGAGCGGTGGCTGATCCTGGACCTGCACCGCACGTCTCGTGTCGTGACGCTCGGGGCACAGCTCCTGCGCGGGCTCGTCACACGCCTGCAGGGGCAGGGCGTGCACGTCGTGGTGGTCGACCCGTTCGAGCGCGGCTTGCTGCCAGGCGTCGACGGGGAGTTCACGACGTTCGAGGACGCGCAGCGCTGGTGCGAGGACCGGTTGCTCGACGCGGCCCGGGCCGCCTGACCCGGGCCGCGCGACCGGGGCCGCGCGACCGGGGCCGCCGTCGCAGCGGACGGAGAGGTCGCAGCGGACGGAGAGGTCGCAGCGGACGGAGAGGTCGCAGCGGACGGAGAGGTCGCAGCGGACGGAGAGGAGGTCACCGTCCCGTGCGGGACGGCGACCTCCTCCGACGACCACGACGGTCAGGAGCAGTCAGCTCCGCCGGACCACCGGGTTCGCGAGCACGCCCAGGCCCTCGACCTCGCACTCGACGCGGTCGCCCGCCTCGATGCGGCCGACGCCCGCGGGCGTGCCCGTGAGGATGACGTCGCCCGGGAGCAGCGTGAACGCCTCGGAGATGTACGACACCAGGTACGGGATGTCGAAGATCATGTCGCGCGTGCGGCCGTCCTGACGGATCTCGCCGTTGACGCGCGAGCGCACCGCGACGTCGTCGATGTCGAGGTCGGTGTCGATCCACGGGCCGAGCGGGCAGGCCGAGTCGAAGCCCTTGGCACGGGCCCACTGGCCGTCGGTGCGCTGAGCGTCGCGCGCGGTCACGTCGTTCGCGATCGTGTAGCCCAGGATGTACGACGCCGCGTGCTCGGGGCTCACGTCCTTGGCCATGCGGCCGATCACGACCGCGAGCTCGGCCTCGTAGCTGACCTCCTCGGAGAAGTCGGGCAGCACGATGGGGTCGTCCGGACCCACGACCGAGGTGTTGGGCTTGAAGAAGATGAGCGGCGACGTCGGGACGTCGTTGCCCATCTCCGCGGCGTGGGCCGCGTAGTTGCGTCCGACCGCGACCACCTTGGAACGCGGGATCACGGGCGCGAGGAGGCGGACGCCGTCCCCGAGCTCGATCCGTTCGCCCGTCGGCAGGACAGGCATGTAGAGGGGGTCGCCGTTGAGGACGGCGAGATAGGTCTTGCCCGCCTCCTCCTGCACGAGGGCGTAGCGGGGGTCTTCTCCGGTGGTGAATCTGGCGATGCGCACGAGCCCAGCCTACCGACGAGAAGGCCGCGGCCCCCTGGGCAGGGGTCCGCGGCCTTCTCGTGGTGGTCGTGCTGGTGCGTGCGGAGCGTGGCGTCCGCGGGTCCGTCGGCTCGCCTCCGGCGCGGGGACGTGGCCCGACGGCGGCGCTAGACCCGGGCGAGCACCTCGCCGTTGAGGACGGCGAACCATCCGGCGGGCTCCTCGGCCCAGCGCAGCCACTCCTGCGCGAGCTGTTCGAGGGCGACGTCGTCCGCGAGCGCCGACTCCTTGGCCTGGACGGCGAAGTTGGAGGCGATGCAGCGCTCGGCCCACAGGCCGCCCCACCAGGCGCGGTCGGCGGGGGTCGAGTAGCACCAGACCCCGGCGGACGGCACGATCCCGGCGGGGTCGAACCCGGCCTCCTGCACCCAGGCGAGGAGGCGCCGGCCCGCGTCGGCCTGGTAGCCGTAGGCGTGCGTGACCTCGTGGTAGAGCTCGTTCCACTCGGTGAGGCCCGCCGACTCGGGGTACCAGGTCATGGCGGCGTAGTCGGCGTCGCGCACGGCGACGAGGCCGCCGGGCTTGGCGACGCGCTTCATCTCGCGCAGCGCGGCGAGCGGGTCGGACAGGTGCTGGAGGAGCTGGTGGGCGAACACGACGTCGAACGTGTCGTCCGCGAACGGCAGCTCGTAGGCGTTGGCCTGCTGGAACGAGACGTTGCTGAGCCCGGAACCGGCGGCGAGCTCACGGGCGCTGTCGAGCACCGCGGCCGAGGCGTCGACGCCGATCACGGTGCCTCCGGGAACGTGCCGCGCGAGGTCGACGGTCACGGTCGCGGGGCCGCAGCCGACGTCGAGGATCGCGTGGTTGGGGCGCAGGTGCGGCAGGAGGAACCCGGCGGAGTTCTCCGCGGTGCGCCACCGGTGCGAACGCAGGACGGACTCGTGGTGGCCGTGGGTGTACGACTCGGACTCCATGCTGGGAGTGCTGCCCAGGGCCCCGGTGGGGGCGTCGGGCGCGTGGGTGTCGGCCGCGGCGTCGACGGTGACGTCCTGGTCCGGCGTGGGGGTGTGGGTCATGCTTGCACGGTAGAACGCTTCCACGGTTACCACAGCCCCGTTCTCACATCATGGGCGGTGGAGGGTCGGGGTGCGGGTCGCACGTCGTCGCGAGGCCCTGTCGGGTGCCGCCGCGTCCGGTGCGTCCCGCACGCGCGGAGCGCTCCCGGGGGCAGGATTCTCCCGTGACCACACCCGCGGCCGAACTGTCCCTCCCGAGCCTCGCGACGCCGTCGGGCGGGTTCTGGCGGCGGCACGCCGACCTGCTCCTGCCTGCGGGAGACCGCGTCCCCGGGGTGGACCTGGCGCGCGGCCTGGCGATCCTGGGGATGTTCGCGGCGCACGTGGGCGTGACGTCGGACGACTTCGCGACCGGCGAGGGGTGGCTCTCGCTCGTGCACGGCCGGTCCTCGATCCTGTTCGCCCTGGTCGCGGGCGTCTCGCTCGCGCTCGTCTCGGGGCGCCGCACCCCGCTGGTCGGCGTGCCGGCGCTCCAGGCGCGCACGCGGATCCTGGTGCGAGCCGTGCTGCTCCTCGCGATCGCGGGGCTGCTCGACCTGCTGGGAACGCCGGTCGCGCTGATCCTGGGCTTCTACGCGGCGTACTTCGTCCTGGCGCTGCCGTTCCTGCGGTGGTCGCCGCCCCGGCTCGCGGGACTCGCGCTCGTCGTGGCGGTCGTGGGGCCACCGGTCGCGTACTGGCTGCCCGAGGTCATGCTGCGGGCCGAGCTCTGGCTGCCGATGGACGGTTCGGGCGCTCTGACGGACTTCCTCCTGACGGGCACGTACCCGGCCGTCGTGTGGATGGCGTTCGTGCTCGGGGGGCTCGCGGTCGGGCGCCTCGACCTGGCCTCGCGCCGACTGCAGGTGTCGTTGCTCGCGGGCGGCCTCGTGACGTCGCTCGCCGCCTACATGGCGTCGGCGCTCGTCACAGGTGGCTGGCTGACGGCGGTGCTCGCGGGGAGCGGCCCGGCGGCACGGATCGAGCAGCGGGCGCTCGACGCGTCGGGCGTGTTCCAGCCCGAGCCGCTGCCGTGGACGACGCCCCTGCCGACGTCGGAGTACCTGTGGCTCGCGGGCCCGCACACCGACACGACGCTCGAGGTCGTGGGGTCGGGAGCCTTCGCGCTCGCGGTCCTGGGGCTGTGCCTGCTGGTGGGCGACCGTCGTCCGCTCCTGCGGGTCCTGGCCCCGCTCGCGGCCGTGGGTTCGATGGCGCTCACGGTCTACTGCCTGCAGGTCGTCGCGATCTGGGCGTGGCAGGACCAGCTCATGGCGGACGAGGGGAACGGCGAGCTGCTGCTCCTCGTGGTCGCGAGCCTGGTGCTCGCGACGGTGTGGCGGTGGTCGCTCGGTCGGGGCCCGCTCGAGCGGTTCGTGGGCGGGGTCGCGGGGCGCGCGGCGTCGATTCCCTCGGCCCCCGCACCGGGTCCCACCAGGCGAGACGTCGGCCCGACGGCGCCACCCACCCCGGGGGGCGACGTACAGTCGGGCGCATGACGACTTCTTCACCCGACGTCCCTGCCCGCCCCGAGGTCCGACGCCTGGGCTCGTCCGGCCTCGCGGTGTCCGCGATCGGTCTGGGCTGCAACAACCTGGGACGCCCGCGCACCGCGACCGAGTCCCTCGACGGGTCGCGCGCGCTGATCGACGCCGCGCTGGACGCGGGCATCACGTTCTTCGACGTCGCGGACGTGTACGGCGCCCGGCCGGGCCTGAGCGAGGAGCTGCTCGGCAAGGCGCTGGGCGGCCGGCGCGACGACGTCGTGGTCGCCACGAAGTTCGGCATGCCCATGCACGGGGCCAACGGCGAGGACTTCCGGGCGCGGGGTTCGCGTCGGTACGTCGTCAAGGCGGTCGAGGCGTCGCTGCGGCGTCTCGGCACCGACTGGATCGACCTGTACCAGTTCCACACCCCGGACAGGCGCACGCCCGTCGAGGAGACGCTCTCCGCGCTCGACGACCTGGTCCGTGCGGGCAAGGTCCGCTACGTCGGCCACTCGAACCGGGCGGGCTGGCAGATCGCCGACGCCGAGTACCAGGCCCGCCTGACCGGCACGGTCCGCTTCGTGTCGGCGCAGAACCAGTACAACCTCATCGACCGCGAGGCCGAGCTCGAGGTCCTGCCCGCGGCGAAGGCCTACGGGCTGGGCGTGCTGCCGTTCTTCCCGCTCGCGAACGGCCTGCTCACGGGCAAGTACGCCGACGGCACGGGGCCGGGCGACGGCCGCCTGGTCCACTCCAAGCCGCACCTGCTCGACTCCGCGCCCTGGCAGGCGCTCACGGCGCTCCACACTTTCGCGCGCGAGCGCGGCGTGACCGAGGTCGAGGTCGCGTTCGGGTGGCTGCTGGCCCAGCCGCAGGTGTCGAGCGTCATCGCGGGCGCCACGCGCCCCGAGCAGGTCCGGCAGAACGCCGCGGCCGGGGCCTGGGTGCCGAGCGCCGACGACCTCTCCGCCCTGGACGCGATCTTCCCGCCTGCTCGCAAGGTCGCGCCGTTCTGAGCGCCCCCTACCCTAGGCTCGGAGGATGGCAGCGGACACGCGGGACGAGGACCGGCCGGAGACCCGACCGGCCGACCGGCCGGTCCCGCTGACGGCCGTGCCGCCTGCCGGGCCCCCTGTCGTCGTCGGGGTGAGTCCCGGCCAGCCGGACGTCGTCCTGGTCGAGGCCGCACGCTTCGCCGGTCGGTTCGGCGGCGAGCTGGTCTGCGCCCACGTGGTCGCCGGCCGTTTCGCCGTCTCGGAGCGCCCGGACGGGAGCGTGGTCTCGGCCTCGATCGACCCGGACTACGACGACGAGCGCGAGCAGGACCTGGAGCCTGCGCTCGTGGAGCACCTCGCCGCGGTCCTCGGCCCGACCGGCGTCCGGTGGAGCACCCGGCTCCTGGTCGGCGACACGGCCGACGCGCTGGGACGTCTCGCGGACACGCTCGACGCGGCGATGGTCGTGGTCGGCGCGCACCGCCACGGGCTCGCCCGGGGCGTGCAGGAGCTGTTCAACCGTTCGGTCGCCGTGCACCTGGCCCACCGCCAGGTGCGGCCCGTGGTCGTCGTGCCCGTGCGGGCGACGGACAGGCACGGGCAGGGGGTCGGGTGACCGGCCGGGGCGCCCGGCCCGGCTATCTGCGCTGGTCGTCGATCGGGCTCGTCGTGCTCGGAGGGGCGTTCGGTGCGGCAGCGCGCGAGGGGGTCGTCCTCGCGATCCCCGACCTTCATGAGGTGCCCGTCGCGATCCTGGTGGTCAACGTCGTGGGGGCCTTCGTGCTGGGGTGCCTGACGGAGGTGGTCCTGCGCCGCCTGCCCGACGACCCGCGCGGTCCGCGGCTGCGCCTCCTGCTCGGGACGGGCTTCTGCGGCGGCTTCACGACGTACAGCACGCTCGCGACCGACGTCGCCCTGCTGCTCGACTCGTCCCGCGCGGGGCTGGGCGTCGCGTACGCGCTCACGACGGTGCTCGTCGGCGCGGGCGCGACCCTCGCGGGCATCGTCGTGGCGGCCCGGTACGACGCGCGCTCGCGGCGCGTGGACCGCAGGACCGTCCGATGACGCCGGGGGTCTTCGTCCTGCTGGCCGTCGCGGGCGGCCTGGGTGCCGGCGTGCGGTTCGTGGTCGACGGGCTGGTGCGGTCCCGGGTCCGGACGGAGTTCCCGTGGCCGACCGCGGTGATCAACATGTCGGGCTCGCTGCTCCTCGGCGCGCTGACGGGGCTGCTCGTCGCCCACCTGGTGTCGAGCGACGTGGCGGCCGTCGTCGGCACGGGCTTCCTCGGTGGTTACACCACGTTCAGCACCGCGAGCTACGAGACCGTCCAGCTCGTGCGTCAGCGCAGGTACGGGCTGGCGTTCGCCTACTCGCTCGGGATCCTGGTGGCGTGCGTGGGGCTGGCCTGGGCGGGCTATTCCTGGGGCGTCGCACGCTGACAGCACCGTCACGGAGGCGTAGCGTCGAGCCATGGCCACCTGGGAGGACGTGGACCGCATCGCGGCGGTGCTGCCCGACACGGCCGAGCACCGTCCGCGCGAGTGGGCCGTGCACGGCCGCAACTTCGCGTGGGAGCGTCCGCTGCGCCGTCGGGACCTCGACGAGCTGGGCGCCTCCGCGCCGGACGCCGCACCCCTCGGGTTCTACGTCGCCGACGAGGGCGAGAAGCTCGCGCTCGTGGGCGACGAGCCGAGCACCTTCTTCACGACGGCCCACTTCGCGGGCTACCCGATCGTGCTCGCGCGGCTCGACCGCGTCGCGGTCCCCGAGCTCGAGGAGCTCCTGACGGACTCCTGGCTGGCGCGGGCCCCCCGGCGCCTCGCGCAGTCGTTCCTGGACACGACCGAGTAGGCCCCACGGCCCGACGGCGCCGCTCCCCCACCGCGCCGAGCGGCGGCCCTACCGGCGGACGGCTCTCCGGACGCCGCTCGCCCGGCCCGAGCGGCCGTTCCGGCCTACGCTCGGCTCATGACGTTCGCCGAGGTGATCGAGGTCGTCGGCAAGGTGGTCGACGCGGCGGGGGTCGCCGCGATCGTCGTCGGTGCCCTGTTCGCGACGTTCCTGTCCGTGACCCGGCGACGGGAGGGCAACGTCTACCGTCTGTTCCGGCGACGCCTCGGCCGGTCCATCCTGCTCGGGCTCGAGCTCCTGGTCGCGGCCGACATCATCCGTACGGTGGCCGTCACCCCGACGCTCGAGAGCGTCGGGGTGCTCGCCGCGATCGTCCTCATCCGGACGTTCCTCAGCTTCTCCCTCGAGCTCGAGATCACGGGCCGGTGGCCCTGGCAGCAGGCCCCCGAGGAGGACCTGCCGCGCTCCGACGCCGAGGACAGGGACGCGCGCAGCATGGGCACGCGGGACGCGGCGGGAACCGTCGGCCCGTAACGCCGTCGTCCTGCGAGGCCCCGCGTCCCGCGGGGGTCAGCCCGCCGTCGAGAAGAGCACCGACTCGTACTCCCACGCCCCGACGTCGACCTCCATGGTCAGGTCGGCGGGGTCGGTGACTCCGAAGACCACGGGGAACGTCACGGACTGGCCGGGGAGCAACGAGGTGCTCGGGCCGCTGCCGATCGAGCTCGCCGCGTCGAAGACCTGGGTCCCCTCGGCACCTCCCGACGAGAGCGTGACGTACGTGAGCGCCGGGTCGAACGCCTCGGAGGTACCGATCGTCAGCGTGAGGTCCACCCGGACGAACTGCGTGAAGCCCTCGCCGCCCACCGACGTGTCGCTGGGCGTGAACGCGACCGGGACGCTCGCGCCGACCTCGAGACCGTCCTCGAACACCGCGGCGTCGCCGAAGACCAGGGCCGACAGGTCGTCACCGACCGTGGTGTCCTCGGCCGTGCCCGCCGGGGTCTCGTCCGCGCCGGCTCCTGCGGGGGCCGTGCTCGTGACGCTCGTGGACTCCAGGCTCGTGGAGAACTCTTCAAGTGCTGCGACGAAGAAGACCTGGGAGACGACGACACCGACGCCCGCGACGGACGAGACGACGATCGCGGCGATCGACCGTCCCTTGCCGGTGCCGAGCGGCCGGGCCTGGACGAGGCCGACGATCCCCAGGACGAGCCCCGCGAGCGCCAGGACCGCCGCGAAGAGGTTGATGATCGGGATCAGGCAGAGCACGAGCGCGACGAGCGCGAGCACGAGCCCGGTCGTCGCGAGCACGTTCGACCGCGGGGGCGGGACCGAGCCGTGGGGAGGACGGTGGACGGGCTGCTCCGGTGCCCACGTCGCCGGCCCTCCGGGCTGCGGGTACGGCGTGCCCGGTGGCGGCGCGGTGGGATACCCGGTCGGCGAGGGGTTCGGCTCGGAGGTTCCGGGAGGGGGGTAGCTCATTCGTCTGCTCTGCTTCTGGTCGTGCACGGCACGGCGGCGCCGGGGTGTGCGTGGAGGAGCCGCACGTCGCCCCCGCACGAACTCCGGAACAAGCGTCCCATGTGTGGAGATGCCGCAGAGGGGGCTCTCGGGTGAAAACGACCGCGGTCCCAGGACCACGGGGCCGTCGAGCCCCCGGGGGGTGCCACGCCGCCGTCGAGCCCCCAGGGGGCACGCGCCCCGAGCGACCCTCAGCGCGAGTCCGTCGCCCTGTGCGGGGGCGCCGGGTCCGCCGCCCCCTGCACGGGAGGCGGGTTCACGAGGACCACCTCGGCCGTGTCCCGCTCCCCGGCGGTCCGCTGGTCCCAGCCCGGCTTGCGCAGGGCGTAGAAGAGCAGCGGAGGCCCTCCCAGGACGATCACGACCGCCGCCACCACGAAGGGGTAGGCACCGGACGGCACCCCGGAGAACCCCTCGGGCGGGACGAACGCCAGCACGAAGGCCGCGGCGCACGCGACGAAGCCCACGCCCGCGACGAACGTCATCGCGGGGGTCCGGTAGGTCCGCACGACGTCCGGCTTGGAGCGTCGGAGCCGGATCGCCGCCGCGAACATCATCATGTACATGATCAGGTAGAGCGCGGCCGCCATGTCGATGAGGGCGATGAACGCCGTGTTGATGTTCGGGATGACGAGGAAGAGCAGCGCCAGGACGGACACCACGATCCCCTGGACCCCGAGGATGCCCACCTGGACGCCCGCCTTGTTGCGCTTCTGGAGCGCCGGAGGAAGAAGGCCCGTCCGCGCCGCCGCGAGCAGCCCGCGCGAGGGACCCGCGATCCAGGTCACGACCGAGGCGAAGGCGCCCAGGGCGATGAGGGCCGAGATCGCGGTGACCGCCCACGGCATGTCCCACTTGTCGAAGAACACCTGGAACGCGAGGTTGATGCCGTTGGTCAGGCCCAGGTCCTTCTTGGGCACCGCGACCGCCATCGCGATCGTGGGCAGGATGAACACCACGAGGATCAGGAGCGTCGCGACGGCGATCGACCGGGGGAAGCCCTTGCCCGGGTTCTTCATGTCGTTCGCGTGCACCGCGTTGACCTCCATCCCGGCGTACGCGAGGACGTTGGAGACCACGAGGACGATCGACGCGATCCCGGTCCACGGCGGGACCACGGCCGAGACCTCCAGCGAGGTCTCCGACTTCTCCCCGGTCGCAAGCCAGATCGCACCGAGCACGATCAGCAGGACGGCAGGGAAC
>NZ_JACSQF010000009.1:0-63870 GCF_014836755.1 Oerskovia merdavium
CCATGATGCGGCCGGAGATGTGGGGCTCGAGTGCGCCGTAGTCGTACGACAGCTCGGGAAGGGTGTAGACAGCCATGCCGGAATGCCTCCTGGATCGTGTGCCGCGCCGGAGTAGAGCGACATCTTTGACGAACGCGTTCGAGAACGGCAAATGCGATCGAACGCGACACCGGTGGAACGTAGAAGACCCGTGAGATTGTTCCGGCCGAGGCCGAGCAGTCTCACGGGTCTTCTGGTGCTCCGCAAGGAGCGGGTCAGTGCTTGGTGCTGCCGGCCCCAGTGTCGTCAGGGCTGACGATGTGGCTGCCGCCACCCACGGCCGACCCGGACTCGACGGCCTGCGTCGTGTCCGCGGTGCCCAGGGCGTCGTGCTCACCGTGCGAGTGCGATGCCGCGAGCTCCGACGGGGTCACGGGCTCGACCCGGTCCTCGTAGAAGAACTGCGACAGACGCTGGAGTCGACGGTCCTTCTTGTAGCCCTTGCGGCGGACGCCGCGCGAGTCGGTCGCCGGGTCGATCTCGAGCGGGGCGTGCGCCGTGTAGTTCACACGGAGCCAGCGCTCCTGCTCGTCGAGCGGACGGTGGACCTCGATGTACTCACCGTGCGCGAAGCGCACGATGCGGCCGGTCTCGTGGCCGTGCAGGACGAGCTCGCGGTCCTTGCGCTGGAGCCCGAGGCAGATGCGCTTGGTGATCCAGAAGGCGATCACCGGACCGACGAAGAGGAGCACTCGGAACACCCACGTGATCGCGTTGATCGACAGGTGGAAGTGCGTCGCGATGAGGTCGTTCGAACCGGCCAGGGCCAGGATGATGAACGCCGTCAGGAACGCGACACCGAGCCCGGTGCGGACCGGGACGTTGCGCGGGCGGTCGAGCACGTGGTGCTCGCGCTTGTCCTTGGTCACCGCCGCCTCGAGGAACGGGTAGACCGCGAGGAACGTGAACAGCAGGCCCGGGATCACGACCGCCGGGATGAGGATGTTGAGCGAGAGCGTGTAGCCCGCGATCACGTACTCGGTCTGCCCGGGCATGAGTCGTAGCGAACCCTCGAGGAAGAGCATGTACCAGTCGGGCTGGGCGCCCGCCGACACGGGGGAGGGGTCGTACGGTCCGTAGTTCCACACGTTGTTGATGGCCATCGTGGCGCCCATGGCGGCGATGACGCCGAACACCACGAAGAAGAAGCCACCGGCCTTGGCGACGTACACGGGGAAGAGCGGGAAGCCCACGACGTTGCCGTTGGTGCGGCCGCCACCCGGGTACTGCGTGTGCTTGTGCAGCACCACGAAGAACAGGTGGAGCGCGACGAGCGCCAGGATGAGGCCCGGGACCACGAGGATGTGAAGCGTGAAGAGCCTCGGGATGATGTGCTCGCCAGGGAACTCGCCACCGAAGATGAAGTACGACATGTACGACCCGATGACCGGGATCGACTTGACGACGCCGTCGGTGATGCGCAGGCCGTTGCCGGACAGGACGTCGTCCGGGAGCGAGTAGCCCGTGAAGCCCGCTGCGAGACCCATGATCATCAGGAGGAACCCGACCATCCAGTTGAGCTCACGGGGCTTGCGGAACGCGCCGGTGAAGAACACGCGCATCATGTGGGTCACGATCGCTGCCATGAAGAGCAGCGCGGACCAGTGGTGGATCTGACGCATGAGCAGGCCGCCACGCACCTCGAACGAGGTGTGCAGCGTCGAGGCGAAGGCCTCGGACATGAGCACGCCGTTCATCGACGCCGGCTCACCGTGGTACGTGACCAGGCCCATGCTCGGCACGAAGAACATCGTCAGGAAGAATCCCGAGATGATCAGGACGACGAACGAGTAGAGGGCGATCTCGCCCAGGAGGAACGACCAGTGGTCGGGGAAGACCTTCCGGGCGAACTCCTTCACGGCTCCGGCGATGCCGGTGCGCTGGTCCAGGTAGTCTGCGGTCGCTTCAGCGGGTCCCGCGGTGCTGGTGCTCACTTCAGGCGCTCCCAGTAGCTCGGTCCGACGGGCTCGTGGAAGTCGCTCTGCGCAACCAGGTAGCCCTCGTCGTCAACGGTGATCGGCAGCTGCGGGAGCGGCCTCTTGGCCGGGCCGAAGACGACCTTGGCGCCGTCGGCGACGTCGAAGGTCGACTGGTGGCACGGGCACAGCAGGTGGTGCGTCTGCTGCTCGTAGAGCGCGACGGGGCAGCCGACGTGGGTGCAGACCTTGGAGTACGCGACGATGCCGTCGTACGACCAGTCCTTGCGGTCCGGGGCCTCCTTGAGGTCACGCGGGTCGAGGCGGACCATCAGGACGATCGCCTTGGCCTTCTCCGAGATCCACTCGTGGGAGTTGCGCACCTCCTCGGACACGTCCGGGATCACGTGGAAGGCGCTGCCGATCGTGACGTCCTCGGCCTTGATCGGGCGGCCCGACGGGTCGAGCGCGAGGCGCATCTTGGGCTTCCAGAGGGTGTGACGGAACTTGCTGACGTTCCAGTCTCCACCCACCTCTGCCACGAGGGGAACAGCGATCGCGAGGGGGAACAGCGCGAGGGCCGTCACGACGGCACCCTTGAGCACGCCACGACGGGCGATGCCCGAGTCCTCTGCGCCCTCGGTGAGGGCCTGGACGGCCTCTGCGCGCACTGCGTCCGAGCTGCGCTGGGCGTGCCGCTCGTCGACGTGCTCGTGGTCCGACATGAGCGTCTTGGCCCAGTGGACGGCCGCGAGACCGATGCCGAGCAGCGCGAACGCCAGGCCGAGCCCGATGATCAGGTTCGTGGTGCGGATGCCCGCGACGGACGTGTCGTCCGGGAGGGCGAAGAAGGCGACCAGCATGCCGATGGTGCCGATGATCGAGATCGTGAAGAGGATCACGACCTGCATCTCGGCACGCTTGGCGGCCTTGGGGTCACGGTCTGCCATCCGGCTCTTGTGAGCCGGGATGCCTGGATCCTGGAAGCGGTCGAGCTCCTGCCCGTCCTGCTTCGTCAGGTCCGTCGAGTTCTGGTTGTCGCTCACGACGACTTCGCTCCGATCCACACAGCGGCGCCGATCAGCAGGCCGAGCCCGACGATCCACGCCCAGAGGCCCTCGCTGACGGGGCCGAGAGAGCCGAGGTCAAGTCCACCGGCAGAACCCTCACGCTGCTCGACGAGGTACGCGATGACGTCGCGCTTCTCGTCGGGCGTGATGTTCATGTCGTTGAAGACCGGCATGGACTGCGGGCCGGTCAGCATGGCCTGGTAGATGTTCCGCTCGGAGGTGTCCCACAGCGCAGGGGCGAACTTGCCCTCCGAGAGAGCACCGCCCGCGCCGACGGCGTTGTGGCACATCGCGCAGTTGGTGCGGAAGACGGCCGCGCCGTTGGCGGAGTCGCCGAGCGAGGCGTCGATCTGCTCGTCCGTCGGGATCGCCGGGCCGGCGCCCAGGGAGGCGATGTACGCAGCGAGCTGCGACGTCTGCTCCTCGTCGAACTGGCGCGGCTTCTGGATGGCCTGAGGGCCCTCCATCTGCATGGGCATACGACCGGTCGACACCTGGAAGTCGACAGCGGCCGCGCCGACGCCGACGAGGGACGGAACGGTGTCCGAGCCCTCCGCGTTCGGGCCGTGGCAGGTGGCGCAGTTCGCCTGGAAAAGCTTCTGGCCTGTCTCGATGTCCTCAGTGCTGGCGGTGTCAGCGCTGGCTGGACTCGGGGCAAAGGCGGCGTAGACGCCGCCGGTGACCAGCAGCGCCAGCAGCAGCAGCACGACCGGAGCGAAGCGGTGGTGTCTGCGGGCGGCGAGTGCCTTCACGAAATGATCCTCGTCTCGCAAGTGGGGGGTGCAGGGGGCAGGTGTGGTTGTCCGGGCATCGGTGCCGCGGGCGTCACCGCGTCAACGAAGGATGTAGATCACGAAGAACAGTGCGATCCACACGACGTCGACGAAGTGCCAGTAGTAGGACGTCACGATGCCGGTCGTGGCCTCGTGGTGCCCGAAGTTCTTGGCGGAGAAGGACCGACCGAGAAGGAACAGGAAGGCGATCAGACCGCCGACGACGTGGATGCCGTGGAAGCCCGTGGCCATGAAGAAGACCGAGCCGTAGGGGTGCGACGAGATGGTGAGTCCCTCGTGCACGAGCTCGGCGTACTCGTAGATCTGACCGCCGATGAAGATCGAGCCCATGATGTACGTGAGCGTGATCCACTCGTTCATCCCCCACCGGTTGACCTGGAAGATCGATCCGGTGCGGACGGGCTGGAAGCGCTCCGCCGCGAGGACTCCGAGCTGGCAGGTCACGGAGGACAGCACCAGCACCGTGGTGTTGACCACGGCGAAGGGGATGTTGAGCTTCTCGGTCTGAGAAGCCCACTCCTCCGCCGGGATCACCGAACGTGCGGTGAAGTACATAGCGAACAGTCCAGCGAAGAACATGAGCTCGCTGGCCAGCCACACGATCGTCCCGACCGAAACTGGGTTCGGTCGGTTGACGCTCACGTGCTGGTGGGCGTGGGGGGCAGCCGTTGCGGTCGACACATCAGCCATTATGGCCGACGTCGGAGCGATTTGGACCATCGAACCAGGGGGTGGCGCGCGGCGAATCTCACAAACTCTCCAGATCTCCCTACCAAGCCCTGCACTTCGTGACGGATCGCGTTGAAGTGCCATGAAAGGGCGTCATTCCGGGCGTTGTGCGAAGAGTGCGGGCCTCGACATTTCCTGACGGTGCGCTGGGAATTGCCATGAAATGACGACGACGGTCGGCGCCCGCGCCGCGCGCGAGCATCCCGGCGGTCACCTCGGGCGCTCGGCGCCACCGACCGCGGACGCCGCCCCTGTCCGGTGGGCGGACGCGCGACGGCCGTCACCGGTGCGGGGGGGTGCCGTGGCGCGACCCGACGTGCCAAGATGCCGGGGAGCGCTGCTCTCGTCGTACAGGTGCCGGTCGATGACCGGGCACCGCGGGCAGCGCGCCACCAGACCAGACCCGGCCGGGACCGGTCGGGACCACGTGAGACCCGAACGAGATGGAGGCGACGATGACGTCGACCACGAGCGGCACGACGACCACGTCCACCGGCGGTGCGCTGTCGGTGCAGGGCACGGACGTCGAGCCGACCACGGCGCCCCGTGAGGCGCGCGCCCCCCGCATCCTGCTCTACAGCGACGACGCGACCGTCCGCGAGCAGGTACGGATGGCGGTCGGGCGTCGGGTCCGCGTCGGTGCTCCGGACATCGTCTGGAAGGAGGTCGCGACCGCTGCCGCGGTCGTCGCCGCGGCCGACGCCGGCGGCTGGGACCTGCTCGTGCTCGACGGCGAGGCCGACAAGGCCGGGGGCATGGGACTGTCCCGCCAGCTCAAGAACGAGATCTACGAGTGCCCTCCCGTTCTGGTCCTCACGGGCAGGCCTCAGGACGGTTGGCTAGCATCGTGGTCGCTCGCCGACGATGCCGTTCCTCGGCCCTTCGACGCGATCGAGCTGCAGCGGGCGATCGTCTCGCTGATCGAATGACCTCATGAAGGGCAGGTCCTGTGACCACGACCCCGGGCATCCCGGCACACGCTTCCTCCGACCCCGCGCCGACGGCCACCGTCCTGGTGTCCGAGCAGTCGGAGCCGACGTGGCCCGGGCTCCTCACGGAGCTCATCGCCGGCCATGACCTGAGCGCCGCGCAGACGGCCTGGGCCATGGACAAGGTCATGACGGGCGAGGTCAGCCCCGTCCGGCTCGCGGCGTTCCTGATCGCGCTGCGGTCCAAGGGCGAGACGGTCGGCGAGCTGCGCGGCCTCGCGGACTCGATGCTCGCGCACGCCACGCGCTTCCAGGTCGCCGGCCCCTCGGTCGACATCGTGGGGACGGGTGGGGACCGTGCGCACACGGTCAACGTCTCGACCATGGCTGCCGTGGTCATCGCCGGGACCGGGGTGCGCGTCGTCAAGCACGGCAACCGCGCCGCGTCGTCGTCCTCCGGGTCGGCCGACGTCCTCGAGGTCCTGGGCATCCGGCTGGACCAGTCGCCCGAGCGGGTGGCTCAGCTCGTCGACGAGGTCGGCATCACGTTCTGCTTCGCGCAGGTCTTCCACCCTTCGTTCCGGCACTCGGCGGTCGCGCGCAAGGAGCTCGGCGTGCCGACGGCCTTCAACTTCCTGGGCCCGCTGACCAACCCGGCGCAGCCTCGCGCGGCCGCGATCGGGGTCGCCGACGAGCGCATGGCCCCGCTCGTGGCGGGGGTCTTCGCTTCCCGCGGGGCGTCGGCGATCGTGTTCCGTGGTGACGACGGTCTCGACGAGCTGGCGGCGACGGGCACGTCGACCGTCTGGGAGGTGCGCGACGGCGAGGTGACCGTCCACTCGCTCGACGCGGCCCGCGACCTCGGTCTGCAGCGGATCACGGTCGAGGACCTGCGCGGCGCCGACGCGGCCTTCAACGCCGAGGTCGCGCGGCGCGTCTTCGCGGGGGACCCCGGGCCCGTGCGCGAGACCGTGCTGCTCAACGCTGCGGCCGCGCTCGTCGCGGACGGGAGCCTGCCGGGGACCGCGGAAGGGACGCTCGTCGAGCGCCTCGCGGCGGGCATGCAGCACGGTGCGGCGAGCATCGACTCGGGCGCGGCCGCGGCCGCGCTCGCCCGCGGGGTCTCCGCGTCCTCGCGCTGACACCGGTCCGGTGGGGCGACCCGCGAAGGTCGCTCCACCGGGGCCGCGTCAGTCGTCGAGGCCGAGCGCGAACGCCTGCTCGAGGTCCACGTCGGAGTAGGCGCGGAACGCGATGAACGTCTCGGTGCGCAGCACACCCTGCACCTTGCTGATCTTGTCGGCGATCACGTCGGCGAGGTCGTCGTGCTCGTCGACACGCACCATCGCGACGAGGTCCGCCTTGCCGGTCACGGAGTAGACCTCGCTGACCCCTTTGAGCGAGGCGACGTGCGAGGCGACCTCCGGGATGAGGTTCGGTTCGGTGTCGATCAGCACGATCGCGGTCAGCATGGGTCCTCCGTCGGGTCCGTGGCACGCGGTTCGCCGGTCGGGGAACCGCTGCCCAATCTAGCCTTGCCGTGGTGGGCCACGCGCTGTGCGGTGCGGGTGCCGTCCGCGAAGGCTCGCGCCGAGCGGACGGGCCACGAGAGCGGGTGGCTCACGTCGACGAGCCGGACCCCCGGTTGTTCGAGCCAACCCAGCACCAGGTCGGCCTCGTGGGGGTGGCACGCGGGCGCCGGGGCCACGGGGGCCGGCACGTCCTCGGCGGTCGCGACGAGCGCGTCGATCGTCGCCCAGGGGTCCGCACCGGCGGGCGAGAGGCCCGTGGCCGCGAGCCGTGCGTGCCGCACGACCACGATCTCCCAGCGGGCGCCCTCGACGGGGCGGGCGGCGACGAGCTGGGCGCACGCCGCGAGCGGTCGGAGCCGTTGCGCGCGCCCGGCGCCCAGGAGGAAGGCTTCGAGCCGGGCCGTGACCTCGGCGGCCTGCTCGTAGCGCTCGGTCGCGGCGAGCTCGGCGATGCGCGCGCTCAGGTGCTCGACGACGTCGCCCGGGTCCGCGAGCATGGTCGCCCGCGCGCGGCCCACCACGGCCGGGTAGTCCTGCGGTCGCTGCTCGGTGGTGCAGGGCGCGCCGCAGCGTCCCATCTCGGCGAGGGCGCACGCGCTCGCTCCCCGGGCGGGCAGGAGCGGGAGCCGCGGGCTGCACTGGCGCAGGGCGAGCGCGTCGTGCAGGGCGTCGATCGCGAGCTGAGCCTGCCGGCGCGACGAGTACGGTCCGATGTGCGCGGCGTCCGGCCGGACGTCCTGGACGATCGAGAGCCGAGGGTGGTGCTCGTTCGTCAGACGCACCCAGCTCATGCGCTCGGGGAACTTGGAGCGACGGTTGTAGCGCGGTGAGTGCTCGGCGATCAGCCGGAGCTCGCGGACCTGGGCCTCGAGGACCGTGGCGCACTCGACCGGGGTGACGGCGTGGGCGATGCGGACCATCTCGGTCATGCGGCCACGCTTCTCCGCGGCCGTGAAGTAGCTGCGCACCCGGCGCCGGATCGACGTCGAGGTGCCGACGTAGAGCACCTCCTCGCCGGGACCGCGGAACATGTAGACCCCCGGGCCGTCGGGGAGGCCGTCGGCGAGCGTCCGCTTGCGCCGGACGTCGGCCGGGACCGGGTCGGTGGCGGTCGCGAGGTCCTCGAGGTGCGTGACCCCGAACGGTGCCACGCGCTCGAGCAGCGCGTGCAGCACGTCGACCGTGGCGCGCGCGTCGGCCAGCGCCCGGTGCTCGGGGGTCACGGTCGCGTGGAAGAGCGCGGCCAGGGTCGAGAGCTTGTGGTTGGGTGCCTCGTCGCGGGTCACGACGCGTCGCGCGAGCGGCACGGTGTCGAGGACCTGGTTGCCCGGCCACTCGTAGCCCGCGTCCTTGGCGGCGGCCTTGAGGAAGCCGATGTCGAAGGGCGCGTTGTGCGCGACGAGCACCGCGCCGCGGGAGAACTCCAGGAAGCTGGGCAGCACGGCCTCGATGCGTGGGGCGGTCGCGACCATCCCCGTGGTGATCCCCGTGAGGCGCGCGATGAACGCGGGGACCGGCGTACCCGGGTTGACGAGCGTCTGGAACTCGCCGAGCACCTCCCCGCCGCGGACCTTGACCGCGCCGATCTCCGTGATCCCGGCCGAGGCGGGCGAGCCGCCGGTCGTCTCGAGGTCCACGACCACGAAGGTCACGTCCTGCAGCGGGGTGCAGAGCTCGTCGAGGCCGAGCTGGACCGGCGTGCTTCCCTCGCCGGGCGCGGGGGTGAAGGCGCGGACCGAGAGCAACCGGGACCCGTCCGGGGCGGGCGTTCGGCGTGGTGCGTCCCGGGTGGGGACGGTCGTGGACGACATGGGGCGAAGGTAGCCTCGGGCACTGACACGTCCGTCCGCGCGGCCCGTGATCGCTGCCCGTAGTGTGGACCCATGGATGGGACGAGTCGGGACAAGAAGGACACACCGCATCGATCGGACGACGCGCCGCCCGACACGGTCGTCGTCCCGTCCGTCGTCCGCACCCAGCTGCTCGAGCTCTCCGCGCGCGTCCTGGGCGCCTGGGAGCCCTCGAGCGTCCCCGTGCCCCTCCGCAGGGTCCGCACGTTCGCGCCGCGCCGACGAGCGGTGTCGGGCGCCGTGCCCCTGTGGCAGGCCCTCGAGACCAGCGCCTCGTTCCGGCATGCGGTCGCGGCAGCCTGGAGCGCGGCTCGCCCCCGGGAGGCGCGCGCCCTCCGGCCCGACGGCGTCACGTCCACGGGCGGCGACGTCGCCACGGCGTCGGTCGCCCCTGGTGCCGACGAGAGCACCGAGACGGCGGGAGGCGCGGGTCCCGCCGGGGCGCCCGACACGCCGGACGACTCGCTCGACGAGGTGACCACGTCGGCAGGTGAGGTCCCGGTGCGGGACGAAGGCTCCGCCGTCGGGCAGGGCGAGGCCGAGGCCGAACGGGCCGCGAGCGGCCTCGTGGACCTGGCCGTCGGCGCGTTCCTGCTGCGACCCGACGGCTGGGAGGACCACCTGGCGCGCGCGGCCTCGGCCCTCGAGACGCAGGCCGAGGCGCAGCACCGCGCTCAGGAGGCCGAGCGTGCCGCGGGGGAGCGCGACCGGGCCGTCGCCGAGCTCGCCGCTGCCCAGGAGGCCGCGGCTGCCGACCGCGCTGCGCTCGACGAGGCCCGGGCCGAGATCGCGACGCTCAAGAAGCAGGAGCGCAAGCTCCGCTCGGACGCCGACCGCGCCCGGGCAGAGGCCCGGGCCGCGCTCGCCGAGGCCGCCGCACGCCCCGAGGCCGCCGAGGCGCTCGGGGCGCGGGCCGCCGACGAGCGCCGGGAGGCGTCGGTCGCGCTCGACCGCGCGCACGCCGCCCGGGACGAGGCGCGCACGCTCACGCACACCGGGGCCGAGCTCGCCAACGCGCGCGCCAGGCTCCTGCTGGAGACCGTCGTGGACGCAGCGGTCGGGCTCCGCCGCGAGCTCGGGATCCCCCCGACGACGCTCCGACCGGCCGACACCGTGGCCCCCGCGGACGGCGGAGGGGTGCCGGGCGCTCCCGACCGCACCCGGCCCGGGTCGCGCGGGCGGACCGGCGACGACCCGGCGCTGCTCGACGACGTCCTGGCCGTCCCCCAGATGCACCTCATCGTCGACGGGTACAACGTGACCAAGACGGGCTTCGGCGCGCTGACCCTCGCGCAGCAGCGGCGGCGCCTCGTGGACGGGCTGGTGCGCGTCGCGTCGCGCACCGGGGCCGAGGTCACGTGCTGCTTCGACGGGCAGGACCTGGGCCACCTGCCGCCCGCGAGCACCCGCGGGGTGCGTGTCCTGTTCACGTCGGGCGAGATCGCCGACCACCTGATCCGCCGGCTCGTCGCGGCCGAGCCCGAGGGGCGGCCCGTCGCGGTCGTCACGAGCGACCGGGAGGTCGCCGACGACGTCCAGGCCATGGGCGCCGTGGCGATCGGGTCGCCGGCCCTCGTCGCGCGGCTCGCGAGGCTCTGAGGGCGGGGCCGCGGACAGCACGACGGCCGGCCCCTCCTGGGGACCGGCCGTCGTGCGGAGCAGGCGTCTCCGTGCGGGTCAGTGGGCGGCAGCGCCCGCGTAGATCGCGTCGATCTCGACCGAGAAGTCCTGGAGGACGACGTTGCGCTTGACCTTGAGCGAAGGCGTCAGGTAGCCGTTCTCGACCGTGAAGTCCGTGGTCAGGATCGTGAACTTGCGGATCGACTCGGCGCGCGAGACGGCCTTGTTGGCGCGGTCCACGGCGGCGTCGAGGGCCGCGAGGACGTCGATGTCGAGAGCCGCGGCGTCGATGCTCATGGGCTCCTTGCCGTGCATCGCGAGCCACCCGGGCAGGCCCTCGGGGTCGATCGTCATGAGCGCGCCGATGAACGGCTGCCCGTCCCCGACGACGACGCACTGGCTGATCAGGGCGTGCGCGCGGATGCGGTCCTCGAGCACGGCCGGGGCGACGTTCTTGCCTCCCGCGGTCACGATGATCTCCTTCTTGCGGCCCGTGATGCGCAGGAACCCGTCGGCGTCGAGCGAGCCCAGGTCGCCCGTGCGGAACCAGCCGTCGACGAACGCGTCCTGCGTGGCCTGCGGGTTGTTGTGGTACCCGCGGAACACGTGGTGGCCCTTGAGCAGGATCTCGCCGTCCTCGGCGATCTTGGCGCCGCAGCCCGGGAGCTGGGGCCCCACGGTCCCGATCTTGGTCGCGGTCGGCCGGTTGACCGACGTCGGTGCGGTCGTCTCGGTCAGGCCGTAGCCCTCGAGGATGCGCACGCCGATGCCGCGGTAGAAGTGCCCGAGCCGCTCACCGAGCGGGGCGCCGCCCGAGACGGCCCACTTGGTCTGCCCGCCGAGCGCCGCACGCAGCTTCTTGTAGACGAGCGCGTCGGCGACCTTGTGCTGGAGCTTGAGGCCGATGCCCGGGCCCTTGGGGTCGTCCAGGGCGCGGGAGTAGGCGATCGCGGTCGCCGCGGCCCAGTGGAAGATCTTGACCTTTCCGCCCGCGGCGGCCTTCTGCTCCGAGGAGTTGTAGACCTTCTCGAAGACACGGGGGACCGAGAGGATGTAGGTCGGCTTGAACTCGCCGAGGTCCTCGAGGAGCGTCTTGGTGTCCGGGGTGTGCCCCAGGACCGTCCCGCCCGCCACGACGAGCACGCCGATGAAGCGCGCGAACACGTGCGCCAGGGGCATGAACAGCAGCGTGCGACCGTTGGCCTCGGCGAAGACCTCGGGCAGCGCCTTCACGGCGTTGACGGTCAGCGAGTAGAAGTTCTCGTGCGTGAGCTCGGCGCCCTTGGGGCGTCCCGTGGTGCCCGAGGTGTAGATGATGGTCGCGACGTCCGCGAGATTCGCGAGGCCGCGGCGGCGGGCGATCTCGTCGTCGCTGACGTCCTTGCCCGCCTCCTTGAGCGCGGCGATCCCACCGTCGTCGATCACGAACACCTGGCCGAGCTCGGGCGCCTGTGCCCGGACCTCCTCGACCGTGGCGGCGTGCGCGGGCGACTCGACCACGAGCAGCCTGACCCCGGCGTCCGAGAGGATCCACTGGACCTGCTCGGCGCTCGAGGTCTCGTACAGGGGCACGGGGACCGCGCCCGCGGCCCAGGTGGCCCAGTCGAGCAGGGTCCACTCGTAGCGGGTGCGGGACATGATGCCCACGTGCTCGCCGGGCTGGATGCCCAGGGCCACGAGGCCCTTGGCGACCGAGACGACGTCGGCGTCGACCTCGCGTGCGGTCAGTGTCTTCCAGGGGGCGCCCGGCCCGCTCTTGACCTCGACCATCGGCTGGTCGGGCCCGGCCGCGACACGGCTGGCGAAGAGGTCGTTGAGGTTGTCGAGGGGATCGACATCGATGATGCGCGGTGCGCTGAACTCGTCCATGCTGGCTCCAGTGGCAGAAGTCGACGGTGTGAGAACACTACCCACAGGACGGAAGTGTCGTTGACCGCCTCCGAGTCGGTACTCTTCATGGTGCTGTGCGCTGTTGCGCAAGATTTCAGGCCGTACCTGGGCGAACACCGGGAGCGACCGACGATCGGAGCCGACGGACGTACGCAGAACCGATGCCGAGGCGGTGCACAACCGTTACCGGCGGGCGTTCCCATCCTGTGAGTTCCAGACCGCTACGTGAGTGAGGACCTGACATGCATGCCATCGGAGTCGACATCGGCGGAACGAAGATCGCCGCGGGTGTGGTCGACGAGAACGGCAAGATCCTTGCGCAGACGCGTCGCGACACCGAGCCCGACGACGTCGCGAGCATCGACGCAGCCGTCGCGGACGTGTACGCCGAGCTGTCCAAGGAGTTCGAGGTCGAGGCCATGGGCCTGGCCGCAGCCGGCTTCGTGAGCCCCGACCGCACCTCGGTCCTCTTCGCTCCCAACATCGCCTGGCGCGAGTACCCGCTGGCCGCCAAGGTCCGCGCGCTGATCGGCGACGACGACGTCAAGATCGTCGTCGAGAACGACGCCAACGCGGCGGGCTGGGCCGAGTTCCAGTTCGGCGCGGGCCGCGACGCCTCGGACATGCTCATGCTCACGGTCGGCACGGGGCTGGGCGGCGCGATCATCGTCGACCGCAAGCTCGTGCGCGGTCGCTGGGGCGTGGCGGCCGAGGTCGGGCACATGCGCGTCG
Source organism: Oerskovia merdavium (assembly GCF_014836755.1). Classification (GTDB taxonomy): domain Bacteria; phylum Actinomycetota; class Actinomycetes; order Actinomycetales; family Cellulomonadaceae; genus Oerskovia; species Oerskovia merdavium. The sequence goes on from NZ_JACSQF010000009.1 coordinate 13,102, forward strand.
TGCCCGGCGGACACTACTGCGGTTGCGGACACGAGGGCTGCTGGGAGCAGTACGCGTCGGGCAGCGCGCTCGTGCGCGACGGCCAGGCCGCGCTCATCGCGCAGCCGGACCGTGCGACGGCGCTGCTCGAGCTCGCGGGCGGCGACGCCTCGAAGCTCAACGGCCCGCAGATCACGCAGGCCGCGCAGGACGGCGACGAGCTCGCGATCGAGCTGCTCGCGACGCTCGGTCGGTGGATCGGCGAGGGGGCTGCCTCGGTCACGGCGCTGCTCGACCCCGAGCTGATCGTGATCGGTGGCGGTGTCGGTGCTGCCGGCGACCTGCTGCTCCAGCCCGTCCGCAAGGCGTTCGCGGACCAGCTCTCGGCGCGCGGGCACCGTCCCGAGGCGCAGATCGACCTCGCTCAGCAGGGCAACGAGGCCGGCATCGTCGGTGCGGCGGACCTCGCCCGCAGCTAGTCGAGGTCGTCGGCGTCACGGGTCACCGAGGCGGTGGCCGGCACGGCCTGCGTCGACGGGACGGCCCGCGCCCGCCCCCCCGGGTCGCGGGCCGTCCTGCTGCGCGGTCCGACGTCCCGCCCGGGGCGCGACGCACGCCGAGGGGCGTGGCGCCGTCGGGCACGGGAAGCCGTCCCACGGTGCCGCCCGGACGCCCCAGGACGGGCACCGGACGGCGACCGTCAGACGACGGCGCCCGGCCCCGCGTGGTCGTCCTCGCGGCGGTGGGGCATGCGCCACACGAGCACCGCGAGCCCGACCAGGAACAGGCCGCCTGCGACCTGGGCCGCGATCGTCGGGAACGGACGGAGCACGACCATCCCGACGAGCAGCAGGATCGGGATGCCCGCGACCAGGCCCCAGGCCATGGTCAGCAGCGGGTCCCGGCCCATGCCGATGTCCGGGTCCGGGGGAGTGAAGTGGCTCTCGGCCTCCTCGAGGTCCTCGACCTCGGGCGTGGTCGGCCAGTCCCGGGGGCCGGGCCCCTGCACCCAGGGCGCGACCGGGAAGGTCTCGTGGAGGTCGCGGGGCGCCGCGGGGCGGGCGTCGGGCGCGGACGGGCCGGGTCCCGCCTCCGCGACGGCCGACTCCGCAGCGGCCGAGACGTCCGAGAGGTCGGCCACGATGTCGGCCCAGCGGGCCTCGACGTCGGGGAGGTCGTCCTGCGGCGTGGTCGGCTGGTCGTCGGTCGGCTCGATCGCGTCGTCCTTCCCGTCGTTCTCGTCCTGCGGTCCTGCATTCGGTGCGGCCATGGGGTTCACTCTAGAGTCGGAACCGCAGCCCGTGTTCGCGGGGTGCTCCAAGGAGGAACGTTGTTCTACTGGTTCATGAAGCAGGTGTTGGTCGGCCCCCTGCTCCGGCTGCTGTACCGTCCGTGGACGCGCGGCGTCGACAACGTCCCCGACGAGGGCGGAGCGATCCTCGCGAGCAACCACCTCGCGGTCATCGACTCCTTCATCCTGCCCCTCGTGCTGAACCGCAAGGTCCAGTTCCTCGGCAAGTCCGACTACTTCACGGGCAAGGGAATCAAAGGGCGCCTGACGGCCGGGTTCATGCGCGGCGTGGGCACCATCCCCGTCGACCGTGCGGGCGGAAAGGCCAGCGAGGCCGCGCTCACCACGGGACTGCGGGTCCTGGGTGACGGCGAGCTGTTCGGCATCTACCCCGAGGGCACGCGCAGCCCCGACGGGCGCCTCTACCGCGGCAAGACCGGCGTGGCCCGCCTCGCTCTCGAGTCCGGCGCGCCCGTGGTCCCCGTCGCGATGATCGGCACCAACATCGCCCAGCCCATCGGCAAGGTCATCCCCAAGCCCATGCGGATCGGGATCGTGATCGGCGAGCCGCTCGACTTCAGCCGCTACAAGGGCATGGAGAACGACCGCTTCATCCTGCGCGCCGTCGCGGACGAGATCATGTACGCGATCATGAGCCTCTCGGGCCAGGAGTACGTGGACATCTACGCCGCGACGGCCAAGGCGCGCCTCGCGGCCGGACCCGCCGCTACCACACCTCCCGCCTCGCCCGCGGCCCCGGGCGGAAGGCCGGTCCCGGACGTCCAGGTTCCGGAACCGCCGCAGGAGGACCCCGCGCCGTCAGTAGACTGAGGGAGCAGGCCGTCCCGCTGCCCCGGGGGATCCCCGGCGTCGATCGACGCAGGCACGGCGGCATCCTTCAACGAGAGGCTCCTTTGCTATGTCTGATCGTCGGCAGGTTCGTCGCGTCGCTCTCCTGACGGCCGGTGGTTTCGCCCCGTGCCTGTCCTCCGCCGTGGGCGGTCTGATCGAGCGCTACACCGAGCTCGCCCCCGAGGTCGAGATCATCGCCTACCAGCACGGCTACCACGGCCTGCTGACCGGCAACAAGATCGTCGTCGACGAGGAGACCCGCAAGAACGCGGGCATCCTGCACCGCTTCGGCGGCTCGCCGATCGGCAACTCGCGCGTCAAGCTCACGAACGCGAAGGACTGCGTCAAGCGCGGTCTGGTCCAGGAGGGCCAGGACCCGCTGCAGGTCGCCGCGGAGCAGCTCAAGGCCGACGGCGTCGACGTCCTGCACACCATCGGTGGCGACGACACCAACACGACCGCGGCGGACCTCGCGGCCTACCTGCACGAGAACGACTACGAGCTGACGGTCGTGGGCCTGCCCAAGACGATCGACAACGACGTGATCCCGATCCGTCAGTCGCTCGGCGCCTGGACCGCCGCCGAGGAGGCTGCGGGCTTCGCGCGCAACATCATCGGCGAGCACCGCTCGGGCCCGCGCATGCTGATCGTGCACGAGGTCATGGGGCGTCACTGCGGCTGGCTGACCGCCGCCTCGGCCGCCGAGTACCGCAAGTGGCTCGACACGCAGGAGTGGGTCCCGGGCATCGGCCTGACCAAGGAGCGGTGGGACATCCACGCGGTGTTCGTCCCCGAGCTCGCGCTCGACATCGAGGCCGAGGCAGCGCGCCTGCGCACCGTCATGGACGAGGTCGGCAACGTCAACATCTTCCTGTCCGAGGGCGCGGGCATGAACGAGATCGTCGCGCAGCTCGAGGCGTCGGGCGAGACGGTCGAGCGCGACCCCTTCGGCCACGTCAAGCTCGACACGATCAACCCGGGTGCCTGGTTCGCCAAGCAGTTCGCGGAGAAGCTCGGCGCCGAGAAGACCATGGTCCAGAAGTCGGGCTACTACTCGCGCGCCGCGGCCGCGAACGCCGAGGACCTGCGCCTCATCAAGTCCATGACGGACCTCGCCGTGGACTGCGCGTTCAGGGGCGAGTCGGGCGTGATCGGTCACGACGAGGAGAACGGCGACCGCCTGCGCGCGATCGAGTTCCCGCGCATCGCGGGCGGCAAGGCGTTCGACGTCTCGCAGCCGTGGTTCGGCGACCTGCTGGGCGAGATCGGCCAGCCGCTCGTCCCCGCCGCCCCGACGGCGCACTGACCCGCTGATGGCGACCACGACCGGCGCGGAGATCACCCAGGGGCTGGACGCGTTCCGTTCCCTCGTCGCGCAGCAGCAACCCACGTGGCCCGACGCCGCGGCCCTCGCGGACGTGTCCGCGCGGCTCGCGGCCTCCGCGCCGCTCGTGGTCCCCTCGGAAGCCGACACCCTGCGCTCGCGGCTCGCCGCCGCGGGCCGGGGCGAGGCCTTCCTCCTGCAGGGCGGTGACTGCGCCGAGACGTTCGCGGACGCGAACGCCCTGCGCATCCGCAACAAGGTCCGCACCATCCTGCAGATGGCCGTGATCCTGACGCACGGCGCGAGCATGCCCATCGTGAAGATGGGCCGGCTCGCGGGGCAGTACGCCAAGCCGCGCAGCTCGAACGACGAGACGCGCGAGGGCGTCACGCTGCCCGCGTACCGCGGCGACATGGTCAACGGGCACGCCTTCACGCCCGAGGACCGCGTCCCGGACCCCGAGCGGCTCATGCAGGCGTACCGGATCTCGTCGGCGACGCTCAACGTGGTCCGGGCCTTCACGGGCGGCGGGTTCGCGGACCTGCGCCAGGTGCACGAGTGGAACCGCGGTTTCATGCGCAACCCCGCGTACGCGCGCTACGAGAGCACGGCCGCGGAGATCGACCGCGCGATCCGTTTCATGAAGGCGTGCGGGGTCGACTTCGACGCGCTGCGCACCGTGGAGTTCTTCGTGAGCCACGAGGCGCTCATCCTCGACTACGAGCGGTCGCTCACGCGCATCGACTCGCGCTCGGGCAACGCCTACGACACCTCGGGGCACTTCCTGTGGATCGGTGAGCGCACGCGCCAGCTCGACGGCGCGCACGTCGACTTCCTGTCGCGCGTGGCGAACCCGATCGGCGTCAAGCTCGGCCCGACCACGGCCCCCGACGACGCGCTGCGCCTGATCGACAAGCTCAACCCGGACGCGATCCCGGGCCGCCTGACGTTCATCACGCGCATGGGAGCGGGACGGATCCGCGACGCGCTGCCAGCGCTCGTCGAGGCCGTGCGCGAGTCCGGCGCCCCCGTCACGTGGGTCACGGACCCCATGCACGGGAACACCATCACCTCGGACAGCGGGTACAAGACCCGTCGCCTCGAGGACGTCCTGGACGAGGTCCGTGGCTTCTTCGAGGTCCACCGTGCGCTCGGCACGGTGCCTGGTGGCCTGCACGTCGAGCTCACGGGCGACGACGTGACCGAGGTGCTGGGCGGCAGCGAGGAGATCGACGACGCCGGCCTGGCCCTGCGCTACGAGACGCTCGTGGACCCGCGCCTGAACCACCAGCAGTCGCTCGAGATGGCCTTCCAGGTCGCGGAGATGCTCCAGGCCCGCTGAGCCTGCGGCCACGGCCTCACGGCCGGGCCCGTGGCCCGGGAAGACCCCACGCAGCCCGACGGCGGCACACCCGCGGGTGCGCCGCCGTCGGGCTGCGTCGTGCTCGGGGGAGTGGGGCGTGCGCGAGGTCGAGGGGCTCGATGCGACGGAGGTGACCGCGAGGTGGAGGAGGACCGTCGAGAACGAGGCGTGCGTCCCTCTGCCTCGACGCAAGCCCTCTGTCTCGCGAGCCGCCAGGTGGCCGATCAGGTCAGAAGACCGAGCGCGTCAGAAGACGTTGACGACGACCGTCGACCCCTTGGGCGCGGTCTTCCCGGCCCCGCCCTCGGGCGACTGGGCGTAGACGATGTTGAGCGGGCTGATGCCCTGCGGGTGGCGCACCTCGACCACGAACCCCGCGTCCTTGAGCATCTTCTCGGCCTCGGTGACGTTGCGCCCGTAGGTGCTGGGGATCTCGACGAGCGGCGGGCCGAGCGAGATCACGAGCGCGACCTTGTCGCCGCGGTGCCCCTCTTTGCCGCTCTCGGGCGTCTGGCTGATGACCAGACCTGCGGCGACCGTCTCGGAGTAGTCGTCGGTCGAGCTCGGGTCGAGGCCGAGGTCGGTGAGAGCCGTCAGGGCGGCGTCCTTCTCAAGCCCCACGACCTGCGGGATCGTGACCGGAGCCGGTCCCTGGGAGACGGTCAGCTGGACGACGGTGCTGTGGGGCTGCGAGCTGCCCTCGGGCACGGAGACGGCGAGCACGTCGCCCGCGGGCATGTTGTCGCTGTAGTCGCCGACGGGGTCGCCGACCTCGAAGCCCGCGTCCTCGAGCGCAGCGGTCGCGGCCTCGGCGCTGGTGCCGACGAGGCCCGTCGGGACGTCGAGCATCTTGACCCCGAGCGAGACCAGCAGGTTCACGGCACCGTCCTTGCGGACCTTGCCGCCCGCAGGAGGATCGGTCGAGATCACGGTGCCGGCCGGGAAGCTGTCGTCGTAGGCCTCCTTGACGGTGCTGCGCAGGTCGACGGCCCGGAGCGTCGTCTCGGCCTCGGCCTGCGTCGCGCCCACGAGGTTCCCGGGGACAGCCGTGTAGGCGCCCGGGCCGCTGAGGAACCACCACGAGGCGCCGACCGCGGCTCCGGCGAGGAGCAGGACGACCAGGAACCACCACCAGCCGGCGCGTCGCCGGCGGCGTCGGGGCGAGGGGACGCCGTCGTCGTGGCCGTCGGCCGCCAGGTCGCCGCGCGACATCGCGAGCGTGTGCTGCACGCCCTGACCCTGGGCCGAGGTCGTGACCAGGTGAGCGGTCGACGCGGGGCCGATGCCCGTGAGGACGGTCGTGGGGGTCGAGTCGGGCTGGGCGGCCGAGGGGGAGCCCGGGCGGCCGGTCTGCGGGTCCCCGGCGGTGCGGGAGGCGCCGGCCGTCGAGGCACCCGCCGCGGCGACCCCGGCGAGAACCGCGGTCGCTCCCGAGTCCGGTCCCTTGGCGTTCGAACTGGTCGGGCCGCTGCTCGCGGGGACCGACCGGCGTCCGAGCACCGCAGGGTCGAGCGCGGCGCGGGTCTGGCGCACCAGGGTCAGCGCGGCCGCGGCGTCGACCGGACGGTCGTCGGGGGTGCGAGCCGCGAGGGCGCACACGAGGACGTCGAGCTCGGCGGGGAGCCACGGTTCGACGTCGGAGGGCGCAGGCACGTCCGAGTTGACGTGCTGGAAGGCGACCTGCAGCGGGGTCTCGCCCGTGTAGGGGAGGCGGCCCGTGAGCATCTCGTACGCCATGACGCCGACGGCGTAGACGTCCGTCCGTGCGTCGCAGCGACCCGAGGTGATGAGCTCGGGGCCGAGGTAGGCGACCGTGCCGAGGATGGTGCTCGTCGCGGTCGAGGCGGCCTCGGTCACGGCACGCGCGAGGCCGAAGTCCGCGACCTTGACGTGGCCCGACGCGTCGATCAGGACGTTCTCCGGCTTGACGTCGCGGTGGACCAGGCCCTTGCGGTGGGCCGCGGCCAGGGCGTCCAGGATCTCCTCGAGCAGCTCGAGGGTGCGGCCCACGCTCAGCGCGTGCTCGTCCTGCAGGACGTGGCGGAGCGTCGTGCCCGGCACGTACTCCATGGTCAGGTAGCTGGTCTCGCCGTCGATCCCCTGGTCGTAGACGGCGACCACGCCCGCGTGGGTCAGCCCCGCCGCGGCCCGCGCCTCGCGCCGGAAGCGCGAGACGAACTCCGCACCGTCCGAGCCCTCGGCCAGGTGGGGGTGCATGACCTTGAGCGCGACCTCGCGGTCGAGTCGTCGGTCCAGCGCCAGGTACACCGTGGCCATGCCGCCACGGGCGATCTTGGACACGACCTCGTACCGCCCGTCGACCAGGCGGCCGACGAACGGATCAGTCGTCACAGTTGCCACGTCGGAAGTCTAGGCGTCCCGGGACGTGGAACCGGTGAGGCGCCGCATGGTGGTGGTGGGGGTCGTGAGGACGGATCGTGAGCGACGGGTGGGCGGGCGCCGGTCCCGGAGCCACGTACGCTGGTGCCGTGACTGATGTGACTGACCTCGAGCAGCTCGTTCCCGAGTGGCTGACCCTTCCCCAACTCGCCGAGGTGCTCGGCACGACCGTGACGCAGGCCCGCAGCATCGTCCAGGACCGTCGCGTCGTCGGCGTCAAGCGCGGTGAGCGCACCTCGTTCCAGATCCCCGCGGCCTTCGTGGTCCCGGCGCACCGTGCCAACCCGGCCAACGTCGCGCCGGCCCCGGAGAACCCCGAGGACGGGCGCCACGTGGTGCTCATGTCCGTGCAGGGCACGGTCGCGGTCCTCACCGACTTCGGCTTCACCGACGCCGAGATCATCGAGTGGCTCTTCAGCCCCGACGAGGCGCTGGGGACCACGCCCATGGAGGCGCTGCTCGCCGGCCGCAAGGCCGAGGTGCGACGGGTCGCCCAGGCGCTGCTCTGACGCACTGACCCCGGCGCCGGACGTCCTGCGTCCGGCGCCGGGGTGTCGAATTTCAGGCCGTGCGCTGCACCGCGGCGCGCGCGAGCTCGGCGACCACCTCTGCGCCCGGTGACGCGAGATCGGCCGCGTCGAGCGCCGCGAAGGCCTGCTCGCTCAGCTCGTCGATGAGTCCCTCGACCGCGGCGACCGCGCCGGTCTCGATCAGCAGCCCACGCAGTGTGTCGACCGTGTCGAGGTCCAGCCCGGGGTCGCCCAGAGCGCCCAGCAGCAGCTCACGCTGGGCGGGCGTCGCGGTCCGCAGAGCCCGCGAGACCAGCACGGTCCGCTTGCCCTCGCGCAGGTCGTCCCCGGCGGGCTTGCCCGTCGTGGACGGGTCGCCGAACACACCCAGCAGGTCGTCGCGGAGCTGGAACGCCTCACCGATCGGCAGGCCGTAGGTGGGGACCGCCGCGAGACGGTCGGCGGAGGCGCCGGCGAGGGCCGCCCCCAGCGCGAGCGGGTGCTCGACCGAGTAGCGGGCCGACTTCGAGCGGATCACCGCGCGCGCCCTGGCCTCGTCGGCGTCGAGGTCCTCGCCCCACGGCACGGCCTGTGCGAGCACGTCGAGGTACTGCCCGACCGTGACCTCGGTCTGCATGTCGTCGAAGAGCGTCCGGGTCCGCAGCGCGACGTCCTCGGGGAGCCCGACGAGCGCCCCACGGATCTCCGCCTGGCTCCCGATGAGGCACAGGTCGCCGAGCAGGATCGCGGCCGACGAGCCGTACTGGACGTCGCTGCCCGACCAGGCCGCGTCGCGGTGCCGGGCCGCGAACGCACGGTGCGCCGCAGGGCGGCCGCGGCGGGTGTCGGAGTTGTCCATGACGTCGTCGTGGAACAGGGCGGCCGCCTGGAAGAGCTCGAGCGCCGCGCCCGTCCGGACGGCCGCGCGCCGGCGTCCGTCGTCGACCTGGCCTCCGTGCGCGCGCCAGGACCAGTAGCAGAAGGCTGCGCGCAGGCGCTTGCCGCCCGTGAGCAGGTCGGCCGTGGCCTGGGCGAGGGGGGCGGCGTCCTCGCCGATCGTGGCGAGCTGGGCCCGCTGGGCGTCGAGGAAGGCGCTGAGGGCCGCGTCGACGTCGGGGCGGAGGTGCTCGCGGTCGACGGGCAGGGAGGCGGGCGCAGGGGCGTCAGCAGGCATGACCGCAGCCTAGGTCACGCGGGAGGTGCGACCTGCCCGCTGACCGTCACGAGCCGGGCGTCCTCCGTGTCGAGGACGCCCACGAACAGGGTCTCGGTCGCACCCTCGGGCGTCGCGCGGTTGAACGCGACCTGGCCGCTCAGACCGCCTGTCGAGGAACCCTCGACCGTGCTGAAGCCCGTCGCCGCCATCGTCTGCGCGTAGAAGTCGAGGAGCTCCTGGACCGAGGCGGTCGACGAGAGGTTGAGCGTGACCTGGCGCAGGGACTGGCCCTCGACGTCGGCCGCGGAGCTCGCGAGGACCTGCGCCTCGGGCGGGACGGGGACGACGTCGGCCGGGAAGCCGTCCACGAGCGAGCCCGCCACGGAGCTCACGTCGAACGAGGGCATGTCGGTCGCGGGGGACAGCGCCTCGGGGGCGGGGACGTCGCCCGACGGCGCCACGTCCGTTCCGCGGTCGGGTCCGGTCGGGGAGTCGGCGGGGGCCGAGCAGCCCGTGAGCAGACCGAGCGCGAGGCAGGCCGCGGCGACGGTCGCTCCCACGGTCCGGGGGCGATCGATCGAGTCAGGTGGACGGCGCACCCCCACACCGTAGTCATTGCACGGCACGTGCCTCGACCACAGCCCACGCATGCCTGAGCATGCTGTCCACAGTCACGCGTGCGGCCGCTCCGAGGCGCCGTCCGTGCGCTGGGATGTGCGTCATGACGACAACGATCCGGGCCCGCGGGCCCCGCGAGCTCCTCGCCTACGTCCCCTTCCGGCTCGGATACCGGCCCGACGACAGCGCTGTCCTGATCAGCCTCCGCGCCCCGCGCGGCCGGGTGGGCCTGGTCGCCCGTGCGGACCTGGCCGACCTCGCGGACCTCGAGCACGGCCCGCAGGTCGCACGCACGCTCGTGTCTCACCTGTGTGCCGACGGCGCACGGCGCGCAGTGCTCGTCGTGTACACCGACGTGGACCTGCGCGCGGGCGACGCCTCGGCGGCCCGCGAGCGTGCTGCGGTCGAGCACTGCCGGGAAGCCGCCGAGGACTTCCTCGGCGACCTGGAGGTCTGGGTCGTGGGCCCCCGGGGCTACGCCTCGCTCGACTGCCTCGACGAGGCGTGCTGCCCCGCTGTGGGCAGGCCCCTCACCGACCTCGAGTCCACCCAGGTCGGCGCGCACATGGTTCTCGCGGGGGAAGCCGTCGCGCCCTCCCGGGCCCACTCCTTCGCCATCCCGGTGCTCGAGCCCGCGCTGCGCCGTCGGGCTGCGTGGGAGCTCCTCCCACGGCCCGACGGCGCCGCTCGCCCGGGCACGCGAACGCCCGCCCGGGTGTGCGCGTGCCAGAAGACTCAGAGCAGCTCGTCGAGCCCACGCTCGCGCACCGCGTCGACCATCGACTTGACCTGCTGCGCGCGCGCCCGCGTCGTGACCAGGAGCGCGTCGGGCGTGTCGACCACCACGACGTCGTCGAGACCCAGGACCGTCACGACGCGATCGCTCGCCGGGACCACGACCGAGCCCGCGCTCTCGAGCCGGACGACCCGACCGGCGTCACCCAGGACCTTGGAACCGGACTCGTCGGCCGCAGGCAGCAGCGCGGCGAGCGAGTTGAAGTCGCCCACGTCGTCCCAGCCGAAGTTCCCCGGGACCACCGCGACGCCGCCCACGGCCGCGACGGGCTCTGCGACGGCATGGTCGATCGCGATCTTCTCGAGCCCCGGCCACTCGTCCGCGAGCACCTGGTCGCGCTCGGGGGTGTCCCAGGCCGCGGCGATCCGCCGCAGCCCGTCGTGGAGCTCGGGGCGCTGGTCGGCCAGGTGCCCGAGCAGGACCGAGGTCCGCGTGATGAACATGCCCGCGTTCCAGCGGTACTCCCCCGAGCGCACGTAGCGCTGGGCCGTCAGCGCGTCGGGCTTCTCGGTGAAGCCCTCGGCGTGGAGACCCGTCGGTGCTCCCTCGAGACCGAGCGGCGCCCCGCTGCGGACGTAGCCGAAGGCGGTCGACGGTCGCGACGCCGCGATGCCGATCGTGACGACGTACCCGGCCCGGGCGGCCTCCACGCCCTCCCGCACGGCCTGCTCGAACGCCGCCTGGCCCGTGATGACCTGGTCTGCCGCGAACGAGCCGATCACCACGTCCCCGTGCCGCTGCTCGAGGACCGCGGCGGCCAGCCCGATGGCCGCCATCGAGTCCCGGGGCGACGGCTCGGCGAGCACCGAGTCCTGGTCGAGCCCGGGCAGCTGCGTCCTGGCCGAGGCCACGTGCTGACGCCCCGTGACCAGGACGATTCCCGCCTCGCCGGTCAGGGGCACCAGGCGGTCCACCGTCGCCTGGAGCAGCGAGCGCCCGGTGCCCGCGAGGTCGAGCAGGAACTTGGGGTTGCCGCGCCGCGACAGCGGCCAGAGCCGTGTCCCCGCCCCGCCCGCGGGGATCACGGCGTAGAAACCAGGGACGGCCCGGTCGTCGGTGGACGACTCACCGGGAGCAGGAGCAGGAGCAGGCACAGGAGTGGTCGACATGCTCGAAGCATAGTGACCACGGGTCGAGACGCCGCCCGGGACGTCCGCGAGACCGGCCCCCGACAGTTCCCCGGCGCCCTGTGGAATGAGTCACAATCCGGGGTGGGCGGGGCGCCTGGGAGCCCAGGCGGTCCGCAACCTGACGCCGATGTCACTATGGTGGAACCCCAGAGACGGATATCGACGGACTCCGGCGAGCCCTGGATCTGCCGCTCCTCCCGACTCCTCGGAGCCTCGAGACGGAGCGGTCGTGAACGGCCACCGGCGGACGACGTCGTCCAGCTCGATATCTCACCCCTGAACTCGCCACAGGAGGCCCCTAAAGTGCCCAGTGCACCTGCTGGCACGCTGTACCGCGGCCGTGAAGGCATGTGGTCGTGGGTCGCGCATCGCGTGACCGGCGTGCTCATCTTCTTCTTCCTCCTCGTGCACGTGCTGGACACAGCGCTGGTACGAGTCTCGCCCGAGGCGTACGACGCCGTGATCGGCACGTACAAGACCGTGATCATGGGACTCGGTGAGGCCGGCCTGGTCGCCGCCATCGTGTTCCACGCCTTCAACGGTGTCCGGATCATCCTCGTGGACTTCTGGGCCAAGGGCCCCAAGTACCAGCGCACCATGCTGTGGGTCGTCGTCGGTCTGTTCGTCGTGACCATGGCGGGCTTCCTGCCCCGCCACCTCATGAACGTCTTCGGAGGTGGGCACTGATGGGCACCACGACCACCAGCTCTCCGCTCGCGGCCCCCCGCGACCCGTACAAGCGCCAGAAGACGACGCGCTCGAACTACGAGCTGTACAGCTGGGTCTTCATGCGCGCCTCGGGCGTCGTGCTGATCGTCCTGATCTTCGGGCACCTCTTCGTGAACCTCATGGTCGGCGAGGGCGTCCACGCGATCGACTTCGGCTTCGTCGCCGGCAAGTGGGCCTCGCCGTTCTGGCAGGTCTGGGACCTCCTGATGCTCTGGCTCGCGATGATCCACGGCACCAACGGCGTCCGCACCATCATCAACGACTACGCCCAGCGCGACGGCACCCGCATGGTGCTCAAGTGGGCCCTGTACCTGGCCTTCGTGATCGTCACCGTGCTCGGCACCCTCGTGGTCTTCACGTTCGACCCGTGCCCGCCGAACGCGCTGGACTACCAGCTCCCGTCGTTCTGCTCCGCCTGACGGACCTGCCGGTCGACGTTCCCCCAGACGCCGCCTGACAGCCCCCGTCCCCCTTCCCACTCGTCACAGGAGGCATCGACACCGATGCAAACCCATCAGTACGACGTCGTCATCGTCGGAGCAGGCGGCGCCGGCATGCGCGCGGCGCTGGAGTCGTCCGGCAAGGTCCGCACGGCGGTCATCTCGAAGCTCTACCCCACGCGGTCCCACACCGGCGCGGCGCAGGGCGGCATGTGCGCCGCCCTCGCGAACGTCGAGGAGGACAACTGGGAGTGGCACACGTTCGACACGGTCAAGGGCGGCGACTACCTCGTCGACCAGGACGCCGCGGAGATCATGGCCAAGGAGGCCATCGACGCGGTCCTCGACCTCGAGCGCATGGGCCTGCCGTTCAACCGCACGCCCGAGGGCAAGATCGACCAGCGACGCTTCGGCGGCCACACGCGCAACCACGGCGAGGCCGCGGTGCGCCGCTCCTGCTACGCCGCGGACCGCACGGGTCACATGATCCTCCAGACGCTCTACCAGAACTGCGTCAAGCAGGACGTCGAGTTCTTCAACGAGTTCTACGTCCTGGACCTCATCACGGACCACGACCTCGCGGCAGAGGACGTGCCGGACGGCGAGACGGTCAACGCGACCGGCGTCGTCGCGTACGACCTGGCGACCGGCGAGATCCACGTCTTCCAGGCCAAGGCGATCATCTTCGCCACGGGCGGCGCCGGCAAGATCTTCAAGACGACGTCGAACGCGCACACGCTCACCGGTGACGGCATGGCCCTGGCCTACCGTCGCGGCCTGCCGCTCGAGGACATGGAGTTCTTCCAGTTCCACCCGACAGGTCTCGCCGGGCTCGGCATCCTCCTCTCGGAGGCTGCCCGCGGTGAGGGCGGCATCCTGCGCAACGGCGAGGGCGAGCGCTTCATGGAGCGCTACGCCCCGACCATCAAGGACCTCGCGCCGCGCGACATCGTCGCGCGGTCGATGGCCAACGAGGTCCGCGAGGGACGCGGCGCAGGGCCGGACAAGGACTACGTCCTGCTCGACCTGACGCACCTCGAGCCCGCGCACATCGACGCCAAGCTCCCGGACATCACGGAGTTCGCGCGCACGTACCTCGGGATCGAGCCCTACACCGAGCCCGTGCCCGTCTACCCCACGGCGCACTACGCCATGGGCGGCATCCCGACCAACGTCGGTGGCGAGGTCCTGCGTGACGGGCACAACGTCGTCCGCGGCCTGTACGCGGCCGGAGAGGTCGCGTGCGTCTCGGTCCACGGCTCGAACCGCCTCGGGACCAACTCGCTCCTGGACATCAACGTGTTCGGCAAGCGCGCGGGCCGTCAGGCCGCCGCGTACGCCGCGACCGCCGAGTACCGCGAGCTGCCGGAGAACCCCGCCGCCGCGGTGATCGCCCAGCTCGACGAGATGCGCAACCGTCCCGACGGCGAGCGCGTGGCGGACGTCCGCAAGGCGCTCCAGGAGACCATGGACGCCAACGCCCAGGTGTTCCGCACGGGCGAGTCGCTCAACCAGGCGCTCTCGGACATCCGCACCCTCCAGGACCGCTACCGCAAGGTCTCGGTCCAGGACAAGGGACGCCTGTTCAACACCGACCTGCTCGAGGCCATCGAGCTCGGCTTCCTCCTCGACATCGCCGAGGTCACGGTCATCGCGGCCATCAACCGCAAGGAGTCGCGCGGCGGTCACTACCGCGAGGACTTCCCGGACCGCGACGACGCCAACTACATGCTCCACACGATGGCCTACCGTCGCCCCACGGCCGCCGGCGACACCGCCGACGGGCACGTGGAGGGATACTTCGACCACGTCGAGGAGTTCGATTCCTACAAGATCGTGCTGGGTTCCAAGCCCGTCACCCAGACCCGGTACGAGCCCATGGAGCGTAAGTACTGATGACTGCCACACTCGAAGCCCCTGCCGGTTCGGAGAAGACCGAGGTCGGCGCCGTGCCCTCCTTCGAGGTCACGATCAAGCTCCGCCGCTACAACCCCGAGTCCGAGCACGGCGAGGACGCGTACTGGGAGGAGTACACGGTCCTGGCCCACGGCACGGACCGCGTGCTCGACGCGCTGCACAAGATCAAGTGGGAGCACGACGGCTCGCTGACCTTCCGTCGCTCGTGCGCCCACGGGATCTGCGGCTCGGACGCGATGCGCATCAACGGCCGTAACCGTCTGGCGTGCAAGACGCTCCTCAAGGACGTCAACCCGGACAAGCCGATCACCGTCGAGCCCATCAAGGGCCTGCCGGTCATCAAGGACCTGGTCGTCGACATGGAGCCGTTCTTCGCCTCCTACCGCGAGATCATGCCGTTCCTCATCACGTCGGGGAACGAGCCGAGCAAGGAGCGCCTGCAGTCGGCCGAGCAGCGCGAGCGCTTCGACGACACGACCAAGTGCATCCTGTGCGCGGCGTGCACGTCCTCGTGCCCCGTGTTCTGGACCGACGGCCAGTACTTCGGTCCGGCCGCGATCGTCAACGCGCACCGGTTCATCTTCGACTCGCGCGACGACGGTGCGACGCAGCGCCTGGAGATCCTCAACGACAAGGAGGGCGTGTGGCGCTGCCGCACGACCTTCAACTGCACCGAGGCGTGCCCTCGTGGCATCGAGATCACCAAGGCGATCCAGGAGGTCAAGCGCGCGATGATCACCCGCGCGTTCTGACGTTCCTCCCGCACTGCCCGACGGCGGTCCCCGGCTCCGGCCGGCGGGCCGCCGTCGGAGTCTGGCGGCTCAGATCTTGACGGACACCCGCGGCTCGCGGCCGCGCCGCACCCCGCGCACCACGGGACTCCAGGGGTACCCGTAGCCGGCCCCGCGTCGGACCTCCGCCTCGAGCCGCTCCTCCTGCTCGGCCTCGGCCTGCGCACGCAGCTCGTCCGCGGTCGGTTGCGCGGGCGGGTCCGCGATCCAGGCCGCGACCATGAGCAGGATCCGGGTCACGAAGTTCGCGAGGAGCAGGATCGTGACGAACGTGGCGAACGAGCCCAGCAGCGCGTTGCGGGACGAGCTGCCGACGATCACGCTCGTCCCGAGGTAGCGCAGGACCCCGAAGGCTGCCGCGGCCGTCAGGGCACCGATGTACAGGTCCTTGCGGGGCGGGCGTACTCCCGCGACGAAGCGGATGATGAGCAGGACCACGACGGCGTCGAAGAAGAGCCCGACGAAGATGCCGACCACGGGCACCAGGACCGATGCCAGGACACCATGGCCGAAGAGCGTCGCCCCGAGCGTCTGGACCACGACCGTCGCGGCCGCGGAGATGACGACGCTGATACCCAGCACGGCGAACCCGCCGAGCTCGCGCAGCTTGGACAGGACCGGGTTCTGCCCCACGTTCGTGAGCGAGAACATCGCGCGGGTCGAGGTGCGCAGCGCGGCCATGAAGGAGATCGCGCTGAAGAGCAGCACGAACACCGCGATGATGCTCGACAGGTCGAAGCCACGGTCGAGGATCAGGTCCTCGGGCGAGATGATCCCGTTGCTGCCGTCCCCGGTGTCGATCAGCCCCGGGATCGCCTTGTCGATCTGTGCGAAGATCTCGTCCCGCAGCTCCTCACGGTTGCCCAGGAAGGCCATGAAGGCCGTGTAGAAGATCGTCAGGCCGGCGAACAGCGAGAACAGGGCCGAGTAGGCCATGCCGCCGCACAGGAGCGCCCCCCGCTGGACCCCGTACTGCGCGAGGGCCCGAGCGGGCCGGGTCGTGTTCCACCAGGCCTGCACCGCCTTGGCCCGGGTCGTGAGCCGGGCCACCAGGCCAGGAGCCTCGTCGTCGGGCGTCGTGGGAGAGGTCATCGCCCGAGCCTAGGAGAGGAACCCCCGGCTCACCCGTCCGACAGACCGGAGAGCTCGAACCGGCGGGCCGGACGCCAGACCCCGTCGTCGCCGTGCTCGTAGAGATGGATGCCCGTGACGTCGAACGCGGCCTCGAACCCCGCCATCTCCTCGAACGCCAGGTCCAGCGCCTCGTCGTCGACCTCGTGGGCGACCGTGACGTGCGGGTGGTAGTTGAACCGGAGCTCCTGGTCGAGCACGCCCGAGCGCACCGCGCCCTCGAGCTCCTCGCACTCCGCGATGCCCTGCGCGACGATCACGAAGACCACGGGCGACACGGGCCGGAACGTCCCGCTGCCGCGCAGGATGACCCGGAAAGGCGCAGCCTGCGCGGTCACGCGCTCGAGGTGCGCGTACACCTCGTCGAGGGCCGACTCGTCCACGACCGTCGGGCCGAGCAACGTGATGTGCGGGGGGATGTCCCCGGCGAACGGGTCGCCGAACGCGGCACGAGCCTCCTGGAGCGCGGGGCCGAACGGCTCGGGGATCTCGATCGCGATGCCGATCCGCACCTGCGACGGACCGCGCTCGGGCAGGTTCATCAGCGGTTCCGACGGGCCGGCAGCAGGCCGACGCGGTCGTAGATGCGGTCCAGGGTGGTCTGGGCGAGCCCCCGCGCTCGCTCGGCGCCGCGGGCCAGGACCGCGTCGAGCTCGGCCGGGTCGGACAGGTACTCGTTCGCACGGGCCTGGAACGGCGTCAGGAAGTCCACGACGACCTCGGCGAGGTCCACCTTCAGGTGCCCGTACCCCTTGCCCTCGTAGTCGGCGGCGATCGCCTCGACCGGACGCGAGGTCAGGGCCGAGAAGATGGTGAGCAGGTTGGAGATGCCGGGCTTGCTCGCCGGGTCGTAGCGGATCTCGTTGTCCGAGTCCGTCGCCGCAGAGCGGATGCGCTTCGCGGCCGCCTTGGGGTCCTCGAGGAGCCAGATGACGCCCTTGCCGCCCGACGACGACTTGCTCATCTTGGCGGTCGGCTCCTGCAGGTCGTAGATCTTCGCCACGGCCTTGACGATGTGGGGCTCGGGAACCACGGCGGTGTCCTCGCCGAACCGCGAGTTGAGGCGCTCCGCGAGGTTGCGGGCCAGCTCGAGGTGCTGACGCTGGTCCTCGCCCACGGGCACGAGCGCCGCGTCGTAGAGCAGGATGTCCGCGGCCATCAGGACCGGGTAGGTGAAGAGGCCCACGGTCGTGCCGTCGGTGCCCTGCTTCGCGGACTTGTCCTTGAACTGGGTCATGCGACCCGCCTCGCCGAAGCCCGTCTGGCACGACAGCACCCACGCCAGCTCAGCGTGCTCGGGGACGTGCGACTGCACGAACAGCGTCGAGGTCTCGGGGTCGACTCCCCCGGCCAGGTACTGCGCTGCGGTACGACGCGTGCGCTCGCGCAGCTTCGCGGGCTCGGGGTTGACCGTCAGGGCGTGCATGTCCACGACGCAGTAGATCGCGTCGTACGACTCCTGCAGCGCGACCCATTGGCTCAGAGCCCCGATGTAGTTGCCCAGCTGGAGCGAATCCTCCGTGGGCTGCATCCCCGAGAAGATGCGTGGACGCCGTTCACCGGGAACCTCGTTGACCATTGCCCCATTCTGACAGGTCGACGTGCGTCGACCGAATCCGGGTCGTTCCCTGGGACACGGGCTCGTGCGCTCAGGTCGCCTCGTCGTCGAACGGCGCCGGGACACGCACGCCGTCCGTGTCCGTGGGCGGCGGTGGCGGCGGCGGGACGGGCGACGCGCCACGGGGTCGCGAGGACGTGCCCAGCAGGTCGTCGTCGTCGAGCAGCGCCTCCCGGACGATCCGTCGCGGGTCGTACTGGCGAGGGTCCAGCTTGGACCAGTCGACGTCGCCCACCTCCGGCCCCAGCTCCTCGTCGACGCGCGACTTGGCGTCCTTGAGGAAGCCGCGGGCCGTGCGGACGAACGCGCCGAGCTGCTCGGCGTAGCGGGGCAGTCGCTCGGGACCGATGACGATCACGGCGACGACGAGGAGGACGACGAACTCGGCGCCGTTGATACCGAACACGCGGTCAGACTACTCGCTCGTGGCTTCGTCGAGCACCACGCGGACGTCGCGCTCGTCGTCGCCGGTGCGCACGCGCAGCGTCACGGTGTCCCCGGGGGCCTTCGCGCGGATCGCGACGATGAGCTCGTCGCTCAGGCTCACGGGCCTCCCGTCGATCGCGAGGATGACGTCCCCGGCCTGGATCCCGGCAGCGTCCGCGGGACCGCCCGCGGTCACGGGCGACTGCCCGCCCTGCGGCTCGGTCGTGACCTGGACGCCCTCGCCCTGGTAGCGCGAGTCGAGCAGGACCCCGATCACCGGGTAGGTGGCCGTGCCCTTCTCGATCAGCTCCTCTGCGGTGCGCCGAGCCTGGTCGGAGGGGATCGCGAAGCCGAGGCCGATGCTGCCCGTCGCGCCGCCCGTGCCGGGCGGCTGCGCGATCGCGGAGTTCACGCCCACGACCTCGCCCGCACCGTTGACCAGCGGTCCGCCCGAGTTCCCCGGGTTGATGGCCGCGTCCGTCTGGATCGCGTTGATGAACGCGGTCTCGGCAGAGTCGCCTGCCGCGACGGGGCGGTTCAGCGCGCTGACGATCCCCGTCGTGACGGTCCCGTTGAGCCCGAGCGGGGCACCGATCGCGACGACGGGGTCACCGACGACCACGGCGTCCGAGTCGCCCAGCACGAGCGGGGTCAGGCCCGCCTCGTCGACCTTGACGACCGCGAGGTCGTAGTCCGCGGTCCGACCGACGATCGTGGCCGGACGCTCGCTCCCGTCCGCGAAGAGCACCGTGACCTTGCCGCCGTCCGCGCCACCGGCGACCACGTGGTTGTTGGTGAGGATGTAGCCGTCCTCGCGGATCACGAAGCCGGAGCCCGTCGAGATCCCGTCTGCGCCCTCGACCTGCAGGGACACGACGCTCGGGAGCACGGTCGCGGCGATCGCGGCGACCGATCCCTCGGGGCGCTCGGCCTCAGGACTCGTCCCTGCGAGCGGGAGCGACGCGCTGACCGGACGGCGCTGGGTGCCGTCGGCGATCCGGTCGGCGGCGATGCCACCGACCGCGCCCGCCACGAGGGCGAGCGCGGCGATACCTGCCACGGCACCGGCGCCGATCCGGCGACGGGGCTTCTGCGCCGGCGGCGGGGGCGGGGCACCCCAGGGCTCGGCAGGCGTCGTGGGGCCCTGCGGGTCGGGTTCGCCGGGCAGGCCGGCCGCTCCCGGATACCCCGGCTGCGGCGGGGTGGCTCCGTGCTGCGCGGGACCGCCCGGTGTAGCCGTGGGGTGCTGGTACGCGGCGTACGGGGGTCGGCCGGCCGGCCCCTGCGGGGCGTATCCCGGCAGGCCCGGGCGGGCGACGGGCAGCGCGCCCAGGGGCGCTCCGTACGGGCGGGTGTCGTGCGGACCGGGCGGCGGCACGGGGCCGGGAGCCGCGTGGCTCGCCCCGGGTGCACCCGGGGACAGGGGGGCGGTCGGGGTGGACCGGAACGCCGACGGCGGAGCGAAGGGGTTCGGAGCGGCCGGGGGCAGCGCGGGGGCCGGGAGAGGCACGGGCACCTCCTCGGTGCGCTGCTCTCCCCCGGGCGTCGGCGTCCGCTCCGCCGGAGCGCTCGGCGACGGGGCCGTGGGCTCGCCGTCGAGCACGCCGGCCGGTGCAGGAGCGTCCGGCGCCACGACTGTCGGCGACGCCTCGCCCGACGATGCGACCAGCACCTCGAGGGCGTCCGCCTGCGGGGGCGACGCCTGCGGGGTCGACGCCTGCTCGGGCGACGACTGCACGTCCTCGGACGGTCCCGATCCGCTCGTCGACACGGGCGTGTGCTCGGGCGAACGCTCGTGAGGCGGCGCAACGGGCTGTGGCTCGGCGGGGTCCAGCGCTGAGTCGTGTGCGGTCATGGGGTGCCCAAGGCTCCTGTCATGGTCGTCCATCCCCGGGAGATGCGGGCCGGGACCCCCGCGTCGAAGTCGTGCGCGGGGAACGTCGCCACGAACGAGGCGAGGACGTCCTTGCTCACCTCTGCCACGACGTCGATCACCGTGTCCCCAGCCTGCCACACCAGGTGGGGCGGCTCGTCGGACAGGACGTAGACGGCGCGCCCCTCGAAGCCCTCCGAGCGCGAGAGGCTCGACGTGTCCAGCCGGCCGACCTGCTCGCGCACCACGATGGTCCCCTCGGGGCCGGCGAGGTCCACGCGGAGCACGTCCCCCTCGGGTCCGACGAGCCGGACCGACGTGACGTCGAACCCGTCGAGGATCCCCGACGGGCTCGTCCACCCGTTCTCCGCCATCCACGCGAGCGCGGTCGAGTCCGCGAGGTCCACGCCACCGGCCCCACCGTCCTCGGAGATCTCCGGCAGGACGGGGACGAGTGCCACCTCGGTGGCTCCCGCCGCCGTGGCACCGCCGGCCTCGGCCAGCACGGTCAGGGGCGACGCGACGTGCCGGTCCGGCACCACGACGGGCCGGTCACCGAGCGTGAAGAGCGCGACGGCCAGCACCGCGACCCCGCTCGATGCGGCGACGAGCACGCGACGCGAGCGGCGTCGTCGGGCATGGGCGGCGATGTCCCCCGTGAGCGCGCAGCTCAGCGCCCCCGCCTCAGGAGGGGGCGCCCACGGGTCGCGCACAGCCGGCCCCTGGCGCAGCGGGTCGCCCTCGACCTCGGGGATCTGGGCGGAGAGGGCAAGGAGCCGCGAGGTCAGGTCGTTCGTCGGCAGGACGTCGCGCGCGCACGAGAGGCGCTTGCGGACCGCGCGCGCCACCGCGAGCTCGGCCGCGCACTGGTCGCACCCTGCGACGTGCGTCAGCGCGCGCTCGCGCGTCGCGGGCGAGAGCTGGTCGTCGGCCAGCGCGCTGATGAGGGTCCCGAGGTGCGTCATGGTCCCCCCGGTGCGGTGCGGACCGCCAGAGCCGTCAGCTGGTCGACCGCAGCGTCCTCGGACGGCGTACCGTCCGTGGCCGCGCGCTCGGACGGGTCACGGTGCGGCAGCGCCGCACGCAGCTGCGAGCGCGCGCGGTGGATGCGCGAACGCACCGTGCCGAGCTTGATGCCCAGCGTGACCGCGATCTCCTCGTAGCTCAGCCCCTCGATGTCGCACAGCACGACCGCCGCCCGGTACTCGGGCGAGAGGGCGTCGAGCGCGCGCTGGACGTCGTGGTCGAGGTTCGTGTGCTCGTACCCGCGTTCCGGGTGCGTCATCTCCCCCGTGGCCGCGTACTGGGCCGAGTCCTCGCCCATGGCCTCCATGCGGATGCGCTGCTTGCGCCGCACCTGGTCCAGGAAGAGGTTCGTGGTGATGCGGTGCAGCCACCCCTCGAAGGTCCCCGGGGTGTAGCTCGACAACGACCGGAAGACGCGGATGAACGTCTCCTGGGTCAGGTCCTCGGCGTCGTGCTGGTTCCCGGTCAGGCGGTACGCCAGCCGGTACACGCGCGCGGAGTGCTCCCGCACGATCTGGTCCCACGAGGGGGGCGTCCAGGGCTGGGCACTCACGTCACTGCTCACACGGTCCATTGTCCCCGTACAACGCCGTGCGTCGCGCATCCGTTCCCGGCGTCGCGCGGACGTGCGCACCACGTCCACGAAACCTCCCCCGGACGGGGGCTCATCCAGCGCCACGGAGCCCGCGGGCCGGTACGATCGCCTCACCTGCACCGCGCAGGACGGCAGCACCGCAGCAGTCCGTCCGGGGTTCCCCGGAGACGCGCGGTGCCCGAGACCAGGAGGGCCCTATCACCACCGACATCGGCCGGACGAACGCCAAGGCGTCGAGCTGGACCTACTGCGAGGAGTTCGTGCCGGAGGACGACGTCCTCCTGCGCGCTCGCGAGCGTGCCGCCGAGCTGGGCTGCCCCGCAGTCCTGCCCGGCGTGGGCGCCGTGCTCCAGGCTCTCGCGGCCGCGCTGGGCGCCCGCTCGGTCGTCGAGATCGGCACGGGCACGGGTGTCGCGTCGCTCTGGCTCCTGCGCGGGATGCCCGAGGACGGCGTCCTGACGACCATCGACGTCGAGGTCGAGCACCAGCGTGCCGCCAAGGACGCCTTCGCCGAGGCCGGGATCCGCGCCACCAGGACCCGGACCATCCCCGGTCGTGCGAGCGACGTCCTGCCCCGGCTCACCGACGGCGCGTACGACCTGGTCCTGGTCGGGGCCGACCGTCACAGCTACCCCGAGTACGTCGAGCAGGCGCTGCGTCTCCTGCGCCCGGGCGGCATCGTCGCGGTCGACGGTGCGCTCGTCGGCGACCGCGTCGCAGACCCCGCCCGGCGCGACGAGATCACCACGATCGTGCGCGAGGTGGGACGCTCGCTGCGCGCCGACGACCGTGTCCTGCCCGCACTGATCCCGAGCGGCGACGGGCTGCTCCTCGGCGTGCGCCGGTAGCCCAGGGACGTCCGGGCAGCAGAGCGCACCGGCCGACCACCGCACGCGTCGTTCCGCGCAGCCGGCGCGAGCGTGAGACAGGACGAGGGCCCCTCACCCGCCGAACGGGTGAGGGGCCCTCGTCGTGCACCCGGCAGATCGCCGGGCGTGACCTCAGCGCAGGTCGGCGAGGTACCGGAGCAGGAGGCGCGCCCCGTAGCCCGTCGCCCCCTCGGTGACCTCGTGCCGCGAAGCCGTGGCCCGTGCCGGCCCGGCGATGTCGAGGTGGACCCAGGGCAGCCCTCCCGTGAACTCCCGCAGGAAGAGGGCGGCCGTGATGGACCCTCCGC
This sequence comes from Oerskovia merdavium, assembly GCF_014836755.1. Classification (GTDB taxonomy): domain Bacteria; phylum Actinomycetota; class Actinomycetes; order Actinomycetales; family Cellulomonadaceae; genus Oerskovia; species Oerskovia merdavium. The sequence continues at coordinate 36,243 of NZ_JACSQF010000009.1, forward strand.
CGCCTCCGGCCTCGAGCGGCACGTGCCGCAGGTCCGCGACGGTCGAGCGCAGCGCGGACGTGTAGTCCTCGACGAGGGGCATGTGCCAGACGCGTTCGCCCGTCGCGTCGGCAGCGGCCTCGAGGCCTGCCACCAGCTCGGGAGCGGTCGCGTAGAGGGCCGCATGGCCCCGTCCGAGGCCGACGCTCGCGGCGCCGGTCAGGGTCGCGACGTCGATCAGCAGGTCCGGCGCGAGCTCGGAGACCGCATAGCCGAGCGCGTCCGCGAGGACCAGGCGACCCTCGGCGTCGGTGTTCGCGACCTCGACCGTGCGTCCCGAGTAGGTGCGCAGCACGTCCCCGGGACGGTACGAGTCCGCACCGAAGTGGTTCTCGGCGAGCGGGAGGACCGCGGTGACCTGGTGCCGGACGCCGGCCTCCGCGGCACCGAGGACCACGGCCAGCGCGACGGCGGCCCCGGCCATGTCGGTCTTCATGGGCACCATGGCCTCACGGGGCTTGATCGAGAGCCCGCCGGTGTCATAGGTGATGCCCTTGCCGACGAGGACGACGTGCTGGTCGGCGTCCTCCGGCACGTACGTGATCGTCACGAGCCGGGGCGGGCTCGCCGAGGCCGCACCCACGGCCAGCAGGGCTCCGAACCCCTTCGCCGCGAGCTCGCGCGGGCCGAGGACCTGGGTCTCGAGGCCTCCGGCCTCGGCGAGATCCGTCGCCTGCTGGGCGAACCAGGCCGGGTCCTTGATGTTGGACGGCGTGTTCGACAGGTCGCGCACGAGCCAGGTCGCGCTCGCCGCGATCCGTGCAGCGATGATCTGCTGCTCGGCTCCCTCGCCGAGGAGGACGAGCTGTTCCGCGGCCGCACGCGGGTCCGGGGCGGGCCCACGCACCTTGCGGCTCGGGGCGCCTCCGCCGAAGCGTGGCGTGCGGTAGGCCGCGAGCAGGTACCCCTCGACGAACGCCGTCACGCCGCTGGGGGTGGCGTCGGCCGTCGCTGCGCTCACGACGCGCTCGAGACCGCGCGTCGCCCCGGCCAGCGCGGCTCCCGCGCGTCGGAGCTCGAGGTCGGAGCCTGCACCGATCCCGAGCAGCACGATCGTGGACGGGAGCCCCGCCCAGGGCAGCGGGTTGGCCGCGCCCGCGTGCGTGCGCGGCAGGTCGACGGTCGTGACCTCGCCGGCCGCGCCCCGGAAGCCAGAGCCTCCGGAGCGGTCGGCCAGTTCCGCGAGGTCGATCCCGTAGCGCGCAGCCGCGTCCACGGTCCCCGCGCGCGGCTGCAGTCCGTCCTCCTCCTCGAGCGGAGGAGCGACGGCCACCACGAGGGCGGAGACCGCGTCGTCCGTCAGGAACGGGCAGTCCAGGACGGTCCCCGGTGTCTCGACCACCTCGGGGAGGTGGCGAGGGGCTCCTCCGACGGGAGGTAGGTCCAGGAGCGGTTGTGCGTCGCGCGCGGTCAAGGCGTCTCAGCCCACGACGGCTTGGAGCGCCTCGCCCAGCTCGCTGGCCTCGGTCGCGTTGAGCTCCACCACGAGTCGACCGCCACCCTCGAGCGGGACACGCATGACGATGCCGCGGCCCTCCTTGGTGACCTCGAGCGGGCCATCCCCCGTACGCGGCTTCATCGCAGCCATTGTGGGCTCTCCATTCCGTAGTCCAGTACTGCTGTGGTCGGCGTCCCGGCAGGGTGGCAGCACGTCGCCGCGCCGACCGCCCGAGGACGCCCGTGCACCATTCTAGTTCACCCGTGCGACACGCCGTCGCGGCAAATGCGCAGATCGTGAACCGGTCGCCGCTATGGCGGCCATCCGCTCGGCGGGGTGAGCCTCCACAGGCCCCAGACCCACCAGGCCTGCCCCGCGACGCACGCCACGACGCACCCCCAGAACCACCACCGCGACCGGGTCCATCCGAGGGTCACGGCTCCCAACGGGAAGGCGAGCAGGAGGAACCGGACCAGGCTCGTCCAGGGCTCGATCACGGCGACGAGGTATCCCAGGTAGGCGAGCGGCCACGCCTGGAGCTCAGGGCCGAGCCTGCGCGCGACGGGACTCAGCCCCACCGCGGCCACGGCGGCCAGGACCGCCAGCAGGACCCAGGGGCCGGCGCCGCCGAAGAGCATCTGCGAGACCTGGACCCAGGGCACGAACGGGACGACCGGTCCCGTTCCCCGCCAGGCCTCCTGGGTCAGGAAGTAGGCGTCGGGCCGACCGGTCACGAGGCCGCACAGGACCTGCCACACGAGCCCGCTGAGCACCGTGACGACGAGGAGCCCCCCGATGCGGGCGACGTCACGCCAGGGGACCGTCACAGAACCACCGCCCGGCTCGTGCCCGACCACGCGCCTGGCGCGCCACCACGCACGTCCACGGACCGCCGCGTGCCACGCCACGACCAGTGCGAGCGGGAGGGCGACGGCGCGGCTGAAGCCGAGCAGCACGACCACGAGCCCCGCCCACTCGTAGCGACGCGCCCACACCAGGTACAGCGCCCCGGCGATCAACAGGAGCGCGAGCGCCTCGGTGTAGGCGACCTGGAGCACGACCGACGAAGGGAAGACGCTCACGAGCGCGACCGTGGCGAGCGGAAGGCCCGGACGGCGCGCCACGGCGAGGCGACCGGCGCACTCGACCAGGCGATGGATCACCAGCATCGCCCCTGCGCCGCACAGCAGCGCCGTGGTCGGGGCGACGACGTCCCAGCCCAGGCCGGTGACCTGCTGCACGGCCCGCACCAGGAAGGGGAAGAGCGGGTAGAAGGCCCAGACGTTCTGCTGCACCTGCCCGTCGGCCCCCACGGGCAGCTCGGCCGGGTAGCCGTGCTCGGCGATCTGCTGGTACCACGAGGCGTCCCACATCCGCCCCGTCCAGGCGGCGTACGACGGCGCCGCGTCGGTCCAGAGGTTGGACTCCTGCGAGCGCGCGACGACCAGGAGTATCGCGGCGGTGACGAGCCGGGCCGCGGCGTAGACCGCGAGCACCTGCACCCACCACGGCCACCGCACGGGTGCCCGGAGGGCCGTCACGAGCGAGGAGGCTCGCCCGGGCCGCGCGGCATCGGTCCCGCCGGGCGGGGCCGTCTCCCGGGCCCGCGACCGGGCCGCCTGCTCGTCGCCCGGCCCGCGCACCGCGGCCGGCTCGCTCACGCGAGACCGCGCAGCGCGACGGCCGGGGGTGCGTCGCCCCGGATCGCGGCCACGGTGTCCAGCGTCCGTCGAGTGGCCGCGACGTCGTGGGCGCGGAAGACCCGGGCGCCGAGCCACGCGGCGACCGCCGTCGCGGCGAGCGTCCCCTCGAGCCGTTCGTCGGCCGGGAGGTCGAGCGTCTCGCCCACGAAGTCCTTGCGGGACAGCGCCATGAGCAGCGGGAAGCCGAGGCCCGCGAGCGCCTGGGTCCGGCGCACGAGGTGCAGCGAGTGCCAGGTGTTCTTGCCGAAGTCGTGCGTCGGGTCGACGAGCACCGAGGCCGCCGGTACGCCGCACGCGACCGCGCGCGCGGCGGCCGCCGTGAGCGTCGCGACGACGTCCTGCACGACGGCGTCGCGAGGGTCGGTCCGCCGGCTCGCCGAGCCGTCGAGCCCCTCGGGCGGGTAGGCGACCCGGAACGGGTCGGTCCGTGGCGTGGCGCCTCCCGTGTGGGAGCACACGACGCCGACGCCGAGCTCGCCCGCGACCTCGACCAGGCGCGGGTCGTGCCCGGCCCAGGTGTCGTTGACGAGGTCCGCGCCGGCCAGGGCCGCCTCGCGGGCGACCTCGGCTCGCCAGGTGTCGACGCTCACGAGGAGGTCGGGGAAGTCGGCCCGCACCCGTTCGACGAAGGGCACGACCCGACGGATCTCCTCGGCCGGTGTGACCTCGGGCCCCGTCCCCGCGCGCACTCCCCCGACGTCGACGATCGCCGCACCCTCGGACCAGGCCCGCGCGACCGCCTCGAGCGCCGCCCCGTCGTCGAGCTGACGTGCGGGCGCGTAGAACGAGTCCGTCGTCCGGTTGACGATCGCCATGACCACGGGGCGCACGGGGCGACCGGGGGCGTTCTCGTCGACCCCCACCTCCCGCCCTCGCAGGACGAGCGGAGCGCACTGCGGAGGGACCAGGGGCACGGTCGACGCCGGGTCGGCGCCGACCGCCCGGCCCCCGGGCTCCGGGGTCGCGGCGCCCGTCACCGGTCGCCGGCAGCCCGCTGCTGAGCGGCTGCCGTGTCGGCCACCGACTCGAGCTCTTCGGCACGCAGCTGTTCGCCGCGCTCGCACACGTACTCGACCGCCTCGGCCGGGTCGTCGCACAGGTACAGCAGGTCGAGGTCGTGCGCACTGATCATGCCGCGCCCCGCGACGGTCGTACGGGCCCACTCGAGCAGGCCCGACCAGTAGCCGCTGTCCACGAGGGCGATGGGGAACTCGGTGACCTTGTGCGTCTGGACCAGGGTCAACGCCTCGAAGAGCTCGTCGAACGTGCCGAACCCGCCCGGAAGGACCACGAACCCCTGCGCGTACTTGACGAACATGGTCTTGCGGGCGAAGAAGTACCGGAAGTTCACGCCCAGGTTCACGTACTTGTTCATGCCCTGCTCGAACGGCAGCTCGATCCCCAGGCCGATCGAGAGGCCCCCGGCCTCGGTGGCCCCCTTGTTCGCGGCCTCCATGATGCCCGGCCCGCCACCCGTGATCACCGCGAGGTCGCGCTCGGCGAGCAGCCGGCCCACCTCTTCCGCCAGCGCGTAGTCCGGGTGGTCGGGGCTCGTGCGCGCCGAACCGAAGACCGACACCGCCGGGCCGACCTCGGCAAGAGCTCCGAAGCCCTCGACGAACTCGCTCTGGATCCTCATGACCCGCCACGGGTCGCTGTGCACCCAGTCGGCGCTGCCCGCGGTGTCGAGCAGCCGCTGGTCGGTCGTCTGCTGGGGGATCTGCTCTCCCCGCAGCAGCACCGGACCCTTGCGGTAGCCGGTGCCTGCCTGGGGAACTCCGTCGTCGCTCATGCTCTCGAGCCTAAGCGTTTCCGGGGCCCGTGGCGGGGACGATCAGCGGGTGAGCCACGCGCGCAGCGCGTCGTGGCACAGCGCGAGGTGGCCGACCGGGCACCGCTCGTCGTCCTTGTGCGCGAGCAACGGGTCGCCGGGGCCGAAGTTCACGGCCGGGATCCCCAGCTCGGCGAAGCGCGCGACGTCGGTCCAGCCGTACTTGGGCGCCGGGCGGCCGCCGGTGAGGCTCAGCACCGTCTCGGCGAAGTCGGCCGCGATCGGGTCGTCGAGCCCGGGCCGGGCCCCCGGGGCGGCGTCCGTGACGACCACCTCGAAACCCGAGAAGAGGTCGCGGACGTGCGCCTCGGCGTCGGGCAGCGAACGGGAGGGCGCGAAGCGGTAGTTGACCGTGACCACGCACTCGTCCGGGACGACGTTCCCCGCGATGCCGCCGCGGATGCCGACCGCGTTCATGCCCTCGCGGTAGACGAGGCCCTCGACCTCGATCGACGCGGGCTCGTAGGCCGCCAGGCGGTCGAGCACGACCGAGGCCGAGTGGATCGCGTTGGAGCCCATCCACGCACGCGCCGAGTGCGCCGTGACCCCGGGGACACGGACCTCGACCCGCAGGGTCCCGTTGCAGCCGCCCTCGATCCCCGCGGCCGTGGGCTCGCCGAGGATCGCGAAGTCGCCCTGCAGGAGCTCGGGGCGGTTGCGGGCCAGCCGCCCCAGGCCGTTGAGGTCGGACGCGACCTCCTCGAGGTCGTAGAAGACCCACGTGACGTCCTGGTCCGGGGCCGTGAGCGAGGACGCGAGCGCGAGCTGGATCGCGACGCCGCCCTTCATGTCGACCGTGCCGCGCCCCCAGACCTCGGCCTGGGCCCCCTCGCCGACCACACGGGTGGGCAGGTTCGGCGGGCTGGTCAACGGGACCGTGTCGATGTGCCCGGCGATCACGACGCGACGCGAACGCCCGAGGTGCGTGCGAGCGACGACCGCGTTGCCGTCACGGACGACCTCGAGGTGCGCGAGCGGGCGCAGCGCGGCCTCGATCGCGTCGGCCAGGGCCTTCTCGTCCCCGCTCACGGACGGCACGTCGCACACCGCGCGGAAGAGCGCGGTGAGGTCGCCGTCGAGGTCGAGCCGGACCGTCGGAGCCGCCGACGCAGGCGGCGCGGTCTGGTCGGAGGTCTGGTCGAGAGTCTCGTCGCTGGTCACACGCAGACCCTACCCGGACAGTTCACCGTCCGGCCCGGAGTGACGGATAGGGTGAAGGTATGACTTCAGCGACTCCCACCGGCGCCGCAACGGGCCCCCGCACCGCCTGGGGCTTCGGCCTCGCCACCGTGACCGACGAGGGCACCGTCCTCGACGTCTGGTACCCGTCCCCCGCGCTCGGGGAGGCCCCCTCGGACGAGACCGTCCCCGCGTCGCTCGACGCGCTGACCGAGCACGACGAGGCGCGGCGCGTGGACGTCGTGGTCGTGCGCACCGTGATCGACCTCGACGCCGCACCGTCGGGAGCCGCGGACGCCTACCTGCGCCTGCACCTGCTCTCGCACCGCCTCGTGGCCCCCCACGGCCTCTCCCTCGACGGCGTGTTCGGCGCTCTCGCCAACGTCGTCTGGACCAACCACGGCCCGTGCGCGGTCGAGGGCTTCGAGGAGACGCGCCTGCGCCTGCGCGCGGCGACCGGCCAGCCGGTCCAGGTCCTCGGGGTCGACAAGTTCCCCCGCATGGTCGACTACGTGGTCCCCCCGGGTGTGCGCATCGCCGACGCGGACCGCGTCCGGCTGGGAGCGCACCTCGCTGCAGGGACGACCGTCATGCACGAGGGCTTCGTGAACTTCAACGCCGGCACCCTCGGCACCTCGATGGTCGAGGGCCGCATCTCGGCCGGCGTGGTCGTGGGCGACGGGTCGGACATCGGCGGCGGGGCGTCCATCATGGGCACGCTCTCCGGCGGCGGCCGCGAGATCATCTCGATCGGCCAGCGCTCGCTGCTCGGCGCCAACGCCGGGCTGGGCATCCCGCTCGGCGACGACTGCGTCGTCGAGTCCGGGCTCTACGTCACCGCGGGCACCAAGGTCACCCTCGTGGGACGCAGCGGTCCCGACGGCGGCCCCGTGGTCGTCAAGGCACGCGACCTGTCCGGCCAGGACAACCTCCTCTTCCGCCGCAACTCGCTCACGGGCGGCGTCGAGGCGGTCTCGCGCACGGGCGTCGGGATCGAGCTCAACGCCGCGCTGCACGCGAACTGACATGTCCTCCGTCTTCGGCGCCCCGGGGCACCAGGGGGCCCCGTCCGCTCCTGGGCAGGGGGGCACGAGCCCCCGCGCCCAGGGGCACGGCGTCCGTCGACGCCGGCACCGCCCCCTGCGGATCGCCGTCACGGTCGTGACCGTCCTCGCGGTCGCGAGCGCGGGGGTCGTCATCGCGCTCAACCGTCTGACGGACCACACCCCCGTGGCCGAGCGCTGCTCGGCCGAGGCGGACGGGCAGGCCTGGCACCTCTCCCCCGCCCAGGCGGACAACGCGGCCCTGATCGCCGTCACGACGGTGCGCCGCGGCATGCCCGCCCGCGCCGCGACCATCGGCCTGGCGACCGCGCTGCAGGAGTCGCGCCTGCTCAACATCGACTACGGCGACCGCGACTCGATCGGGCTCTTCCAGCAGCGTCCGTCCCAGGGCTGGGGCACGGTCGAGCAGATCATGGACCCCGTCTTCTCGACCACGGCGTTCTACGACGGCCTCGACAAGGTGGACGGTTACGAAGACCTCCCGGTGACGGTCGCGGCCCAGGCGGTGCAGCGTTCCGGCTTCCCCGACGCCTACGCGCAGCACGAGTCCAGGTCACGCGCATGGGCCTCGGCCCTGACGGGGAACTCCGAGGGCACGCTCTCGTGCGAGCTCGTCGCGGTCGACCCGACCACGCTCGTGAGCGTGGTCGACTCGAACGAGACCCTGAGGGCACGCCTCGTGCGCGACCTCGGGGACCTGCCTCTCACGGTCGAGGGCGCGAGCACCGTGGTGGACACCGTGCCGCTCACGGGCGTCGCGTCGGAGGCGCGCCGGACCGGGTGGGCCGTCGGTCAGTGGGCCGTGGCCAGCGCCGACGAGACCGACGTCGTGCGGGTGGACGTCGGCGACAGCACCTGGACCCGCGAGGACCCGGTGTGGACGCCGTCGGGCGACCTGGCTCCGGAGGAGGTCTCCGCACCCCTCCCGGTCGGCCAGGTGCGGATCACGGTCGCGACGGCCGACGAGGGGTGAACCGCTCGCTCCGACGCCTTCCCTGCACGTGACGACGGCGCCCCGCGCGCAAAGGTGCGGGGCGCCGTCGTCACATGCAGGTGATCGGGGAGGTCAGCGACCGTCGACCGGCAGGTACGGACGCTCGGTGGCCCCCGTGTAGACCTGGCGCGGACGCCCGATCTTGGTCTGCGGGTCCTTCATCATCTCGCGCCACTGCGCGATCCAGCCGGGCATGCGGCCCAGGGCGAACAGCGGGGTGAACATGGCCGGCGAGAAGCCCATGGCCTTGTAGATCAGCCCGGTGTAGAAGTCGACGTTCGGGTAGAGCTTGCGCTCGATGAAGTAGTCGTCGTTGAGCGCGATCTCCTCGAGCCGCAGCGCGATGTCGAGCAGCTCGTCCTTCTTGCCCAGGGTCGAGAGCACCGCGTCGGCCTTGGCCTTGACGATCGCCGCGCGCGGGTCGTAGTTCTTGTAGACCCGGTGCCCGAAGCCCATGAGGCGGACGCCGTCCTCCTTGTTCTTCACCTTCTTCATGAAGGTGTCGACGTCGAAGTCGCTGTTCTGGATCTTGTCCAGCATCGACAGGACGGCCTCGTTCGCACCACCGTGCAGCGGACCCGAGAGCGCGTTGACGCCCGCCGCGACCGACGCGTAGAGGTTGGCGTGGCTCGAGCCCACGACGCGCACGGTCGAGGTCGAGCAGTTCTGCTCGTGGTCGGCATGCAGGATGAGGAGCTTGTCGAGCGCGTCGACCACGGTCGGGTCGGACTCGTACTTCTCGTAGGGCGTCGCGAACGTCATGCGCAGGAAGTCGTCGACGTACCCGCGCGAGTAGTCCGGGTAGAGCAGCGGCTCGCCCACGGCGCGACGGTGCAGGTAGGACGTGATGGTCCGCGTCTTGGCGAGGAGCAGGACCGTCGCGAGCTCGACCGTCTCGTCGTCGAACGGGTCGAGCGACTCCGGGTAGAACGTCGACAGCGCGTTGATCGCCGACGACAGGACCGCCATGGGGTGCGCGTTGCGGGGGAACGTCCCCATGAACGTGCGGAAGTCCTCGTGCACCAGGGTGTGGCGGTTGACGCGCTCGACGAACGCGTCGAGCGTGGGCCCGTCCGGGAGCTCGCCGTGGATCAGGAGGTACGCGACCTCGAGGAACGTGGACTTCTCCGCGAGCTGGTCGATCGGGTACCCGCGGTAGCGCAGGATCCCCGCGTCGCCGTCGATGTAGGTGATCTCCGACTCGCACGAGGCGGTGTTCATGAACCCGGGGTCCACGGTGACGAGCCCGGTCGACTTGAGCAACGAGGACACGACGATGCCGTCGTTGCCCTCGGTCGCTGCGACCACGGGCAGGTCCTGGCTCGATTCGTTGACGACGAGCCGAACGGTCGCCTGCTGGGTGGTGGTCATGTCTTCCTTCCTTGCGCGCTGCCGCTCCCCCTGCGGGTGGCTGCGCGTGTCTTCCGTGGTGTCGCCGCGAGATCGCCACCTGTCCGGCCGAGCCGTCGGTGGCCGAAGTGTCGGACAGCGTTGGCCTGGGTCGACGGTACTCGCTTCACCCACACGTGACCAATCTGGAACGGTCACAAAACCGTCACCCGCCTGTGATGCGGATCACAGGCGAGAACGAGGCGCAATTCGCCCAACAATCGACAGGTGGCTCACACCACGGTCAGCCGGGCCGCGGCCTCGTGCACCCGCTCGTCGCTCGCGGTGAGCGCGACACGGACGTGGCCGGCCGCCGTCGGGCCGTAGAAGGCCCCGGGACCCACGAGGATCCCGAGGTCCGCAAGGGCGCCCACGGTCTCCCAGCAGTCGTGCTCATCCGCCGTCTCGCCCGCCGGGCGCGACCACAGGTAGAGACCGGCCTGCGACCCGTCGACCTGGAGTCCGGCCTGCCCCAGCGCAGGAAGGAGCACGTCCCGACGCCGCCGGTAGACCTCGCGCTGGGCTGCGACGTGCGCGTCGTCCGTGAGAGCCGCGACCATGGCCGCCTGGACCGGGGCCGGCACGATCATGCCCAGGTGCTTGCGCGTCGTGAGCAGGTCGGCGACGACCCCGGGGTCTCCCGCGACGAACGCGGCCCGGTACCCCGCGAGGTTCGACTGCTTGGACAGCGAGTACGCGGCGAGCAGGCCTTCGTTCGAACCACCGCTCACGCGCGGGTCGAGGATGCTCGGCACACCGGAGGTGGCGAACGGCTCCTCCCACGCGAGCTCGGCATAGCACTCGTCGCTCACGACGACCGCACCGATCTCCCGTGCAGCGGCGACCACCCGCGCGAGCTGCTCGACCCCGAGGACCTCCCCCGTCGGGTTGCCCGGGGAGTTGACCCAGACCAGGCGCACGTCTTCTCGCCCCGCCCAGTCCTCGACCCGGTCGGTCGCGAGCGGGGTCGCGCCGGCGAGCCGGGCCCCCACGTCGTAGGTCGGGTACGCGGTGGCCGGGTGGACGACGACGTCCCCCGGACCGAGCCGCAGCAGCGACGGCAGCAGGCCCACGAGCTCCTTGGAACCGACCGTGGGCAGGACCGCGTCCGGGTCCAGCCCGGGCACGCCACGACGCCGCGCGAACCAGTCGACGACAGCCTCGCGCAGCACGGGCGTGCCGTGCGTGGTCGGGTACCCGTGCGCGTCCCCGGCGGCGGCGAGCGCGTCCCGCACGACGGCGGGGGTCGGGTCGACCGGCGTGCCGATCGAGAGGTCCACGATCCCGCGCGGGTGCTGTCGGGCGCGCTCGGCGAACGGCGTGAGCGAGTCCCACGGGTAGGCGAGGCCACCCAGGCTGGCGAATCCCATGGTGTTGTCCGGCCTCCGGGCTCAGGCCTGCGGGGCCAGGGCGGCGATCATCGGGTCGTCCTTCTCGATCATGCCCATCTTCGCCGCACCACCCGGCGACCCCAGGTCGTCGAAGAACTCCACGTTCGCCCGGTAGTAGTCGCTCCACTCCGAGGGCACGTCGTCCTCGTAGTAGATCGCCTCCACCGGACACACCGGCTCGCACGCACCACAGTCCACGCACTCGTCAGGATGGATGTACAACGACCGCTTGCCCTCGTAGATGCAGTCCACCGGACACTCCTCGATGCACGCCTTGTCCTTCACGTCCACACAAGGCTGAGCAATCACGTACGTCACGTCGGAGGTCCTTCCACCTTCTGCACAGGGCACTTCCCCCTAGTATCTCTCAGGAGACGGACATCCCGGCCACCCGCCGACCAAGTGAGCGTGACGACTGCTGTGAACCCCCCGCACCGCTTCCCCGCCGTCGACCCCGACTGGGCCTCCTGGCCCGCGGGCACGCGCGTCGTGCTCCGTCGCCGCCTGACCGACGCCGAGTCGCTCGCGACGCGCGACCCGGCGAGCGGCGAGCCCGCGAAGACCGTGACCGACGTCATCGGGATCGTCCTGTCGACCGCGCCCGGGGAGTCCGTGACCGTCCGCACCGACGCGGGCGGCTCGCGCGACGCGGTCGAGGTGACGATCCCGGCCGAACAGCTCGTCGCGGCCAAGCGCATCCCCCCGAGGCCGCCGCGACGGCTGCCCCGCCAGCCGGTCGACTGAGCCCGGCGAACGGCCGAGCCCGGCGTCCGGGTCCCGGCCCGGTCCGCTCAGCCAGGCACGACCGCGGCGATCGCGCTCACCTCGATCAGGGCTCCGGGCACCCCGAGCCCCACGACCCGCGCCGCAGTCACGAGGGGCGGCGCCCCGGCGGTCGCCAGTCGCGGCGCGATCGCACCGTACGCCGCGCCGAGGTCCGCGTCGGCCGCGAGGAGGACCGTCCACTGCACGACGTCGGCGAGCGAGGCCCCCGCCGCCTCGAGCGCGATGCTGACGTTGTCGATGGTCCGGACCGACTGCTCGGCGACGTCGTCCGAGACGACCGCGCCCGTGTCGTCGACGCCGTTCTGGCCGCCCACGTAGATGGTCGCGGCCCCCGCGGGGACGATCGCGACATGACTGAACGCCGGGCTCACCACGAGCCCGGCCGGCTGCATCCGTGTGATCTCCATGACCCCCACGGTTCCACGGCCCCCTGACACCGGCAGCACGAGCGGCACGGCGAGCGCACGGGCCCGAGGACCGGGGTGGAGGGACCCGGCCCGCGGTGGCGCGTTCGCGCGGCGACCGGCCTAGCGGTGCAGTCCGACGAGCGAGCCCTGCACCGAGACGACGGCCCAGCCCGCGAGGCAGAGTTCGACGAGCTCCCCTGCACCGTCCGGTTCCGCGAGGTCGACCGTCAGCCGTTCGCCCGACCCGTCCTGCACCGGCGACCCGGACGAGACCGACGACGGCCCGTCGACGCCCCGAGGCTGCCAGCCGGCCCGGACGTCGTCGGCACGGTCGAAGAACTCCGCCGCCGAGGCGTTCGCCTCGAGCGCCGTCGCGAGCGCCTCCAGGTCCCGTGCGGCGAGGCGCAGGGCGGGAGCGACCCACCCCGCGTTCTCGGTGAGCATGGCCTCGGTCCGGCGCGGGTCGGTCCGGCCCACCCGGGTCCCGTCGCGGAAGCTGCCCGCCGCGAGCGCCAGCGCGACGTCACGGACCGGGGCCGCCGAGACCAGGTTCAGCAGCTCGATCGCGAACGCGTGCGGGACGTGGCTGATGAGCGCGGCGGCCTCGTCGTGCACCTCGTCCGTCAGGACGTAGGCGCTCCCACCCGCGGGGCCCGTCACGAGCGCGAGCAGCGTCACGAGCAGGTCCGCCCGTGTGCGCTCGGTGACCGTGACGGCCCACCGTGCGCCGTCGAGCAGCGACTCCGAGGAGGCCGCGAATCCCGAGTGCTCGGTCCCCGCCATGGGGTGCGCACCGACGTACTGCTGCCCCAGACCGCACGCGTCGAGGACGTCGCGCACGGGCCCCTTGACCGACCCGACGTCCGTGACGAGCGTGGTCGCCGGCAGGTGGCGCGCGACCTCGGTGGCCACGGGACGCATGGCCCGCAACGGCACCGCGAGGACCAGGACGTCAGGCGCCGCGGTGCACAGCGCCTCGATGTCCGACGTGACGAGGATCCCGGCCGTCGCTGCCTCGGCGCGCGTCGCGGCCGAGGAGTCGTGGCCCGTGACCTCGATCCCCTGCGCCGCCAGTCTCCGGGCCAGCGACCCACCGATGAGCCCGAGGCCCAGGACCGCGACGGTCGGCGACGTCATGCCCACAGCAGCCCCCGGTCCAGCTCGTCGGCGCTCGCGCCGGCCCCGACCGAGCCCACCGGCACGTGGTCGCTCGAGAGCGCCTCGTCGAGCTCGCCCCGGGCCGGGAAGACACCGAGCGTCTTGACCGAGTCGCCCGCGGCGAGCAGGCCCTCGAGCACCTTCCGCACGGCCGGTTCCCACGGCGCCGCGTCGGCCGTCAGGACGAACACGTACTTGCCCTCGAGCGCCTTGAGCGGACGCGTGATGAGACTCGACAGGTTGACCCCGCCCGCCCCGAACGCCTGCGTGATCCGTGCCAGGACCCCCGGGCCCGTCACGAGAGGCGTGAGCGCGAGCATGGTGCGCCACTGTGCGGGACCGTCGGTCCGCGCCGCCGCGAGGGCGTCCCTCGCGCGGTCCCGCCGGACGATCGTGAGGAACCGGGTCCGTGCGCCGTGGAAGTCCTCGACGCCGGCCTCGAGCAGGTCGAGACCGTAGAGCTCGCCGCAGATGCTCGGCCCCAGCGCCACCTGGTGCGCGGTCGCGTCCCGGCACGCCGACGCGTTGGACGCGGCCGGCACCGGCAGCGCCCCCGAGCGCGTCACGAACTCCTGGCACTGCGCCAGGCCGTGCGGGTGCGCGGTCACCTCGGTCAGCTCGCCGTGGCCCGGTCGGACGAACGCGTCGAACGTGATCTCGAGGACCACCTCGTCGATCGCGACGACGTCCTCGCTGCCCACGATCGCATCGAGCGACGGGACCACGTACCCCTCGACCGAGTTCTCGATCGCGACGATGCCCTGGTCGAAGGCCCCCGAGGCGACCCCGGCGTAGACGTCCGTCACGGTCGCGGCCGGCACCAGCTCGACGGGCGCCTCGACCGGACCCACGGCACGGCCCGAGGTGGTGCCGGACGCCTCCGGGGCCTCAGCGGGCTGTCCCTGGGACCGGACCCACTGCACGGCCGCCTGGTGCGTGAACGTGCCCTCGGGCCCGAGGTAGGCGACCCGGCTCACGAGCCCACGTGCTCCGGCGCCCACTGCGGCACCAACGCGTCCGGGCCGGGCAGGAAGTCACGTCCCGGGAGCACCGCGAGGACGCGGTGCGCCACGTCGCGCGCCGCGAGCTCGCTCACGAGCGACGACAGCACCGCTGCGTCGGGGCACGAGAACGACGAGAAGAAGATGTGCGGCCCCGCGAGCGAGCGGTGGCTGCGCAGGTGCTGCATGTCGATCCCGCTCTCCGCGATGACCGACAGGGTCTGCTGGAGCGAACCGCGGTGGTCGTCGCGCGGACCGAACGCGAACCACACCTGCGCCTCGCCCTCGACGACGGGCGCGGGACGCCGGGCCTCGACGAGCCCGTACCAGATGGGGGCCCCCGCGCTCAGCTGTTCGCTGCCCGGGATCTCGGCCCACCCCGCGGGGATCTCCGAGCGCTCGACGACCAGGGTGCCGTCCCGGCCCGAGAGTGCGATGCGCTCGTCGAGCGCCGTCCGGGAGGGGACCAGACGCGGGTTCGCGCCCAGGGTCCGCAGGACGTGACGGCAGTCGCGCATCCCGGCCTCGTCGACCACGACGCTGCCCGTGGCCTGGCCAGGCCGACCGACCCACACCCACTGGGCGGGGACCGCGACGGCCGCGGTCACGACCAAGGACGGCGACGCCGCCAGGAGCGCCCGCTCGAGGTCGTGCGACGGCTGCGCGGGGTGCCCGATGTGCATGACGGCTGCGAGGTCGTCGATGCTCGCGACCGTCGCCAGGGTCGACGACGTGGATCCCAGGTCCAGCAGGTCGTCGGCGCCGGTCCCCGCGGGCAGACCGTCCGCGCCGTGCCACTTCGCGATCTGCGCCGCGAGCCGCGCGTGGGCCCCCGACTCGCGTTCACTACGTCCGAGCATCGAGTGTCTCTGCCTTGCCTCGAGGGGTGGCTGCGCGAGCGCAGCGCGGGTCAGCGTCCGCCGAGCAGTCTAGCCGCGAGGGCACGTCCCGGCCGCGGGCGCAGGGCTCCGTGAGACGTCCCGGGCCACCGGTGACGCCCCGACCTTCCAGGCAGCGGCGAGTGCCGCGCCGAGCGCGACGGAGCGGGCCGCGACCTTCCGGTCACGACCCGCTCCGTGGTACTACCGGGCGCCTCGCCGACGCCCGACGCCGACCTGCTGGCTCCTGGTCGGAGGAACAGCTGGTCAGCAGGTCACGGCGCGCACACGACCTGGTTGTCCGGCTTGTACGTCCACGTGTTCTTCTCGTCCTTGACGACCTTGCCGTCGAGCAGGACCTTGCGGGGCGTCGTGATCGTGAACCCGGGGTTGCCCTTGGGCTGCGGCACGCAGTCGGCGCCCGAGTGCGTCACGGTCGTCGGCTGGACGACGTTGCGCTTCTCGCCCTCGCTCGTCTGCACCTCGTAGTACTTGGTGCTCCAGATCGCGACGTGCAGCTCACCGCCGCCGACCCAGGACTGCATGAGGACGCCGTAGGGGGTGTCGTTCTTGAACTTCATGTCGATCGAGCCGACGAAGATGGTCGCCTCGCGCCCCGCCGGGTAGCGGCTGAACCAGTAGCTGTGCTGACGGTGCTCGACGTCGTCGAGGCCCGCGAAGAACCCGGCGTTGTACGTCGTGGTGGCCATCTGCGACAGACCGCCTCCGATCCCGTCGACGTGCTTGCCGTCCTGGACGATGCCGGCCGAGAAGTAGCCCCCGGCCTTGGTGATCGGCGACAGCGTCTCCGTCAGCGAGAACGTCTCGCCCGGCAGCACGAGAGTCCCGTTGACCTTGCTCGCCCCGACGCGCAGGTTCTCGGTGCGCTGGGCGTCGTTGGTCAGGGGCGTCGAGAACTCGGAGACCTTCTCCTTGACGCCGAGCGCCTCGAGCGCGGCGACCGACTGGGCCGGGTCCGACTCGACGAGCTCGACGGTCGCCGTCCGCTCCGTCCCCGTCCCCGCAGTGGCGACCGCGGCGCTGAGGGCCGCGGGGTCGATCGTCGTGCCGGGCGCCCCGCCCTCGATCACCGGGGCGCCGTTGACGAAGACGAACTTGGCGTCGGCCGCCGCGTTGAGCAGGTCGTCCGTGCCGTCGACGACCGCCTCGAGGAGCGTCGCACCGTCGAGCGTGAGCTGGAGCGAGCCGTCCGCCGCGTTGAACGCCGCAGCCTCTGCCAGCACGTCCGGGCTCAGCTCGGCACGCTGGCCCCCGACCTCGACCGTGACCGGCGCCGAGACCAGCGTCGTGGCCTGCGCGAGCGCCGCGTCCGTCTCCGCCTGGGTGATGGCCGGAGCGATCGGGTCGGTCGGCAGGTCGAGCGGCTGCGCGGCAGTGAGCCACGACGACTCGATGATCGTGGTGGCCTCGTCTGCGACGACCTCGGCGCCGTCGAGCGCCGGCGTGGCGGTGGGCTGCCCGTCGGTGAACACGACCGAACCGTCGACGGGCTCGACGTTGAGGCTCGCCTCGACCTCCGCGACCTGGGCTGCGAGCTTGGTCTTGTCGACCGTCGTGACGGGCAGCTCCTCCTCGCCGCCGAAGAGCTGCTTCCACAGCTGGACGGGGCTCATGGAGAAGGACGTCAGCTCGTCGGCCGTGGCCTGGGCGTCGAACGCGAGGCCTGCGGCCGCGGGGTCGAGGGTCGTGGTCGCCTCACCGGCCTGGAGCGTGATCGGCTCCTTCGCGCGTCCCCCGAGCCCCTTCTCGAGCGCCGACACGGCCGAGGTCCGGTCGAGGCCGCCGACCTCGACCCCCGCCACCGTGGTCTCGGGCGGCACCTTGTCCGAGTAGAACCACTGGGCTCCCGTGTAGAGGCCGGCGAGCACGACGACGCCGATGCCCGCCCACAGGGCGACCTTGGGCAGTCGGCTCGGTGCCTTGTCACCGGACAGGCCCGCGAGGGGCGAGTCGTCGGCCGGCGGCTCCGCTCCCGCGGGGGCCGAAACCCCCACGGGCGTGAACGCCGAGGTGACAGAGGTTCGCGCGGGAGCGGCGGGTGCGGGGGTCGCCGCAGCGCCCGACGTCGCCGCGCTCGTCCACGCAGACGTCGCCGGGGCGAAGGGGGAAGCGGGCGCCGCGGAGGCCGCGACCGGGGTTGCGGGAACCTCGGGGGCGCCCGGCAGGGGCGCGAGAACCTGGGTCGCCTGGGCGTCCGGGACCGGGAGGGCCTCCACGGGCGGCAGGACCTCGGTCACGGCGTTGGTCGGGACCTCGGTGGGAGCCGGCTCGACGGGAGCCGGCTCGGCCGCCACCGGACCTGCGGGCTCAGCGCGCGCGGGCTCGACCAGAACGGGCTCGACGGGAGCAGGCTCGGCCGCCACCGGACGTGCGGGCTCAGCGGGAGCGGGCTCGACGGGAGCCGGCTCGGCGGGAGCGTCCGCCTGCTCGAACGCGAAGACCCGAGGAGAGTAGGGCACGTCGTCGTCATCGTCGAACGACGGGCCGTGAGCAGCTGCCGCGGGCTCGGTGTCCGCGACGGGAGCGGCAGTCGGCGCGGGTGCGCTCACCGGCTCGACCGCAACAGGGGCGTGCTCGACCGGCGCCGCTTCGACAGGAGCGGGGAGCTCGGCATCGGCCACGGTCTCTGCCGACTCGACTGATGCAGGCTCGACCGGTGCCGGGGCCTCTCCCGAAGGAGCATCTGCGGCTGCGGGCGCGGTCGCCTCGGCGACCGGCGCGGGCTCGGCAGGTACAGCCGGTGCCGTCGCGGGGGTGACCACCGCGTCCGAGTCGACCGGCAGAACGTCCGCGCCGGACTCGACCGTGACGTCCTCTGTGCCGAGCGTCTCGGCGGGCGGCTCAGGCGATGACACCGTGTCCGCGGCGGGCACTGCCGCATCCTCGGCAGGCGTCGGCACGGGCTGCGTGTCCAGAGACCCGCCCTCGACCGGAGCCGACTCCTCCGCAGGCTCGACGACCTCCTGGTCAGAGACGGCGCGCCCGGCCTCGGCGGCTGGGCTCGTCGGGGCGTCGGCCGCGGCGGGCACTGCCGCTGCGGCGGCCGGGGTGCCTGGCTCCACAGGAGTCGCAGTCCCGTCGCTCAGGCTCGGGTCGGGCGCGTTCTCACGCTCGGTCGGGTGTCCCATCGACTGTCTCCGTGATGATGTGGGTGCGCGGTCGAGCCGCGACGAAAGAGTGGGGGATGCGGGCAGCCCGCACGGGGGCAATTCTATGCGTCTGTACCGAAGTGTCCGGTGGGTGTTCCGGGTGAAGATCCGGTGGCGATCTGCGGCTGCGGCGACTCGTCGCTCGTGCGGGCGACAGCACGCACGGGTCGGTCGCTGAACCAGGACGCGGGGAGGAAGGCCGCGGCCGCTACGAGCAGCATCCCGCCGTAGACCCACACGAGCCCGACGGTCTGGTTGGGTACGAGCAGGTCACCACCTGGCCCGCGCATCGACAGGACCTGGACGGCGACGACCCATCCGATCGCGAACCCGACGACCCCGGCGTACCCGGCCCAGGCCCGCGCGAGCGTCCCCGCGGCGAGCACCGCGAGCAGCGCGACGACGACCCCCACGGGAAGGAGGTGGTCCGTCACCACGACACGGTGCATGACCGTGCCGACGACGCCCACGACGAGGCCGAGCAGCACGCACAGCAGCGCGTGCGTCAGGCGACGGGTTCCGGTCTTCTTCACGACGTCCACGCTACTGGTCCTGTCTGATCATTTCCCGTGAACGTGCGAGAGGCTCCCGCAGACTCCGAGGTCACCGTGTAGAACTCGCGTGAAGGAAGGGCAGCGAGGACGTCGTTGCTCAGCGCGTACCACCCGAGGACCTCACCCGCAGCGCTCTGACCCCGCTCCCCCGCCGGGGCTCCGTCGCCGTGCCGCACCGCGACGCCGACGTGCTGCACCTGGGTCGCGTGCGCACGCAGTGCGCCGACCACGGCACCGAGCACCGGCTCGACCTCGACCACGACGACCTCCTCGAGACCGTTCTTGGCCACGGGGGGCAGCGGCTCCTCGGGGTCGGTCAGCGTGAGCTCGGGATGCTCGGCGCGCAGCGCCGCGACCCCCGGCAGGACGGCCAGCTCACGTCGAGCTGCTCGCGCGACCTCGGCGGGCACCACGGACTGCCACAGCGCGGGCTCGTGACCCGCCGACGGGTCTCCTGCGCGCGCACCGCCCAGCCGGACGACCTCGGGGTCCGGGGCTCCGCCGTCGGGCAGCGCGGAACCCTGCTCCCGGGCGAGCTCGATCGCGCGGACCGTGATCTCGTGCGCCCGCACGTGGTCCGGATGGCCGTAGCCGCCCGACGGCTCGTACGTCACCACGACGCGCGGGCGCCGCTCGCGCAGCACGCGCGCGAGGCGGCGCGCCGCCTCGTCGAGCGGGACGCCGACGAGCGCTCCCTCGGGGAGGTCCGCCTCGGCCGCGGCCCGGGCGATGCCCGGCGCGGCCCACGCCATGCCCGAGTCGCGGAAGGAACGCTCACCGACCTGGCCCGGCGAGCGGCCAGGCTCGCCGTCCTCGACCTGGTCGAGGAACACGTGGTCGGACACGCCCAGGCTCGCCAGCGCCGCGGCCAGCTCACCCTCGCGGTGCGCCGCGAGAGCCGGGCCGTCGCCCTCGAGGTGCGCCAGCTCCGCGCCGATGACCTCGCCCTGCTCGCCGCGCGTGCACGTCACGAGCGTCACCGGCTCGCCCGCCGCCGCCCACGTCGCCAGCAGCGCGCCGGTCGCGAGGGTCTCGTCGTCGGGGTGCGCGTGCACGGCGAGCAGCCCACCACGGGGCTGGACCGGCTCGAGCCTCATTCGTCCTCCAGAGGTGCAGGTAGAGCGGAGCCCGCACCGCCGGTCACGAGGACCAGCGGCACGGGCTGCGTGCTCAGCGGTTGTGCAGTCCTGACGAGATCAGGACTTCTTGGCGCGGGAGAACGCGCGGGCGCGCTCGGTCTGGTCGAGGATGACCTTGCGGATGCGCACGACCTCGGGGGTGACCTCGACGCACTCGTCCTCGCGGGCGAACTCGAGCGACTCCTCGAGCGTCAGGTGCTTCGGAGGGGTGAGGTTCTCGAACGTGTCGCTCGACGCGGCACGCATGTTCGTGAGCTTCTTCTCCTTGGTGATGTTGACGTCCATGTCCTCGTTGCGCGAGTTCTCACCGACGATCATGCCCTCGTAGACCTCCTGCGTGGGGTCGACGAAGAAGGAGCCGCGCTCCTGCAGGTTGATCATCGCGAACGGCGTCACGACGCCCGCACGGTCAGCGACGAGCGAACCGTTCACACGGGTCTCGATGGGGCCCGCCCACGGCTCGTAGCCCTCGGCGATCGAGGACGCGATGCCCGTGCCGCGCGTGTCCGTGAGGAAGCGCGTACGGAAGCCGATGAGCCCGCGAGCCGGGACGACGAACTCCATGCGGACCCAGCCCGTGCCGTGGTTCGACATGGTCTCCATGCGGCCCTTGCGCTGCGCGAGGAGCTGCGTGACGTTGCCCAGGTACTCCTCGGGCACGTCGATCGTCATGCGCTCCATGGGCTCGTGGCGCTTGCCGTCGATCTGCTTGGTGACGACCTGCGGCTTGCCGACGGTCAGCTCGAAGCCCTCGCGGCGCATCTGCTCGACCAGGATGGCGAGCGCGAGCTCTCCACGGCCCTGGACCTCCCAGGCGTCCGGACGCTCGGTCGGCAGGACGCGCAGCGACACGTTGCCGATGAGCTCCTTGTCGAGACGGTCCTTGACCTGGCGGGCCGTGACCTTGTGGCCCTTGCCGCCCTTGCCCGCGAGCGGGGACGTGTTGATACCGATCGTCATCGAGATCGCCGGGTCGTCGACCGTGATGAGCGGCAGCGGACGCGGGTCCTCGGGGTCCGTGAGGGTCTCACCGATGGTGATCTCCTCGATGCCGGCGACGGCCACGATCTCGCCCGGGCCCGCCGAGTCCGTGGGCACGCGGGTGAGTGCCTTGGTCTCGAGGAGCTCGGTGATCTTGACGTTCTGCATGCTGCCGTCGGCACGGGCCCACGCCACGGTCTGGCCCTTGTGGATGGTGCCGTTGAAGATGCGCAGCAGCGCGAGGCGACCGAGGAACGGCGACGCGTCGAGGTTGGTGACGTGCGCCTGGAGCGGCGCACCCTCCTCGTACGTGGGGGCCGGGATCTTGTCGAGGATGACCTTGAACAGAGGCTCGAGGTCCTCGCTGTCCGGGACCGAGCCGTCAGCCGGCTGGACCGTCGAGGCGCGTCCGACCTTGGCCGCGGCGTAGACCACGGGCATGTCGAGGATCGCGTCGAGGTCGAGGTCGGGGACCTCGTCCGCGAGGTCGCTCGCGAGACCGAGCAGCAGGTCGGTCGCCTCGGCGACGACCTCCTCGATGCGCGAGTCGGGGCGGTCGGTCTTGTTGACCACGAGGATCACGGGGAGCTTGGCGACGAGCGCCTTGCGGAGCACGAAGCGCGTCTGGGGCAGCGGGCCCTCCGACGCGTCGACCAGGAGCACGACACCGTCGACCATGGACAGGCCGCGCTCGACCTCACCACCGAAGTCGGCGTGGCCCGGGGTGTCGATCACGTTGATCGTGATGCCGTCGGGCTGACCGGCGGCGATCGCTGCAGGACCGGCATAGTGCACGGCGGTGTTCTTCGCGAGGATCGTGATGCCCTTCTCGCGCTCCAGGTCACCGGAGTCCATGGCCCGCTCGTCGACGTGCGCGTGAGCGCCGAAGGCGCCGGACTGGTGCAGCATCGCGTCGACCAGGGTCGTCTTGCCGTGGTCGACGTGGGCGACGATCGCCACGTTGCGCAGGTCAGAGCGCACAGACATACAGAACTCATTTCGGGAGAGGAGCAAGCGACGGAGGTTTCCGCCCCGGAGTTGGTGGCCAGCAGACGGGCGCCGCCCGCGCAGAGCACGCGCGCGCCGTCGTCCGGGCACGGCTATCTTACCGGGTGCAGGCCAGTGCGTGGAGGGGGTGCTCCGTCACACCCCGCTCCCCTGCCCGCAGACGCGAGATGCCCGACGACGGCGCGTGCCGTCGTCGGGCATCTCACCCGTGCTGTGCGCGAGACCGGTCAGACCGGCTGCTGCGGGATGCGACCCCCTTCGAGGTCCTCGCGGTCGTCCTCCTGCGTACGTGCCAGAGCGCCGACCTCCTTGCGCTCGTCGCGCGCCACGTCCTTCTTGGACGCGTCGAGCAGGGCGTCACGCACCTCACGACGACGACGCTGCTCAGCAGGGTCCGGCACCGGCACCGCAGCGAGCAGGCGCTGCGTGTACGGGTCCACGGGCGCGTGGACGATCTGCTCGGTCGTCCCGACCTCGACCAGCTTGCCCTGGTGCATGACCGCGACGTGGTCCGAGAGCATCTCGACGACCGCGAGGTCGTGCGAGATGAACAGGCACGCGAACCCGTGCTCGCGCTGCAGGTCCTGGAAGAGGTCCAGCACCCGGGCCTGGACCGAGACGTCGAGAGCCGACGTCGGCTCGTCCGCGACCAGCAGCTTGGGCTCGAGCGAGAGCGCGCGGGCGATCCCCACGCGCTGGCGCTGGCCGCCCGAGAGCTCGTGCGGGTACCTGTTGCGCATGGCCCGGGGCAGCTCGACCTGGTCCAGCAGCCGCTCGACCTCGGTGCTCAGCGCCTTGCCCTTGATGCCCTTGTGGAGCATGAGGGGCTCACCGATCGACTCGCCGATGGGCAGGCGCGGGTTCAGGGACGAGCCCGGGTCCTGGAAGACGATCCCGACCTCCTTGCGGAGCGGGCGAAGCGCCTTCGGGGAGACCCCGACCATGTTCATGTCACCGATGCGCAGCGCACCGCCCGTCACGGGCAGCAGCCCGACCACGGCGCGGCCGATGGTCGTCTTGCCCGAGCCGGACTCGCCCACCAGGCCGAGCACCTCGCCCTTGCGGATCGAGAAGCTCACCTGGTCGACCGCCCGGAAGGCCTTCTGCCGGCGACGGGCCGGGTACTCGATGATCATGTCGGTCGCCTCGAGGACCACGTCCTTGTCGACGACCGGCGCCGCGGCAGGCGAGCGGTCCGTCACGGACTCGACACCGGTCTTGGAGGTGCCCAGGTGCGGCACCGCGTCCAGCAGACGACGCGTGTACGGGTCCTTCGGCGCACCGAAGACCTCCGCCGCGGTGCCGCGCTCGACGACGTGGCCGTCCTTCATGACCATCATGGTGTCGGCCATGTCGGCGACCACGCCCATGTCGTGCGTGATGAGGATGATCGCGGCGTCGACCCGGTGACGCAGGTCGCGGAGCAGGCGCAGGATCTCTGCCTGGACCGTGACGTCGAGCGCCGTCGTCGGCTCGTCGGCGACCAGGAGCTTGGGGTCGCAGGCGAGCGCCTGGGCGATCATCGCGCGCTGACGCTGACCACCCGAGAGCTGGTGCGGGTAGGCGTCGAAGCGACGCTCGGGCTCGGGGATGTCCACGAGACGGAGCAGCTCGATCGCACGCTTCTTGGCCTCCGACGGACCGACCGTGAAGTGCGTGCGGATCGTCTCAACGATCTGGAAGCCGACCGTGTAGACGGGGTTGAGCGCGGTCATGGGCTCCTGGAAGATCATCGAGATCTCCCGTCCACGGATGTTGCGCAGACCGCCCTGGGTCAGGCCGATGAGCTCGCGGTCGCCCAGCTTGGCGCTACCGCGTGCGCGCCCGTTCGATGGCAGCAGGCCCAGCAGGGCGAGCGAGGACTGGGACTTGCCCGAGCCCGACTCGCCCACGATCGCCAGGACCTCGCCCGCGTACAGGTCGTAGCTGATGTCGGTCGCCGCCGGGTACCAGACCCCGTCGACGTAGAAGTCCACGCCCAGGTCGCGCACCGAGAGCACAGGGCTCCCCGTGGGAGCGAACTGAGGCACGGAAGATGTGTCGATGGCCACGGTGATCAGTGTCCTTCCAGCAGGTGGGAGACCTGGCGCTCGTGGCGCCGCATCTCTGGGAACATGGGGCCATGGGTCCCACGAAGGTCTTCTTCTCGATGTACGGCCGAGTGCTCACCGTGGCGGTGGGCGTGGTCGGTGTCATGCTCTGCGCCGCGCTCTGGACGACGGACGGCGCGGCCGCAGGCCTGCGCACCGTGCCCGGAGCGGCGCTGGTGACCTGGGCGGTCGCCATGCTGTTCTGGCTGCCCCGCGTCGAGGTCTCCGACGGCGGGATCGACGTCCACAACGTGGTGCGCAGCGTGCACGTCCCGTGGCCCGCGTTCGAGGGCGCCGAGACGCGCTGGTCGCTCGAGGTCAGGTACCACGGCGGCTCGGTGACCGCATGGGCCGCGCCACGGTCGAGCGGCAGCGCACGCTGGCTGCGCACCCGCCGCGACGGTACCCAGCGCGGCAGCGGCGGCACGGCTGCCGCGACGGCCGAGACCGTCGCAGCAGCCGTGACCGAGCGCCACGCGACCCTGCTCGCGGCGGGCTACCTCGATGCCCGCCGCGACGACGCGCCCGGCGCCAGCACCCGCTGGAACGTCCGCCAGCTCGCCGTGCTCGGCGCCCTGGTGGTCGCGACGATCGTGGTCACGACCGTCGGAGGGTGACCCGACGCGCCGTGGCGCGCAGGTCACGGGGTGCTCGGTTCCGCAGCGGCACCCGTGCCGTCGGTCGGGCGCGTCGAGGGCAGCGGACGCTCGATGCGGCGCGCACGCGCCATCTTGCGCACCGAGGGGATCCGCTTCTGACGCGGGTCGAACGCGTCGCGCAGACCGTCACCGATGAAGTTCACGCACAGCGCGATCGACACGATGAAGGCACCCGGCCACCAGAAGAGCCAGGGGCGTGAGGCGAACGCCTGCTGGTAGTCGTTGATGAGCAGCCCGAGCGAGATGGACGGCGACTTGATGCCCACCCCGAGGTAGCTGAGCGACGTCTCCAGCAGGATCGCCGAGCTGAGCAGCAGCGTCGTGTTGACGATGATGACGCCGACCGCGTTCGGCAGCATGTGCTTGAAGATGATGCGTGTGTTGCTCGCACCCGCGACACGTGCGGCGTCGACGAACTCCCGCTCGCGCAGCGAGAGGAACTCGCCGCGCACCAGGCGGGCCAGCGGCGGCCAGAGGATCAGGCCGAGGAACGCCCCGAACAGTGCGGCGTTGTTACCGCCGGACATCAGGCCGAGGACGGCACCCAGGACGATCACGGGCATCGTGATGATGAGGTCCGTGAAACGCATCAGGAGCGAGTCCGCCGCACCTCGGAAGAAGCCCGAGAGCGCTCCGACGACGATGCCCACCACGGTCGCGATGAGACCGACGGAGAACATGATGATGAGCGACGTCTGCGTGCCGCGCATCACGCGGGCGAAGATGTCACGACCGGCCTCGTCCTGACCGAAGGGGTGCACCGAGCTCGGGGCGCCGCCGTTGATCAGAGGGTTGGTCGCGCCCTGGCCGGACGGGACGAACTTCCACCAGCCGGTCCATGAACCGAAGCCGACCGAGGTCACCGCGAGGATCGTGATCAGGACCAGGACGACGACCGAGATGACCGCGCCCTTGTGCTGCAGGAAGCGTCGACGGACGATCTGGTTCTGTGAGAGCCCCTCGACCTCCTTGAGCTCGATCTGGTTCTCGACGTTCGGGTCGAACGTGGAATCTTGAGGAGAAATGGCGTTGCTCATGCGTTCACCCGGATCCGCGGGTCGAGGGCTGCGTAGATCAGATCAGCCACGATGTTGGCGATGATGGCCAGGGCCGCCACGATGACGAGGTACGCCATCACAGGATCGACCTCGGCGTGCTGCAGAGAGTCGATGAACAGCGTGCCCATGCCCGGACGGGCGAAGACCTTCTCGGTGATGATGGCGCCACCGAGGAGCGTGATGACGTCGATCGGGACGATCGTCGCGAGCGGGATCAGCGTGTTGCGGAACCCGTGTCGCATGATGACGGTCCGCTCCGGCAGGCCCTTGGCGCGCGCGGTGCGGATGTAGTCCTGGTTCATGACCTCGAGCATGCTCGACCGCGAGTAGCGGGTGTACCCGGCGAACTGGATGAGGACCAGGGCGATCGTCGGCAGGAGCAGGTGCGTGAAGCTGTCCAGCGTCCCGACCCAGAAGTTCCCTCCGAGGTTCGGGGTCGCGTCCCCGATGGTCGCGAGCGGCCGACCGTTGATCGCCGGCGCCTTGAGGTAGGCGGGCCAGATCGACATGACCTTGTCCACGAAGATCATGGACGCCACGAGGAAGGCCGTGATCGCAGCGCTGCGCGCAGAGACTCCCCGGTCCGGTCCGCCCCAGAGGTAGCCGATGCCGATGCCGACAGCGATCGTCAGGACCGCGAGGCCACCGACGAGCAGCCAGCTGTCGACCTCACGCAGGACGGGCTTCAAGGGGTAGTAGAGAGCGAGCCCCAACGCCACGGTGGACAGTGCAGCGCCCAGGGCGCGGCGGTTCTGCAGTCCGGCAGTGAGCGCTGTGATCGCGAAGGCGAGCGCCGTACCCGTGATGAGGATGATGACGGGGCCGAGGTTCGGCTGCAGCCACCAGTTGGAGAGCTGGAGGTAGAAGAGCGCGCCGACGGTCACCAGGAAGGCGCTGCCGAACGTGATGAGCCGCTTGCGGGCTGTCCCGCCGAAGGCGAGCATCCAGGCCGTACCTGCCAGCGCGCCGGCGACGGCGATGACGAGCGGGCTCAGCGATGGATCCTTGAGGAAGTCGTTGAAGCCGATCGCCCCCCACTGCTTGAGCAGCACGGCGACCCAGAAGGCCGGGAGGGAGTACAGGACGAAGGAGAGGAAGATCGTGATGTAGTCGAACGAGCTGTACTGGCGCAGCGCGCTGACGATGCCGATCATGACGCCGAGGATGATCGCGATGACCGTCGCCGCGGCGACGAGCTGGATCGTGGAGGCGACGGCTCCCTGGAGCAGGCTCGTGACGGGCTGACCCGACCGCCACCCGACACCGAGGTCGCCGGTCACGAAGTTGCCGAGCCACTTGAAGTACCGGATGACCGGGTTCGTGTTGAGATCGAGGATCTCGATGCGCTCGGCGATCCTCTGAGCCTTGATGGCGCCGTCCGTCAGCGACTCGAGGTCTTCGAAGGGCCTGATCGACTTGCTCACGAGCAGGTACATGGCGAACGTCGAGACGAGCAGGGTTCCCAACCCTGCCAGCAGACGCCGCGAGATGAAAGAGAACATTGGAGGGCATACCTCGCTGAAACTAGGGACCCAGGTTAGGGCCGGGCAAGTCTACGCGCGGGTAGCGCGAGGAGACGTTCAGCCGGCGCGAGGTGAGGGTCATGGTGGACTCCTGCCGCACAACCCACGACGAGGACACCGGTGATCGAATCGACCGGTGCCCTCGTCGTGCGACGCGCCGAGCACGGGCCGGCACCAGGCGTGGGCCT
>NZ_JACSQF010000009.1:63880-105280 GCF_014836755.1 Oerskovia merdavium
ACGAGGGCCGCTCGATGGTCTGACCGGGTCCCGGGGGGGGGGGGGGGCCCGACCGGGGGCTTTGGCCCCGTGCTCAGGAACGGATGGGCTCGACGCTACGCGCCGAGCTCCCAGTTCCAGAAGCCGTAGAAGATCGTCGGGCTGATGGTGATCGCGTCGACGCCCTTCAGGTTCTCGTTCCAGCCCTGGATCGCGGGGAACTGGAAGATCGTGGTGCCGAACGCGTCAGCCCACAGGTTCTTCTCGACCTCGAGCTGGAGCGCGAACTGCTCGTCGGGCTCGGTCGCGACCTGGAGCTGGTCGAGCGCGGCGTCGACGGCCGGGTTCGAGTAGAAGCCGTAGTTGTTGATGCCGCGCTCAGGAGCGAAGCGGTAGTTGGCGTCCGACTCGGTGACGGCGGTCGAGGTCGACTGCCAGCCGAAGAGCGATGCGTCGTACTCCTGCTGACCGGTCGCGAGCAGCGTGCCCCACGTCGCGGCGGGGCGGCCGGTGTCGACGATCTCGAAGCCGGCCTGCGAGGCGGTGTCCGTGATGAGCGCGAGCTCGTTGACACGACGCGCGTTCTCGTTGTTGTACGCGAAGCGGACCTTGACCGGGGTGGTCACGCCGGCCTCGGCCAGGAGCGCCTTGGCGGCCTCGATGTCGGCCTCGGGCTTGTAGAAGTCCGACCCGTTCTCAGCGACCATCTTGTCGTAGTTCGGCGAGCCCGGGATGAGGATCTGCGAGTTGCGGACCTCGGCGTCGGGGTTCAGCGGGACGATCAGGTTGTCGACGATCGTCTGGCGCGGGATGGCCGTGAGGAACGCCTGGCGGACCTTCTTGGCCTTCTCGGCGTCGCCACCGTAGGTCGCCGGGTCGAACGGACCACCGTTCGCGAAGACCAGGTCGACGTGCTCGAACGTGCCCTCGACGCTGTTGTTGGTCTCGATCCCGGGCAGGGCCTCGAGGGCGCTGCGCACGTCTGCCGAGGCCTGCGGGCCGATGAGGTCGACCTCACCGTTCTGCAGCGCCTGGACCTGGGCCATCGGGTCGTCGATGTAGCGGACCGTGATGGTCTCGACCGACGCCTTGTTCTTGCCCTTGAAGTCGGGGTTCGCCTTGAGCGTCAGGTACTGGTTCTCCTCGTACGCGTCGAGGACGTACGCGCCGTTCGAGAGCACGAGTGCCTTGTCCTCGGGCATCTTCGTCATCTCGAAGCCCGAGTTCCAGAAGGTCGCGACGGGCGAGAGCTTGGCAGCGTCGCCGCTCAGGATGGCGTCGCGCAGAGCGTCCTTGGCCTCCTGCGCGTCCTCGATGTCGAGCGTGTTCTGTGCGACCACGTGCGCGGGGACGAACTGGTTGGTGAAGTTCAGGGCCCAGTCACCGAACGGCTTGTCGTACACGAAGGTGATCGACTTGCCGTCTTCGCTGATCTCCGGGGTCGCGCTGATGAGCGCTGCACCCGGGGTCGTGCCGTCGAAGTAGACGCCGGCGTCCAGGGCTTCCTGGTTCGTGACGTTGCCCTCTTCGTCCGTCTCGGGCTCGACGTTGTTGAACTTGGCGGAGGTACCGGCCCACTGGAGCAGGATGTCCGTCGCGTCGAACGCCGTGCCGTCCGACCACTTGGTGTCGTCCGCGACGGTGTACTTGACGGTCAACGGGTCGTCGGAGACCTTCTCGTACGTGCCGAACGAGGTGTCCTCGACCAGGTCGAGGTTCTCGTCGTAGTAGTTGAAGCCCGAGTTCAGCATGTAACCGATGACGGCGTTCTGCGTCGCGTTGCCGTTCGACGAGCTGAGGTTGAGCTCGTTGAGCGGCGCTTCCCAGGCCACGGTGACCGCGGACTCCTGGTTGATGCCTGCGTCTTCGGTGTCCGCCTCGTTGGCCGTGCCACCGCATGCGGTCAGCACCAACGCGACCGAGGCCACGGCCGCGGTGACGGCACTTGTGCGCCTGATGTTCAATGTTCCTCCTCAAGGGGATGGCGACTCCCTTGCCCCGAAGGAACGCGCGGGGTGACCCGCAGGGCGTCCCTCGGCGGCGTCGTCAGGGAAGCCCACCATGGTTTGGGGCAACGGTACCGACCAAGATGGGTGACTTCACCCGGTTGCACCATTCGAGCAACCGATCGTTACCGAGTTGATACTGGCCGGTACGGTCCTGTTTCCGTCTTGATACCGGGAGAAACCGGTACGTAACAACCCGGACACAAGGAATAGCAACCTGCCTCGTCTCACGATACGGCGCTACTCGTCCCACGAACCGTGAGTGTGACCGGTCTCTCGGAGACGTCGGTCACGCAGCCGATCCACCCGTTCGACGGCCGAGACCGCGCCCTGCGGGGGAAGTCGCTCGAACGCTCCTGACCGAGCCGCACGCCACGAGATGGAACGGGTCGTCCCGGACGCATCGATCGGACTACAGAACCTTCTTCACCACGCTCGACTTGAGCTGCATCTGCCCGAAGCCCGGCACCTTCGCGTCGATGTCGTGGTCACCCACGCCGTCGGAGATCAGTCGGACGCCGCGCACCTTGGTGCCGACCTTGACGACCCCGCCGCCCGCACCCTTGACCTTCAGGTCCTTGACGATCGTGACGTCGTCGCCGTCCTCCAGCGGATTGCCGACGGCATCCTTCACGACACGTGCGTCCAGCGTCCCGACCTCGTCGGTCTCCTCGACGCTTCCGGGCGCCCACTCGTGGCCGCACATCGGGCACACCAGCAGTGCGCCGGACTCGTACGTGAAGTCGCTCGCGCACGAAGGGCAGGGGGGCAGCTGATCAGACATTGGACCTCCAGGTCGTCGTGTGTCGAGGAATCGGCCTCGAGCCGGTCATCGTTCCTGTCACCGTGTGGGTGCGTCGGGCCGGGGCCACCCGGCGTCGCGCCGCCGACGTGCGTGCTCGAGCTCGGCGGCGTCCAACATCCACGGGCCGTGCTGGTCGAGCCCGGCGCAGCCGCCGCGGACGAAGGCGCTCACCACGGTCCGGTACCCGCTCGTCCCGTCGACCAGACCGTACTCGACCCGGTACTCCGGTTCCGCCCCGCCGACACCCTCGTGCACGGTCGTGACCCGGGCGATCGAGTCCGCGTAGAAGTGGAGCTGGATCCCTTCGCCCATCGTCTCGTCCTCGATGGTGAACACCTCGTTGTCCGGGGCCGACCGATCACCGACGAACTCCCAGAACTCCGCGTCGGCGCTGCGGGGATCGCCCCGCTGCCAGAGCCTCTCGACGTCCTTGTCGTCGGTGAAGGTCAGCTTCACCTTTCGCGTACCGGCGCCTGGTCCGGGGGCCGCCTCGTCGTCACCCACGGGCAGGTTCCGTGTACGGTCCGCGACCTCCGAGCACATCAGGAAGCTCACGGAGCGCACCGCGTCGTCGACGAGCCCAGGGTGTGCGCCGCGCACCGCGGCCTCGACGGCCTCCGCCACGCGGTCCCACTCTCGCCTGTCCGTGGCGCGCTCTCCCCGTCGCGGATCGCGCCCGATCCGCATCCCGGCGCACGCTTGCTCGGCAGTGCCGATCACGCGCAGGACCTCGGGCAGCAGCGCGGGGTCGACGGCCTCGGGAAGACGCCTCGGGATCGTCGCGCCGTGCAGGTGCTGTCCCGTGAACTTCAGGATCGCGGTGTCGAGCGGACCGAGCACCACACCGCGCCCGGCGCGACGGCGGTCCGCGGAGTACTCCTGCGCCCGTCTCCCGTCGGGCGTCTCCGTGGCCGACCGCATCGCCGCGCAGAGCTGACCGCGCTCGAGCAGGAGGATGTCGGCCCCGTGAGCGACGAGCCGGCTCCTGTCCCACGGGATGCGCTCGAACAGCGCGTCGACGGCGGCGGACGGCGAGAGGAGGACCGGGTCCAGGAGCGCGACTGCGGCGTCCTCGTCGAGGCGCCCCCGGGTCCCGGCCGCGTCGCACAAGGGAAGGACCGCACTCCACAGCAGCAGGTGTCTCGCCAGGTCCTCCCGGATCACCGCCAGATGGGCATCCCCGATCGGGAACGTGAACGTCCGCGGATCGTGGTTGGCGTCGGCCCCGGCAGCGAGCATCAGCGTGAGCACGCCGTCCTCCCGGATCACGGTGGGGATCCAGCCGCTCGTGCGCGCGAAGACGACCTCCGTCATGACCACTTCTCGAGCTCGACGTCGAGGCGCTCGTCGGTGCGCACCCAGACCTCGCCGTCGGAGGCCTCGCTCGGCGCATCGACCCGCTGGAGCCCGAGGAACGTGATCAGTCCGAGCAGCTCGGCTCGTTCCGCCTGGTCCTCGTCGAGGCCGTGCGCACCGAAGAAGACGTAGAGCTGGTCGCTCGGGTCGATCGTGCCCGAGTCTCCCCAGATCCGAGCGACCTCCTCGATCGCCGCGGCTTCGGTCGTGATCGCCGCGGCACGGGCGGCACCACGCGCCTCCGGTGACGCGTCGAGGTCGGCGACCGCCGGGAGCCACTGGCCGAACCGGTCCAGGCCGGCAAACCCGTTCTCGAAGAACAGCATGGCGCTCGGCAGGTAGCGATGGGCCCGGTCGACCGTGAGGTGCTCGCTCCGGGCGCGTCCTGCTGCTTCGATCCTCACGATCACACCGCGACCGGGCATGAGCACCAGGCGTTGGCCCGCCGACTCGTCGTCCACGGTGTACGTGTCCGACTCTCGACCGCTGAAGAACGCGGAGAACGCGACGTAGGCCTCCTGCGGGTCGTCCACGGAGACCCGTCGGTCGTCGCCGTCGCCGACGCCGTCGCCGACGCCGAAGACGAACTGCTTCGGTCCGGGGTGGTACGGGCGGGCCATGGCTGTCCTCCGTCGTCGTTCGTGCGGTCCCGCCCGCGGTCGTCGAGCCGACACCGACCCGGCCAGACCCACCGGCCCGGCTCGCCCCGGGCCGGGCCGGGCCGGGCGCCGCGCGACTACACGTTGAAGCGGAACTCCACGACGTCGCCGTCGACCATGACGTAGTCCTTGCCCTCGATGCGCGCCTTGCCCGCCGCACGAGCAGCCGCGACCGAGCCGGTCTCGACGAGGTCGTCGAACGAGATGACCTCGGCCTTGATGAAGCCGCGCTCGAAGTCGGTGTGGATGACGCCCGCGGCCTGCGGCGCGGTCCAGCCCTTGCGGATGGTCCAGGCGCGCGACTCCTTGGGCCCGGCGGTCAGGTACGTCTGCAGGCCGAGCGTGTCGAAGCCGACGCGAGCGAGCTGGTCGAGCCCCGACTCCTCCTGGCCCGTCTCGGCGAGCATCTCGGCCGCTTCCTCGGGCTCGAGCTCGGCGAGCTCGGACTCGAACTTGGCGTCCAGGAAGATCGCCTGGGCCGGCGCGACGAGCGCGCGCAGCTCGTCCTTGCGGGCCTCGTCCACGAGCCCCGCGTCGTCGGTGTTGAAGACGTAGATGAACGGCTTGGCCGTCATGAGCTGCAGGCTCGCGATCTCGGCCAGGTCCAGGCCCGCGGCAGCAGCGCCCTGGAAGAGCGTGATGCCCTGCTCGAGCAGCGACTGGGCCTTCTGCGCGGCCGCGACGAGGACGGGGTCGCCCTTCTTGATCTTGACCTCCTTCTCGAGGCGCGGCAGCGCCTTCTCGAGGGTCTGGAGGTCCGCGAGGATCAGCTCGGTGCTGATGGTCTCGATGTCGTCCGCGGAGTCCGTGGACCCCTCGACGCGGATCACGTCGGGGTCGTCGAACGCGCGGGTCACCTGGCAGATCGCGTCCGCCTCGCGGATGTTCGCGAGGAACTTGTTGCCGAGGCCCTCGCCCTCGCTCGCGCCCTTGACGATGCCCGCGATGTCGACGAACGAGACCGTCGCGGGCAGGATGCGCTCGCTGCCGAAGATCTCCGCGAGCTTGTTCAGCCGGGGGTCCGGGAGGGACACCACGCCGACGTTCGGCTCGATCGTCGCGAACGGGTAGTTCGCGGCGAGGACCTGGTTGCGCGTCAGGGCGTTGAAGAGGGTGGACTTGCCGACGTTGGGCAGGCCGACGATGCCGATTGTAAGAGCCACGGGGCCTGAGTCTACGGGAGCCGCGCCCCGGCCCGCTCGCGCGCTCGGCGGCCCGCAGCCCGACGGCGCCGCCCACCCGTGTGCGCCCGTGCAGGACTGCACGTGCGCACCCGGGCGAGAGGCGGCGTCGGGCCCGCTACTTGTAGCTCATGACCTGCTGGAGCAGCTCCGGCCCCCGCTGGTCCACCAGACGCCCGCCCCAGCGCATGCCCAGCACCAGGAAGAGCCCGCCGAGACCGATGCCCACGACCAGCGCGAGCCAGCCCCACACCGCGTCGCCCGTCAGGACGTTCGTGAGCGCCAGGCCCGCCGCGGGCAGGGACAGCGCGAGGAGCACGAGCATCGTGATCATCTGCGCGAACATGGTCGCCATCGCGGCACCCTGGGGCGACTTGAAGGGGCTGTCCCCCGGCTTGGGCACCGGGTAGAGGAGCCGCGCCGAGACCACGCTCGACACCCCGAGCCCCGTCGCGAGCACGCCCAGGCTCAGCCCGACCGTGGCGACCAGCAGGTCCCAGCGCCCCGTGAACGCTACCGAGACGACCGCGAAGATCGTCACGACCGGGACCCCCAGCACCGCGGCCGCGAGCACACGGCCCGCGCGGTCCGCGAAGCCCGTGACCCCGGACGAGAGCTGCGTCCAGAAGGCGGTGTGGTCGTAGGCGATGTCCGCCGAGATCGCGAACCCGAACGTGAACGCCGTGAGCGGCCCGAGCACGAGCATGAGCTCGCGGAACCCGTCGCCGCCGTCGATCCCCATGCTCGACCCGACGAACCACAGCAGGACCGGGAGCAGCGGGACGACCGCGATGGACCCCGAGTAGCGCGGGTCGCGGAACCAGTACGTCAGGCAGCGCGCCGCGACGGCCCCGACCGGGGTCGCCGGGAAGCGGTCGAACCAGCCCAGGCCCTTGGACTTGCCCGCGCTCGCGCCGCCGCGCGGGGCGACGAGCGCCTTGGCGAGCGCGCGGTCCCACACGACCCACGCCAGCGCGACCACGACCACGGCGATCGCGAGCCGGGCGAGCGCGAGTCCCCAGGCGCCGTCCGCGACCGCGGACGCGACGGCCCACGGTGCTCCGAAAGGCGTCCAGCCCAGGACGTCCGCGATGACCGGCAGGACGTCCTGGCCGCGGGCGATCGCCGCGGTCGCCCAGCCGATGATCGGGCCGGCGAGCATGAGCGGCACGAACGCCGCGATCGACAGGACCTCGCGGTAGCGGCGCGAGTCGAGCAGCGGCGCGAGCGCCGTCGTGGTCGCGCGCGACCCCACGACGCACATCGCGACCGCGAGCAGCCCGCCCACGACCGCGGCGAGGGCCGCGACGGGAGAGCGCCACCACGCGAGCGTGGTGCCGAGCGAGACCAGGAGCGTCACGACACCCGGGATCCCGACGAGCCCTGCGACCGCGAGGCCCGCCAGGAGCTGGCGCTGGGGCACCGCGAACGTCACGAAGCGCTGCGGGTCGAGCGTGGCGTCCACGCCGAACGCGAACAGCGGCACGACCCACCACGCGATGACCACGACCGAGCCGACGATCGTCACGATCTGGCCCGCGGTCTCCGGGGCCGTGGTGCCCAGGACCGCGAGCCCGATCAGCGCCATGGTCGCGATGCCGAGCCCGTAGAGGATGCCGAGGGCCAGCCCGATGGTCTGCCACACGCTCTTCTTGAGCGTGTTGCGCATGAGCGTGAGCTTGAGCCTTACGAGGTGCGCAACCACGACAGCCCCTCCGTGGTGTGACGGCCGCCGACGAGGTCGACGAAGCGGTCCTCGAGGCTCTGGCCCGCGCGCACCTCGTCCACGGTGCCCGCCGCGAGCACGTGCCCGCCCGCGATGACCGCGACG
This sequence comes from Oerskovia merdavium, assembly GCF_014836755.1. Lineage (GTDB taxonomy): Bacteria > Actinomycetota > Actinomycetes > Actinomycetales > Cellulomonadaceae > Oerskovia > Oerskovia merdavium. Next base: position 71,698 of record NZ_JACSQF010000009.1, read on the forward strand.
TGGTCGCACATGCGCTGGACCAGGTCCATGACGTGCGAGGACACGATCACGGTGCCGCCGCTCGCGACGTACCCGTTGAGGATCTCGCGGATGTTGGCCGCGGAGACCGGGTCGACGGCCTCGAACGGCTCGTCGAGCACGAGCAGGCTCGGCGCGTGGATGAGGGCCGAGGCGAGCGCGATCTTCTTGGTCATGCCCGCCGAGTAGTCGACGACGAACGTGTTCGCGTCGGCCGCCAGGCCCAGGGCCTCGAGCAGGTCCGCGGTGCGCTCGGCGACCGTCTGCCGGTCCATGCCGCGCAGCAGGCCCGCGTACGTGATCAGCTGGGCGCCCGTGAGGCGGTCGAACAGGCGCACGCCGTCGGGCAGGATGCCGAGCATGCGCTTGCCCTCGAGCGGGTTGGCCCACAGGTCCAGGCCGTGCACGTGGACCGTGCCGAAGTCGGGTCGCAGCAGGCCAGTGGCCATGGACAGCGCGGTCGTCTTGCCCGCGCCGTTGGGGCCGACGAGCCCGTAGAAGGATCCGGCCGGGACGTCGAGGTCGATCCCGGCCACGGCGATCTTCTCGCCGAACTTCTTCCACAGCCCGCGCACCGAGAGCGCGGGGGCAGCGGGCCCCTGCGTCGACGGGGCCGGGGGCGCTGCGGGAGCGAGCACGGGGGCGGTCTCGGCCGGGGCGGTCGGCGCCTCGGGTGCGCCGGGGGTCGTGGGTGGGAACAGGTCGCGGGGCTCAGGGTCGTGGGCCATACGGACAAACGTAGCGGAGCAGGGCCGCTGCTCCCCCTGTGAAATGTCACGTCTTTCGAGGTGGGAGGTTCGCCCGCACGCCCGACGGCGTCGCTCACCCGTCCTGTCGGTGGCACCTGGCAGAGTGCGGGCATGGACAACGCCTTGCCGTGGTTGATGCTCGTCGTCGGGCTCCTCGTGGGTGCCCTCCTGGGGTGGTTCGCGCGGCGGTCCGCGCCGGACTCGGGGCGCGAGGAGATCGGCAGGCTCACGGGCCTGCTGTCCCAGGCGCAGCAGGAGGCCGCGCGCGGCGCGGGGCTCGCCGAGCGCCTCGAGGCCGAGCGCGAGGGGTTCGAGCGACAGCTCCGCACCGAGCGCGAGGGGTTCGGACGTCACCTCGCGGGCGTCGAGCGCGCAGCGGACGAACGGTTCGACATCGAGCGCGCCAACCACGAGCGAGCCATCGAGGAGCTGCGCGCGGGCTCCGAGAAGAGGCTCGGCGAGATCCGCGGCGACCAGGCGCGCCTCGAGGCGCAGTTCGAGGTCCTGGCCCGCAAGGCCCTCGCGACCAGCAGCGAGCAGTTCCTCACCCAGGCCGAGGAGCGCTTCAAGCGCAGCCAGCAGGTCGGCGAGTCCGAGCTGGCCAAGCGCGAGCAGGCCGTCCAGCAGCTCGTCGAGCCGCTGAGCAAGGCCCTCGACCAGGTCAAGGCCGAGGTCACGGCCGCCGAGCGGGCCCGCCGGGAGGCGCACGGCACGCTCACCGAGCAGGTGCGCAGCATGCGCCTCGACTCGGAGGCCCTGCGCTCGGAGACGGCCCAGCTCGTCACGGCCCTGCGATCCTCGCAGGTGCGCGGGGCCTGGGGCGAGCTCCAGCTGCGCCGCGTGGTCGAGGCCGCGGGCATGATCCCCCACGTCGACTTCATGGAGCAGGACCAGGTCAGCACCGACGACGGCGCGCTGCGCCCTGACATGGTGATCAGGCTCGCGGGCGGGAAGAACGTCGTCGTGGACGCCAAGGTCGCGTTCCTCGGCTACCTCGACGCCCAGCAGACCGCCGACCCCCGGGTGCGCGCCGAACGCCTGGCCGCGCACGCGCGCCACTTCCGCAAGCACATCGACGACCTGGCGGGCAAGAGGTACTGGGACCAGTTCAGCCCCGCGCCCGAGTTCGTGGTCATGTTCGTGCCCGCCGAGTCGTTCCTGTCGGCCGCGGTCGAGCAGGACCCCTCGATCCTCGAGTACGCGGTCGCCAAGAACGTCATCATCGCGGCCCCCATGACCATGATCGCGCTGCTGCGGACCGTCGCGTACGCGTGGCGCCAGGACGCCCTCGCGGCCAACGCCCAGCAGGTGCTGACGCTCGGCAAGGAGCTGCACGGGCGCCTCGCCGTCATGGGCAGCCACCTGGCCAAGCTGGGGAGGTCCATCCAGGGCGCCGCCGAGTCGTACAACAAGACCGTCGCCTCGCTCGAGACCCGCGTCCTCGTGAGCGCCCGCCGCTTCGCCGACCTCAACGTCGTCGACGAGGACCTCGAGACCCCCGCCCCGGCGAACCCGCAGCTCAGCGCCGTGAGCGCACCCGAGCTGCTCGCCTCGGTCAACGAGTCGGTCGTCGCGCTCGACGAGATCGGGAGCGCCTCGGGTGCGGGTGCGGACCCCGGCTCACGCGGCGACGGCAGTGACGGTGTGCTCGACGCGGGCATGCTCGGGACCATCAACGGCCCCGGACGGCACGAGCGCGACCGCGGGGCCGACGCGTCCTGACGCACAGCACGGTCGGGGGGCTCGCCGCGAGGTGAGCGCCGTCGTCGGGCCGGACGACGAAGGCCCGCCCCCAGCAGGGGGGCGGGCCTTCGTGCGGCTGCTCGATGCAGACTGACGCGGACGGGTCAGACGGGCTCGACCGAGAGCGACGTCCGGTTCTCGCGGCGAGGGCGGGCCGGGGCGTTGCCCGCGGCCTTGAGGTCCGCGCGCAGCTCCTTGGGGAGCGAGAACATGAGGTCCTCGGTCGCGGTGCGCACCTCCTGCACCTCGCCGTAGCCACGCTCGGCCAGGTACGCGAGCACGTCGTTGACGAGGATCTCCGGGACCGAGGCCCCCGAGGTCACGCCGACCGTCGTGACGCCCTCGAGCCACGACTCGTCCATCTCCTGCGCGCGGTCGATGCGGTACGAGGCGTCCGCGCCGGCGTTCAGGGCGACCTCGACGAGACGCACCGAGTTCGACGAGTTGGCCGAACCGACCACGATCACGAGCTCGCACTCGGGGGCGAGCTTCTTGACGGCGACCTGACGGTTCTGCGTCGCGTAGCAGATGTCGTCCGACGGCGGGTTCTGGAGCGTCGGGAACCGCTCACGGAGGCGGTCGACGGTCTCCATGGTCTCGTCGACCGACAGCGTCGTCTGCGAGATCCACACGACCTTGTCCGGGTCGCGGACCGTCACGTTCGCGGCGTCGTCGGGCGAGTTGACGATCTGGACGTGGTCCGGAGCCTCACCGGCCGTGCCCTCGACCTCCTCGTGACCCTCGTGCCCGATCAGCAGGATGTCGTAGTCGTCCGCCGCGAAGCGCACGGCCTCCTTGTGCACCTTGGTGACCAGGGGGCACGTCGCGTCGATCGTCTGGAGGTTGCGCTGCGCAGCGGCCTCGTGGACCGCGGGCGAGACGCCGTGGGCCGAGAACACGACGCGCGCGCCCTCGGGCACCTCGTCGGTCTCGTCGACGAACACCGCGCCCTTGTCGCTCAAGGACTCGACGACGTACTTGTTGTGGACGATCTCCTTGCGGACGTACACGGGGGCGCCGTAGTGCTCGAGCGCCTTCTCGACCGCGATCACGGCGCGGTCGACCCCCGCGCAGTAGCCGCGGGGGGCGGCGAGGAGGACACGCTTACCAGTCGGGGAAGTCACCCCACGAGTCTAGGCGACGGGCCTCCGGGGCCGGGCCGGGCCGGCGGCCCCGGGTGCGGTCCGGGCCAGGTCCTGGCAGCAACTCCACAGGATCCCCACGGGTCGGCGCGCACACAGCCCTCCTGTCAGACCCATGAGGCAGTCTTGACCCGTGACCGACCGCCCCGCCAGCCCCGCCCCGCCGCCCGCGCTCCCCGCCCGGGCTCTCGACACGACCGCCGAGAACCCGTGGCCCGTCCGGCTGCTGTCGAGCAAGATCACGGCGTACATCGACAAGATGGCCCCCGTCTGGGTAGAGGGTCAGGTCGTCCAGCTCAACCGTCGGCCCGGCGCCTCGATGGCCTTCCTGACCCTGCGTGACACCGACGCCGACATGTCGCTCCCGGTCGCCGCCCTCGCCAAGGTCTTCGAGGCCGCGAGCACGCCGCTCACCGAGGGCGCGCACGTCGTCGTCCACGCCAAGCCGGTCTTCTGGCCCAAGCGCGGGTCGTTCCAGCTCCAGGCGAGCGAGGTGCGCACGGTCGGGATCGGCGAGCTCCTGGCCCGCATCGAGCACCTCAAGCGAGTCCTGGCCGCCGAGGGCCTGTTCGACGCGGACCGCAAGGTCCCGCTCCCCTTCCTCCCGGCGGTCGTCGGCCTGGTGTGCGGCCGCGAGTCCAAGGCCGAGCACGACGTCGTGGTCAACGCCCGCGCCCGCTGGCCCCAGGTGCGCTTCGAGATCCGCGAGGTCGCCGTCCAGGGCACGGGGGCCGTCGCGCAGGTGAGCGCCGCGATCGCCGAGCTCGACGCGCGCCCCGACGTCGACGTGATCGTGGTCGCACGCGGGGGCGGCGCGGTCGAGGACCTCCTGCCGTTCAGCAACGAGGCCCTGGTCCGGGCTGCGGCGGCCTGCCGCACCCCGCTCGTGAGCGCGATCGGCCACGAGACCGACACGCCGCTCCTGGACCTGGTCGCCGACTACCGCGCCTCGACCCCCACGGACGCCGCCAAGCGCATCGTGCCGGACGTGGGCGAGGAGCGTGCGCGCGTCCTGCAGGCCCGGTCCCGGATCCGGGCCGCGATCACGCACCAGCTCCAGCGCGAGCAGTCGCGCCTGGACAGCGCACGCTCACGTCCGGTGCTCGCAGCCCCCGAGACCATGATCTCGACGCGCGAGCAGCAGGTCCTCACCGCGAGGGACCGGGCCCGGCGCTCGCTCGACGCGGTCCTGCTGCGCGCGCACGGCGAGGTCGACCGGCTCGCGGCCCAGGTGCGCGCCCTGTCCCCCGCCTCGACGCTCGAGCGGGGCTACGCGGTCGTGCACGGCCCGGACGGCGCGATCGTCCGGTCGCCCGACGACGTGAGCCCGGGCGACGCGCTGCACGTCCGCCTCGCCCAGGGCGCGATCGACGCCACCGTGCGCTGAACCCGTCCGGCCGCCCCCCACAGCACCGCAGCACCGCAGCAAACGCAGCACCCAGGTTCCAGACCAGCCCCAGGAAGGCCCACCACCATGACCACCACCCCTCCCCACGCCGACGTCGCCGACCTCACCTACGAGCAGGCCCGCGACGAGCTGGTCCAGGTCGTGTCCCGCCTCGAGACCGGCGGCGAGCCGCTCGAGGCCTCGCTCGCCCTGTGGGAGCGTGGCGAGGCCCTCGCGGCCCGCTGCCAGCAGTGGCTCGACGGCGCGCGCGAGCGCCTCGCGTCAGCACGCGCCGCGGACGCCCCCGCCGCGGCGGGCGGTTCCTCCGAGGCGACCGAGGACGACTGACCGGGTCGCGTCAGGCGCTGGCCTTCTGGGACTGGGCGTCGGCCTGCGCCTGGGCGCGCTCGAGCGAGGCGCGCCGGTCCTCCTCGTTCTCCCGGTCGAGCCGGTCCACCTCGTCCTGGTCGTGCGTGAGGTTCTCCCCCGTCTCGGGGTCGAAGATCATCATCTTGTCGGGGTCGAACCAGAGCTCGGTCGTGTCACCGTCGCGCACGCGCGAGGCCGAGTTGAGCGCGACGACGAACTGGGTCCGCAGGCCCTCGCCGTCGAGCTCGCGGTCCAGCTCCTCGAGCTTCTCGGCGACCGACGCGTGCATCTCGAACGGCACGTACGCGTAGAGCTCGGCCCCGAGCCACTCGGTCACGTCGATCTGGGCGTCGAACGTGCGACCTCGGTCCTTCTTCGTCGGGTCGACGAGCCGGGCGTCCTCGAAGTGCTCGGGGCGCAGCCCCACGATGACCAGCTCGCGCTCCCCGACCGCGCTCACGATCCGCTCGGGCAGCTCGAACGTCCCGAACGGCAGCTCCATGCTGCTCCCGGAGACCTGCCCGGGCAGGAAGTTCATGGGCGGCGACCCGATGAACCCCGCGACGAACAGGTTGACGGGCTGCTCGTACAGGGCGCGCGGGCTCGCGAGCTGCTGCAGCTCGCCCTTGCGCAGCACCGCGACACGGTCCCCGAGCGTCATGGCCTCGGTCTGGTCGTGGGTCACGTACACGGTCGTGGTCGCGAGGCGCCGCTGGAGCCGGGCGATCTCGGTCCGCATCTGCCCGCGCAGCTTGGCGTCCAGGTTGGACAACGGCTCGTCGAACAGGAAGGCCTTGGCGTCTCGCACGATCGCCCGGCCCATCGCGACGCGCTGTCGCTGACCACCCGAGAGGTTGGCGGGCTTGCGGTCGAGGTGCTCGCGCAGCTCGAGGAGGTCGGCCGCGTACTCGACCTTCTCGCGGATCTCCGCGTCGCTGAACTTCCCCCTGGTCAGCCGCAAGGGGAACGCGATGTTCTCCCCGACGGTCAGGTGCGGGTACAGGGCGTAGTTCTGGAAGACCATCGCGAGGTCACGGTCGCGCGGCGCCTTCTCGTTGACACGCTGCCCGTCGATCATCAGGTCTCCCGAGGTGATGTCCTCGAGGCCGACGATCATGCGCAGCAGCGTCGACTTCCCGCAGCCCGACGGGCCGACGAGGATCACGAACTCGCCGTCGGCGATGTCGATGCTCACCCCGTTCACGGCGGGGAACCCGTCGCCGTACTTCTTGACGATGTCCTTGAGGGTGATCGACGCCATCAGCTCTCTCCTCGGTCGGGGGTCGGGCAGCGAAGGGTTCGGGCGCGTGCTGGTGGGAGGTGCCCGACGGCGTCGCGCACCTCCGAGCGGGTTCTCCCCCGCGCGCGGCGCGCCGTGCGCAGGGGGCGTCGAGCGCTCGGGGCGGGCGGCGCCGTCGGGCCGGTGGCTCTGCTCATCCCTTGACCGCCCCCTGCGTGAGGCCCGAGACGATCTGGCGCTGGAACAGCACCACGAGGATCACCACGGGGATCGTCACGACCACGGCAGCGGCCGAGATCGCCCCCGTCGGCTCCTCGAAGTACGACGCGCCCGTGAAGAACGCGAGCGCCGCGGGCACGGGCCGGGCCGCGCTCGTCGACGTCAACGAGATGCCGTAGATGAAGTCGTTCCACGCGATGAAGAACGCGATGAGCGCCGTCGTGAACACGCCAGGGGCCGCGAGCGGCACGATGACCTTGCGGAACGCCTGCCACGGCGTCGCGCCGTCGACCTGTGCGGCCTGCTCGAGCTCCCACGGGATCTGCCGGAAGAAGGCCGCGAGGGTCCAGATCGAGATCGGCAGCGTGAGCGAGAGGTACGGGATGATGAGCCCGAGCCACGTGTCGTAGAGCCCGATGTTGCGCCACAGGTTGAACAGCGGTGTCACGATCGAGACCACGGGGAAGATCGACACCCCGAGCGCGGTCGTCAGGATCAGCCGCTTGCCCGGGAAGTCGAGGCGCGCGATCGCGTAGGCCGCGAGCGTCGCGAGGACCACGGCGATCGCCGTCGCGATGAGCGAGATGCCCACCGAGTTGCGCAGCGCGGACAGGAAGAGCTCCTGCGCGGACCCGCCCGAGGACAGGATCTGTTCGTAGTTGTCGGTGCTCCACTGCGGGGGCAGGAACGTGCCCGAGTTGATGTCGCTCGGGCCCTTGAAGCTCGTCATGAGGATCGAGACGACCGGGAACAGCGCCCCCACGAGGACGACGACCGTGATGACGGCCCACCACACGCGGGCCCGGGTGCTCAGGACGCTGCCCATCATCGCTCCCCTCTCGCGCCGGCCAGATCGACCTTGAAGAGCTTGATCGCCACGAAGCAGATCCCGATCACGCAGAGGAACAGCAGGACCGAGATCGCCGAGCCCATGCCGATCTGGAGCTGGCCGATCGAGGTCCGGTAGGCCAGCAGCGACAGGACCTCGGTGTTGTTCGCGCCGTTGGTCATGATGAAGACGTTGTCGAAGATGCGGAACGCGTCGAGCGCTCGGAACAGCACCGCGACCATGATCGCGGCCTTCATGTTGGGCACGATCACGCGCGAGAAGCGCTGCCACGCCGTCGCGCCGTCGACCTTCGCGGCCTCCTCGAGGTCGCCCGGCACCTGGGCCAGGCCCGCGAGCAGCAGGAGCGAGATGAACGGCGTGGTCTTCCAGACCTCGGACGCGATGATGACGAACAGGCTCGTGCCCTGGTGCGCGAACCAGTTGAGGTCGGGGCCGACCCCCGGCACCCAGTCGAACCAGCTGTTGACGTACCCCGAGGTGATGTCGAACGCGTAGAACCACGCGAACGCCGAGACCACGGTGATGATCCCGTAGGGCACGAGGATCGCGGTGCGCAGCAGCCCTCGCAGACGCTTGATCGCCCGGTGCATGACGAGCGCGAGCGCGAACCCCAGGACGAGCTCGACCACGACGGACACGACCATGATGAAGAACGTCACCGCGAAGTCGCGCCACCACACGGGGTCGCTGAGGATCACCAGGTAGTTGCCGAGCCCGACGAACGAGCGGTCGTCGGGCGCCGTGAGCTTGTAGTTGAACAGCGAGTCGTAGACCGCCTGGAGGATCGGGTACAGCGTCACGGCCAGCATCACGACGAACGCGGGTCCGGCGAGGTACCAGCCGAGCCGGGCCTCGGCGCGGGCACGGTCGCTGCGTGCGGCCCTGCCCTTCCTGCCGTGCGCGGGGTCCGGGGCGGCGGGCTCGGGCTGGGCGCGGCGGGCGCCTCGGGTCTCGGTGCTCACAGCAGTCGCTCCCCTCGCAGGACGGCGGTGATGAAGTCGGTGGACTTCACGGGGGTCCCGTCCTCGGTCACGCTCGAGGGCGGGTACCAGGTCTGCTGGAGGCCCGTCGAGACCTCGTTGTAGAACGGGGTCTGCGGCCGGGGTGCGGCCTGCTCGAGCGACTGCCGGATCACGTCGTACATCGGGTAGGCCGCCTGCACCGCCGGGTCGTCGTAGGCCGTGGTGTTGGACGCCGGGTTCCCGTCGGACACGAAGTACGCGGCCTGGTTCTCAGCACCGACGATGCACTGCGCGGCCTCGTACGCGAGGTCGGTGTGGTCGCTGAACGCCCCGACGCCGATGCTGATGCCGCCGTAGGGCGGGCGGGTGTCCTCGCCCGCCACGGTCTGGGGATAGAGGGTCCAGCCGATGTCGTCGAGCAGCGACTGGTCGAGCGAGCCCGCCTCGACCCCGCCCTGCGTCGACGACCAGACGAACGGCCAGTTGACCATGAACGAGCCCTTGTCCCCCTGGAAGAGCGTGAGGGAGGCGGACTCGTCGGCGCTCGGCAGGCCCGGACCCCCGACGCCCGACGTCCCGATCTCGCCGATGATCCGGGCCGCGTCACGGCCCGCGTCGGTCTCGAGCCCGAGCTTCAGCTCGTCGGCGGGGGCCTCGGGGTTCTCGAGGATCTGGCCGCCGGCCGAGGCGATCAGGGCGTTGATCCACACCGTGAGCGACTCGGCCTTGGCACCCTGGACCGCGAGGTACTTGTCCTGGGACTGCGCGGCGTCGATGAGCTGGTCCCAGGTCACGGGCTGGGTCAGGTCGAGTCCCGCGGCCTCGGCGACCGACTTGCGGTACCAGAGGAGCTGGGTGTTGGCCCAGAAGGGGATCGCGACGAGCTCTCCCTTCCACGTCGAGCCGTCGATCGCGCCCTGCACGACGTCCTCGGTCGCGGCGGCCGCGACGTCGTCCGGGACGGGGGCGAGGAAGCCCGCCTCGGCGAGCTCGGGGATGAACGGCGGGTCGAGGCTCATGAGGTCGATCGACGAGTCCTTGGCCGCGAGACGTCTCGCGAGCTGCTCGCGCTGGGCGGCCGCGTCTCGCGGCAGGAGGGACGTCTCGATCGTGTAGGCGCCCCCTGCCGCGTCCGTGCACGAGGCCGCGATCGAGGCCTGTCCCCCGTTGTCCGGGTTGATGTACCAGGTGAGCACGGGAGGGCCGGAACCCTCTCCGGTGCTGCACGCGGCGAGCGGCACGATCGTCGCGACGGCGAGCGCCGCGGCAAGTGCTCGGGTGCGTCGGTGCACGGTCTCCCCTTCGTCCAACGGGCGCTGCCTCGTGCCCGTTCTCGGTTGGTTCCCTCCTCCTAGGGCTACACCGTCGCGGGACGTCTCGCCACAGGGGGGACATTCCGGAGGGCCGTCGGGGCGCCCGTGCGCCGGCCCGACGACGCCGCGCGCCCCGTGCGGCAGGCCCGCCGCGTCCACGGCGAGGGTCGGATCGTGAACACCGCCGACAGGACGCGCTCGCGTGAGCGAACATGGAGGTTGTGACGACGACTGAGACGACCGAGCAGACCCCACCCGTGATGACCCCCGCCGAGGCCTGGGCCATGCTCCGCGACGGCAACGGGCGCTTCGTCCGCGACGAGATGGAGCACCCCTCCCAGGGCGCCGCGCGCCGGGCCGAGCTCAGCGTCGCGCAGCACCCGCACACCGTGATCTTCGGCTGCGCGGACTCGCGTGTCGCCGCCGAGATCATCTTCGACCAGGGCCTGGGCGACGTGTTCGTCGTGCGGACCGCGGGTCACGTCCTGGACACCACCGTGATCGGGTCGATCGAGTACGGGGTCAACATCCTGGGGACCCCGCTCGTGGTCGTGCTCGGCCACGACAGCTGCGGTGCGATCGCCGCGGCGGCACACACCCTCTCGACCGGTGAGCAGGCCGACGGGTTCGTCCGTGCGGTCGTGGACCGGGTCATCCCCTCGATCGTCAACATCACGAGCAGCACGGGCAGCCTCGCGACCCTCGACCCGGACACGCTGCGTCGTGAGCACGTGCGCCACACGGTCGACATGCTCCACGGCTACTCGGCGGCCCTGGCCGACGCCGTGGCCGAGGGCAGGCTCGCGATCGTCGGCGTCGAGTACACGCTCGCGGACGGCCGCGCCCGGCTCGTCGAGGTCGTCGGCGACGTCGGCGAGACCCAGGACGTCTGACCGGCGCCCTCCCGCGCCGGAACCGGTCCGCGCGGGCGGCGTGCAGCACGCACCCGCCCCGCGGCCGGGTTCGAGATCACCCGTGCTCGTGCGGCACCATTAGCCCCATGACTTCTGCCGACGCTTCCGACTACCGCATCGAGCACGACACCATGGGTGAGGTCCGCGTCCCCGCGGCCGCCCTCTACCGCGCGCAGACGCAGCGCGCCGTGGAGAACTTCCCGCTGTCGGGCACTCCTCTCGAGCGCAGCCACATCGAGGCCCTCGCTCGTGTCAAGAAGGCCGCCGCGCGCGCCAACGCCGAGCTGGGGGTGCTCGACGAGGACGTCGCGGCCGCCATCGTGGCCGCGGCCGACGAGGTCGCCTCGGGCGCGCACGACGCCCACTTCCCGATCGACATCTTCCAGACGGGCTCCGGCACGTCGTCGAACATGAACACCAACGAGGTCCTCGCGACGCTCGCCACGCGCTCGCTGGGCCGCGAGGTCCACCCGAACGACCACGTCAACGCGTCGCAGTCGTCCAACGACGTCTTCCCGACGTCGGTGCACCTGGCCGCGACCGCGGGCGTCGTGCACGACCTGATCCCGGCCCTGACGCACCTCGCGGAGGCCCTCGAGGCCAAGGCTGCCGAGTTCGCGACGGTCGTGAAGTCGGGCCGCACGCACCTCATGGACGCGACCCCGGTCACGCTGGGCCAGGAGTTCGGCGGGTACGCCGCGGCCATGCGCTACGGGATCGAGCGCCTGCAGTCGGCGCTCCCCCGCGCGGCCGAGGTCCCCCTGGGCGGCACGGCCGTCGGCACGGGCATCAACACGCCGGCCGGCTTCCCGCAGCGCGTCATCGCCCTGCTGGTCGAGGACACGGGCCTGCCGCTCACCGAGGCGCGCGACCACTTCGAGGCGCAGAGCTCGCGCGACGGGCTCGTCGAGCTCTCGGGCGCGCTGCGCACCATCGCGGTCTCGATCACCAAGATCTGCAACGACCTGCGCTGGATGGGCTCGGGCCCCAACACGGGCCTGGGCGAGATCTTCATCCCGGACCTGCAGCCCGGCTCGTCGATCATGCCGGGCAAGGTCAACCCCGTGGTGCCCGAGGCCGTCCTCATGATCGCCGCGCGCGTGATCGGCAACGACGCGACCGTGGCGTGGGCCGGGGCCTCGGGGAGCTTCGAGCTCAACGTGCAGATCCCGGTCATCGCGCTGGGCGTCCTGGAGTCGATCCGTCTGCTGTCGAACGCGTCGGTCGTCCTCGCGGACAAGACCGTCACGGGCATCACGGCCAACGTCGAGCGCGCGCGTGCGCTCGCGGAGTCCTCGCCGTCGATCGTCACGCCACTCAACCGCGTGATCGGCTACGAGGCGGCGGCCAAGGTCGCCAAGCACTCGGTCAAGCAGGGCCTCACGGTCCGCGAGGCCGTGATCGACCTGGGCTTCGTCGAGCGCGGCGAGGTCACCGAGGAGCAGCTCGACACGGCGCTCGACGTCCTGTCGATGACGCGCCCGCCGCAGGCCTGACGAGGCGCTGAGGCAGCGAGGAGTGCGCTCCGGCGTGGAGCGCACCCCTCGGCCTGCACGACGGACGGCGTGTGCCGGGTGCGGTCACCCGGCCCACGCCGTCGGTCGTTCCTGCCACCCCTGTGCGCACCTCGTCGCCGGGCACACGCTGTCGATCCGCGCTTCGCCGACGACGTACCCGGGCGGCGACGAGAACCCGTACCCTTGGCGGCGCCAGACTCTCCCCACCGGGGCGACACGTACGCAAGGAGCAAGCACACGTGCAGGTGGCACTGACGGTCCAGGAGTGCGAAGCAACCCTGGCGGCGATCGTTCGCCTGAAGTTCGATGAATCCGGCGATGTGCCCGAGCCGTACTTCGGCAGCCCTTTCGTCGCGGACGCAGCGTCGAAGATGCTTCAGGCGATTCTCGACGAGAGCGACCGGACCGAGGATCGAGGGCGCGCAGCGGGCTGGCGCCGATGGGCTCAGTGGTCCAACCGCGGCACCGAGCCTCCGATCGTGGTCCGATACCTGGCCTCGTCAGCCCCCTGGGACACCTGGACCCGCGCAGAGCGGGTCTCCTGCCTCAGGATCTGTGCCGCACCCTTCATCCTCTCCGAGGCCGACGTCGAGACCCTGCTCGCCGCCGTCGACACCGAGCGACACGGAGCGAGACCGACCAGCAGCTGACGGAGCACCGACCTGGCCGTCGACGTCCTCGGCGTCGCCGTCCACCTCGCGCGGCTCGGGAGGCTTGGCCCGATGACGACTGCCCAGGGCGCTCTCGTCGCCCGAGCCCCTGCCGCTCAGTACTCGACCGGGTCCACCCGACGCAGCACGATCGCGAGCAGCTCGGCGAGGCGCTCGCGCTCGTCGCCGGTGAGCCCGCCGAGCGCGGCACGCTCGCGGTCGAGCTGGGCGGGGAAGAGCTCGTCGACGAGCCGGGTCCCCTCCTCGGTGAGCGAGAGCAGCACACCCCGGCGGTCCCGCTCGACGACGGTGCGCTCGACGAGCCCCTCGCGCTGGAGGTGGTCGAGGCGCTTGCTGATCGATGCGCCGGGGGCGCGGGTGATGGTCGTGACCTCGCGGGCCCGCAGGGGGCGGCCCGCGCGCCGCAGGGCCGTGAGCACCTCGAGCTCGGGGCGGGTCAGGGACCGCTGCGCGAGGGCGGCGTCGCTCGCCTCGGCCAGCAGCGCGGCGATCCGGGTGATCCGGCCGATCGAGTCGGCGGGCGAGACGTCGACGTCGGGCATCTGCTCTGCCCATTGCTCGCGCAGGCGCTCCACGTAGTCCACGAGACCCAGCGTAGTGCCCGTCGCCAACTAGTTCACTAGTGAAACGTCTGCGAACGAGGCGTACCCTGGACGGGATGCCACTCTCCTCCGCGACCGCCACAGCCCTGTCCCCCGAGCCACCAGCCGATCGACGCTCCCCCGTCCGCACCGCCGCACGCGAGGTCCTCGACCCCTCCCACCTGCGGGCCGCGCTCCGACTCACCTCTGTCGACGCGACCCTCACAGCAGCCCTGCGGTGCGGTGCGAGCGTCGCTCTCACGCTCGTCCTCGCCGCCACGAGCGGGCACCAGGACCTCGCGGGCTTCGCGGCCCTCGGTGCCCTGACCTCGCTCTACGGGCGGTTCGACCCGTACCGCCGTCGTGCCGCTCTGCTCGCCCTGGTGGGCGCGACCATGACCGGCTCGATCCTGCTCACGACCGCGATCACGGCCGCCGGCGCCCCGGCCGCCGTGACGCTCGGGGTCGTCGCACTGCTCGCGGGCGGCATGACCGCCCTGTGCCAGCTCGTCCGCACGGGTGCGCCCGGCGCCACGATCGTCGTCTTCGCGGCCGGTGCGGGCCTGGCAGGAGCGCCCACGTTCGCCGACCTCGCCCCGCGGGGCCTCGCCGCGCTCCTGGGAGTCGTGGTCGCGTGCGTCGTGTGCCTGGCAGGATTCCTGGTCCGGCCGAGCGGACCCGCGCGGCTCGCCGTGCGCCGCGCGACCCTCGCCGCCGAGGCCGCAGCCCTCGCACCCGAGGACCGTGGCGCCGTCGGGCGCGCGCAGGAGGCCGTGGCCCTGGCCCGGACCGTCCTCGCCGACGACGCCTCTCACGGCCGCACGCGCGCCACCGCGCTGCGGCTCGCCGACGAGCTCTCCGGGGCGGCCGGGACCCCCGCTGCCCTTCCACCTCGCCTCTCGTTGCGCCAGACAGCCCACAGGTCCCTCGCTGACGGAGGCTGGGGTCTGCGCGCGGCCCGCGTGACGCTCGCGGCGGCCGCAGCGGCGGCGATCGCGCAGGTCGCCGGGTTCGGCCACCCGGCCTGGGCCGCGATGGGCGCCACCGCGACGCTCCAGGGCACGACGACGCAGCACGCCGTGGTCCGCGCGCTCCAGCGGGCGCTCGGCACGGTCGCGGGCGCCCTGATCGCGTGGCCGCTGCTCGACGCGCACCTCGGGTTCTGGGCCACCGCGGCGCTCGTCGTCGTGCTCCAGGTCGTCACCGAGATCGTCGTGGGGCGTCACTACGGCCTCGCGATGCTGACCATCACGCCCATGGCCCTGCTCATGACGTCGCTCGGCGGGACCGGAGAGGGCATCGCGCTGGACCGGGCGCTCGACACGGCCGTGGGCGCGGTCGTCGGCGTGCTGACCGTGGTGCTGGTCCACGCGCGGCGTGGCGCGCCACGCGTCAGCGGTGCTGTGCGGACCTGACCGGCTCGCCGACGGCCCGAACCCTGCGCTCGAGCTCGTCCTGGACCTCGTCGAAGAACACCGTCTTGGCACGCGTGTAGTCGTCGTAGTCGCCGTCCTCCGCGTGCTCGCGAGCCAGCCGGCTCTTGAGGCGCTCGTACTGCGCCCGCCGGCGCGGGTCGTCGCGCAGGAGGTCCCGGAGCGCGACGGTGTACGCGCCCCAGGGCGAGTCGGACCGCCGGACGTGCAGGATCGCTGCGGGCACGGCCGAGACGAAGAGGGACTTCCTCCAGAGGCTCTCGTCGTCGCGTCCCGTTCGCCCTCGCGGGAGATCGAACGTGACACCCGGGGAGTCGGGTCTGCTGCCGTGCGCCTGGCGGAAGGTCGTCGACCCGAGGGCGTGCGCCCAGTCCTCGACAGGAAGCAGCACCGGGACACGCACCTGGAGATCGAGGAAGGGCTTGGCGGCGAGCCCGGGGACCGCCGTGGACCCGATGTGGTCATAACGCATCTCGTCCGCTCCCTCGAGGGGAGCGAACGCACGACGCACGTCCGCGAGAAGGGCCGCGGCCTGGTCGCCCCACGCCGGGTCCGAGGGGACGAGGACCGCGGGACCTTGCTGACCTGTGCTCATCGCACCGAGTATGCCTGCCGACGTCGGAGAGCCGACCTTCGGACAGGCCCGAGCATCGTGCACCGTCGCGGCCCCGGTCCGTGAGGACCGGGGCCGTGACGCACCGGATCCCGCGAGGTCAGACCTCGATGCTCTCCAGCATCTCCGTCACGAGCGCCGCGACGGGCGAGCGCTCGGAGCGCGTCAGGGTCACGTGCGCGAACAGCGGGTGGCCCTTGAGCGCCTCGATCACCGCGGCGACGCCGTCGTGTCTCCCGACGCGCAGGTTGTCACGCTGGGCGACGTCGTGCGTGAGGACGACCCGCGAGGACTGGCCGATGCGCGAGAGCACGGTCAGCAGGACGTTGCGCTCGAGGGACTGGGCCTCGTCGACGATGACGAACGCGTCGTGGAGCGAGCGTCCGCGGATGTGGGTCAGCGGCAGGACCTCGAGGACGTCGCGGTCCACGACCTCCTCCATGACCTCCTTGGACACGAGCGCCCCCAGGGTGTCGAACACGGCCTGGGCCCACGGGTTCATCTTCTCGGCCTCGGAGCCGGGCAGGTAGCCGAGCTCCTGGCCGCCCACGGCGTACAGGGGACGGAAGACCATGATCTTGCGGTGCTGCCTCTTCTCGAGCACCGCCTCGAGGCCCGCGCACAACGCGAGCGCGGACTTCCCCGTCCCGGCACGCCCGCCGAGCGACACGATCCCGATCTCCTGGTCGAGCAGCAGGTCGATCGCGATGCGCTGCTCGGCCGAGCGCCCGTGCACGCCGAACACGTCCTGGTCCCCCCGGACGAGCTGCACGTGCTTGTCGGCCGTGACGCGGCCCAGCGCCGAGCCGCGCGGCGAGTGGACCACGAGCCCCGAGTGCACCAGGAGCGGCTCGGCGGCCGCGACCGTGGCGGCGTCGAGGGCCGAGAGCTCGACCGACTCGTGCTCCCACAGGTCGGCCATCTGCTCGTCGCTCACGTCGATCTCGCCCATGCCCGTCCAGCCCGAGTCGATCGCGAGCTCGGCCCGGTACTCCTCGGCCCGCAGACCCACGGCCGAGGCCTTGACCCGCATGGGCAGGTCCTTGGACACCACGGTCACGTCGCAGCCCTCGCTCGCGAGGTTGGCCGCGACCGACAGGATGCGCGTGTCGTTGTCGCCCAGACGGAACCCGGCGGGAAGCACCGCCGGGTCCGTGTGGTTGAGCTCGACGCGCAGCGTCCCGCCCACGGCCCCCACGGGGAGCGGGGCGTCGAGGCGGCCGTGCTTGACCCGCAGGTCGTCGAGCATGCGCAGCGCGCTGCGGGCGAAGTACCCGAGCTCGGCGTGGTGGCGCTTTGCCTCGAGCTCGGTGATGACGACGACGGGGAGGACGACGTCGTGCTCGGCGAAGCGCAGCATGGCTCGCGGGTCGGACAGGAGCACGGACGTGTCGATGACGAAGGTGCGCAGACCCTCGGGGGACGTCGTGCCACGGGACGCGATGTCCGTGACGTCGGGTGCAGCTCCAGAAGCAGAGGCGGTTCGGACCACAGCAGGCTCCCTCCGGCGCTCAGCGCCGTTCTCGCTGGGTGGGGCAGGCGACCGGCCGACAGAAGGCCGGTGCCGGCCCTCCTGCGCGGAGCAGAAACTCCATCGGATGGCCTCCCGGAGGACGACGTGTGTCGTCCGTCACGTTCGAAACTACGCCCGTGAAGTTCTGCCGTGTCGACCTGACACGCCGCGCGTCCGAGATGTCACCTGCCGTTCACGTGACGGGCCCCGCCCGCCCCCTGGGACGGGGCGAGCGGGGCCCGGCACGCCCGACGGCGGCACGCACGCACCGCCGTCGGTCTCCGTCGCCGCGTGCTCAGTCCGCGTGCGCGACGTGCGTCCCCCGCATGGCGAGCGCCGCGACGAGCCCGATCACCAGGACCGCCGACGTCACGAGGAGCGTCTGCCCGACCGCGACAGAGAATCCCTGGTGCAGCGCGGTCGTGGCGGCCTCGCGGATCTGCGCCGCGGCCTCGGGCGGGATGCCCGCAGGGAGATCGAAGCTCTGGGCAGCGCCCGTGTACGACCCGCCGGCCGACGCGAAGCCGTCGACGAACGGCTGGCGGAGCTCGGGAGGCAGGCCTGCCGCGGCGTCGCGCGCGGCCGCGGGCAGGGTCGCCGAGAGACGGCTCGTGAGGGTCGCGACGATCGCAGCCGAACCGATCACGCCGCCCACCTGACGGAACGTGTTGAACGCGCCCGCGCCGGCGCCCGCCGTGCGGTGGTCGAGCCCCGACGTGGCGAGGTTGGCGAGCGGCGAGAAGACGGCGCCGGTACCGATCCCGAACAGGGTCATGGGCGCGACGATGGACAGGGTGCTCGCGTCAGGTGTGATCGCGACACTGAGCCACGCGACCGACGCCGCGAGCAGCGCGAAGCCCGTCGCGACGACCCACTTGGCCGGGATCCGGTCCGAGAGCCTGCCCGCGAACGGTGCCACGACACCGGACACGAGCGACCCCGGCAGGTTGATGAGCGCCGCCTCGAGCGGCGAGAGACCCAGGATCGACTGCAGGAAGATCGTCAGCGGGAAGAAGATCCCGATCATCCCGAACGACACGGCCATGCCGGACACGTTCGCGAGCGAGAAGTTGCGCGAGTGGAAGAGCGTGAGCGGCAGCAGGGCACGGTCGCCCAGGTGCCGCTGCCACAGCACGAACGCCGCGAGCACCAGGACCCCCAGGCCGATGATCGACCAGATGGTGAGCGGGCCCACGACCCTGCCCCAGTGATAGGTCTCGCCCTCCTGCAGACCGAACACGAACAGGAACAGGCCCACGATCGACAGCGCGACCCCGACCATGTCGAAGCTGCGCTTGTTGGTCGGCAGGGACGGCAGGCTCCGCAGCGCCAGGACGAGAGCCACGACGCCCACGGGGATGTTGACGAAGAAGATCCACTCCCAGCCCCAGGACTCGACGAACACACCGCCGAGCAGCGGTCCCGCGATCGTCGCGACCCCCGCGACCGCGCCCCACAGCCCCATCGCCGCGCCGCGCTGACGCGGCGGGAAGACGCGCGTGATCATCGACATGGTCTGCGGGGTCATGAGGGCGGCACCGACGCCCTGGACCGCGCGGGCCACGATGAGCATCTCGACCGACCCGGAGAGCCCGCACCACAGCGAGGAGAGCGTGAAGACCACGAGCCCCAGGACGAACACGGGCTTGGGTCCGAACCGGTCGCCCAGGCGACCCGCGAGCAGGAGCAGCACCGCGTACGTGAGCAGATAGGCGCTGTTGACCCAGCCCACCGCGGTGAGGGTCGTGTCGAACGTGTCGACGAGCGTGGGGACCGCGATGTTCACGATCGTGGTGTCGACCATGATCATGAAGAAGCCCAGGCACAGCGCGGGCAGGATGCTCCACGGGCTGCGCCCGCCGAGGTCGACGAGCGGCGGTCCTGCGGTCGCGCCGGGCGCCCCGGGTGCGCCTGCGGGCGGGCCTTCCGGTGGTGCAGCGAGCGTCGGCGTGGCGGGGTCCGTCCGGGTGCCGGTCGTCGGCAGGCTCTCGGAAGAGGGTGGCGTGGTGGTCATGGGTGTCCTCGGGCTCGGAGAAGTGCGGGGAGTTCAGGAAGGGCTGCGCGAGCAGCGGAACCGGCGTGACGCCGGCGGCCCGTCAGGGCACGTCACCTGCGGCCGCGGCCCGCGAGCGGGCGGCGGAGAAGTCACGGAAGGACTGCGGGACGGACTCGTCCCAGTCCAGGGCGCCGGAGTCGAGGTCGGCGAGCAGGCGGTCGATCCAGGCCAGCTCGGACTCGATCCGGTGGATGTCGTACTCGACGTCGAGCAGGAGGCGACGTGGCAGCCCGTGGCTGCGGACGACGTCGTACCTGGCGATGTAGGACGCGAGTTCCTCGGCCGACGCGGCCCGCCGGTCCCGCAGCGCGTCGACCGCGCTCGCCCGGTCGATCGCGTGCGCCTGCGAGAGCGCGAGCGGGAACGAGGGGTGCTCGCGCCGGGGTCGACCGAGCAGCAGCGCGGTGCGGTCGGCGAACGCGTCGCGCCCCGCGCCGGTCAGGCGATAGGTGGTCCGCTGCGGACGGTTGCCCTCGCGGTCGGTGCCGACCACCTCGACGTACCCCTCGGACTCCAGGCGGTCCATCGCGTGGTAGACCGAGCCCGGCGTGATGCTCGCGAGCCGGTCGTCCCCGCGCTGCTTGAGCGTCTGGTGGACCTGGTAGGGGTGCATGGGCTGCTCGTGGAGGAGCCCGAGCAGCAGGAGCGCGGCGGCGGACAGCTCCTTGCGTGCCATGTCTCGCCTCCTGACGGTGGGGTGGCTCGTTGGTTCGTTGGTGTGGTTCGTGCGAGCAACCTGGCGGCCGACGACGGGTGGCCGGAGAGCCGGAGCGGCGGGTGTGCGCGAGCACTCCAGCACGGTCGTTCCCCCAGGAATATTCCCGTCGGAATATACGCCCCCGCAGCGGCAGGGTCGAGGGCGATGCCGCCACGGTGGGGCACGTCACGTGTCCCTGCCGTCGTCCGACGGACCGGGCCGACGTGCCCGCATGCTGCCGAGGTGTTGACTACTCCGGTCGCCACTCACGGCACTAGGCTCGGACGGGCGGTGCGCGCGGGCAGGACGGACGGCATCGCTGCAGGTCAAGCACCACCCCGACCGCGGCCGCCGAACGGCGCCGGTGCGGACGCCGGCACGGCCCGCCACCGGAGCGGTGTCCGGGCGGCATCAGAGCGGTATCGAGAACGAGCTCGACACGAGGAGACGCATGGACACGGCAGCGGGCACGTCATCGGCACCCGAGCAGACGAAGGGGCCCGACGGCGGGACGACCGGCAGCGCCGGTCGGGCCGGCACGACCGTCCCCGCGACGGCCCCCGTGACGGCCCGCCCGACCTCGACCCTCTCGCCCCTGGTCCCGCTGCCCGGCGGCACGTACCGGCGGGGATCGACCGAGTTCTACCCCGACGAGGCTCCTGTCCACGAGGTCACGGTCGGCCCGTTCGAGATCGAGCAGCACCCGGTGACCAACGCGCAGTTCGCGGCGTTCGTCGACGCGACGGGCTACGTCACGGTCGCCGAGCGTCCGCTCGACCCGGCCGACTACCCGGGCGTCGCGGTCGAGGACCTCCAGCCGGGGGCGCTCGTCTTCACCCCGACCGCCGGTCCTGTGAACCTCTCCGACTGGCGCCAGTGGTGGCGCTGGCAGCCCGGGGCCCGGTGGAGCGCACCGCACGGCCCGGGCAGCTCGATCGAGGGCCGCGAGGACCACCCGGTCGTGCAGGTCTCGTACGAGGACGCCCAGGCCTACGCGGCGTGGGCAGGCAGGTCGCTCCCCACCGAGGCCGAGTGGGAGTACGCAGGACGCGGCGGGCTCGACGGCGCACGCTTCGCCTGGGGCGACGAGTACCAGCCCGACGGCGAGCTCCTCGCGAACCACTGGCAGGGTTCGTTCCCGTACCGCAACACGGGCGCCCGGGGGTGGGTCGGCACGAGCCCCGTGGGGACGTTCCCCGCGAACGGGTTCGGGCTCGCCGACATGACCGGCAACGTCTGGGAGTGGACCTCGTCCTTCTACACGCCCAACCACGCGGTCGACGCCCGCACGGCCGAGGAGGTCGCCGCGGCACGTGACGCGCTCACGATCGAGATGCCCGCGTGCTGCGCGCCGAGCACCGGCGCAGCCATGGCAGCGGCCCACCCCGCCCCGCACGACCCGCTGGGAGCGGCCGGCCTCGACGAGGACACCGCGACGGACGTTCGGGCCGCCGCGAGCGCCGAGCCCGGCTCGGCGATCCCCCGCAAGGTCCTCAAGGGCGGGTCGCACCTGTGCGCACCGGAGTACTGCCTGCGCTACCGGCCCGCGGCTCGTTCGCCCCAGGCGGTCGACACCGCGACGAGCCACATCGGCTTCCGCTGCGTGGTCCGCCCGCCCGTGGCGGTCGCCCCGTCGACGCCCGGCATGCCGGCGTCCGCGCGCAACCTCCTGGGCTGAGGCGTGTCCGGGTCGAGCGTCCCGTCGGCCTACGCGGTGCTGCTGCGCGGGGTGAACGTGGGCGGGGGCCGCAAGGTCCTGTCGGCGGACCTGCGCGCTGTCGCGCAGGACGCAGGGTTCGCGGGCGCGCGCACGCTCCTCAACAGCGGGAACCTCGTCGTCTCGCCGGGGACGTCGGGAGCCTCCGGGCCCGACGACGTCGCGCGCCTCGTGCGCGCAGGGCTCGCCCGGCGCCTGGGGCTGGACGTCGACGTGCTCGCGCTGACGGGCGCGGACCTCGAACGAGCGATCGCCGCGAACCCCTTCCTCGAGGCCGCGGGCCAGGACCCGTCGCACCTGCTGCTGACGTTCTACCCGGCGGCACCGGACCCGGAGCGGGTCGCAGCGCTCGACCCGCTCGCCTACGGGGTCGAGCACATGGCGTGGTCCGGGCCGGTCAGCTACACCTGGTACCAGGGCGGGGTCGGGACCTCGAGGCTCACGCCGGCGGTGCTGCTGCGGACGGTCGGGCTGTGGGGCACGGCCAGGAACTGGAACACGGTCACCAAGCTCGCCGGGCTGGTCGACGCGGCGGGCTGATCTTCCCTCAGGCCCGGCGCTCGACGCCGATCGCGCCCGTGGGCGCGGCGGGCGCGACCGGACGCCAGAGCTGCACGGTCCCCTCGTCCCGCACCACGACCCCGATCGCCGCGAGGTCGGCTCGCAGCTCGCGCACGTGGTCGTCCTTTCCCGCGTCGATCAGTCCGGCTCGTGCGCGCAGGAGGGCGTCGGCCCCCGCGGGAAGCCCCAGGTCGCCTGCCTCCCACGGGCGGTATGCCGCACGGAACGGGTCGCCGGTCTCACGCCAGGGCCACCCGTGCGTGTCGAAGGCCGCCCGGACCTCCGCGGAGGGCAGGTCGGCGGACCACCGGGCGACCTCCCGCTCGCCGCGCAGGAGGACGATCTCCTTGCCGTCCGCGAACACGTCGGTGACCTCGGACCGCCCGAGGGTCTCGAGAGTGTCCTTGGTCTTGAACCCGGCCCCCGTGGACGTCACCGCGACGCGCCCCATGGTCTCGACCAGGTGCTGGGCGAAGACCGCTCCGACGATCGCGCCCACGATCGCGAGCCCGACGACGGTGCACGCACCCCACCTGTCGGCGAGCGTGTCGACAGACCGGGCGATGCCCTGCCACGGCGCCCACGACAGGCCGGACATCCACGCCGCGAGCCAGCGCAGGCCGACGCCGGCCGCGGCACCGAGGACCGGGAGGACGGCACGGAGGAACAGCGTGTCGGCGGACGAGCACCCCACGACCGTCTCCTCCGGGGTGCGAGGGGTGGTCGATGCGGAGGGCGGCGTGGGGGTGGGCGCGTCAGGGGTCTTCTCGTACACCCGTACATGCTCCTGCCGGGCGGGTGTCCGAGACATCCCCCTTTCGGCGGACTTCGGTCGCGTCCGTGTCCACCTTCCGGCATCCCCCGGCGAGCGTGCCGTCCTCCTCCGGTCCGGTCCAGGACCCGACGGGCGGGCCCGCCCGAGCCGGGCCACCGGTAAGATGGGACGCTGGTGTGCCGGGAAGTCTGGTCGGCGTGACGTCGACGACCCCTCAACCACAGGAGCCCTGTGAGCACGCACGAGCAGCACACCCCCACCCCGGACGACTCCCCCCGCACGAGCGCGACGCCCGGCCCGGCGACCGCGGACGGCGCGGTGAACCTCCCTGCTGGCGCGACGCCGTCGGGCAGCGAGAACCCCGCCCCCTCGCCCGCCGCCCAGCCCGCGCCGCGCCCCGGCGCCGCGCAGCGCTGGAAGCGCTGGGTCACGCGCGAGACCACGGGCGGCGCGCTCCTCATCGGCGCCGCGATCATCGCGCTCGTGTGGGCCAACTCGCCCTGGCGCGCGGCGTACTTCGACCTGTCCGCGCTCACGTTCGGACCCGAGTCCCTCCACCTCGACCTGTCGCTGTCCACGTGGGCCGCCGACGGGCTGCTCGCCATCTTCTTCTTCGTGGTGGGCGTCGAGCTCAAGCAGGAGTTCGTCGCCGGCTCGCTGCGCAACCCGCGTCAGGCCGGCGTCCCCATGCTCGCGGCCGTGGGCGGCATGATCGTGCCCGCGATCCTCTACGTCACGGTCGCGCTCTGGGGAGGCGGCGCCGACGCCGTGCACGGCTGGGCCATCCCGACCGCGACCGACATCGCGTTCGCGCTCGCGGTCCTCGCGGTGTTCGGCCGCGGGCTCCCGACGGCGATCCGCACGTTCCTGCTCACGCTCGCCGTGGTCGACGACCTGCTCGCGATCGTCGTCATCGCGGTCTTCTACACCGAGACCCTGCACTGGGCCCCGCTGGGCCTGGCGCTCGTGGGCGTCGCGCTGTTCGCGTTCCTGGTGCGCCGCCGCCGCACGCACTGGTGGCTGCTGCTCCCGCTCGCGTTCGTCGTCTGGGCGCTGGTCCACGCGTCCGGGATCCACGCGACCGTCGCGGGCGTGCTCCTGGGCTTCACGGTCCCGGCCGTCGTCCTGTTCGGCGAGAAGACCTCGCGCACGCACCGGTTCGAGCACGTCGTCCGACCGATCTCCTCGGGCATCGCCCTGCCGATCTTCGCGTTCTTCGCGGCCGGCGTCTCGCTCGTCGACGGCGGCGGGATCGGCGAGATGATCGGCCAGCCGGCCGCGATCGGCATCATCGTGGGGCTCGTGGTCGGCAAGGGCATCGGCGTGCTCGGCGTCACCGCGCTCGTGACGAGGCTGACGCCGCTGCGGCTCGCGCCCGGCATCGGGGTGCGCGACCTGCTGCCCGTGGGCCTGCTCGCCGGGATCGGGTTCACGGTCTCCCTCCTCATCGCCGAGCTGTCCTTCCCCGACTCCGAGCACACGGACTCGGCCAAGGCCGCGGTGCTGCTGGCCTCGGTGATCTCGGCGCTGCTCGCCGCGACGGCGCTGCGCTGGGACGCCCGGCGCAAGCGCTCCGACGACATGAACGAGGACGGGCTGCCCGACGACGTCTCGACGTACATCGGGGACGCCGTCGACGACGAGCGCTGAGCCAGGTCCCGGCCGGGCGAGGTGGCGGGAGCCGCGAGGGCTCCGGACTCCCTCACCCGGCGGGGACCGCCCCACCGGCTTCACCCGGCGCCCGGTGGCGCGAAACCCCCAGCCCCGTACGATCGCACCCGTGCAGCCAGACGTCACGCAGAAGCCCGAGAACGCTCCGGACGCCGGGACGCCCGAGGTCCCCGAGGGGGCCGGCTCCGATGGCTCCGTCGGCCCCGCCGGACCCGCCGGGCCGACGGGCAGCTCCGGCGCACGGACCCCAGCCCGCCCGGCCACGCCCGACGGCGAGGCGAGCACGCGGCCACCGCTGCGCCGTCGGCCGTGGGCCTGGCTCCAGCACTACGTGCGGCGCTTCTCCACGACCGGGCTCGTCCTCGCCCTCCTGTTCTTCTGCTTCTCCCTCACGCCCTCGCTCATCCCCCGCGCCTGGTACTACCAGGCGCTCATCACGGGCATGAGCATGGTCGGCGGGTACGGGATCGGGGCGTTCGTCGAGTGGTTCGCCCTCAAGGTGGGGCTCCGGATCCGCTGGAGCCCACGCGTGAGCCGGATCGCCTGGTGGGTCCTGGGCGCCGCGACGATCGTCCTCGTGCCGGTCTTCCTGGTCCTGGGCGCCCGGTGGCAGCACGAGCTGCGCGCCCTGTTCGGCATGCCCGAGCAGGCGCCCGCCAACGACGTCGCGGTCGTGTTCGTCGCGGTCCTCATCGCGATCGGCGTCCTGCAGCTCGGCCGCGCGCTGCGCCGCGTCGCGCAGTGGGTGAGCCTGCTGGTGGACAACATCATGCCCAAGCCGGTCGCCCGCTTCCTGAGCGGGGTGATCGTCGCCGTCGTGGTCGTGCTGCTCTTCAACGGCGTGATCTGGGCCGGCGCGCTGCACATGCTCAACAACGTCTACGCGAGCGCCAACGAGAAGATCGACCCGGACCTCGCCCCGCCCACCTCGCCCGACCGGTCGGGCTCGCCCGAGTCCGGTTCGTCCTGGGAGTCGCTCGGTGCCGAAGGGCGCCGGTTCGTGGCGCTCGGCCCCACGCAGGCCGAGCTGACCGAGTTCGCCGCGGGCGGCGACGTGGTCGACCCGGCCGACGTCCAGGAGCCCATCCGCGTCTATGCGGGTCTCGACCCGGAGGGCGACCTCGACGCGACCGCCCAGCGCGTGGTCGACGAGCTCGACCGCACGAACGCCTGGGACCGCTCGGTCCTGGTCGTGGCCACCACGACCGGCACGGGCTGGGTGGACCCCGGCATGAGCAACTCGCTCGAGCTCATGCACGGAGGCGACACCGCGATCGCCTCGATGCAGTACTCGTACCTGCCGAGCTGGATCAGCTTCGTCGGTGACCGCAGCACCCCGCCGAACGCGGGCAAGGCCCTCTACGAGGCCGTGTACGAGGCGTGGTCGAAGCAGCCCGAGGACTCGCGTCCGCAGCTCATGGCGTTCGGCATCTCGCTCGGCTCGTTCGGTGCGCAGGGCGCGTTCAGCGGCCTGCAGGACATGACGACCCGCACCGACGGGGCCATGTTCGTGGGCACGCCCAACTTCACGCCCAACTGGACCGACTTCACGAACCACCGCGACGCCGGCTCGCTCGAGTACTCGCCCGTGTACGAGGAGGGCGCACAGGTCCGGTGGGGCACCGAGGTCTCGAGCGCGGCCAACATCTGGTCGGTGCCCGGCACGTGGGAGACACCGCGTGTCGTGTACGTCCAGCACGCGTCCGACGGCGTCACGTGGTGGTCCCCCACGACCCTGTGGTCCGAGCCCGACTGGATGCGCGAGCCCCGCGGGCCCGATGTCCTCGACGCCGTGCAGTGGCGTCCCGTCGTCACGTTCTGGCAGCTCACGGGCGACCTCTTCGTGGCCGCGGCCTCGGACATCCCCGCAGGTCACGGGCACGTCTACTACCTCGAGTACGCCGACGGCTGGTCGGCGCTCAACGCCCCCGACGGCTGGGACGAGGACGACACGCTGCGCCTCAAGGAGCAGATGCTGACCAAGCAGCCGGCCGCGTCGAGCTCGACGGGCTGAGGAACCCGCTCTCCGTGCCCGACGGCTGAGCGCCCCCGTCGACGAACACCTCGACGGCCGCCTCTCCTCCGGCCGCGACGAGCCGCTCTGGCAGGTCGGCCAGGCCGTCGACCTGCTCGACGTGACGCACGCCCGGCGCGACGTGCCCCGCGAGGACCGCGAGCGCCACCTCGGCCGCGACGAGCCCCGTGACCCGGCCTTGGCCCGACGCGACGAGCGAGACCTGGACCTCGCGGTCGCCGTGGCGCGCCGTGGCAGCGAGGGCGAACCGGTCGCCGCCCACGTGCACGGCGGCGAAGACCGATGCGAGCGCCCGCCGCCCGCGCTCGCCGCGGAAGGCGTGCAGGACCCCCGCACGCCGCGCCCCGAACACCGATGCGGTCAGCAGGCGGGAGTCGAGCGCGAACCGCGTCGTCACGTGCGGCACGTCGAGCGTGCGACGCAGGGCGTGCTGGTCGGAGAAGTCGAAGGGATGGACGGTGCGCCGCCCGAGGCCGGGCAGCAGCACCTGGCGTGCGCCGCCGTCGGGCTGCGGACCGACCAGCCCGTCGACCGTCCAGCGGATCGCGTCCGCGCCGTGCGCCTCGCCCCCGCCGAGGACCACCGCCACGTCGATCTCCTGGGCACCTCCGACCAGGTCGTGCGCACGCCGGGCGAGCAGGTTCGTGAGCCCGGGCGCGACGCCCACGCTCAGCACGGCCGCGCCGCCCGCGTCACGGGCGACCTCGTCGAGGCGCTCGGTCGCCTCGAGCTGTTCGCGGGATGCCGAGACGTCCACGAGCGACACGCCCCGTGCGAGGCACGCCCGGGCCACCCGGTCGTCACCGGGCTCGACCGCCAGGACGACCAGGCCCACGCCGTCGAGCGCCGCAACGAGGGTCGCGGGGTCGGCGAGGTCCACGCGCACCGCGCGCGGGGAGCCGATCCGTCGCGCGAGCGCCTCCGCGGCATCGAGGTTGCGCCCTGCGGGGACCACGCGCCCGGGGATCGCCTCGGCGAGCCGTTCGCACACGACGGACCCGACCGCCCCGTAGCCACCGATCACGAGCACGTCCCGCACATTCACTAGAGTCATGCTCTAGTGAATATCACTGTAGTCTAACTACAGTCAATTGTCGGCGACCGTCCCCCGGAGACCCATGCCCCCCACCCGCGCCGAGAAGGCCCGCGCGACACGCACCCGCATCCTCGACGCGGCGCACGAGTTCTTCGTCACGAACGGCTGGACCCGCACCTCGGTCGAGGACGTCGCACGCGCGGCGGGCGTGGCCACACAGACGATCTACTACACGTTCGGCACCAAGCACGCGCTCTTCAAGGAGCTGCTCGACGTCCGCATCGCGGGAGACCACGACGACGTCGCCACGCTCGACCGCCCCTGGGCCCGCGAGGTGCTCGCCGAGCCCGATCCCGCACGTCACCTCGCCCTGCACGTCGCGGGCGCCCGCGCCGTCCTCGAACGCGTCGCCCCCCTCCTGCGCGTGCTGCGCGACGCCGCGCCCGGCCTGCCGGCCCTCGCCGACCTGTGGGCCGCCAACCAGGAGCAACGACGGACCGTCGCTGCGACCCTGACGAGCGCGCTCGCCACGAAGTCCGCGCTCCGCACCAGCACGCAGGTCGCGACCGACATCACCCACGCACTGCTCAGCCCGGACACGTACGGCACGCTCGTGCTCGACCTGGGCTGGTCCCCTCAGGCCTGGCAGGACTGGGCGACCGACGCGCTCGTGCGTCAGCTCCTGCCGTAGCGCGCCAGGCGCGACACCTGGACGGCCGACCGGCCGGGTGCCGGCCGCGCACGCCCGGCCCGACCCCACCCGATGCCGACCGGCTTCAGGACCGCGCCGCGACGCTGCTAGGGTCGGACGCATGAGCTGCTCGTCGACCGTCATGATGCGCCCCACCCGGGGCCCTTCGTGATGCGCTGAGCACGCTCGTCACCACCCAAGGCCTCGCCGCAGCGAGGCCTTTCGTGTGTCCGGGCCCGGTGCGGTCGAGGCGCCCGTCGAGGCACCTCCCAAGGTGCCGCAGTCCCCGAGAGGACCACCGCCATGACCGCCGCACCCGCCCAGCCCCGCAGCACGACACCGCCCAGCAGCCCCACCTTCTACGTCACGACCGCGATCCCCTACGTCAACGGCGACCCGCACCTGGGCCATGCGCTCGAGCTCGTCCAGGCGGACGTCCTGGCCCGCCACGCGCGACTGCGCGGACGACCGACCCGCTTCCTGACGGGCACCGACGACCACGCCCTCAAGAACGTGAGCGCGGCCCGAGCGGCAGACCGCGAGGTCGGGGAGTTCGTCGCCGAGCGTGTCGAGGACTTCCGCGCCCTGCGCCCCGCGCTGTCGCTGTCCACGGACGACTTCCTGTCGACGTCGTCCGACGCCCGCCACCGTCCGGGCGTCGAGGCCCTGTGGCGGCGGTGCGCCGAGGCCGGCGACTTCTACCTGCGCTCCTACGAGGGTCTGTACTGTGCGGGCTGCGAGCAGTTCTACTCCCCCGACGAGCTCGACGCGTCGGGCCGCTGTCCGGAGCACCTGCCCCTGCCCGAGCGCGTGGTCGAGGAGAACTGGTTCTTCCGCCTGTCCCGCTACGCCGACCGCGTCCGCGAGGAGATCACGTCGGGGCGCGTGCGCATCAACCCGCCCGCCAAGCGCAACGAGGTCCTCGCGTTCGTCGACGCCGGGCTCGAGGACTTCAGCGTCTCGCGGCCCGAGACCCGCTCGGACGGGTGGGGCGTCCCCGTCCCGGGCGACCCGTCGCAGGTCATCTACGTGTGGTGGGACGCGCTGACCAACTACGTCACCGCGCTGGGCTACGGCTCGGACCCGGCCGACCCGGGCGCCGCGGACGACTACCGCACCTGGTGGTCCGGCGGCGACGAGCGCGTGCACGTGATCGGCAAGGGCATCACGCGCTTCCACGCGGTGTACTGGCTCGCGCTCCTGCTCTCGGCGGGCGAGCCGCTGCCCACCACGATCCACGTGCACGACTACGTCACCGCCGGCGGCGCCAAGCTCGCCAAGTCCGCGGGTACCGCGGTGCACCCCGTCGGGCTCGTGGACGCCTACGGCACCGACGCACTGCGCTGGTGGTTCGCGCGCGAGGTCCCGCTCCTGGGCGACGCCGAGTTCACGGCCGAGCGCCTCGTGGCCCGGCACGACGACGAGCTGGCGCACGGCGTGGGCAACCTGGTCAACCGCACGCTCACGCTCGTGCACCGGTTCCGGGACGGCGTCGTGCCTGCGCTCCCCCGCACCCGGGCGAGCGCACCCGACGAGCTGGGCTCCGCCGTCGGGCAGGTCGCCCCTGCCGTGGACGCGGCCCTCGCGGACGCCGACCTGCGGGCCGCGACCGGAGCCGTGCGGCGCGTCGTCGACGCGGCCAACCGGTACGTGAACACCGAGCGGCCGTGGGAGCTCGCGGCGCGCGAGCGGGCCGGGGACGCGGACGCTGCGGAGGCTGCTGCGCACCTGGACGAGGTGCTCGCGCGGCCCGTCGAGGCGTGCCGGGTCGTGGCGGTCGAGCTCTCGCCGTTCGTGCCCGACGGCGCCGCGCGGCTCCGCGAGCAGCTCGGCGGGCCCGCGGGCGGCGGGCAGGAATCCGGCACCGACCGCGTGGGCACGCCGGTGCCGGTCTTCCCCCGCCTGGGCTGACCTGTCGCCTCGCTGGCTACCGCAGCGCCGGTGCGTGCGCCTCGAGGAACCGGTAGACCTCGGTCTGGTCCACGCCCGGGAAGGCCCCCACGGGCATCGCGGCGAGCATGCTCGCGTGCGGGCGCGCGCTGGGCCACGACTGCTCGCCCCAGCGCTCGGTCAGCGCGGCGGGCGGGCGCCGGCAGCACGACTCGTCGGGACAGCGCGAGACCGTGCGCTCGCTCGTCTCGCGCCCCCGGAACCACTTGACGTGCGCGAACGGCACGCCCACGCTCACCGAGAACTGGCCGTCGTCGGAGTCCTGGACGCGCGAGGTGCACCAGTAGGTGCCGGTCGGGGTGTCGGTGTACTGGCTGAACGGGCTCAGGCGGTCCTCGACCGCGAACACCGTGCGCGCGGTCCAGTGGCGGCACACGTACTGGCCCTCGACCGCGCCGAGGGGGTCCGCGGGGAAGCGCACGCCGTCGTTCTCGTAGGCCTTGTGGATGATCCCGGACTCGTGGATCTTCATGAAGTGCACCCCGATGCCCAGGTGCGTCGTGGCGAGGTTCGTGAACCGGTGGGCCGCGGTCTCGTAGGACACCGAGAACGCGTCGCGCAGGTCCTCGACCGAGATCTCGCGGGCGTCCTTGGCCTCCTTGAGGAGCTTGACCGCGTCCCGCTCGGGCAGCAGCAGCGCGGCCGAGAGGTAGTTGGCCTCGACGCGCTGGCGCAGGAACTCGGCGTAGTCGCGCGGTTCGTGGTGGCCCAGGACGTGCGACGCGAGCGCCTGGAGCAGGGCCGAGCGCGGGTCGCTCGACGCGCGCGTGCCCGTGCTGGGCAGGTACACGCGGTGGTGGCGCAGGTCGATGACCGAGCGGGTCGAGTGCGGCAGGTCGTGCACGTAGTGCAGCGAGAAGCCCAGGTGGGTCGCGAGGTCGGCGGCCACGCGCTGCGACATGGGTCCGCGGGCGTGCCCGACGCCGTCGAGCAGCTCGCGCGCGGTGGCCTCGAGCTCGGGGAAGTGGTTGTCCTGGGCGCGCATGGTCGCGCGGAGCTCGGTGTTCGCGCGGCGCGCCTCCTCGGGGGTCGCGGCCCGCTCGGTGTGCAGGCGCTCGAGCTCGCGCTGGAGGCCCACGATGGCCTCGAGCGCGTCGCTCGGGAGGGACTTGCCGACCCGCACCGCGCCCAGCCCGAGCGAGGCGAACAGCGGACCGCGCTGCGCCCGCTCGAGCTCGATCTCGAGGGCCGCGCGCCGGGTGGGCGGCTCGGCCGAGAGCAGGTCCTCGACGCTCGCGCCGAGCGCACGGGCGATGGCCTGGAGCTGGGAGAACTTGGGCTCGCGGCGCCCGTTCTCGATCACGGACACCTGCGAGGGCGCACGCCCGATCGCGGCACCCAGGTCGTCGAGCGTCATGCCCCTCTCGGTGCGCAGGTGCCGGATGCGGCGGCCGATCGTCAGGGCGTCGGCCTCGTCCTCGACGGCCAGGGTGCCCCCGAGGGGACCGAGGGACTCGCCTGACGTGCCTCTGATCTTCTGCACCGCGCCGGGGTCAGTTGCCATGACTGAGGGTGACACACGCCACTCCTTGCGCACAACAGAAGAAGTCGACTTCTTCTACGAAGAAAGTCCTTGTGGACCCCTTGCGCGGCGAAGGAAGGTCGTTCCACGGCCACCGCTCACCCCGAACGGCGACCGGAACGAGTACCACCGCACGCAACGAAGCTCTGGAGGCACCCCGTGACCACCCCGCCCATCATCAGCCGTCGCTCCGAGAACGAGTACGCCACGCCCCGCCCGGCGTCGGCGACCTCCCGGACCGAGGCCGTCACGGCCCCCGTCGCATCCTCCGGCCACACCCCCTCGCGCCCCGGCGACCAGCGCCAGTCCGCGGCCGACCTCGCGCTCTCCTGGTCGACCGACCCCCGCTGGGCCGACGTCCAGCGCGACTACACGGCAGAGGACGTCGTGGCCCTGCGCGGCTCGGTGCGCGAGGAGCGCACCCTGGCCCGTCGCGGCGCGGAGAAGCTGTGGGACCTCATCCACACCGAGGAGTGGGTCGCCGCGCTCGGCGCGATGACCGGCAACCAGGCCGTGCAGCAGGTGCGGGCCGGTCTCCAGGCCATCTACCTCTCGGGTTGGCAGGTCGCGGCCGACGCCAACCTGTCCGGCCAGACCTACCCGGACCAGTCGCTCTACCCTGCGAACTCGGTCCCGGCCGTCGTGCGCCGCATCAACAACGCCCTGCTGCGCGCCGACCAGATCGAGACCGCCGAGTCTCCCCTGGGGGCACCGGAGCGGGACTGGATCGCCCCCATCGTCGCCGACGCCGAGGCCGGCTTCGGCGGGCCCCTCAACGCCTACGAGCTCATGCACTCGATGATCGAGGCGGGCGCGGCGGGCGTGCACTGGGAGGACCAGCTCGCGTCCGAGAAGAAGTGCGGCCACCTGGGCGGCAAGGTCCTCGTCCCCACCGCGCAGCACATCCGCACGCTCAACGCGGCGCGCCTCGCCGCCGACGTCGCGGGTGTCCCGACCGTCATCATCGCCCGCACCGACGCACTCGCCGCGGACCTCATCACGTCCGACGTCGACCCCCGCGACCAGGAGTTCCTCACGGGCGAGCGCACGGCCGAGGGGTTCTATCGCACGCGCCCCGGCATCGACACGGTCATCTCGCGCGGACTGGCCTACGCCCCGTACGCCGACCTCATCTGGGTCGAGACGGGCGAGCCGGACCTCGAGCTGGCCCGCCGCTTCGCCGAGGTGATCCACGCGCAGTACCCCGACAAGAAGCTCGCGTACAACTGCTCGCCGTCGTTCAACTGGAAGAAGCACCTCGACGACGCCCAGATCGCGAGCTTCCAGAAGGAGCTCGCCGCGATGGGCTACGCGTTCCAGTTCATCACCCTGGCCGGCTTCCACGCCGTGTCCCACTCCATGTTCGAGCTCGCCCGCGGGTACAACGACCGCGCGATGAGCGCCTACGTCGAGCTGCAGGAGGCCGAGTTCGCCTCCGAGGCCGACGGCTACACGGCCACCCGCCACCAGCGGGAGGTCGGCACCGGCTACTTCGACCGGGTCGCCACGGCTCTCAACCCCGACAGCGCCACCCTCGCGCTCGCCGGATCCACCGAGACCGCCCAGTTCCACTAAGCCCTGCCCGCCTCGCCGAGGTAGAGGTCTCGCGTCGAGGTAGAGGGCTCCAGCCCTCTACCT
>NZ_JACSQF010000009.1:105290-198271 GCF_014836755.1 Oerskovia merdavium
CCCCCCCCCCCCCCCCCCCCCCCCCACCACTCCCCTCCACCTCGCGGCACAGACCATCGGAGCCCGCCATGACCAGCACCCTCACGACCCACTCCTCCGGCCCGACGACGTCACGCACCTCGTCCGACCGGCCCACCTCGGCCGGTCAGCACCCCGGCCACCACCACGGGCGCGACGACGACGCGCGGCGCGCGACGCCGTCGGGCACCCTGGACGTCACCGGACACCTGGGCTCGCGCTACCGCGAGATCCTGACCCCCGAAGCCCTCGACTTCCTCACCGCGCTGCACGACCGCTTCCTGGCCGCCCGTCACGGGCTGCTCATGGACCGCCAGCAGCGCCGCCAGGACGTCGCCGACGGGATCGACCCCGACTTCCGCGCCGCGACCCGGCCTGTGCGCGACGACCCGTCGTGGCGCGTCGCCGGCTCGCACGGAGCTCCCGGCCTCGAGGACCGCCGCGTCGAGATCACCGGCCCGACCGACCCCAAGATGGCGATCAACGCCCTCAACTCGAGCGCCAAGGTGTGGCTCGCCGACCAGGAGGACGCGTCCTCGCCCACGTGGCGCAACGTCATCGAGGGCCAGCTCGCGCTGCACGACGCGATCCGCGGCACGCTCGCGTTCACGTCCCCTGAGGGCAAGCAGTACGCGCTGCGCTCGACCGAGCTGACCGACCTGCCGACCATCGTGTTCCGGCCCCGCGGCTGGCACCTGATCGAGAAGCACCTGCGCTACGTCGACCGCGCGGGCGTGGCGGTCTCGGCCTCGGCGTCGCTCGTGGACTTCGGGCTGTACTTCTTCCACAACGCGCGCGAGCTCGTCGAGCGCGGCCGCGGACCGTACTTCTACCTGCCCAAGCTCGAGGGCTACCGCGAGGCACGCGTCTGGAACGACGTGTTCGTGTTCGCGCAGGAGTACCTGGGGATCGAGCAGGGCACGATCCGCGCGACCGTGCTCGTCGAGACCCTGCCCGCCGCGTTCGAGATGGAGGAGATCCTCCACGAGCTGCGCGACCACTGCGCAGGGCTCAACGCGGGCCGCTGGGACTACCTGTTCTCGGTCATCAAGTCGTTCCGCACGCGCGGCGACCAGTACGTCCTGCCCGACCGCTCGCAGGTGCCGATGACCGCCCCGTTCATGCGGGCCTACACCGAGCTCCTCGTCGCGACGTGCCACAAGCGCGGGGCGCACGCGATCGGCGGCATGAGCGCGTTCATCCCCGACCGCCGCCGACCCGAC
Source organism: Oerskovia merdavium (assembly GCF_014836755.1). GTDB lineage: Bacteria > Actinomycetota > Actinomycetes > Actinomycetales > Cellulomonadaceae > Oerskovia > Oerskovia merdavium. Next base: position 106,532 of record NZ_JACSQF010000009.1, read on the forward strand.
GTGACCGAGAAGGCGTTCGAGCAGGTCAGCGCCGACAAGCGGCGCGAGGCCGGCGACGGGTTCGACGGCACCTGGGTCGCGCACCCCGACCTCATCCCCGCGGCGCGGGCCGAGTTCGACGCCGTGCTGGGCGACCGGCCGAACCAGGTCTCGCGCCTTCGCGACGACGTGAGCGTGGGGCAGCACGAGCTGCTCGACATCGGGTCGGTGCGCCGTGCGGGCGCCACGGTCACCGCAGCCGGCCTGCGGTCCAACGTCTCGGTGGGCGTGCGGTACATCGAGTCCTGGCTGCGCGGCGTGGGCGCCGCGGCGATCGACCACCTCATGGAGGACGCCGCGACGGCCGAGATCTCCCGCTCGCAGGTCTGGCAGTGGATCGCGTCCGGGACCCGCACCGAGAACGGGGTGCCCATCACCCGGGCCCGCGTCGAGGCGCTGCTCGCCGAGGTCGTCGACGACCTGCCCCGCGGGGAGGGCGACCGGGTCGACGAGGCCGCGCACGTGTTCCGCGCCGTCGCGCTCGCCGAGGACTTCCCGACGTTCCTGACCATCGGTGCGTACTCGCAGTTCCTGGTCGGGTCGGACGTGGACGGGCCGCGCGAGGGCTGACCACCTGAGCGGGGACCGGCGCTCGGGGTGCCGGTGCCGGTGCTGGTGCTGGTGCTGGTGCCGGTGCCGGTGCTGGTGCCGAGAACGAGGTTGTGGTCGTTATCGAGGGGATAGCGACCACAACCTCGTTCTCGTGTGCACGGAACCCCGTGCTCGGCCGCGGCAGCAGCGGCCGCAGCGCATGGCCCGGTCCGACCCGACCCGACCCGTTCCGGCCCGGTCCGACGCCCTGGCCTGCACGGATACCCCTGGCGCGCAGCCGCTCCCAGGTGGGATGATCCGGGCGCGCGGCGCGCGAGCTGCCGAGCGACACCCTTCCCGGACCAGCCGGTCCCGTCGCACCGTGGAGCACCCGTGAGTGATCTGTTCGCCCCGCCCTCGTCACCGACCCCCGGGTCGACGCCGGGCATGCCCGTCGGCACTGTGCCGCAGGCACCGCACGAGCCGCTCCCGCCGCCGCCGGTGCCGGCCCCCGCCCCGGGCACCGGCACCGGCACCGGTCCTGACACCGGCCCGCAGAGCAGCACCGCCCAGCCTCCGGCGAACATCCTGCCCATCACGCCGGGCGTCACCCCCGGCATCCCTCCGGTCGGCAGAATCCCCCACCCCGGTCAGGTATCGCCACCCCCCGCCGCACCGGGCACACCCAACCCGTACGGTCCCCTGCGCCCCCACGCCCTGGGTCAGGGCTCGGCGGCGGGTGCTCCAGCGCCCGGAGCCAGGCCGCGCGGCCCCTCGCGCGTCCTGGTCGGGGTCCTCGCGGGCGTCGCGGGCCTGGTCATCGGTGGTGTCGGCGCGACCGCGGCGACCCTGGCAGTGGTCGCAGGCAACGAGCTCTTCGCCGACGCCGCGGCCGAGCCGTGGTCCGCGGGGCCCGCTCCTGACGAGGAGTCGTGGGACGAGTACCACGAGGAGGACCCGCTCGCGGGCGAGGACGGCGGGACCTTCGACGACCCGTGGGCGCTCGAGGGCGAGGTGTACACCGACGAGTGGTCGGTCCTGCTCGAGATCCCGCACGAGGCGACCGCCGAGATCCTCGCGCACAACGACGTCAACGTGGCACCGGCCGAGGGCATGGAGTACTGGATCGTCCCGGTCGACGCGATGTACGTCGGGCCGTCGAGCACCGTGACCGCCCACGGGTCGATCGACCTCTGGTTCGTGGACCGGGACGGCACCGAGTACGAGGAGGGCTGCGGCGACGTCCCCGACTCCCTCGTCGGCACGGGCCTGATCGGCACGGACGACTCGGCCCGGGGCAACGTCTGCCTCGAGGTCCCTGCGGGGGCGGACGGCCTGTGGGTCCTCGCGGTCGACGACTACATGCCGGTCCACCTGTCCACCGACGTGGCGATCACCGAGTCCTGAGACACGCTCCTCGACGACGCCTCACCACGCGAGCGCGTCGCGCAGCTTGTCCTCGAGCCGTGCCGACAACGCCAGGTCGTCGCGCACCGCGGTGCGCTCGGCGACGGCACGGCGGGGGCTGCTCGTGATGATGCCGTCGACGCCGCCGCGGAACTGGGACCGCATCGCGGCCGGGTCGTTGACGGTCCACACGTAGACGTCGATCCCGGCCGCGCGCGCCTCGGCCCGCACGCGCGAGGAGTCGGACGACTGCTCGATCGCGACGAAGTCGACGGGCAGGACCCCGAGCTGCCCGCGCAGGAACGGGACGACGTAGCCGACCGCGATCTCCGGGCCGAGCGCGTGCACCTCGTCGGCCTGCTCCGGGTAGATCGACTGGACCAGGTACTGGTCCGCGACGCCGTGCGCCCGCAGGAGCGCGACGACGTCCGCGACGAACGTCGGCGTCTCGTGGCCGTGCGCCTTGAGCTCGACCAGGAGCGGCACGTCGAGCTCCTGGGCGCGCTCGACGAACTCCTCGAGCGACGGGATGGTCGCCTCGAACCCGCCCTGGCGGATGGTGGTCGAGGTGAGCTCGTCGAGCGTCATGGTGTGCACGGCCCGGTCGGATCCCGCGAGGCGTCGCAGGGTCAGGTCGTGGAAGACGACGAGCCCGCCGTCCGCGGCCTGGAGCACGTCGAGCTCGACGTAGTCCGCACCGAGCGCCGCGGCGGACTCGAGCGACGCGATCGAGTTCTCGACCCCCCCGCCCGGGTCGCCGCGGTGTGCGATCACCGCACCGGGCTCCTCACGCGCGAGAGTCGTCATGGCGTGCGTGTTGGCCGCGGTGACCGCGACGAGCACCAGCACGGCAGCCAGCCCGACGGCGGCACGCACGCCGCGCGGTCGGCTCGCCCAGCCGCTGCCGAGGACGGGCGACACGCGACCCGACGAGCCCGCCGTGCGCGACGAGCCCACCGCCGCAGTCACGACCCCGATCGCCGAACCGACCGCGGCCTCCTCGATCGGGCCTTCCTCGCCGTCCCGCAGATCCGCGTCCCCGGACACCGGCAGCTCCGCGGAGCCTGCCACCTGCCCGGGCGACGAGGCGCTCCCGTCGGGTGCCGCGCCGTCGGGCAGCGACTCCCGCCGCTCCCCCGCGACCGCGACCACGACCTGCGCGAGCAACGCCGCGACGAAGCCCACGAGCACGAACCCGACCACCTGCACGAGCGTGAGCGTCACACCCGCGACGACCGGCGCGGCGCCCGGCGCCGCCAGGTCGGCGACGCGCGTCGGGACCAGCGCGAGCGTCACGATGCCCGCCGCGACCACGACCACACCGAGCGCGACCACCGCGAACGTGCCCAGGAGACGCGGCCAGAGCCCGCGCGTCGCACGCCAGCTCGCGGCCATGGAGCCCGACACCGAGGCGTCGGACGTCAGCAGGAACGCGAGCGTCAGGACCAGCCGCAGGTTGAGGTAGAGGACCCCCGCGAGGAACGCGACGTAGACGTAGACGCCGCCGTCGAACTTCAGGAGCTCCCCGACGACGAACTCCGGGATCGCGATGCCGCGCACCAGGAACGCCGCGGTGCCGAAGTTGCCCACGGGCACGAGCACGAAGAAGTACCCCACGAACAGCAGGAGCTGCGGGCCGAGGAGCTTGCGGCTCGTGCGTGCGAGGTCCGCGCCGACGGCCCGCACCGAGACCGGCTCCCCCGCGCGCAGCCGCGCGCCGATCGCGAGGAACGCGCCCTGCTGGAACAGGACCACGACCGACGCGACGAGCGCCACGACCAGCAGGAGGATCACCGCGACCGGGCTCGACAGGACGCGCAGCACGTTGAGGTGCGTGAGAGCGCCGGCGCCCGCGGCCGCGAGCGCCAGGTCGAACAGCCACACCATGAGCGGGACCGCGACGAGCACCGCGGTGCCCTGCAGGAGCAGCACCGCCCGCAGGTAGGTCGGCAGGTGCGCGCGGACCGTGCGGGCGGCGGGACCGAGCAGCGCGGGGCGCTGCGGTCGGTCGCGGCGTGGGCGCCGCGTTCCGTCGGCGTCGGGCCGGTCGTCGGCGCCCGGGCGCGGCGCGCCGGCGCGGGCCGGGGTGGGACGGGTGGCAGTCGGGCGGGCAGCTGGTGGCACGAGCGAAGCCTACGGTCGCGCGGGTGAGCCGTTCGTACCGCGGTCGGCCCCCGCGGGCGACTTCACCCGGGTGACGCGTACGTGATGCGCGTAGCCGGGGGCCCGTCGCCCGAGGCGCCCTGCGCCCGGACGCCGCTGCCCTCCTCGCCCGCGCCCACGACGAGCTCGGCGACGGTCGTGAGCACGATCAGCGGGAGCAGCAGCGGCAGCGCGACGAACCCGGTCCCGGCCGCGCCGAGCAGGCTCCCGACGGCGGCGGGCACCCACCGTGGACGGCTCCCGCCCGCGGCGGGGCGGCTCTCGACCCCGAGCAGGACGGCCAGGACGAGCAGCGCGGCGGCGGCGCCTCCTGCGACGATCCAGGCGCCGGTGACCCATGGCGCCCCGGCCCCTGCGGCTCCCAGGCAGAGCGCGGCGATCCCCGCGACGACGGCCAGCAGGAACACGACCGCGAGCGGGACATGGCCGAAGAGCCGGACCGCGGCCCACATGAGCAGCCGACGGACGGGTCCCGTCCCCGACTGGCGCAGCGTCTCGCGGAAGAGGTGGTCGGCGTCGCGGCGCGCAGCCCGTCGCGCGCTCGCGGGGGCGGCGGACGCGGCGAGCTCCCGCGAGGCCGCGTCGTGCAGGATCGCCGGGAGCGTCTGGCGGCCGTAGCTCGCGATCACTCCCCACAACGGCACGGGCACCGACGCGAGGTCGGTCACGAGTCCCTGCGGCACGGTCTGCTCGACGCTCGCGCGACGCCAGACCGGCCCGTCCGCCGTCTGCTCGTCGGCGGGCCGTGAGCTGTGGCCGAACTCGGTCAGGACCTCGAACCACACCTTCCAGCGGCCCGTCACGGGAAGCTGGCGCAGGTCGACCGTCGTGGCCGTCGTCCATCGGTCGGGGTCGCCCGCGAGCGGGGCGAGGAAGGGCACGGTGCTCCCTCAGCCAGCGGGGACGAGCGCCGGGGCGTCGGGCGCGGGTGGCGCCACCTCGTTCGTCACGCCGTACGGCACCAGGACGCTCGCGACCTCGCGCGCCACGGGGTCGAGGTGCCCGCGCTGGTCGTCGAAGAAGATGTGCGGGCGCAGGACGCGCAGCACGCGCCCCTTGTCCGCTCCCCCCAGGAAGAACGCGTCGTTGACCGTGACGCCCCACGAGCGCAGGGTGTTGACGGCCCGCTCGTGCGAGGGCGCGCTGCGGGCCGTGACGATCGAGACGCGCACGCGGGGCCGGTAGCCCGGGTCCTCGGCGACCCGCTCCTCCTCGCGCCGCTGGATGGTGCTCAGCGCGCGCAGGAACGGGAGGATCGGTCCGGCGTGGTGCTCGGTGATCTTGCGCGCGCTCTCGTACTGGTGGAACTGCTCGAGCCCGCCCGACTGGAAGATGCGCTCGGCGCTGTCGTCGGCGAGCACGCCGTCGAAGTCGAACGCCACGCGCAGCTCCCCGGCCTCAGCGGCGGCCTCGACCGCCGTCTCCACCGCGACCGGAGCGTCTCCCGGGGCGACGCGAGCGCCGGACGTGCGCGTCGCCGTCGGGCCGGGCGGGGCGACGTGCCCGACGGCGGCGCTCCCCAGGACCTGCCCGGCCGGGTGTCCCAGCGTGGTCGCCGCGCGCACGTCGCCCGCGTCCCCCGAGAGGAACAGCGAGATGTTGAGCGCCGGGATGTACGCGTAGGGCGCGACGCCCTGCGTGAAGATCGCCCGGCTGATGGGCAGCCCGTAGGCCGCGACCGAGCTCATGACGCGCAGGCCCGTCGAGGGGTCGTTCTTGGACAGGATGAAGACCTCGACCAACGGGTCTCCCGCCGCGGGCGACAGGTCGTTGAGGCTCAGGAGCCGCTGGACGAACTCGAACGCGACACCGGGCCGGAGCATGCGGTCCCGGTACTTGTCCTGGTAGGCGCGGTAGGCGTCGATCCCCTGCTCGTCGAAGACCCGTTGGGACGTCGAGAGGTCGAACAACGCGCTCGAGGAGACACCGACGACGAGCCGGTGGTCGAGGTCGTAGGGCGGCACGGGGACTCCTTCAGGACGGGGGGGCCGGCAGCGCAGGTGCGGTCGCCGGCTCGGTGACGACGGTCGGGACGGCGGTCTCAGGAGGGCTCGGGCGGGCGGCGCACCTGGTCGTGCGGGTGGCGGCGCGAGTACCGCTTCACGCACTCCTTGCACATCGGCATGGTCGGGAGGCGCTCGGCCTCGCGCGGGGTCATCTCGCCGATGACCTTGGCCCCGCACAGCCCCCGGTCGGGGTGCACGATGTGCCCCCACTCGGACTCCCAGCGGTAGCCGAACCGGTAGGGCGGGCGCACCTGGAACTCGCGCACCTGCGGGGCCGAGCGCAGGACCGCGGCCTTGTCGAGCGTCTCCTCGCCGTATCCCTGCGGCTGGCGCTGGCACACGTGCCGCACCCGGAACGGCATGGTCGGCGAGTACGCGAGCTGCGTCCCGGGCACGGCCCCCCGGTTCGACGTCAGGAACCAGCGCACCTCGTCGCCCGCGTGCACGCTGCGGACCTCGTCGAGCGCGAAGGCCCGACGACGACCGTCGTAGCACGGCAGCCACTGGACGTCGGCTCCGCACTGCTCGCAGCGCCCGACCCGCACGCCGCTCATGCGAGCAGGCTCGGGGTGTCGACGTGCATGCTGCCTCCGGCGGACGATCGGGTACGGACCGATGACACCCTACGTCCCGACCGCCCACCCGGACCGACTACCCCGTGACCGAGAAGAACCCGTGCGCGCCGCGCTCGGCGTCGATCATGGCGTGGCTCACGAACGGGTACCGGCCCGCCTCGGGGAACGCGAGCTCGACGAAGCCGCCCTGGGCGACCGCGAGCCCCAGCACCTGTGACCCGCCCGCCTCGGCGTTGCCGGGACGCAGCCGGTAGGCGCCCTCGCTGAAGACGGTGTCGAACTGGCCGCCCACGACGTGGAAGGCCGTCCCCCGGTTGGGCCCCGCCGCGAGGACCCACACGCGCACGCGCTCGCCCACGCGCGCCGGGAGGGGCTCCGCGTCGTACTGGTTGGCGTAGCCGTTGAAGGCCACGACGTCGGGGTCACCCGTCGCGAGCCGGTCCATGTCGACCTCGCCGCCCTGCGGCCCGAGGTAGTACTCGGACTGGACGAGCAGGTACTCCCGGTCGACCGCGGGCAGGTCCGGCGGGTCGATCACGACCGCGCCGAACATGCCGTTCGCGATGTGCGCGGACATGGGCATGGTCGAGCAGTGGTACATCCACACCCCGGACATCGTCGCCGTGAACGTGTAGGTCAGTTCCTCGCCCGGGGCGATCGTCCGCATGGGACCGTCGGGGGCGAGCGCCCCGGCGTGGAAGTCGATCGAGTGCCCGATCGTGCCGTCGTTGACCAGCGTGATCTCGAAACGGTCCCCGACCTTGCCGCGCAGCGTCGGCCCCGGCGCGATGCCGCCGAACGTCCAGAGCTTCTGCGTCACCCCGGGCGCGACCTCGGTCACGAGCTCGGAGACGGGCAGCCGCACGCGGTGCACGGTCTCGGCGCTCGCGGGCGCGAGCTCGGCCGGGTGCGCCGTGAAGTCGTCGCCCGGCGTCGCCATGAAGTCCAGGTCGGTCGCGGCGCTCGCGGCGCCGGACCCGTCGTCCGAGTCGCTCGCACCGTGGTCCATGCCCGCCATCCCGTCGTGCCCGGCCGAGCCGGAGTCCGCGCCGCTCCCGGCGTCGCCGCCAGCCAGGCTCGTCCCGTCAGCCGCGCCGCCCGTCGGCTCGATCGAGAGCACCATGCCCATCTGCCGGTGACCGACGATGCTGCACCACCCGTCGACCGCGCGCCCCACGACCCCGACCTCGAACGTCTCGGTCGCCCCGGGGGCGAGCCGCCCGCTCGTCGCGCCCGTGTCGAGCACGAGGTCGTGGACCGTGGTGTCGGTGTTGGTCACCACGAGCACCAGGGTGTCCCCGGCGGGCACCTCGATCGTGGCGGGGAAGAACCGCATGTCGCGGGCCTCGACCTCGACGGTCGTCGTGCGCCCCGTGGGCACGACGGTTCCCGACGCACCGGCCTCGACGGGTGCGGCGCCCGTCCCGGTGCCGAGCGCGGCCGGGTCGAGAGCCACGCCGCCCGCGGCGACCAGCAGCAGCACGCTCAGGGCAGCCACGGCCAGACCCTTGCGCCGCGGTCCGGTCACGGCCTCCACGGGCGGCCCCTGGCGGACTCCGGTCCGCGCGCGCAGGTCCTGCCCCAGCGCGTGGGCCGCCGCGACGTCGTCGGCGGTCGGCGCCACGAACGGCGTGCGCCGGGCCCGGCGGTGGGCGCGCAGGGCCCCGACGAGCAGCGGGAGGAAGGCCACGAGGGCGCCCAGCGCGACGAGCGACGCGAGCACGTGCACCAGGCTCGGCGCGGGCAGGACGAAGAGCACGAGCGCGCCGTCGAACAGCACGACCCGCAGCACGGCCCCGCGCTCGAGAGCCGCCGTGGTCGAGCGCACGGCCGCGGGGCCGCCGCCCAGCACCACGGGCACCAGGTAGGTCAGCGCGCCCAGCAGGATCTGGGCCGCGAAGCCCGCGGCGAGCGGCACGGTCACGATCCCGACGCGCGCGGCGGCCGTCTCCCACGTCGCGCTCAGTGCCAAGACGCCGACCAGGGTCGCGAGCGACACCAGGAGCCAGGCCAGCGCGCACGCCGCGGACCAGGTCGCGAAGGTCGCGGGCGGACGCCGTCGGGCCGCGGTGACCATGGGCCGCACCGACACCAGGACGCCCGCGAGGTACGTCGCCAACCCCACGGCCGCGACGGGCGGCGAGGCCGCCAGAACCGCGACGACCCCGCCGGCGAGGCCGACCAGCATGAGGGCGAGGGTCGTGCGCGCGGCGCGGGGCGCGTCGTCGGCCATCTTGGTCCGCAGCATGGTCGGCCACAGCGTCACGAGCGTGCCCATGACCGTGAGACCCACGAAGCCCAGCAGGTTGAAGCCCGCGTGCGCGAGTACGACCCGCGTGTGCCACCCCTCGTCCAGGCCGTGTGCGAGGGTCGCACCGAGCCCCGCACCGAACGGCAGGAGCCAGGCCGCCGCGACGTAGAACCCGACGCAGATCGCGAAGCGGGCCGTGAGCGCGCGGCGCGACTGGAGCCACAGGGCGGTGCCATGGGCCGCGACCGCGACGCCCACCCCCACAGCCCCGACGAGCGTCACGACCCACGTCGCGGTGACCATCCCCGCGACCGTCGCGGCGACCGCGACGTTGAGCAGCACCAGGCGCGCGACCTGCCAGCGCCGCGAGGCGGTCGTGACCCGTCGGCTGAGCAGCGCGTCGGTGAAGTGCTGGCTCCACACGCAGATCGCGTTGGTCACCGCGCCGAGCAGCAGCAGGTGCACGAGCAGCCAGGGCGACGCGGGGATCCACCGGTGGCCCACCGCGACGACCACGGTCGCCACGAGCCAGCCGACCACGGGGGCGTTCGCGCGCAGGTGCCAGGCGGAGCGGTCGGTCAGGGGCTTGAGCGGAGCGGGCTGGGCGGACAGGTCGAGCTTCACGGAACGGTCTCCTCGAGCAGGGAAGGCATGGGCCCGACGGCGTCGCGCGGCCGCGTCCCGGGCGCCGGCGCGAGGCGCGCGCGGATCCCGACCCCGAGCATGAGCACCACGAACGCGAGCAGCGCGGCGACGTTGAGGATGCCGCCGACCTGGTGGGCCACGGGCAGGTCCCGGGCGTCGCCCAGGCCCAGACGGACCAGCAGCCCCAGGTGCAGGAGGACCGCCGGGCCGTACATCAGTGGCGTGTACGGCAGCCGCACGCGCAGCACCGCGGGCAGGATCACGGGCGCGTGGGCCATGATCATCGAGATCGTGAAGCCGAGGAAGATCGCGTGGATCACGGCGTCGTACCCGGGCCCCGTGGCCTGCCGACCCGCGAGGAGCCAGATCGTCCCCGCGACCGCGAGCCAGACGTACGCCGCGAGCAGGCACGCCGCCATGTACCGCGCCAGGCCGGTCGACCGGATGGTGCGCCGGGCGACGTCGTGCACCGCGAGCCAGCCGCACAGCACCAGGACGGCCGCGCCCAGCAGGACGTAGCCGACCGCGGGCCACAGCAGGGTCGCCACGCACCCGACCGCGAGCGCCCAGCAGACCCAGAGGATCAGCGCCGCGCCGCGACCGAGGAACGCGATCCGGGCCAGCTCGAGCCGCTCACCCGCGATCGTGGCCACCACGAAGCACGCGAGCCACGGCAGCACGTCGGCGACGCCCACGCCGCCGAGCCACAGGAGCGCGCCGCCCGTCGCGAGCAGTGCGCCGATGAGCTGGACCAGGACCGCGTCGTCGCGCTGGCGCCGCCACAGCGGGACGTAGACCAGGCACAGCGCGCCGCAGCCCGCGACGAGGAGCACCTGGCCCACCACGAGCGGGGCCGGGCTGAGCAGGGCCAGCGCGCCCGCGCCCAGCAGCGCCGGGGCGGCGAAGCCCCACCGGGTGCGCAGCGCGACGGCACGTTCGAGCGCGATCACGGTGCCGACGAATCCCAGGACGAGCAGCACGCCGTGGATCTGGGGCAGGCGCTCGGTCGTGAGCGGGGCCGGCAGGCCGAGCAGCAGGAGCGCCGCGTCGAGCCCGGCGAGGAGCGCGAGGCCCGCGGGCAGCACGAAGACGACGCGGCGCATCAGCGGCGGCCGTCGGCGTGGCCGGGTGTGCTGGTGGCCTCGGCCTCCGGCGTGGGCCGGTCCGGGGCTCCTTCCGGGGGTCCGTCCGCGGGGCGCAGGTGCAGGCGGCACGCGCCCGGCTCGGCGAAGGGCAGCAGCGACGTCCCCTCGCGAGGAGCCCCCAGCCGCTCGAGCGCCCCTTGCGCCAGGCCGAGGTGCACCGCGCACACGACCTCGGGGTTGCGGTACGCGGCCTCGAGCAGGGGGCAGCGGGTCAGCGCGACCGAGGCCGCGTCGTCGTCGGCCCGAGGGGCGAACCCCAGGCGGTCCAGCAGGTCGACGACCTCGTGGCGCGCGGCGCTCGCGACGCCGTCATCGCCCCTGCCGGGTGTCTTCTTCTCCTGCACCCTCGAACCGTCGCCCGCGCTGCCCGGGTGCCCGACGTCGTCGGATCCCCCGCTGGGCCCACGGCACGCGCCCGGCGCACCCTCGTCGCTCCTGGTGCCGCCGACGTTCGCCGGATGCGCGACGCCGTCGGGAACCGTGCCCGAGGGGACCTCGACGTCTCCGACGAGCTCCGCGCCCCAGGCGCGACCTGCGGCGAGCGCGTCGCCCACCGGGTCGGCGCTCGACCGGGCGATCTGGGCCGCGAGCGCCGAGGCCAGGCCTGCGTACTCGGCGGCTCCCGCGGTCGTCGGCGACTCGGTGACCGCGGCGTAGAGCCGGGCCGGGCGTCCGCGCCCGTGTGCCGGGGCGCTCTCGCTGGTCGCGAGCCCGGCCTCGACCAGTCCCTCGAGGTGCTCGCGCACGGTGTTGGTGTGCTGGTCGAGCGCGGTCGCGACCGAGCTGACCGAGCAGGGCTCGGGCTGGGACGCGAGGACGTCGAGGACCGCGAGCCGGGCCTTCGAGAGCCGGGCGGGGCGGACCGCGCGCCGCACGAGCGGCGGGCCGAACCCGGGGCGCGGGGGCGCTGCGTGCTCTGCCCGTCCGACAGCCTGCGTATTTTCCACGGAATAAAGTGTACTAATGTTTGGCGCGTTGGAGAACCACTCCCCGCACTCGGAGGTCTCACGTCATGAGCAGCATCGTCCTGGCCACGTCGGCCGCAGACTCACGCGCCGTCGAGGCCGTCGTCGCCCATCACACCGAGATGAACGGGACCCTCGGGCTGCTGGTCGAGGCGCTGGTCCAGGCCGTCGAGTCGGGCGCGCCGACAGCCGTCGCCCACCGACGGCTCGTCGACTGGACACGGACCGACCTCCTGCCCCACGCGCAGGCCGAGGAAGCCGCGATGTACCCCCACGCGCACCGCGACGAACACGCCCGGCTCCTGGTCGACGCGATGATCGCCGAGCACGGGGTGATCGGTGCGCTGGTCGACGCCCTCGACGGCGCGACGAACCCCGTCCGCGCCGCAGCCCACGCCCGCGCGCTCCAGGTGCTGTTCGAGACCCACATGACCAAGGAGAACGAGCAGATCCTGCCGCTGCTCGCCCTGTCCTCCGACGTCTCGCTCGCGGGCGTCCTCGACGGGATGCACGAGCTGCTCGGCGGGCACTCCCACGGGGAAGGCGGGGAGGCCGAGGCTTCGGCGGGTGCCGAGCCTGGTGGCGCCGGTGGATGCGGGTGCGGTGGTGGCGCAGGGGGCGGCTGCGGTGGCGGCGCCCCGGAGGGGGCGTCTCCAGCGGCGGGTACGGCCGTCGCAGGTACGGCCGTCGCAGGTGCGGCCGTCGCAGGCCCGGCTGCCGAGGCGGGGGCCGGGGACGCGGTGCCGGCGGCCGGGGGCTCGGCCGCCGGCGCGCCCGTCCAGGGCGCAACGCCCGCCGGCGCAGGCCACTCGTGCGGCTGCGGCGGGCACGACGACGCCGGCAACCTCCCGGTGCTCGACGCCCGCGCGGTGCCGCATGCGATCCGGCACGCAACGATCTTCGGGGCGCTCGACGGCGTCGCGCCCGGCGCGGGCATGGTGCTCCTCGCCCCGCACGACCCGCTGCCGCTCCTGGCGCAGGTCGACGCCCGGTGGCCGGGCACGTTCGCGGTCGACTACCTCGAGCGCGGCCCCGAGACCTGGGCGCTGGCTTTCACGCGCTGACCTCTGCCTGGTTGTCAGAAGCACACCGGGGTATGCCCCGGTGTGCTTCTGACAACTTGGCGGGTCGCGGTGCGCTCCAGGCGGCGCTGCCTGACCGCCACGACTGCCGCGATCTCTCGCCACCCCACTTCGCAACCTGCGATCTACCAATGACCAGCTCAGCCGAGCACGAGGTTGCGGTCACCAGGGCGCCCAGAACAGCCGCAACCTCGTGCTCGGCAGCAGTGTCGTGCGAGCAATCCCGGTGACGCCCCGTGATGGGTCGGCGCCAGGGCGGGCGCGCTGGGAAGGCGCGCACAGTGAGCCGAAGTCCGACAATTTCACCCGGACGGATTCTCTCCGGTTCGCGCTCACATGGGACCATTTCGCGAGCCTCCCGACGATGTCGCGATCGAGGCCCCCTTCCGCGCGAAAGGCAGTACCCCGCCGATGTCCGATGACGGCATCCTCAAGTCCCTCTGGAACCTGGTTCCCAACTTCGCAGATGCCTTTCGTGGTGACACACATGCACTGATCGTCGTCATCTTCTTCGTGGTGATCGTCGCCATAGCCTCAGTGGCGATCTGGTACACGGTCAGAGCATCTCGTGCAGCCAACAAGGCGCTTGACGCGCTGAACGAACAGCTCGTCGACGTCTCGTCGGAGAATCTGCTGCAGCGACGTAGCGAGCTGCTCGAGCAGGCCGGTGCGGCGGCTCCTGGTGTCGTGGGCGAGCTCTGGCGCGAGTTCGACGAGACGCTCGTCGTCCACCACGACCCCGTGCTGAGACAGGACGCCATCCGCAACACGGTCGAGGCCGACCACTACTTCAGCGCCGAGCGTATTGCGCCGCAGCTCGTCAACAATCGGCTCCTCACCGCAGCTCCAGCAGTGCTCACAGCACTCGGGCTTCTCGGTACCTTCATCGGGCTCGCCACGGGCCTCAACAGCCTCAAGCTTGGCGAGAGCGCCACGGTCGAAGAGATGCGAGCCGGCATCGAAGGTCTCGTGGCTGGAGCCGGCCTCGGCTTCACGGCGTCCGTCTGGGGCGTCCTGGCGAGCCTGGTCGTCAACATCTGGGAGAAGGTCGTCGAGCGGCGCGTCGCCGCTCGGGCCGCAGCCTTCCAGGCCCGCATCGACGGCCTCTTCGTGCTGCACTCCCCGGAGCGATCACTGCTCCAGGTCGAGAAGAACACCCACGACTCCGCGATCGCCCTCAACGAGCTGCACGAGAAGATCGGCACCCAGCTCCAGGAGGCCGTCGCAGGCATCTCCCAGGAGATGCAGGACGCGTTGACGCGAGCCATCGAGACGTCGATGGCACCCTCGATGGCTTCGCTCGCCGAGAGCACCGCGACGCAGTCGGCCGAGGTCTTCGAGAAGCTCGTCGACAAGTTCGCGGACGCGTTCCAGTCGATCGGGACGCGTCAGGCGGAACAGCTGGGTGCGGCCTCCTCGACCCTGGACGCCACCGTGACGGCTGTCACCCAACGAGTCGACAGCTCTGTCGCGGGGCTCTCGGACGCCTTCGAGGCGGTCGGGGCCCGTCAGGCCGAGCAGCTCGACGCCGCGACGGCGACGCTGGACTCCGCACTCGGCTCCGTCTCCGACAAGGTCGGCGGCGCGATCGTCCTGCTCAAGGAGAGCGCGGCCGCGCAGTCGACGGCCACGTCGGAGCAGGCCGAGGCCTTCCGCGAACAGCTCACCGAGCTGTCCGAGCTCACGGCACGCCAGGCCCGCCTGCTCGACGGCTCTCTCTCGGCGATCACCCTGGGCCTCGACTCGGCGGCCACGAAGATGGGGACCGCGACCACGTCGCTCGACACGTCGTCGACCACCTTGCAGGGCACCGCACGAACGTTCGCGCGGACGAGCGAACGCTTCGAGTCGTCATTGAACGCGGGCGCCCAGGCGCTCGAAGGGACGGCCGAGGCCCACGCGCAGGCGGCTGCGGCCCTCAGCAACCACACGACCGCGCTCGAGGAGATCAACTCTGCCTCGCTCGACGCGACCGAGCGGCTCACCCAAGCGGCTCGGGCCGCGGGAACGAGCTTCGAGACCATGCAGGTCCACCAGGGCCGTTTCCTGAACGACCTCAAGGCGCAGGTCGACAATCACTCGGCTTCTCTCAGGAACTGGCTCGACGAGTACTCGGACCAGGTCCAGCACCAGACGACCGAGCGCATGAGCGACTGGAACAAGCACACGCACACGTTCTCCTCGCAGATGCTCGAAGCGACCAACGCTCTCTCCGAGGTCATCGACGAGATGGGGGTGAAGATCGGTGCGCAGGACGCGGGGAAGAGCTCGCTCTCGTGAGGAGGCGGAGAACCCGTACTGGATCTCCTTCGCAGACCTCATGACGGCTCTCCTGGCCGTCTTCATCCTGGCCGTGGTCGCACTGGTCCTCCAGCTCACGGAGAAGCAGGAGGCCCTGGCCGCCGAGCAGAAGACGGCGCAGGAGCAGCGCAGCCTGTTCTCGGACCAGATCACCTCGCTGCAGCGCGCTGAGGAGGTCCGTTCCGACGTGCTGATCGAGGTGGCCACGACGCTCCAGGCGCAGGGCATCGACGTCATCGTCAGCCAGGACAACTCGGTGCTGAGCATCCCGACGGCCCTTCTGGGCTTCGACTCGGCCTCGTTCGAGATCCGGCCCGAGCACCGTGACGTCGCCCTCGCGATCGGGGCCGCGATCGACGACTCCTTGCGCCACGACGAGCGCTTCCGCTACCTCGACACCGTGTTCGTCGAGGGACACACCGACAACCAGTCGTTCGACGGGCTCGAGGGCACCGGCAACTGGGGGCTCTCCACGTTCCGCGCGATCTCGCTGTGGCGCCTGTGGGAGACCTCGTTGCCCGACGGCGGAGGTCTCGACGACCTGCGCCGAACCGATGGGAGCCCCCTGTTCTCCGTCTCCGGCTACGGCGAGACGCGACCCGCGACCTCCGTCCAGGAGAGCGAGGCCGACCGCGCAGCGAACCGGCGCATCGACGTGCGGTTCACTGTGGTCCGTCCGACGGCGGAGGATCTCGCGGAGATCCTCGAGAGCGCCGACGCGACCGGGCGGGTGCCCTGACGTGGGAACCAGGCCCGAGCTGTTCCTTCCTGGATGGCCCGCCGAGTCCTTCGACTCGTGGGACCGTCTCACGGTCCGCGCCCAGCGCCTCACGGCCCGGGCGGGCACAGGCCGACAGTTCGACCTGCTCCTCACCGAGGTCCGCCACCTGATCGACGCCAGGCGGATCGACCTGCTCGCCGCACGCCTTACCGAACGCCGCTTCGCGCGTGCCGTCGTGACGGTCTGGTCGGAGGACCGCGAACGTGCCCGCGCGTCGATGACCCCGGGCCTCGTGGCGTTGCTCGTCGACTCGCAGGCACCCCGCCCCTCCCGCCTGCTCGTTGCTGCCCTGGCGTCGATGTTCCTGATGCACTTCGATCACCTCGACTCCTGGTCCCCGGGACTGTTCGGGGCCACGAGCACGGCAGTCGAGCGAGCCGTGACGCAGATCCCCGTCCGCAGGACTCGCGCGGCGACGCCGCCCCCACCCCCTCCGCGCCCCACAGGGGCCTCCGTCCCGCCACCACCGCCACCGCCACCGCCACCGCCGAGCCCACCCACGAGCCGCGACATCGTCGACGCCTTCCGGTACAACTCCGAGTTCCTCCTCGACCTCGAGGCACCGCGAGCCGTCGCGCAGGGACTCCGAGCCACAGGGATGGCACTCGTGGACTGGCTGCGCCAGATCGGGATCAACGGGCACGTCAACGGCCGGTACGGCATCCGCGTCCGTGAAGCCGTCTTCCTCGAGAAGATCAAGGCGGCCGACCACACGCGGGCCGACGGACTCGGGTTCCTGGCGGAGCTCACGTCGAAGACCGTCGCGGAGTCCCTGGGCCTCGACGGCCTGTACTTCGGGCACCAGATCCTGATCGCCATGACCGACAAGCCGGATATCGCTCCGTGCGACGAGTGGCTCGACGCGATCGTGAAGATCGGTGGGGACCCCCGACTCCAGCGACAGGCGCAGTGGCACACATGGTGGCAACCCCTGCCGCAGGCTGCCCGCGACAAGGCTGTCCGGTGGATGAGCGTCGAGGACCTCCGCCTGTTCCTCACCGCCGTGGAGAACCACGGCGTGCTCACCCGCAACGCAGAGCTGCAGCGAATGTTCCCGGCCCGCAAGACCTTCCTGTGGGGGCTCTACGAGAGCGGGCTGGTCCGCGAGTCCCGGATCTTCCTCGGCAGCGGAGCCAGCGCATCGGTCCAGCGCCAGCTCGGCAGGCGACGGACTGACGCTGCTCATCTCACGCAGCGGTCCGACACCGCGATCGTGTTCCTGGACTGCGGCGACTTCCACATCGTGGAGGGCTCCCACAGCTTCAAGCTCTGGATCTACGCGGGCCGCCCCGTCGCCCGGTTGCTCGACCGCTCACGGCGGAGCTACTCGCCCGACGAGCTCATCAAGAGCATCCCGACGCTCCACGCCCAGCAGCACCCTGCCGGCTGGCGAGCTCACGTCGGTATCACCCACTACCCCACGACGTGGCAGCACGCTGCCCTGAAGTTCCTGATCGAGACTCTCGGTGCGCCGGTGGACCCACAACGTGTGCTCACTCCCGAGGACTACTCGACGCTCAAGCACCGTTTCGGCCTCCCGATCCACCACCGCACCCCGCTGAGGAGCTGACATGGGCCTGCGTGACCTCCTGCGAACCCGGCGCATGCGCCCTGATGACACCGAGTCGCCCATGCGGCTGTTCGCGGTGTCGTACGACTCCGACGGCGCCAACTTCGTCACGACGCCCGAGGACCTCGCGCTCCTGCACCGAGGCGAAGGGCAGCGGTCGGCCCAGGAGCAGCACCTGGTCCTCGAGATGCTCGCCGAGCAGGGTGCCGCCTACCTCCTGCCCAACGGCTTCGCGATGCGCTCGGCGGACGTGGCCCGTCTGGGCGACGACGAGGCCGAGGTCCTCGGTCTCCCCCGGCGCCTTCCCGGCACGCTCGAACCGGAGGTCCGGGGCAACACGACGTCCCGCACGTTCTCCGTCACGCTCAGGGCCCGCATCGGGAGCCACCTGGAGCCGTGCCGCCGGAACGGTCCCGTCCTGACGATCGGCACGGCGACCCACTACCGGCTCTCGCCACGCGCGCTCAAGGTGATCTGCGCCGTCGAGCACCACGAGGCGCTGGCCTTCGAGGACCGCACCGAGACGAACAACGTCCGTCTCGTCGCCGAGCTCCAGGCTGCCAGGATCCCCCTTCCCGACGACCCGGACCGCGACGAGCCGTTCCCGCTGCCCCTGGGGCACCTCACGAGCTGGTCCACCACGGTCCCGGACCGGGTCGGGCTCCTGGTCGACGAGCAGCACGACGGCTCGTTGCGCATCTCTCCCGACCTGGGGCCCGACGTCGACCCGGATCGGTTGGCGAGCAGGTGGCACCAGATCGAGGGCGACCGTCAGGCCGGCGTCCTGCGCGTCGACGAGCAGCTCGTCCTCCTCGACGAGCAGCGCCTCGCAGGCGTGCGGGACGTGCTGGCCACGCCCCGCATCCCGGCAGAGAGGGCACGGGACTTCCTCACTGCGCCAGGGCAGTTCTTCGACCACGAGCTCGTCGACGTCGAGCTGAACTTCGGAGTCCGCGTCGCGGGCGTGGGCATCATCGTCCCGCAGACCTTCGCCGACGCGAGCGAGTCGGGCATCTCGTGGTTCGGGGACTCGGACGGCGTGCAGCCGGCCAGCATCCTCGCGGGGCTCATCGCCACCCTCCCTCAGCTGGACACGGTCGAGCAGGACGTGCTCGCCGCGCAGGACCAGGGTCGATCCGTCATCGCGGTCGGTGACCAGCTGGTCGACATCAGCGACAGGTCCACGGTCGACAGCGAGCTCGCCACGGCGCGTGATCGCCTCCTCGACGAGACTCTCCTGCCTGAACCCGGCGACGGCGACGATCAGACCGACCCGTCGGACCCGGCGACCCCTCGGACGGTTCAGGTCGGTGTCCACGTCGCGGACGTCCAGGACGTGGGCGAAGCGCTCCGGGCCTCCGCGTCGAGCACACCTTCTGCTCGCCCGGTCGACTACGCGAGCCTCCTGCGCTCGCCGTACCCGCACCAGCGCGAGGGCATCGAGTGGATGGTGCGGCTCATGACCGCGTCTCTCCTCAAGCCCGACGGCGACCCCTCGCGCGTCCAGGGCGCGATCCTCGCGGACGACATGGGCCTGGGCAAGACCTACATGACGCTCGTCGCGCTGCGCGAGTTCCTCGAGGCGCAGCGCGCACGTGGGGGGATGGTCCGCCCGACGCTCGCGGTCCTCCCGGTCTCGCTGATCGAGAACTGGCAGGCGGAGATCGAGGCGACCTTCGCGACGAACCCGTTCGAGGACGTCGTGGTGCTCCAGGGCAAGGGCATCACAGCCTTCCAGGAGCTGGGGCGGGGCAAGGAGACCACGGCGAGCGTCGTGAACCTCGACGACCAGGGCATGCTGCGTGCCGACGCGATCCGCTTCTCGCTGAAGATCGGTCCGGAGCACGGCAGGAGCCGGCTCGACATGCCGGGCCGGCTGGTTCTCGTGACGTACGAAACGCTCGCCTCGTACCAGCTCTCGCTGGCGCAGGTCGACTGGGGTGCGGTCGTGTTCGACGAGGCCCAGACCATCAAGAACCCCGACGCCCTGCGCACCCGGGCCGCCAAGGCGCTCAAGGCGCGGTTCATGCTGCTGGCCACGGGAACCCCGGTCGAGAACAAGATGCTCGACTTCTGGTGCCTCATGGACGCCGCCCAGCCGGGACTCCTGGGCTCCTGGGCCGAGTTCCGCACGCAGTGGGTCTCGCGGATGGAAAAGGCTCCGAGCGAGGAGAAGTCCCGGATCGGGCAGGAGCTGCGTGAGCTCGTGGGCCCGTTCATGCTGCGACGGATCAAGGAGGACCACCTCAGGGACCTCCCTCCCAAGACGGTCTACGGCCCCGAGGGCGGGCCCGCGCAGGTCGCCCGCCCAGATCTCGGCGTCGTGATGCCCGTGACTCAGCGCGACGCGTACGACGCGGTGCTCGAGGGCTACCGGCGCAACGGCCCGGGGGTCCGGGGGGCGGCGCTCGCGACCGTCCAGGCTCTGCGTGGTGTGAGCCTCCACCCGTCGGCGTCGGGGGACGCGCCTCTGTCGAGCGATCCCGCGGACCTCGACCTGTCCGCGCGCATGGTCGCGGCGGTCCGGGTCATCGACGAGGTGCGGGCGGTGGACGAGAAGGTCATCGTGTTCGTCATCAACAAGAAGGTCCAGGCTCGGCTGGCCCTGTGGTTGCAGGAGCGCTACCGGCTGCGGGTTCGTGTCGTCAACGGCGACACCGCCGCGGTGGGTTCGGGCGCGACGCGCAAGGGGATCATCGGGGAGTTCGAGCGAGCGCCGGGCTTCAACGTCATCATCATGTCGCCGCTCGCGGTCGGGGTGGGGCTGACGATCGTCGGGGCCAACCATGCGATCCACCTGGAACGGCACTGGAACCCTGCCAAGGAGGCGCAGGCCACGGACCGCATCTACCGGATCGGTCAGACGCGGCCCGTCCACGTCTACCTCCCGATGGCCCTCCACCCGGACACGACGTCGTTCGACCTCAACCTCGACCGGTTGCTGCAGCAGAAGTCGACGCTGCGGGACGCGATCGTCGTGCCCGAGGCCGTGGGAGAGCAAGAGGTCGTTGCTGCGCTGGGGCTCGGCGGCTGACGCCCGGCGCCAGGAGGTATGCGGCCCGACGACGGCGCGTACCCCCGCGATCCGGTGATCTCGGGGGTGCGCGCTCTGCTGCCTCAGGCTTCTTCGACCTCGTCGTCCTCCTGGAGCTGCCACGCGTCGCGCAGCCCGTCCCAGGTGTCCCAGAACTCGACCATGCTGAAGGGGAGCTCGAGCAGGACGCCCGTCGTACCGAGAATCGCCTCGACCCCCATCTCGTTCCCGTCGGCGTCCTTGTGCAGGTCGAGACCGACCGGGTCGTGGTCGAGCTCGTCGACGATCGCGTCCGTCGCCGACGCCAGGTCGGTCGCTCCGAGCACAGCGAACAGGTCGTCGAGCGACTCGACCTGGCGCACCTGCTCTGGATCCCAGTCGCGGCGCCGACCTTCCCAGCCGCACGCTGGGCAGACGTGCGTGGGCATCGGGCCCGGCCCGATCACGCAACCACCCAACACGTAGACGTCGGGATCCGGAGGACCTGCCGGCAGTCCTCGAAGGACGACGCGCAGTCTCGTCTCGCATCGAGGACAACCGATCGGTCGCTCCCGAAGGGCATCGACCTCCACCTCGGCTGCGCGCCCCTCGGTCTCCGCGAGGGCTCGCCGCACGGTCGCGGCCGCACGAGTCGTCAGTGGCCCCGAAGCATGGAACTCCTCACCCTCGGCGTGCACCAGTCTGCGGACCTCGGAGTACGTCATCGAGGGGCCTTCGAAGGGGCCGACACAGATCGCCGCGTGAGTGGGATCGCCCACCTCGTTCACAACCCGCACCACTCGGGAGACCGGCCATGACCGGCGGTTTCCGTGCGGCTCCCCCTGTCCGTCCTTGACCGCGAAGAGCAGCAGCTCGTCGCCGGGCCGCACGAAGATGTCCCCTTCGCTCAACCGATAGCTCTCGACGCTCAGGTCGGTGAAGCGCGACGCGAAGTGCTCGATCGCCGCCTCCTCGGCCGGTGACGCGGGGGAGTCGTCAGGCGTCCATGGCGCAATCCACAGACGCCGGTGCGACTCACGCGGGAGCCCGGCCCGACGCGGAGGCAGTGGGACGCTGCGCGGCCTGTAGATCGTCGTCGCGCGCTCGATCCACTCCTGGTCCACCCACTCCGCTTCCGGATCCCCGGACCACTCGTCGATCTGGAGGTCCGCCCGCGCGGCGACCTCGACGTCGTCGGTCAGGAGCGCCGCCTCACGCAGCGACGTGCGCGAGCGCTCGGAGGCGTTGGCCGATCCGACGAGGGTCTTGCGCTCACCGCTTCCGTCCGCGCCGGCGACGATCACCTTGGCGTGCAGCCGGGCGACCGACACCAGGACCACGCCACGGTCGAACAGCACCTGGAGCGCAGCGGGGTTCGTGGTGCCACCGGCGAGCGACTCGTCGGACCCGTCGAACACCAGCGTGTCCCCCGCGCCCAGAGGTAGCAGCTCCGGGGCCTCACGTCCCACGTAGGCGATCGCGGCACGCACCGGCCCGGGCCACGTCACCGTGCGCAGCGACTCCCAGACCTTCTCCGACACGAGCTCGATCACGCCGCCCCCTCCTCGCGCTCCGCGTAGCGCGGGGCCATCGACTCCATCTGTTCCATGACGAGCTTGATCGCTCCGGGCTGCTTGTCCGGCGGGTAGCCGTGCTTGACGAGGAGCCGCTTGATCGAGGAGCGCAGCTTGGCGCGCACGTCCTCGCGCACGGTCCAGTCGGTGCGCACGTCGCGCCGCAGGACCGTGAGGAGCTCGCGGGCGATGTCGGCGAGGATCCCGTCCCCCTGGACCTCGACGGCCGACTCGTTGGTCGAGACCGCATCGTAGAACGCGAGCTCGTCGCTCGTGAGGGGCGGCGAGAACCGGGCACCGCGGTCACCTTCGGCCGAGACCTCGTGCGCCATCTCGATGAGTGCTGCGATCACCTCGGCGGACGTGAGGTTGGAGTTGGTGTACCGCGTCATGAGCTCGTTGAGCCGGTCGGAGAACGCGCGCTGGCGCACCAGGTTGTTGCGGGTCGCGGCGCGCGACTCCTCCTGGATCACCTTGCGGAGCGCCTCGATCGCGAGGTGCGGGTTCTCGGCGTGCGTGGCCGTCGCGAGGAAGGACGTGTCGATCTCGTCGATGCGCGGCGACTCCATGCCTGCCGCCTGGTAGATGTCGAGCACCTCGCCCGAGTCGACGCTCTCGGCGACGAGCTGGTTCAGCATGCGCTGGACGTCGTCGGGGATCGCCTCTCCCCGCGCCTGGCGGTCCTCGGCGTCGAACTTCCCCATCCAGACGCGCACCTCTTCGAAGAACCGCACGTCGTCGGCGATGTCGGTGAGGTGGTCCGCTCCCCCGGCCAGGGCCCAGGCCCGGTGCAGCTGGCCCGCCTGACGGCGGAAGGTCGCGCCGAGCGTGTCACTGCCGTCCTCGACGTCCTGGGGCCGGTTGCCCACGGTGCCGGGGTCGCGCAGGTGGTTCACGGTCGCGTGGACGGCCAGGACGTACGAGCGCTTGTCGTCCACGGCGAGCCGCGAGCGCCAGTCGAACCCGGAGAGCGTCGCACGCACCTGGGTCACGAGCAGCTCGGCCAGCGCGACGGCTTCCTCGACCTGACGGCCGAGCGGGCGGGTCGCCTGGTCCTGGGGCGAGTACTCGCGCAGCGCGGCGGCGAGGTTCTCCGCGACGGGGGCGTAGGCGACCAGCAGGCCTGCGGTCTTGCCGCGGAACGTCCGGTTGACGCGGGCGAGCGTCTGCATGAGCAGCGCGCCCTTGATGGGCCGGTCGAGGTAGAGGGTGTGCAGGGGCGGGGAGTCGAACCCCGTGAGCATCATGTCCTTGACGATCACGATCTCGAGCTCGTCGTCGGGGTCCTTGAGCCGCTGCTTGATGGCCGCGTTCTCGCTGTCGCGCCGCACGTGATCGCGGATGGGCGCGGGGTCCGACGGCGTCCCCGAGTACACGACCTTGATCTTTCCGGTGGCCAGGTCGTCGGAGTGCCAGTCGGGGCGCAGGGTGACGATCTCGCTGTAGAGCCGTGCACAGATCTCGCGGGTCGCGCCGACGACCAGCGCCTTGCCCGGGGTGCGTTCGTGGCCGGCGCGGCCGAGCGACTCGAACATCGCGGCCCGGCGACCTTCCCAGTGCGCGACGAGGTCGGCCGCGAGCGCCTCCAGGCGGGCCGGGGCACCGTAGATCGCGTTGACGACCGCGACGCTCGACTCGATGCGACGGCGCTCGGCGTCGTCGAGCCCCGTGGTCATCTCGTCGGCGGCCGCGTCGATCGTGGACTCGTCGGCGCCGTCGACGAAGTCGACCTTCACGAGACGGGAGTCGAAGTACACGGGGACGGTGGCGCCGTCGTGCACGGCGCGGGAGAGGTCGTAGACGTCGATGTCCTCGCCGAACACCGCGCGCGTGTCACGTTCGGCGGTGCTGATGGGTGTCCCGGTGAACGCGATGAGCGTGGCGTGCGGGAGGGCGCTCTTGAGGTGCCAGGCGTAGCCGTCGAGGTCGTCGTAGTGGCTGCGGTGGGCCTCGTCGACGACGACGACGATGTTGCGCCGGTCGGACAGCAGAGGATGCTTGGTGCCTGCCTGCTTCTCGGCGGGCGAGAGCCCGAACTTCTGCAGGGTCGTGAAGTAGATGCCGCCGGTCACCCGGCCGGCGAGCTCGGTCCGCAGCTCCTCGCGGCGGCGGATCTGGCGGGGTTCCTCGGGCAGCAGCTGGCTGCGCCGGAAGGTCTCGTAGAGCTGGCCGTCGAGCTCGGTGCGGTCGGTCACGACGACGACCGTGGGGTTGCGCAGCCGGGGGTGCCGCATGACCTGGTTGGTGTAGAGCTCCATCTCCATGGACTTGCCCGAGCCCTGGGTGTGCCAGACGACGCCCGCCTTGCCGTCGGACGCGACCGCGGTGATGGTCTTCTCGATCGCCTTGGAGACCGCGAAGTACTGGTGAGGCTTGGCGACACGCTTGCTGAGCCCTTCGCTCCCTGCGTCGAACGCGACGTATCCGTGCAGCAGCTGGAGGAAGCGGAGCTGGTCGAACAACCCGTAGAGGGCGAGCCGCAGCGCGGTGACGGGTTCGTCCTCAGCGGGCGTGTCGCCGTCGGGCCCCTGCACGCCTTCCGGGCGGCCGGACGGCCCGACGGGCCGGCCGTCGTCGTCGACGTTCCACGGCGAGAAGTGGTTGAACGGCGTGAAGGGCGTGCCGTAGCGCGCGGTGATGCCGTCGGAGAGGACGGTCAGCACGACGAAGCGGAAGACCAGCGGCAGCTCACGGACGTAGGTCGCGACCTGGGCGTGGGCCGCGGCGAGGTCGGCTGCCCTGGTGCCCGCGTTCTTGAGCTCGATCACGCTGACGGGCATCCCGTTGAGGTACAGGACCACGTCGAAGCGCCGTTCGACGTCGCCGCGCACGACCGTGACCTGGTTTGCCGCGAGCCAGTCGTTCTCCGACGGTTCGCTGCTCACGAGGCGGATGGTCGGGTTCTGCTCGATGCCCTCGGCGTCGATGTAGCTGATGCCACGGAACCCGTCGGTCAGGAAGTCGTGGACGCGCTTGTTCTCGGCGATCGCGTCGTTCGACGTCGG
Organism: Oerskovia merdavium; assembly: GCF_014836755.1. GTDB lineage: Bacteria > Actinomycetota > Actinomycetes > Actinomycetales > Cellulomonadaceae > Oerskovia > Oerskovia merdavium. The sequence continues at coordinate 131,585 of NZ_JACSQF010000009.1, forward strand.
GGCGACGATCGCGGCGAGCGCCTGGTCGAGGTACTCGCGCGGCACGTCCGGGTTGAGAGCGCGCAGCGCGGTGCGCAGGCGGGTGGGGATGAGGAGCTCGTCCCACGACTCACGCTCGGGGACGGGGTGCCCGTCCGGCCCGACGACGGCGCTCGCCCCGGGCGCGATCTCCTTGCCGTGCTTCACGGTCCAGAAGAGCTCGCCCAGGTCGTCGAGGGCCAGGTGTTCCCAGGCGTCCTCGGTGAGCTTCATGGATCCTCCGTGATGTCGGTGCGGCGACTGCTGCGCTGCGGTGCTGGTCCGGAGCCTATCGGCGCCGTGACTCATTCTTGGTGGTCTCGTGGCGGGGCGCGGTGGGTGAAGTGATATGGGGGTTATCAGTGTGAACGCCGGAGGCCTCCCAGTTGACGCCGACCACCGATGCGGGCATCCTGGTGACACACCCCCGGATGCTTCGGCTACCGGTTAGAAGGCCCCAGGAAACTGGGGCCTTCGGAATTTCTGGCCCACGTCGGTGGCCGGTGCACGATGCCGTGCACGTCATCGAGGACATCCGCGAGTTGGGATCGCTCGAGCACCTCGCGCGTGACGAATCCTGTGAGATCCGGCTCGGTGTGCATCAGTTCCTTCGAACCTCGCGCCGACTCCATCGGGAAGATGATGCCAGTCTTGCGCCCGAGCTCCTGCTTAACGGCACGCAGCGTCCCTACCTGGTCGGAGTCGTTCGTGAGCATGACGAAGTAGTCAGCATGAGGAACGTGCGCATCCGCGATCATCCGCACAGCAAGGTTGACGTCGGACCCCTTCTCCTCGATCTTCTTCACGCGCACGCGCCGGTACTGGCCGGTCTCACGGTCGACCTCCACGGGAACCGCCGGCATCGATCGTGTGTCGATCCGAAAGTGCTCGAAGTGGATCTTCAACAGAGGTTCGAGGGTTCGCAGTGCCCGAAGGTAGATGTCCTGTCGCTGACTGACCTGTCGGTCCGGTGATGCGCCCGGTCGCACTCGGGCGGTGAAATAATGCACTCGAACGATCTCGTGATCCGGCAGGAGATTCTGTGCAAACGCCACGAGATCGAGCCACTTCAGTTCCGGAAACTTCTCAAGACAGCGCCGATAGAGGTTGAACCCGTCGATATACAGGATCGCCGTGGCGCGTGTCGTCATGACCCTGACCGTAGTGATCAGGCACGCATGATGGAACCTCTGCACATGACACCCGGGCACAACGACGTCGAAGATGAGCCACCAACGCGCCAAGCATGGTCCTCTCCGCGAGGCTGGGCCACACGCCTAGCGCGCCGGACAGTACTCATCTCAGGTTTGAGCGCCTCTCGCAGGCTCGACGTGCTCACTGCCGGCCACCTTCCGTGGCAGCGGCGCCGCCATGCCCAGGATCTCGGGGGCGAAGGAGAACATCTCCCGGCGCAGCGCGCGCTCGGCGTCCGCCTTGCGCTGGGCCTTGCTCATGGTCGCCCTCGTGGACCTGCTCCTGCTCGTTCGGTCGCTCATCACTCCGCCTCTTCCACCGTCACGACCCCGTCCATCCCCCGGTCCGGGTGATACGACCAGGCGACCGTGATGCCGTCCCAGCTCTCCTCCTGGCGCCCGTCCATGGACGTCGTCTGCCCCATGTGGGAGAGCACGGCAGCGGGCACCTCCAGGACGTCGAGCACGCATTCGATGTCCTGGAAGTCTGCTCCGCCGAGGTAGTCCTCCTTCCCCTTGTTGTCGAAGGTCAAGGACAGTCCCTCGTCGGCAACGACGAACCACGTGCTCTCGGCCTGGCCGCACAGGCCCACTGCCTTGGTCAGGGTCTCCGCGCGAGCCGCCTGCGCTGTGGCGGCCGAGACCTGATCGGCACGCGCTTCGGCTGCCACCTCCCGTTCCTGTGCAGCGTCCTGCCCCGCGCCGATCGCGGCCATACCGCCGGCCCCGACGACGAGTCCGATCACTCCCGTCACGACGGGCAGCACCCAGGTGGGTCGCTTCCCCGGCCCGACGGCGGGGCTCCCCTCTCCCGTCGACGCCGCCCAGACCTGGGCGTCGGTTGGCGACGGGGGCGGCGGAACGTCGGCAGCGAGTTCGCCGCTGTCCGGGACGGGCGCGGTGGGCTGGTCAGTCATGGTTTCTCCTGGGATCACGGTGGAACGGGGTTCAGGGGATCGACCCGGTGCTCAGTCTCTGCGGCGCAGGGGTGGGACGCGACGAGTGCCGCGATAAGGGGATGATCAGATAGATCGCGATCGCCGGTAGCGTCTGCGGGTGATAGTCGGCGATGCCCGGCGAGCCGCATCCCAGCCGTCGACGCCGAGCACCTGAGCACGGAAGTCGCCACCACAGCCGAGGAGAACACCGTGACCCACCAGCCCGGCTGGTACCCCGACCCGTACGACCCGCGGCTGGTGCGCTGGTTTGACGGGCAGCAGTGGACCCGGCACTCACAGGCCGTCCAGACCACCGTGCCTTCTCCAAGCCCCCGGAAGCTGAGCACGGGTTCGATCGTGCTGATCGTGGTGGGCGCGATCCTCCTCCTGTGTGCGATCGTCGCGATGATCCTCGGCGTCGTCGCCCTCGTTGCGTTCTTCGCGAATATCGCTCAGGGAGTCGTCTGCGGAGAGAGCCCGCACTACTGCACGTAGCAGGTTCCGGTCGGAGGCGCTCACCGCGGACATGTTCAGCCCCCGTTGAGCGCGTTCTCGTACTCCAGGGCGGACTGCATGAGCTCGTCCTCGGTCACGAAGCCGTCCCACTCGCGCAGGTACGGCCTGTCGAAGTCGATTCCGTTGCTGCACTCGACGTCGTCGTGCCAGTCCTCGTTGAAGGTGATCGAGAGATAGCACGACCAGGCTGCCGGCTGTTCGGGCGCCATCTGTTCCCACTGGTACTCCAGGTCGTACTCGTCCGGGACACCCTCTTCTGGTACGTAGATCGCAGGCTCTTCGTAGTTTCCGAAGTCGTCAGTGTCGTTGGCCCAGATTCCATGGGACCCGCTTCCGCCCGGGGCATAGGCGGCGCAGCCCGTCGTCAGGAGTCCCAGGAAAGACAAGACGACGACCCCGGCTGTTTTCCGCACCGCGTTCCGCTCCCTTCTACGCTTCGATCGTCTTGTGCTCAGCGGCCCGATATTAGTCACCTCCGTCACCGTCGGACAGGGTCGGCCGGGTGAACTATCCGAAGAATCCCGCGACCACGACAGAGACGAGACACGCCGCGATCGACGAGACGAGCATCGGGGCGGCTCGCCGACGGGCATCCCGTCGGAGGCGCCCGGTCTCCGATGCTCTCTCGGCCTCCCAGGCCGCGACGAGCCCCGGGTACGCGGCGGTCGCGCGGTCGAACTCGACGTTGAGACGAGCCTGGCGTTCTGCCTGATCGGCCCGCGCGCGAACCATCTCGGCGACCCAGACCTCGTGGTCCGGGTTCACCTGGTGGGCGTAGCGCGGGCCGTAGCGCTTGATGCACGTCGAGCCGACCCGGGCTCGCATGCTCTCGCCGTTGGTCAGCGGCCGGCCACAGATCACGCACACCCGCGAGAGCAGCGGGATCTGCCGCGGAGGCTCGCGCCGGACGCGCCCCAGCTTCGCGACCGTGCGATGCGGCCGGCGTGGGCGACGGTAGTCCAGGTGTCGGCCGAAGAGGACAGCGCTCACCACGAACCAGATGAGGCTCGAGAGCAGGGCGACCGCCACAGCGGGTCCTCCGAGGAGCCCGAGGGCGCCGACCAGGAGGGCGGCGACCAGCAGCAGCCAGCGCTTCCGGCCCGACGGCGCCGGGCCCGTTCGTGGATCGGGTCCGCGGGGGCGGCACCCGCCTCGGGCGCCACGTCAGTGACGCCGGCGTGATGGTTCATGACTTCCTGCTGTCGGGTGAAGGGTGCGGCGGGCAGGGGAGATCGGGCGACGACGACATCGCCGCCTCCGGGAGGGTCGGTCGAAATGAGCGGTGATCGAGATGCGGCGAACGGGGGCTGATCAGGCGCAATGGCCCCCGTGAGCCGCATCTCGATCACACAGGATCGCGGCGGCGTCGCGGATCGCGGTCAGGCGACCTCGGAGACGGCGCGCTCGGCATCCTTGACACGGAGCTTGCCGGACATGAGCTGCGGGAGCAGGGCGTCGCGGGTGGCGGCGAGGGTGCGGCTCTCGTCACGGCTCGAGATCGCCCGCAAGCCGAGTGCATCGATCTGCCCAACCAGCACATCACTCATGACACGAGGGTCTGGGACGAGCGTCGACAGCATCTCAGCCGGCTTGACGCGCTGATGGCTCCCAGAGGTTCCGGCGACCATCGCCTCAAGAGCCGATCCGAAAGCAGGCTGCGACGTCAGCGCCCAGAGCAACGTTGTCGACGAGAACCTCGGCCGAAGGGTGACGAACTCCGTCGAAGCCAGGGAAGTCAACGGCGAGATAGTCGGGATATTCCAGACCCGGGGAAACCGCGGGTTCAGCTTCGACACGAGGACGCTCGGTTCCCCAACGAGGAACTTGTTGCTCTTGATCTCCTGCGGACCGACGACCTCGGGCTCGATCCCCGCATCAAAGGCCGGCAAGCTGAAGTGGGCCACCCTGTCATCTGCAAGCCCGTCAGGGTTCACCGTGGTCTTGATGTGCTCAACGATCTCACCGAGCGGGACCGTAACGGGCACAGCCGAAGCGAGTGTCCGCGCAAGGTCCTCGGCCGTGGAGGCAAGCTTGGTGTTGGCCGCGATCTTGTCGTCGAGCGCACCGAGCACCGCGGCAACGGCACGCTGCCGGTCGAGGGGAGGCATCAGAAGGCGATGTTCACCGATCTGACGACTGCTGATATGCGGAATAGATGTGCCGGTTTGCACCGATACGACATACTCCGCAAAAGTCGCGTTGTTCACCGCATAACCCAAGAATCTCTGATCCACCTCCCCTTTGGCTCGAAGACGCGCCACACGTTGCACCAGAAGCGAAGGGGTGTCGGATTCCTGAACTACTGCACATTTCAACCCAGCGCCTACCCATGGCCGGTCCATGGCAAGAACAACATCATGGGGCCTCAGGCTGTACATCGCTTCGCGCGTCGATGGGTCCATCCACTTCACACCATCCCATTTCGCAACGCCCTGCCCAACGTTGTCTCCGCGCAGAAGCCTGTGACTTCCAGAATCCCGAAAGTCGGAACTCTTAAACGGAAATCCGCAGACGATATCCGCCGAATCGGCAAGTGTTGACTCGCGCCACCCCTCCGGGATCACAGAACCCTCCCCAGCTGCTCCCGCACCACGGCCTCGAGCCGTGCCGACTCCTCGAACTGCTCGAAGAGCTCGCCCGTCAGCCGCGCGATCTTGTCCTCGATGGGCTCGCCGTCGTCCTCGACCTCGGCGGCCCCGACGTAGCGTCCGGGCGTGAGCGCGTATCCCGCGTCCTTGATCTCGGCCAGGCTCACGGAGCGGGCGAAGCCCAGCTCGTCGTCGTACACCGCTCCCGCGGCAACCGCCGAGGGGGTGCCACGCCACGCGTGGTAGGTCCCCGCGATCTTGGCGATGTCGTCGTCGGACAGCGCGCGCTCGGCTCGGTCGACCATGTACCCGAGGTTGCGGGCGTCGATGAACAGCACCTGCCCGGTGCGATCCACAGAACCGCGAGCGCCCGCCGTCTTGTCCTTGGCGAAGAACCAGACGCACACGGGGATGCCCGTGGAGCGGAAGAGCTGGGTCGGCAGCGCGACCATGCAGCTCACGAGGTCGGCCTCGACGATCTGCGCGCGGATCTCGCCCTCGCCGCCCGAGTTGGACGACATGGACCCGTTGGCCATGACCACGGCCGCATACCCGGTAGGCGTCAGCTTGGAGAGGATGTGCTGGATCCACGCGTAGTTCGCATTGCCCACGGGCGGAACACCGAAGCGCCAGCGCGGGTCCGACTCCGAGCGCGACCAGTCCTTGATGTTGAACGGCGGGTTGGACATGACGTAGTCCATCGGGGTGTCCGCGTGCTGGTCGCGCGCGAACGTGTCCCCCCAGCGGGGCCCCAGGTTGCCCGTGAGACCGTGGATCGCGAGGTTCATCTTCGCGAGGCGCCACGTGCGCTCGTTGAGCTCCTGGCCGTAGACCGAGATCTCCTGCGGGCTTCCGCCGTGCTTCTCGATGAACTTCTCGGCCTGCACGAACATGCCGCCCGACCCGCACGCCGGGTCGTACACGCGCCCGCTGTACGGCTCGAGGACCTCCACGAGGACCCGCACCACGCCCGCGGGCGTGTAGAACTCGCCGCCGCGCTTGCCCTCGGCGCGCGCGAACTTCTCCAGGAAGTACTCGTACACCTCGCCCAGCAGGTCGCGCGCCTTGGACGCGCCCTGACCCGTGAAGCGCGTCGAGTTGAACAGGTCGAGCAGCTCGCCCAGGCGTCGCTGCTCCACGTTGTCACGGTTGAAGATGCGCGGCAGCGTGGCCGCGAGCGACGGGTTGGACCCCATGATCTGGTCCATGGCGTCGTCGATCAGCTGCCCGATCGGCGCGAACGGCTCGCCCATGGCCGCCGGCCGGCCCTTCGCGTTCTCCGCGAGGTATCCCCAACGTGCGCGGACGGGGATCCAGAAGACCCCAGCTCTCGTGTACTCGTCGATGTCCTCGAGGAACTGCTGGCTCTGCTCCTCGCTCAGGCCGTCGGCGGCGAGCTCCGCGAGGATCTCGCCGCGACGCTCCTCGAACGCGTCCGAGACGTACTTGAGGAACACGAGCCCCAGGATCACGTCCTTGTACTGCGAGGCGTCCATGGAGCCGCGGAGCTTGTCCGCGGCCTTCCACAGCGTGTCCTTGAGCTCCTTCATCGACGAAGGAGCTGAGGGAGCCGCCTTGCTCGTGGCTGCTGCCTTGGTGCGGGGAGGCACTTGTCCTGCTTTCTTCGGGGTCGTGGGGACGTCGAACAGGGTCGGGGCGTCGTCAGGCATTGTCCACCGTTCGGAGCTGGATGAGGGCGTCGGCGACGCCCCGGGTCAGGGTCGTGCGGAGCTCGGCGAGGCGTCGGGCCTCGTCGAGCACCAGGGTTTCGCGCTGCCCGACGGCGGCGAGCAGCTCTTCGAGAGCGCTCACCTGGTCCTCGGGGACCTCGCGCACCTCCCACGTGCGCCACCGCTTGGCGGTCGCACGCTGGGACGTGATGTCCTCGGCGAGGACGTGCGGGACGAGGCCAGGGGCTCGCGCCCGGTCGATGCGCAGCACCTGCGCCGGGAACTCGACCACGGACAGTCCGACGTGGTCGACCACTGCGGCCGGGTAGGGCGCGGTGCAGAAGATCACGTCGCCAGGCTCGGTGTACCGGGCGGCCGGGAGCGTCGAGAACGTGAGCCGGTCCATTCGACGGTCGCCGAGGATCACGTCACCGGTCAGCTCGGCAGGACCGACGACCGGCACCTCTCCGACCGCACCGACGGCGCGGGGGTCCAGCCGGTTCCCGGAGATCCTGCGCACGCCATCGCGGGCCTCGACCGACCGGAGCGTCTCGCGGCGCGGGTCTCGCCCCGGGCCGGGGACGACGGACTCGGCCCCCGCGAGCCCGAGACCTGTGGCGAGCTCGTGGGCATGCACGGCCGCGCGGCCGCCGTCGTCCCGCTGTCCGACTCGGAGCTGGCGGAAGTCCACCGAGAGGTCGCTCTGCAGGGCGACGAGCGCGGACGTGTACGCGAACCGTGTGAAGCGGAAGGCGTGCGCCCGCACGTCGGCGAACGTCCCCTGCGCAGCGACGACGTCGGTCACCAGGTCGTCGACCACGCCCCCGTCGAGCGCTCCCCCGGTGACGCGCTCGCCCGCGAGGTCCGAGACGGTCGTCCACTGCTTGGCAAGCCTGACGTCGGCGGGCGGGTCTCCCAGGACCCAGATCGCGAGGCGTTCGCGAGAACGCCCGGGCAGAAGGCCGGCGGGAAGCTCGACGACGCTCCGCACCTGGTCGTTGCGCAGCAGGCTGGACCGGAGCTTCTCCGCCTCGCCGTCGACCGCTCCCACGAGCGCGCCCGCGGGCCCCAGCACGACGGCGAACCGGCCGGGCTCGCGCTGCACGGCGAGGGTCTCGACCGCGCGCAGGACCTCGTCGTCGGACCACGGGGGGCTGCCGACGGGAGGGAGCTGCGCCACGATCGTCGCGCCGGGCGAGACGGCGTGACCCACGGCGTCGTCGGCGTCGAGGTCCAGCACGCGGACGCCGAGAACACCCAGGCGCCTGCGCGCGAGCCGGGTCGCGGGATCCGTGCGCACGCCGGGCACGGCGCAGGCCGGGGCGTCGTGGTCACCGTTCGCGTCGCTCCCTGCCCGGACTGCTGCCACCAGCAGGTCGCCGCAGTCGGCGTGCGGGTTGGCGAGCATGAGCGGCCCGCGCCCGGACGTGAGCGCCAGGACGATCCTGCCCACGACGTCGAGGGCTCCGTCGGATGCTGCCGACTCGGTGAGCGTCCTGCGTCCGGCCCTGTGCCGGTCGAGCAGGACGGCCTCGAGCGCGCCCGCCGGTGTGTAGGCGGCGTCGGCCGCCGTGTCGGCCAGCTCGCACAGGTCGCCCAGCCGGTCGCCCAGCGCCTCGATCTCCGAGTAGGCCAGGTGGTCGTCGGGGTCCACCTCGTCGGCGAGGTCGAGCACCTCTGCACGACCGAGCGCGCCGAGGAGCTCACCCGTCTGTGCCTTGAGGTAGAGCAGCGACGTGAGGCCGTCGAGCGCCACGTCCGCGTCGAGGCCGGGGACCTCGTCCAGCGCGGCCCTCATCGCGACGTCGGCCGCGAACGAGGGGTTTCGGCCGAGTCCGCTGCGCTCGATCCACGCCGTCACCTCGGAGGCCCGGAACCGCTGCTGGTCACGACGGGTAGCGACCGCCTCGGGGAACGGCGAGGCCGCCGTCGCGTACCGCCGGCGCCACATGGAGACCACGGGGCGCTGCACGTGCGCCAGCTCGGCGATGTCCGGCAGCGACAGCGTGAGGGAGTCGAGGACCGACGGCACAGCAGCTCCCTTCATCAGGACCGGTAGGTGAGCGAGCTCGTCGGGCAAGCTCGCTGGAAGGACAGTAGCGCCTCCCCGATCCATTTCTGCCGCGCAACGCGATAAGCCGGGTTATCAGTTCGGCGGTGGCTCTTCCTCGTCGACTCGACCAGGCTCGTCTCAGTCGATCACCTCCGTGATCACCGCTCCGGCCACGAGCCGGGAAGGGAGGGCACGCATGAGCCACGTCAGGTGCCGTTGCGGACACGTCTACCGCATCCTCGGCGGCCGCGGCCTGTGTCCGCGCTGCGTCTCGCTGACGCCGCCGGCCTCCCCGACCGTCCCGCACGAGCCGGCCGACCGTCCCCGAGAGGACCAGCCATGAACTACCTCCGCTCCGTCCGCGTCGCCCACCTGGGCACCTCGAGCCAGCACATCACCGAGCTGGGATGGTCCTCGACGACCACCGGCCAGCTCTCCCGTGCCACGCGCGACCAGGTCCACGCGTGGATCGTCACGGGCCACACCTTCCGCTCGCTGAGCCCTCAGGGAAACCAGGCGGACGTGGTCGCCAGGACGTCACCCTCCGGGACCCGCTACGTCGCCACGGTCGCCGACGGCCGCGAGACGAACAACCTGCTCAACCTCCCGCGCTTCTGACGCTCATGCCGTTCATCCGCGCGATCCGCACCCTGCCACACGACACCGACACCGCCGTCGCGCCCCCGGGCACAGAAGCGGCCGAGCACGTGGTCGCCGTCCTCCACTCGGTCACGACCACAGGCCCGACGACCACGACCAGCGTCATCGGCGTCCACCGCCGGATCGTCTCCGGCGAGCGCTTCCGCACGTTCGACGAACGCAACCACCACCAGGCCGACGTCGTCGCCCGGATCGGTCCGGACGGGCGACGCCTGCTCGCGACGACGATCGACGGCCGCACGACCCAGCACCTCAGGAACCTGCCGCGCTTCTGACGCGCTGCACCCGGCCGAGCCCACCCTCTCGACGGCACCTCCGCCGTCGGGCCCTCACGAAGGACATCCCATGAAGAACATCGACACCGCCCCCCTGTCCGTCGACCCGGCCACCGGGTCCCACGCGACCGTCACCGGTCGGTCGCGCCGGCGCCTCACGATCGCGGTGGTCGCCCTCGGGCTCGCCGTCGGCCTGACGGGCTGCGGGCTGAGCTCGGACAACCTCACCGCTACGGACGGGAATGCCGCGGACCAGCCCGCCGCCGAAGCGCCCGCTCCCGAGCCGGTCCCGGAGGCGACCCCCGAAGCACCCCCTGCCCCCGCGGGCGGGACGCGCGCCAACCCCTTCCCCGTCGGGACGACCGTCAGCAACGAGGACTGGTCCCTCGTCCTCGGCACCCCGCGCGAGGCCTGGGGGGAGATCAGCGCCGAGAACCAGTTCAACTCGCCGCCCGAGGCCGGGCTCGAGTTCTGGATCGTCCCCGTGACGGCGACCTACCAGGGTGCGACCTCGGGCACTCCGTGGCTCGACATCACAGTGAAGTTCGTCGGCGACGACTCGGTCACCTACGAGGACTACTGCGGCGTCATCCCGGGTGACCTCGACGAGGTCGGGGAGCTCTACGCGGGTGGTGTCGCCGAGGGCAATGTCTGCGTCGCGGTGCCCGCCGGGGCCCCGGGGCTCTGGACCGCGACCACCGGGTGGGGCGAGCCGAGCTTCTTCACGGCACGCTGACCGCGAGGCTCGACGGGACCCGACGGGGCTCGTCCCGCCGAGCACGAGGTTGCGGTCGCTCTGGGCGCCAGGGCGACCGCAACCTCGTGCTCGGCAACCCACCGGGCCGCGCCCAGCAACCGACCCGCACCGGTGGCCCCCGCAGGGCCGCGGTGCCACGATCGGTCTCATGGTCGTGAACGCCGAGGGATGGACCGAGGGAACCGTCGACGTCGCGGGGCACCCGGTGTTCTACCGGCGCAGCGCCGACGTCCCGGACGCCCTGCCGATCGTCCACGTGCACGGCTTCGCGATCTCGGGCACCTACCTCATGCCGACCGCCCGCCGGCTGGCCGCGCGGGCCACGAACCTCGTCCCGGACCTGCCGGGGTACGGCCGGAGCGAACGGTGGGACTACACGCTCGGGATCCCCGCTCTGGCGAACGCGCTGATCCGGATCCTCGACTCCCTCGAGCTCGAGAAGGTGGTCCTGGTCGGCAACTCGATGGGCTGCCCCATCAGCCTCGAGGTCGCGCACAGCGCGCCCGACCGGGTCGACCGCATCGTGCTCGTGTCTCCGGCGGGGGGCGTGCACAACCAGGGTCTTGCGCGGGCCATCCGACAGCTCGCGGCGGACGGTCCGCGCGAGAGCCGCAAGATGGCGCGCGTGGCGGTCCCGGACTACGTGAGGTTCGGGCCGATCAACACGTTCCACCTGTTCAGCGAGCTGACCCGCTTCCCGTCCTTGGAGCGCATCGTCGCGTCGGCGGTCCCGACGCTCGCCGTCATCGGGAGCAGGGACCCGCTCATGCCGCCCCCGACGCGGGTGCGGGAGGTGAGCCGCATGGCAGGGGACCACATCACGATCGCGCTGATCGAGGGCGCGGCGCACGCGATCAACTTCAGCCACCCCGGTGAGCTCGCGCACGTGATCGGGTCCTGGCTCGACGGCGTGAAGATCGTCGACGACCCCGACTCCCCCGGCCTGACCCGCGTCCTGCAGCTCCCGCGCGACTGACCGCCCGCGGGCGGGGCCGCGCGGCCCGACGACGGCACGCGCCGCCCGCAGGTCGCGGCACGTCCGCGTCGGGTCACCCGGCGCGACGCCCACGACGCCCACGACAGGGCCGCCCCTGCCACCCCCGGAGCCCTACGCCCCGACGATCCGCTCGAGCAGGAGCGCGTGCAGCCGGGGGTCGGCGAGCGGCCGGAAGTGGCCCGGGGTGTCGAGCACGACGTCCTGCGCCCCCTCGAGGAAGCTGCCCGCGGGGATGTGCGGGTCCCACCGGCTGTGCACCGAGGTGATGCGCTCGTTCACGTCCCGCTCGGCGGACAGCGCCACGATCGTCGCGTCGTTCGGGATGAATGCGCGCACCGCGGGCGCGACGAACCAGCGCGCGTAGGCCGACCCGGCGAAGGGCGTGTTGATCGCGATCATCGACGCGATCCGGTCCTCGGGGTCGTCGCGCACCATGGCGAGCTTGCCGATGAGCCCGCCCTTGCTGTGCGCGACGACGACCACGTCGCGCAGGTCGTGCTCGCGGACGTAGCGACCGAGGACGGCTGCCCCGGCGGCGACGGGCCGACGGTTGTCGCCGAGCTCCGGGAGCACGTGGACGGCCACGCCGTGCTCGTGCAGCAGGGTGGCGAGCGGCAGGAGGAAGTGCCACGACTCGTACACGCCCGGGACGAGCACGACGGGCGGCCCGACCGGGTGGGCCGGGGTGCGCAGGTCGTCGGGGTCCACCCGGGACGTGATGCCCGCGGCCTGCCAGCGGAGCACGCTCGCGTAGTCGCGCACGCGCCACCACGTGCGTCGCAGGCTCAGGCCCGGACGCACCCCCTGGCCGCCGCTCCCGCCCGGCATGGCTCTCCCGTCGTCGTCACGTCAGGTCGCCGTCGACGTCAGCGGCCCCACCCGATCGTGACCCCTCAGGCCCCGAAGCGCGCGTTCGTCGGCACGATCTGCTTGCCGAGCGGCAGCAGGGAGACGGGGATCATCTTGAGGTTGGCGATGCCCATCGGGATGCCGATGATCGAGACGAACAGCGGGATCGAGGTAATCACGTGCCCGATCGCGAGCCAGATCCCGGCGAAGATCACCCAGATCACGTTGCCGATCGTGGAGAACGCGCCGGCCGTCGGCTTGTCAACCACCGTCCGCCCGAACGGCCACAGCGCGTAGCCGGCGATGCGGAAGCTCGCGATCCCGAACGGGATGGTGATGATGAGGACGCAGCAGATGATGCCGGCCAGGACGTAGCCGAGCGCGAGCCAGAGGCCCGCGAAGATCAGCCAGATGACGTTGAGGATCGCGTTCATGCCCCGATTCTCCCCCAGCCCGGCCACGTGGTCGGGCCGGCCGCGCCACACGACGGGCGCAGCCCCGCGACGGCCCGGCCCACGGCACGCCGCGACCGGTCCGCCCGGGGCGCGCGACGCCGTCGGGCAGGGCTCTCCCCGGCCCGGCGCGCGCCCGCCGAAAACTAGACTGCTCGCGTGTCCTCCCACCGCTCCGCCCCCGGCGACTCCCCTCTCGGCACGACCCCGACCATCGCCGACCGCTACGCCGCGGTGCGCGCGCGCATCGACGCAGCAGCCCTCGCCGCGGGCCGTGCCCCGGACGAGGTGCAGCTCCTTGTCGCGACCAAGACGCAGGACGCCGCGGCGGTCCGCGCGGTCGTGGCCGCGGGCGCGACGCTGATCGGCGAGAACCGCGTCCAGGAGCTCGTCGCCAAGGCCCCCGACCTCGCCGACCTGGTCGCGGACGGCACGGTGCGGGTCCACATGATCGGGCACCTGCAGCGCAACAAGGTCAACCAGGTCCTGGCCACGGCCACGGGCGTCGAGTCGGTCGACTCGCTCGCGCTCGCCGAGGCCCTCGCGAGCCGTTGCGCGCGCGAGGGCCGCACGCTCGACGTGATGGTCCAGGTCAACGTGTCGGGCGAGGAGTCCAAGGCGGGCGTGGGGCCCGACGGCGCCGCGCACCTCTCCCGTCAGGTCGCCGCCCTGGAGGGTCTTCGCCTCACGGGGTTCATGACGATCGGGGCGAACTCCCCCGACACCGCGCTGGTGCGCGCCGGGTTCTCCCGGCTGCGCGACATCCGTGACGAGGTGCTCGCGAGCGGCGCCCAGGGGACGGGAGGGGCGCGCGAGCTCTCGATGGGCATGAGCGGAGACCTCGAGGCGGCGATCGCCGAGGGCGCGACGATCGTGCGCGTGGGGACCGCGGTGTTCGGGGCCCGTGCCGTCGCTGCGCCCGCCGGCTGACCGGCAAGGGACGTGACGCGGGACCGTCCGCATGCCGTGGACGGTCCCGCGCCTCGTGCCGGGCGACCTTCGCGCGGCTAGGACGTCGCGAACTGCTGCAGGTGCGCCAGGACGACCGCCTCGACGGCGCTGCGCGTCCCCAGGACGGCACGGTCGACCCGCGGCATCTGCTCGGCGTGATAGTTGGGCGCGTCGGCCGACCAGTGCACGATCGCGTTGCCGACCAGCACGTAGCCGTTGTATCCCTCGGTCACCCAGTACGCGTCGGCGGAGAGACGCGTGTCCTGAGCGAGCGAGGGGAAGGTCCCGGTGGTGTCCGCAGTGCCCGAGACCTCGACGCTGATCGGGTCACCGGCCTCGACGTAGTCGATCGTCACGGAGGGGCACGACGACGCCCGGTCCTGGACGATCGCGTAGGCGGCGTCGGCCGCGGCCGCGTCGGCGAAGAGGTGGACCTCCTGCTGGAGCCGCCCACCGGGGCTGAGGGTGTCCTGCAAGGCGTAGCCACTGGTGCCGAGTCCCGAGAGGATCGCCGCGATGTCGCAGTTCGCCGGGGACTGGGTGTTCGCCGGGGGGACCCGGGGCTCGTCACGAAGGGTCGTCATGACGTTCCCCTGGATCGCCGGGATGCCGGTGACGACCCCCGCTTCCGGCAGGAGCAGGGACCGGATCGCGGACGGGTCGACGTGCGGCGGCGCCGGGGTGACGACGGACGCGGCCAGCTCGGCCGTCACCTGCGCGGCCTCGGCCCCTTCGGCCGGCGCGGCGATCGTCCCCACCGCCTCACCGGGCCCTTCGCTGTCGGCGGGCGCCTCGGTCGCGCACGCCACGAGCGTGGCGCCGAGGACGAGCACGAGGCCCGCCCGCTTCGTGGCCCGGCCGGCGCCGATGCGCCCGGCCCCTACCGATGATCGCCCGCGTGCTTCCATGACTCCCCCTGCTCGTGGATGTCGCCGCTGATGGTGCGGCGCCGTGTCCCCCCATCCTCGACCGTGGGACACGTGTACCGCATGCCAGCCGGATAACGATCTGACCCCCATTTCGTCGCGATCCGACCTCTCGGCCCACCGCGCCCCGGGCCTGGGTCCCTCGGTGTGGAAGGCGCCCGAGCCCTTCAGGCCCCCAGCAGCTCGAGCGCGCGGCGCACGCCGGGCGCTCCGGCTCCCCGCAGGGCCTCGCGGGCCTCGTCGACGCCGACGCCCGCGAGCAGCATGACGAGCGCGACGTGGATCTCGCCGCCGGCCCGGTGCAGGGTCTGCTCGCACTCGTCCGTCTCGAGCCCCGTGGCCTGGACGAGCATGCGCACGATCCGGGCCCGGAGCTTCTGGTTGGTCGGGCGCACGTCGATCATGAGGTTCGAGTACGTCTTGCCGAGCCGGATCATGGTCGCGGTCGAGAACGTGTTGAGCACGAGCTTCTGCGCCGTGGCGGCCTTCATGCGGGTCGAGCCCGTGACGACCTCAGGACCCGTGTCGAGCAGGATCGCGACGTCGACCCGTGACGCGAGGCGCGCCTGCGGGTTGGCGCTCACGAGCACGGTCGCGGCGCCGCGCTCGCGCGCGACGTCGAACGCGCCTCCCACGTAGGGCGTGCGGCCGCTCGCCGCGAGGCCCACGACCAGGTCGCCGGAGCGCACCTCGTCGGCGTCGGCGCGGCCGAGCTCGACGTCGTCCTCGGCCCCCTCGACCGCGAGCATCATGGCGCCCGCGCCCCCGGCGAGGTGCGCCTCGAACCACTCCTCGCCCACGCCGTACGTGGGCAGCAGCTCGACCGCGTCGAGCACGCCGAGGCGGCCCGACGTGCCCGACCCGAAGTAGTGGACCTTGCCGCCGCCGCGCAGCGCGGCCACCGCGAGGTCGACGGCCGCGGTGATGCGGTCGGCCTCGGCACGCACGGCGTCCGCGACGCCCGCGTCCTCGTCGGTGATGCGTCGCACGACCTCGGCCGTGGGCAGCAGGTCGATGTCCGTGGTGCGCGGGTTGCGCTCCTCGGTCGGCGACGCGAGCCGGAGCACCTCCTGCCAGTCCTCGGCGGCGGAGGCGTGCCCGGCCGAGAGGTCCCCCTGGGTGGCGGGGCGGGTGTCGGTCATCGGTGCGTTCCCTTCGGCATCGGGGCGAGCCCGAACGGGGTGTTGGCCAGCACGAGCCGGCGGATGGGCCCGGTGAACGCGGGCCAGATCAACGGGGTGGGCGGGGTGAGCGAGCCGAGCACGGTCGCGCGGCGCGCCCCGGTCGAGCGTCGACGCTGCTCGCCCTTGGCGGTCCCGGCGACCCCGTGGGCCGACAGGAAGCCGAGGAGCGCGAACAGGTACGCCTCCTTGGCGTCGATCGGCATGCCGAGCTGGTCGGCCGTGAGGAGCTCGCACCCCTCGGGCAGGTAGGCGCGCAGCCGCGCGAGCAGGGTCGGGTTGTGCGCTCCGCCGCCCGAGACGACGACGCGACGCACCTCGCGCTGGGGGTCACCGTCACGGTGGGCGCCCTGAGCGACCGAGAGCAGGCCCTCCGCGATGGTCACGGCGGTGAGCTCGGTGAGCGTCGCGACGAGGTCGGCGCCCGTGAGGTCGGGGCGGACCGCAGCGAGCTTGCGCGGCACGTAGGTCGCGTCGAACAGCTCGCGACCGGTCGACTTGGGTGCCTTGGCCGCGAAGTACGGGTCGTCGAGCAGCGCGCGCAGCGCGGCCTGGTCCACGGTCCCGGTCGCGCCCAGGGCGCCGTCCCGGTCGTACGGCTCGCCCGTGAGCTGGCGCATCGTGAGGTCGATGAGGCAGTTGCCGGGCCCGGTGTCCCACCCGGTCACGGGTGCCTCGACCTCGCCGACGAGCGTGACGTTCGCGATCCCGCCGATGTTGAGCGCTGCGCTGAGCCCGGCCGGCGCGCCGTCCGGGGACTGCGGGTCGCGCCCGAGCCACAGCGCGTCGAGCACGCTCACGAGCGGTGCGCCCTGGCCGCCCGCGGCGATGTCCGCGACCCGGAAGCCGCTGATGACGGGGCGGCGGGTGCGTTCGGCGATCCACGCGGCGTTGCCGAGCTGGAGGCTGCCGTGCGCGCGAGCGCCCACGACCCAGTGGTAGAGCGTCTGGCCGTGCGACGCGACGAGGTCGACGTCGCCGCCCGCCACGTCGTCGATGGCCTGGCGTCCGGCGCGGCCGAACTCCTGCCCGATGAGCGTGTCGAGCTGCGTGACCTCGCCCATGTCGACGGGAGCCGGCGGCAGCGCCTTGAGGATGCGTTCGCGCAGCGCGGCGGGCCACTCGTACTCGGTGTGCCCCAGGGGGCGCATGCGCAGGACCCCGTCGGGGCCCAGGTGGAAGTCGGCGGCGGCCGCGTCGATCGCGTCGACCGACGTGCCGGAGGACAGGCCGAGGACGATCATCGGGTCACCTCCGCGGTGGTGGCGGTCAGCTGCCCGACGGCGGCGCGCGCGTTGGCACGCCCGGTGCCGCACGCGACGACCACGGTGGTCTCGTCCCCGAACCAGGCGGGCACGGCGTCCGGGAACCCGGTGTGCACCACGACGAGCCCGGGGCGCGCGGCGCGCAGGGCGTCGAGCATGCCGGCCTCGCGGCCGCCCGGGACGGGTTCGCGCGTGATGACGACCAGGGGGCGGACGGGGTCGCCGTCGGGCCGGGCCGTCGAGACCGCGGCGAGCGTCGCCTCCCACCCGGCCGGGTCGGAGAAGACGTGGACCTCGGTGCCGGGGAACGTCGCACGGAGCGCGCTCTGGACGTGCTGGGCGGTGCGCCCCGCGGCGTGGTCGAACCGCTGGCGCAGGTCGATCACGTCGGGCGCGGGCCCGGAGGGGTCGAGGCGTGCGAGAGGTCCGTGCGTCCGCACGGCCCGCTCGGCGGCCTCCTGCCCGACGGCGGCGAGCGCCTCGAGCGCAGCGGTCGCCTCGGTCGGGCCGCACGTCGCGCCCGCGGAGGCCTGGAGCTCGCGCACCCGGCGCACGGTGCGCGCCGTGCGGGCCGCGGACCCGAGCAGGCGCTCGATCGTGACCCGGCCCTGCTCGACGGCCGCGAGGAGCGCGCTCTGCGCCTGGCGGAACAGCTCCTCGTCGTCGCGCCCGACCGTGGTGCCGAGGCACAGCAGGTCGGCCCCGCCCTCGATCGCCTGGACGGCGACCTCGCCGATCCCGTCGGCGCCCTTGACCGCGCCCATGTCCAGGGCGTCGGTGATGATCGGCCCTTCGAAGCCCATCTCCCGTGCCACGAGCGCCGCAGCAGGCTCGAGCGAGACCGGCCGCGGGCCGATCGCCGGGACCAGCAGGTGCGCGGTCATGATCGAGTCGATCGCCACGTCGGGCTCGAAGGCCCGGACGAACGGCGGCAGGTCGCGCTCGCGGATCGTCTCGAGCGGGTCGTCGACCACGGGCAGCGACAGGTGGGAGTCCACGTCGGTCGCGCCGTGCCCCGGGAAGTGCTTGCCGCACGCCCCGACCCCGGCCCGGTGCAGGCCCTGCACGAACGCGGCCCCGTGCCGGGACACCAGGTCGGGCGTCGCGCCGAACGCGCGCACACCGACCACGGGGTTCTCGGTCCGGGAGTTGACGTCGAGCACGGGGGCGAGGTCGAGGTCCACGCCCGTCGCGGCGAGCAGGCGGCCGAGCGCGAGCCCGACCCGCTCGGTGAGGTCATCGTCGTCGATCGTCCCGAGCGCAGCCGCCCCCGGGATGCTCGACCCCGTGGCGGCCTCGAGGCGGCTGACGTCCCCGCCCTCCTCGTCGATCGCGATCAACAGGTCGGGCGAGACCTCGTGGAGGCTCGCCGAGAGCCTGGCGGTCGTGGCGACGTCGGGCGTGTTGTACGCGAAGTAGATGACGCCCGCGAGGCCCTCCTCGCAGGCCGAGAGCAGCCAGGCCGGGGCGTCCGTCCCCGTGAAACCGGGGAGCAGGACGCCGTTGACGGCGCGCAGCGCGTCGTGGTGCACGGTGGTCATCCCTTCACCGACCCAGCGGTCAGGCCGGAGGACAGGTTGCGCTGCACGAGGACGAAGAAGACGATCACGGGCAGCGTGATGAGGGTCGAGGCGGCCATGACCGCGCCCCAGTCGGTCGTGTTCTCGCCGAAGAACTTCTGCAGGCCGATCGGCACGGTGTACTTGGCCGACTGCTGCAGGAAGGTCAGGGCGAAGATGAACTCGTTCCAGGCCGTGATGAACGAGAAGACGCTCGTGGCGACGACGCCGGGGGCGACGAGCGGCAGCAGGATCTTCCAGAACATGCGACCCCACGAGGCGCCGTCGAGGTACGCGGCCTCCTCGAGCTCGACCGGGACCGCCGCGACGAAGCCGCGCAGCATCCAGATCGCGAACGACAGCGAGAAGGCGATGTAGACGATCGTCAGGCCCAGGAGCGAGTTGAGCATGCCGAGGGTGCGCATCTGGAGGAACAGCGGGATGACGAGGGCCTCGAGGGGCACCATCTGCACCATGAGGACGAGCACGAGGATCGACTTGCGGAACCGGAATTTGAAGCGGCTCACGGCCACCGCGGCGAGCAGCGCGAGCACCGACGAGAAGACGACCGCGCCGATCGCGACGATGATCGAGTTCCGGAGGTACTGGCCGAACCCGCCGTCGTCGATCACGGTCACGAAGTTGTCCCACGTGACGCCGGCGGGCAGGATCCGCGCCCCGCGGGTCGCGGCCTCGGGGTCGATCGCCGAGGAGAACATCCAGTAGGCCGGGAACAGCGCGAAGACGAGCAGCGCGACGATGCCCACGACCTTGCCCGCGGTGGGCAGAGGGCGCTTGCGCGCCTTGACCCGCAGGACCTGCGGGGGGCGCGGGGCGAGCGAGGCACGGTCGTCGGTCGTTCCGCCCCCCGTGCGGTCTCCAGCGCGCGGGGCGCTGGACGGGGTACCGGTCAGGGCGCTCACAGCTCCTCCTCCTTGAACAGGGTGCGCATGTACACGACGGTGATCCCGAGCAGGATCAGGGTGAGCAGCACGGCGATCGCCGAGCCCATCCCGTACTTGCCCTGCGCGAAGGACTGGATGTAGGACCACACGCCGAGGTTGAAGACCTCCTTGTTGCCGCCGTTTCCGCCCGGCATCAGGTAGATCTGCGTGAAGACCTTGAAGTCCCAGATGGTCGACAGGATCGTGACGACCGCGAAGACGGGGCGCAGGATGGGCGCGGTGATGGCCCAGAACCGGCGCCAGGGCGAGGCTCCGTCCATCATGGCGGCCTCGTGCAGCTCCTTGGGGATCGTCAGCAGGCCCGCGAGGACCGTGATCGCGACGAACGGGAAGCCGTGGTGCACGACGTTGAGCGTCGCGATCGCGTAGAAGCTCAGGCGCTCGGTGAACCAGTTGGTGGTCGCGGGGTCGATCAGCCCGACCGAGTCGAGCACCGACGAGACCAGGCCGTTGAGCGGGTCGAAGATCCAGATCCACACGTAGGTACCGGTGATCGCGGGCACGGCCCAGGCGACCATGATCGCGGTCGAGCAGATCGTGCGCCAGAACGTCCCGAGGTTGTTGAGGAACAGCGCGACGGCCGTGCCCAGGACGACCGTCAGCACCACGCACGCGACGGCGAAGCCGATCGTGTTGGGCAGGACGACGGTCCACAGGAACGAGTCGCCGAAGATCGCGGCGTAGTTGTCGAAGCCGATGTAGTTCGACTCTCCCGACGCGATCTGGCGCAGGCCGTAGTCCTGCAGAGAGATCATCACGACGCGGACGAGGGGCCACAGGAGCAGCACGCCGAGGACGGCGAGCGCAGGGGCCAGGAGCAGCCAGGGGCGCAGCGGGGACTTGTGCCCGAGCAGGCCGCGCATGCCGGAGCGGCGGCGCGGGGTGGACGAGGGGGCCGGGGCCGGGGCCCGGCGCGTCAGCTGGTCGGCCGACGCGCCGGGAACCGAGTGCAGATCTGCCATGGGTTCGTCAGGACCCGAAGGTCTCGTTCATGTCGGCGGCCGCGGTGTCGGCGGCCTCCTGCACCGTGGCGCTGCCCGAGAGGATCGACTGCAGCATGGTCTCGACCGTCTTCTTGCCCTGGATCTGGCCGTAGAGCGGCGTCACCGGGACCGAGGCGCCGGCCTCGACCATCTGCTGGGCGAACGGCGCGACGAGCGGGTCGTTCTCCTCGATGACCTTCTCGAGGAGCGAGGTCTGCCCCGGGAAGTAGCCGGACTGGTTGCCCCACTCCTCGGCGAACTTGCCCGTGGTCATCATCTCGACGAACTCCCACGCGAGGTCCTGCTTCTCGCTGGCCGCGAAGACGCCCAGGTGCGACCCGCCGAGGAACGAGTCCGACAGCCCGTCGGTCTCGCCCGGGATGGGGAACGCGCCGATCTTGTCGGCCATGTCCGGGACGTCCGTGAGGATCTTGCCCGGGGTCCAGCTGCCCGAGATCATCATGCCGACGTTGCCCTGCTCGAAGTTGGAGAGGAGGTCGGTCTCCTTCCACGTCGTGGCCGCCGCGGTGGACAGCCCCGCCTCGGTCGCGAGACCGGTGTAGAACTCGAGGCCCTTCACGGAGTCCGGCGAGTTGATCTCGGACGTCCAGGTGTCACCGTCCTTGACGGCCAGGTCGCCGCCCGCACCCCAGATGAAGGGCATGGCGCCGTACTGGCTGTCGCCCGCGATCGGGAAGGGGATCAGACCGGGGTTCGCGGCCTTGAGCGTCTCGGCTGCGGTCTGCAGCTCGGCCCAGGTCGTCGGCACCTCGATGCCGGCCGCCTCGAAGAGGTCCTTGCGGTAGATGACCGAGCGCACGCCCGCGTACCAGGGCATGCCGTACTGGGCGCCGTCGAGCGTGCCCGACTCGACGAGCCCGGGGACCAGGTCCTCCTCGAGGCCCGCGTCCTTGATCTTGTCCGAGAGGTCGGACAGTGCGCCGACGTCGGCGAACTCCCCGGTCCACGTGGTGCCGAGCTCGGCGACGTCCGGCGTGGTGTTGCCCGCGATGGAGGTCGTGAACTTGTCGTGGGCGCTGGCCCACGGCTGGAACTCGATCTGGAGGTCGGCGCCCGTCTCTTCCTTGAAGGCGGTGGTGACCTCGTCGAAGAAGGCGTCCCCGTCGGGGTTGGTGCCCTCCATGATCCAGACCGTGAGGGTCTCGCCGGAGTGGTCGGCGGCGGCTGCGTCCCCCGTGCTCTCGCCGCTGCTGCTGTCCCCGCCGCCACACGCGGTGAGGCCGAGCGCCAGGAGGAGTGTGCCCGTGACGGCCACCGTGCTGCGTCGCTGCATGCCGTGACTTCCTTTCTGGTCGGCTGCCGCGTCGCGGCCAGCCGTTCGTCCCTGCGGACCTGATCGTTCGTGGGGCACCGGATCCTCGGGCCCCTTCGACTCTGAAATAAACTTACATCAGGTCGGGTGTTCGTGAAGATTACCGCCATCGACGGGCAGAGGGAAGCCGGTCGCGAAGTTGTGACACGTTCTTAACCTGCCCGGCACACGGCGGCTCCCGGCGCCCCGCGAGCGCGCCCGGGCGTGCGCCGGGGCAGGCAGGTGGCCGCCTGCCCCTCAGGCCGGCAGGGCAGGCCGGTGGTCGCCGGGCCTCCGCCCGGCCGGCCACCGGCGCCCGCCCCTATCGCGTCACGGGACGCGCGCGGTCCATTCGGGGGTACCGAACTTGGTGCGCACGAGCTCCTCGGCCTGAGCCCGCTCGTCGGGCGTGACGCCACCCTCGACCGTGCGGTAGCGCGAGCGGAAGTGCGCCTTGAACGCCTCGATGACGTCCTCGCGCGCCATGCCGGTCTGCGAGCGCAGGGGGTCGACGCGCTTGTTGGCGCTCTTGGTGCCCTTGTCGCTCATCTTCTCGCGGCCGATGCGCAGGACCTCGAGCATCTTGTCGGCGTCGATGTCGTAGGCCATGGTCACGTGGTGCAGCACCGCTCCCCCGCGCAGTCGCTTCTGCGCGGCGCCGGCGATCTTCCCGGCCGGCGACGCGATGTCGTTGAGCGGCTTGTAGGTCGCCTCGACGCCGACGTCGGCGAGCGCCCCCAGCACCCAGTCGTCGAGGAACGCGTAGGAGCGCTCGAAGCTCAGCCCCTCGACGAGCGAGGCGGGGACGGTGAGCGAGTAGGTGATCGTGTTGCCCGGCTCGACGAACATGGCTCCGCCGCCCGAGATGCGGCGGACCACGGTGATGCCGTGCTTGTCGGCACCTGCGGGGTCGACCTCGTTCCGGAGCGACTGGAACGAGCCGATGATGACGGCCGGAGCCCCCCACTCCCAGATGCGCAGCGTGGGGCCGCGACGCCCGGCGTCGAGCTCCTCGGTCAGCACCTGGTCGAGCGCGAGGTGCATCGCGGGCTGCTCGGGCCCCTCGTGGATGATCTCGAAGACGTGGTCGTCCCAGCCGGTCGCGTGGCCGAGCGCGCGGCGCACCGCGATCGCCACGGCCTCGGGAGAGAACCCGACCATGGTGATGTCGTCGGTCAGGACGGACTCGACGGCCCGGGCCAGGTCGGCCACGGTCGAGGTCTCGGGCAGCCCCGTCAGGGCCGCGTTGATGTCCTCGAGGGCGTCGTCGGGCTCGAGGAAGAAGTCTCCGCTCAGCGCGACGCGCGACAGCCTCCCGTCGTCCGTCTCGACGTCGACCGCCACGAGCTTGCCACCGGGAACCTTGTACTCGCCTCTCATGGTGACCACGGTACGTCGCGCGGCACGCGCCCCGTCCCCTCGCGGGCGCCCGCGACCGCCGAGCACCCGTGACGTGAACCACAAGGAGGAGTAACCTCCAAGCAGCACGGCGCCCCGACGCCCTCGCCGCCGCACACCTCCGGCCGGACGACACGCGTGGAAGTTTTCTCCGCGGTCTAGTGCTGTTCTGAAATTTCATGCCAGAATGAGGCGTGACCTGGACGCCGGACGTCGACCTCGCCCGCACGGAGAGCGCTACGGACGCCCTCACGTCTCCCGAGCCCCCACCCTTCCCGACGCCGCCCCGCTGGCTCGTCGCGATCGACGTGGGCGGCAGCGGGAGCCGGCTCGTCGCCGTCCCCCTGCCCGCCGTCCCCGCGCCCTCCGCCGACCGGCCGGACGCCGACCACCCCACCGACACCCCTGACGAGGCACGGCACCGCACCGAGCTCACGGGGCGCAGCGTCGCGATCGGACCCGACGGCAGCGACGTCGCCGACGTGGTGCGCGACCTGTGCGCGTCGTTCGTCGTGGCCAGGACCGGGCCCCACGGCGCTCCCCCGGTCGTCGCCGCGGCCGCGGTCGGCGCGACGGGCCTCGCCACGCTCGTCCCGGACCCCGCCACGGTCCACGCTGCGCTCCGCACGTCCCTCGGGACGGGCCGCACCGCGGTCGCGGCCGACGCCCTGACGGCCCACCTGGGCGCCCTGGGCGGGCGAGCGGGAGCCGTCGTCGCGGTCGGCACGGGAGCGATCGCGCTGGGTACCGACCTCCGCGACGTCTGGCGACGCACCGACGGCTGGGGGCACCTCCTGGGCGATCTGGGGTCGGCCTCGTGGATCGGTGCGCACGGGCTGCGGGCAGCCCTCGCGGCCCACGACGGGCGGGCGACCGGTGGTTCGCGCCCCCTTCTCGCCGCGGCCCGGGCGCGGTTCGGCCCCGTGCCGACCTGGCCCGCCCAGCTCTACACGCGCGCCGACCGCGCCCAGGTCCTCGGGTCCTTCACGCCCGACGTCGCCGCGGCGGCTGCCGCGGGCGACCCCGCGAGCGTCCAGATCCTCACCGAGGCAGGCAGGCACCTGGCCGAGACGCTCGCCGCCGCGCTCGCTCCTGGCCTGCCACCTCTCGCCGCGGCCACGGGCGGCGTCCTCGCGGCCGGTCCGTCCCTGACGGGCGCCCTCGCCCGCCGGTTCGCGGCCCTGCGCCCCGACGCCGAGCTCGTCCCCTCCGCGGGCACCCCGCTCGACGGCGCGCTCCACCTGGCCCGGCTGCTCACCCAGGGCGCCACGAGCAGCACCACCGACGCTCCCACGCCTGCCACTCCCCTCGTCGCCCGTGCTCCCTGGCTGAGCCTCGGCGACGAACCCCCTGTTCCCGCACCGTCCACGACCACCCCGATCACAGGAGATCCGACATGACAGGTGACGGACTCGTCCGCATCCGACAGGCGCTGCCGACGCTCCGCCCCGCCGAGGCCCGGATCGCCGAGGCGGTCCTCGCGGACCCGACCGCCGTCGTCGGGTCGACGATCAACGAGCTCGCAGCGCGCGCGGGCGCCTCGCAGGCGACCGTCGTGCGGTTCTGCCGGGCGATCGGCTACGCGGGCTACCCCGAGTTCCGGATCGACCTCGCGCAGGCCACCTCGCGTCGCGAGATGGAGATGGAGCGCTCGAACGTCGCGCACGGCGAGATCAACGAGACGGACACGGCCGAGGACGTCGTCGCGAAGATCGCGTTCCACGAGGCGCGGACCATCGAGGAGACCGCGCGCATGCTCGACCTCGCGGCGCTCGAGCAGGTCGCCGCGGCCGTCGCGGCCGCGCCACGGATCGACGTGTTCGGCGTCGGGTCGAGCGGGCTCACGGGGCAGGACCTCGCGCAGAAGCTCCAGCGCATCGGGCTCGTGTGCTTCGCGTCGCCCGACCCGCACCTCCAGCTCCAGTCGGCCGCGCTGCTCGGGCCGGGCGCGGTCGCGATCGGGATCTCGCACAGCGGGCAGACGGTCGAGACCAACCACGCGCTCGGCATCGCGCACCGGCGCGGGGCGACGAGCGTGGCGATCACCAACTTCCCCGAGTCGCCCCTCGCGCAGGAGGCCGACGTCGTGCTGGGCACCACCGCACGCGAGACGCAGTTCCGCTCGGGCGCGCTGTCGAGCCGCATCGCGCAGCTCGCGGTCGTCGACTTCCTGTTCGTCCGGGTCGCGCAGCGTCTGTACGACCAGACGAGCGCCAACCTCAAGGCCACCTACGACGCGGTCCAGCCCCACCGGCTGGACGGAGAGCGCAAGGCACGAGCATGACGACCGTCTCCGCCGCCACGACGCGGGCTCTCGAGATCCGCACGGACCTGCTGACGAGGGTCGCCCAGGCCCACGACGCGTCGCACTACCTGCTGCGCCCCGAGGCGGTCGCGCGCGCGCAGGACGTGCCCGACGTCGTCGCCGCCTTCGCCGAGGCCCGTCGCCGCGGGCTCCCGGTCACGTTCCGCTCGGGCGGGACGAGCCTGTCGGGCCAGGCGTCGGGCGCAGGGCTGCTCGTCGACACCCGCACACGCTTCACGCGCGTCGAGGTGCTCGACGACGGCGCGCGCGTGCGCTGCCAGCCGGGAGTGACGCTGCGCTCGGTCAACGGGCGGCTCCTGCGCCACGGGCGACGGCTCGGCCCCGACCCTGCGAGCGAGATCGCGTGCACGATCGGCGGCGTCGTCGCGAACAACTCCTCGGGCATGGCGTGCGGCACGGTCGACACCGCCTACCGCACGATCGAGTCGATGACGCTCGTCCTGCCGAGCGGCACCGTGCTCGACACGGGAGCACCCGACGCCGACGAGCGCCTGCGCGCGCTCGAGCCCGCGCTCCACCGCGGCCTGGCCGCGCTCCGCGACCGGGTGCGGGCGAGCGAGGCCATGCGCGCGACCATCGCCCACCAGTACTCGATGAAGAACACCATGGGCTACGGCGTCAACGCGTTCGTGGACCACGAGTCTCCCGTCAAGATCCTCGAGCACCTGGTCGTGGGGTCCGAGGGGACGCTGGCCTTCGTGGCCGACGTGACGTTCCGGACCGTCCCGCTGCTCCCCGCGGCCTCGACCACGCTCCTGGTCTTCGACGCGCTCGAGCAGGCGACCGACGCGCTCGCGACCATCACGGGCTCGGGCGCGCGGGCCATCGAGCTGCTCGACGCGGCGTCGTTGCGCGTCGCGGCGGCCGACCCGCTCGCCGACGCGTCGATGCGGGCCTTCGCGACCGCGACGACCCAGACGGCCCTGCTCGTCGAGTACCAGGCCACGAGCGCCGCGAGCCTCGAACCGTTCGAGGAGGCCGCGCGCGCCGTCGTCGGCTCGCTCGACCTCGCGACGCCCGCCGAGCTGACGCGCGACCCCGCGGCCCGTGGGCGGCTGTGGCGCGTCCGCAAGGGCCTGTACACCGCGGTCGCGGGAGCCCGCGCCCCGGGCAGCACGGCCCTGCTCGAGGACCTGGTCGTGCCGGTCCCCGACCTCACCGCGACGGTCCGCGACCTGGGCGGGCTCTTCGCGCAGCACGGCTACGACGACGCCGTGACGTTCGGGCACGCCAAGGACGGCAACCTGCACTTCATGATCACCCCGCGCCTGTCCGACGACGGCGAGCTCGACCGCTTCGCGGCCTTCACCGAGGACATGGTGGGCCTGGTGCTCGGCCGTGGCGGCTCGCTCAAGGCCGAGCACGGCACGGGCCGCATCATGGCGCCGTTCGTCCGGCGGCAGTTCGGCGACGACCTGTACGCCGTGATGCGCGAGGTCAAGGCACTGTGCGACCCCGAGGGCATCCTCAACCCCGGCGTGCTCCTCACCGACGACGACGAGGCGCACCTGCAGCACCTCAAGCTCGTGCCGCCCGTCGGGACGGCCGCAGCGGGAGACCTCGCGGACGTCGTCGACCGGTGCGTCGAGT
The DNA here is from genome assembly GCF_014836755.1 of Oerskovia merdavium. Lineage (GTDB taxonomy): Bacteria > Actinomycetota > Actinomycetes > Actinomycetales > Cellulomonadaceae > Oerskovia > Oerskovia merdavium. The sequence goes on from NZ_JACSQF010000009.1 coordinate 159,007, forward strand.
GCGGGTACTGCGAGCCCGCGTGCCCGTCGCGGACGGTCACGACGACTCCTCGGCAGCGCATCGCCCTGCTGCGCGAGATGGTCACGGCGGCCCCGGGCGAGCTCCGCGAGCTCGAGCGTGCCTACGAGTACTCCGCGGTCGACACGTGCGCGGTCGACTCGCTGTGCGTGACCGCGTGCCCCGTCGGGATCGACACCGGCAAGGTCATGAAGGTCCGTCGCGCGCAGCGCCACGGGGCCGTGGTCCAGCGCGCCGGGCGCGTGGCCGCCGACCACTGGGGCGGCGCGGTCACGGGCCTGCGCGGCGCGCTCGGCGTTGTCGACCTGGTGCCCACGCCCCTGGTCACTGCCGCGTCGAAGGTGGGACGCGCGGTGCTGGGCGACGACGTCGTGCCGCTCGTGGGGCCCGACCTCCCGGGGCCCGGACCGCGACGGGTCTCCCCCGGTGACCGCCCGGCGCACGGCGCGGCGAGCGTCGTCTTCTTCCAGTCGTGCATGGGCTCGCTCTTCTCGCCCGCCGACGCCTCGCCCAGCCCGGGCGGCGTCGGCCCCGCGTTCCTCGCGCTGTGCGAGCGCGCCGGGATCTCGGTCGCGATCCCCGAGGGCGTCGAGGGCCTGTGCTGCGGCACGCCCTGGGTCTCCAAGGGGCTGACCGACGGCGCCACGGCGATGGCCGAGCGGACCTTCGACGCGCTCTGGGCGGCGACCGACGGCGGCCGCCTGCCCGTCGTCTCGGACGCGTCGAGCTGCACGCACGGCCTCGAGGGGGTCGGCTCGCACCTCGTGGGCGAGGCGCGCGACCGGTTCGAGCGGCTGCGCGTGCTGGACGCCGTGACGTTCGTGCGCCACGACGTGCTGCCCGCGCTCGAGGCGGCCGGTCGCGACCCGCGGACCGCGGGCAGCACGCTGGCCTCGCTCGTCCTGCACCCGACCTGCTCGTCGATCCACCTGGGGGTCGTCGGCGACCTCGAGGCGGTCGCGCGCGCGGTGGCCGACGACGTCGTGCTCCCCCTCGACGCGGGGTGCTGCGGCTTCGCGGGCGACCGCGGGATGCTCCACCCCGAGCTCACGGCCGCGGCGACGCGCGCCGAGGCCGCCGAGGTCGCTGCCCACGCACGCGGTCACGGCCGCGCGGACGCGTACGCGTCGAGCAACCGGACGTGCGAGATGGGCCTGAGCCGGGCGACGGGCGAGGACTACGTGCACGTCGTCGAGCTGCTCGAGGCCGCGACCCGCCGCTGACGCGGGCGCAGGAACGGGCGTGACCGGGAGGCCACGCCCGTTCCTGCGTCGCAGGGGCCGGGCGAACGCCGGGACCTGCCGGGGATCAGCGCGGCAGGACGCCCGCGTGGATGAGCCCGTAGATCGCGGAGTCCGTCAGCGCCTCCCAGGCCGCCTCGATGAGGTTCGGCCCGACGCCGACCGTCGACCAGGACGTCGCCCCGTCGGTCATCTCGATGAGGACGCGCGTGATGGCGTCCGTGCCCTGCTCGGTGTCGAGGATGCGGACCTTGAAGTCGATCAGCTCGAACGCCTCGATCTCCGGGTACGCGCGCCGTAGCGCGAGCCGCAGCGCGTGGTCGAGCGCGTTCACGGGCCCGTTGCCCTCGCCCGTCTTGACGATGCGCTTGCCACCGGCGTGCAGCTTGACGGTCGCCTCGGCCGTCGCCTCGGTGCCACGTCCCCCGGCCCGCTCGACGATCGTGCGCCAGCTCTCGACCCGGAAGTACTGCGGCCGCTCGCCCGCGATCTCCTCGCGCAGCAGCAGCTCGAACGAGGCGTCTGCCGCGTCGTAGGTGTACCCGCGGGCCTCGGCCTCCTTGACGCGGTGCGTCACACGCGAGAGCACGTCGGCCTGGTCCGACAGGTCGAAGCCCATCTCGCGGCCCTTGAGCTCGATCGACGCGCGGCCCGCCATGTCCGAGATGAGCATGCGCATGTCGTTGCCCACGAGCGTGGGCTCGATGTGCTGGTAGAGGTCCGGGTCGACCTTGATCGCCGAGGCGTGCAGCCCGGCCTTGTGCGCGAACGCGCTCGCCCCGACGTACGGCTGGCGCGCGTACGGGGAGATGTTGGTGATCTCGCTGATCGCGTGCGCGATGCGCGTGGTCTCCTGCAGGCCGCCGTCGACGAGCAGCGTGCGCCCGTGCTTGAGCTCGAGGTTCGCGACGACCGTGATGAGGTCCGCGTTCCCGGTGCGCTCGCCGTAGCCGTTGACGGTCCCCTGGACGTGCGCGGCCCCCGCGGCGACGGCCGCGAGCGAGTTCGCGACCGCGCAGCCCGAGTCGTTGTGCGCGTGCATGCCGAGGAGGGGGTCGCCTGCCTGGGCGAAGAGGCCGTCCGGGATCCCGACGGTGTCGCGCAGGTCCGTGACGATCTCGCCGACCCACTCGGGCAGCATGCCGCCGTTGGTGTCGCACAGCGCCACGACCTCGGCTCCCGCGGCGAACGCGGCCTCGACCGCGGCGCGCGAGTAGGCCGGGTCGAACCGGTAGCCGTCGAAGAAGTGCTCGGCGTCCAGGACCACGCGACGCCCCTCGGCCACGAGGAAGGCGACCGTGTCGGTGATCATGGCGAGGTTCTCGGCACCGGTGGTCCGTAGCGCGCGCTCGGCGTGGCGGATGTCGGACTTCGCGACGAGCGTCACGACGGGCGCCTGAGACGCGACGAGGGCGAGGACCTGCTGGTCGTCTGCGGCACGGATCCCTGCCTTGCGCGTGGCGCCGAACGCGGCCAGCACGGCGTTCTTGAGCGTGAGCTCCTTGGCCGCGCGCGAGAAGAAGTCGGTGTCCTTGGGGATGGCCCCGGGCCACCCACCCTCGATGAACCCCACGCCCAGCTCGTCGAGCAAGGGCGCGATCGCCAGCTTGTCGGAGACGGAGAGGTTCATGCCCTCCTGCTGCGCGCCGTCGCGCAGGGTCGTGTCGTAGACGTGGAACGTCGAGGGTGCGCTCGCTGTGGCAGGAGCTACGGGGTTCACCTGGGAAGTCATCGTGCCGCTCTCTGGGGAGAATCTCGGGGTCCAGCGGTGCCGCCTGGGCGAGACCACTCTAGGTGGATCAGGGCGGGACGCTTCCGCGCGCCACCGGGTGCTCGTCGTTCCCACGCGCCGGGCGGTCGCTCTCGTGAAGCTCGTGCCCGGCGCTTCGAAGCCCGACGGGGGTGGTGTCAGGCAACAAAAAAACCCCCCGAGGGTGCGGGAGGTTTGCGCGTCCGGTGTGGTGGCCGGGCGCGCTACTCGATAATGAGGTGGGAGACGAGGTGTGTCACAGGACACATGCTGCCACAGCAGCCACGAGGATGGGACGGTGTCCACGGACTGAGCACCCCGACCAGTGAGCGCCCGGAACGGCAGCCTGCAACGACAGGAGACGCACCATGAGCGACCCGAACTTCCCGCCCCGCCCGAACGTCCCGCAGCCCGGCTCGCCCGGCCGTCCTCAGGGCGTGCCGCCCGCGATCCCACCCGTGGTACCGCCCGACCCGCGCGCCGACTTCCCCGCGCCGCACGAGCCGGTCAACCCCGCGGACCCGCGTCTCGCGGTCGAGGTGGGGCGGTTCTGGGCGGGTGCTGCCGCCACGGCCCTGGTCGCCGCGCTCATCGGCCTCGTGGCGGTCATCATCCTCGAGCGCATCTTCTCGTTCACGCTCGTGCCGCCGCCGGACATCTTCACGACGGGCTCGCACCAGGCGGCGTTCGCGATCGACGGGGCGATCCTGGCCCTGCTCGCAGCGGGCCTGCTGCACCTGCTGATCCTCACCACGCCGAGGCCGCGAGCGTTCTTCGGTTGGATCATGGCGCTCGTGACCGTCGTCATCACGGCCCTGCCGTTCGCCTGGACGTCGGACACCACGTCGGCCGCGCTGTCCGGGCTCGTGAACCTGCTGATCGGGGTCGCGGTCTGGTCGCTGCTCGCGGGGGTCGCCGGCCGGACGATCGTGCGCCGGGCGGTCTGAACCCCGAGCCGCCGGGTGCGGGCAGCTGTCGCTGGTCGGCGACAGCTGCCCAGCACCCGGCGGTACCGCAGTGGTGAACCTCAGGCCAGGCGGGTCATCCAGCCGTGACGGTCGGCCGCCCGGCCGTTCTGGATGTCCGTGAGCTCGCCACGGATCGCGAGCGTGAGCTCGCCCGCGCCGCCGTCGGCGATCGTGTGGTCGAAGTTCGACCCGCCCAGGCGACCGATCGGGGTGACGACCGCCGCGGTACCGCACGCGAACACCTCGGTGACGGCCCCGGACCGGATGTCGGCGAGGAGCTCCTCGAGCGGGATGCGACGCTCGTTCACGTCGTGCCCGCGGTCGGTGAGGAGCTGGATGATCGACGAGCGCGTCACACCCTCGAGGATCGAGCCCGTGAGCTCGGGCGTCTCGACCGAGCCGTCCGCCTTGACGACGAACACGTTCATGCCGCCGAGCTCCTCGAGGAAGGTGTTCGTCGACGAGTCGAGGAAGCAGACCTGCTCAAAGCCCTTCTCCTGCGCGAGCGTCTGCGGCAGGAGGCTCGAGGCGTAGTTGCCGCCGCACTTGGCGTCCCCCGTGCCTCCCGCGCCGGCGCGGCTGTACTCGCGGTCGACCCAGATCGAGACGGGCTTCACGCCCCCCGAGAAGTACGGGCCCACGGGCGAGGCGATCACGAGGTACTCGGCCTCGAGCGAGGCGCGCACGCCCAGGAACGACTCCGAGGCGTACATGAACGGACGCAGGTAGAGGCTCGCCTCCTCGCCGTCCGGCACCCACTCGATGTCGGTGCGCACGAGCGCCGTGATCGAGCCGATGAAGTCGTCGACCGACAGCGCCGGGAGCGCGAGACGGTGGGCCGAGCGGGCAAAGCGGGCCGCGTTGGCCTCCGGACGGAAGGTCCACACGGACCCGTCCTGGTGCCGGTACGCCTTGAGACCTTCGAAGATCTCCTGGGCGTAGTGCAGGACCGCGGTGGCCGGGTCGAGCTGGAGCGGACCGTACTTCTCGATGCGGCGGTCGATCCAGCCGTCGGTCGCGTTCCAGCTGATCCGGGCCATGTGGTCCGAGAACACGGTGCCGAACTTGGGCGCGGCGATCGCTGCGGCCCTCGCCTCGGGAGAGGTGGGGGTGTCCGACGGGCGGATGTCGAAGAGCGCGACGAGGTCCTCGGCCGAGGAAGCGGGCTGCGCTGTGAGGGGGGAAGTCATGTCATGGGCCTTTCACCTGGCGACCCGGGTGGGTTCCTCGCCTAGTTTTCCATGACGGAGCGCCTCGTGGCGCCCGCAGGGCGGGCGAGAACTCCCGGGTCTTCGAAGAGGACGTGGGAGCGGTGAGGACGGCAGAGGGTGCGCGCCGCCGCTCGGCCCCCTCGCGGGGGGACGAACGGCGGCGCGACGGCGAATCGGGGACCGATCAGCCGGCGACGCGGGCAGCGAGCTCGCGCCCCACCTCGGCCGTCGACCGTACTCGGCTCCCCCGCTCGGCGAGGTCCGCGGCGACCGCGGCCTCGACGCGCTGCGACTGCTCGGTCAGGCCGAGGTGGTCGAGCAGCATCGCGACGGACAGGACCGTGGCGGTGGGGTCCGCCTTGCCCTGGCCCGCGATGTCGGGGGCCGAGCCGTGCACCGGCTCGAACATGGAGGGGGCCGTGCGGTCCGGGTTGATGTTGGCCGAGGCTGCGAGGCCGATGCCGCCCGTGATCGCGGCAGCCTGGTCCGTCAGGATGTCGCCGAACAGGTTGTCGGTGACGATGACGTCGAATCGCGACGGGTTCGTCGTGAGGAAGATCGTGGCGGCGTCCACGTGCAGGTAGTCCGTGGTGACGTCCGGGAACTCGGCGTTGACGGCCTCGACCGTGCGGCGCCACAGGTGACCGGCGTGGACCAGGACGTTGTGCTTGTGCACGAGCGTCAGGTGCTTGCGGGGGCGCGCCTGGGCGCGGGCGAACGCGTCGCGCACGACACGCTCGACGCCGAACGCGGTGTTCACGGAGACCTCGGTCGCGATCTCGTGCGGCGTGCCGACGCGCAGCGCCCCGCCGTTGCCGACGTACGGCCCCTCGGTGCCCTCGCGGACGACGACGAAGTCGATCTCGCCCGGCTCCGCCAGCGGGGACTTCACGCCGGGGTACAGCTTGCCCGGGCGGAGGTTGACGTAGTGGTCCAGCGCGAAGCGCAGCTTGAGCAGCAGACCGCGCTCGAGGACGCCCGACGGGACCGTGGGGTCGCCGATCGCACCCAGGAGGATCGCGTCGTGGGTGCGGATGGCCGCGAGGTCCTCGTCCGTGAGGGTCTCGCCGGTCGCGTGCCAGCGGCGCGCACCCAGGTCGAAGGGGGTCGTGGAGACCTTGACGTCGGAGCCCGTGAGAGCCGCCTCGAGGACCGCGAGGCCCTGCTCGACGACCTCGATGCCGATGCCGTCTCCGGCCACCACTGCCAGTTCGATGTTGCGCGTCATGCGACGAACGCTACGCCCGGGCGCCAGTCCTCGGGACGCCCATCTCACCCCTCGAACGCTTTCCGCGGCGCGATCCGCGGGTTTCCGCGGTCCCCGGCGATGCCGCGCGCTGGGATGCGCTCTCTTCGAGGAGCGCCGGGGCCCGGCGGCTCGCCGATGGTGTAGAAGCGGTCCGCATCGGACCCTCGTCGCCGCCCCCACGTCTCAACTTGCGCAAATCGCCGAACTAGGGAACTCTTAGGAAACTTTCCTAAGACGCCGGCAGAGAGGCCGCAACGACGTGTCCCGCACGCACATCCCAGGAACACCGGGACTGCTCCGCACGATCAACGACCGCGCGGCGCTCGAGCTCCTGCTCGACACCGGCCCCATGACGCGGTCCCAGATCGGCGACCTCACCGGCGTCTCCCGCCCTACATCCTCCCAGATCGTCGCTCGCCTCGAGACCGCCGGGCTGATCGAGGCGACAGGAGCGGTCCAGGGCGCGCGCGGCCCGCAGGCCGTCATGTATGCCGCACGCACCGACGTCGTCGTCGGCCTGGCTCTCGACGTCCTCCCCACCGGGGTGCAGGCGAGCGTGGTCGACGCCCGCGGGAACGTCCTCGGCACGGCCGACGTCCCCACGTCCGCGGAGCGCACGGCGATCCGCGACGTCCGGGCCGCGTGGGACGCTGCCTGCGCGGACGCGGGCGTGCCCGTCGAGCGCGTCGGGACGATCGTCGCCGGGGTCCAGGCCGCGGCCGACCCGGTCAGCGGGGACCTCTGGCTCGTGGGCGACCTGCCGGGGTGGCCCCTGCTCGCCGTCCGCACGCTCCTCGAGCAGGAGCTCGGCGTCCCCGTCCGGATCGAGAACGACGTCAACCTCGCCACGATCGCCGAGCGCGACGCGGGCCGTCGCACCGAGAAGAGTTTCGCGCTGCTCTGGCTCGGCGGAGGCATCGGCCTCGGCACGCTGATCGACGGGTCGCTCCACCACGGCGCGACCGGGGCCGCGGGCGAGCTCGGCTACCTGCCGGTCCCCGTGACGGTCCGCGAGTACGACGACCACTCGATGAACCTGCAGGACCTCGTGGGCGGGCGCCGCTTCGAAGAGCTCGCCGGCCGCCACGGCGTCCCGGGCGAGACGTACGACGAGATCCTCGCAGCCATGGCCGCCGACCCCGACAGCCCCGCGGTCGTGGCGCTCGTCGAGGACTTCGGGCGTCGTGTCGCGGCCGTGGTGCAGCCGGTCGTCGCGGTCGTCGAGCCGCACCTGCTGGTGCTCGGCGGCCCCACGTGCATCGCGGGCGGGCAGCGGCTCGCGGACGCGACCCGCAGCCACCTCATCGACACCGAGCAGGGCGTGGCGCCCATCGCGCCGACCCTGGTGCCGGTCGCCCCCGTGCTCCGCGGGGCCGAGGCCGTCGTCGCGGCCGACGTCCGCTCCCTGCTGCTCGACCGGGTCTCGCTGCACCTCGCGGACCACGGCGCTCCGCCCGTCTCCTCCCCGGCGGCCCGCCCCAGCACGACGACCGGCGCCCGCGCGCCCTCGAACTCGGGGTAGCTCCTCTCACCTGCCCCGACGGGTGGTGGTCGCGGCCTGGGACGGCGACCACCACCCACCCTCAGGCGGTCGCGGCCCTCCTGCCCGACGGCGGAGCGCACCACGCGCCGTCCGCTCGCCGCCCTCTCGGCTCACCCCAGCAGGGCTCGCACCTCGGCCGCCGTCGTCGCCCGCCCGTAGTCGGCGAGCTGGAACGACTCGGCGTACTCCCCGACGGGGTCGAGGCCCGCCGCGGCGACCGCCGCGCGCATCTCGGGCTGGGTGTACAGGTACGGCGCCCAGTGCTCGAGCACGAACGCCCGCTGCCCCGCGGGGTCGCTCGCGGGCGGGACCTGGTCGAGCAGCCCGCGCTGCCAGGGCGCGAACTCCAGGAACTGCGAGGCGTGGGCCAGGCAGGCACGCAGCTTGGCCTCGATCGTGCTGCTCACGTCGACCACCACGTCGTGCCGGTGGTGGGCGAGCGCGTCGTGGTCGGGCATGAGCAGGCACACGGGCGGGGTCGCCAGGGCAGGGACGCGGGGCACGACGTTCGCGAGCCCGACGACGGAGACCGCCTCGCGCACGAGGCGTCCGGCCGCGCGGTTGTCGAGATGGCCGGGGCACTCGTCGTGGAACGTGACGACCAGGTCCGCCTGCCAGCGGCGGATCCTGGCGACCACCTCACGACGGAGCGCGATGCTCGGCACGAGCTCACCGTCGTGCTCGTCGAGCATCTCGTACTCCTGCACGCCGAGCTCGCGCGCCGCAGCGAACGCCTCGGCTGCGCGCCGGCGCGCGAGAGCCTTGCGGGGCGTCGACCAGTGCCCGGCGTCGCCGTTCGTCAGCGACAGGAACTTCACGCCGTGACCGGCCAGGGCGAGCCGTGCGGCGATGCCTCCTGCGTACTCGTCGGGCTCGTCGGGGTGCGCCGCGACGACCAGGACACGCAGCCGGTCGGCGAACATGCCGGGGGCCGGTCGCAGCTCCGCCGGAGTCATCGCGGACGCGGGAACCGCAGCTCGAAGCGCTCGCAGACCACGGGCATGTCGTCGCGGAACTCGTGACCGACCAGGACCCTCGTGAAGTAGTCGCGGTGCCCGGCACGCCATGCCTCGAGCGTCCGGTCGTCCTCGCCCTCGGCCGCCGCGAAGTCGGCGTCGACCTGGTCGAAGGGCACGATCTCGACGGACGTGGTGCGGATCAGCGCACGCGGGTGGCCGTCGCCGTCCAGGATGATGGACAGCTCGCCGACTGCCGGCACCGGGGTCTCGTCGTCGTACTCCCAGTGCGAGGACGACGTCGCGGTCTTCTCGCCCGAGAGCACCGCGTGGAGCAGCCCGTCGGCGAGCTCCGGGTTGTCGCCGAACGACCACGCGGGGGGCGGCACGGTCGCGGAGACCCCGAACCCGGTCACCACTCCGACCTTGCCCTCCCCCGCACGCACGCGCGCGGTCTCCCAGAACTCCAGGAGTTCTGCTGCTCGCGGGTCCTCGCTCGTACCGGCGCTCGTGCCGTCTGCCCTGCGGTCGATGTCGTCGCTCATGCGTCCATGGTGGACCACGGAACGCCGGACTGCCCGTCTTGTCGCACTTTCACCGGTGGATGTCGCTCAGATTCCACCCGGCCGACCGTCTCGTCGGAGGAGTACGTCCCCCTCGGCGAACCGGCGCGGCCCGGCGCGAGCACGTGTCGTCCTGGCGGACCTACCCGTCACCCTCGACCGAGCCCCGCCGCCCCCGCACGACCATGGACGCAGCCGCGACCCGCGTTCCCGAGGAGGCACCGCCGTCGGGCACCCGCGCGCGCACGGGCGACCCGACCGCACAGAGGCGGGCGGCGCCTGCCGCGCGATCGTGGTCGGGTCTGGCGGGAGGCCGCCAGGCCGGAGGGAAGATCGCGCGGTAGGTGCCGCCCGCCTCGAAGGTGAGCCACTCACCCCGCGTGAAGCGAGGCGAAGGTCAGCGACCGACCGAGCCCTCGGTGTAGTCGTCGTCGCCCGACTTCGCCCACGCGAACATCCCGCGCAGCTCGCGGCCCGTGGCCTCGATCGGGTGCGCCTCGCCCTTGGCGCGAAGCTCCTTGAACTCGGGGGCGCCCGCGTCCTGGTCGTCGATGAAGCGCTTCGCGAACGCCCCGTTCTGGATGTCCCCGAGGACGGCCTTCATGTTCTCCTTGACCCGCGGGTCGATCACGCGGGGACCCGAGACGTAGTCGCCGTACTCGGCCGTGTCGGAGACCGACCAGCGCTGCTTGGCGATGCCGCCCTCCCACATGAGGTCGACGATGAGCTTGAGCTCGTGCAGGACCTCGAAGTAGGCGATCTCCGGCTGGTAGCCGGCCTCGGTGAGCGTCTCGAAGCCGTACTGGACGAGCTGCGACACACCACCGCACAGGACGGCCTGCTCGCCGAAGAGGTCGGTCTCGGTCTCCTCGGTGAACGTCGTCTTGATGACGCCGGCACGCGTGCCACCGATCGCCTTCGCGTACGAGAGCGCGATGTCCCACGCCTGGCCCGACGCGTCCTTCTCGACGGCGATGATGTCGGGGATGCCACGGCCCGCGACGAACTCGCGACGCACCGTGTGGCCCGGCGCCTTGGGGGCGACGAGGATGACGTCGACGCCCTCGGGGGCCTCGATGTAGCCGAAGCGGATGTTGAAGCCGTGCGCGAACGCGAGGGTCTTGCCCGGAGCCAGGTTCGGCTTGATCTCGTCGTTGTAGATCGAGCGCTGGTGCTGGTCCGGCGCGAGGATCATGATGAGGTCGGCCCACTGGGCGGCCTCTGCGACCGTCTTGACCTCGAAGCCCTCGTCGGTCGCCTTGGCGATCGACTTGGAGCCTTCCTTGAGTGCGATGACGACCTGGACGCCCGAGTCGCGAAGGTTCTGCGCGTGCGCGTGCCCCTGGCTGCCGTATCCGACGACCGCGACCTTCTTCTGCTGGATGATCGTGAGGTCGGCGTCGTCGTCGTAGAAGAGCTCTGCCACGGTGTTACTCCTTGGGTTCTTGAGGTGATGCCGAACACGATAGTTCGACGGCGGTGGGCAGTGTGGGGGTGTCCACCGGGAGGACGGGTCAGGCGGACCGGTGGGCGCGGTCGAGCGCCCGGTCGGTGATGGAGCGGGCGCCACGGCCGACGGCCACGGTGCCGGACTTGACGATCTCACGGACGCCGTAGGGCTCGAGCGCACCGAGGAGGGCCGCGAGCTTCTCGGGCGTGCCGGTGGCCTCGATCGTCACGGCGTCGGGGACGACGTCGACGACCTTGGCGCGGAACAGCTCGACGACCTCGAGGACGCCCGTGCGGTTGGTGCCGTCGGCGCGGACCTTGACGAGCAGCAGCTCGCGCTGGACCGACGAGGCCTGGTCGAGCTCGACGATCTTGATCACGTTGACGAGCTTGTTGAGCTGCTTGGTGACCTGCTCGAGCGGGTTCTGGTCGACGTCGACGACCACGGTGATGCGCGAGATCTCCTCGTGCTCCGTGGGGCCCACGGCGAGCGAGTGGATGTTGAACGCGCGCCGGGCGAACAGGCCCGCGACGCGCGTGAGCACGCCGGGCTTGTTCTCCACGAGCACGGAGAGGGTGTGACGGGACATGGTTGCGGCTCTCCCCGGACTCAGTCTTCGCGGTCCCACGCGGGCGAGATGCCGCGTGCGTACTGGATGTTGTCGTTGCTGACGCCCGAGGCGACCATGGGCCACACCATCGCGTCGCGCGAGACGTTGAAGTCGACGACGACGGGACGGTCGTCGATCTCCATGGCGCGCTTGATGGCGGCGTCGACCTCGCTCTTGGACTCGACCCGGATGCCCTCGCAGCCGTAGGCGTCGGCGAGCTTCACGAAGTCGGGAACGCGCTGCGTCCCGCGCCCCGTGTGGAGGTCGGTGTTGGAGTAGCGGGACTCGTAGAACAGGGTCTGCCACTGGCGGACCATGCCGAGCGAGGAGTTGTTGATCAGCGCGACCTTGATGGGGATCTCGTTGATCGTGCAGGTCGCGAGCTCCTGGTTGGTCATCTGGAAGCAGCCGTCGCCGTCGATCGCCCAGACGGTCTTGTCGGGCTGGCCGACCTTGGCGCCCATCGCGGCGGGGATCGAGTAGCCCATGGTGCCGAGCCCGCCCGAGTTGAGCCACGTCTTGGGGTGCTCGTAGCGGATGAACTGGGCGGCCCACATCTGGTGCTGGCCGACGCCCGCGACGTAGATCGAGTCGGGGCCGGAGATCTCACCCAGGCGCTGGATGACGTGCTGCGGGGCGAGGTGGCCGTCCTCGGGCTCGGAGTAGCCCAGCGGGTAGGTCTCGCGCCAGTCGTCGATCTGGTGCCACCAGGCGCCGAGGTCCGGCTTGCCCTTGGCGCCGTGCTCGCGCTCGAGCTCGGGCACGAGGTCCGAGAGCACCTCGCGCAGGTCGCCCACGATCGGGACGTCGACCTCACGGTTCTTGCCGATCTCCGCGGGGTCGATGTCCGCGTGGACGATCGTGGCGTGCGGGGCGAAGCTCGACAGCACGCCCGTCACCCGGTCGTCGAAGCGCGCGCCCAGGGCGACGATGAGGTCGGCCTTCTGGAGCGCCGCGACCGCGGGGACCGTGCCGTGCATGCCGGGCATGCCGAGGTTCTGCGGGTGCGAGTCGGGCAGCGCGCCGCGGGCCATGAGCGTGGTCACCACGGGCGCGCCCGACAGGTCCACGAGCCGGCGCAGCTCGGCCGAGGCGTTGGCGCGGATCGCGCCACCGCCCACGTACAGCACGGGGCGCCTGGCCGTCGCGAGCAGGCGGGCGGCCTCGCGGATCTGCTTGGAGTGCGGCTTGGTCACGGGGTGGTACCCGGGCAGCTGGAGCTCCTGGGGCCACGAGAAGGTGGTGCGGGCCTGCATGGCCGACTTGGCGATGTCGACGAGGACGGGCCCGGGACGCCCGGTCTGGGCGATGTGGAAGGCCTCGGCGATGACGCGCGGGATCTCGTCCGGGTCGGTCACGAGGAAGTTGTGCTTGGTGATCGGCAGGGTGATGCCGACGATGTCCGCTTCCTGGAAGGCGTCGGTCCCGATCAGGGACGCGCCGACCTGGCCCGTGATCGCGACGAGCGGGATCGAGTCCATGTTGGCATCGGCGATGGGCGTGACGAGGTTCGTGGCGCCGGGGCCGGACGTCGCCATGGTCACGCCGACTCGACCGGTCGCGTGGGCGTAGCCCGAGGCCGCGTGGCCGCCACCCTGCTCGTGGCGCACGAGGATGTGGCGGAGCTTCTTGGAGTCCATGAGCGGGTCGTACGTGGGCAGGATCGCGCCGCCGGGGATGCCGAAGACGACGTCCACGCCGGCCTCCTCGAGCGAGCGGACGATCGACTGCGCGCCCGTGACCTCCTCGGGCCCGACGACGGAGCTCACCGCACGTTCGCCCGGCGCCGCGGAGCGGGCTCGGCTCTCGGGGCGGGCTGCGACGCTCGCGGGGGACGGGGCTGGCTTCGGCGCCGCGGCCTCACCGGCGGGCGCGGGGGCGCTCTGCGTCGGCGGTGCCGGGTGGGGACCCTGGACCATCGGTATCTCCTGTTTCTCGGTGGCGGCTGGCTGCCACCGGCTGGATCGAGCTCACCGTGGTGGTGCTGGTACTGCTCTTGGTGCTGGTGCTGCTCTCCGTGCTGTGCGGTCGCGGTGTGGTGCGACGGTGGCCGCTTCCGGGGCGGGGTGTGCCCGGAGGGAGGGCCGTGACAGTCGTGGTCGTGACATGAAAAAACCCCTCGTACCCGGTGAGGGCTCTTCGAGGGGTGAGCGCGCTGACGAGACCTGGTTGCTTGGCCTCAGCCGGCGCGCTCAGGAAGTACTACGAGAAGGATCGTCTGCACGTTGTGCACACTACGCCCTTGCCTCGGGGATGTCATGCGTCGAGCCGGACGTCTCAGGGAATGGGACGTCCGGCCCGACGGCGGTGGCCGGCCCGGGTCCGACGGGTCGCCTCCCGGTGGCCCGGGACGAGCTCACGACCTCCTCAGGACCACGCCTTCCCAGGGGCGCAGCGCGCCGGCTCGGCCCGCGCTCGCGTCGTCGTGCGTCCCGATCAGCACCTCGGCGCCCTCCCAGCCGGCCAGGACCTCCGGGGGGACCTCCTGCTCGGTGCCGCCCACGTTGACCAGGACGAGCAGCTCGTCGCGCGACGCCGTGCTCGCGGCGGACGCTGCGCCGTCGGGCCCCTCGGCGGGCGCGGGCAGGTCGAGCGTGCGCGTGAACGCGTACACGGCCTCGTGCTCCGGAAGCAGCATGTGGAAGTCGCCGAGCGCGACGACCGGGACGTCGTGGCGCAGCGCGACCAGGCGGCGGTAGAAGTGGAAGACCGAGCCGTCGTCGGCGCGCTCGGCCTCCGCGTTGATCGTGACGTGGTTCGGGTTGACCGCGAGCCACGGCGTGCCCGTCGTGAAACCCGCGTGCTCCGACGCGTCCCACTGCACGGGCGTACGGGCGTTGTCGCGGCTCATGGCGCGCAGCGCGACGAGCATCTGCTCCTCGGTCGCGACGCCCGCGTCGACCAGCTCGTGGAAGTGCCCCAGGGACTCGATGTCCTGGTACTGGTCGATCGACGTGAAGCCCGCGTTCGTCATCCCGAGCTCCTCGCCCTGGTAGACGTACGGCGTCCCCCGGTGCAGGTGCAGCAGCAGCGCGAGCGCCTTGGCCGAGGCGACACGGTGCTCGCCGTCGTCCCCGAACCGCGACACGATGCGGGGCTGGTCGTGGTTGTTCCAGTAGAGCGAGTTCCAGCCGCGCTCGGCGAGCCCCACCTGCCAGCGCCCGAACGTCGCCTTGAGGTCCGTCAGGCGCAGAGGCTTGACGTCCCACTTGCTCGAGCCGTGGTCGATGCCCACGTGCTCGAACTGGAACACCATGTCGACCTCGTGACGCTCGGGATCCGTGAAGAGCACGCCGTCCTCGATCGTGACCCCCGGGGTCTCGCCCACCGTCAGGAGCTTCTCGGGCCGCCCGGCGAAGACCTCGCGGTGCATCTCCTGGAGGAACTCGTGCACGCGCGGGCCGCTCGTGTAGAACGGGCTCCCGTCTCCGTACGCGCCGTAGTGGACCTCGCCGTCGGGCAGCCCCGGGACCTTCGAGATGAGGTTGATGACGTCCATGCGGAACCCGTCGACGCCTCGGTCGAGCCACCACGTCATCATGTCGTGGACCGCGCGGCGGACGTCCGGGTTCTCCCAGTTGAGGTCCGGCTGCTTGCGCGAGAACAGGTGCAGGTAGTACTCGCCCGTCGCCTCGTCGTACTCCCATGCGGGGCCGCCGAAGAACGAGCGCCAGTTGTTGGGCTCGGCCCCGGGTGTGCCGGGCTCCATGCCCTCGCGCGCCGGACGCCACCAGTACCAGTCACGCCGCGCGTCGGTACGGCTGGAGCGCGACTCGCGGAACCAGGCGTGCTCGTCCGAGGAGTGGTTCACCACCAGGTCCATGACGACCCGCAGGCCCCGGTCGTGCGCCGCGGCGAGCAGCCGGTCGAAGTCCTCGAGCGTCCCGAACATCGGGTCGATGTCCTGGTAGTCGCTGATGTCGTAGCCGTTGTCGTCCTGGGGCGAGCGGTACACGGGCGAGAGCCACACGACGTCGACGCCCAGGGCCACGAGGTGGTCGAGCCGCCGCTCGATCCCGGGCAGGTCGCCGATCCCGTCGCCGTCCGAGTCCTGGAAGGACCGCGGGTAGACCTGGTAGACCACCGCGCTCGTCCACCAGGGCGGCTCCCCGGCGGACCAGCCGCCGACGGGACGGGCAGAAGGGGTGGTGGTCGGTTCGGTCGATGCGCTCACGTCGTCGAGCCTCTCACCGCTCCTGGTCGGGTGCGCGCAGGGACGCGCCGAGCGGACAGTTCCCGCCCCGGACGGTGGGCGAGAACCGCAATGGCGTAGGACCTGAGGCCCCGCACCAGGCACCATTGACCCATGACCACCACGATCGAGCGGCTGACCGCCGACCTCACCACCGCCATGAAGGCCCGCGACGACTTCGCCAAGAACACCCTCCGCCAGGTCATCGGCGCCGTCCGCACCGCGGAGAAGTCCGGCTCCGCGGCGCACGAGCTCAGCGACGCCGAGGTCCAGACCGTCCTGGCCGCCGAGGTCAAGAAGCGTCGTGAGAGCGCGCAGATCTACCTCGACGCCGACGCGCCCGAGCGCGCCGAGAACGAGACCGCGGAGGCCGACTTCATCGAGAAGTACCTGCCCGCGAGCCTCACGCCCGCCCAGCTCGACGCGCTCGTGGCCGACGCGATCGCCTCGACCGGCGCCTCGTCCATGAAGGACATGGGCAACGTCATGAAGACCGCGACGGCCGCCGCGAGCGGCATCGGCCGCGTCGACGGCAAGGCGCTCTCGCAGGCCGTGCGTCAGGCGCTCGCCGCGCTCTGACGGCCCTGACGGACCTGACGGACCTGGCTGGCCCACCGGCCACCGGCCCACCGGCCCACCGGCCACCGCGTTCGCACCGAGGGAGACCCTGGCGCGCGAGGCAGGACCCTGAGGGGTCCACCTCGCGCGCCAGGGTCTTTCTCGTGCGTGGGCCGTGACGCCGCGGGTGCTGCCGCCCGTCCTGCACGTCAGGAGCCGGCCCGTGACTCCCGGGGCCTCACCACGCCTCGGCCCCCACGAGCGACGTGGCCCGCGGCTCGACCCCCAGGACCTCGCGCAGCACCGTCAGGTCGTAGGTCCGCTCGACCGCGAGATGGCTGACCGCATACCGCGTGAGCCGCGGCGGCTCGGTCCGCCGCGTCCAGCGCGAGAGGGCCTCGGCGCACGCGGCGAGCACCCACCCGGGGCGGGCCGGGATGCCGGTGAGCGTGACGCCGTCGTGCCCCCTGCGGTGCAGGAGCTCGACCAGGACCTCGCCCAGGACCACGGGCTCGGCGTCGGCGACGTTGACGACGAGCGCCTCACGGCCCGGCAGGTCGATCGTCGAGGCCGCGAGCACCGCGTCGACCAGGTTGTCGACGTGCGTGAGCGACTGGGCCGCGGTCCCGTCCCCGACCAGGACCAGCCGTCGCCCGCGGACCGCCGCCTCGATCCGCGGCAGCAGCGTGGTGTCGCCGGGGCCGTAGACGGCGTGCGGGCGCAGGATCACGACCGGGCCCCGACCGGGGGTCCGGGCGTCGGCGACGAGCACGCGCTCGGCTGCCGCCTTGGTGCGCCCGTACGCGTTGAGGTAGCGGTCGACGGGGGCCTCGCGCTCCTTCCCGCGGACCGTGGGGGTGTACGGGTCGTAGACGCTGCCCGAGGACACGTGCACGCACCGGGCTGCGGGGAACGTCTCGCGCACGGCACGCGTGCCCTCGACGTTGGTCGCCCAGGCGACGTCGGGGGCTGCCCAGTCGGAGACCGCGGCCCCCGCGTGCACGACCACGTCGAGGGCGGGCGGCTCGCTGAGCGACCCGGCGACGAGGTCCCACGTCCGGTGCTCGGCGCCGTCGACGCGCGCGTCGCGTCGCGAGAAGGTCCACACGCGGTGCCCGTCGGCCACGGCGCGTCGGGCGACCGCTCCCCCGACGAACCCCGAGGCGCCCGTGACCCCGATGCGCAGGCTCACGTGGTGCCCGTGCCCGCGCTCGCCCTGGGCTCCGCGCCTGCGAGGTGGTGCGCGGCCGCACGGGACAGGGCCGCGCGGTCGGGCTTGCGGCTGCGACCTGCGAGGGGCAGGTGGTCGGCGTGCAGCACGAGGTCGGGCAGCGCGCCGTGGTCGAGCACGTCCGGCAGCGCCGAGCGCACGCTGCGGACGAGCGGGTGGTCGCTCGTCAGGACGGGCGCCCTCCCCTGCCCGACGGCGGCGCTCACCGCGGGTGCGAGGGCTGCTCCCGTCGCTGGGGCCGCCGATGCCGGGGCTGCCGGGGGCGTCCGGGAACCGTGCCCTCCCCGGGCGTCGCGGCCTGCTGCGTCGTCACTGTCACTGTCACCGTGGTGCTCGACCCCGTCGCCCTGGCCGCCGCCTGGGCGGTCCGCTGTGCCTGGGTGGTCCCCTGTCCCTGGGCCGCTCGCGTGGCGCGACGTCACGACGAGCACGACCTTCTCGTCGCCGTCGTCCTGGAGGACTCCCACGAGCGAGGCCTCGCCGACCCCGGGCAGCGCGGCCAGGCGCGGCTCGAACAGGCCGGGATAGATGTTCACGGTGCCGCGGATGATCATGTCGCGCGTGCGCCCGACGAGCACGATCCGTCCCTCCTCGTCGAGGTAGGCGAGGTCGCCCGTGCGGTGCTCGGTCACGGGCGGCTGCCCGCCGTCGAGGTGCGACAGGTAGCCCTTCATGAGCGAGGGACCACGCAGGACCAGCTCGCCCACGAGAGGGTGGGGTGCCGTCGCGGGGGCGTCCGGCGCGGCGGTCGAGCCCGTCCCGGTGGTCGTGCCCTGCCCGAGCCCCTCGTCGGGTTCCACGGCGCTCGTGTCGACGACCGCCTCGATCCCCGGCAACGGGTGCCCGACCAGGTCGCCGTCGCCCGCGTGCGCGAGCTTGTCGTCGGCCTCGACGACCGCGATCGGAAGGATCTCGGTCGTGCCGTACACCCCGATCCAGCGTGTGCCCGGCAGGAGGCGGCGTGCACGGTCGAGCAGGGGGCGCGTCACCGGGGCGCCGCCGACGAGCGCGACCTGCGGGCCGCGCGCAGGGGCTCGTCCCGACTCGACCGCGTCGAGCAGGAGCGTGAGGTCGGCGGGCACGAGGTACGTCCCGGCCTCGCCGGCCACGTGCCGGGCGAACGTCACGACGTCCTGCCCCGGGGGGCCCGGTGGGATGGACCATGTGCCGCCCGCGAGGAGGGCCGGGATCCCGAGCAGCATCTGGTCGGTGTGCACGACCCCGCCCGGCTCGAGGGCGAACGCACCGGCCAGCAGCGCGCACCCGGAACCCAGCGAACCCACCGAGTGGACCACGGCCTTGGGGTCGGAGGTCGTGCCGGACGTGAAGACCACGAGCGCCTCGGCGTCGAGCGGCAGGTCCGTGACGGGCGGCGCCCCGGCGACGAACCGGCGGTGCCCGCCACCATGGCGCCCCGTCGCGAGCGAGCGCGCGGACAGCGAGCGGCCCGGGACCCCGGGCAGCCACCTGCCCGAGCGGACGTGGCGCAAGGGCAGGCTCGCGTAGTCGGGCAGGAGCAGGCCGCGCGACCTGGCGACGTGCCGCAGCGGGCCGCGCGAGACCGCGTAGAGCAGCGCCTCGGTCATGGCCCAGCGGGGGTCGGCCGCCGTCACGCGCGCCCCGAAGAGCTCGGGGGTCGAGCCGGGGTCGACGAACACGATGACGCCCCCGAGCCGCACGACCGCGAGCGCCAGGACGATCCCCTCGGGCCGGGGACGGACCGAGAACAGCACGCGGTCCCCCGCGCGCAGCCCTTCGCGGTGCAGGGCGTCGGCCGTGGCCTCGACCCGGCGCATCAGCTCCCGGTAGGTCAGCTCCTCGCGCACGTGGTCGTGCGGGACGCGGTCCGCGCGCACCCGGAGGATGGGTCTCGACCACCACCGCAGCGCCACCGCGTCGCCGAGCGAGCCCCGAGCGTGCGCGCCGATGGTCTCGATCAGGTGCTCCGTCGTCGGGCCGTTCATGTTGTCGCTCCCCCTGCTCCCTGTGCTGCCGACTGCTCGCCGCCCACCGGGCGCGCCTCGATCTCGAGGCGCCGGTAGGACGGGATGAGAACTCCCCGTGCGACCTCGCGGCCCGTGACCGCGAGCGTGCGCCCCGCCGCCGCGACGGGGCGCAGCGCGTCCAGGACCGCGCCCACCTGGGCCATGGCGAGCGGCATGCCCAGGCAGAAGTGCGGGCCCGCGCCGAACCAGAGGTTGCGCAGGACCGGGTCCGCGTCACGGTCAGGTGCGAACGGGCCGCCCGCCCGGCAGCACGTCACGGTCGCGATCACGACCCGCTCCCCCGCGCGCACCGGCACGGGGCCCACGTGGTGCGCTGAGCGGACCGATCGCAGCATCGCGGGCGTCGGGACCGTGACGCGCAGCGCCTCCTCGACGACCCGTCCGCGCAGCGGGTCGCTCGGCTCGGCGCGCAGCAGGCGGTCCGTCCAGCCCGTGTCCGTCGCGAGCGCGACCAGGCGCGGCGTGAACGACTGGATGGTCTCGGTGCCCGTCATGACGAACGCCCCGACGGCTCCGAGCGCCTCGCGCTCGCTCAGGCCCAGACCGCGCATGCGCCCGGGGACCGTCGACGGGTCGCCGTCGCGGTACGCCGTGCGGGCCGGCTCGCTCAGGCGGTCCAGGACCTCCCGGGCGTGGCGGACCTGGGTCGGGGTGAGGCTGCGGCGGTGCAGGCGCACCATCCCGACGACGGACTGCGCAGCGACCATCGCGTCGCGCACCGCGGCGTCCGTGGGCGGCAGCCCGGTCATGCGGCAGATCACGGTGCCCGCGAGCGCCCCGACCTCGCTCACGAGGTCCACGGTCTCGCCCGCGAGCAGTCGCGGCGCGAGCGTGCCCAGCGAGGCCCCGGCCTCGGTCGCCGTGAGCTGCGCGACCGAGCGCGGCGTGAAGAGCCCCGCGAGGGCCCGGCGCAGCGTCGCGTGGTCCTCGCCCTCCATGTTGAGCAGGACCGACGGGCCCAGCACGGGGGTCCACAGGTCCGAGGGTGCCCCCGGGCCGACCTTGGAGAAGTGCTCGGTGTCGAGCAGCACCTCGCGGGCGGTCGCGGCGTCGTTGACGACGATCCCGAGCCCCGGGACGCGCACGACCGGTCCGCGCCGGGCGAGCGCCCGGAACGCCGGGTAGACGAGCGGGTGCGCCCCGCGCTGGACGCGCTCCTCCCAGCGGTGGGCGGCGCGGGCCGCGGCGTCCTCGACCGTGGCCGGGCCGCCCCTCCTCACCGTCGACGACGTCGTCATCGGATGTCCACGACTTCGGGCTTGTAGCGGTGGTCGGCGTACCAGCCCAGGGTCCGCACGAGCCCCCAGGCGTGCGCTCGGCGCGTCGAGGCCCGCACCACGACCTCGGGGTGCGCCCCGTAGGACGACGTGAGGCGGCGCACCTCGTTGACCAGGGCACGGTCCTCGTGGAGGTCCTCGATCGCGGTGCGGGGAAAGCCGCCCGCGCGCTCGTAGAGGTCCGCGGTGATCGCCATGTTGCACCCGGGCGCCATGACGTACGGGCCGAGGTAGGACGGGTCCTGGTTGCCCGGACGGAACTTCCCGAACGTGCTCGCGAGGCTCACGGCCCCCGACAGGACGGCCTGACGCACGCGGGAGACCGGCAGGTCGTCGGTGCGCGCCACGATGCGTCCGGCCACCAGGTCGTGCCCGACCGCGAACGCCGCCTTCACGCGGACCGTCCAGTCCGGCGGGGGCACGCAGTCCGCGTCGGTACGCGCGAGGTGCGTCGCGCCCCCGGCGATCGCGGCTCGCATGCCCGTGTCCGCCGCGGCGCCCGTGCCCTTCTGCTCCTCGGTCACGAGGCGCCAGCGCGGTTCGGCCCAGTCGGCGATGGTCGCTTGGACGAGGTCCGGGGTGCCGTCGGTCGAGCCGTTGTCCACCACGACCAGGTCGAAGTCCCGGTCCTCCTGGGCCCGCAGTGCACGCAGGGTCGTGAGGATCCCGTGCTCGTGCGCCTCGTCCAGGGCCGGGACGACGACCGCGAGCCGGACCGGGCGCGCCTCGTGGCGCGCCTCGCCCCCGCCGGGCACGAGCGCGATCACAGCCGCACCGCCATGGCGCCGATGCTGATCCCGCCGGCGAGACCGACCAGGAGCACCACGTCGCCCGGGCCCACGCGGCCGCTCTCGAGCGCGGTCACGAGCTGGAGCGGCAGCGTCGCGGAGGCGACGTTGCCGTGCTCGGCGACCGTGACGATCGTGCGGTCCTCGGGCAGCCCGAGGGCCTCGTGGACGTCGGCCAGGTAGGCGACCGCGACCTGGTGCACGGCCACGAGGGCCACGTCGTCCCACGTGAGGCCCGCACGCACCAGCGCGTCGAGGATCACGCCGGGGCCCAGCGCGAGGAAGGCGTCACGCAGGCGCGACCCGTCGATCTCGAAGTACGTGCGGTCGAGGTCGCGCGGGAACGCCGTGCCGCCACCGGGGAGCATGCCGACGTCCCAGTGGCTCGACTCGGCGCCGAACGCGCTCGCGAGGATGCCGCGCGGCCTGTCCGAGCACGCGCAGGTCCCGTGCGCGGGCCCCAGCCGGTCCGCAGCCTCGGCCGGACACCCGTCGGTGGGCCCCGACCCCTCGCCGTGCCCCGGTGCGCGCTGGACCAGGACGGCCGCACCGGCGTCGGACATCGTGTAGCCCGGCGCGGACAGCAGGTACGTCGCCCGGTCCGGGACGTCCCACCGGACCGCGCGCGAGGGCGCCTCGCCGCACGCGACCAGGACCGTCGCGTACCGTCCCGTCGCGACGAGGGCCTCCGCGACCTCGAGCGCGTTGAGGACCGAGTTGCACGCGTTCTTGACGTCCATGACCGGGGCCCGGACGCCCAGCTTGGCGGCGACGATGTGGCTCGTGGCGGGCTCGACCATGTCCTGGCTCGCCGAGGCGAAGATCAGCAGGTCGACGTCCGCCACGTCCAGGCCCTGGGCCGCGAGCAGCGTGAGCGAGGCGGCGACCGCGAGGTCCGAGGCGTTCCAGTCGTCGGGCAGGACGTGGACCTGCTGCACACCGGTCAGGCGCGAGACCATCGGCAGACGAGGCACCGCCCCCGGTCGGCTCGAGCGGGCGAGCGCCCGCTCGGCGTCGGCCACCTGCACCGTGCGCTCGGGCAGGTGGACGCTCACCCCTGTGAGAACCGCGACAGGAGCGGGCGGGACGGGAGCCGAGACGACGGGGTGGCGGGCGCCCGAGGGGCGCACGGAGAGGTCAGCGAGGATCGGCACTCGCGACAGCGTAGCCACGGAACGGCCGCGGTCGGGGGTTTTCCACGGGTGAGAACTCCCCATCCCGCGTGCCGCCCGGATGGGCCAGACTGTCGGGCATGCTTCCCACGACCCGCCACGAGGTGGACCTCCTGCGCCGTGCACGCCCCGGCATGGCCGCCGTGCTGCTCGGCGGCCATGCCGCGCGTCGGCTGCCCGGTCCGCCCCTGCGCAAGGTGCCCGGGCTCGGCTGGGTGACGGCCGACCCGGTCGTCGCCCGCACGGTCCTGGGCGACCACCGCTCGTTCACGATCGTGGGCGAGGGCGGGGTCGGGCACCTGTGGGCGCAGATCCTCGGCGACTGGGTGCTCGACCTGTTCGACGGCGCGGGGCACCACGACCTCCGTTCACGCTCGCGCGAGCTGTTCACCGAGGGCAGCTCGGCCGAGCTCGTCGCCGGGGCGTGGTCGGGTCCGCTCGCCGACGCCCGGACCGCGCTGCGCGAGGGGGCGACGGTCGACGTCGCGCGCCTTGCCCGCGTGCTCGTGGGCCGCATGATGATCTCGCTCCTGGGCGTTCCGGCCCCGGCGGACCGCGCTCCGGGCGCGGGGACCTGGCCCACCGACGACGACGCGCTCACGGTCTTCGAGACCGGCGAACGCCTCGCGACGATCGCCCTGGGCAGCGCGGGCTCGACGCACCTGTCCCCCGGGCAGGTCGCCGCGGCGCGCGAGATCGTGGCCGAGCTCACGCGCGGGGTTCCCGCCGGGTGGCGCGACGCCCCCGGCGACACGCTCCTCGGCCGGTGCCGCGAGCTGGGGCTCGGACTCGAGGAGACCACGGGGCTCGCGTGCCTGCTGATGGTCGCGGGGACGGAGACCTCGGCCTCCGCGATGGCCCGGACCACCGCTCTGCTCGTCGACACGGGCGAGCAGCACCGGCTCCTGGACCTGATGCGCGTCGACGCAGAGCGCGAGGCCGCGGGTGAGGTCCGCGGTCCCGGCGAGCCCGACGCGGTCGAGAACGCCGTGCGCGAGGGGCTGCGGGTCACGAGCCCCGCCTCGGTCATCGGTCGGGGCGTCGCGGCCGACGTCGAGGTGGCGGGCCGCCGGCTCGCCGAGGGCGAGCGCATCATGATGCTCGTGTGGAGCGCGAACATCGGCGCCGGCCGGTTCCGTGCCGACCGCCCCTACGTGCGCGAGAGCCGCCAGCTGTGGTTCGGGGCCGGGCGGCACCTGTGCCTGGGCGCGGCCCTGGCGCGTGCGGAGATCGGCGCGCTGCTGCGCACGCTGTGGGGGGACGGGCAGAGCCTGCGGGTCGTCTCGCGCAGCGCTCAGCGTGGGGTCCTGATCCCGTCCTACCGGACGCTGGTCGTGGCCCGCGCGTGACCTCTCCGCGCCGCGGCGCTCCCGAACGGGCCGCGCCGCGAGGTCGCGCGCGCCCTGACGCACGCCGGACCCGACGACCGTCGGGCCGCGACCGTCACGCCGGACGGCCGCTCAGTCGCGCCCGCGCCACGTGCACAGGCACGCCTCGTTGCCCTCGACGTCCGCGAGGACCCAGAACGCCGGCGCCCGGTCGTCCGACACCAGGTGCCCTCCTGCGGCGATGGCTGCGGTCACGCGCGCCTCGACCTGGTCGTGCGGGACCGTGACGTCGAGGTGGATGCGGTTGCGCTGGGGCCGCGGGGCGTCCATCTGCTGGAACCAGACCGGGGGCCCGTAGCCGGCGCGGTCCCCCAGGCCCAGCCCCTCGTCCTCCTCGGGCCCGTCGACGTAGCCCAGGACGGCCCGCCAGAACGGGCGTACCGCGGGCCGGTCCAGCGCGTCGATCGCGATCTCGACCTCGAGGAGGCCGTCGGTCTCGGCCGGGAGGTCGAGCTCCTTGGCGGCCAACGAGATGCGGCGGGCGAGCGTCAGGTCGCGCTTGCTCAGGCCGCCGACGTCGTGGGACGACGTCCGGACGGTCACGGTCGCGTAGCGCAGGTCGACGTCGGGATGGTGGTTCATGCCTTCGGCCAGCTCGCCGATCGCGTCGACCAGCTCGACGCCCGCGGTGAACGAGCCCGTCCTGAACCTGGTCTGCGCGGTGCCGAGCAGCACGCGCCAGTCCTCCACCCCGTCGCTGTCGTGGAATTGTCGGGCGGTGATCTCGTCGCTCATGGCTGCTGCTCCGGTGCGTGTCGGGTGGACGGGGACCCTGCGGAACGTCGTGGCGAGCCGGGGTCGCGGGCCCTGGCCGGTCGGACCGGGGAGGTGCTGCGACGGAGCGTTCCTCGTCCAACTATCCCGCAGGCGGAGGTCCGTCGCCAGCACGCGCGGCCAGCGTGCCGAGCACGTGGGCGGGTCGCGTCCAGGCGCTCTCGACGGCTCCGTCCGCGACCGCGTCCAGGCCCCCTACTCGAGGATCGCCCCGCGCGAGGCCGACTGGACGAGCTTGGCGTACTTGGCCAGGACCCCGCGCGTGAACTTCGGGGCGAGCGGCGCCCAGCCCTCCTTGCGGGCCTCGATCTCGGCGTCCTCGACCAGCAGGTCGAGCGTCTTGCGCGCGACGTCGAGCCGGATCCGGTCGCCGTCGCGCACGAACGCGATCGGTCCGGCGTCGACCGCCTCGGGTGCGACGTGGCCCACGCACAGCCCGGTCGTCCCGCCCGAGAACCGTCCGTCCGTCAGGAGCAGCACGGTCTTGCCGAGGCCCGCTCCCTTGATGGCTCCCGTGATCGCGAGCATCTCGCGCATGCCCGGTCCGCCCTTGGGGCCCTCGTAGCGGATCACGACGACGTCGCCGTCCGTGATGGTCCCGTCCTCGAGGGCGTCGAGCGCCGCGCGCTCGCGCTCGAACACGCGGGCCGTGCCCTCGAACACGTCCGAGTCGAAGCCCGCGGACTTGACCACGGCCCCCTCGGGCGCGAGCGAGCCGCCCAGGATGGTGATGCCGCCCGTGTGGTGGATCGGGTTGTCGAGCGCGCGCAGGATCTTGCCGTCGGGGTCCGGGGGGTCGATCTCCGCGAGGTTCTCGGCGACCGTCCGGCCCGTGACCGTGAGCGCGTCGCCGTGGATCAGCCCCGCGTCGAGCAGGGCCTTCATAACCACGGGCACACCGCCGATACGGTCGACGTCGTTCATGACGTACCGGCCGAACGGCTTGAGGTCGCCCAGGTGGGGCACCTTGGCGGCCACGCGGTCGAAGTCCGCGAGCGTCAGCTCGACCTCGGCCTCGTGCGCGATCGCCAGCAGGTGCAGGACCGCGTTGGTCGAGCCGCCGAACGCCATGACCACGGCGATCGCGTTCTCGAACGCCTCCTTGGTCATGATGTCTCGCGCCGTGATCCCGCGACGCAGCAGCTCGACGACGGCCTCGCCCGAGCGGTGCGCGAAGTTGTCGCGGCGGCGGTCCGCCGAGGGCGGTGCGGCCGAACCGGGCAGCGACATGCCCATGGCCTCGGCGACCGACGCCATGGTGTTCGCGGTGTACATGCCGCCGCACGCGCCCTCGCCCGGGCAGATGGCCCGCTCGATGCGGTCCAGGTCACCCTTGCTCATGAGCCCGCGCGAGCACGCCCCCACGGCCTCGAACGCGTCGATGAGCGTGACGTCCTTCTCCGTGCCGTCCTCGAGCTTGACCCAGCCGGGCATGATCGAGCCCGCGTAGAGGAACACGCTCGCGAGGTCGAGGCGCGCGGCGGCCATGAGCATGCCGGGCAGCGACTTGTCGCAGCCCGCGAGCAGCACGGACCCGTCGAGCCGCTCGGCCTGCATGACGGTCTCGACCGAGTCCGCGATGACGTCGCGGGACACGAGCGAGAAGTGCATGCCCTCGTGCCCCATCGAGATGCCGTCGGACACCGAGATGGTGCCGAACTGCAGCGGGTAGCCCCCGCCCGCGTGCACGCCTTCCTTGGCGCCCTGCGCGAGCCGGTCGAGCGACAGGTTGCACGGCGTGATCTCGTTCCACGAGCTCGCGATGCCGATCTGGGGCTTGACCCAGTCGTCGTCCCCCATCCCGACGGCGCGGAGCATGCCGCGCGAGGCCGTGGCCTCGATGCCGTCGGTCACGGTCCGGGAACGGGGCTTGATGTCGATGTCGTCGCTGGCCATACCCGAGTATCTCCTCACGGGTGAAGTGCGGCCACAGCGCGCGTGGCGGCTCGCCGGGGCATCACCTCGTCGGGAAGGATGCCGCGATGACCACGACGTATCGTCCCTCGCTCCGGCCCGTCCGCTCTTCCCGGACCACCTCGCTCCCGTCAGCCCGGCGAGGCGCGGTGCTCGCTCCCGTCGTCGCGCTCGCTCTGCTCACGGCCGCGTGCTCGGGCACCGCCGAGCCGCGGGCCACGCCCACCGCGACGCCGTCGAGCACGGGCACCGCGGCGGCCCCCGAGGCCGCTGTCGACACCACCCCGATGGCCCCCGAGCCCACGCCGGAGCCCGACGCCGCCGACGAGTCCCCCGAGGCGAGCTTTCGCGCCTGGCTCGCCGCGAGCCGTGCGCCCGCGGTCGAGACGGCCTGCGGGTACATGACCCCCACGCTCGTCGACCGGATGGTCGCGGAGATGACGGCGCAGGGGTGGCCCGGCATCACGGACTGCTCGTCGATGATCACGACCACGGCCGAGCTCTACGCCGCGGTCGGCGACGTCGCGGAGGTCGAGATCGCCGTCCGCGAGGAGCGCCCCGACGCGACCGTGCTGTCCGTCGCGTACGCGGGCGGCGACTGCGGGTCGGCCGTCATGGTCCCCGAGGGCGCGAGGTGGATCATCACCGAGCAGTCCGAGGAGCAGTGCTGACGCACGCACCCGCCCACCGCGCACCGCCGCACGCCATGCTCCGCACGCGACGACGGGCCCGCCCCCTGCTCGGGGCGGGCCCGTCGTCGTCGTGCGGGTGCGTGGCTCAGCGGCGCTTGAGCAGCGACACGTCGCGCACCGCACCGCGGTCGGCGGACGTCGCCATCGCGGCGTAGGCCTGCAGCGCGGGCGAGACGTAGCGGTCGCGGTCGACGGGCTGCCAGGGGTTCTCGCGCGCCTCCATCTTGGCGCGACGCTCGGCGAGGACCTCGTCGGGCACGTTGACGCGGATGAGGCGCGTGTCGACGTCGATCTCGATCTCGTCGCCGTCCTCGACCAGGCCGATCACGCCCCCGGCCGCGGCCTCGGGCGAGACGTGGCCCACCGAGATGCCGCTCGACCCGCCCGAGAAGCGGCCGTCGGTGATGAGCGCGCAGACCTTGCCCAGGCCACGGCCCTTGATGAACGACGTGGGGTAGAGCATCTCCTGCATGCCGGGTCCGCCTGCGGGGCCCTCGTAGCGCACGACGACCACGTGGCCGGGCTCGACCTGCTTGGTGAGGATCTTCTCGACGGCCTCGTCCTGCGACTCGCAGACCAGCGCCCTGCCGACGAAGTGGAACACGTCGGGGTCGACACCCGCGGTCTTGAAGACCGCGCCGTCCTCGGCGAGGTTGCCACGGAGCACGGCCAGGCCGCCCTCGACCGTGTACGCGTGCTCGAGGTCGCGGATGCAGCCGTCGGCCGCGTCGGTGTCGAGGTGGTCCCACCGGTTCGACGTCGAGAACGCCTGCGTGGTGCGGACCCCGCCCGGCGCGGCGTGGAACAGCTCGACAGCCTGCTCGGTCGCCTTGCCTCCGCGCACGTCCCAGTCGTCGAGCCACTCGCGCAGCGTCGGGGTGTGCACCGACGTCACGTCGTGGTCCAGGAGACCGGCACGGTCGAGCTCGCCCAGGAGCGCGGGGATGCCGCCCGCGCGGTGGACGTCCTCCATGTGGAAGTTGGGGTGGTTCGGCGCGACCTTGGACAGGCACGGGACCTGGCGGCTGATGCGCTCGATGTCCGTCAGGTCGAAGTCGATCTCGCCTTCCTGGGCGGCCGCGAGGATGTGCAGGACCGTGTTGGTCGAGCCGCCCATCGCGACGTCGAGCGTCATGGCGTTGGCGAACGCGGCCTTGGTCGCGATGTTGCGCGGCGCGGCCGAGTCGTCCTCCTCGTCGTAGTACCGACGCGCGAGGTCGACGATCGTGCGGCCTGCCTCGAGGAAGAGCTCCTTGCGCGCGGCGTGGGTCGCGAGCGTCGAGCCGTTGCCGGGCAGGGACAGGCCCAGGGCCTCGGTGAGGCAGTTCATCGAGTTCGCGGTGAACATGCCCGAGCACGAGCCGCACGTGGGGCACGCGGCCTCCTCGACCTGCGCGAGCGCCTCGTCGCTGACGTTGTCGTCCGCGGCGTAGTTGATCGCGTTGACGAGGTTCAGGCGCGTCGAGGCCACACCGTCGGCGACGACGACCTTGCCCGCCTCCATGGGGCCGCCGGAGACGAAGATGACGGGGATGTTGAGGCGCAGCGCGGCGTTGAGCATGCCGGGCGTGATCTTGTCGCAGTTGGAGATGCACACGATGGCGTCCGCGCAGTGCGCGTTGACCATGTACTCGACCGAGTCCGCGATGAGGTCGCGGCTGGGCAGCGAGTAGAGCATGCCCGCGTGGCCCATCGCGATGCCGTCGTCGACCGCGATGGTGTTGAACTCCTTGGAGACGCCGCCGGCCTCGCGGATCGCGGACGCGACCAGGTCGCCCATGTCCTTGAGGTGGACGTGGCCCGGTACGAACTGCGTGTACGAGTTCGCGATCGCGATGATCGGCTTGCCGAAGTCCTCGGAGCCCATGCCGGTGGCGCGCCAGAGCGCGCGGGCACCGGACATGTTGCGGCCGTGGGTGGACGTCCGAGAGCGCAGGGGGCGACTCATGGCGGTTCAGCTCCTTCACGTGGTGCTGCGGCCTGGGAGGTGACCGCTCGGACACACTACGCCCGCCCCGGACCCCGCAGGTCGGGCGTCCGGCTCGTGGTCCCCGCCGGGAGGCAGCGCTCCCACCGGGGACCGGATGTGCGATCCCCCTACGTAGCACCACCGATACGGGAAAACCCGTCAATCTGCTCAAAAGGTTGCAGGCGACTTCACCCCGGTGGTTAGTTGACAGGGCTGCTCGGACCCCGCCGCCACTGGCCCGCAGAGGCCGATCCCTCGACCACGAGGGGACCGCGGTCCCCGCAGGCAGCACCTCGTCCCGCACCCCGGCCCCGCGCCGTCCGGCGGACGACCCATCGACCAGGGAGACCAGACCCATGAGCCAGGCCACCGCTGCACCGACCCTGAACCCCCACTCCACGTCCATCTCGACCGACCCCACGGCCGCACCGCAGGCGACCACGCCCCCTGTCGTCACGCTGCCCGCGGCACGCCGAGCGCTGGCCGTGCTGCGCATCGCGATCTCGCTCGTCTTCCTGTGGCCCGTGCTCGACAAGACCTTCGGCCTGGGCTACGCGACCCCCGCCGAGCGTGCGTGGGTCGGCGGGGGTTCCCCGACCCAGGGCTACCTGTCCTCGCTCTCGGGGCCGTTCGCCGACACGTTCGGCGCCCTGGCCGGCCCCGCGACCGACTGGCTGTTCATGCTCGGCATGGGCGCGACGGGCCTCGCGCTCCTCCTGGGCGTCGGGACGCGCGTCGCCGCGGTCTCGGGCACGCTCCTCATGGCGCTGCTGTGGGCCACGACGTGGCCCGTGGCCGCGGGCTCCACCAACCCGGTCGTCGAGGACCACGTCGTGACCGCGCTCGTCGTGGTCGTCGTGGCCCTGACCCGTGCGGGCAGCACGTGGGGGCTGGGCGGGGTCGCGGAGCGCGTGGGCGTGCCGGCCTGGATGCGCTGAGGCGACCCGTCGCCCGGCATGCCCGACGGCGCCACGCGCCCAGGTGCAGCGACGCACCCGGGCGTGTGCCGCCGTCGGGCGTGCGGCACCGTCAGTACCCGGACGTCCCCGCCGGGCGGCCGTCCGCACCGGCGCCCGCTAGTGCGCGGGTGCCGCCGCCTCCTGCGCGTCCGCGTGGCGGATGTGGCGCGTGACCCACGGGGCGAGCGCGAACAGGACCAGCGCGAACGCCATGGTGATCGCACCGACGACCCCGAAGTAGGCGGTGTCCGACGCGCCCTGCGTGACCTGGACGATCTGGGCCGTGATCGCCTGCCCTGCCGCGGGGGCCAGGAACCACAGCGCCATGGCCTGGCTGCGGAACGCCTTGGGCGCGAGCAGCGTCGTCGCGGCCAGCCCCACCGGGGACAGGCACAGCTCGCCGAGCGTCTGGATGACGTACACCGAGACCAGGACCCAGGCCGGGGCCTTCTCGTCCGCGAAGATCGCCGACGCGGCCGAGAGCCACACGAACGAGAGTGCCGCGAGCGTCAGGCCCATCGCGAACTTCACGGCCGTCGGCGGGCGGTCCTTGGTCTTGACCCAGATCCACGCGAACACCGGCGCCAGGACCACGATCGAGAACGGGTTCACGGACTGGAAGAACGCGGGCTCGATCGCGATCCCGAAGAACGAGAGCTCGGTGCGGTTCTTCGCGAAGCTCGACAGCGTCGTGGCCGCCTGCTCGAAGATCATGAAGAACAGCATGGCCGCGACGAACAGCGGGATGTACGCCGTGAGCCGCGAGCGCTCGGGGGCCGTGACCTTGGGCGAGCGGAACATCACCAGGAAGTAGGCGATGGGCGCCGCGAACGCGACGTAGGACAGCGTGTCGATGAACGTCGAGATGCCGAACGCCCCCGACACGGCCCAGGCGATGAGCGCCGCGACCACGAGCCCCGCGAGGATGAAGAGCCCGATCCGGACGAGCTTCGGGTACTCCTCGCGCGTGAGGGGGTTGGGCACCGAGTCCCCCGCGCCCCCCAGGTACTTGCGCCCCGCGACGAAGAACACGAGGGCGATCGCCATGCCGACCGCCGCGACCGCGAAGCCCGCGTGGTACCCCCACTGCCGGTTGACGAACCCGACGATGATCGGCGACAGGAGCGAGCCGAGGTTGATGCCCATGTAGAAGATCGAGAAGGCCGAGTCGCGGCGCGGGTCGTCGCGCGTGTACAGCTCGCCCACCATCGAGGACACGTTGGGCTTGAGCAGCCCCGTGCCGAGCGCCACGAGCGCGATGCCGAACATCGAGAAGCCCGCCCCCGGGATCGTCAGCGAGACGTGCCCCGCCGCGATGATGATCCCGCCGTACAGGACCGAGCGCCGCGAACCGATGACCCGGTCCGCGAGCCAGCCGCCGACGACCGACAGCAGGTAGACGCCCGTGCCGTAGATCGAGACCAGGGCGAGCCCCGTCACCTCGTCGAGGGCCAGGCCTCCGTCGGCGATCGAGTCCGTCAGGTAGAAGAGCAGGATCGCGCGCATCCCGTAGTAGCTGAACCGTTCCCACAGCTCGGTGGTGAACAGGGTCATCAGCCCGATCGGGTGGCCGAAGAACGCGTGGTCGCGCGGGACCCGGCCGGCGGCAGGGGCTGCCTCGGCCTCGAGCCGGGGGTCCGGGAGGTCGGGCTGGACGGGCCGCTCGTCGTTGCCGCTCATGGATCGATGCTGCCACCGGCCGGTGGTCGTGGCGACTGGTGGCGGCCCGTGTGCACGCAGCGCCCGGCCCCGGCTAGCGTGGGCGGATGCCCTCCCCCGCACCGACCGTCCTGTGGTTCCGCCGCGACCTGCGCCTGGCCGACAACCCGGCCCTGGGCGAGGCCCAGGGCGAGGCGCGCGCGACGGGGAGCGACGTCGTCGGGCTCTACGTCCTGGACCCCGCGCTCTGGGCGTCGGCCGGACCCGTGCGGCAGGCGTACCTGGCCCGCAGCCTGCACGAGCTCGACGCCTCGACCGGCGGCCGGCTCGTGGTGCGCCACGGCGACCCGCGCGAGGTCGTGCCCGCGGTCTGCGCCGAGGTCGGCGCGCGCTCGGTCCACGTCGCCGCGAGCTACGAGCCCTACGGGCGTCGCCGGGACGACGCGGTCGAGGCGCTCCTCGCGGAGCGCGACGTGAGCCTGCAACGCACGGGTTCGCCCTACGCGGTCGCGCCGGGGCGCGTCCGGACGCGCGGCGGGACGCCCTTCCAGGTCTTCACGCCGTTCCGGTCGGCGTGGCTCGAGCACGGCTGGCGGGCCCCCGCTCCCCTGCCCGACGACGTCGCGTGGGCAACGCTCGCCTCGGACGGTCTCCCGGACGCGCCCGAGGCGGGGGCGCGGCTGCCCGCTGCGGGCGAGGCCGCGGCCCTCGACCGCTGGCACGCGTTCCTGGCCGACGGCCTCGCCGACTACCCGACCGATCGTGACCGGCCCGACCTCACCGGGACCTCGTACCTCTCGCCCGCGCTCAAGTGGGGCGAGATCCACCCCCGGACGCTGCTCGCGGACCTCGCGTCGGCGGTGCGCTCGGGGTCGGTGCCCGAGGACTCCGCCGCGACCTACCGCTCGGAGCTCGCGTGGCGCGAGTTCCACGCGGACGTGCTGTTCCACCACCCCGGGGCGGTGCAGCGGTCGCTGCGCACCGTGGTCCCCGAGGACGCGTGGGCCACGGGCGCCACGGAGGACGCGCTGCTCGCCGCGTGGTGCGAGGGCCGCACGGGCTACCCGATGGTCGACGCCGGGATGCGCCAGCTCCTCGGCACCGGGTGGATGCACAACCGCGTCCGGATGCTCGTCGCGTCGTTCCTCGTCAAGGACCTGCACGTGCGCTGGCAGCGCGGGGCCGAGCACTTCATGGCCCACCTGGTCGACGGCGACGTGTCGCAGAACCAGCTCAACTGGCAGTGGGTCGCGGGGACCGGGCGCGACGCCGCGCCGTACTTCCGGATCTTCAACCCGGTCACGCAGGGCCTGAAGTTCGACCCCGACGGCGCCTACGTGCGCGAGTGGGTGCCCGAGCTGCGCGGCATCACCGGCAAGGCCGTGCACGAGCCGTGGAAGCTCCCCGGTGGTGCTCCCGGGTATTCCGAGCGCGTCGTGGACCACGCGGTCGAGCGCAAGGTGTCGCTCGAGGACTTCGAGCGCGCGCGACGCTGACCGCCCCGGACACGACAGGACGAGCGTGACCCGGAGGTCACGCTCGTCCTGGTGTCCAGCCCGGCGGGGTGGTCGTGCTCAGAGCCCCGCGCGGAACTCGTCCTCGAGGATGCTCATGACGATCGCGTCGGCCCAGCCGTCGCCGTCCCGGAACGCGTCGCGGAGCCGGCCCTCCTCGCGGAAGCCCAGCGACTCGTAGAGCATGCGAGCCCGCGGGTTGATGCTGAGCACGTCGAGGCTCACCCGGTGCAGGTGCGGACCCTCGGGGTGGTCGAACGCGAAGCGCAGGACCTCGAAGATCGCCTCGCGACCGTAGCCGCGCCCCCGGTAGTTGGGGAGCAGGGCCAGGCGAAGGTTGGCCGAGAGCGCGTGCTCGTCGATGTCGTTGAGCACGATCTCGCCGAACATCTCGTCGCTCACGAGCTGGCCGTCCCGCTTGGCCGGCGAGGTGATGGCCCAGTCGTAGCGGCCCACGCGGTCGCTGATCGTGGCCGCCCACTCGTCGATCTGCTCGCGCGTGAACTCGGCCGTGGTCCCCGTGAGCCGGTTGGACTCCGGGTCCTGCACGGACTCCCACATGCGCTCGGCGTCGCGCGCCTCGATGGGTCGCAGCCGCATCATCTCGCCGTAGAGCTCGGGTCCGCGTGTCACGCGACCACCTCCGTGGTGCTTCGGGGCACGGATCAACCGATCCGCTCGATGACCAGCTCGCGGACGCGCCCGGCGTCGGCCTGGCCCTTGGTGGCCTTCATGACCGCTCCGATGATCGCACCGATGGGCCCCATGTTGCCCGAGCGAACCTTCTCGACGATGTCGGGCTGGGCCGCGAGGGCGGCGTCGATCGCCTCGAGGAGCGCGCCGTCGTCCGAGACGACCTCGAGCCCGCGTGCGACCACCACGGCCTCCGGGTCGCCTTCGCCCGCGAGGACGCCCTCGAGGACCTGACGAGCCAGCTTGTCGTTGATCCGGCCCGAGTCGACGAGCGCCTGGAGCTGGGCGATCTGCGCGGGCGTGACCGCGATCTCGGCGATCTCGGTGTCGCTCGTCTTGGCGTAGCGGGCGAGCTCACCCATCCACCACTTGCGTGCGGCCGCGGGGCTCGCACCGGCCGCGACGGTCGCCTCGATGAGGTCGAGAGCGCCCGCATTGACGACGTCCCGCATCTCGGCGTCGGCGTAGCCCCACTCGCCCTGGAGGCGGTTGCGGCGCGCGACAGGGAGCTCGGGCAGCGTGGCGCGGATCTGCTCGACCCAGTCACGGCTCGGTGCGACGGGCACCAGGTCCGGCTCCGGGAAGTAGCGGTAGTCCTCGGCGTCGGACTTCACGCGACCGGCCGTCGTGACCGAGGTGTCCTCGTGCCAGTGACGCGTCTCCTGGATGACCGTGCCGCCCTCGTCGAGGACGGCGGCCTGACGCGAGACCTCGTAGCGGACCGCGCGCTCGATCGAGCGGAACGAGTTCACGTTCTTGGTCTCGGTCCGCGTGCCGAGCGGCGACTCGGGGGTCGCGCGCAGGGAGAGGTTCACGTCGGCGCGGACGTTGCCGCGCTCCATGCGTGCCTCGGACACGTCGAGCGCACGGAAGATGTCGCGCAGCGTCTGGACGTACGCGCGAGCGACCTCCGGGGCGCGCTCCCCCGCACCCGTGATGGGGCGCGTGACGATCTCCACGAGCGGGATGCCCGCACGGTTGTAGTCGACGAGCGAGTACTCGGCACCGTGGATGCGCCCGGTCGCCCCGCCGACGTGGGTGTTCTTGCCCGCGTCCTCCTCCATGTGCGCACGCTCGATGTCGACGCGGAAGATCGTGCCGTCCTCGAGCTCGACGTCCAGGTAGCCGTCGAACGCGATGGGCTCGTCGTACTGCGACGTCTGGAAGTTCTTGGGCACGTCCGGGTAGAAGTAGTTCTTCCGGGCGAAGCGGCAGGACTCGGCGATCTGGCAGTTGAGCGCGAGCCCGATCTTGATCGCGTACTCGACGGCCTTGCCGTTGACCACGGGCAGCGCGCCGGGCAGCCCGAGGCTCACCGGGGTCACCTGCGTGTTGGGCTCGCCGCCGAACTCGACCTCGGCCGCGCAGAACATCTTGGTCTTGGTGCCGAGCTCGACGTGCACCTCGATGCCGATGACCGGGTCGTAGCGGCGGACGGCCTCGTCGTAGTCGACCAGGTCCACGGTTGCGTGTGCGCTCATCGCGCGACCTCCAGCTCCGGGGCCTTGGCCAGCAGCGGCCCGCCCCACGTGTTCTCCAGGGCGGCCTCGAGAGCGGCGCCCACGCGGTACAGACGGTCGTCGGCCTTGGCCGGCGCGAGGATCTGGAAGCCGACGGGCAGGCCGTCGTCCGAGAGACCGTTCGGCAGCGACATTCCCGGGACGCCCGCGAGGTTCGCGGGGATCGTCGCGACGTCGTTGAGGTACATCGCGAGCGGGTCGTCGAGCTTCTCACCGAACTTGAACGCCGTGGTGGGGGCCGTCGGGGAGACCAGGACGTCGGCCTGGGCGAACGCCGCGTCGAAGTCGCGCTGGATGAGCGTGCGGACCTTCTGCGCGCTGCCGTAGTAGGCGTCGTAGTAGCCCGCCGACAGTGCGTACGTGCCGAGGATGATGCGGCGCTTGACCTCGTCGCCGAAGCCCTGGCCGCGGGTCGCGGACATGACGCGCTCGGCCGTGACGGGACCGTCCTCCGGCTCGACGCGCAGGCCGAAGCGCATGCCGTCGAACTTGGCGAGGTTGCTGGACGCCTCGCTCGGCATGATCAGGTAGTAGGCGCCGAGCGCGTACTTGAAGTGCGGGCACGAGACCTCGATGATCTCGGCGCCGAGCGAGCGCAGCAGGTCGAGCGACTCCGCGAAGCGTGCGCTCACGCCCTCCTGGTAGCCCTCGCCCGAGAGCTCGGAGACCACGCCGACGCGCAGGCCGCGCAGGTCGCCGATCGCACCCTGGCGGGCCGCGTCGACGAGCAGCGGCAGGTCCTCGTTGATCGAGGTCGAGTCGCGGGGGTCGTGGCCGCCGATGAGCTCGTGCAGGAGCGCCGAGTCGAGGACGGTCCGCGTGACGGGGCCTGCCTGGTCGAGCGAGGACGCCATGGCGATGAGGCCGTAGCGGGACACGCCGCCGTAGGTGGGCTTGACGCCGACCGTGCCGGTCACGGCGCCGGGCTGACGGATCGAGCCGCCCGTGTCGGTGCCGATCGCGAGGGGCGCCTCGTAGGCGGCGACGGCCGCGGCCGAGCCACCGCCCGAGCCGCCGGGGATGCGGTCGAGGTCCCACGGGTTGTGGGTGTTGCCGTACGCCGAGTGCTCCGTCGAGGAGCCCATGGCGAACTCGTCCATGTTGGTCTTGCCGAGGATCGGCAGGCCCGCGGCGCGGATGCGCTCGACGAGCGTCGCGTCGTAGGGAGGGATCCAGCCCTCGAGGATCTTGGAGCCGGCCGTCGTGGGCAGGCCCTTGGTGACGACGACGTCCTTCACCGCGATGGGCACGCCCGCGAGGGGGTGCAGGTCCTCGCCCGCGGCGCGGCGCGAGTCGATGTCGCGGGCCGTCGCGAGGGCGTCCTCGGTGCTCACGTGCAGGAACGCGTGGACCGCGGTGTCGACGTCACCGATGCGGTCGAGGTGCGCCTGCGTCGCCTCGACGCTGCTCACCTCGCCGGAGACCAGGTGCGCGGCGAGGTCCGCGGCACTCAGCCGCGTCAGGTCGTTCGTCATCATTCCTCCCCGAGGATCTGCGGGACGCTGAAGCGTCCGTCTTCGCTGGCCGGTGCTGCGGCGAGGACGTCCTCGACGGGCAGCGGCGGCACGGGGACGTCGTCTCGGAAGACGTTGGTCAGCGGGAGCGGGTGGCTCGTGGCGGGGACGTCAGGAGTGGCGACCTCGCTCACCTGGGCGATCGCATCGACGATGACGTCGAGCTCGCCGGCGAGGCGGTCGAGCTCCTCGGGCCGGAGGTCGATGCGGGCCAGCACGGCGACGCGCGCGACCTCATCACGGGAGATGGTGGACATGGTCGTCAGTCTAGTGCCCGACGACGGCGGTCACGGGGGCGTCCGGCGCACCGTGGCGGTCGCACCACGTGGGCGGCGGGCGTCAGGTCCGCTGCTCGTGCCGACGGGGCTTGAGACGGTCGGGCGCGTCGCGCGCGGGGGTCCACCCGCACGTGAACGAGCCCCGGTACCCGAAGAGGAACCCGAGCCGTTCGTTGGTGACCTCGAGGTCGACCCGGAACACCGCGTCGGCCTCGTCATACCACTCGTGGAGGTGCGCGCGACCGCTCAGCAGCATGGGGAACCGGAACCCGACCGGCCCCTCGTAGAACCGTTGGGCGTCGGACGTCAGCACCAGGCCACCGCGCTCGTCCGCACGGAGGTCGAGGTCGACGGCCAGGTGCTGGTGGGTGCCGAGGTAGTCGACGACCTGGTCACCCACCAGGACCATCGTGGCGTCGAACCGTCGTCGCCTGCCCCGGATCTCGTACTCCCGGACGAACGTCACCGTCTCCCGCCCGAGCGGGTCCAGGTACGGGTAGTTCTCGATCGTGAATGGCACGTCTGTGCCCGTGTCGGGCACGAGGATGTTGCGGAGCCGGCCGAGCTGGAGGAAGGGTACGGTCCACCACGGTCCACGACGGACCTCGGACATCACGCCGCGACCGGTGCACGCCTCGCCGCTGTCGAGCCCGACCGAGAACCGGCGCTGCAGCATGGGGTGCAGCCGCGCGAAGTCGGGGCCCATGGCCTTCTGGAAGATCGACGTCATGGTGCGCTCCTCGGTGCGGGGAGGGACGCGAGCGTCGCTGGTGCGTCGCGCAGGTGGTCGTCCCGGCGCCGGCCACGAGCCGGAGCCCGGCGGCAGCGCCCTGCGCGCGGTCGCTCGGGCCGCCAGAGCCACAGGACGCTGCGCAGCGGCCAGCGCTCGGGCGGCTCGTCGCGCTCTGCCCAGATGCGCAGGCGATCGAAGCTCCACGCCGTGGCCCAGCCCAGAGCGGGTCGTGCGACACGGTCCAGGAGCCGCCCCCAGCCGGGGACGTAGTCGTAACCGGTGACGAATCGGACGCCGTCCCCGGCCGGCACGTAGCGCCAGTAGCCGCGGCCGGAACGGATCGGTGACAACGGGTCCGACGTCGCGAACCGCAGGGCCGAGGTGCGAGAGCCCTCCCGCCCGCTGGTGTCGCCGATGCTCACGCCGTCGCCGGCGACCGTGCGGAGCGGCAGGCGGCGTGTGTACGTGAACCGGGTAGCCCCGGTTCCGGTCGGCTCGGTCGGGACGATCCGGGAGAACCGCACGTCCCAACGCACGTGCTGCTCGGGGTCCTGCGTGAGGGACCAGACGACGTCGAGCGGAGCCGAGATCGTCACCTCGACGTAGATCCCTCGCGCTCCCATCTCGTCAGGCTAGCGGGGCGGACGCCCCCGAACGCGCCGCCCCGCGGGACGGGAGCCGTGGTCGTCAGGGCATGGAGATGCCCCGGGCACGGGGTGCTCCGGGGCTGGGTTCTGGTGGGCCGGCCGTGTGGTGGTGGTGTGGTGCTGGCCTGGCGGGCCGGTTGTTCGGGGGTATGCCAAAGGCCCACCCCGTGTGGGGTGGGCCTTTGGTGAATGGTTGTCCGGCGGCGACCTACTCTCCCACCCCGTCTC